>DAOUJQ010000012.1:0-254723 GCA_034422455.1 Dehalococcoidia bacterium
GAGTCCGCAGAGACCCAGTCGGAAGAGAAGAAGACCTAATCCCCCGGCCATCCCGGCGCGCCGGGCCGCAGGTGGTGCGCATGGCTGCTCAGCCGGAGCGGAACGCCCGCTACGCTGAAGTCGCTGTCGATGCCCAAGTAGGCCCTGAGCGCACGTTCACCTACGAGATTCCTTCCCGTCTGCAACTGTTTCCCGGTCAACCTGTCTTTGTGCCCCTGCTGTCGCGCCGCGTCGGCGGGGTCGTGTTCGCCCTCTCGGACACGACCGACATCCAGGGCATCCGCCCCGTGCTCAGCGCGCAGCACCCGGAGCCGGTCCTCGCCGGCTACCAGCTTGAGCTTGCGCGATGGCTCAGCCGCGAGACCCGCTGCACGCTGTTCGAGGCCGCCGCCCTCATGCTCCCGCCGGACTTCCGCCGCCGCCTCGTGCGTTACCTCAACCCATTGCCCGGTGTCGCTGACTCCTCCCCTCCTTCGGCCGGCATGAGCTTTCAGGCGAACGAGGCCCGTGCCCTGGACCTGCTCCGACGCCGGGGCCGCGTGACGCAGGAGGCCCTGCAACGCTCGCTTGGCGGGGACACGACCCGAGCGGTGCGCCAGCTGGTGCGGGCCGGGCTCGTCGCCGATCAGTGGGAGCTTTCCCGCCAGGCGGCGCGGCCCGCGTACTCGCAGACGCTGCGGCTCGGCGTGTCCGCCGAGGATGCGCAGCGGGAGTTGGAGGCGCTCAAGTCGACTTCCATTCGACGGCGTGCCCTGCTGGAGCACATACTGCTCGAAGAGTCGATGGACGCGGCGCAGGCCCGAAAGGAGTTCAGCCCGTCCGCCGTGCGACGGCTCGTAAGCAGCGGCGTCCTCATCCTGGAGCACCACCGCCGCGTCCGCGACCCGCTGACCGCGTACACGCCGCAGCGCGACGTGCCCGTGTCGCTCACCGCCGAGCAGGCGGACGCGGTGGAGCGAATCGCCGGCAGCGTACGGGGCGAGAGCCACGACGCCTTTCTGCTGCAGGGGCCAACGGGCAGCGGCAAGACGGAGGTCTACCTGCGCGCCCTTGCCGCCTGCATCGACGCCGGCAAGCGCGGGCTGCTGCTGGCGCCGGAGATCTCGCTGACGCCGCAGCTCGTGGCGCGGCTGCAGGCGCGGTTTCCCGGCCGCGTCGGGCTGCTGCACAGCGGCCTCACGCCGGGCCAGCACTACGACACGTGGTGGCGCATCCGGGAGGGTGACTACGACGTGGTGCTCGGCGCCCGCAGCGCAATCTTCGCGCCCGTGCCCGACCTGGGCCTCGTCATACTCGACGAGGAGCACGAGTGGACGTACAAGCAGGCCGACGCGTCGCCGCGCTACCACGCCCGCACGACGGCCCTGCGCCTCGGTCGGCTCACCGGCGCCACAGTAGTCCTCGGCAGCGCGACGCCCGACATCGCCACGTACCACGCCGCCGAGCGGGGCCGCGTCCGGCTGCTGACGCTGCGCAACCGGCTGCGCCCCGGACCCGGCGGAGCGCCGCAGGCCGTGCCCCTCGCCGAGGTCGAGGTCGTTGACATGCGGGAGGAGCTGAAGGCGGGCGTCCGCAGCATGTTCAGCCGCGCCCTCAGCGGCGCGCTGTCGGACACACTTCGGCGGGGCCAGCAGGCCATCCTCTTCCTGAACCGCCGTGGCTCGGCGGGCACCGTGCAGTGCCGAAACTGCGGCCACGCCCTCCACTGCCGCAGCTGCTCGACGCCGCTCACGTACCACGCCGAGGGCGAGCGGCTCGTGTGCCACCAGTGCGGGCGACGGTACCGGCCTGTCGATAGCTGCCCCCGGTGCCGCAGCCCGCACATCCGCTACCTTGGCGTGGGCACCCAGCGCGTCGTGCAGGAGGTCGAGCGCACGACGGGCGCGGCGGCGCTGCGGTGGGACCGCGACGCCGCCCGCGAGCGGGACGCGCACCGCGACCTCATGGAGCGGTTCTCGCGCGGCGAGGCGCAGGTGCTGGTGGGCACGCAGATGGTGGCGCAGGGCCTGCACCTGCCCAACGTGACGCTCGTGGGCGTGGTGCTCGCCGACCAGGGGCTGTACCTGCCCGACTTCCGCGCGGGCGAGCGCGCCTTCCAGCTCCTCTGCCAGGTCGCCGGACGCGCGGGACGCGGCGACGAGCCGGGCCGCGTCGTGGTGCAGACGTACAACCCGGAGCACTACGCCGTGCAGGCGGGCGCGCGGCAGGACTACCACGCCTACTACGAGACGGAGGTCGCGCTGCGGCGGGAGCACGGCAACCCGCCCTTCTCGCGGCTGGTGCGGTTCCAGTTCCAGCACACCAGCCCCCAGTACGGCGCCGACGAGGCGCGGCGGTTCGGCGAGGACCTCCGACTGGCGCTGACGCAGCAGGGGCTGACGGAGGTGGACGTCGTCGGGCCCGCGCCGGGCTACCCCGCGCGCGTCCGGGGCCGCTGGCGATGGCACGTCGTGCTGCGCGTGCCGCCGACGCCCGCGACGGACGTGCCCGGCTTGCTCGCGTCGCTGCCCATACCGCCGTCGTGGACGGTGGACGTGGACCCGGTGACGCTGGTGTAATGAGCACGCCGCTCAAAGGGCCACAGCTCGCACCCATCAGGAGAGAGCCATGACACGCATCAAACCCATCACGGACAAAGCCCAGCTGCCGCCGGAGCAGCAACACGAGTGGGATGCGATAGCGGCTGAGCGGGGGCGCGTCCGAGGTCCGTTCGGGGTCATGCTCCACAGCCCGGAGCTCTCGATGGGCTTCCTCGCGAGCGTCCACCATGCGCACGGCAACGGCGTGGTCAGCGACGCGCTGCACGAACTCGCCATCCTCGCCGTCGCCTACGAGGACGACGCGCCCTTCCAGTGGTCGACGCACATCGGAAGCGCGCGGGCTGCGGGCCTGCGTGACGCCGCCATCGAGGCCGCGCGCACCGGCGGCGACATTAGCCGCCTCGACGACGACGAGCGCGACGTCATCGAGCTCTGCCGCCAGCTCTGCCGCACGAATCGTGTCGAGCAGGCGTTGTTCGACTCGCTGATGGCAAGGCATGGCGAGCGGTGGGTGATCATGATGGTCGCGACCGTCGGCCTCTACCGGTACGTGGCCGCCTTCAACAACGCCTTCGAGATCGACGTGGTCGAGGGAGACGACCAACTGCCGGTGAGACGGGGGTTTGGGGGGTAGGCGTAACTCCACGCGGGTAGAATGGCAGGGAGAGAGGAGTCCCGCACCAATGCCAATCCACGCCAGGCAGTTTGACCCCGGCGACCGGGGGCCGCTGGACGGCCTGCGGGTGCTTGACATGTCGCGGCTTGTCGCCGGGAACATGCTGACGCTGCAGCTTGCGGACTTCGGCGCGGAGGTCGTCAAGATCGAGGCGCTGCCCAACGGCGACCCGCTGCGGGCCTGGGGCGACAGCTCCGTCGAGACGCACTGGAAGACCTACTGCCGGAACAAGAAGAGCGTGTCGGTCAACCTGCGCGACGCCGACGGACTCGCCCTTGTGCGGCGGCTGGCCCGTGACGCCGACGTGCTGGTCGAGAACTTCATCCCCGGCCGACTGGAGGAGATGGGGCTGGGGCCGGAGGCGCTGCATGCGGATAACCCCGGCCTGATCATCGTGCGGGTGTCCGGGTTCGGGCAGACCGGGCCGTACCGCGAGCGGCCGGGGTTCGGCACGCTGGTGGAGGCCATGTCCGGGTTCGCCGACCACAACGGCTTCGCCGACCGCGAGCCCGTCCTGCCGCCGATGGCGCTGGCCGACATGGCGGCGGGCCTCTACGGCGCGATGGCCGTCCTGATCGCCCAGCGCGAGCGCGAGGTGAAGGGCGGCGCGGGGCAGGTGATCGACCTCTCGCTCCTGGAGCCCATCTTCTCCATCCTGGGCGCGGACGCCGCCGGCTACCGCGTCGACGGGAGCATCAAGCAGCGCGTGGGCAGCGCCTCCAACACGGCGTCGCCCCGCAACGTCTACGCCACACGGGACGGCAAGTGGGTGGCCCTGTCGGCCTCCATCCAGTCGATGGCGGAGCGCGTGTTCAAGGTGGTGGGCAGGGAGGACGCCATCGCCGACCCCCGCTTCCGCAACAACGCCGAGCGCGTGCGGCACCGGGCCGAGGTCGACGCCATCATCGGCGGCTGGGTGGCCGAGCGAACACAGGACGAGGCCCTCGCCGAGCTCAACGGCGCGGGCGTCACCGCCGGGCCCGTCTACGACATCGCCCAGTTCCTCGACGACCCCCACGTCATCGAGCGCGAGGTGGTGGTCGACTTGCCGGACGAAGAGATGGGGGCCGTCCCGGTGCACAACATCGTGCCCCGGCTGTCGCGGACGCCGGGAACGTTCCGCCACCCCGCGCCGAGGCTGGGGCAGCACAACGACGAGGTTTTCGGCGGCGCGGGCGTCTCCGCCGGGGAGCTGGCCAATCTGCGAGCGCGAGGAGTGATCGGATGACGTACGAACGGAAGCCCCCCGTCTGGCGATCGCTGCTGTACGTGCCGGCCAACGTCGAACGCTACGTCGCCCGCGCCCACGAGCGGGGCGCCGACGGCATCATCCTCGACCTGGAGGACTCGGTCCCGCTGGCGGAGAAGGCCGCGGCGCGGGCTGGCGTGCAGGCTGCCGCCGAGCGCGCCGGGCAGGCGGGCGCGGACGTGCTGGTGCGCGTCAACCAGCCCCTGCGGCTCGCCGTGCCGGACATCGAAGCGTGCGTTTCACCCGCCGTCGACGCCCTCGTCCTGCCCAAGGTCGCCGGCCCCGACCATGTCAGGCTGCTCGACGCGATGGTGTCGGACCTCGAGGCGGAGCGGGGCATGCCGGTGGGCGCGACGTCGTTCCTGACGATGGTCGAGACGCCGGAGGCCTTCTTCCAGATCGCCGAGATCGCCAAGGCGAGCCCGCGCACGGCGGCCATCACCATCGGCGCGGAGGACCTGGCGTCGGCGCTGGGCATGCAGCCGGACGCCGAGACGCTGCTCTACCCGAAGACCCAGTCCGTGTACGCGGCCAAGGCGGCGGGCGTGATGGCGCTGGGCATCTTCGGCACCGTCGCCGACTACAAGGACCTGGACGCCGTGCGGGAGGTCGCGCTCAAGGCCAGGCGGTTCGGGCTGGAGGGCGCGTCCTGTATTCACCCCAGCGTCGTGCCGGTGCTCAACGAGGCGTTCAGCCCGACCGAGGCGGAGGTCGCCCTCGCGCGGCGCATCATCGACGCCAACACCGAGGCGGAGAAGATCGGCCGCGCCTCCTTCGAGCTCGACGGCAAGATGATCGACGTCCCTATCGTGCAGCGCGCGCAGCAGATCCTCGCCCGCCACGAGGCCATCGCCGCGCGGGGGTGACGGCTCGCCCCCATCGTCGTTCCTGCGGAGGCAGAGCCTGCCCCTGCGAAGGCAGGGGAACCCCCGACGGACAACGACCGCATGAAGTTGCCGTTCGCCCTGAGCCTGTCGAAGGGACATCTCAACAATCGGGCGCCCCACCCCTTCCCCCCTCTGCTATCCTGTCCCCAACCATCCCCGGGAGTCGCACATGCTCACGCGGGAAGACAACGAGCTCATCTGCCGCACCGGCCCCGGCACGCCCATGGGCCGCGTCCTGCGACGCTACTGGCACCCCTGCCTGCTCTCCACCGACCTCCCCGACAACGACGGCCCGCCCGTGCGCGTGAAGCTCCTCGGCGAGGACCTGGTCGCCTTCCGCGACAGCGACGGGCACGTCGGGCTCATCGGCGAGCGGTGCCCCCACCGGGGCGCGTCGCTCTACTTCGGCATCAACCAGGAATGCGGGCTGATGTGCATCTACCACGGCTGGAAATTCGACGTGGACGGGAACTGCGTCGATATGCCCTCGGACGTGCCGGGCAGCCGCTTCCACGAGAAGGTGCGCGCGACCGCGTACCCCGTCCTCGAGTCGGCGGGCATGGTGTGGGCGTACATGGGCCCGCCGGATCTCCAGCCCCTGCCGCCCGACTTTCTCTTCAACCGGCTGCCGGAGTCGCACGTCATTGCGGCGAAGGCGCCGGTGTACTGCAACTACCTGCAGAGCATCGAGGGCAACATCGACTCGTCGCACCTGGGTACGCTGCACCGGCGCTACGCGGACTGGACGCTGGAGCCGGACGACTCGGACCGTCCGGGGACGCCGTCGCCGAACCTGCGCTCCTACCTGCTGGCGCGGTACCGGTACGCCGTCATCCACGTGCAGGACACGGACTACGGCTTCCGGCTCATCGGCATCCGGCCCACGGACGCGGGGCACCGGCACCTGCGCATCACCAGCCACGTCTTCCCCGTGTGCAGCATGATCGCCAGCCCCGGGCGGGCCAGCGGCACGTTCTTCATCGTGCCGATGGACGACGAGAGCTGCATGCGCTTCTTCGTGCGCGGCAATCCGGACCGCCCTTTCACGTCCGCCGAGCGCGAGGCGGCCTACGCGGAGAACACCATCATGGACCCGGCCGACGGGCGGCGCAGGCTCAAGCGGCTGGACAACGACTACCTGATCGACCGCGCGGCGCAGAAGCGAACGCTCATCTCCGGCATCTATCCGAACGCCGAGCAGGACTACGCCGTCACGGAGAGCATGGGCGCCGTCGTCAACCGCGAGCGTGAGCACCTCTACTCCGCCGACGGCGCGATCATCCGACTGCGGCAGCTCATGCTGAGGGCCGCCAAGGGCCTGGACGAGGGTGTCGACCTGCCCGCGCTCGCCCCCGATATCCCCTACCACCGCATCCGCTCGGAGGAGGTCATCGTCAGCGCGGACGACGACCCGTGGCTGGCGGGCGCGGACGCAGGCGAGACGGCGCGGCCGGGGGAAAGGCTGTGGTAGCCCACCCCCGTTCGTGCTGGGCCTGTCGAAGTCTGTCCTAAGGGCACTTGAAGGGGCATGCCGCCGCTAAAATGCTAGAATAATTCACACACGAGTACACCCTGGAAAGGGAGACACGATGAAGGACGCGGAAACCCCGGAGCGCCCCTGGCTCTCCTGGCCCACCGCGCCCACCCGCCCCACGGAAGAGATAGCCCGCCTCGGCAGGGAGATGTACGAGCGCGACATCCGCTCTCAGGTCGAAGCCGATCATGTTGGAGAAGTCGCCGCCGTGGACGTGGACACCGGCGACTGGGACATGGGCAATGAGGCGCTTGATGCGGTGACCCGCCTCCGGTCCCGCTGCCCGGAGGCCATCAACGTCTTTTGCGAACGGGTCGGCTACCGGGCGCTTCGCAGCTTTGGAGCAGGGTCGCTGCGGAGGACTGAGTGATCCGGGGGGTGGTGAACGCCCTCCTATGAGCCTGTCATCTCCCTGACTCTACAGGGCCCGCTAGGGCAGACCCAGGACATTCAGGCTGTGGTGGACACCGGCTACACCGGCTTCTTGACCCTACCCAGTGCCTTGGTGGCGGAGTTGGGTCTGCCCTTTGTCAACACAGGCTGGGCGCTTTTGGCCAACGATGACGAAGTGCGCTTTAGCATTCACGGTGCCACGGTCCTCTGGGACGGCCAACCGAGACCCATCGAGGCGGACGTTACGGGCAGCGTCCCGCTGGTGGGCATGCGGCTGCTGGACCAGCACAACCTCAACATTGACGTGGAGCGCGGCGGCCCCGTCGTCATCAGCGCCAAAGCCTAGCAGCCCGTACAGCGCACATTCCCACCCCCGTTCGTGCTGAGCTCGTCGAAGCACACCCCTACGCCACTCCCTCCCCCTCTGCTATCCTGAACGCACCCTCGGCAAGGAACGCGCATGTACGTCATTGGCACGGCGGGCCACGTCGACCACGGAAAGTCGACGCTGGTGAAGGCGCTCACCGGCATCGACCCGGACCGGCTCCAGGAGGAGAAGGACCGGGAGATGACCATCGAGCTGGGCTTTGCCTGGTTCACGCTGCCCTCCGGCCGCGAGATCAGCGTCGTCGACGTGCCCGGCCACGAGCGGTTCATCAAGAACATGCTCGCCGGCGTCGGCGGCATCGACCTCGCCATGCTCATCGTCGCGGCTGACGAGTCGGTCATGCCGCAGACCCGCGAGCACCTCGCCATCCTCGACCTGCTGCAGGTCAAGCGCGGGGTCGTCGTGCTCACCAAGGCGGACACCGTGGACGAGGAGTGGGCAGAGCTGGTCCGCGGCGAGGTGGAGGAGACGCTGGCGGGCACCACGCTCGCGGGCGCGCCCATCGCGCTGGTGTCGGCGGTCACGGGCCAGGGGCTGCCGGAGCTCGTCGCCCTCATCGACGACATGCTGGAGGAGACCGTCCGCCGCGAGGACCTCGGCCGCCCGCGCCTCTCCATCGACCGGAGCTTCGTCATGGCGGGCTTCGGCACCGTCGTCACCGGCACGCTGCTCGACGGCGCGCTGACCGTCGGCCAGGAGGTCGAGCTGCTGCCGTCGGGTCTGCGGCGGCGCATCCGCGGCTTGCAGTCGCACCAGCAGCGCATCGACAACGTCGGGCCGGGCAACCGCGTCGCCGTGAACCTCGCCAACACCACGCAGGAGGAGGCCGAGCGCGGGCAGGTGCTGACGCTGCCGGGCTGGCTGCGGCCGACCCGCACGGTGGACGTGCAGGTGCGCATGGTGCCCGGCGCGCCCATGAACATCCGCCACAACCTGGGCGTCACGTTCCACGCCGGCGCCAGCGAGAGCTTTGCGCGGGTGCGGCTGCTGGACGTGACGGAGCTCCGCGCCGGGCAGGAGGGTTGGGCGCAGGTGCACCTCTCCGACCCGATGCCGCTGGTGAAGGGCGACTACTTCGTCCTGCGCTCGTCCCAGTGGACGCTGGGCGGCGGGCGCGTCGTCGACCCGCACCCGGAGCGGCACCGGCGGTTCCAGACCGGCGTGCTGGAGAAGCTCGAGGTCATGGCCGAGGGCGCGCCGGAGGACCTGTTCCTGAAGGCGCTGGAGACCGCCGAGCCGTGCGGCCTCGCCGCCCTCGCGCGCGCCGCCAACCTGAGCGCCGAGCAGACGGCCGAGCTTGCGACGATTCTCGCCGAGCAGGGCGAGGTGGTGTCCGTCGGCGGCGCGCCGTCCGACGCCAGCGCCGTCCTCATGACGACCTCCGGCTGGGCGAAGATGCGCGGCCAGGCCGACGCCGCGGTGCAGGCCTACCACTCGGCGAACCCGCTGCGCACAGGCCTGCCCCGCGAGGAGCTGCGCAACCGGCTGAGGCTCTTACAGGCGGTGTTCACGCACGTCCTCCAGCGGCTGTCCAACGAGGGCGTGCTGGAGGAGGCAGGCGCAGCGGTGCGCTCGCCGGGCCACCGCGTCGAGCTGTCGGACGCGCAGGAAGCGGCTGCCGCCCGGTACGTCGCGGCCCTGGAGCGCGAGCCCTACACGCCGCCGACGGATCTGCAGATCGACGCCGCGCTGCTGGGCGTGCTCGCCGAGCGCGGCAGCGTCGTGCGCGTGGCCGACGGTTTCGTGTTCGCGGCGGGCCCGTACCGGGAGATGGTCGACCGCATCATCGCGCACCTCCGCGAGCACGGCGCCATCACCGTCGCCGACGTCCGGGACGCTTTCGGCACGTCGCGCAAGTACGCGCTGCCGTTGCTGGAGCACCTGGACCAGCTCCACGTCACGCGCCGCCAGGGTGACCAGCGCGTCCTCCTCCGCGACCCGGGGCGCTCGTGATGCAGGACCGCGTCTACGGCGTCGACTTCAGCGGCGGAAAAAACGCGGGCAAAAAGATCTGGCTCGCCCAGGCCGTCCCCTACCGCCGGGGAATCGTGGTTGAAGCATGTGCCCCGGCGACCGAGTTCTTGGACTGCTCCACCGACCGTGACGACGTCCTGCCTGCCCTGCGACAGTTCATCGCGAGCGCCGAGAGCGCGGCGTTCGGCTGCGACTTCCCCTTCAGCCTGCCGCGAGAACTGATCGCCGCGGAGTCGTGGGCCGACTTCGTGGCGGGCTTCCCCGACAGGTTTCCGTCGGAAGGCGAGTTCAGGGAGACCTGCTCGGACACCGCCTATCGCGACTGGGGCCGCAAGGAGTTGCGGAGGCAGACGGACATCGAGGCCAAGGCCCCGTTCTGCGCCTACAACTTGCGCATCTTCAGGCAGACCTACTACGGCATCAGCGAGCTCCTGCGCCCGCTGGTGGCTGATAACCTCGTCAACATTCCCCCGCTTCACTTCTCCGAGGACGACGCGCCGTGGGTCATGGAGGTCTGCCCGGCGAGCACCCTCAAGGCGTCCGGCCTCTACGGCTCCTACAAGGACGCCAGGGGCAGCGTTGAATCGAGAGACAACATCCTGCTCGCGTTGAAAAACGCCGGCCGCGTCGCATTCAGCAACGGGGACGTCCGCGAGCGGGTGCTGGCGGACCGCCAGGGCGACGCGCTGGACAGCGTCATCGCCGCGGACGCGACTTTTCGCGCAATTTCCAACCCGGAACGCATAGTGCGGGCGCACCGATTTCCCTACTATCTTGAGGCATACATCTACGTCTAGTCCCGTTCGCCCTGAGCCTGTCGAAGGGCGCTTCCCACACCCCTGCAAGGAGGCCCCGCATGGCCCTTGACCTCTACCGCACCGCCGCGCAGATCGACGCCGCTGTCGCGCGAGCCGACCTTGGCGCGGCGCGCGAGCGGCGCATGGACGCCGTAATCGCCGCACTGCGCGACGCCGACGCGAGCACGCTGAACGCCCGCGTCGAGGCCGCCCAGGGGCTGCTCGCCTTCCTCCCCGCAGAGGCCGTCGAGCCGCCGGGCGCCGTGTTCCCGCCCACGCCGCCGCCCGCCGACTTCAGCGTCGTCGCCGTCGACGGCTCCCACATCGACGTGAACCGCCACCTGCCGCTGCGCTGCGCCCTCGTCAACATAGGCGGGTGCCGCCTCACCTACGGCAGCGCACCGGACGCCGAGCTGTTCAGCCGCCCGGCGCTCCGCACCACGGACGCCGACCTCTACCTGCAGGACCCGGCGTCGCCCTCCGCCCGGCAGGCGGTGGAGGGCGCGCTCATGGGCCTCGTGCGCACCGTCGAGGAGGCGTCGGCCCTCGCTGACGCCGTGGAGGCCGGCGTCAGTACGCCAACGCTCGCCCTGCTGGACGGCACCCTCGTGCTGTGGGAGCTCGGCGGCGAGCTGCCCCCGCGCGGCCGGTTCCCGGAGTACGTGCGGCAACAGCTCCTCCACGACGGCCTGCTGGCCGCGCTCGACCGCATCCGCGCCGCCGTTCGCCCTGAGCCTGTCGAAGGGCGGCGGCTCATGGCCGTCGCGTCCTACATCAGCCTGCCCAACAGCGCCGAGGTCGTGAACCTGCTGCGGCTCGCGCTGTGCGACCTCGACCCCGTCGGCCACTGCCAGGTGCACTGCCGCGCCCTCGCCCCCGGCGGCCGCCGCTGCGACGCCGCCCACGACGTCACGGACCGCGAGCTCTTCGCGCGGACGCTGGCCCCCGGCGAGCGCTCCGCCGTCTTCGCCAGCCGGTCGCCCGTCGCCCGCGACGCCTACGGCCCGCACCGCGTCCACTTCTTCTACGTGAACGTCGGCGAGGAGATCGGGCGCGTGGAGCTGCCCGCGTGGGTCGCCGACGACCCGGCGCTGCTGTCGCTGGCGCACGCCCTCGTCGTCGACAACGCGCGGCGCGGCGCGGGCTACCCCGTCGCGCTGCAGGAGGCCCACGAGCAGGCCGTCGTCACCGGCGCGGACCGGGAAGCCTTCAAAAACATGGTGGAGCGCGCCTTGGAGGGCCGCGGGCTGCCCGTGTACACTTCCCAGAAGCAGCGCTCCAAGCGCCGCCCCTGGGTGTAGGCGCCCCTGACATTAAAGTCCCTTCCCCCCTTGTGGGGGAAGGTTAGGATGGGGGGCCGACGCGCCCCTAATCCTCAGCAAGGAAGCCCACATTGACCCTTGATGGCGCACCCGACAACCGCATCGGCGAGGTGGTGGAGGCCGGCTCCACCGGCTTCACGGCCGAGTGCTACGCCCTCTACGGCGCGCCGCCGCTGGGCAGCCTCGTGCGCGTGGGCGACCCCGCGATCTACGGCGTCGTCTACAGCGTGACGACCGCCGCGCTCGACCCCGGCCGCCGTGTCGCCGCCCGCGGCGCGGACGAGCCCGACGAGGCGTCCGTGTATCGCAACAACCCGCAGATCGCGCGGCTGCTGGCGACGCACATGCAGGCTCTCGTCGTCGGCCACGACCGCCTCGGCACGGTGGTCCAGCGGCTGCCCGCCGCGCCGCCGCGCATCCACGCCTTCGTCTACTGCTGCGACGCCGGCGAGGTTGCCGCCTTCACCGAGCAGCTCGACTACCTGCGCCTGCTGACGACGGCGTCCGTCCCCGCCATCGACGAGGTCATCGCCGCCAACGTGCGCCTCGCCGCCGAGGGCCGCCCCGACGCCGGCGCCTTCCGGCAGCGTGCCGCCAACGCCCTCGCGACGGAGCTCGCCAGCGACGTGACGCGCCTCAACGCCATCCTGCGGGGCATCGCATGACGCAAAACGAGCGGGCCAACGGCGATGTTTCCTCCGTTCGCCCTGAGCCTGTCGAAGGGTCGGACGAACGGAAGGAGGCCACTCCCGGCGCCCTCCTCGGCGCAGTTGTCGGCGGCTCCCTGACCGACGGCGTGGAGGTGCGCCTCGCCGAGGGCGCGTCTGTCGAGGACATCCCCGTCGGCAGTTATGTCGTCATCCAGGGCGAGCGCCGCCGCTTCTTCGGCATGGTCAGCGAGGTCCGGCTCGCCTCTACCGATGCCCGCCTCCGCAGCGCCCCCGGCGGCTTCAGCGACCCCCTCGTGACGCAGGCGCTCTCCGGCACGGCGGCATACGGCGCCATCACCGTCCGCCCGCGCCTGACGCTGCCCGCCGTCGCCGGCTCGGACGGCGACATCGCTCCCGCCCGCACCGTGCCCGCGCACTTCTCGCGCGCCACCCGCGCGTCCGACGCCGACGTTGCGCAGGTGTTCGGCGCGGAGGGCGGCAGCAACTTCGCCGTCGGCACGCCGCTGGACATGGATGCGGTCGTGTGCCTGGACCTCAAGACCATGCTGCAGCGCTCCAACGGCGTCTTCGGCAAGAGCGGCACCGGCAAGAGCTTCCTCACGCGCCTGCTGCTCATCGGCGTGCTCCAGAGCCGCCTGTCGTCGCTGCTCATCTTCGATATGCACAACGAGTACGGCTGGGAGGGCGGCGACGTGGAGCGCGGGCGGCGCGTGAAGTCGCTGAAGCAGCTCTTCCCGTCCGAGGTGTCCGTTTTCGCCCTCGATGCGCGACGGGCGGGCAACGCGCCCGTGCAGCCCGACTTCAACGTCGAGATCGGCTACGACGAGATCACGCCCGAGGACATCATGGCCCTCCGCGAGACCCTCGGCGTCTCCGACGTGGCCGCCGAGGCCGCCTACGCGCTGGGCCGCCGTTTCGGCGAGGGCCGCTGGATGCGCGAGTTCCTCCGGCTGGAGGGCTCGGACGAGATCGGCGAGCTTGCCAACGAGATCAACGTCAACGGCTCCGCCCTCGCGACGCTGCACCGGCGGCTGACCAACCGCGTCGCGCGGCTGCCCTTCGTCAAGGAGTCGGCGGCCACCGACGCGGTGCCCAGCATCATGGACCACCTCGACCGTGGGAAGCACGTCGTATTGGAGTTCGGTCGCTATGGCGACGACGTGGTCGCCTACATGCTCGTCGCCAACCTGCTGACGCGCCGCATCCACGACCGCTACCGGGAGCGGCAGTCGGCGGACGGCGGCGAGCGCGCGACCACGCCGCTGACCATCGTCATCGAGGAGGCGCACCGCTTCCTCAGCCCCGCGGTGGCGTCCCAGTCGCCCTTCGGCATCATCGCGCGGGAGATGCGCAAGAACAACGTCACGCTCCTCGTGGTCGACCAGCGGCCCAGCGCCATCGACCCGGAGGTGCTGAGCCAGGTGGGCACCAAGGTGTGCTGCCTGCTGGACGACGAGCGCGACGTCGACGCCGTCATGGCGGGCGCGTCCGGCAGCCGCGAGCTGCGCACCGTGCTGGCGGGCCTGCGCTCCCGGCAGCAGGCGCTCTTCTTCGGCGAGGCCGTCCCCATCCCCGTCGCCGTCCAAGTCCGCGACTACGGCTCGGACGCCTCCTACAACGCCCTCATGGGCCGCCGCCCCCGCCCCGCCGCCGTTCGCCCTGAGCCTGTCGAAGGGCCGCGCCCCGCCAAGACCCCCGTTCGTGCCGAGGGAAATCGAGGCGCGGACACCCCCGCCGCCACGGACGATGAGGACGACGACCCGCTGTTCGGCTAATGCCTCACCCCCTCATACCGGCGCATGGTCCCCCCCGTACCCCGATACGGGGCCGGTATCCAGAAACCCCCGCGCCCAACAACGCCCGCGCACCCCACCCCCCTTTTCGTCGTTCCTGCGCAGGCAGGAACCCAGAGGGGCGGGCGATGTGTGGGGCGGGCCGTCCCCCTGTAGGGGCGACCCTTGTGGTCGCCCGTCCCGCTCACCCTGAGCCTGTCGAAGGGCCGCGCGCCGCCTCGGATGATGAGGACGACGACCCGCTGTTCGGCTAAGGCCCCAACCTCCCCGGCGCATGCCGGTATCCAGGAATCCCCGCGCCGTCCGCGATCCGCTGTTTGGCTACGCGCCGGGAACGCTACCCCCGAAATAGTCACCCCTGGCCTCTGCGGCCCTCAGGTTCTGCATCGGTTCGATGGATGTGCGCGGCTCCATCCGTGCGGGTTCTATGGCGGCCCTCAACCACATGCAGGCGAGCAACCGTCCGATATTGCCGATAGTGGGATTCGCGTCGCCGCTTTCCAGCTTGGCAATATACGCCTGCGATGTGCCGGCCAGCTCCGCCAGCGCGGATTGCGTCATGTTGGCGAGTCCCCGCGCCCGCACAAGAACTGCTGCTATCTCCAGCTTCGCGCTCTCGGAACCGAATTCCTTACGATACTCAACGTCCTCCAGCCACGAGGCATGGGAGTCATGGCTGTCTGCTCGTTGCGTCATCGCCCCCCTCCTACGTCAAGGTGTTCTACCCGCAATGCTTCCGCCCTGCGCAACTCTGCGGGTGGTGTCTTTCGTGATTGCTTCCGAAAGCCGTTCAGTATGACGTACCTCTGGGAATCTTCATGCCAAAAGTAGAAGACACGGTGCACGCTAACGCGAAGTTGCCACACGTCGTTCATCTTCTCCGCCAGCCGCATCTTGACGAGGCCGTCCGATCCTAACTGCGCGAGCAGCTCCACCGTAGCCCTGATCTTCGCAGCCTCCCGTTTATTGCCCGACTGAAACACGCTGCTGACGTATTCATCGTATGGACATGAGCCGTTCGGTCGAACGTGAAGCTCAAATTGAGGCATGCAATCATTATAACTCAACAAGTTATATCTTCAAGGGTTTCAGCAAGGCCGGGGGTGAAGCCCATCGCCCTGACCCCACCCCCCATACCGGCGCATGCCGGTATGCAGGAATCCCCGCGCCCAACGAGGCCCGCGCACCCCATCCCCCTTTTCGTCGTTCCTGCGCAGGCAGGAACCCAGAGGGGCAGGGCTGGGCGGGGCAACTCTGCGACGGACCACGCCCGCGGCTCCAACCGCCCCCGTTCGTCCTGAGCCTGTCCTGAGCGCGGTCGAAGGGGGAAATCGAAGGATGAATGGCCACCCTGCCACCACCCCCTCGCGCGAACGCCGTCCCTCCCGCTACCCTCGCCCCATGCACCACCACGACAGCAACAGCCCAACCGCTCCTCTTCCCGTCGTTCCCCCTCCGCCCTCGTGGGGGAGGGCCGGGGTGGGACGCAGAGCCTGTCCTGAGCGTGTCGAAGGGCCGGCCGGGATTCGCTTCCCCTCGGTGAATATTCGCCTTGTATCTGCAATGTGCCAACTCCCCTACAAAACGAAAAGCAAAGCGAATCCCCGCTACCCTCGCCCCATGCACCGCCACCACAACAGCACAACCGCCCCGCGACCCGTTCCCCCCTCCCCCAGGAGGGGGGAGGGCTGGGGTGGGGGCGCAGAGCCTGTCCTGAGCGTGTCGAAGGGCCGGGCCGGGAATTGTTCCCCCCTGATGAAAAAATTTTCGTCTTGTATCTGCAACGTGCCAACGCAGCTTCAACACGAAAAACAAAACAATTCCCCGCAGCTACGCCGGACGCGGGAAACAATGCGATCCTGCCCACCCCCCAACCCTCATACCGGCGCATGGTCCCTCCCGTCTCCCCCGAACGGGTGACGCAAAACCCTACGGCGCGGCCCCCCATCAGGTATACTTCCCGCAAGGAGGGAACCATGCCGGAGAGACGACCACGCTTGGAAGGGAAGGTCGCCGTCGTCACGGGCGGCGGCAGCATCGCCGAGGGCATCGGCAACGGCAAGGCTACCAGCGTCCTGTTCGCGCGCGAGGGCGCGAAGGTGCTCGTGGTGGACGTCATCGAGGCGGCCGCCCAGGACACGGTCGACATGATCACGGAGGAGGGCGGCGAGGCGTCGGTATTCGTCGCCGACGTGACCAGCTCGGACGACTGCTACGCCATGTGCCGGGCCGCCGTCGACCGGTACGGGCGCCTCGACATCCTGGTCAACAACGTCGGCATCTCGTCCCGCGGCAACGTGCTCACGCTTGACATCGAGGAGTGGGACAACGTGATGGACGTCAACGTCAAGAGCGTGGTCTTCGCCAGCCGCGCGGCCATCCCCCACATGATCGAGGGCGGGGGCGGCGCCATCACGAACCTGTCTTCCATCGCGGGCCTCCGGGCGCACTCGCCGCTGGCTTACTCCGTCTCCAAGACCGCCATCGTCGGCATCACGCAGACCATGGCCTCCGACCACGGGCGCGACCTCATCCGCGTCAACGCCATTGCGCCGGGGCAGGTCTACACACCGCGCATGGAGCTGCGCATGACCGAGTCGCTGCGCGGGCTGCGCGTCGAGACGGCGCCACTGGGCACCGAGGGCACCGCGTGGGACATCGGCTGGGCCAACGTCTACCTGGCGAGCGACGAGGCGCGCTGGGTCACCGGCGTCACGCTGTCCGTCGACGCCGGGCTCGCCGTGACCACGCCCGCGACGCACAACTTCCAGCGCAGCGAGGCCATGGAGCGGGAGAAGCGGCAGTCC
Source organism: Dehalococcoidia bacterium (assembly GCA_034422455.1). GTDB lineage: Bacteria > Chloroflexota > Dehalococcoidia > Lucifugimonadales > UBA1127 > UBA1127. The sequence goes on from DAOUJQ010000012.1 coordinate 17,032, forward strand.
TGATGGCTTCACCACTTCTCCGCCACCGTCGTTCCTGCGTAGGCAGGAACCCCGCCGAACATAGGGAGGCCCTCATAGCGCGTGACCCCTACTCCGTCGCCCCTGCGAAGGCAGGGGCCCCGGCAAATGCAACCCCCTTTACCTCGCCCCGCCCGTACGAAGACCGTGACCGAGCACGGGTGGCGTGGCGTTTGCTCTAATGCTGCGCCCTCTAGCCCGCATCCCGACCTTCCGCTCGCTGATCGTCCGCGACTGGGCCACGCTGTGGATGGCGGGCCACCTCTGGCACCTGTCCTTCTGGATGGACCTCATCGTCCTCGGGTGGCTGGTGCTGGAGCTGACCGACTCGCCGTTGCTGGTCGCGCTGGTCGGCACGTTCCGGCTCATCCCGCTGGGGCTGCTCGGGCCCGTTGCAGGCTCCCTCGGCGACCGGCTGCCCAAGAAGCAAATGCTCATTGGCGCCCAGTGCATCAACCTGACCGTGACGATCGCCTTCACCGTCGTCCTGCTGCTGGGCGAGGAGCGGGTCTGGCTCGTGTACGTCATCGCGCTGCTCACCGGCTCGGCGTGGGCGATCGACTTCCCCGTGCGCCGCGCCTTCATCCGTGACCTGCTGCCGGGGCGGGTCATCGTCAACGCAATGGCCATCGACGCTGCCTCCCTGTTGGGGTCGGTCATGTTCGGCCGGTGGACGGCGGGCGTCGTCCTCGCTCTCTCCGGGCCGCCGGCCGCCTATGCGCTCATGACCGCGTTCTACGCGGTTGGTATGGTGATGCTGCTCCGCGTCCCTGACCCTAACGCCGGGAAGCCCGTCGTCGGGCCCTCCCGCAACGTCGTGGTCGCGGTGGCGCTGGATTTGGGCGCGGGGCTGGCCTTCGTCTGGCGCACCCCCGTCCTGCGCGCCGTGCTGCTGGTGACGTTCGCGATAAACCTCTTCGTCGCGCCCTACCTGCAGCTCACGCCGGTGTTCGCCCGCGAGGTCTACGGCGTCGGCCCCGCGTGGCTCGGCCTGCTGAGCGGCATGGACGGGCTCGGCGCGCTGACGGCGTCCATCATCCTGGCCAGCGCGGTCGGCCTCAAACGGCTGGGGCGCGTCTTTGGCGGCGGGGCGCTCCTCATCTCGGCGATGATAGTGCTCTTCAGCCAGGCGCCGACGCACTGGTGGGCGATGCCGCTGCTGGCCGTCGGCGGCCTCGGCATCGGCGCCTTTGCGACGATGCAGACCACCCTCTCCGTCGTCTACGCGACGCCGGAGATGCGGAGCCGCGCGATGGGCGCCGTCGCCCTCGGCATCGGCATGATGCCGATCGGCATGGCCTTCGTCGGCGCGCTCGCCGAGGCCTTCGGCGCGCCCCGGGCCCTCGGCATGACCGCGGCGACGGGGTTCCTGCTCATCCTGGCGGTCGTCGTCTTCCAGCCCGCCCTGCGCCGCGCCCGATAGGGCCGAAAAAGGGGCTGGCATTTCGGCCTTGACTTGCTATGCTTGGATGGCAAAATTGCCACGCCGCAACTATCGATTGCCTGTGAGGAGCGTGAATGCCTGACCGTAAGGAAATGGGCCGCCTCATGACCAGGCGACTGCCCCGGCAAATGATGGCCTTCCTCGTTGCCGGCGGCGTCGTGGGGGCCAGCCAGGGCTTTCAGGTCTTCTTGGTCGGCGGGATGGTCCGCGACATCCTCCTGAACCGGCCGACGCGGGACCCGGACCTGCTCGTGCAGGAGACCGTGCCGGTCATCGACGCCTCGTCCAGGTACGGCGCGATGCTGGCGGCGGCGCTGCGCGGGACCGTGTCGCTGCCGTCGCAGTTCGGCACGGTGAAGGTCGAGGCGAGCGGGCTGGACATCGACATCGCGTCGGCGCGCCGGGAGACATACGCGTCGCCGGGCGCGCTCCCGGACGTCAGGCCCGCGACGATCGAGCGCGACATGGCCCGCCGCGACTTCACCGTCAACGCCATCGCGGTTGACCTCAGCCCCAAGACCTTCGGCACGGTGGTCGACCTCCACGGCGGCGTCGCCGACCTGGAGCAGGGCGTCATCGCGACGCTCCACGACGCCAGCTTCAAGGACGATCCCACGCGCCTGTTCCGCGCCGTCCGGTACGCGTCGCGGATCGGCCTGCGCATGTCCATGATGACGGAGGCGACCCTCCGCCGCGACGTCCGCTACGTGGCGGAGCTCAGCGGCGACCGCGTCCGGCATGAGCTGGAGCGCATGTTCCAGGAGGCCGAGCCGGAGGCTGCGCTGGCCCGCGCCGGCGACCTCGGCCTGCTGGGCGCCGTCCTGCCCGCGCTGACCTGGACCGCGGCGATGAGCGCCGCCGCGCCGACGTTGCGGGAGACCGGGCCGCTCGCCTGCCTCGCGCTGCTGGCGTCGCCCCTGTCGCGCGAGGGCGCCGGCGCCCTCATCGCCCGCCTCAACGCGCCCAAGCCGTGGGCCGAGGTGATCGAGGACACCGTCGCCGTGCGGGAGCGGCTGCCGGAAATCGGTGGCGAGGGGATCACCTCGTCCGGCGTGTACGCCGCCCTCGAAGCGGCTTCCGTCGAAGCGGTGCAGGCATGGGCCGCGCTGACCATGGAGGAAGTGACCGCCGGCCGGTTGCGCGACTACCTGGACCGTTTGCGGCACGTCCGCACAGAGCTCACCGGCGACGACCTCCTCGCGCTCGGCGTGCCGGAGGGCCCGCGTGTCGGCGAGCTGCTGCGGGAGCTGCTCGTAGCGCGGCTCGACGGCGCCGCCAGCACCCGCGCCGACGAGGAAGCCATCGTGCGGCGCGGCTTGTCATCGTAGGTAGAATGGACGCACAGAACCTGCCTTGAAAGGAACCGCCATGGCCAAGGAAGCGTACGTCTACACCTGGAAGCGCTGAAGCACCTGCCGCAAGGTGAGAGAGGCTCTCTCACAGGCAGGCGTGTCCGTCACGGAGCGCGACTTCTTTGCCGACCGGCTCTCGGAGGACGAGCTTCGTGCGCTGGCGGCGGAGTCGTCGGCGACCGCGATGTTCTCTGCCAAGAGCCCCACGGTGAAGAAGCTTGGGCTGGACGTTGACGCCCTCAGCGACGACGAGAAGCTGCAGCTCATGGCCGGCGAGCCGCGCCTTATCCGCCGCCCCATCGTCGTCCTCGACGGCGTGACCTACCCCGGCGCCACAGTGAAGTCGCTGTCCGGCGCGCTGTAGCCCCCGTCGCCCCTGCGCAGGCAGGGGCCCCGACAAACGCGACCTTCACTTCTTCGTTCTTGCGCAGGCAGAGCCTGTCCCCGCGTAGGCGGGGAAACCCAGAGGGGCGGTCGATGGGGCGGGGCCGTAAGGGCGACCTTCGTGGTCGCCCGATGCCCCTCACTCCCGCGATCGCGCCGTGTTCCGCCGCCTGAAGAACAGGTACTGCTGAGCATAGCCCGCGTACGGCCCGAACGCCTCCCGCGTCCACGCCACCAGGTCACGGTACCGCAGGCTCTTGCCGTCCAGGTACCACTCCTCCAGCGCGCGGCGCACCCACCGGTCGACGGGCACGGCGTCCAGCTGCTCCAGCGCGAAGACCAGCACGCAGTCGGCAACCTTCTCCCCCACGCCCGGCAGCGCGACCAGCGCCGCCTTGGCGTCCTCGTACGGCGCGTCCCGCAGCGCGTACAGGTCGAGCGCGCCGCTCGCGACGGCCTCCGCCGTGCCCGCGACGTACCTCGCCCGGTACCCGAGGCCCAACTCGCGGAGGCGCTCCTCCCCGGTCCCGGCCAGCGCGTCGGGCGTCGGGAACGTGCTCCGCGTGAGCGACCCCAGGGTCGCTGTGCCGCCCAGCGTGTCCGCCAGCGTCTCCTGCATCTTCGCGATGCGCGGGATGTTAGAGTTCTGCGAGCAGATGAAGGCGATCAGGCACTCCCACGGGTCCTGCCGCAGGATGCGCAGCCCCCAATGCCGGTCTACCGCCGCCGCCAGCCGCTCGTCCCGGCGGAGCTGGGCGTAGATGGCGGGCAGGTCGTCGTCCAGGCGGAAGTAGTCGCTCACGGCCCGCGCCGCGTCGGGCAGCGACGCCGGGTCGTAGGCGACGCGCAGGCCGGCGTCGTCCCGCTCCAGCGTCAGCAGCCGTCCCTCGATGAAGCCGCTCCACACGCCGTCGTCGTCGTGCCAGCGGAACGCCTGCCCGCTCTCCAGCGTCAGCGGCAGGTCGAGCGGCTGGTCAACGGCGACGTGCGCGGCGGCGAGTGCGGTGGACATGCCGCCAGTATACGAGGGTCTTCATGCACATGGACTAGCTGGGAGGTCGTCATTCCCGCGAAAGCCGGAATCCAGAGGGAGCATGCGGTGGGTCTCCCTACCCTTCTACTGCCCCGCCCCCGCGCTGAGCCACCGCCGCACGATGCCCGGCATGTCGCGGAGCTGCGGCTGCTCGACGGTGCACTGCGGCAGTGAGTTCAGGAACAGTCGCCCGTACGAGCGCGCCGTCAGCCGCCGGTCGAGCACGGCGACGACGCCCCGGTCGCTAGCCGTGCGGATGAGCCGCCCGAACCCCTGCCGGAAGCGCAGGACGGCCTGCGGCACGGCGTACTCCTTGAACGGCTCCTCGTACCCTTCCGACCGCGCGGCGAACACCGGCTCCGTCGGCACGTCGAACGGCAGGCGCGTCAGCACGAGCACGGTGAGGACGTCGCCCGCCAGGTCCACGCCCTCCCAGAAGCTCGCGGTGCCCAGCAGCAGCGCCTTGGGGTTGCCCAGGAACTCCTCGATCAGCGCGGCGGGCGCCCCGTCGACGCCCTGCGCCAGCACCCGGATGTCGTCGCCCTCGAGCGCCGCGCGGGCCGTCTCCGCCGCGGCCCGGAGCGCGGCGTGCGACGTGAACAGCGCCATGGTGTGGCCGTCCGCCGCGCGCGCCAGCTCGGTCACCGTCCGCGCGATCGTTGCCGCAAACCCCGGGCTGTTCGGCTCCGGCATGTCCCTGGGGATGCAGACCAGCGCCGACTGGGGGTAGTTGAACGGCGACCCGAGCAGCAGCTCCTGCGCGTCCTGAAGCCCCAGCCGCTCGCGGATGGGCTCGAAGCTGCCGGCCACCGTCAGCGTCGCGCTGGTGAGCACGACGCTCTCCCGCCGCTCGAACAGGCGCTCGCGCAGGATCTCGCCGACGTGCAGCGGTGCGATGCACAGCGCGACGTTGCTCAGTTGCGTCCCCTCGACCCAGTAGATGCTCTCGGCGTCCGGGTTGTACATGAACCGGTCCGCGTTGACGCGCAGCTCGATGAGCGTGCCCTCCCGCGTCGCCAGCTCCGAGCGGATGGTGTCGTAGTCGGCGACATCGCTCTCCTCCAGCCCGTCCAGCGATGCGTGCAGCGCGCCGACCGCCCGGACCACGTCGCCGATGGCGCTGCTGGGGTTCTCCCACGTGATCTCCAACGAGGCCCAGTCCGGTTGGGCGCGGACGGCCGGGGTGACGCGCAGGGGGTTCTGCTGCCCCGGCGTGGCGTCGTCCCTGCCCTGGGCGTAGCGCAGCAGGCGGGGGAAGAACTCGTCCAGTCGCTCCCGGGCGCGGGAGGCCGCCTGCGACACCTGCTCGGCGGCCTCCGCGGTTGCCTGCCGCCGGGATTGCGCCGCCGGGGACATGCGGAATGCGTTGACGGTGTCCGCCACAAGGCCGCGGGGACCGGCCAGCTCGTCCAGCAGCTCCGCCAGTTGCGCGTGGGCCACGCGGATGCCGAGCTGGCTGGTGGCCTCCGCCTCCAGGTGTTGCGCCTCGTCGATGACGAGGTGCTCGTATTCGGGGATCAGGCCGCCGCCCCTCGCGAGGTCCGACAGCAGCAGCGAGTGGTTCACGATGATGACCGACGCGGCGTCGGCGCGGTCCCGGGCGGCGCGAAGGAAGCAGGCGCCCTCTCCCGCAGGGCATTGCCAGCTGCCCTGGGAATTGAGCTTGTCCCACACGTTGTTGTCCGGGCGGGTGGTGCGCAGCTCGGCGCGGTCGCCGGTCTCCGTGTCCTGCAGCCAGCGGGTCAGCTTGCCCAGGAAGCGCGCCTCGTCCACGTTCAGGGTGTTCTGCGTCCGCATGTGCGACCACCGCCGCAGGCAGAGGTAGTTGGCGCGGCCCTTGAGCGTCGTGTAGCGCAGCTCTCCCGCGCCGGGGACTCCCGCGGCCTCCAGCGTCTTCGCGGCCATCTCCACGTCTTTGGACGCAAGCTGCTCCTGCAGGCTGATGGTGTTGGTGGAGACGACGACGCGCGTGTTGTTGCGCAGCGCAAAGGCTGCGGCGGGCAGCAGGTACGCCATGCTCTTGCCGACGCCCGTGCCGGCCTCGACGACGAGGTGGTGGCCTTCCTGGAACGCGCTCGCCACTGCCTCCAGCATCTGCTCCTGCTCGACGCGGTGCTCGAAGTTGGGCGCAACCGTCGACAGCGCGCCGCCGGGCCCGGCAAGCGCGACCGCCATCGCAGCCGGGTCGAGGGGGACATCCGAGCCGTCAGCGGGGAGCTGCACCGAGCGCCGAGGCGCCCGGATGCGCTGCTCGAGCGCGCGGGTGTCCACGCCGCCGAGCACATTGGTGCGCGTGTTGCCGCGCGACGCCTGCTCGGACGCGACGGCGTCCAGGAGCCGCCCGAGGGGCCAGTTGGCGGCGCGCGCCAGCCGCGCAAGCTCGGCCACGATGCCGGGGTCGAGGTCCAGCGCCATGCCGACGAGCCGGTTGAACACCCGCTGCGTTGCGGTGGCGTCGCCGAGCGCGCGGTGCGCCCCCCACGGCCCCACCCCAAGCGAGCGCGCCAGCATGCCCAGCGAGTAGTTGCCGTTCGGCAGCAGCATGGACGCCAGGTCGCGGGTGTCGAAGACCGGGCCTGTGAACTGCACGCCCGCCTTGGCGAGGAAGTTGATGTCGAACGATACGTTATGTCCAATTATCGGCGCGTCGCCCACGAACTCGCGCACCAGCGGGGCGACGGCCCCGAACGGCTCGGCGGCGTCCACCTCGGCCTGCTTGATCCCCGTGAGCCGCAGGATGAAGGGCGTGAGCTGCCGCCTGGGGTTGGCGAGCGCGGACAGAGTGTCGACCACTGCGGCCCCGCGGAACTTGACGGCGCCCACCTCGATGATGGCGTCCTGGTCGGGGTCGAGGCCCGTCGTCTCCAGGTCGAGGCACACGAAGGCGTCTTGCAGGGAGAGTTCGCCGGTGGAGAGCAGCGTCACTGGGGTATCTCGCTCCAGTCTTGGAGATGATGAACGCTGAGGCGGGGCCCCCAGCGCTGTCGTTCCGCACAACTATGCGAACATTCTAGCGCAGCGCGAGCAACAGCCGTCAACCATACCTTCCCCTCCCTTCCTCTTGATGGGCTCAGGCGAGGGCCGAGCTCTTCCCCAACTGTTTTCCCGTGCCTCGCCCGGCAATGCATAACCGGGCCGTCGAATTGTTTCGCGATCCGGCGTAGCTGCGAGGAATTATTCTCAATTGATGCGCCGTAGCTATTTTGGGGGGTCTCAGCTATGGAAAAAAATTTTCCGCCCGTGAGAAACAATTCCTCCTTCTCCCTGCCTCGCGGCATGTGGTGATGGACGCAGGCCACCCGCCCAACTGCGGCAATGACGCAAGCGGCGTAGTCCACGGCCTGGTTGAGGCCGGTTATCCGGTGTTCCATGGAGGAACAGTAGCGAGGGGCATGGCGTGAGGGCAATGGGGAGGTGTCAGGGTCCGGCCAGGCGAGGTCCCCTACGGTTCCGCCCCTACTCCGGCTCCGCCGGCTTCCGCGCCCGGGGGTGGGCCGCGATGTACGTCCGGCGGGCCGTCGCCTGCGTCACGTGCGTGTAGATCTCCGTCGTGGTGGGACTGGAGTGGCCGAGCAGCTCCTGCACCACGCGCAGGTCCGCGCCGCCGTCCAGCAGGTGCGTCGCGAAGGTGTGTCTCAGCGTGTGCGGGTGTACCCTGGCCTCGATGCCGGAGCGGTTCGCGTACCTGCGGACGAGCTTCTGCACGCTGCGGTCCGTCAACCGCCCGCCGCTCTTGTTGAGGAAGAGCGCGCCGTTGTCGCGGGGGGCCCGCAGGTGCGGCCGGCCGTGGCGCAGGTACGACTCCACGGCGTTCGATGCTTTCCCGCCCAGCAGCACGAGCCGCTGCTTGGAGCCCTTGCCGAGCACGCGGGCGTTCCGCTGCTCCAGGCTGACGTCGGTCACGTCCATGCCGGTGAGCTCGCTTACGCGCAGGCCGCAGCCGTAGAGCACCTCCAGCACGGCGCGGTCGCGCAGCCCGGCGGGCGTCGTGGGCTCCGGCACGTCCATCAGATCCGCCGCCTCCTCCACGTCGAGGAAGGTGGGCAGCCGCCGCTGCGTCCGCGCCGTCGACAGCAGGGCCGTCGGGTCGGCGGGGATGTCGCCCTGCCGCTTCAGCCAGCCGAAGAGGGTGCGCAGCGCGCTGAGCTTGCGGGTCACGCTCTTGGGCACGTAGCCGAGGGCGCCCCGGCGCGACGCAGGCGGGTTGTGCCGCCCGCCGTTCATCGGCCGGGCGTCGGTCAGCAGCCAGTGCAGGTACGTCCGCAGCGTGGGCCGGTCGAGCGTGGCGACGTCCGTGACGCCGCGGTCGTCGAGGAAGCGCCAGAAGGGGAGCAGGTCCGTCAGGTAGTTGCGGACGGTGTATGCCGTCAGCCCGCGCTGTGCCTGCAGGTGCACCCGCAGCCGTTCGACGACGGGCCGCGCCCAGTGGCCCTCGCCGGGGTCGCCGGGGAACGCGGGCCCCTCGGCGATGTCGTCGGCCTCGGCCTGCTCATGGAGCGACCCTTCGACAGGCTCAGAGCCTGCCCCGTACTTGATACGGGGGCGAGCGGCATGCTGTTGGAGGTGGTCTTCCATGCTAGGCCTCCGCTGCTGCGCCCTCCGGCTCGCGCTCTTGCGTTCCCTGGTAGGCGCACCGCGTGCACTTCACGCCGTTGCGCCCGCGCTGCACCAGCAGGCCGTCACACTCCGGGCACGGGTCCGGCAGCGGCCGCTGGTTCACGGAGAAGTTGCAGGTGGGGTAGTTGGAGCAGCCGTAGAAGGTGGAACGGCGCGCGCCCTTCTTCGCCTTGCGCTCCATCAGGTCGCCGCCGCACTCCGGGCACGCCACGCCGGTCTTGTTCTGCGTCGACTTGGCGTTGCGGCACTCAGGAAAGCCGCTGCAGGAGATGAAGGTGGACCCCCAGCGGCTCTTCTTCAGGTTCATCGGCCGGCCGCAGACCTCGCACGTCTCGCCCGCCGGGATGTCCACCCGGGACACGTTCGTCTGCGCCTCCTGGAGGCTGTCGGCGAAGGGCCCGTAGAACTCGCCCAGCATCTCCCGCCAGTCGAGGTCGCCCTGCGCGACCTCGTCCAGCTCCTCCTCCAGCCGCGCGGTGAACTCCAGGTCGGCGACCTGCGTGAAGTGCTCCGTCAGGAGGTCGCTCACGACGCTGCCCAGCCGCGTGGGGATGAGGCGGCCGCGGTCGCGCTGCACGTAGCCCCGGTCCTGGATGGTCGAGACGATGGTGGCGTAGGTGCTCGGCCGCCCGATGCCGTAGTCCTCCAGCGCGCGCACCAGCGACGCCTCCGAGTAGCGCGGCGGCGGCTCGGTGAAGTGCTGCGCCGGCTTCAGCGACCGGCAGGCGAGCGCGTCGCTTTTGGCCAGCGGCGGCAGCGTCCGCGACTCGTCGTCCTCGCCGGCGTCGTCGCGGCCTTCGAGGTAGAGGGCGCGGAAGCCCGCGAACTTCAGCACCGCGCCGGTGGCCCGGAAGACGTAACCCTGCCCCGACCTGGCCGCCGCGTTGATGTCCGCCGTGGTGCGCTCGACCTCCGCGTCGGCCATCTGGCACGCGACGGTGCGCTTCCAGATGAGGTCGTACAGCCGGTACTGGTCCGTCGACAGGTGGCCCCGCATCGACTCCGGCGTGCGCATGGCCGACGTGGGCCGGATGGCCTCGTGCGCCTCCTGCGCGCCCTTCACCCGGCGCGTGTACGTGCGGGGCTGGGCGGGCACGTACCGCTCGCCGTACTGCTTCCTGATGAGGTCGCGGACCTCCCCCACCGCGGACGCCGCCAGGTTGGTGGAGTCCGTGCGCATGTAGGTGATGAGGCCGACGGAGCCCTGGTTGCCGAGGTTGACGCCCTCGTAGAGCTGCTGCGCCACCGACATCGCCTTGCGCGCGCCGAACCGCAGCTTGCGCCACGCCTCCTGCTGGAGCGTGCTGGTGATGAACGGCGCCGACGGCCGCTGCTTGACGGGCCGCACCTGCACCTCGCCGACGGCGTACGACGCGCCGTCCAGGTCCGTCGTGAGGCCGTTCGCGGTCTCGGCGTTGGGGATGGTCAGCGCTCGCTTGTCGCCCGCGCGGGAGTGCAGCCGCGCCGTGAAGTCGACGGCGGCGTTGCCCTGTTCCTTGCCCAGCGTCGCCTCGATGGACCAGTGCTCGACCGGCACGAAGGCCTCGATCTCGCGCTCGCGGTCGACGACTATGCGCAGCGCGGCCGACTGCACACGCCCGGCGGAGAGGCCCCACCAGCGCAGCTTCTTGCTGACCAGCGGGCTCAGCTCGTAGCCGACCAGCCGGTCGAGCACGCGCCGGGCCTGCTGCGCGTCGACGAGGTGCATGTCGATGTCGCGGGGGTGGTTGAACGCCTCGCGGACGGCAGGCTCCGTGATCTCGTGGAAGACCACGCGCTTCGCCTGGCTCGGGTCGACGCCCGCAGCCTCCAGCAGGTGCCAGGAGATCGCCTCGCCCTCGCGGTCCGGGTCGGTGGCGAGGTAGACCGCCGGGGCCTCCCTCGCGAGCGTTCGTATCTCCTCGATCAGCTTCCGCTTGTCGGACGGAATGACGTATTCCGGCTTGAACTCGTCGCTGACGTTCACGCCGATGCGGGTCTTGGGGAGGTCGCGCACGTGCCCCAGCGACGCCCTGACGGTGTGCTGGTTGCCCAGGATGCGCTCGATGGTCCGCGCTTTGGTCGGTGACTCCACGATGACGAGGTTCTTGGCCATGTCTCCTCTATCGCCGCGGCCCATAGGCGGCCGCGGGCTCCATTACTCTAATATAACGCATGGCGCCCACCTGCTTGACCAGCCCCTTGATCTCAAGCAGCGAGAGCGTGCTGCTCACGTTGGCGACGGGCAGCGCCGCCTGCCGGCGCACCTCGTCGATGTGGATGGGCTCCGCGCCGATGTGCGCGAGCACCTCCGCCTCGACGCCCTCCGGCGCCGGCAGCGGCATGAAGCCGGGCAGCGCGGGCTGGGCGGCGGCGCGCGAGAGGTTCAGCTCCTCTAGGACGTCGGCGGCGTCGGTGACCAGCTTGGCGCCGTCCTGCACCAGCCGGTTCGCGCCGAGGCTGGTCGGCGAGAAGATGCTGCCGGGGACGGCGAAGACGTCGCGGCCCTGGTCGAGGGCAAAGCGCACGGTGTGCATGACGCCGCTGTCCATGGGCGCCTCCACCACGAGCACGCCCAGCGTCAGACCGCTGAGCAGCCGGTTGCGGCGGGGAAAGTGGCGCGAGTCGGGCCGCGTGCCGAGCGGGTACTCGGACACGAGCGCGCCGGTGTCGGCGATGCGCTGCGCGAGCTGGCGGTGGTCGGCGGGGTAGATGACGTCGACGCCGGTGCCCATGACGGCGATGGTGCGCCCGCCCGCCTCCAGCGCGGTGGTGTGCGCGATGGCATCGACGCCGCGCGCGAGGCCGCTGACGATGGTGACGCCGGCCGCCGCGAGGTCCCGCACGAGCGCCGCGCACGCCTCGCGCCCATACGCGGAGGCCCTGCGCGTCCCGACGACAGCCACGCCGTTCACGTCCTCGGGGATGAAGCCGCCCCTGAAGTAGAGCACAGGCGGCGGGTCGTAGATCTCCTTGAGCGCGGGGGGATACTCGTCGTCGTGCCAGGTCATTGCGCGGACGCCGGCCTGCGCCAGCCGGTCCATCTCCCGGTCCGGGTCGATGGTGGGCCGCTTCTCGCCGATCTGCCGGAGGACGCCGCCGGAGAGCCCCGCGGCCTTCAATGCCGACGCCGGCGCCTCCCACGCCTCTCGCAGCGAGGAAAACGCCGACTCCAGGACGCGCATTCGCACGCTGCCGATGGATGGGATGCGCGAAAATGCAACCCAATATTTAAGGTCATCCATGCGTTCCACTATACAACGGAGAGCGAGGATGGGGGAGAGCAGGTTAGCCTGATCGGGCAATTGGAGTCGTTTGTGGAGGGCCAAGGCGTACCAATTGGCGAACTTTTCGATGGGAGTCCGGCAATAGAGGCGATTGGCGGACACCGGATAGGCTACCCGGGAGCCTCTGGCCTGTGCGCGGTGTCTTCCCGCGTACCCCACTCAGCGAGCTTTGAAAAGCAATCGGGAAGGCCAAAAGTGCTGAGATTAGGTCTCAGACCCTAAGTGGAGAATTATGCCGGTGCGCCGACTTGACAGCCCCCGAGAGAAACGCTACGTTACGATGTCCGCCAATCCTATTGGACAGCGCGTAGAGACCAACCACCGAGGGGTTCCCGACCGACAAACGAGTCAGCGAATCAATCGCAATTAATGAGATAACATATCAATAACCAGAAAGGCTAGGAATCCTTGGGGGGCTCCTGGGGAGGCATTATGTGGTGGTTCAAACGAGCGGTACTCCATCCGACTTTCGCTGATGTCCAGGCGATGCACCCCTGGTTCCTCAACTACGAGCAGTTGGAACCGGGAGTCAGGGAGCTGGTGTGGACATTGAACCAGACCGACCTCGTGGAAACCCTCTCCTCCTGTGAGGGTCACCCGGAGTGGCCGGAGTGGTGGGAGATCACGGGTGGAACGGCTTACGTCCTGTGCCTGGTGCTCAGCCCCAGCAAGTGGAACCCGGTGCTGGATCAGTTGCGGCAGCTTGCCGAGGACTGGAAGGATGTCCAATTGATGGTACGAGGCAGCCGGGAGCAGTGGCTGGGGTTTCAAGTCAGCCATACCCAGCCGGAATCTGCCCGCAACGCCCTGGACCAGGCCATCAGCCAGACTACCGAGTTGATTAAAGAGTACTTGGACCAGGACGTCGTTGCTATAACCTCAGCCCAGCGTGGGCAGGAGGACCATGCCCAGTAAAATGGCTCTCCTGCTTGTGGGAGGATGAAGGCAAGGTTAAGGTATAGGCCAACAAATAGATGGAGGTGTGTCATGGAAGGACTGACTGCTTACTGTTTGCCGCTGCGCAAGACGTGCGAGATTCTGGAACCCAAGCTGGTAACCCTGAAAAATGGTCGTAAGGCGGTACGGGGCCAGGCCAAAGGCGCTCCCCAGTACACCGTCTTCCGAATTTTGAGCGACTCTGAAGCGACTCAAGTGGAGTCCATGCTCAGCTAACAAAACAGGACTTAAGATCGCGGCTTGATTTCCTCCCGCCGGCACAGATCACTCACTGTGCCCTCGCGACGGAGGCCCTCCCGCACGAGGCGGATCTCCTCATCCGGGGTGTATTTGCGCTGAGTAGCCGTCTTGACGGCCCGGGGCTGTCTCCGCATGGGTTCGAGCAACGTGCGGGAAGCCGCGATCGTCTGCTCGCTACCCAGCCGGAGGACAGCCCTGCAAGGGGAGCAAACTCCGCTGAAGTTGCTTTCAATGGCGGAGTTCGCAAATCGGTGGGTCTGTGGCGGAGAGGGCGGGATTCGAACCCGCGAGGACCTTTTGAGCCCTACGCGCTTTCCAGGCGCGCCTGTTCGTCCACTCCAGCACCTCTCCGGGACATACGGACGACGCTCCACCTGCAGTTGCCCGTCAGCGGTGGAGCATCTCTAGTATCGTCATATGGGTCGTAGAGTGTCAACGAAACGTGCAGCAGAACGGCCGTACGGCGTCGCTACGCTCTCGTAGTCGCCGGCTCGTGGGCCTTCAGAAAGCGCCGTGCGTGCTCCACCACCTCGTCCACGTGCTCCTGCGTATCCTTCCACGGGTAGATGGTCACCTCGGCGTTGGGGGCAAGGCCGGCGACCTCCATTGCGACGGCGTACGGGTGGGCCGTCACGTCGTCGGGCGCGATGAGCAGCGGCGTCTGCACCGATCGCACGAAGTCCCTGGGGACGGTGAAGACGAAGTCGGCGCGGTTCGTGTACATGCTCGTCAGGAAGTCGTGGACCATGTCCATCGTGACGTCGGGACGCCTTTCGCAAAGGGGCGGCCCCCAACCCTTGATGTTGTTCTGATAGAAGAGGTCCGGCGCCTCCGGCCTGAAGCCGCTGGGCTGCATCATCGCCGCCGCGACGATGCGCTCAGGGGCGAGCCTGAGCAGGTTGTGGATCATCGGCCCGCCGATGCAGAACCCCATGACCAGAAACTCCGTGATGTCCAGGTGGTCCATCAGGCCGAGCTGGTCCTCCGAGTAGGCGTCCCACGGGCGATCGATCTCGACTGGGCCGCTGGACTGCCCTTGATTGGCGTTGCGCAGGTCGGCGGCGATGACGCGGAAGTCGTCCTTGTAGGTCTCCATGGGATTGAAGGGCACCATCGTCTGCAGCGACGCTATCGTGGAATTGAGCCCGCCTCCCGGAATCACCAGCAAGGGAAATCCGGCGCCGGCCTCCTCGTAGTGGATTCTGGTGGAGCCTCTCTCGTAAAACGGCATTGCAATCCTCCTCCGACAGCGATAGCGTTATGTCGCAACCTGGGCCACCGCGGCGCTTCCATCACGACATCGGGGACGGACCTGGGCGGCGGCCCTCGTCGGGAATATCGTCCTCCTAGATCGTGCTGAGCCAGGAGTGCATCGTCTCGAACAGCGCTTCCTCCCGCTCCATGTAGCCGTGGGCTGCGCCGTCGACGACGCGGACTTGCACGTGCGGGTAGGCCGCCGCTTCCAACCGGCGCCGGGCCTCGCCGCACACCGGCAGCTCCTGCGGCCCGCCGACGGCACACTCTTCCGCGCCGAAGACGTAGAGGGTGGGGCAGCCGGTGTTGGCCGCCTGCTTGCTCACGCTGTAGCGATTGTCCTGGTTGAAGCAGTCGACGAAGGCCCGTGCGCTCCATGTCGACCCCCACGGCACCCCGGGACGGATCAGCACGTCGGGACGGCCCTCTGCGACGTTGCGCTCCGAGTCGCGGAACGGCCCCGCGAAGGCCTCCCCGTGCAGGGAGACGACCCCCTCGTGGTTGTACTCGCCCGGTGACACCGGAATGACCGCCACCACGTTCGCGAACTGCTCCTGCGCCTGCGCATAGGTCGCCCGGACTGCGCCGCCGCTGTGCCCACCGATGGCGATGCGCCGGTGACCTCTTGCCCGCAGCAGGTCGAGCCACGCGGCAAAGTCGGTGCGGGAGTCGTCAACGGACTCGAAGGCGTAGCCAGCAAGCGGCCCGCCGCGGACGCCGTTCGAGACGTGGTCGTGGCCCCGACGGTTGGCCGCCAAAAACGCGATGCCACGTTCAGCCATGCGCTGACCCAGGTCGAGGTACAGGCTGCCGTAGAAGTGGCCGGTGTCGCCGTGGAAGAACAACACCGCATCCACCGACGTGGAGCATTCGGAGGTTGCCGGGGCAAAGTACGCGCCGGCCAGCGGAATGCCCTCGGGCGTTGTCACGGAGACCAGGTCTGCAAGCATAGTCGCCCCCTGTTCGCCTCTCGCCGGCGAAGTCTGGTCAAAGAGTGTCTGGATTGTAGCCGTGGCGATTGTAGCAGGGAAGGGTGAGGCTGTGGGGTGGTTCCGCCGCGAGCGTTCCGTCATGCGCTTCGACGGCACAGCGTCCACGGCGATGTCTTTGGGGGTGGCGGAGAGAGTGTCCTGTGGGAGCGGGCGTTTCAGCTACGAATCTGAGCTGGTAGCACGGCGAGTGTACTTGCTCGAGGCCTTGGTGTGCTAACGGCTATTCCCAGCCCCTGATCCCTACGTGAAGCAAACGAGGATGTGAGTGATTCCCGGTTCGCGTGGGTAGCGACGCAGGGGAAGAGGCACTTATCACTTCCAGCTTTCCCAGTGCACAGAGGACCGGTTGGCGTCGGGCAGCGTCGTCGACATGAGCAGGCGGTGAAGGCGAGAGTCGCGGAGCTTCGTTGCGAAGTGTACCTTTGGGGTACCCTAAGTCCAGGGATAGAATCTACGCCTCGCTCATCAAGGCCTCTAAGTTGACGGGCACCGCATGGACGACGCTGATGTGCTGGTTCTGGTCTGGGCGCGTGAAGGCATCACATCACAGCCGTGGGCGGGCGCCTGGTGCTCACATAGCGCACAGTGAGACTGAAGCAACAGCTATCGAGTTGAGTCGGTAGCCATTGAGCGCCCCTTGGTGCTGAACCGCATTCGTGAGGAGAAGACCCGGCGAAAGGAGAAGTTGGATCAGTTCACGGGGGCAAGCTACTTATGCCGACAAGTTAGAAATTAGTTTCGTTCCGATGGCATTGGGCTCTCCGTGGAATCCAGGAACCGGCGAGGCAATTTGTCAAACTATCTCAGGTACGCCTGGTCAGTGGCCCTATAGGAGCAGGATGCTCGTGAAGACTGAGCTGCATTCGTTGAGGCTACGGTTGTCCCGGACGTAACGCCCCGACCGGGTGGGGGTGGCCCGGCCGGGGCGTGGTGAGTGCAGGTCAGGTTCCTGCGCGGTTCACCGATTAAGAGGAGTCCTTTTTCGGGGGGCGCAGTCAATGAAGCCCAGAGCGTCCAAGTGGTGCTTGGCCACGTCCCGCAGCCCCCCGGTGAAGCTGTTCTCCTCCAGCAGGGAGTACGCTAGGCGGGACAGGTCCGCCAGCCATGTGAGGAGTGTCCCTGTCAGCCAGTTGTCCTGTTCCTAGAAGTTTCGGTGTTGGGTCGGGTTCCCCTGTTCTCCGGTCAACTCCCCCGTCAGGCCGTTGCTCAAAAGATGCAGGTGCTCTACATCCCTCCGGGTCCGAAACGAGAGGTTACGCCCCCAGCCGCGTCACGGTGAGGGAATAGGTTGTCCTGGTCCCGTCCTCGGCAGTGACCGTCACGGTGATGGTGTTCTCTCCCACGGCCAAGGTCACCTCCGTCTCCCCAGTGCCCGGATCGTCACTCCCGTCCGGCGTCACCGTCACCGTCCCGTAGGCGCTGGCTGCTTCCGCCGTCACCGCCACCGTGGTGACGCTGTTGTCCACCGTCGCCGCGTAGGCCGTCGTCCCGGCGTCGAAGGCCGGACTCAGGGTCCCCGCGCTCAAGCTAAGGGAGCCCAGTCCGCTGTCGGCCGAGGGGTTCGTCTTCCGCAGGCTCAGCCTCACCTCCTGCCCCGCCTCTAGGCTGAAGTCGAAGCCCGTCGTGTAGGAGTAGTGGGTGTCAATGGGTGGCAGCCCCTCGGACCGCCAGCCCGTCAGCCGGTGCTCGTTCACGTAGAGCACCCACTCCGTCCCCTCTGGCAACAGTCCCTCCTCCAGCCCAAGGATGAAGTAGCGCGTGCCGTCGTCCAGGGTCTCGAAGAAGGTTGCCAGCTCGATGGTGTAGGTCTCGCCCCCATAGCTAAAGGACGGGACGTCCAGCGTGCCATGGACCCCCTCGGTGGTGACGTCTCGCGTCGTCACCCCCGTGGTGTAGCCGTATGCGTCCACATGGCCGAGGACGAACTCGGCCGTCGTCATGACGCCGCTCCAGAGCTCCACCTCACCCTCCCAGACCACGTCGGTCACCCTGACCGTCACCATGGCCGTGTCGGTCAGGCCGCCGTTGTCCCGGGCCTCCACCGTCAGGGTGTAGCTCGGGGTCGTCTCGTAGTCCAAGGCTCCCGCCACAGTAATCTCGCCCGTGCCGCCATCGACGGCGAAGTGGCCCGCGCCGTTGCCCGCGGTGATGGCGTAGCTTAACGTGTCCCCATCGTCCGGATCCGTTGCTGACACCATGCCCACCGCTGTGCCCGCCAGCGCCTCCTCATCCACGGAGAAGGCGTAGACCTCCGGGGCGAACTCCGGCGGCCGGTTGCAGGCCCGCGTGGTCGCCGCCTCCGTGGCGCTCGACGCCTCCCCCCAATGGGTCGGGTAGGTGTAGCCGTCCCCGAAGGCCCGCACCCGGAACCGGTACGCCGTCTCGCACATACCCGTGTAGGGCGCGCCGGCCGTTGCGACCTCGTCCAGGGCCGTCCACGTCACCGTCGCCGCCTCCGCCCCGTCGGTGGTCACCTGCGGCTCATACCGCACGACACCGCTCACCGCGTCCCAGGTCAGGGCGAAGGTCGCGTCCGTCAGGGTGGCCGCGAGGTTCCCCGGCGCCGGCGGTCCCGCCTGGCAGTCCGCCAGCCCCAGGCTCCCTAGGTCGTTCGTGTCCACGTCCCGCAGCCCCGGTGGCACGCAGCCCTCCAGCATGTTCCCCGCCAGGATCAGCAGCGTCAGCTCCTCCAGCCCCGCCAGCTCCGCTGGAATCGTCCCGCCCAGCCGGTTGTTCGCCAGCCATAGCCGTCCCAGCCGCGTCGCACCTCCAAGCGCCGCCGGGATCTCCCCCGTCAGGGCGTTGTCGTGCAGCCACAGGTCGTGGACCGCCGTCAGGTTCCCCAGCGCCGCCGGAATTTCTCCCGTCAGGGCGTTGTGGTTGAGATAGAGGAACACCACGTTCGTGAGATTCCCCAGCTCCGCGGGAATCTCCCCGGTCAGCCGGTTGTTGTTGAGCCGCAGGTCCGTCATTCGGGTCAGCTGCCCCAATGCCGCCGGGATGCTCCCCGCCAGCTGGTTGTCGTTGAGCCGCAGGTTCGTCACTCGGGTCAGCTGCCCCAGCGCCGTGGGGATCTCCCCCGTCAACTGGTTATAGCCCAGCTGCAGCCGTTCCAAAGCCGCCAGGTCCCCCACAGCCTCCGGGATGACCCCGTTCAGGGCCTGCCGCTCCAACTCCAGTTGGGTCACCCGTTGGGGCGTCCCCCCCACGGTGATCCCGTCCCAGCTCGTCATCGCCAGGTCCGGGCTCCAGTTCAGCGAGGCTGTTCCCGCCAACGCGCTCATGAGCCCTAGGAGCGTCCTGCAATCCTGGACCAGCCGCGCGTTCGCCGCCGGGTCCGGCGCCGCCGTCCCGCTGGCGCAGGAATTGGTGACGGCCACCGCCACCGGCGCCTCCGCCGCCCCGCCCGCCGCGTCCCGGGCCGCCACCGTCAGCCTCACCGTCGTCCCCGCCTGCCCCCGCAGGCTCCCCGCCACCGTGACGGCGCCGCTGTTCTCATCGATGGCGAACGCGCCGTCCTCGTTCCCCGCCGTGATGGCGTAGGTCACCGGCTCCCCGCTGGTGTCCGTCGCCGCCACCGTCCCCACCGCTGTCTCCATCGCCGCGTCATCCATGACGCTGAAGGCGTAGGACCGCTGCCCGAACTCCGGGGGCGTACAGGAAGCAGTCGACGCCGTATGCGCCAAGGACGGGTCGCTCCACCGTGCCCCGAACCCCGTGCCGCTCCCGAAGGCGCTCAAGCGGAATTCGTACCTCCCGGTGCACCGGAGTTCGTCCACCGTGTAGGACGTCCCGGTAACGGCCTCGTCGTCGACTTCCCAGTACGCCAGGCCGGTCTCCCGGTGCTCCACCCGGTACTTGGAGACATTGGTTGCCGCCGCCCACGTCAGGGGCACACTCGTCTCCCCCGCCGTCCCCGCCCGGGGCGACCCCGGCGCCGGCGGCCGGCAGTAGGGCAGGTTCAGCGACGAGAGGTCGTTGGTCGGCACCGACCGCAGCCCGATGGGGATGCACCCCGTCAGGCGGTTCCCCGAGAGACGCACCTCCTCCAGGTTGTGGAGCCACCCCAGCTCCGCCGGGATGTCCCCCGTCAGGCGGTTCCCGCTCAGATCCAGGTGCGTCAGCGCGAAGAGGCTCCCCAGCCCCGCCGGGATCGTCCCCGTCAGGCTCTTGCTGGGCAGGAGGAGCTGCTTTACTCGTGTGGGGCTTCCCCTCGTCGTTATCCCGTCCCAGCTGCCGATGGCCGTCGCCGTGCTCCAGTTGAGGCTCCCTGCTCCCCGCAGGGCGTCCTTCCCGTCGAAGAGCGCCTCGCAGTCGTGCACGAGGCCGAAGTTCACCGCCGGGCTCGTCACCGCCGTCCCGCCGGCGCAGCTGTACGCCGGCGGCGGCTGCGCCGGCGTGAAGGTCGCCGTCGACCCGTCCCCCGGCGTGATGTCCCCGTATGCCCCGATGTCCCGGTAGTATTGCGTGAGCCCGCTCACGTTGGCGATCCGGGTGGTCGCGAAGGCGTCGCTCCCCGCCGCCGTCGTGATGCGCGTCTTCAGGTTCGCCAGGGTCTGCGTCTGCTCCGGGTCCCCCTCCGGCGCCCCGTACCGCACGGCGTGCACTACCTCGTCCTCGTCCTCCTGCAAGTCCCACTGTTCAATGGCCTGCCACGCCTCCACAGCGATGGCGTTGTGCGCCCCCATCGGCGCCAGCATTACCACCGACTCGCGGCCCCCGACCATCTCCGCCAGCCACGCCTCCGCGTCCCGCACGATCCCGTCTAGGCGCTCCGCGTACTCCCCCTCGCTCATCCGTGGGACGCTGCCGAACATCCCCGCGCCGTGCTCCACCCGGTACAGCTCGTAGCTGTGCGCCTCCCCCATCCGGTCGTAGGCCACCGTCACGCTCGCCGGGCCCGCTCCCAGGATGTACTCCTGCACCGCATAATCCGCGTAGCATGTCAGGAACACGTACTCCTCCGATAGCCCGCCCCGTGCCATGGCCCGGAAGTTCGACTTCGCGGTCTCTCGAAAGATAGGCTCGACTACCTCAAATGCCGCATCAAACAGGATCTGGAGAAATCCTACGTCAGGAATCGTGTCAGACGTGGCCAATTCCAACCAGAATCGAATTGTGTCAATACGCTGCTGTGCTGTTCTGGCGATACCTCTCCAATCGCAGCGGACCGAGTTGGCGCTCGCTGTTCCCCTAACCGACAGGTGCACTGGAGTTGCGCCGCCAAGTTCAAGGCCTTTCTCGAGGAGTTCTTCAACCGTGGATACGGGACCGGGACTGTAGCGCGAACCATCGTCCCTAGTGCCAATAAGCACATTGATTCCGCTGACATCGCGCTGTGTACAGACTTCCTCGGGTTTCCTACCTGTCACACAGGGTGTCTGCATAGTTGTTTGGCGGACCGGAAGTGTCAACTTGGGAGCTTGCATCCTGTTATCACCATCTTCAGCTACGGTGTGTATTCCAGGGGCCACTCGCGCCTGCTGATCATCGTGTGTTCTTCCTACATCTGAATCACAACTCGCCATAGTGACTAGGAGCATTACAACGGACCCCAGCCACAATTGCCTCCCTCCTATTGCACAACGAATCATGATCCATCTTCCTTCTCTGAATTGCATTGATCTAGTTGAAGTCGCTCAAACCAAATCGAGGCGAGTTGTGGCGGCAGACAGCCGCTAAAGCTGTTGCCCCGCACATTCAACTGCCTTAGGGACACCATCTTGCCTAGGTCTGGGGGTATATCCTCGCTCAGTTGGTTCCTGGCAAGCCGAAGGGTCTGTAGGGAGACAAGCCCTCCAAGTGTCGCCGGAATCCGTCCCGTTAGTTGATTCTCTCCCAGGTGCAGTTCCGTCAGAGCGCTGAGGTCGCCCAGTCCTTCAGGGATAGCCCCCCTCAGAAAATTGTTCTCCAGGTTCAGCAAGCGCAGATGGGAGAGATCTCCCAGTTCGTTCGGAATTGGTCCACTGAGTGCATTGCCTCCAAGGTCCAACCGTTCGAGCTGCGTCAGTTGTCTCCATTCTTCAGGGATCGTTCCCATGAGGCGGTTCCCGTTAGGCGGTGCAAGAGAGGTGGACAGGTCGAGAGTACGAAGCTCGGTCAGCCCGCCAAGTTCGGGGGGAAGACGGCCACTCAGACCCCGGTCGGGAAGGGCCATGGCGATGACCCGAACGGGATCGCTCCCAAGCTCGATCCCATCCCACGCGGCCAGGGGTGTATCTGCGCTCCAGTTCAGACCGGCCCCCCCTGCCAGGGTCTCCCGCGAGCGCAGCAGCCTCTCGCAATCTCCCACGAGACCGGGGTTGGTTTCCGGCGCTTCGACAACCAGCCCTGCCGAGCATGCAGCGGGGTCTGCTGGAACCAAGGAAACGGGAGCATTCCAAGCGTGAAGTGTTCCATCATCTCCTGCCCTTGCCAAAACCCGCACGTCTGCGCCGTCCTGGTCAAGGGTCAAGATGCATGTCTCGAAATACTGTGAAGAACCTGAGTGGGAGTCGCATGTGGGATTGTAGATAGCTACGCGGGAACCGTCTGGAGACCACGCGGCCAACAATGCGTCTTGGCCCCAAGTCCTGTGCAGGGTACGTATTCCGGTTCCGTCCGGCTGCATCACCCTAATGGCATTGGAAGCAACAAGTAGTGCCGATCCATCTGGTGACCATTCGACCTGGGTGATCGGCGACTCAGTCGTGCCAGCTTCACTCCGCCAAATCGTGCGTAAGTTGGAGCCGTCTGGGCTGGCCACATGGAGCGCCACCTCCCTTGCCGCAATTGTTGGCGGTTCAGTGAACGACGTGTACTCGTATTGACCCACAAAGGTGGCGAATGCTAAGGCCGTTCCATCCAGGGACCAAGATGGCGGCGTTGCCGCAGGTGGGGGTACTTCACCGGTTTTCGCCCTTGGGGTCTGCCGTGGAATGACGTCTTGACCAATTCTCTTGATCCCGGAGCCATCACGGTGAATGACGTAAATTCCTCGTTGTTCATGGTGTTGGTCCAAATCTATGCCGAGAAAAGCCAACCAATTGCCATCCCGTGACCATACCGGTGGGTGAAGGTCAACTTGAAGGCCCCCGTGTCGTCCACCACCAACGACCTTGACCAGATTAGTACCATCGGGAGCAATGGTGAACAGCCCCCTAGGGAAATCAGCCTCGTGATTCTGAAGGGTACTTGCAGTGAGGGCGATCGCATCTCCTTCCGGCGACCAGACAGGATGGTGCGGGAAGAACGTCCTCCCTGAAAGGAGTACCGACGTCATCGTTCCGATTTCAATGGTTGCAATCCGATATGCGAACACCTTCTCTCCCAACACGGGCACTTCAAATTCGCACGTCGAATACGCCAGTCTCGAACCGTCAGGGGAAAGGCTTGCATAGTGGTTGTACCTTGCAGCGGGCTGAATTTCTTTTCTGGAGGCAGCGGGATGAACGCCTGGGTTTGCATCGACTATAGCGATTAGCTGATTGCCATGAGAATCCAACGCTCTTATGGTCGCGCCTTCACGAAAGAGCAAGCGCCGGCCCCCAGGTGACCACTCAAGAAAGTGTTCAGTGTGACCTGCCACATAGGATCCTTGTGGGAGTGTTTCGCACACCGACACATCCACAGGAACAATATCAATGATCTCCCCCGGTATAGGGGTGCTGTGTGCCTTGATTGGTTCAGCAAGGGAAGTGGGTGCAGGTGAAGCTAGGGAATCCGGTGGAAGTTCGGCTTGCTCGCATCCTGTCAATATGGCAGCAGCTGCAACTAGCACCGACAGCCAAAATTTCCAGTAGCTCATTGCTTTCTCCGAGAAAGTTCCAAGTCTCCTATGGTATTTGATACAGAGCGTAAATTGCCAAAACATCGAAGGGATGCGGTGAGCAATCCGGCTCGTCATAGATATAGTTCATCACTGAGTTACGTATCGTTGGATGATGGGCTGCTTGTCCTGTTCCAGTGCCGCCAAACCGGATGCCAAAAGCGTGGCCTGCTTCATGTACAAGAACGCCGTAAGCTCTTGGACTCTTGGGTGGACTGTCAAATGAACATGCATTGAATTTAGTGGGGGGCAGTACTGCGGGAGGGTCACTGCTGATATAAGAATGACTTTGCCTTATTAATATATCTGTAGTGGTTCCGGCTCGTGGAGCTAAAGGGTCTGCAGCATCAGGAATATATGGTGTAACAGCACAGGCTACGACATTGTACGTCAACGCACATCTCGAAAATCCCAAGACCTTGGCCACTTCGGGTGAAATTGCAACCCGGTCGAGGTCGGCGTAAACTCCGGTTGCATCATCAATCATCTTAATCTCGTTGAGATTTCGATCCTCTTCGTTGATATCCAACCAGTTGTCAATGCTCTTTACCAGTGAAACCAAACGGTTGTTTTGGTCCTCCGTGAGCTCCTCCTTGATATTCTGTTGGACAAAAGCGTGGGCCCTCGCGAGAGCTTCCGTATAATCCGCGCATGGAAGGCTTCTTCCCGGCGGCCCTCCGCTAGATGGCTCAGCCTCATACTTCGTTCGGACAAAATTGCTAGTCGCGATGTCCCATTCTCCCAGCGCATTCACAATGAATGGACGCCATCTTTCGATTGACTGAAACGTGTCTTCACATATGCGGTATGCATAAGTCGGTACGTGCGCTGAATCTCTAAACGGCACAGGGAACTTCAAGGGAAAAGTTGCTATTCTCTCGCCGCCCCCGGGTACGCGATTTGATGGCCAAACATAGGATTCCCGCACGGAGAACCCCTGACGGGTAACTGTTCTATTGTTTGAATCCGTGATCTGGTATTCGAAATTCACCTGCACTGCAAAGATCTCTTCCTGTTTCAAACTTCTGATCGTGGTAGTTCTTGCGCCCCCGCTGGCTATCTTGGGTCCAGACCAGTCTGCGGCATTCGCCGCTGGTAGGGGGTACCAAAAGGCCTCAGTGTGTGGGCGAGGCGGCCTTCCTTGCGCCGGGGATGGGGGCAGTTTGCGCCATCGAATCTTGTATTTGGTGGCGTCGGGGACTTGTTTCCACCGGAGCTCAGCTTTGCCACTATTGTGTGGCAATCCTTGGCTGTTGCCATTGGCTCTGGTGATGGGGGTGTCAATGATGGTGATTTCCTCGCTGTAACTGTCTAGTTCTTGGCTGCCTCGCTTGTCACGCACCCAAAGTACAAACTTGGTCTCGTTATGGAATCCCTGCGAACCAATGACGCCGTCGAGATCGAGTTCTTGCGTTGTAGCACTTCCCGCTAGGGGGGAAATCGGCACCCATACATCTCCAATGCCTTGAAGTAGGACTAGGACCTCCACTTGATGGGCTGTTGGATTGCCATTGGCGCCCCAAGCCAGTAGGGCTCTTCGGTTGGGAAGAGGGATAATGTCGAGATTGGTGGGAGCGGTATTGAACTTCGTCAGCGAGTCCGTGCCTTCGACATAGTCGTGACACAACGATGATGCAGTGTGGCACGGGCGAATCCCTATCCTGTACACCCCCGGTTCATCCGGAGTGAACGTGTCGAGGTCGGCCCGGCGCCCGGTGACGTGGACGTCGTCGATTGGTTCCTCCTCCGAGATGGCGCCGTTCTTGTACAGCGCCATCTCGTAGCTGAATCCCATCGCCTGAGGAAGGGTGAACGCCGCGACGATGGTTATGCCCTCACTGTCCTTGGACAGTTCCGCGGCGTCAAACCTGGGGAAGACGATCGTCTGCTGCGTGTCCTGGGTCGTATCGGCAGCGCCGTCAAGGGTAGCGGTGACAACGACCTCCCCGGGAGTGCATGTGTAGAGGGTTACGAAGGCATCGTGGGACGTTGCCCCCTCGGTCACGTCGATGGGTGGGTCGAGGGCGGTGACCGTGCACCCCTGATCGAACGTTGCATTGTTGTTGTTGGTGCGCACTTCTATGGTGTACGACGTGGACGTCCTCAGGTTTCGCGCCTGGACTTGAAAGACGGTGCTGCCGTCGTCCTGCAGTTTGTCGAGGAGGCTCACGATTGCTATGGTCTCACTCGGCTCCGGCTCCGGCTCCGGCTCCGGCTCCGGCGCGCAGTAGCACCCGCCTACCGTCGCCAGGTCCTCCGTGCTGAGCAATCCCTGCTTCCATTCACCCACAGCCACGTCGAATTCATCGTCGTCGACACACCCGTCGTTGTTGAAGTCATACTCGTCACACACGGCTTGCCGCCGCCCGCTGTCCGCCGACCAGCCCTCGGGCAAATGGGCATGCAGCACCCGCACAAACAGCGCCCGATCGATCTCGCGGGCCAGGTAATCGTCGGCGGCCTGCTGCAATTCCTCGCGGTCAATCTCCCCGTCATCGTTTGCGTCGTAAAGCTCCAGGGCAGTCGCAGGCTGCGCCTCTTGCGCCATCACTGGTATGAGGAAGAGCGCGAGAACCATCGCACCCAAGACGACGGCCCCGAGGACCGCTAGACGCCTACGAAACCCATCCCCCATTAGCAACCTGTGCAAGTACAAACTCCACCTCTCTCGTGCTGTGCGCGTCGAGCCCAGCAAACGGATGCCATGCATTTGGGCGGCCCTGCCAAGGGAAGGCTTGTACTCAATGACTCCCCAAACCCGACGGTAGCGCTTCACCTAGCGTCTTGTGCGCTGCGAACTATCGCCGCCTGTTGGGGAATGGAGCCTACCCTGTCCGCCTGCTAGATCCTCCAAGGTGTTCCTGATGCGCCATGACGCGCGTCGAGTCGGGAGGCATCGTATGGGTCCCGATACAACCCTAGGGCCGAATGCAGCGCCCCGCATGATTTGTATGCACTATCTTTTGCCGGACCATCTGCCGTCGGTGGAGGTGTCTGCCCTTCCGAGAATATGGCCCGCATGTCCCGTGCAATGGGCGCTTGCCGATGCCACGTCGCCACAACCGCTAACGCCCCCACAGCTTGAGTGTTCCGCCTTCACGCGTCACCGTCCATAGGCATATGCCACCTGTCCATGTGGGAATCTGCCCTGTCACAGTGGTCGAAATGCCGCTGCGGGAGGGGGCGTCCGCCTATGCACAAAGGCCAACGCCTGCGCCGTAGCCCCAAACACGCAGCACCGTCACGGTGTATATCCCCGTCGTCTCCCCATCCTCGGCCATTACCGCAGTCGCGATGATGTTGTTTCCCAAAGCCAAAGGCACGATGCCGACCTAGTCCTCAACGCCGTCCACCTTCACTACATATGTAGCGTCCTTAGCTGCCGTCACTACTACCGGCGTCTGCTCCTGTAGCGGAACCAGGCCAGCACGATCGCTGCCACGGCGAGCACGAGGAGCAACCACAGCAGACCTCTCCTGTCGTCCGGCATGACCACCATTGGGACAGGGGTCGATGTGGGCGTCGGCGTTGCCATAGGGACCGGTGTGGGCGCCGGCGTTGCCGTGGGCAGCGGTGTGGGCGTCGCTGTTGCCGTTGGTGTGGGGACAGGCGTAGGCGTGGCCGTAGGGGCCGACGTGGGTGTAGCCTGTAGTTTCGGCGTGGGCGCCGTGTCCTCGATGCAGGCGCTGAGCACAACGGCGATGGCCGGAGCCGCCTTGACTGCAAGCGAGCGTCCATTAGGAAGTGATACGGTCATTTCAAGATCTCTGCTCACCCCATGCTTGACTTGCCGGGAACGCAACCGGCGCCCCCATTCTCGTCAGACTCTCAGGATTGTCCGGGCCGGCTAGAGGCTGTCCCAACCCGTCTGGACAGAGACGCCGCTACGGCTCAGCAGAACGGCAGCCCTCCTAGGTCCGACAGAGTCTTATCCAACTGGTCTGGCAAGCTCGCTGGAACGCTTCCCTCCACTGGTTGCCACTGAAGTCCAGCACTTCCAGTTTGACGAGGTTGCCCAGACCCGGGCCATTCGGCATCGACGCCAGTGGAAGGGAGAGCGCGACATATCGGCAGCGCCTCACTGTGTCGAGGAGTTCCCGAGGCGTCCCAATGGGGAAGCAATTGCACATCGGCGATCCTCTCTTCGGCGCGCGCGACTGTCTCACCCACTTCGGTTTGTTGATCACGGCTAGACATTCGGTTGCCACAACTCCACACATTTCCCATAGGGAACGGTAGACGGGCATCCACGTGCTTCGTAAGGTCTGCCCGCCCATTCTCGACATGGTCTTGAGAACCAGTGCGGAGCCTGTTCGATCGGAGGCAGTTATAGGCATGTGCCTATAGCGGTCGGGGGTTTGGGAACCTTGCTATCCTCCATTGATTTGGGCTAAATACTAGGCAGTGAATGGTTGCTGGATGGGCAATTCCGCTTGGCAGGCTCGGTTCCTTGCATCCTCCTCCCTTCAGTGCCGAGCCGAAGTCCGTCCACCTATAGGGAGACAGCCCGTGCCAGCGACGGACTACACCCAAGGGTTAGACACATGGGGGGATGCGCTTGGAAGCACGAGCGACAGTCAAGTGACCATGAGTTCTCGGTCGTTCGGAGGCTGGCATGTCTAACGGAGCCCGCATCGGCGGGGGCGTCGGATTCATGGCGAATATGGCTGGCGCCCTTCGGCTGCGTGACTGGACCCTCACGGAGATAGACCCGGACGGTCTGAGATATGTTGGGCATATCCTGGTCTGGATGCACTGGGCCTTTGGCATCCACGGCTTGATTCAGGCGTTCTATCGCCCCATCGACGGGTACTGGGCTCCCCAGTATGTGGCATACCTGCTCTTCATAGCGCTGCTGATGGCGTTCAATGGTTACCTCCACTATCTTGTTCTGTCGAGGAAAGTGATCACGTGGCGCTGGGTCTTTGTCTTCTGTGCGCTTGACGTGACCCTGCTGTCGCTCGCGGTCGCGATAGACAACGGCTTCAGCAGTTACCACTTCCACCTTCTCTACTACCCCCCGCTGGCCTTCCTGGCGGTGGTCATCACCTCCTTCAGGATGACCATGGCCCTGGTGACGGTGGTGGCCGCCACCTACCTGGCCCTGAGCCTCTCGGCGGGGGATGGCCTGGACTTCGCGGCAAGGGACGAAAAGGTGCTGCTGGCCCGGATATTCGTCATGTACCTCGTTGTTGCGCTGGTGAACCTGATCTCCAGGTTCGAACGGGCGAGGTGGAACCAGGCGGTGAAGCGCGAGCAGGCCCTTTTGCGTGAACGGACCGAGCTCTCCCAAACCATCCACAACACGATGGCCCAGTCCGCCTACATGATCGGGGTGGGGATCGACAGGGTGAAGGAGCTGGCAGACACGTCGAACACGGAACTCATGTCCGCTTTGGAGGAGACCGCCAGCCTGTCCCGGTCCGCCATGTGGGAGCTCAGGCACCCCATTGAAATCGGGGACATCTTCGATGGCATGGAACTCGGCGGCGTGCTGGAGTCGCTCGTCGCGACCTTCTCCTCCATCTCCTCCGTTCCCGCCGAGTTCGTACAGTCGGGTGACGAACCGCCCTTGCCGACCGCAACACGGGGCGCGCTGTTCTCCATCGCGCACAATGCTCTGACCAACGCCCTCCGCCACGCCAATGCGCAACAGGTCCGCGTCCGCCTGGAGTTCGACGGCTGTGCTCTGGAGTTGTCCGTCTCGGACGACGGGACCGGCCTCCCGGTTGACTACGAGACACGAGGCCGGGGCTTCAGGAATATGCGGGAGGACGCAGCGCGGGTGGGGGGCAAGCTCACGGTGGAATCAGACGTGATCGATGGGGGAACCACGGTGATCTGCGTAGCGCCCTACCAGCTTGTGGGAGGGAGGTGACATGGTATCTGCACCGACACGGATTCTGCTCGTAGATGACCATCCCTTTGTACGGGACGGGCTCCAGCACCTGCTGGAACGCTCCGGCGAATTCGAGGTGGTGGGACACGCTGGCGACGGGCATGAGGCGGAACGGATCGCCAAGTCCGTGGCGCCGGACCTGATCATCATGGATGTACTGATGCCGGGCAAGGACGGCATAGAGGCGTGCCGGGAAATCACTGACGCGCTTCCCGACACCAGCGTGCTCATGCTCACCGCGTCAAGTGAGCGGAACGCCGTGATCGAGGCGGTGGCGGCGGGCGCCGCCGGCTACGTCCAGAAGTTCATCCCGACGGACCAGCTGCTGGCAACGGTCAGGGACGTGGCCAAGGGTGAATACCGGATACCCCGGGACGCCATGAGACGGGTGTTCAAGCGGTTGCGCAACGCTCCGGAACGGGACGATCCGCCCAAGCGGAACAAACTCACCCAGCGGGAGGAGGAGATACTCGTCCAGTTCGCCAAGGGCATGTCGTACACCGCCATCGCCGAGTCCCGGGGCAACCGTCCCACGACGGTCCGCAACACCATCTACGGCATACAGGACAAGCTGGGATTCGACAGCAAGCAGGAGGTCATTGTGTGGGCCGTTCGGACTGGCCTGCTGGACGATGAGGTGGCGGGGGTTGACTCCTAGCCGGAGCCCAAACGCAATGACCCGCGACTGGGTGCGAAGGGTCTGGGACGCTAGGCATCTCCTTGACAGGCGAACGAGATGTCTATACCTGAATCTACGCTCTCCAAATGGAGCCATCGTCAGGCCAGGACTGCCTACGAGCAGGCTCATGTGCCTATTTGTGAAGCCCTTAACACCCACAAGGGGATGTCGCAGCTCAAATACGAAGTCTTCCTCCAAGGCTCCAAAAAAGATCGACACCAACCTCGGCGGAAATGGCGACGTCGATGTGGCCGTCCGTTGGACCACGAGGCCGAAGCCCCTCGTGGCCGAAATGACCGGACAACATCGTGTGGAGGCCGCTGCCACGAGGTCGCATACGAGCAATAGCAATCACTCCGGGATCATGTGATGAAGGCGATGCGGCCAGGTTCGGGAAGGCTACGGGGATTCCCTGCGGCAACCCCTGTGCCAGTGCCACTGGCGGCAGAATGACGCCACCGCTGACCCTCCCCCGCAACATCCCCTACCCCTGCTGACGCCAGGCCGACGCATGACCGGGGCAGATGCCCTCTCTAGGTATATTTGCCTACTTACGTAACAGCAGAAATGCCCTTAAGGAAATGGGCATGTGCCCATTGTTAGCAACGGGAGGAACCCGGAAGAATAGAGTTGCCTATGTCGAGGAGGTCTTCGCTCGTCTTTCCGACGCCCAACAGAAGCATTGGATCTGACGGCTGGTTTGACCTGTGCGGCGCCGGACCCAACTTCATGCATCTGTTAGGGGCTCAAAGAATATTGAGCTTCGCACAAATGTGATTCCATCCCCTCGGATATGAATTCATGCCGGAGATGTCCCGCCGGGTCCAACTGGGGTATGGCAGGTCACAAGCCCCTGCGCCAAGAGCGTAGTTCACTGAAGGGGATTGGCAAGATTCAGAAATACGTGGGAAGGAAGGTACTGCCGTGCCCCTTGGATTCGGTCGAACCGAATCTTAAAACATCAGCAGGACGCGCATTATTTTCTCTGTGACAAAATCGCACAATGGGGGTCAAAGATGTCAAAGCCCACTGCACGCCGCACTCCCCGCGCCGGAGCGATGCTCCTCGTCGCACTGCTGGGCATTGCCCTCTTGACCACCGCATGCGAGGACGAAGCCCAGACCGTCCGCGACGCCAACCAGACGCCTGCCGTGCCCACGGCCACCGCGGAGGCTCCTACACCCAGCGCCGAGATCCATGTGACCGAGCTTATGGCCGGCGACTGCGTCAATTCAACAATTCCTGATGGCATCTCCATTGATTCAGTTGTCATCGTACCCTGTTCGGGTGACTGGCAATACCGGGTGCTCAATTCCTTCCAGGTCCCCGACGCCGAGGTTCTTCCGGACAAGAGTTTCTTCCATGACCAGGTTGCCGAAAACTGCGACCGGCGGACCTCCTTCAATCTGTTCCCCACAGCCGAAAGCTGGGAGCAGGGACACCGAACGGTCAATTGTCTTCAGCATGCGGCGGATGTGGTGGTCGCTAACTTGCTGGAGGCTGCGGAACTGAACGCGGAGGACCTGGGCGACGACGAAGCGTCCTGCCTCGAGGAGTGGGTCGCTGAGGCAGACTTGCTCGCCTTGGTTTTCACATCCGAAGACCCTGCCCCTTTCGAAGACTTCATTGCACAGCTGGAGAGATGCGCTCCCAGCCTGTTGGGCATCGCCGCCGCCACCCCCACTCCTGCGGTGACTCCCACCCCGGCGCCGACGCCTACGCCTCAGCCGACTCCCACCCCAGAGCCCGTAGCCGACGCCCCTTTGTCAGCGACCGAAGTGTACGCCCGCGTCGCCCCGTCCGTGGTCTTCATTGAGACCCCAGCCAGTAGGGGCAGCGGCGTCCTTATCGACGGGGGGTACATCGTCACCAACCGGCACGTCGTCTGGCCCTACGAGTCGGTCTGGGTCACGTTCCCGGACGGCGCCTGGTACGAGGACGTACCTGTCGTCGGCTGGGACGCGCTGTCGGACCTTGCCGTGCTCGGACCCGTCGAAACTGCGGTCGCCCCGGCGGAGCTGGCGGACGGGGAGGGCCTGCCCCCCGGCAGCGAGCTCTACCTGATTGGCTACCCCGCCGAGACGGAAATCTCTCCCGAGCCGACGATAAGCCGCGGCATCCTGTCCCGCTTTCGCGAGTGGGAATGGTTCGGTATGACGTATCTTCAGACCGATGCATCCGTTGCGGGGGGCCAGAGCGGCGGCGCGCTCGTCAACGACAGGGGTCAGGTTGTCGGTATCTCCACGTTCTCTTTCGGCGGGGCCGAATTTGCGCTGGCTACCTCCATCTCCGATGACATCGTGATAGTGGAGGAGCTGATCGAGATAGGGTGGGACACCGACGAACCGTCCTTCAGAAGGCTGGAGGTCGGCGAAGTCGCCTTCGGCTTTACCCTTGAGATGTCCAGCGAATTGACCAACTTCACCTTCGTCCTGGACGGAGAGGCTGGAATGACGCTTCAGCTTGAGCTCGACGGATTAGGGGATGGGGCGTTCGCAGTTGCGAGGCGGGACGCATTGATCGTCGAAGTTGACGCCGGCATCACCGGTACCGAATTCGTCGAACTGGAACTGGAGGTTGACGGGCCGCATTTCGTCATAGTTGGCATGTCCTCCGAAGAGCCCCAAGTATTCGAGCTGTCCAGCAACGTGCTGTTGGGCCACCTCCCGGACCTTGACGATGACGAGACCATGCAGGTGGGAGAGGTCCTCACCGGCAACGTCGACCACCCCTACGACTCTGACGTGTTCTGGCTGCAGTTGGAGGAGGGCGAGTCGGTGGCGATCTTCGTAGAGTCCGTGAGCATCGACACCCATGTGGTCGTGGGATTCCTTGGGACGCAGGAGTCGATAGCTTTTGACGACGACGGCGCAGGAGGCGCCTTCGGGACTGACTCGGTGTTGTTCTACCGCGCCTTGGAAGCCGGGAGTTACTTTATCCTCGTATCCAACGCGATCGGACCGAGCTTCGGCGGCTATCTGCTGGGCGTGGAAGCCATTGATGCCCTCGTTCTCTGGGACGACAACGGCGACGGAGAGATCACCTGCGATGAGGCATCGGCCAACAGCATTGCCCCTGTCAGCTTCACCCACCCAGCCTACGACTACATGAACGACAGTGACGGCGACGGGGTGATCTGCGATTAGGTCGGCCGGTCCAGCAAGCCGTGTGGCGTCTGGAACGAATCAAGGGGTGGCGCCGGGGTGGATTGGCGCTCAGCGACAGCAGGGGATCGGGACGACTGTCTTTGGCGGTCGGCAGCAACACATATGCTTGTGGCTGGACACGCCAATGAACCAGCGAGGAGCGGCGACCTGGGCGAACTCCGCAGAAGACCGTAGGGCAATCCGGCGCGGCCGGGTTTTGGGACAGTCGGCTGCCTGGCAACTGCCCGGTTGTTGCGGGGGGCGGAATGTCGGGCGCACGTCGTATAGACCGGTGCGTAGAAAGTGGGTTGTTGCCCATATCGGTCGATTCCTTTCAGTTGGCATTAGCCGCACCGTATTAAGCTGCCGAAGGGTGAGCGAAGGTGAGGCACGACGCTACGCGTAACCGCTTCCCTTGCCATCGAGTTCGGCATCGTACCCAATGCCGCTAACCGGTGCTGTGTGTCAGTGCGGTCGTTGGTGAGATGGCTCACCTCCGGGGCCGTCCTCGAGCGGCAGGGGGCATTGCAGGCCCCGGTCGGCGTCGGAGATGGTCGAGGCAGAAGGCTCCTCCTGGCGGGGGCCGAGAGCGTCGGCCCGCCCGCCTTTGGTGCTGTCAAGGAGCGGGGCGTCCCGGTCGTCCGTCGCCATGGCGGCAACCCGGGCCTGGGCGCGGCGGGACTCCAGAGCGTCCTTGCAGGCCGCACACAGCCGCACGCCCGTGGCGCCTTCCACCACGCGCCAGTAGTCCGTTGCCGCCGCGACGCCGCACCCCTGGCAGGTCCGGCCCTGCAGTCGCGCCTGGCGGCGGTACGTGCGCTGGTAGGCGTTTGCGTCACTCATGTACAACAGTGTACAGCCGAGGAGCAGGCCATGCTGAGGGATTTTTCGACCCCAGAGGAAGATGCTCTGATCTATATAATATGGGGGGATTAACTGCGACGACCACCACCACCACCACCGTCACAACAAGCGCCGCACGGCGAAGCCACACAGCCAACGCCGCGCTCGGACGCTGCTGGGTTGTGGAACGTGAGTCGGCACCGGTGATAGCCGCCTCGGAAACGACGACCGGCATTGTTCGCTGACAGTGTTGGCCAGTCGGCTAGGAACGGTCCTGTATGCCGAGAGCGACGAGGAGTGCGCTCCCCATTCGCGCTCCGAATGTCTGCATGCTGTCGGATTCAGACGCCGGGTCTGGGGTGGCACCATGAGAAACTGTTTTGGCTGGAGGGTTGCTGCGCCCACGCGCGCAGTGGCGGGCCCACGCCTCCATGAGCTCCCTGCGCTGGTTGAACAGGTCAGACCGGGCATAGGCCGACTCGGTGGCCGACCCCAGGGTGTGGGCGAGCGCCGTTTCGACCACAGCCCAGGGGAAGCGAGTCTGCTCCAGCGTCCAGTCCTTGAAGCTCGATCGGAATCCGTGGGGGACGGCGTCGCCCTCGGCATGACGGCGGAGGAGCATGGTGAAGGCCATGTTGCTGAGGGGGTCTCCCTTGCGCGACGGAAACACAAGCTCGCTGCCCTTGCCGAGGTGCCGGACCTCTTCCAAAACGGCGAGGGCGCGGCGGGACAGGGGAACACGGTGCTCCTTGCGGGCCTTCATGCGGGCGGCCGGCACGATCCACGTCGCGGCCCCGAAGTCCACCTCAGCCCACGTCATGAAACGCACCTCGCCCGACCGGGCGGCGGTCAGGATAAGGAACTCCAGCGCCAGCCTTGTTATCAGATCCCCAGGAGATGTGCGGAGAGCCTTCACAAATGAGGGGAGTTGCGCGTAGGGCATGGCTGGGTGGTGGGCCTTCGCGCGGCGCTGCCGCGGCAGGGCGCTGGCGACTGTGCGGGCCGGGTTGTCCGTGCGCTTGCCTGCGGTGATGGCGTAATCGAAGACCACCTCCATGCGCTGGCGCAGTCGTGCGGCTGTCTCGGGCTTGGCGGTCCAGATGGGCTCTAGCACGGCGAGTATGTCGGCTGGGGTCACCTCCCCAACCGGCTTGTCGCCGATGAAGGGGAAGACGTAGGTCTTCAGGCTGCTCTCCCATTGGGCCGCGTGTTTCGGGTTGCTCCAGGTGGGTTCCCGCAGGGCGATTACCCGTCGGGCCGCGTCGGCGAAGGTGGTGAGGTTTGGCATACCGCCACCACCCTGAGCAATGCGCTTCTCCTCGATGGGGTTCCGGCCCTGCTTGACGGCCTGCCAGTTGACCAGGGCCAGGGCCCGTGCCTCGTCGAGGGACACCTCTGGCCACGTGCCGAGGCCCATATTGCGCTGTTTGCCGCCGATGGTGAGGCGCTGGATCCACCGCTTGTTGCCCTTGGCGTCGATGCGCAAGGCCAAGCCGTAGCCGTCCCCGAACTCTCCGGGTTTGGTGGCCTGCCTCACCCACCGGCTTGTGAGGGCGTGTCCCTTGATGCGCGGCATGGTTTTTCGCCCCGAAACGTTAGTACACGCAGTGTACTTTTGGGGCAGAAAAACGTCAAGCGTGTGCTAAAAAGAAGAGGGTCTATCATAGACCATTTTTGATATTTGGCGGAGAGAGTGGGATTCGAACCCACGGTGGGTTGCCCCACACCGCATTTCGAGTGCGGCGCATTCGTCCGCTCTGCCATCTCTCCGCAGAGTCTCACCTTCTAGGGTAGCCAGCCACACCTCGACAGGCAAGCGTCGGGCAAAAGTGGCCCCACCCTTCCTTGAAACCCTCGTGAACGCCTCGTAAGGTGCGGATGTTTCCGTGAGAATCGGTTCCGGAAAGGAAGACCTATGACCAAGTCCCTGACGAGGATGGAGTTCGAGCAGCAGCTGCACACCAACGTGGAACTTATCGCGGAGAGCAGGGTGGCCCGGCTCATGGAGCTCGCCCTGCCCGAGCTCGATCTGCGGCCGTCCGATGTCTCCGAGCGCGCGGACGGCACCCTTGCATTGAACCCGGACCGGCTCCGCGCGTACATCGGCATCGTGGCCGGCGAGGTGCTCGCGTCGTTCGACGCCGCTTTGCTGGACATCGTCTACGCGGAGGACGACACGCCGAATTGAGCTTTCCCAGACCGTTCGCTCTGAGCTTGTCGAAGGGTCCCATGAACGGACTGGGAAATGAGGGCAGACCGGCCCTACGCCTCGGCGCAGGGCGCCAGCTCCGCCAGCTCGATCATCTTCGCGTCGGTGCGGTTGCTGACGAGTTCGCCGTCCGCCAGCGGCGTGGGGAGCACGTAGAGCAGCTGCGACCGCTCTATCGGAATGGGGTCGGTTTCCGCCGGTATCGTCACGTCGATGCGCCGTCGACGGTATGCGTATCCGCAAGCCTCGCCGGGCCCGCCGCTCGCTTTGACGACGCGCATGCCGTCGCCCGTGAATTCGGAGACTTCCATGGCTTCCTCCCCGCCGGAGTTCGAACGACATTATACCCGGGATGGTCAGTACCGCGACCTCCCTTCTTCTTGACAATGCCCTGCTGCTTTCCCTAGCATGGTTGTTGTTTTACATTGCCTTGGAGGCATTTCCGTTAGTACTCGTTGCCAAGGGGACTCCTCTTTAGACGGCGCCGACAGTACAGGGGTGGCCCACACGACTGCAAAGGCATGGCAGGCAGTGGTGTTGGCCGCCGGTGAAGGCGCCCGGATGCGTTCTGCCCTGCCCAAGCCGCTGCATCCCGTCTGTGGCGCGCCCATCATCGATCACGTCCTTGACGCCCTGTGCGGCGTGGGATTTGACGGCCCCATCGTGGTTGTCTCACCCGCCGCCGCCCTTGCCGCGCACCTGCAGGGCCATGCCCCCCTCGCTGTCCAGGATAGGCCGTCGGGCACGGGCGACGCTCTCGCAGCCGCCGAGTCCCACGTTCACCCGGATACGGCACACCTCCTGGTGATCAACGGCGACGCCCCGCTGGTTTCCCCCGAGTCGCTCGCCAGCCTCATGGCCGCCCACGAGGCGTCCGGCGCCCGCATGACGCTGTTGACTGCTCGCGGGCCGCTGCAGTCTGGCCTCGGCCGCGTCATTCGCGATGGCGACGGCTCGGTCTCCGCCATCGTGGAGGAGCGCGACGCCACGCCGGAGCAGATGTCGGTGGACGAGGTGAACGGCGGCGTGTACGCGCTCCGGACCGAGGGTCTGTGGCATGCGCTTTCGCTCATTCAGCCGGCGCCCAACGGTGAGCTCTACCTGACTGCGCTGGCAGACGTGTCCCGTGACGGAGCAGACGCCGTGGACGCTGTGACCGTCGAGGATGCCGCCGAGGTCATCGGCGTGAACACCCGCGAGGACCTGGCCCTCGCCGAGTCCGTGATGCGGACGCGCATTCGCGAGCGTTGGATGCGGGATGGCGTCACGCTGGTGGATCCGGCCGCGACCTACATCGACAGCGGCGTGCTCATTGGGCATGACACGGTGGTCCACCCCAACACCCATCTGCAGGGCAACACGCGCATCGGAAACAACTGCACCATCGGGCCGAACGCCGTGGTGCGCGACTCCGTCATCGGCGATGGCTGCACCGTCATCGCGTCCATGCTGGAGGAGTCGACGCTGGAGCCGGGCGCGGATGTCGGCCCCTTCTCCCATCTCCGGCCGGGCGCGCACATCGGCCGCGGCACACACATCGGCAACTTCGTCGAGATCAAGGCCAGTGAGCTCGGCAGCGGCGTGAAGGCGGGGCACTTCAGCTACATCGGCGACGCCAGGGTGGGCGACGAGGTGAACATCGGCGCCGGGACCGTCACGGCCAACTATGACGGCGTGGACAAGCACACCACCGTCATCGAAGAGGGAGCCCTTGTGGGATCGGACACGATATTCGTCGCGCCCGTGCGCGCGGGCAAAGGCTCGCGGACGGGCGCCGGATCGGTGGTGACGCACGACGTGGCGGACGGCGACACGGTGGTGGGCGTTCCTGCCAGGCCGATTCGGAACAGGAAGGCGTCTCCCGGAGGCGCAAACAAGGGGAAGCAATAGGTGGACGCGGTAATCATCATATCGCTGGTTGTATGGGTGGGCGCGCTGCTGCTGTCCATCGGCGCGACGCTCTACCGGCATGCGCTCTCGCGGCTGGACTCCCGGATTGTGGCGGCGAACCGGCACCCCGGCGGCATCGCGTGGGGCGCACTGGAAGCGCTGATGCGGACTCCGCTGGAGACGTCTTTCACGCTGCTCATGGTCCGCGTGGTGCTGGACGCCATCGGCATTGTCGCCCTCACGGCCTACCTGCTGGCGAGGGACCCCGCGCCGTGGGCGTTCGTGCTCTCGCTCCTCGTTGGCCTGGGCATCGCCCTTGCGCTGCCCCTGGCGTCCTACCCGCTGGGTCGGGGGCACTCGCGCCGGATCGCGCTGGCCGGCGCGCCCGTGTGCGTCGTCATCAACGTCGTGACCGGCCCCGTGAGCGGGCCGCTCTACCGGCTGCTAAGGTCCATCGTGGGGCAGTCCGAGTCGCTGCCGGAGCTGACCTCCGAGCTGGCGGCCCGCTACGACCGCGTGTTCATCCCCCTCAGCAAGGAGGTGAACCCGCCGGATGAGCGCGAGTTGGCGATGATCCACGCCATTCTCGGCATGGAGGAGATGCCCGTCCGCGACATCATGGTGCCGCGCCCGGACGTGGTCGCCATCGAGGTGTCCGCGCCGGTCAAGCGGGCCCTTGCCCTCATGCGCGAGGCGGGCCACAGCCGCATCCCCGTCCACGACGGCGGCATCGACCGCGTGCTTGGTATCCTGCACGCCCGCGACCTGCTGAGGTTTGCGGAATCGCCCAACGGCGCGCAGCTCCGCGACTACCTCCGGCCCGCCCTCTTCGTGCCGGAGGGCAAGCGCCTGGACGAGCTGCTGCGCGAGTTCCAGCGCCTCCGCGGTCACATGGCCGTCGTCGTGGACGAGTACGGCAGCACGGCCGGCATCGTGACGCTGGAGGACATCCTGGAGGAGATCGTCGGCGATATCGTGGACGAGTTCAACCAGGAGGAGCAGGAGATCCAGGTCATCAGCAACGACGAGGTCGTGCTGGACGCTCGGGTGAACCTGAGCTTCCTGAAGGAGCACTTCTCCGTCGACCTGGAGGGCGACGGCTTCGACACCATGGGCGGCCTGGTCTACAACAAGCTTGGCAAGATCCCCAGCCAGGGCGACCAGGTAGTCGCCAGCGGCCTCCGCGTCGAGGTCCTCAGCACCGCCGGCCGCCGCATCACCCGCGTCCGGGTGCAGCGACAGTAGGGGTAGTCAAGGCCCGCGGCCCCAGCGACCAGTCCCTGCGATTGTCCATGAAAGAGAGGCCCCTCGCACTACGCAAGGGGCCTCTCTCGCTGCCGTGAATCCCTGTCTACGCTTCTGCCGGCGCCGGGCTGATCACCACCGGCACGGTGGCGTTGTTGCCGCTGGTGTCGCGAACGAAGAGGGTGTAGACCCCCGCCGTCAACGCCGTGGGCCGCGACAGGTTCAGGCTGGCCGTTGCGGTAAACGCCCCGTTGGCGTTCGCCGTCGCTCCTACCAGCGAGATGGGCTCTTCGCCGGTTCCCAGCTCCCCGTATATCACGTCGCCCGGGTTGAACCCCGCGCCGTGAACGCTGAAATGGTTCTCCTCGCCCATGGTGACGTGCCCGACGGCAGGGTCTATGACGATGGCGGCAATGGTGCTGGGCCCAACCGCCCCTTGAGGGCCGGGGAGGCCCTGGATGCCGGAAAATCCGGGCTGCCCTGGAACTCCCGCCTCACCCTGGATCCCCGGCTCGCCGGGGTTGCCCGGCAGGCCGGAGAGGCCCGGAACGCCCGGCTCCCCCTGGGGCCCCTGCGGGCCCTCTGGCCCCTCGGGCCCGCACGCCGCCGTCACGACTGCGGCCAATGACAGGAGGAACAGCAAAACGATGAATCCCGGAGCGCGGGACAGGGGTGTCGCCTTCGTGCCGAAAAGCATACGCACCTCCTGCCATGTGGTGACGGCGCTACCCTAGCAGAAAACTGCGGAAAGCAATAGGGGGCAGTGGCCTGGGCGGATGCTCGAATCGGGCAAAGGAAAAGGGCCCCGGGGATCTTCCGGGGCCCTTTTGCGCTGTACCGTTTCTACGTTTACTTGGGCGGGGAAATCACGACGGGAGCGGTCGCGTTGTTGTCCGACGTGTCCCTGACGTGGAGCGTGTACACACCGGGTGTGAGGGCGGTCAGCCGCTCCAGGTCCAACCCGGCGGTTGCCAGGAAGGCGCCGGAGCCGTTGGCGGTGCTGCCGACGACCGGCAGAGCGTCCGCGCCGATGGTGACCTCGCCGAAGATCACGTCGCCGGGGTTGAAGCCGGAGCCGATGACCGTGATGGTGTGCTCCTTGCCTGCTTCGAAGGTGTACTCGGGGATCACTACCTTGGCGGCGACCGACGGTCCCGGCGGACCCTGCTCACCCTGCGGGCCCTGGACGCCGGGGAGACCGGGGTTGCCGGGGAGACCGGGCTCACCCTGGATGCCCTGGACGCCGGGGAGACCGGGGTTGCCGGGGAGACCGGGCAGTCCTGGATCGCCCTGTGGGCCTGGGGGACCCTGTGGGCCCGCTGGACCCTCGCAAGCGGCGATCAGAAGGGCGAGCAGTAGCGCAGAGATGAGAGCAATCCCACTGATGCGCCTCGGTGAATACCGTTCCATGAGATCCCCTTTCGTTTTACGAAGTGTTTGGGGCCCTGCTGCCGACACAGCTACCCATTCAATACCGCACCCTATACTAGGGGTCACTGTAAAGTGTGTCAACCCCTACTAGGCTTTGGTGAAAAAGTCCCGTTTGATGAAAAAGTCCGATTTTTGATGCAAAAGTCGCGCGGCAGAACCCTCCCGGCCCAACCGTCACCATTGTCCCCTTTTCCTACGCATGTGTATTGACATCGCCCTCCCCGCTACCTACCATTCGGCGCGTCTGGCAGGACAGCCGCTCACTGAACGGAGTGTGGCTCTATGGCCGCCTCCCGGTTCAATGAGCGAGTTGGGATAGTCCTGCCAGACGACACCACACTCTCCGGGAGGCGGTCCCCGCTATGAAACGCTTGCGCGGCATCCCGCAGCAGCCCCGCTCTGGTGGTCTCAACATCATCTGGCCCGCACGTTCTGCCCTCGGTTTCGCCCACTGTCGTTAGCGCAATTGCGCTCCTCCTAACCCGTTGTTGATATGCGCCCTTGTGGGCGCCGCCGGAGGTATGCCCTACCGTGTGCAACTGCCTCCGGGACAAGGAGGCGATAGATGAGCACCGGCGACTACCCAAGGGAAAGCGACGACCTGCACATGGACGCCGAAGCCCAAGCATTCTTTGACAATCTGGTTGCGGCTATTGCTACCCGTCGGGCCAATGGTGAAACAAGGGAGGGGATCATCGTCTGGATGCAGGACGACCTCGACTTCACCCGCGAGGATGCGGTGCCTATTGTCGACTACGTTGAGCTTGCGCTAAAAGCGGAACATCGGGCGGCGGGGCGGTCAGACATCATCCAGGGGTTTCTGTGGGCAGGCATCGGGGGAGGGATCACCGGGCTGACCTACGCCATCGCCGACCCTGGCGGGGTCTTCCTGGTGCTGTGGGGCGCCATCGCGTGGGGGGTCATCAAGGTCTTCATGGGTGTCATTAAGCTGATTGAGTAAGACGAGATAGGAGGTACGCCATGTTGTTGGAGCGTTTTCGCCTTGTCCTGTACTTGGTGTTGAGTTCGGCGGCGGCCCTTGCCATTGCCAGCGTGATGATGTTCTTGGACAGCCGCGTCTAAACTAGTGGGAGGTATGCCATGAGGAAAGTTCTGTGGGGGGCCGTTGCCCTTGCGCTGCTCCTAGCGGCCTGCGGGCCGTCAGACGAGGAACTCACCGCGATGGTGCAGACAGAGGTAGAGCGGCAAGTTGCGCTGATTCCGCCGGCCCCCCAAGGCGAGGTCGGCCCGCAGGGGCCGCAGGGCATTCAGGGCGAGCCGGGCAAGGATGGTGAGCGAGGAGAAGTGGGGCCGCAGGGCCCGCAGGGCGTACAAGGACCAATTGGGCCAAGGGGCGTCGAAGGCCCGCAGGGTGAACGCGGGGCGACAGGCAGTGAAGGCCCGGTGGGGCGGCGTGGAGAGCAGGGCCCCACGGGTGCTACCGGCCCACAAGGAGAGCCTGGTGCGGGGGGCTCCGGTCTGATTATGTGGGAGGCACCGCCTACTGTGTCGTCTACCGGCAATCTCACGACGACGTTCAGGATAATGAACGGACGGGGCACACGGGACTGGTTCGTCGTGCAAATGTTCGGCGAAGATGGCACATACCTGGGTCTCATCGACAGGCCGTGGAACGCTCCACCGGGAGCTGAGTTTGTAGCCCACCAGTACGACCTAGACGATGGTCAGGTGACTATTGCCGTGGGGCTGGGTGCAACTGCGAGCGTGCGGGGCTTGGTGGTGTGTGTGCGGGCCAGTACAGACCGATTCCCTGACAACCCAAGCGTCGAGGATCATTCACACGGTCGCGTCATAGGGTGCATGAGCGCCGTGTAGTCAACATGGATGTGGTGGATTGGGTGTTGGTCTTGGCGGTGGTGGCCGCCGTGTGGGCCGCGTCACGCAAGGACCTGCCCAAGGGCGCCCGATATGCAGCGGGCATCATCGCCGTCGTGTGCGGCCTGGCCTTCCTGCTACTTAACTTCGGCGCCATCCCGTTGACGGCGTGAGCGGGTCCAGTCCAGAACCGTGTCGGTCAGCTTGCTGAGGCCCAGTCCCGCGAGCACTGCCAACGTCAGGATGCCTAATGCTTCCGGTAGAGACATGGTTGCCCTCCTCAGCGGGGGATCGTACTCAGTGACCTGCAGCTCGCCAAGGTGGCTCATGGGCTGGAGAGGAGCGCAAAAGGTTCAGTGTCCGACCCAGATAATCTCCATGAAGGCAAGACGCCGCCCCGAGGAAACTCAGATGGAAGTCTTGCGCTGATGCTAGCACGCTAATACTCAAAGTAGTACACGTACCAGATGGCGTTTTCGGGTCCCCTGCCGCCGTGATGCGCGTTACACCCACGCCTCGCAGCTTCCCAATCCTCGCGTTTCTGCGCTGCCGACCTGCTTCGATGCCGAGACAGGACTTGCCAGTTCCGCAGCGAGGGCCGCTTCTCTGCCCACTGCTCCTTTCGGCGGACTGGATTCATGGTAATGCCCACCTGACAGCCCACAACTCTCCTCCTTCTTTGCCTGTAGTCTTCTAACACCGCCCTTGCACCATCAACCGTCTGCACTCTCGGCACAAGGGTTTCCAGCCAGTGCCCTCCACTGGTCCACTGCGCCGTCTTTCGTCGACCCACATTGCAACGAATCTAGGGTGAAATCGGTTACCTGACCTACACTCCGAGCAGCGGTGATGCCGGTCTCCTGATAAGAAGTGCCAAGCGTCTTCCCGATCCGCCCTGAGCATCACGACCCTCTATCCCGTAAACAGCCCCCATGATGGGCATCCAACATGAGGGCTGTCTTGGTGAAGCGGGTCGTCAGAATTTTCTAGCTAGTCAGTTGCTGAGTAAGCACAGAATTGAGTAATGCTACCAGCGGCGCAGAGTCGCCATTGTAAGCATCAAGAAGGCAGTCCACATATTCGCCATAGCGCTGGGTGGCGAGCACATGAGGGAACGGTGTGCCAGGGAGCTGGCTGCCGCTCCGAGTGCATATCGTGTAGTAACACAGGGCCCGTGCTGTCCTT
Organism: Dehalococcoidia bacterium; assembly: GCA_034422455.1. GTDB lineage: Bacteria > Chloroflexota > Dehalococcoidia > Lucifugimonadales > UBA1127 > UBA1127. Next base: position 60,759 of record DAOUJQ010000012.1, read on the forward strand.
CCGTTGCCGTTAGAGAACGGATGGATGAAATTGACCCGCCAGAGAACTTCAGCAGCAACTTCTAAAAGGCCTCCGCTCTCCCACTGTCCGTTAATCCTATTGATTGAGTCCTCCATCATCTGCAACACAAGTGTGTAGTTTGGACACTCACGACCGCCGACCCAAACCGGGCCTTGCCGGTAGTCGCCGGCGTCCTTGTGAAGCCCAGCAATGGTGTGGAAGTTGATGGCTTGAACAAGGTTATGGGACAGGCGGTGTTTGTCCTGAACGGCAATGGGGATTAAGTCTTCGAGGAACTCATAGTACCGTGAGTAGTTTTTGGCTTCTAGGAACCTGTAGTCGGGATGGTCTTCTGGTTTCCCGATGGCACCAAAGAGTTGCATGAAGGGCACCTGCCAAAGTGGTTTCGGCCTACATAACGCTCAACCTCATCGCGAGTCAAGGAGCTTTTGCGACCAAGGTGACCCATAATGAAATTGATGCGCTGTTCGTATTGCTCCTCTGGTGTTAATACTCTGGCAGCAGCCTCTTCCAACAGCTTGAGCAATTGTGGGTCATCAGGAATCGGCTGGTGTGCTGCCGGCCGTTGCAATACTTCGTCGTGATTGATAGTCATGTCTCCTCCTTCTGGTTTGCAGCAAACATCATGCATTATGACAAGAGCGGTCGGGCATGACACAAAGGTAACGCCCGACCGCTCTATTAGTGATTCTTCAATGCACGCATGATGCCGAGAATGGATGCCGCTTCCTTCTCGTTCGCTGCTCCCGTCGTTGTGCGCTGGCAACAGGGGTGCGGTTTCTGCGTCTGAATCCTACCACATCATGTCAACTGGTGACAGAAAACCCCCTGACGCCATTTTGGTCACCCCCTTGCTCCCCGGTCAACCCGGTACCATCATGGCACCCTTTCCATCTGCCAGCGTAGCCGCGACCACACGCCCTGCTGGGCCGTTACTAGCGCCGTCGCCTGATAGGTTAGGACGCTCATATAGCAGTGGAGCGTCACGCAGCGGAGGAAAGCCAAGGCGGACCGTTGATGCGGGGCTCGGCGTAACTGGCCCCTTCCGGCGAAGTGTGCTAAAGTTACATCAGGAGGCGATCCATCTGTAAGGTGGACGCAACTGAATAGAACGGTACCGGCGTGCTACCGCCGGTGCCGGGACTCCCAATGCCCCCCCACCCATGTTCGGAATCGCGTCATAGGGTGCGGCTTACAATGCATGGCAGGCCCACCAAGCGGCGGTTCGGCCTGTCACCGTTAGAGCACTGGCGGCGCCTCGGGTGGGCCGTCGCCATCTATGCGGTCGCGCTCCTGCTTACCCTAAAGGGATGGAGTCTGTCGTATAATGCCACACACCCAATCCATACGTGTTTCAAACATCCTGATTGACGACCACAACCCGCGTCTTGGTTACACGACCACAAACCAAGTGGAGGCGATACGTACCCTTGCAGTGCGACAGGGGTCCAAGCTCCTCGCATTGACCCGCGATATTGTGCAACACGGACTGAACCCTAGCGACCTTCCAATCGTTATGCCCGACGGGCACGACACCTACAGGGTGCTGGATGGCAATCGACGCATCACTGCAATCAAGATTTTGGAGCAGCCGGATGTAGTAAGCGGCGTCGTGTCCGACAGCGTTGCGACGTCGTTTGCCAATCTCGCCGAGCAGTACGCGCAATCTCCAATCCAGCAGGCTCAATGTGTTGTGGTTCAGAGCAGACAAGAGGCGTTGCATTGGATTGAGCTACACCACACCGGTGAGCGGTCTGGTGCGGGGCAGGTGCGATGGGGCTCGGATGAAACCGGCATTTTCCACACATGGGCGGGCTACCAAGTACAATCCGGCACACAGGCGCTCGATATGATGGTGCGGCAAGGTGTCTTGCAGCCAGAGCAACGACGACGTGTGCCTGCGTCGACACTAACGCGATTGTTGACGACGCCAGCGGTCCGCAGCACGGTTGGGGTCAGATTATCTCGTCAGGTGTTGGAAGCAGTGGATGACGAGGCCGTGGCCGCGGAGAAGATGAAGCATGTCGTCGACATCATAACCACGCCAGGCTTTCGCGTCGCTGATGTTTACACCGCTCAGCAGCGAGAAGAGTTCGCGAGGCGGCTAGCCGTTCAGTTCTCACAGCAAGACGATGAGCGGGCAACGCCGGATGGCCGTGCAGCCCCAGTGGACGCGGACCAAAGCGCACGGAACGGCACGCAACGACAAGCACGAGGACAAGCGCGACCGCGCAACACGCTCATTCCGGCAGACACATCCATGAACATCACCGAACCGCGGGTGGCAGCCATTGCCCAGGAGCTGCGGCAGTTACGACTGGACAAGACGCCTAACGCCTCAGCGGTCCTGTTCCGCGTATTCTTGGAATTGTCTGTTGATGCATACCTCGGGCGAGAGGGTTTGCCCTTCGATGACAATACAATTCTGCGGACGCGGCTACTAACCTCTGCTGACAAGCTCCAAGAGGGCGGCGTACTCTCAAGGGCGCAGGCCGCGCCTGTCCGACGAGCAGCCAGTGACGATTCCTATTTCGGGGCATCGGTGCGGCTCATGCATAGTTGGGTCCACAATCTCAACATGACCCCGACTAGTCGCGAAATGGTTGCAATGTGGGACGACCTTTCACCATTCATCCATGCCCTATGGCCAGTTTGACCTGTATGCGGTAGCATCGTGGCATGGCATTCTACACACCGCTACGCTATCCCGGAGGGAAACGTCGGTTAGTCACGGTGGTGACGCGCCTTCTGCACGAGAACGGACTGACCGACGTTGAGTACGCTGAGCCCTATGCCGGAGGTGCAGCAGTAGCCTTGGCGTTGCTTATGGATGGCCATGCGTCGACAATTCACCTGAACGACCTCAGCCGCCCTGTATACGCGTTCTGGCACACAGTCCTCCACAACACGGTGGCTATGTGTGAGCGGGTGCTTTCCACGCCTGTCACGATGGAAGAATGGTATCGACAGCGTGAGGTCTACAGGTCCAGCGACGTTGCGAACCTTGACGACCTCGGATTCGCCACACTTTTTCTCAATCGCACGAACCGCTCAGGCATCCTGTCCGGGGGTGTCATTGGGGGGAAGCACCAATCGGGTGCATGGCGGCTAGATGTGCGTTTTGGTAAAGCGGAGATCGTGAGACGCATTCAGGCGATAGGCAAACAGCGGAGTCGCATTCATGCGCACCACATGGACGCCCATGACTTCGTTGCCAAGGTGCTACGTAAGATGACGGCTCCCGGATTCGCCTTCTTCGACCCGCCATACATTGAGTCGGGTGATGCTCTCTACATGAACAACTACACGGTGGAGGCGCACCGCCAACTCGCGGAATCGATACAGGCATTGCGTATCCCTTGGATCTGCACCTACGACCGGGCCGCCGTTCGATTGGGACTCTATGAGAGCTGTACCCGCATTGAGTATCAATTGCCCTACGTGGCCCAAGGAAAGCACCAAGGAGACGAGGTAATGTTTGTGTCTCCTCGTCTAAGTCTTCCAAGCGAATGGATTGAGGCGACTGCACCTGTCCGACTCACAGACAAACGCGATCGATACGTGCTCTATGGGAGCATGGCCAAGTAGACACACGACATCGGGGCATGGGATTGCGTCGCGGCCAACCGGTTCACCTGCCTCTCCTATGGATTGTTGGTCCCAGTCTCTGAAACGCGGTTTCGTAGGCGCTTTCGTCACTGTGATTTGGGGAGACCCTTTGAAGGATTCATATGTGCATCGCTTCTTCATTGGGAGACTAATGCACTTCTCTCGCGACATTTTCGAGAAGGTTCCGATGAAGCGGTCTACACCGCGCTGATGGGCCTCAGCCTGCTGGTCAGGCTGGTCTCCGTCGTCTTGGGCGGATTGGGCTACGGCGGCGCTCTCGTGCGGTCGATGGAGAAGGACAAGCCCGAGGGGAACACTTCCCAATCCTGATTCGTTACGCTATCAATCCCGATAACACCCGAAGCGCACCGGAGTGTGCTGCTCCGATGCGCTTCCGTTCGACGCCACTCATTGCAAGGGGCCGCGCCGAACGTTGGGCCATGAGGGTACCATAACGCCTGGAGAATTCAAGGTCCCTTGCGCCATGCGCGGGGGCCTTTGTCGTGCCCCCGGAAAGGGGGCAGTATGCCACGTCCCGAATTCCGCCAGCGGAGGGCAGCCGCCACAGGAGAGGCAGCCGGGTCCCGTCGCCGCGCGTGAACCGGCCAGAAAGGAGCACACTGGGGCGGCACCCCTGCGGCTATCGGGGGTGGGCCATGCAGACACTACTGACGAGACAACTCCAGGAACCACAGAGCGGCGACGCCCTTCGGCGGCAGAAGGGGCGCGAGATTGCGGCGGCGGGCAACATCCGCCGCGACGACCGGGGCTTCACGGTGCCGGCCGACACCGGCGTGGGCTCCTACTTCGTAGACCTCGAGGGAACGGGCTACTGTAGCTGCGACGACTGGCACGTCCGCCAGCGGGTCTGCAAGCACATCTTTGCCGTCCTGCTGGACACCGGCCTGCTGGACGACCTCGACGGCGAGGTCGATGAAGCCCTGCCGCGCTACCGCCAGTCGTGGGCGTCCTACACGGCCGCGCAGGTCGCGGAAGGCCGCCTCTTCCCCACGCTGCTGCGGGAGCTGTGCAACACGGTGCCGCAGCCCCCGCAAGCCATGGGCCGCCCCCGGCTGCCCCTCGGCGACATGCTCTACGCCTGCTGCATGAAGGTCTACTCCACCGTCTCGACCCGCCGGGCCATGTCCAGCATCGCGGACGGCGTGGAGGGCGGCCTGCTGGAGGCGGCGCCGTCCCACAGCGCCGTGATCCGCTACCTCGAGAACCCCGAACTGCGGCCCATCATCCGCGCCCTCCTCCAGCAGTCCGCGCTGCCGCTCCGCAGTATCGAGGACAACTTCGCCGTCGACTCAACGGGCTTCTCCGCCCTCGCGTATGAGCGGTACTTCGACCACAAGTGGGGCGGCAGGAAGCGCATGTCCAAGTGGGTGAAGCTGCACGCCATGTGCGGCGTCCTCACGAACGTCATCACGGACGCGGACGCCACCTTCATGTCCTCCAATGACGCCCCCTACCTGCGGCCCTTCCTCGACACCACCGCCCAGCACTTCAACGTCCGGGAGGTCTACGCCGACAAAGCCTACAGCAGCCGCGCCAACCTCCACGCCATCGACGACTTGGGCGCCACCCCCTACATCCCCTTCGGCAAACGCGCCACCCCTCGGCCCAACAACAAATACTCCTTCAAGCACCAGTACGACCCCCTGTGGGAACGGCTCCTCCTGCACTTCCGTCTCCACGCCGACGACTTCAATCTCCGCTACCACCTACGGAGCAACGTCGAGACCACCTTCATGGCCGTCAAGTCGAAGTTCGGGGATCGGGTGCGGTCGAGGACGCCCAACGCGATGGTGAACGAAGCCCTGTTGAAGTGTCTCGCGTACAACATCACGGTCGTGATAAAGGCCATCTACGCGCTGGGACTCGAAGGGGAGGTCGCGGGGACTTTTTCATCAAAAGCAGCCCTTGATGCAAAAGTCGCGTGAAGTCTGGACTTTTTCACCAAAGCCACCCCTACTACAGGACGCTTGGCAAGGGATTTCCGGTTGGCCCGGACCCCCTCAATTCCACTAAACGGACTGGGGCTCCCTCTTGTTCCATCTTTGGGGAATATGCTGCCGCTTTTGCCCTTCCCGCTCGTTGGAGTGCCGCCCCGCTGGTACTATAATGCGCCCGATGACCAATGCAGAACCGCTCAACGTAGCCCAGCGCGCGGTGGAGATCGCAAGCGACAAGCTCGCGACCAACATCGTCCTGCTCGACATCCGTGGCATCGCGGACTTCGCCGACTACTTCGTGCTCCTCAGCGCCGACAGCTCCCGGCAGATCAACGCCCTCATCGAGGACATCACCCTGGGGCTGAAGCGCGAGGGCATCGCCGTCAACCACCGCGAGGGCACGGTTCAGTCCGGCTGGGTGCTGCTGGACTACGGCGACGTCCTCATCCACGTCTTCTCGCCGGAAGAGCGCGAGTACTACCGTCTCGAGGAGTTGTGGCGCGACGCCGTGCCGCTCGTCCACGTCCAGTAGCTACTCGACGATCCAGCCCTCCGTGCTCCGCTCCCAGTCGACGATCTCCTCCGGCTTGAAGAAGAGCGCCACCTCGCGCTCCGCCGCCTCCGGCGAGTCCGAGCCGTGGATGAGGTTGCGCCCGATGTCCACGCCGAGGTCGCCGCGGATGGTGCCCGGCGCCGCCGCCGAGGGGTTGGTCGCGCCCATCGTCTGCCGCACCAGCTCCACGCTGTTGGACCCGCGCACCGCCAGCGCCACCACGGGGCTGGACGTGATGAACTGCACCACCCCTGGGAAGAACGGCTTCTCTACGTGGGCCTCGTAGTGCCGGCGGGCCAGCGCCTCGTCCACCTGCACGAGCTTCATGCCCACGAGCTGCAGGCCGCGCCGCTCCAGCCGGCTGATGATCTCCCCCGTCAGCCCGCGCTGCACCCCGTCCGGCTTCACAAGCACCAATGTTGTCTGGACGTCTGCCAAGATATGCCTCCTATCGATTACCCCGCGTCCTCATACCGGCGCATGCCGGTATCCAGAAACCCTGCGTCCAGCGGCCCACTCCGATTGCCCTGAGCCTGTCGAAGGGTCCTGCGCAGGTAGAGCCTGCCCCTGCGGAGGCAGGGGAACCCAGAGGGGCGGTGCTGGGCGGGGTGACCGCCACTCACTCCCACCGTCCTCAACCCCCAACCCCTCATACCGGCGCATGCCGGTATCCAGAAACCCTGCGCCCGACGGCCCTCTCCGTTCGCCCTGAGCTCTGTCGAAGGGCCGTCCGAACGGAGCCCCCTCACCTCGCCCGCGACCCCGGCATCGTGATGCTCGGCGGCCGCAGGTAGTTCGGCTCCAGCGCCTGCCTGTCCGGCGCGGCGCCCGACGCCATCGCCGCCTTGCCCAGCGCCGCTAGCAGCGCCAGCGACCGCGTCGGCGGCTGCAGCGCGATGACCCTCGCGTCCGCAACGCCAAGCTCCCGCAGCCGGTCTGCCGTGTGCCACGCGCCCTCGCCGCAGAAGACCGCGTCGGCTGGGACGGCGTCAACCATCTCCGCCACGGACGTCACCGCCTCATCCGCCGTGCGGCCCCATGCGCCTGCGCCGTCCCGCTCGAACACGCACCACGCCACCCGGTCGCGTCCGACCTCGATCACGGGGCACAGCAGGCCGTCCGCGCCGTCAAAGTGCCGTGCCGCTTCCACCTCCAGCGCGCTCACCGGCGCGATGGCGATGTCCAGCGACTCCGCCAGCCCTTTGGCGAACCCAAGCCCGACGCGCAAGGCGCTGAACCCTCCCGGGCCGATGATTATGTTAATACTACCGATGTCCCTCGTTGTGCTGTCCGCCTCGTGCAGCAGCCCCTCCACGGCCGGCGCAAGCTCCGCCGTGTGGTTGTTCGCGCTGTGCCACGCCCTCTCCGCGATGACCGCGCCGTCCCGCGAGAGCGCCGCGCCGGCGTACCGCGTCGCCGTGTCGATCGAGAGCTCCACGCTACGCGGTCCCCGCCGTCGCCGCCAGTTCCAGCCACTCGGCCAGCGCCGGGTTGCGCACGTCGCCGCACGAGATGGCGATGCTCCGCGTGTCCTCGCCGGTCACCTCCAGCGCCACCCAGATGCCGTGCGATGGAAAGACCAGCGCCGCGCGGTCCGCCCATTCGACCACCGTGACCCCGTCGCCGATCAGGTATTCGTCCAGCCCGATGCCGCCCAGCTCGCCTGGGTCCTCGACACGGTAGAGGTCCAGGTGGTACAGGGGCAGCCGCCCGCGGTACTCGGCGGCCATGACGAACGTCGGGCTGCGCGGCAGCTCGGCCACGTCCAACCCCTGCGCGACGCCCTGCGTCAGCGTCGTCTTGCCCGCGCCCAGGTCGCCCGTCAGCAGCAGCGCGTCGCCCGGCTGCAATCGCCGCCCCAGCTCCGCGCCGATGCGCAGCGTCTCGTCGCGGCTCCGGCTCTGCAGGCGCAGATCGATGCTCATGCGAAGTGGTCCCACCCTCGGCGCGGCGGTGTCATGGCCCGGCCCTCGGCGTCCACGACGGTGACCTGACCGGCGGGCCCCTCGTGCACCGCGCCGACGACGTGGACGCCGCACGGCAGCGTGTCGCCCAGCGACGCCATCAGGTCGGCCGGCGCGGTGAACAGCAACTCGTAGTCCTCGCCGCCGTTCAGCGCCATGGCGAGCGCGTCGTCCGGGAACGCCGCCTTCGCCGCCGGGTGCACCGGCGCCCGCGCCGATTCCAGTCGACCGGCGAGTCCCGAAGCCGCGCACAGCTTGCCCAGGTCGTCGATCAGCCCGTCCGTCACGTCCATGGCGCACCGTACACCGGCGGCGGCCAGCGCCGCGCCCTCGCGGACGCGCGGCCAGGGACGACGGTGTGCCGCCGTCAGCGGCCCGGCGTCCACGCCTTCGTCTGTGGCGGCCCCCTGCAGGACGGCGAGCCCGGCGGCTGATCCGCCAAGCGGCCCCGTCACGCCGATCTGGTCGCCCGCGCACGCCGCGGAGCGCAGCATGACCTGCCCCTGCGCGACGCCCGTCAGCGCGACGGTGATGAAGAGCGTTGGCGACGACACTACGTCGCCGCCGGCTACCGCTGTGTCGAACTCGCCCGCCGCCTCCAGCAGGCCGTCGTACAGCGCGTCCACGTCCTCGACCGCGGTGTCGGGCGGCAGGCCCAGCGTGACGACGGCCAGCGCGGGCGTCGCGCCCATCGCCGCGACGTCGCTCAGGTTGACGGCCAGCGCTTTCCAGCCCAGGTCCGTCCAGCCCGTCGTGCCGAGCGTGAAGTGCACGCCCTCCACGACAGTGTCGGTGGTCAGGACCTCGTGTGCGCCGCCGGCGTCCCAGACGGCTGCGTCGTCACCGATGCCCACGCGCAGGCCGTGGGAGGGCGTTGTGCGGTTGGGCGCGCCGGAGGGCGATGCTGCCACGCGCCGGGACAGGCGCTGGATGAGGCCGAACTCCCCAAGTTCCCGTACGAGCATGTCTGAAAGTATACTTGAGCCGCCAGCTACGGCCAAGGTGAGAGTCATGCGCTGCCTGGTGGTGGCGGACGTGCACAGCAACCTGGAGGCGCTCCGTGCGGTCATCGACCATGCGGAGGCGTCCGGCGGCTTCGACCGCGTCTGGTGCCTGGGCGACGTCGTCGGCTACGGGCCCGACCCGGGGCCCTGCATCGAGCTGCTGCGCTCCTACCCCCACGCCGCCGTCGCCGGCAACCACGACCTCGCCGCGATAGGCGAGCTCTCCACTGACACCTTCAATCCCGTCGCCCGTATCGCGGCGATGTGGACCCGCCACCGCCTCACTCAGGACGAGCAGGCGTACCTGCGCGCCAACCCCCTGCGCCACGTCGAAGGCGAGGTCACCCTGCTCCACGGCACGCCCCGCGAGCCCGTGTGGGAGTACTTCCTGCCGTGGCTCATGCCGCCCGCAGACACCGCCGAGTGCTTGCGCCTCTTCTCCACGCCCCTCTGCCTGCTGGGCCACTCCCACCTGCCCTTCGTCTGCGACGAGGCGGGTGGGGTATCGCCTCTGGCTGCCGGCGCCGTCGTGCAGGTCGACGGCGCGCGGCTGATCGCGAACCCCGGCAGCGTCGGCCAGCCCCGCGACGGCGACCCCCGCGCCGCCTACGCCGTCTACGACACCGCCGCCGCCACGCTCACCCACCACCGAGTCCCGTACGACATCGAGCGCACCCAGGCGAAGATGGCCTCCGCCGGCCTCCCTGAACCGCTCGCCACCCGCCTCTCCTTCGGCCGCTAACGCCCCACCCCCATACCGGCGCATGGGCTCCCCCGTACCGCGATACGGGGCCGGTATCCAGAAACCCCGCGCCCAACGGCCCTCTCCGATTGCCCTGAGCCTGTCGAAGGGCCCTGCGCAGGCAGGGGCCCCGACAAACACGACCCCGTTCGCCCTGAGCCTGTCGAAGGGCCGACTACCCCCCGCAAGAACGGACGCCACACAACAGGTATGCCGGAGGAACCCGCCCCTGTGCTACCATACGCACAGCTACATCGCTCAACGCACCGGTTGAGCACTCCACCTGTGAGGTCACATGAGCAAGCTGATTCAACGCATAGAACGCCTGGGCAAGGATACCCCCGCGCCCATCGGCTTCGGCGCGGCCGCCCGTCGTCAGCCGATGCCCACCATGGTCCTGCTGGCCGCGACGGCGGAGCCGGACGCGGTCGCCGCCCTCGGCGGCGCTTCACTGGACGGCGTGATCTTCCGCGGCAACGGCGTCGACGCCGCGTCAGCCTCCCAGGCGATGAAGGCCCTTCCCGACGTGCCCTGGGGCGCGCAGGCCAACACCCTGACGGCGGACGACGTCGGCATGCTGGTCGAGGCCGGCGCCGACTTCGTGTCGCTGACCGGGCTCACCTCGGCGCTCGACGCCGTGCGCGACGAGGACGTGGGCCGGCTGCTGGTCATCCCCGTCGACCTGAAGGAGGAGCACGCCCGCTCCCTCGAGGTCATGCCCGTCGACGCCGTCGTCTACGCCGACGCCGTGGCGTCGCCGCTGACGCTGGAGGTGCTCATGCACCTCGCGACGGCCCGGTGCGAGATAGGCCGCCCGTTCCTGCTGCCGGTGCACGGCGCGCTGTCGGCGTGGGAGCTCGAGTGCCTGCGTGAGATCGGCGTGGAGGGCGTCGTCGCCGACCTGGAGACGACCGGCGCGGACGCGCTCAACGCGCTGTCCGACGCGATTCGCGCCCTGCCGCGCCGCAAGTCCCGCGGCGACTTGGGGTCGCCGTCGCTGCCCCGGACCAGTGCCCGCGCCCAGCAACAGCAGCATGACGACGATGACGACTTCGATCCCGAGGACCCGGATGATCTTCCGTAACATCGGCGTCCTCACGCAGGACCCTGCGGCCTTCTTCATCTTCACCGGCATGCTCCTCGCCGCTGTGGTCGCCAGCGTCACCTTCCACGAGTTCAGCCACGCCCTCACGGCCACGGGCCTCGGCGACAACACGGCCCGCCGCCAGGGCCGGCTGTCGCTGAACCCCAAGGCGCACCTGGACCCCGCGGGCAGCATCATGTTCCTCCTGGCCGGGTTCGGCTGGGGCAAGCCGGTGCCGGTCAACGCCTACGCCTTTGGCGCCAACGCTCTGCGCGGCATGATGCTGGTGGCCTTTGCGGGCCCCCTCTCCAACTTCGTCCTCGCCTTCCTGATCGGGCTGCTCTTCAAGATGGGAATCGTGACCTGGCCCGGCAACGTCTTCTTCTCCCCGCTCTCCTCCGCCGCGCCGGTCTCCCTTGTGGTGGGGCAGTTCTTCGCCATGTGGCTCTTCCTGAACCTCGTCCTGGGCGTCTTCAACCTCATCCCGCTCGCCCCGCTTGACGGCTCGAAAGTCGCCGCCGGGCTGCTCCCCAGGTCGCTGGGCATTCACCTCCTGCGACTGGAGCCCTTTGGCCCCGCAATTCTCCTCACGGTCATCATGCTCGACATCATGCTGGGCGTGGGGATCATCGGCTGGATAATCGGCCCGCCCATCAACTTCCTCGCCCGCATCGTCCTCTAGCCGTCCCCTTCCCGTCGTTCCTGCGCAGGCAGAGCCTGCCCCTGCGAAGGCAGGGGAACCCAGAGGGGCGTGGCGTGGTGGGGCGACCGCCAACCCCCTCTGCCCAACCCTTCCCCATACCGGCGCATGCCGGTATCCAGAAACCCCTTCACCGCACCCGCGCCCTGTAGGGGCAACCCTCGTGGTTGCCCTTCCCACGCCGCTCGCCCTGAGCCTGTCGAAGGGCCCTGCCACCACCCCCTCGCGCGAACGCCGTCCCTCCCGCTACCCTCGTCCCATGCACCGCCACGACAACAGCACAACCCCGGCGCCATTTCCCCCTCCCCCCTCGTGCGGGAGGGCTGGGGTGGGGGGCGGACGCCGGCCGGGATTCGTTTCCCCCTCGGTGAATATTCGCCTTGTATCTGCAACGTGCCAACTCCGCTACAAAACAAAAAGCAAGACGAATCCCCGCAGTACCCCTCCCTCATACCGGCGCATGCCGGTATCCAGAAACTCTGCGTCCGACGGCCTTCACACCACCCATCCCCTCCCCGTCGCCCCTGCGCAGGCAGGGGCCCAGAGGGGCGGAGGCGAGGCGGGGCGTCCCCCGTTCGCCCTGACCCTGTCCAGGGGCGCCACCTCAACGAATTGGCCCCCCGTGACTGACGCGATACGCGCTGCCAATCGGGTATAATAGGCTGGCTCACCGGAATCTGGACGGCAGGGACGGGCAATGGACAAGATCGCCATCATCGGACTGGGGCTCATCGGGACCTCCATCGGCCTGGCCATCAGGGGCAGCCAGCTGAAGGACGTCGAGGTCGTCGGCATTGACCTGGAGCTCTCCCACGTCTCGACCGCCCGCAAAATGGGCGCCATCGACCGCGACGTGCGCACCATCCCCGACGCCGTCCGCGGCGCCGACGTCGTCATCGTCTCCGTCCCCGTCCTCGCCATGAAGGACCTGTTCGAGTTCATCGGCGAGTTCCTGAAGCCGGGAGCCGTCGTTACGGACACCGGCAGCACCAAGAACGACGTCATCGCCTGGGCGGAGGCGCTGCTTCCCGACGGCGTCAGCTTCGTCGGCGGGCACCCCATGGCGGGCAAGGAGACCTCCGGCCCCCGTGACGCCGACGGCGCCATGCTCAACGGCGCGGTCTACGCCATCTGCCCCGCGCGCAACGCGTCGGAGGAGGCGGTCCGCACCGTCGTTTCGATGGTGCAGGCCATGGGCGCCAGGCCCTACTTCGTCGACGCCGCCGAGCACGACAGCTACGTCGCCGCCATCAGCCACCTGCCGTTCATGCTCTCCGTCGCGCTGGTGAACGCCACCTCCCGCAGCCCCGGCTGGCGCGAGATGGCGCGCCTTGCCGCCGGCGGGTTCCGCGACGTGTCCCGGCTGGCTTCCGGCGACCCCATCATGCACCGCGACATCGCCCTGACCAACCGCGACGCCCTCGTGCACTGGATGGACGAGATGATCAAGGACCTGCACCGGCTGCGCGGCATGGTCAAGGAAGACCAGGCCGGGCTGGAGGAGGCGCTGGTGGGCGCCTGGGAGACCCGCGCCCGGTGGCTCCTCGGCCGCGAGGGCGGCGAGATGGAGATGCCCGGCGACAGCCTCAAGGCCTCCGACCAGATCATGGGCATGCTGCTCGGCGACACCGTCGCCAAGCGGTTCCGCGAGATGGGCGACGACAAGCAGGACCCGACGATATACAAGCGTGACTGAGACGGCGTTCGGTGAGGTGAGTGAGACCTGCATGACGGTTGAGACTGCCCCGCCCAATTTCCCCGGCGCTTCCCGGTTTGGGGTCGCGTCATGACTTCTGGCAGCGCAGACCGGCCCCCTGAGGGCCTCTCCCCAGGACCGATGATCATGGTGGTGTCCGGCCCCTCCGGCGTCGGCAAGGACGCCGTCATCGCCCGCCTCCGCGAGCGCCGGCACCCCGTCCACGTCGTCGTCACCGCCACCACGCGGGCCAGGCGCGACACGGAGCGCGACGGCGTCGACTACATCTTCCTGGACACCCCCGCGTTCCAGCGCAAGCTCGCCGAGGACGGCTTCCTTGAGTCCGCCGTCGTCTACGGCAACCACTACGGCGTGCCGAAGGACCAGGTCCGCGATGCCCTCGCCAGCGGCCGCGACGTCATCATCAAGATCGACGTGCAGGGCGCGGAGACCATCAAGCGCCTCAACCCGCAGGGCGTCTTCGTCTTTATCGCGCCCCCCTCGATGGAAGATCTCGAACGCCGCCTTCGCGAGCGCAAGAGCGAGGACGCCGTCGATCTCGAGCGGCGTCTGGACACGGCCCGCCGGGAGATGGCCCGCATGCCCATGTTCGACTACGTGGTCGTCAACGAGAACGACGCCATCGACGACACCGCCGACGCCCTGGAAGCCATCCTCCACGCCGAGCGCTGGCGCTACCCCCGCCGCAAAGTGGACCTCTAGCCCCCAACCCTCATACCGGCGAATGCCGGTGTCCAGAAACCCCGCGTCCAACCACTCTCTCCGTTCGCCCTGAGCCTGTCGAAGGGCTAACCAAACCCAATCCGTCGCCCCTGCGAAGGCAGGGGCCCAGAGGGGCGGAGCAGGGCGGGGACGACCGCCAACCCCCTCCACCCGGCCCAGCACCCCCCGCCCTGATGCCCTGCCACCGCTCCCTTGCCCTCGCTACCTTCTCCTCATGGACATTGCCCGCACATCCCGCAACCTGCCCCGCCCATTCGTGGCGGACGGCAGGGGAAATTGTTCCCCCCTGATGAAAAAATTTTCGCTTTGTATCTGCAACGTGCCACAACAGCTAGGAACTCGAATACGAAATCAATTCAGCGGCAGCTACGGCGGCGCGAGAGACAATTCGGCCTTGGGAGCCAACGCTGGCCCGCCGCCATTCCGCCCGCTACCCTGTCTGCATGAAGATCGTCATCGCGCCCCAGGCCTTCAAGGGCACTCTCTCCGCCGGTCAGGCCGCCGATGCGATGGCGCGGGCCGCGTCGGCGGTGTTCCCGCAGGCGGAGGTGGTGCGCTGCCCAGTCGCTGACGGCGGCGACGGCACCCTCGACGCGCTCGTCGACGCCACCGGCGGCGCGTACCACACCGTCGAGACCACCGGGCCCACCGGCGGGCCGGTCCGTGCGCGCTGGGGATCCCTCGGCGATGGCGCCACCGCCGTCATCGAGACCGCGCAGGCGTGCGGCCTCGCGCTGCTGCCGCCCGACGTCCGTGATCCCCTCCACGCGACCACCCACGGCGTCGGCGCCCTCATCCGGACCGCGCTGGACGCCGGACACCGTCGCGTCATCCTCGGCATCGGCGGCAGCGCCACCAACGACGGCGGCGCGGGCCTCGCGACAGCCCTCGGCGTCAGGCTGCTTCGGGAGGACGGCGACCCCATCCCGCCCGGCGGCGCGGGCCTGCTCGAGCTCGCCGCGGTGGACCCGTCCGGCCTCGACTCGCGCCTGCGGAGCGCCGAGCTTGTCATAGCCTCCGACGTGACCAACGTCCTGTGCGGCCCCGCCGGCGCCGCAGCGACGTTCGGCCCGCAGAAGGGCGCGTCCCCGGACGACGTCGCCCTGCTCGACCGCGCCCTCGGCCGCATGGCGGACGCCGTGCGCCGAGACCTTGGCGTGGACGTGAGCGGCATCGAGGGTGGAGGCGCGGCTGGCGGCATGGGCGCGGGCATGGTCGCCTTCCTCGGCGCGCGCATCGCCTGGGGCGCGGACATCGTCGCTGAGGCCGTCGGCCTCGACGACCGGCTTGACGGAGCAGCCTTGGCTATCACCGGCGAGGGCCGCCTCGACTGGCAGACGGCCTACCACAAGGCCCCCGCCGCCGTCGCCAACCGCGCGGCGGTCCGCGGCATCCCCGTGCTCGGCGTCGGCGGCAGCCTCGGCCCCGGCTGGCGCAAGCTCTACGCCGAGGGCTTCACCACGCTCACCAGCATGGCAACGGGAGGCGCGTCCGTGGAGGAGGCAATGGCGTCGCCGCACGAGCACTTGATGAGGGCGACGCTGCGGGGCCTGCGGGCGATGCGGCGGCGGGTCGTCCCTAACCGTTCGCCCTGAGCCTGTCGAAGGGCCGCCCTAATCCCCAACCCGTCGTTCCTGCGTAGGCAGGAACCCAGAGGGGTGGTGAGTTGCGGGGCGTCCCCTCCTACGCTCGCTGTGGCCCGTTCCTGAGGTTGCGA
This sequence comes from Dehalococcoidia bacterium, assembly GCA_034422455.1. Classification (GTDB taxonomy): domain Bacteria; phylum Chloroflexota; class Dehalococcoidia; order Lucifugimonadales; family UBA1127; genus UBA1127. The sequence goes on from DAOUJQ010000012.1 coordinate 76,551, forward strand.
AAACAGAATGTCAAAGGGGCTACTCCCCAATGACCACCATGTACACCACCCCCGGCCCGTGCACGCCCACCACCAGCGTCTGCTCGATGTCCGCCGTCCGGCTCGGCCCGCTGACGAGGTTCATGTACCAGGTCGCCTCCTCCGCGCTCGTCAGCTCCTCCAGCCGCGTTGCCAGCAGGTCGTCCAGCGTGCCGACGACCTGGCTCGCCGTCGCGACAGCGATGTGCACCGGCGGCAGCAGCGACGCTTGCCGGCTCATCCCCTTGCGCGGCACGAGCGCCACCGACGCCGTCTCCGCGATGATTGCGTCCACGCCCGTGACGCCCACCGGCGCGGCGGCTGCGGCGTCCTGCCGCCCCTGCGAGTCCAGCCCGGACGGGCCCTCGGCCAGCAACAGGCTCTCCATCCCGGCGCGCGCGACTGCGGCGTCCAGCCCGATGCGCTCCAACACCTCGTGCGCCGTCCGCACGACGGTCCCCGCGCCGTGCTCCCCCGCGATCTCAACGACGCGCGCTGCCGCTTCCCGCTCGTCCGCGACCACGGCGAAATGCCAGCCTTGCAGTGCCGCCGTCCGTTCGAGCTGCGCCAGCAGCTCCGCCCGCGACGGCCTTGGCGCCGCGGTCTCCGCCACTGGCGCAACGGGCTCGTCGCGAGTGCCGGAAGCAAGCGCGGCCCGCAGTCCGGCGAGGAACTGCTCCCTATCCGCCATCGCCGCCTCCGTCCTTGCGCCACCGCGACCGGAATGGCCGCATCGCCGCGCGGGGGAAGTCTCGCGAGCGCGTCCAGCCGGACAGGGGCGGCGGCAGCCGGCGCAGTGCACCCCTTCGCGAGAGCGGCCACTGCGCAATCGAAGCGGCCTTCCCCGCCAGCGTGAACAGCCGGGGGCCGCCCATCGTCGCACGCCAAACCCGCATCAGCAGCGACTCCATACGACGAGGGACGCGCGTCTCCGCCGGGCCCTCGACCTCGTCGCTGCGCAGCTTCAGCAACATGCGCGGTATGTCGATCTTCAGCGGGCACACGTCGCGGCACGCCCCGCACAGCGTCGACGCAAAGGGCAGTTCCTTCGCCCGCGGCACGCCCACCAGCGACGGCGTGACCACCGCGCCGATGGGGCCGGGGTACACCCACCCGTAGGCGTGTCCGCCCACCTTGCCGTAGACCGGGCAGGCGTTCAGGCACGCCCCGCACCGGATGCAGTAGAGCGCCTCGCGCAGCTCCGGGTCCGCCAGCATCCGCGACCGCCCGTTGTCCAGGATGACCAGGTGGAACTCCTGCGGCCCGTCCTCCTCGCCGCTGCGGCGAGGCCCGGTGACGAAGGAGACGTAGCTCGATATGCGCTGCCCCGTCGCCGACCGCGTCAGCAGCGGCAGGTACGTGGCGACGTCCCGGAGGCGCGGGATGACGCGCTCCATGCCCATCGTCGCGACGTGCACGCGCGGCAGCGACGAGCACATGCGCCCGTTGCCCTCGTTGGTGACCATGACGATGGTGCCGGTCTCCGCCACGCCGAAGTTCGCGCCCGTCATGCCCATGTCAGCCTGCAGGAACTTCTCGCGCAGCACCGCCCTCGCGACCCCGGCCAGCGCCGTTATGTCGCTCTCCGCCGGCGTGCCCAGGATGCGCTCGAACAGCTCCGAGACCTCCTCCTTCGACTTGTGCAGCGCGGGCGCGATGATGTGGTAGGGCGCCTCCCTCGCGAGTTGGATGATGTACTCGCCCAGGTCCGTCTCCACCGGCTCGATGCCCATGCCTTCCAGTACGTCCGCGATGCCCATCTCCTCCGACACCATGGACTTGCTCTTGATGACCGTCTTCACGCCGTGGCTCGCCGCCACCTTCGCGACGTAGTCGTTGGCCTCCTGCGCGTCTCTGGCGAAGAAGACGTGACCGCCCGCCCGCTCCACGTTGCGCGAGAACAGGTCGAGGTAGTGGTCCAGGTTGGCCAGCGTCTCCTGCTTGATGGCGCGGGCCCGCTGGCTCAGCGCGTCCCACCGCTCCTGCCCGTACTCGGCGATGGCGTCGACGCGCCCCTGCCGGAAGTTCACCAGCCGGTCCAACGACTCCTGGATCGTCGGGTTGCGGATGGCCTCGGCGGCCTGCGCCTTGAACTTCTCGGAGAGCACCTCGGTCACGAGTTGTCTCCTTCCAGCCCCCGGCACAGAAGCTCGGCGAGGTGCACGGCCCGGGCACGAGCGCCTTCACGCCGCAGCGCGCCGCCCATGTGCATCAGGCAGCTCGCGTCGACGGCCGTCAGCGCCTCCGCCTCCGTGGCTTCCACGTTGCGCAGCTTCTCCTGCAGGATCGCCGTCGATATGTCCGCGAACTTGACGGCGAACGTGCCCCCGAACCCGCAGCACGTCGTGGAGTCCTTCATCTCGCGGAGCTCCAGCCCCTCGACGTTGGAGAGCAACGCCCGCGGCTGTCGCGCGATGCCCAGGTCGCGCAGCCCGTGGCAGCAGTCGTGGTACGTTGCCCGCACCGCCGACGGCAGCCGCGCGCCGATGTCCTCGACGCCCAGCACGTCCACGATGTATTGCGAGAGCTCGTAGGTGCGGGCTTGGAGGGAGGTGATCTCATCCGCCAACTCCGGGTAGCCGCGCAGCAGGTCGCCATAGTGCGCGTGGACCGTCGCGACGCACGACCCGGAGGGTGCCACGATGGCCTCGCTGTCGCGGAAGACCTCCAGGAAGCGCCGCGCCGCGGCCGTCGCGTGGGAGCGGTAGCCGCCGTTGAGCGCGACCTGCCCGCAGCAGGTCTGGTCGGCGGGGAAGTCAACCTCGACGCCAAGGTGGTGGAGCAGCTTGACCGTGGCCTCGCCGACCTCCGGGTAGAACTGGTCCACAAGGCACGTGACGAACAGGGACGCTCTCTTCTGGGCCATGACGCTCCCGCTGCTGAGGGTTGTCGTACGGTAGCAGGGGCGGGTTGCTGTAGCAAGGGGAGCCGTGACGAGCGGTCAGTCACGCCGGGGCCGTAGCAACAGGTACAGGGAGAGGGCCCGCAGGTCACGTCTCGGCGCGGCGTTGAATTGGGAAATGGCGTCCGCCGCGTCCTCCACTGCTTGGGCTGCCTCTTCCACGCTGAAATCTGTGGTTGGGTCGTAGTCGGCCCTGACCCGCTTCCCTTGGACTCTTACGAACATTTCTCCAAAGTGTTTGAGGGGCGAGGAAAAGCGCTCCATGCCGGCATCATTTTGGAAGCGATTCTTTGCGTAAGCGTGGTCCAGGGCTCGATAGACAAGGGTCCAGGAGTCAATGTCTGAAGTTGCGGCGGAAGGGCCGGCCAGCGTGCGGGCGCACACTGCGCATAACACGTGAAACATAGCGTAATACGCGGAGCTGACAGCTCGGCGCAAGTCCGCCTGCCTCGGTAGTATTGCTCGTCTTGCTCTCCTCCCCCCTGTCAGCTCCCTGCCCAGACGAATTAGATCTCCGGAATCCACTTGCCTACTCGTGTCTTGACTTCCTTCCACCAGGATTTATGAAAGAACTCCACAATGGGAATGATCGGTACTTCATCTGAGGTCACGTGCTTCCTGATATGCTCATTGACTCCCCAGCGAAAGTCCCTGTCCAGCATCACGTCATCCCCATCGTAGAAGATGTAGATGTGGATGATTTCGTCGTCGTCGAAATCGTCAGCGTGCTCGATCACGTGAATAGGACCGAAGGCATCCTCGCCGTGGTACTCCGACTTGATGTATTCCCACACAGCGGCTTCTATTCTCTCCAGAACGTATTTCGGTGTCCTGACCCACATATTTGGCTCCCGAACGCTGGGTAATGCGTCCTATACCGTAGCAGAAAGGCTGTCATACCGTCCATTTGCACGCCGCCGCTCCGTTGGCATTGGCAAACGCGGCCCGCTACAATGGCAAGGCCGCCTGCGCATAAGGAGTCTTGTGGACGACCTGATTCGAGGACTGGAGATCGCCGGCACGGGCATCGGCGTGGTGTTCGCCGCGCTGGTGTCCCTCGCCGTCGTCACGATGTTGCTCGGCAGGGCGCTGCGGTCCGTCGGCGCGGAGCCGCAGGCGGAGGCGGCCGAGCCGCCCGCCGAGACGGCCGAATCACCGGCGCCGCAGGACGGCGGCCCTGACCGTGCGATGGTTGCCGCGATGACGGCGGCCGTGCAGTTCGTGCGGCGCGGCTTCCGGTCGAGCGGCGCGGTCGGCGGGCCCCGCACCACGACGGAGGTTGCCGGCGCGTGGCGCATGCAGGGCCGGCAATCGCTCATGTCGTCGCAGGGCAACCGCGTGCGGCCTCGGGACTCCCGGCGCTGACACCCATTCACCTGAAGGAGCGCAGTGCTAACCGGCGAAATCCCCTTTGACGGCCAGTTCTTCAGCGAGCTTCTTGGCTTCTGGAAGAACGGCGTAATGCTGCTCATTGCGCTGGGGTTCATCTTTCTGGCCATCCAGAAGGGGTTTGAGCCGTTGCTGCTCATCCCCATCGGCGTCGGCATCATGCTGGCCAACGTGCCCTTCGGCGGGCTTGGCGAGGGCGGCGGCCTGCTGGCGCTGCTCAGGGACTACGGCCTGAAGACCGAGATATTCCCGCTTCTGATGTTCCTCGGCCTTGGCGCGCTGACTGACTTCACGCCGCTCATCCAGCGTCCCACTATGGCGCTCCTGGGCGCGGCGGCGCAGATCGGGATCTTCGGGACGTTGCTGGGAGCTATCGCGCTTGGGTTTACGGTGCGGGAGGCGGGAGCCATCGGCATCATCGGCGGCGCGGACGGCCCGACGTCCATCTTTGTGGCTGGACGGCTCGCTGACCATCTGCTGGGGCCCATCGCCCTCTCGGCGTACTCCTACATGGCGATGGTGCCCATTATCCAGCCACCTATCATGCGGGCGCTCACGTCCAAGGCGGAGCGCATGGTTGAAATGCCCTACGAACCCCAGCCGGTTCCCAGGCTGTTGAAGCTGCTCTTCCCGCTGACGGTGCTGTTGCTGGCGATACTCTTCGCGCCGGGTTCCATCCCGCTGATCGGCATGTTCATGTTCGGCAACCTCTTGCGTGAGAGCGGCGTGGTCGAGCGGCTGTCGTCCACGGCGCAGAACGAGCTGATCAACATCGTGACCATTCTGCTGGGGCTCACAGTGGGCGGGACGATGGTGGCCAACGAGTTCCTGGATGTCGATACGCTGCAAGTCTTCGGACTGGGGCTTGTGGCCTTCTCCATCGCGACGGCCGGCGGGGTGGTCTTCGGCAAGATCATGCATCTCGCCTCCGGCCGGAAGATCAACCCGCTTCTCGGCGCCGCCGGCGTCTCCGCCGTGCCGATGTCCGCGCGAGTGGTGCACCGCGTGGCCCTGGAGGCCAACCCCAACAACTATCTCGTCATGCACGCCATGGGGCCCAACGTCGCGGGAGTCCTGGGGTCCGCCATCGCGGCGGGCATCATCCTGAACATGGTTGGGTAGGGACTGCGAGGGGCATCCTTCGACAGGCTTTGGATGAACGGCGGCAGGTGGTGGGCGCTACGGCAATAGCAGTCCTACCTCGCGCAGCTCCGGCGAGCCCTCGTTCCAGTACGGAAGCCCAGGGATGAGCCGTGTGGTCACGAGCTCGAGGATGGCGCCGATCTGTGCGCTCACGTTGCCCATCATCCGGTTCACGTAGACCCGGGCCTGCAGGGGCGAGAATTCGACGAGGTAGTCGAAGACTTCCCGTGCCGTTGGCGCAGGCAGGAACTTGTTGTTGAGCAGCACCGTCCGCTGCTGCCGGAGGCCGGGGTCTGAGAAGAGGCCGAGCCACAGGACCAGCCGCCCGCGCGCGTGCTCGCTGGTCTCGGCGCGGCTGCGAAGGTCGGCGACTCGGGTCTGCACGAAGTTCTCGTATCCGTCCAGCTGCGGGTAGAGCAGCAGGTCCAGGCCCGCAAGCGACTCCAGTGTTCGGAAGAAGACCACCTGGTGCGCATAGGCCTGCGCCTCCCGCAGCGCGACGATGTCCAGGCTGACCTGGTTGTTGAGGGACGGATTGGTGATGGCCTGCCGGAAGTGGCCCAACTCGTGTGCAATGGTGCTCAGCACGTCCATGGGCGGCGCGTCATTGCGAATGATGATGCGGGGCGCTCCCCTCCAGAAGGTGTAATACCCAACGAAGCCCTTGGCCTGAGCGCAGCGTGCCAGGTAGAGGTCCCGCACGCTCTGGGACAGCGTGGGCGCGACGTCCGTGCATTCGGCGTCTACCCATGCCGAGAACTCCTCGCTGTTGAGGATGTTGATCACCACCTCGTCCTCTTCCAGCGAGTTGCCGTAAAGCGACCGGTAGACGAGGTCGGCGACCGCCACCACGTCTTCTTGCGACTCGGCGGAGCCGCCCAGCGGCTCGACTGCGGAGCGTATGGCCTCCAGCGCCGCCAGCCGGCTGCGGCGTTCGGCGGGCGTGAGCGCGGCGTTGCCGCGCGGCGGCGCAAAGCCCCGAATCCAGTTTGTGGGAGCGCTGGCAATCTCGGTCGTCTCGCCGTCGGCGCTGCGGAGTTGCAGCTTGACGCTGTGGGTGCCGGGGGCAAAGGCCGCGGGAATGGGCTCGTCCACGACGATGTCCAGCGCGCCGGCTGCAATCCCCGGGCGTTCCCACGTGTGCACAACCTCACCGCTGACCAGCAGCTCGACGGTGTACGGGGTCTCCTGCGCCGAGGCCCCCTCGTTCCTCATCGCCCAGCTTACGTACGCCTGGGAATTCATGTACGCGGCGCTTGAAGAAGCGGTGCTGCCGGGGTAGCTCGTTATCACGAGAGGGTTGGCCCAGCCCGACGGCGCATACCCGGCGATGGCTGGCTGGCCTGCCCCCGGAGAGTTTGTGGCGTCAGGGCCTAGCCTCTGCGGGCCGCCCCAGTTGAACCGCATGGTGAAGACGTTGTCGTCCTCATTTGCCTCGTGGACCAGTCCCGTCGGGTCCAGCTCCAGCCGCAGCGTGTGGTTGCCCGGCGCCAGGTGTATCGTGTCCAGCAGCTCGTGCCATGGCGGTGAGACGACGGCTTCTTCGGCGATCAGGCCGTTCTGGTTGAACTTGGTCACTAGGATGTCGTCCACGTAGACGTAGACGAGGAAGAAGCGGCCAATGCTGGAAAGGCCGGCGTTCTCATAGGCGATCTGCAGGCCGGGATCCCTGGCCCCGGCAATTGCGGAAATCGATTCGGGAACGCCAACCAGGTTGATGGAGTCCGTCCACCCTTCCGGCAGGTACGGCTTCAGGTTGGGGAGCCGCTCCGGCGCCACCGTTCCGTTGCCATTGTTGTTGTTGGAGAGCTCCGGCCAGTCGAAGGTGACGGAGACCGAGTTGCCCGGGGAGTCTAGGGGCTGCAGGTAGCCGGTTGAGTCCACGACAAGCTGCAGCTCATGTGTCCCCTCGGACAGGTGCGCGCGGAACGGCAGGCCGGTCCAATCGCGCACGGACTGTAGCTCGCCGGCGGCCAGTCCCAGCGCCGCCCAACGCTCGATGGGCACTCCGTCCACGAGCAGGTCGACGGAGAAGGGACCGTTGGCGTTGTCCGGCCCTCCGTTGGTGACGGCCCAGCTGATGTACATAGTTCCGTCGGGGCCTATGGGGCCGCTCTCCGTCGCTCCGGGCTCTCCCGAGACGATGAGCGACGCCGACCAGCCCTCAGGCGTTGCGGGCTGCAGCGATACGGCGGTGGGCGTCGGCGTGCGGAAGACGCCGTTCGGTGAGCCGCTGCCTGGCGCCAGGGGGTCGGTGGTCGGATGTGGCGATGCGGTAGCCAGCGGTGCAAGCGGCGTAGGCGTGGGAGGAAGGGGCGTGGGGGTAGCTGCTGAACTGGGGGTGCAACTGAGCGTAAGCAGCGTCATTGACACTGCCAAGGCCGCCAGCAACAAAGCTGACTTTGTCTTGACCATAGATGGCCTGCCTGCTATCTACAGCGGAAGGGACGACTGAGATTGGGAACGGTGCTCTCAGTGTACCATGCCGCTAACTGTGGAACGCTATCCGTTCCATTGCTCCCGATGGTCTCGCACACGCGTGCGGACCACGCTTCAAACAATATCTTGGCCGCGCTGCTTCTGCTTGTCAAGTTCTAAGAAAAGTTTCATCCCGCAACCAGCGCGGCGCGTCCGCCTCTTTGCGCCTAAACGAACTGCGGAGCAAATACCAGCGCAACGATGGACATCAGCTTGAGCAGGATGTTCAAAGACGGCCCCGACGTGTCCTTGAACGGGTCGCCGACCGTGTCGCCTACGACCGCGGCTTTGTGGGGCTCTCCGCCCTTGCCCTCGTGGGCGCCGGCCTCGATGTACTTCTTCGCGTTGTCCCAGGCGCCGCCGCTGTTCGCCATGGTGATGGCGAGCAGGGATCCTGCAGCGATGGCCCCGATGAGCAGGCCGCCCACCGCCTCCTTGCCGAGAAATGGCGTGATCCCGACGGCAATGGGCACGACAACCGCAAGCAGGCCGGGGATGATCATCTCCCGCAACGCCCCGCGCGTGCTGATGTCTACGCAGCGGGCGTACTCTGCGCGCACGCCCTCCTTGCCTTCCCGCAGCCCTGGAATTTCAGCGAACTGCCGTCGCACCTCTTCGACCATATCTTGTGCGGCGCGGCCCACTGCCTCCATGGTGAGAGCGCTGAATACAAAGGGCATCAGGGCGCCAATGAGAAGGCCCACAAGCGTGGAAACTTCCAACAGGTCTATGGCCTCGAGGCCGACGACATTGGCGTAGGCGGCCATGAGGGCGAGGGCCGTGAGGACGGCGGAGCCAATGGCGAAACCCTTGCCGGTCGCGGCGGTGGTGTTGCCCAGGGAGTCCAGCGCGTCCGTGCGTTCCCGGACATCCGGGTCCAGGTGGGCCTGCTCTGCAATTGCGCCTGCATTGTCGGCCACAGGGCCGTAGGCGTCGGTAGCCAGCGTGATCCCGAGCGTGGAGAGCATGCCGACGGCGGCGATGGCGATACCGTAAAGTCCCGCCAGCTCATGGGCGCCGATGACGGCAGCGGCAATGATGATGATTGGAATGACCGTGCTCAGCATCCCTGTCGCAAAGCCGCTGATGATGACCGTTGCCGGGCCGGTGATGGAGCGTCCGGCGATGCCGCGGGTCGGCCTGTATTCATAGCTGGTGTAGTATTCAGTGCTGACGCCGATGATGACTCCGGCGCCAAGCCCGACGGCTACCGCCCCCCACAGCTGCCAGACCTTGTCGATTCCCAGGCCGGCCTGGGTCTCTATCACCCAGTACATGACTCCAAACGAGCCCGCAAGGGCAAGGAGGCCGGCGGCAAAGATTCCCCGCCGCAGGGACCAGAGCAGGTTTCCGATGCTGGTGGTCTCGCCCGTGCGCACCAGGAAGGTGCCAATGATGGATGCTGCGATGCCGACGGCGGCAATGACGAACGGGAGCACGAACAGCGGCGCATCGTGCGCGTCCGTGCCCGGCACGCCGAGAAACGCGGCGCCCGTGGCGGCGAGGGCGAGGCAGGCGATGATGGACCCGACGTAGGACTCGAAAAGGTCGGCTCCCATGCCCGCCACGTCACCGACGTTGTCGCCGACGTTGTCGGCTATCACGGCCGCGTTGCGTGGGTCGTCCTCCGGGATGCCAGCCTCCACCTTGCCCGCAAGGTCGCCTCCCACGTCGGCGGCCTTGGTGTAAATGCCCCCGCCCACGCGCGCGAAGAGCGCAATGCTGGATGCGCCAAAGCTGAACCCTGCGACAATGTTCGGGTCCTGAAAGACCATCCAGAGGATCACCGCGCCCAGCAGCCCGATGCCGACCACGGTGACACCCATGACGCCGCCGCTTGAAAAGGCGACTTGCAGCGCACGGTTCAGGCTGGTGCGCGCGGCAGAGGCGGTTCGCATGTTGGCCTTGACTGCGATGCGCATGCCGGCGAACCCCGCCAGCGCCGAGGCAATGGCCCCCACAAGGTAGGCGATGGCCGTCTTCGCGTCCTGCCCCTCGCCGTAATATCCAAGCGCAAGCAGTACGACGAAAACGAGTAAGACGAATCCCGCCAGCACCGTGTACTCACGCTTGAGAAAGGCGTTGGCGCCTTCCTGGATGGCTGCGCCGATCTCCTTCATGCGATCGGTTCCCTCGTCTGCAGCAAGTACGCGCGTAGCCAGGAACGCAGCAAAAGCAAGAGCTGCAACGCCGGCCGCAATTGCGACTATCAGGCCGTCCAAGGAAGTCACCTCCGTATCCTATTTGGAGCCCCGCCCCAAGCAATTGCGAAAAGTATCACGAATTTCGTCGCGGGTCAAGGAAAGTGAGGCCGTTTCGGGACTGGGTCGCTATACTGCACGAAACCGAGGCGCACTGGCGCCGGACGTCCACTGCAAGGAGGCACGCCATGCACGTCACGCGCATCTACACAGGCGATGACGGCAAGTCCCATTTCGAGGAGGTCGAGCTGGACTTCCAGCCAAGAGGGGACGGCCAATCGGAGGCAACCAGCCCGTCCGAGGCAAAGCACGCTTTCTTCACACGCCAATCAGCCGGCTACGTGCTCGGCTGGCACTGCGCGCCGGGCCGCCAGTACGTCGTCACGCTGGACGGCGAGGGCGAGATCGAGGTCGGCGACGGCTCCACCAAGCGCTTTCGCCCCGGCGACGTCCTGTTGGCGGAGGACCTCACCGGCGAGGGCCACGTCACCCGCGTCATCGGCAACAAACCCCGCACGATGCTCTGGATCCCGCTGGAGTGAAATTGTTGCCTATTGCAAGCATTATTTGACAGATGTTGTATATAAGAATAGTATTAACGCAGCCAGTAATACTGTCATTTTAGGAGAAGCATGGTGGCTGCGGAACAACCCATCACCCGCTCAGAACTCCGGCAGGAGCTGCAGCACTACGCGACAAAGGCGGACCTTGCTGATCTCAGGGCTGATCTCAAGTCGGAAATTGCAGAGCTCCGTGGGGAGTTGAAGTCGATACGGTGGACCATGAGTCTGATGGGCATCGGGTTGTCCATTCTCATCGTCGCCATGCGGTTCCTTGACGTGAGCTAGCCTCTCTCCATCAGTGACGCCCCTCAGTCAATTCTCAGATAGTCCCCCTAGTCCTTCAGCATCATGATGAACTGCGTGCACTCCGTCAGGTCCTCGTGCGTGTGGCCCACCCCGCGCACGTCCTCCATCAGCCGGACGTCGCCCGGGTGGAAGACCTGCTTCGTGCCGTCGCTCAACCCGATCTCGATGTCGCCGACGAGCTGGATGATGAGCCTGCGCTCCGGCAGCGGGTGGAAGTCCATGTACCGCAGCTCTGCGTAGTGGCGGATGCCCGCCTCCGTGATGTTGTTGAACGCTTCCAGGTAGGCGTGGTCGTCCAGCGACAGTGGTTCGATGTGGCTCTCCCCATTCTCGTCCGGGTACACGCGGTACATCGCCATCGCTCACGCTCCTTCGCTTTTAGCCACTGCCTTGACCAAGTCCGTTCGCCCTGAGCCTGTCCTGAGCCGTGTCGAAGGGGGAAATCGAAGGGCGATCGGGGGGATCTGTGGAGCCTAAGGCCGCCACTCGTCCTTCAGCGCCGCATACAGAACGTTGTCGAGCGCCTCGCCCTCCTTCATGCTTGCCTTGCGGAGCCGCCCCTCGCGCTGGTACCCCGCCTTCTCCAGCACCCGCGCCGACGCGTGGTTGCGGGCGAAGATGTGCGCCTCAAGCCGGATGAGGTCGAGCGACTGGAACGCGTAGGCCGTCAGGGCCTTCACGGCGGTCGTCGCGATGCCGCGCCCCCAGAACGGCTGCCCCAGCCAGTAGCCGATCTCCGCTGAGTGCCGGTAGTCGGCCTCCCGCAGCGTCAGGCCCACGCTGCCGATTGGCCCGTCGCCGTCGCAGATTGCCAGGTTTGTCAGCGTGGTCCGTTTGGCGTTGAGGGCAATCCACTCATCGGCATCGGCGTGGGTATACGGGTGCGGGAAGCGGTCGTACAGCTGCTTCGAGACGTCGTAGTCGTTGGCCAGCGACACGAACCGCTCTCGGTCGGCGTTCTTCCACGCCGACGGCCAGTCACGCAAAACAAACCTGTTGCCAAGGTCAATCTCCACGGCCAAGGTGTCGGCTATCCCGCCGGCAGCGGCCGAGCGTTGCGGCCGGGGCCGCCCGTGCCCTCCCGCAGGTCCTTGGCCGTCGCCTCGTCGACGCCCTTGGGCCAGCGCCGCTTCAGTGGGTCGCTGACGCTGAACGTGAAGCTGCCGATGCCTTCGATGCCCATCTCGATGGTGTCCCCGTCCTGCATCGCGCCCAACCCCTGGTGGTTCGTGCCCATGAACAGCACGTCGCCGGGGCTGATGGCCTCGATGGCCGCCACGTACTCGATGGACTCCGCGATCGAGTGGGCGAGGTCGTCCGTGTTGTAGTTGCCCCGCAGCTCCCCATCGACGCTCAGCGTCACCTGCACGTTCTCCGGGTCCGCGATCTCATCCTTGGTCACGATGCACGGCCCCATGGGGCAGAAGGTGTTGTAGGACTTGTGCTCTGAGATCGGCATCTTGTTGGGCTCGCGGCCGCCCCCGCCCGGCGAGTACATGCGGGCCGAGACATCGACCCCGCACGTGTACCCGAAGACGTAGTCCATCGCCTCCGACGCGGGAATGTCCTTCCCGCTCTTGCCGAAGACCAGCACCAGCTCTGCCTCGTGGTGGAAGATGTTGGCGTCGATGTCCGGCAGCACCACCGTGCCGCCCGGTGCGAGGACCGAGTCCAGCGCCTTGGTGAACCCCCACATGGGCGCTGGCTCCCGTGCGCCGAACTCCCGGTAGTTGCCGCCCATGCACAGGATCTTGCTGGGCCGGGGCAGCGGCGAATCCAGCTGCACGAACTGCATCGGCGTGGGCGTCTCGACCTTGGCGAGGCGTTCCAGCTCCGGGCGCAGGCTGTCGTAGTTGTTGATCAGGTACACGATTGCCGCCTGGCCGCCGCCGGGACAAACGCTGCTTATGTCAATGACACCGCCATTCGTAAGCAGGCCGGGCCTCTTGTCGTTGTAGACCACAAACTTCATGACTGCCTCCTTGCTGTTGTGTGCCTCGTTCGCCCTGGGCCTGTCCTGAGCCATGTCGAAGGGGGAAATCGAAGGGTGAACGGGGCAGGCGATTCACGAATCGCCCTCCGCACTCTTACCGCCCCGCGAACCACGCCGCCACGTCGTCCTTGTTCCGCTCCAGCCACGCGACGTTGAGCTCCAGCCCCTCGATCGTCTGGCGCACGGACCGCTCCGCCGCGGGCGCCGGGTGGCTCGCGTAGAAATCGCGCACCTCCTCCAGCCGCTCGCGGGTCGTGAAGCCGCGCGGCAGGCCCACGAGCCGCATGAGCATGAAGCCCCCGTGGCCGTATCGCTCCATGAACGTGTCCCAGTTGTCCTTCAGGAAGTCCCACGCCAGCGCCTTGCCCTTGGGGTTGGCCGACACCGCGCCCACGACCGACACCGTGTCCTGCGAGCGCACGTCGTCCGTGAGCGAGCGGTGCAGCACGTCACTGATGAGCTCCGGGTCCGGGATGCGCGTCAGCGAGATCAGCAGCCGGACCTTCTCCTCCTGCAACTCTGCGCTCCGCTGCAGGTCCCACAGCGTGTTGTACGTGTCGGCGTCGCCCTGCTGCGCCGTCAGGCTGAACACGGCGCCCCGCAGGTCCGCCGGCAGCGACGAGCGGTCCTCCAGGTAGTGGTCGAAGCGCGCCCGCGCCTCGGCAAGCACCGCCGGGTCCTCGTAGTAGCCGGCCTGCCCCAGCGCGACGCTCCGCAGGATCGCGTCCAGGTGGCCGTCGCCGGGCTTCGGCTCCCAGCCCATCCGCTCGGCCAGCGGGCTGAACAGCCCCTGGCACAGCGACTTGAACGCCGGGTAGCACGCCTCGTCCGAGAGCAGCGTGTCCAGGTCGCCCAGGTTGCCCGCCAGGTCGCGCCACACGCTGGCGTCCGTCTCGCCGCGGTAGCCCTCGGCCAGCGCGAGGAACTGGCTGATCGGCAGATACCCCGCCCGCGAAAGCGCGTAGGCGTCGTTCTGCAGGCCCAGCCGGTCCGTGTCCGAGAGGGCGCGCGACGTGACGGCCGGGATGAGGGCGTCCCAGTCGCTCGGGCTCATGTTGACCCGGTAGAAGCCGGTCTGCCCCGCGTTCACCTTGAACCACGACCCCTCACGGCTCGGTGGGGGCGGCAGCGTCAGCGTGTCGTCGCGCGCCTCCATCAGCGTCGCCGTCGGGCCGTCGTCCCACGAGGTCTCCACGTTGACCGGGACCTTCCACGTCGACTCATCCGCTCGCCCTGAGCCTGTCGAAGGGTCGCTCTCCTCGACGACGTTGCTGAGCAGGAACCGCGACTGCGAGACGTCCAGCTTCACGCCATCGGCGTCGTGGCGCGACTGCACGTTGAGCACGGGGTAGCCCATCTGGCCCGTCCATGTGTCCATGAGCGCCTTGACCGGCTTGCCGGAGGCCTCCTCCAGCGCCTCCCACAGGTCGGCCGTGCGCGCGTTGGCGTACTCGTGCGCGCTCAGGTAGTTGCGCAGGCCCGCTCGGAAGACGTCCGGCGTGAGGTAGTGCTCCAGCATGCGGATGGTGGACGCGCCCTTGCTGTAGCTGATGGCGTCGAACAGCTCCTCCACCTCGGCCGGCGTGTGGACGGTGGCCTCGATCGGGTGCGAGTTCTTCAGCCCGTCCAGGTGGAAGGCGCGGATGGTGTCGTTGGCGACAAACTGCGTCCACATCTTCCATTCCGGGTGGATGTGGTCGACGGCCTTGTCGCCCATCCACGACGCGAAGCTCTCGTTCAGCCACAGGTCGTCCCACCACTGCATGGTGACCAGGTCGCCGAACCACATGTGCGCCATCTCGTGCGACACGACCTCGGCCACGCGCTGCCGCGTCGCCGCGGGGCTGATGGCGGGGTCGACGAGGAGCGCCGTCTCCCGGTAGGTGATGGCCCCCCAGTTCTCCATCGCACCTGCCGCGAAGTCAGGGATGGCGATGTGGTCCAGCTTCTCCAGCGGGTACGGGATGCCGAAGTAGTCGTTGAAGTAGGTCAGCAGCGCCACCGATGTCTCCAGTGCGAACCGGCCCTGCTCCTCCTTGCCGCGCGTGGTCAGGACGCGCACCATCGTGCCGTTCGCCGCCTCCTGCTCGATCATGCCGAGCTCCGCGACCACGAAGGCCAACAGGTACGTCGACATGACCGGCGACTCGCCGAACCGGACGGTCTTGGCGTCACCGTCGACGGTCTCTTCTGCCGGGGGCATGTTGGAGACCGTGTCCATGTCGGCGGGGATGCTCAGCGTGAGCTGGAAGCTCGCCTTCATCGCTGGCTCGTCCCAGCACGGGAAGGCCCGCCGCGCGGACGATGGCTCGAACTGCGTCGTCGCCATGGTGCGGGGTGTGCCGTCCTCGCGGGTGTACGTGCTGCGGTAGAAGCCGGTCAGCCGGTCGTTCAGCTCGCCCGTGAAGGCGATGCGGAGGACCGCCGGTCCGGCCGCGACGGCCGAGGGGAAGCGGATGGCGACCGTCTCCTCGCCCGCGTCGAGCTGGATGTCAACCGCGTCCACGGACGCATTGCCCGCGTCCATGATGCTGGCGGAGTGCACCGTCATCTCGCAGGCGTTGAGGACGATGGTGTCCGTCGCCTCCAGCACCTCGATGTCGACGGACTCCTCGCCGTCGAACGTGAACGCGTCGAGGTCCGGCGTGAGGTGGATGGCGTAGCGGAGCGGCCTGACGTTGGTGGGTAGAAGAACGGCTTGCGACGTTGCCATGGGACACGGCCTCCTGTTGGCGTGAGTGCCCACGAGGACACGGCGCACGACTCCGCGTGCCTGTCGCTATGGGCAGTCCTAGCTTACACGGTGAGGCACGATGCTGGAAGGGATTGGCCTCCGGGTCGCTCCTGCGGGGCAAGGTGTAAGGCCGTGCATGTCATCACGGAAGCGGGCTATGGCACCGTCGCCAGGACGATGAACACCACCAGTCCTGATCCGGCTGCGGCGGCGGTAAGCCAGCGCAGTCGGAAATGGGTCAGTCCCAGGTAGAGACCAAGGCCAAGCAAGACCAGAAGACCCATCGCCATGGCGTATTGAAGCAAAATGAAGGGCGCTTGAGCTTCTCCCCGATGTAGGCCGATGAGCCGTCGCTGCAGGTCGGGTGAGCGCTTTTCTATTTCGATTTCAGCGTGGGGACTTACCGTGATGCGATAGTGGGTCTTGTATTTCGGTTGTGTCGTCAACGTGGTGATCACTGGGACTGGCTGAGCGTTTTCGTGGCCTTCCAGGTGGGGCTCGGCGGCCGACGGGGAACCGTTATGGTCATGATCGTCATGGTCGTGGGTCGCTTCTTCTCTGCCTTGCTGATCGTTGGTCGGGGTTTCCCCCGGCTCTTCGACAGCTGCGACCTTATCGATGTCAAGGCTCTTGAAGGAGTGCTCGATGCCCGCATTCTTCAAAAGCGCCTTGACCCTCAACTCGAGCCTTGGAGCCGTGACGTCCAGGAACGCATTGGGAGGCGTATCGATTTCCTCGATTCCATACGAACCTTGAACGCCGGCAAGGAAGAGGCCACCGGAAATAGCTACCAACGCAACCATCGGAAACAGGACCGACGCGATGGTAATGTGAGCAACAATGAGTTTCTGGCGCATGGGCTCTCTTCCGTCTGAGTAACCCTCAGTACGGCGAAGTATGATACTCAGTATCTATTAAACAGCCGCAAGGTGGTTCCTGGCAAAAGTATCATGGGATGCAAATTGCGGTCAAACGTGGAGGCAGGTGCACTCATATGTGGCAGCAGTCTTGAGAGTCAGTATCAGGATTATGTATCGTCGATACAGCCGGGCCTGCGTCACATATCGCGCCGCATGAGGCTGTACGTCTCCCCCGTGGTGCGACCTTATGACCGCCTGCCGCCCCTCCTCATACCCATCCGCAGCAGCGCGGCGCGGAGCGTGGTAACCCTTTACGCCCATGATGAACACATCTAATCTTATGACTAGTCAGATGCAAGAATAACGGAGCGTGTCATGAGCAGGAAGTGGCCGGTTCAGGACGCCAAAGCCAAGTTTAGCGAGTTGCTCGATACGGCCCTCGCGGAGGGGCCGCAGATTGTGACCAAACGTGGAAGGGATACCGCAGTGCTGCTTCCCATCGAGCAGTGGCGAAAGCTGGAGCGGATGACGAGGCCGAACTTGAAGGACCTCCTCCTTGCGCCAGAGGCGCGGACAGAGGACCTGACGCCGCCTCGTGAGCGGCGACTTTATCCGGCTCGCTTGCCTGTAGAGTAGGCAGATGTTACGCCACAGGCAATTGGCTTTTGCCTTCTCAGAGTCCTTCCCCCGGAATGGGAATGCCAAGCTTCTCAGCGTGACCCATTACCTCTTCGCACCACGCCTCCGAATGCTCCCAGTTGCTTCCTGATTGGTAGTCGCCAGTCTTCTTCCTGAGAAGACAGTCAAGAAGATGCTCCCTGTCGACTGGCTGACCAACAATGGCCTCGTACAAGTACAGTCCAGAACGGTCTGCGGTGCATGGCACATTGGCTGATTCAGACTCGCCTTGGGATGCAACGTCATAGTTCCTGTCATATGTCCTATAGTTCCCTTGGGTAGCGTATCTAGGTTGCTCCCAGTATTGCCAGCCGTGCGTTCCTGCAATCTGGTCCAGAGCCTCTATGAATCGATCCTTTTCCTCGTTAGTCAATAAAGAAACCCGGTCTACGACGTACGGTCTGATGTCGTTCCATTTATAATCGTCCCACTCCTCCTTACTAGCGACATCATCAATTGCTTCCAGGCAAGCTGAAGAGATCTGGAAGTCGTAAGCGGCGAACGGGTCTGACGCGACGGTGGATGCTCCCGGAGGACCGGCTTCGCCTTGCTGGCCTGCGCCACCTTCGGTGCCCGCTGGACCTGCTGCACCTGCGGGACCAGGAGGCCCCGGTGGCCCCTCTGGACCAACTGTGTCTTCAAACACCCCCAGTGCAACAAGGACAACAAGGGTAATCACTACGCTGGCTATTGTTGGCACTATGTAGTATTTAGCGTCCATCTTCACCCCACCCTTAGCACTATTACTCTTCACGCTGGGTCTGCTGAATGGTCAATGGAACGGAGGGCGCCCTACTCCTCCTCGTACCCCATCCGCAGCAGCGCGGCGCGGAGCGTGGGCAGCCAAACCGACAACGGCGTGTTCAACGGCAGCGTGATCTCGATCTCGCCGTTGGCGGACGCTTGGACCGTGCCTGGGTCTTCCTTGGTGAGTTCGACGCTTATGGACTCGCGGTCGATTGACAGGGCGTCGGTTACGTCAAATACGGCGGCCATGTCGGCCATGGTGATGATGTCGCTGTCCTGCTCGGTCATGGTCCCCTCCCGGCGTGCGCGTGTACGCGACCTCAATTGACAATGCTGTTTCGCGGGAATAGCATCGCCGTAGATTCTACCGCGATTCTGCGGTCAGGGCAGGGAAACACAGAGGAGGTCTACCGTGCTGAGTGTTCAGGACAATGACATGCTGACGCAGACGGGCCCCGGAACGCCCATGGGCGAGCTCTTCCGGCGCCACTGGATCCCCGCGCTGCTGGCCGAGGAGATACCGTCGCCGGACTGCCCGCCTGTGCGCGTGACGCTGCTGAGCGAGAAGCTCATCGCCTTCCGCGACTCGAACGGCGCCCCCGGCCTCGTCGACGCCTACTGCCCGCACCGTGGCGCGCCACTCTTCTTCGGCCGCAACGAGGAGTGCGGTATCCGCTGCGTCTACCACGGCTGGAAGTTCGACGTGACCGGCAAGTGCGTCGACCTGCCCAACAGCCCGGAGGGTGAGACGTACAAGGACAAGGTGGTCGTCAAGGCCTACCCGTGCTTCGAGGGCGGCGGCATGATCTGGGCCTACATGGGCCCGGCGGAAAAGGAACCCCCGAAGCCCGGCTTCGAGTGGCTGGAGTACGGTGAGGACCGGCGCTACGTGCGCAAGTACCACCTGCGCTGCAACTACTTCCAGGCGCTCGAGGGTGACTACGACCCCTCCCACGCCTTCTTCTTGCACAGCACGCTCGACAACAACGAGGGCAACCCCGGACGCCGCTTCGGCGCGGGCGTGTTCAACAGCTTCCTCAACCGCACCTACGCCGACTACATCGACACCGACTACGGCGTCATGAACGTGGCGGTCAGCAAGACGGCGGACGGGCAGCAGCAGGCGAACGTTGGCCACTTCTACATGCCCTGCTACAGCTCGGCGGGCATCTCCGGCCCGGACGTGTACTCCAGCAACATGCGCATCCCCATCGACGACGAGAGCTGCTACATGTACCGCCTCCGCTGGAGCTACAACCCGTTCACGCAGCAGCAGGTCTGGGAGGACCGGTACGGTGGCTACACGTACCCCGAGCAGATACCCGGGTCGTTCATGGCCAAGGAGAACAAGGACAACGACTACCTGGTCGACCGCATCGCCCAGAAGAACTACTCCTACACCGGCATCAAGGCCTTCCCCATCCAGGACCTGGCGCTGGTCGAGGACCAGTGGGGCCCGCGCGCCGACCGGAGCAAGGAGCGACTGGTCAGCTCCGACGAGTCCATCATCAAGGTGCGCCGCCGCCTGCTGAACGCGGCCCGTGCGCTGCAGGAGGGCGAGGAGCCGAGCGGCCCCTGGAACCCGGAGGCCTACCGCGTGCACACGGCCCGCGTCACCGTCCCCGGCGACATGCCCCCGCTGGAGGCCGTCGACCTGGTCAAGGACAAGATGGCCGGCCCGACCACCTGGGTGCCAACGCTCTCCTAGCACCCCCAGCCCGCAACACGACACGACTAGAGCGCCTCGTCGCAATGACGGGGCGCTCTACTTCTACCTCGTCGTACCGGCGGAAGCCGGTATCCAGGGGCAGCGGTGTGGCGGGCGCCCCCTAAAACACCGCCGTCGCGTCGATCTCCACCTTCATGTTCGGCCGTGCCAGCTCCGAAATGCCGATGAGCGTGTTGGCCGGGTAGCTGCCATGGAACACCTCCTCGAAGACCGCGTCGATCTCCTGCCCATGCTCCTGCCACTCCGCGATGCTCGTCACGTACGTGGTCAGCTTGACGATGTCGCCGGCCGATTGCCCCTCGTGCTCCAGCACGCGCCGGATCTTGTCGAGCGTCCCGCGCACCTGCTCGACGATGCCGTCGTGCTCGCCCGCGGTCACGCCGGCCATGAAGAAGAGGTTGCCAACCCGCACGGCGCGGGAGTAGTTGGCCATGGCGGGCGCGATGTCCGGGTAGTTGTGGTACGTCTTCTCCACGAGTGTCCTCCTCTATGCGTTAGGCCCTCCGTTCGCCCTGAGCCTGTCGAAGGGTCACACGAACGGAGGGGCTTTGGCGTCCCTATCGACTGGCACGGACTCTAGCTGAAACACCGCGTCAGGGTCAAAGCTGCGCAATTGACACTGCATAGGGCCCAAACTAGACTCAATCTAGGCCCACACACCCCCGTGTGTGGCAAGCCATGCGACGGAGGACACGATGGCGCACTACAAGGCGCATGAGGCACAGGACTGGGCTTGGGAGACGCTGAAGGGTCAGTGGAGCACGCTGATCACCCCGTTCACCGACGACGGTGACCTGGACGAGGACGGCCTGCGCCGCAACGTCCGGCACGTGCGGAGTCTCGGCACGCGGGGCGCGGGCTGCACGTGGGGCATGGGCGAGTTCTGGAGCCTCACCCACGATGAGCGCGTTCGCGTCATGGACATCGTGGCGGAGGAGGCCGCCGGTCGGTGGCCCATCGGCGCCCACGTCACCCACACCTCGGCGCGAGAGACGTTGGCGCTGGCCCGGCACGCGGAGGACGCCGGTTTCGACCTGCTCATTGTCGCGGCCCCGTACATGGAGGCCAAGACGGAGGAGCAGGTCATCGACTACGTCCGCACACTGAGCGACAACACCAACCTCGGCATCATGTTCTACAACTCGCCGCAGTTCGGCATCGTCATGACGCCGCAGGGGCTGAAGCGGCTCTGTGAGCTTCGGCAGGTCGTCGGCGTCAAGGAGGCCAGCTTCAACCAGCAGCTCTCCATCGAGACGCACCTGTCGCTCGGCAAGAACTACGTCATCAGCACCCCGGACGAGTGGATCTACCCCTTTGCGCAGGACCTGGGCTTCCGGCAGCAGGTGATGTTCGCCAACACGTCCGACTGGCGCTTCGACACGCCCGAGTGCAACTACTACGTGCAGTTCATCGAGAAGGCGTCCGTGGGCGACTACGACGACGCCTTCTACGAGAAGCACCTCCGCCGCCTGAAGGAGCTCAACGACACGTGGTGGACGCGCACGATGGACAAGAACAATGGCGCGCTGCCCGTCGCGATGGTGAAGTACTGGGGCGAGCTCATGGGCATGGCCGGCGGCCCGACGCGCCAGCCGCTGCCGCAGCTCACCGACGCCGAGAAGGCGCAGCTCAAGGCCGAGTTGGAGCCCCTCAAGCCGCGGCCGCCGCAGCCCAGCCTCTCCACGCAGCCGAGGGCCGCGTGGCTGACCGGCAATCACAGCCCCTTCTTTGCGACCGGCATGCTGCTCATGGTCAGCGTACAGGACGTCGCCGAGGCCCTCGAGGCCGAGTGGGGCGGCGCCGACGTGGTGGACGTGAAGAACCTGCAGGAGGCGCTCGTCGGCTCCGGCCACCCGAACACCGTCCGCCAGGTGCGCGCGGCCATTCAGCCCGAGAACCACGTCAGCGTCACGCTCGGCGTGGTGCCCAACCAGGCCGGCACCGTCGCGATGGCCGCGTACGCCGCCGCCGTCATGGACGCCACGTCGGTCAAGGTCGGCTTCATGCAGGCCGACTACGATGTCGCGGTCGACGTACTGCGCGAGTCGCGGCGCGCGATGGAGGGCTACAACACGAAGCTGGTGGGCTCGCTGTTCGCCGACAACCTGCTGTACGAGGGCGGCCTCGACCCGCACCTGATGGTGCAGCTTGCCAAGGACGGCGAGTGCGACGGCTTCCTCATCGACACGCTTATCAAGGATGGCCGCAACCTCTTCGACTTCCTGAGCGAGGAGGAACTGCGCGATATCGTGCTGGAGGGCAAGAAGCTCGGCATGAGCACGGCCCTCTCCGGCCACCTGAAGCTGAGTGACCTTGATGAGCTGGCCCGCGTCAACCCGGACATCGTCGGTGTGCGCGGCGCGGTGTGCGCCAGCGGCGACCGCGGCCGCGCAGTGGCATGGGAGTCTGTCGCCGAGTTCAAGCGGCAGCTCGACCTGCGCAAGACCGGCGAAATCAGCGTTCGCCCGGACCTCTACGAGCCCGGCGGCAACGGCAACGGGCACGCGCCGATCATCAACACCGGCGCCGGCTGGGTCGTCATCGACGGGCGCGGCAAGAGCTGCGCAGGCGTCATCGCCGCCCTCGCCAAGCAGACCGAGGCGGACCACCACTCTATGGTGGAGGCCATCCTCGGCGACGCCCTCAACATCTTCGACGTCAAATACTGGACGGAGAAGGAAGGCCACACCCTCATCAACCACCGCGACGAAGGCGACGGCACCGTGCGCGTGCTCATCCAGCCAAAGGCGTAGGGGGCGGAGATTACCGGCCAAACTTGTTTTGGCCCGCATAGGCGATTGGAATGTGTAGCTTGGTAGAGGGTGAAGACCGTCAAGCCAAGTCCCTGGGTGGTGAGGAGGAAATCGCCTCGAACACCATTCAAGGGAGCAGCAACATGGAGCATGAGGACCACCGGCAAACGGCACTGGATTTTCTCACAGCGTCCGACCGCGAGTTCCTTGACGGCGACCATCTACAGGCGTCGGAAAAGCTGTGGGGAGCGGCGACACACGCAGTCATGGCCGCTGCCGTGCAACGAGACTGGCCCTGCCGGACCCACCGTTCCCTCAAGCTGGCCGTAGACCGTTTGGCGGACGAGTTCGGGGACAGCTCGCTGCGCGGAGCATTCGCCGCCGCTGAGAAGTTTCACAGCAACTTCTACCATGACGAGATGGAAGACTTTGAGGTCGCCAGTGACCGCCCGGAAGTCCATCGCTTTGTACACCACCTGCTTGCCTTGTTGGAGCGCAACGACGATTCGTAACGCCGTGGTAAGCGGCATGTGACGGAACCCCGTTCCACTTGGACGGGGTTCTTTCTGTTGTACAAACGCCCCACCACCCGTGCTTGACGCTCCCAAGGGGCGGCGGTAGATTGTGCCGAAACGCAACCCCTGCGTATTCGCATGCAATCAAAAGGAGGCGTCATGGAGTACCAGACCATCGGCAAGCAGCCCGTTGACGCGATGGCCGTAACGCCGAACTTGCCGGACCTGGACGCGGCGAAAGCGGACTTCCAGTGGTCGGACATCTACGCCGAGCTCGACTGGCTGCCCGGCGGCTACCTGAACCAGGCGCACGAGTGCATCGACCGGCACGTGGAGGCCGGCCGCGGCGACAAGATGGCGATGATCTGGGTAGGCAAGAACGGCGAGGAGGAACGCTACACCTTCAGCGACATGAAGCGCGAGACCGCCAGGTTCGCCAACGTGCTTGAGGGCCTGGGAGTGCAGCACGGCGATCGCGTCTTCATCTTCATGGAGCGGCTGCCGGAGCTCTACTTCGCCATGTTCGGCGTGCTGAAGCACGGCGCCGTCGTGGGGCCGCTCTTTTCCGCCTTCGGGCCGGACCCGGTGCGCGACCGCATGGAGGACAGCGGCGCGGTGGTGCTCATCACGCAGCCCGACCTGCGCAAACGCATCGCTGCCGTGCTGCCTGAGCTGCCCGCCCTGCAGCACACCATCATCGTGAACAAGAACGGGCGCTCGTCGGAGCCGCTGGAACCGGGCGACTTGAGCTATGAGTCGCTGATGGCCGAGGCGTCGGACGGATACGACACCGCCAACACCAGCATGTACGACTACTCGGTCATCCACTACACCTCCGGCACAACAGGCAAGCCCAAGGGCGCGGCCCACCGGCACCACGCGGTGGTGCAGCAGTACGCGACGGGCAAGTGGGTGCTGGACTTCCACCCGGACGACCTGTACTGGTGCACGGCCGACCCCGGCTGGGTGACGGGCACGTCGTACGGCATGTTTGCCCCGTGGTCCAACGGCGTGACACAGCTCATCTACGAGGGCGGCTTTGGCGCGAGCGCGTGGTACCAGATGATCGAGAAGTACGGCGTCACGGTGTGGTACACGGCTCCGACCGCTGTACGTATGCTTATGAAGGCCGGCGACGAGTTGCCTGGCCGCTTCAACCTGTCGACGCTGCGGCACATCAACAGCGTTGGCGAGCCGCTGAACCCGGAGGCCGTCGTGTGGGGCACGAAGGTGTTCGATCAGCCCATCCACGACAATTGGTGGCAGACGGAAACGGGCGCCATCATGGTTGCCAACTACCCGGCGATGGAGGTGCGTCCCGGTTCGATGGGGCGGCCCATCCCCGGCATCGAGATCGCTATCCTGGACAACGACTACAACCCGCTGCCCGCCGGGCAGGAGGGCTACCTTGCCGTGCGGCCCGGCTGGCCGTCGATGTTCCACACCTACTGGAACAACCAGCCCATGTACAACACAAAGTTCCACAAGGGCTGGTACATCTCCGGCGACCAGTCGCGCATGGACGATGACGGCTACATCTGGTTCGTCGGCCGCGCGGACGACGTCATCAACACCGCCGGCCACCTTGTCGGCCCCTTCGAGGTCGAGAGCGTCCTCATCGAGCACCCCGCCGTCGCGGAGGCGGCCGCCATCGGCGTGCCGGACGACTTGGCGATGGAGGTGGTGAAGGGCTTTGTCGCGCTGAAGGACGGCTTCGAGCCGTCGGAGGACCTGCGTCGCGAGATCCTGGGGCACGGGCGGCAGCGGCTCCAGGCCATCGCGCCCCGCAGCATCGAGTTCCGGGCGTCACTGCCCAAGACGCGCAGCGGCAAGATCATGCGTCGGCTGCTGAAGGCGGAGGAGCTCGGCCTCCCCCTCGGCGACACGTCCACACTGGAGGACGACTAGCGGGCGAATGCGGTATAATCGCAATGCTGTAAGTCACGGCAGACGATAGGGCGTGGACGGACGGGGTGGGGAGCAGAGGATGCCCGCCCCGTCTTGCTTTCCCGCGATGGAACAAATCAGGGAGCCCAATGCATGGTCACCAAGACGCCAAAATATGTGCTCAAAAAGATAGAGGACTTCGTCAGGGAGGCCGTGAGCGAGCGGTTTGGAGAAGACCTGCCCCTGCATGATGTGTGCATCGTCGCGCATGAAGACCCCTTCGGCGAAGAGCGCGTGCATATGTACGTGGTGTACGACGCTGACCCTTCGAAGGTCGACCCGGATTGGGCGGTGCGCCTCATCAGCCTCGTAATTGATTACATGCCGGAGGAGGAGCTGTTGACCATGCCGCTCAAGGAGTTCATCCATAAGTCTGAGTGGCCTGAGTTCTACCACTACAACGTGGCGCCGTGGATCCGCGCGACCTCCTGAGGATTGCGGCGCACCTGTCGGCTGGTGCGTTGGGCAGACGCCGAGGCAGACCACGGCAGAGCGAGCTAAGGCGTGCGGTCAGCGCCGCCTACTACGCGATGTTCCATGCTCTTGCCGCGTGTTGCGCAGCGCAACTTGCAGGTTCTGGGGCAAACAACTGGACGAGACGAGCATGGCAGCGGGCATATCGCGCGCTGGAACATGGCCAAGCGAGGCGACAATTCTCAGACCTTTCTGGCATGGGCGAGTTTCCCTCAGAGGTACAGGACTTCGGGCGGCACTTTGTTGTAATGCAGGTGAAGCGTCAGTCTGCCGACTATGACCCCAATGCGAGGTTCTCACGTTTGGGTGTTACGGAGTTGGTTGAGGAAACCAGGCGGAGGATTGAGGAGTTTGATCGCTCCCCGCGTCCCGCACAGCGCGCCTTCGCCCTGTACGTGCTCCTGCGTTCCCGGTAGGCCCGCCCTCACTCCGCTGGCCGCATGTCCAGCACGCGCAGTTGCAGGCTCTGGCGCCCGTTGTACGTGTTGACGGAAGGCGTATGCACGATGTCCCACGTCGACGGCGTCCTCACACCCTCAGGCCAGGTGGTGTTGAACGCGACGGCCTGCCATGTCGCTCCGCCCTGCCGGACACGCAGCCGCAGGTGTTGGCCGCTCGCTCCCATCTGCACGACGTCGGTGACCTCTACGCCGCGCGATAGAAAGGCGGGTGGCGGGTTTTCCTGGCCGTACGGTTCGAGCCGTCGCAGAAAGCCCATCGTCTCACCGGGAATGTCACGCAGATCCATCTCCGCGTCGATGCGCAGTGCCGGTGTGAGTGGTGCGTCCCGCATGCGCTCCCGTGCAGTCGCCTGTAACGCCTGCCGGATGGCGTCGACGTCTTCGCGTCGTGCGACAAACCCTGCTGCCGCAGGATGCCCGCCGTAGTGAACAAAGAGATTGGCGTGCTCCGCGAAGGCGTGCGCGAGGTGAAAGCCCGGCACGCTGCGGCCGCTCGCCCGGGCCAGGTCGCCGTCCAGCGCAACCACGACCGCCGGCCGCGAGAACCGCTCGACCAGCCTGCCCGCTACGAGACCGTTCACGCCGGGGTTGAACTGCTCGCCTGCGATGAAGAGCAGCCACTCTTCGTCGGCTTGTGCCTCTGCCATGTCGATGGCCTCTTCCAGCAGCTCCTGCATGAGCCCCCGCCGGTCCCGGTTCAACGCCTCCAACTGCAGGGCAAACTCCCGCGCGGAGTCCTCATTCTGGGCGGTGAGGAGGTTGAGCGCGATGTCCGGGCTGTCCATCCGGCCCGCAGCATTGAGCCGTGGCGCGATGATGAAGGGGATGGACTCGTGGTCAAGCGAGTTCTGGGACACCCGCGCTGCTTTCAGCAGTTCCAGCAGGCCGGGCCGCTTGGTCTCCCGCAGCTTTGCCAGCCCCAGCGTCGCGATGGCGCGGTTCTCGCCGAGCAGCGGCGCCATGTCGGCGACGGTGCCCAGCGATGCCAGCTCCATCGCGCCTTCGGGAATGGGCGTCTCCAGCCTCTGGAAGATTGCTTGCACGAGCTTGAACGCAAGTCCCGCGCCGGTGAGGAAGGGGAAGGGGTATTCATTGGTGGGCGTGACCATGGCGAAGGCCTGTGGCGGGTCACCCATCGGGACGTGGTGGTCTGTCAGGACGACGTCCATGCCCAGCGCCTTGGCTTTCTTCACCTCGTCCGCCGAGGTGATCCCGCAGTCGACGGTGATGATGAGCCCTCCCCCACGCGCAGCGATGGCGTCGACTGCCTCTGCGTTCAGGCCGTGCCCGTCGCGCACGCGATGGGGCAGGTGCACGAAAACCTCCCCGCCGATGCCCAGCAGCGCCTCGTACAGGAGCGCCGACGCCGTGACCCCGTCGGTGTCGAAGTCGCCGTAGACGGCAATGGTCTCCTTCGAGGCTATTGCGCCGAGAACGCGGTCGACGGCGGTGTCCATCTCGGCAAAGAGGAAGGGGTCATGCAGCGCGGCCTCTGAGGCGTGCAGTAGCTCCCATGCGGTGTCGCGCGTCTCGATGCCGCGGTTGTAGAGCATCTGTGCCCACAGCCGGGGGAGCGCCAGCGCATCTACGACATCTTGCGGGACCGGCGATGCCACCACCCACCGGGGCCGTGGCGGTTCACCGTTGGCAGCCATGCGGGCGCTGCCCGGGCTACCCTTCGAAGCGCTGGAACAGCAGCGTGGTGTTGTGGCCGCCGAATCCCAGGGAATTGGTCATCGCCACGTCCACCTTGGTCATGCGCGCGTTGTGGGGCACATAGTCCAGGTCGCACTCCGGGTCCGGGTTGGTCAGGTTGATGGTGGGCGGAATGCAGCCGCGCTCGATTGCCATCACGCAGATAGCGGCCTCGATGGCGCCCGCTGCTCCGAGCAGGTGGCCCGTCATGGACTTGGAGGAGCTTATCGCAACCCGGTAGGCGTCCTCACCGAATACGGACTTGATGGCGTCCGTCTCCGCCTTGTCGTTGATGGGAGTTGAGGTCCCGTGGGCGTTGATGTAGTCGACGTCCTCCGGCTTGAGCCCGGCGCCCGCGATGGCCTGGCGCATCGCCCGCGCGCCGCCCTCGCCGAAGGGCGCCGGCTGCGTGATGTGCGACGCGTCCGACGTCACGCCGTAGCCGCCAAGCTCGACGATGGGCGTCGCCCCGCGTTCCAGCGCGTGCTCTAAGCTCTCGACGATGAGGACGCCCGCGCCCTCGCCGATGATGAAGCCGTCGCGCTCAGCGTCGAAGGGGCGGGACGCCGCCTCCGGCACGTCGTTGTTGCGCGAGAGCGCGCCCGCCGAGTTGAAGCCCGCGACGGCGATGGGGCAAATCGGCGCCTCCGAGCCGCCGCAGATCGCGATGTCGATCTCGCCCTTGCGGATGAGGTCCATCCCCATGCCGATGGCGTCGGCGCCGCTGGCGCAGGCCGAGACGGTGGCGAAGCTGGGCCCGCGCGCGCCGTAGGTGATGGACACGTTGCCGCCCGCCATGTCCACCAGCATCATGGGGACGAGAAACGGGCTGATGCGCTTGGGGCCCTTCTCCTTGAGCACGTCGTACTGCTGGGAGAGGGTGATGATGCCGCCCACGCCGCTCGCGATGAGGGACGACACCCGGTCGCCGAGAGGTTCCTCGCGCAGCAGGTCCGCCTGTCCGAGGGCCTCGTGCGCAGCGGCCAGCGCAAACTGCGAGAAGCGATCGGCGCGACGCGCTTCTTTGCGGTCCATGTAGTCTTCCGGGTTGAACTCGGGGATCTCGGCGGCAATCGTCGTCTCAAACCCCTCCGGGTCAAAGGCGGTGATGCGGCTCACGCCGGACCTGCCCGCCGCCAGCGACTCCCATGTGGCGTCCGCCGTCAGTCCTGTAGGGGTAACCATGCCTACGCCGGTCACGACTATTCGCGTGTCTGCCACGTGTTGCTCCTTACCGGCGATGGTTTGGGTGTTTTCGCCAGAGGTTTGTTCGTTGGCTGGGCGCATTTCGCCTGTCGAGCATCGCCCCTGCCATTTGTCGGCGATTATAACAGAGGAGTCATTTGCGAATAAACAAGGTTGCGTTAACGGGAATTGCCGAATGGAGACAAAGCAAGAGGCCGGCAATAGTCATGGAATGCCACTGCCAGCAGCCCCGGTCCCGTGTGCGCACCGATGACGGGCGTGAACGGCAGTGTCATCGTCTGCACGCCCTGGAACCGCTCGGTGATCCGGTCGAGCATGTTCTCGGCTTCCTCCGGCGCGGCGGCATGCATGACCACGACGTTGACCGGCCGGCCTCCGGTCTCCTCCGCCATGATGTCCAGCACCCGCTGGACCGCCTTCGCCTTGGTCCGAGGGCGCGCCACCATGCGCACGTCGCCCTCGCCCGGCCAGATGCCCAGGATCGGCTTGATCCGCAGCAGCGACGCCGCCCACGCCGCCGCCAGCGGCACCCGCCCGCCGCGCTGCAACCGGCGCAGCGATTCCAGGATGCCGATGAAGTAGACCTGCCCGGCGACGCCCCGTGCGATGCGCTCGATGTCCTCTAGCGTGCCGCCCTCCGACGCGCACCGTGCCGCCGCCAGCGCCACCAGCGCCTCGGCGCCGCCCGCCGTCCCGCTGTCGACGACGCGGCCGCTGCGGCCCGGCGCCGATTCCAGCGCCAGCTCCATCGCCGACTGTGCGATGGAGTACGTCACGCTCAGCTTGGACGTGGTCGTGATGCAGAGCACGTCGCGACCGGCGTCAAAGGCGCGCTGGAAGGCGGTCTGGAAAGCGGCGGGGGAGGGCGCGGCTGTCTGCGCGGCAACGCTGTCGTCCGCGATCTGCCGGTAGAAGTCCTCAGGTGACAACTCGACGCCGTCCAGATAGGTGCGGCCCCCCACCGTGACGTGCAGCGGCACCACCTCCAGCGGCAGACCGCCGATGTGCTCAGCCGTCAGCGACGACGTGCTGTCCACGATGACCGATACGGTTGCGGTGTCTAGTGGCGTGTGTTCCATCGGCCACAGATTGCAGCAAATGCGTGGGGAATGGAAGGGTCTAGCAGGTCCCTCATCGTGCGCCCTGGTCCCGTCCTGCTAGAGCGTCGCCAGCTTGTACACGCCCTCTCCGATGGCCGCTACGCCGACGAGGTTCCACACGACCAGCCGGAACACGCGCGGAGGCTCCTCGCCGCTGCGGAGGCGTCCTTCGATGAGCGCGACGACCACGCCCACGATCAGACCGCCGACGGTGAGTTGCCACCAGTACTCGCCCCAGTCGCCGGCGATGAGTCCCAGCGTCAAGCCCAACGAGGTGAACTTGAACACGACCGAGTGGAAGGCCTTGGGAGCGCCCTCCCGCTTGAAGGCGTCGGTGATGAAGCCGATGCCGCCCAGTATGGCAAACACGGAAAAGAGACCCAGGCCCCAGTTCTGGTTGATGGTGTCGTTGGAGACCAGGACCACGACGATGATGACGGCGATTGCCATCGCCAGGGCAAAGACGGCGATTGCGATCTTTCCGGGAAGCGGGATTTTATCCATGGCGGTCGGTTAGTCCTTTCTTCTGGTGAGTGCTGTTTGATGTGGCCCTTGCTTACAGCGGCAGGATGACCCAGACGCCCTCAGCCGTGGCCGCTAGGCCCACAAGGCCCCAGACCACCAGCCGGAAGGCGTAATTTGGACCCGGGTCCGTCCCGATGGCCCTTTCTATGGTTCCAACGACGATGCCCGCGGCCACGCCGCCCAAGGCGAGCTGCCACCAATACTCGGCCCAGCCGCCGCCCACAATGAGTCCAAGGGCGAAAGCGAGTGACGTGAACTTGAGCACGACGTACGAAATGCCCTGCGGCGCGCCCTCTTGCTTGAACGCGTCGACGATGAAGCCGATGCCTCCAAGAATGGCGAATACCGCGAAGAAGTTCCTGCCGGCCTGCTCCTCGACGGCCCCGTTGGAAACCAGGGCGATCACCCCGACGACGGCCACCAGCACCGCCAGCGCTGCGGCGGCAATGGCCATCCTTCCTCCCAGGGGAAGTCTTGCAACGGCGCTCATGCTCTCTCCGGTGTCGCCTTTAGTCCTCGCGCAGCAGCAGCGACGCCCACTCCTGCGCCTCTTCCGCGGAGTCGAAACCCGAGGCGCTCAGCCCCATGCCCGCGCCGCTGATGGAGCGCACGATTGAGACATCATAGGTGCCGTTGAACTTGTTCAGGTGAATGACCACGGTGTTGTCGGACTTCTTCCACCGCCACATCTCGCCGTTCTTGGACTGTTCCCACTTCATCGGCATGATGCCGGGCCTCCTCGATCTTTTCTGCGCTACAGCCCAAACAGCGCCCGCACCAACGGAACGATGAGGAAGATGATGACGATGATGGTGATCATTGGGCTCAGGTCGAGCATGCCGAAGCTGGGCATGTAGCGCCGGATCGGCCCCAGCACGGGCTCTGTGATCTGGTCCAGCGCCTGCCGGATGGGGTTGTAGGGAGAGATGGGGAACCACGACAGGATGGAGCGGATGAAAATGGCAAAGACGAATAGGTACAGCAGGTTGACCAGCAGGACCCCTATCGCTTGCACTAGTCTTCCTCACCCAGCTCGACGGCCTTCTCGTATGCGGCCTCAACGCCTTCCATGATGGCTGCGCGGAACCGTGCGCTCTCCATCGCCATCAGGCCCTCCGCCGTCGTGCCCCCGGGCGATGTGACGGCGTTCCGCAGCTCGGCGGGGTGACGCCCGGTCTGCTGCAGGAGTTGCGCGCTGCCCAGCACCGTCTGCGTCGCCAGCATGGCCGCCACGTCGCGCGACAGGCCGATGTGGACGCCCGCGTCGGTAAGCGCCTCGATGAAGAGGAAGACGTAGGCCGGGCCGCTGCCGCTGAGCCCCGTCGCCATGTCGACGTACTTCTCGCTTGGCACGTAGACTTCCTTGCCGATGGCCTGTAGCAGCTCTTTTGTCTCCTTCACGCGCTCGGTCGGCGTCTCGGGCGTGGCCGTCCACACGCTCACCCCCGCGCCGATCTGCGCGGGGGTGTTCGGCATGATGCGCACGACGGCGTCGTGGCCGAGGCCCCTGCGGATCGAGCGGACGGTCGCCCCCGCGACGATGCTCAGCGCGGCCTGCTCCGAAGTGAGACCGCCCTTCAGCCCGGACATGGCTTTGGGCAGGTCTTGCGGCTTCACGGCGAGCAGCACGAGGCTGCCATGCGACGCCGTCGCTGCGCCGTCGTCCGTCACGGTAATTCCGTAGCGGTCCGACAGATACGAGCGCCGGCCCTCGATGATCTCGCAAACGGCGATGTCGTCCGGCGAGGCCAGCTCGCGGTCGAGCATGCCGCCGATGATGGCCTCCGCCATGGTCCCGCCGCCAATGAAACCAATCCGCATGTTTGCTCCCACTCTCGTCCGTTCGCCCAGAGGGAAATCGAAGGGCGAATCCGCGAGCCCGTCGAAAGCCCCCGTCGTTCCTGCGCAGGCAGGAACCCCGACTACCCCTAGCCGCTCTGTGGCCCCCTACCGTTCGTCCTGAGCCTGTCGAAGGGTCGCCCGTCCCTCCGTTCGCCCTGAGGGAAATCGAAGGGTGAACGGAGGCCCTCTCCGCTATCCCACCGGCTTCGCGATGCCTATGCCCGTTGCAAGCTCCACAGCCGCCCGTATCGACTCCAGCATGCTGGTGGCGTCGGCCTTCCCCTGCCACGCGATGTCAAACGCCGTGCCGTGGTCAACCGACGTGCGGATGAACGGCAGCCCCAGGTTCACGGTGATGCTCTCCTCGAACCCGTACACCTTCACCGGGATGTGCCCCTGGTCGTGGTACATGGCCAGAATGGCGTCGTAGTCACCGCGGATGCCCTGCAGGAAGACCGTGTCGGCGGGCACGGGCCCGGTGGCCCTGATGCCCTCGGCCAGCGCCGCCTCGACTGCCGGGGCGATCTGCGTCGCCTCCTCGTCGCCGATGAGCCCGCCGTCGGAGGCGTGCGGGTTGAGCGCCGCCACGCCGATGCGCGGCTCCGCAACGCCCCACGTCTTGAACGAGGCGTCGGTCAGCCGCAGCGCCGCCAGGATGTTGTCCTCCGTCACGTAGTCGCAGGCGCGCTTCAGCGAACGGTGGGTGGTCAGGTGCACCACCCGCAGGCCCTTGGACATGAGCATCGTCAGCACCTTGGGCGACTCCGACAGCCGCTGAAGCACCTCCATGTGGCCGATGTCCTCGTACCCGGCCAAGCTCGCGGCCTCCTTGTGCAGCGGCGCCGTTGCCATCGCCGAGACCGAGCCGTCGAGACACAGCTCGCCCGCGCGCACGACCCACTCCATCGCCGCCTTGCCCGCCGTCGCGGAGATCTCGCCGGGCTGCATGGCCGACGCGTCGTAGTTGCCGATGTCCAGCACCGCGACCGCGCCGTCGCCGCACGCCGCCTCGTCCGCCGACTCGACCCGCTCCACGGCGAGACCAACACCCGCGAGGTTGACGGCACGCCGCATGATCTCCGCGTTCCCGACCACGAGCGGCGTGCACAGCTCGCCCGCCTCCGCGCCGGCCAGTGCCTTCGCGATGACCTCCGGCCCAATGCCGCACGGGTCCCCCATCGTAATGGCGATTATCGGCTGCTCAGCCACGGCAATGCCCTCCGCAATGGCCTCGGCCCCGGCTGGGGCTTCCCCGTAAGTATACAGCGCACGAGAAGGGGGATGGAACGGCGGAAGCTGTGGCAAAAGCGCATATTGCGCCGCTCTTTGGCGCTAACCGGAGACCTTTGTATTACCCCTAAACGTCACCGTCATTCCCGCAAAAGCGGGAATCCAGGACATCCGCAGCAAGCTGTCGTCGCGTATCCAACGCCCTCCGCGGCAATGGCGTCCCTCGTTCGTGCTGAGCCTGTCGAAGCACGCTCCCGCTGCTCCATGGGAGCGTCGTGGGAGGGGCTGTCCCTCTCCCACGACAGACTGGATGCCCTAACTGCTCAACTGAACGACTCCCCAACGAGTTCTATAGCTATAGAGAATGCTGGTTGGTCCCATCCCCCAGTAACCACTCCGAATACTTCACCATCAAGGTTGAGCGCGGGGCTGCCGCTTGAACCGGAACCGCTGGCGAAGTCCACTACGTAACGTATAGGTGAGCTGGCTCCGCAGAGATTGCAGTTATACGGATATGCGCCGGCAACGACGCCAAACTGCGAAAATGGCCGTTCCTCTGGCATCCAAACCTCTTTGTCTCCCAGCACGACCACCGGGGCGCCAATGGCAGGCCCTGAAGCGGCGATTGGCAAGGCGCGGGAGCTGATGCTGACATCTTTCGGCACAAGAAGAGCGGCATCCTTGCCGGCAAACACCCGTTCAACGCTATAGAATTCAGATGCCCCGTCGACAGTTGTGACGGTTATCTCCACAGGCGTGGGGTCTGACACTACGTGCGCTGCTGTCAAGACGGTCCCACGGTCATCCACATAGAAGCCCGTGCCGCCACCCGTGCGGTTCCCCGGCAGCCGCGTGTTGATGATGACCACACTCGGTCGCGCCGTCTCTACCACGCTCACCAGTTCCTCAGTCATGGACGGCCCGCGCTCGCCCTGCGGCCCCGTCGCGCCGGTTGCGCCTGTCGCGCCGCGTTCTCCCGTCGCGCCGGTCTCCCCCTCGATGCCCTGCTCGCCTTGCGGCCCGGTCTCGCCCTGTGGTCCGACCTCACCCTGAACGCCCTGTTCACCCTGGACGCCCTGGATGCCTTGCTCGCCTTGCGGTCCGGTTTCGCCCTGTTCGCCCTGCACGCCTTGAGGCCCATGCTCACCCTGTGGGGCTGGCGGAATTAGAGCAACTTGCCGCCCTACCTCGGCCGAGACCATTGCGTCCAACTCTTCGTCCGACGGCCCGCACGCTCCGGCCAAGACGACGGCAAGGAGCATAAGCGCCGCTACTGCCACGTTACGAAATGACATGACATTCCTCCAATACGGTTGTTTCTGGAAAGAAAAGCGCACCCCGTCCGATGTCCTGTAGTGACTGGACAACGGAAAGCCGGGGTTATTGGAGGAGAGGGGTTACTCGATCTGAGGGGAGGCTCCTGGAGTGAAGCGGAGTTCTGGAATCGCGGGGTGTACCCGAATGCTGAATCTGGCACCTATCAGTGTCGCTACGACCGGCTGGCTGGCCGCCCGAATGCCTATGGTCTGCAACAGGAAGAAGACTTGGGGCATCAGGC
Organism: Dehalococcoidia bacterium; assembly: GCA_034422455.1. Lineage (GTDB taxonomy): Bacteria > Chloroflexota > Dehalococcoidia > Lucifugimonadales > UBA1127 > UBA1127. Next base: position 111,598 of record DAOUJQ010000012.1, read on the forward strand.
TGACCAAGCACGACCCTAACGCCCACATCGCAAGCCTGGTCCCCACCGGGTCGCTCAACATGCAGAGGATGCCGGGGACCGTCATGATCATCACAACGTAGACCTGCACGAATGCCAGCAGGCCAAACGCATCCCCCAAGAAGTCCGCGGCCATCTCGATAGCGGGCGCGCCTAGGAGGGCCGCCGTCAACCAGACCCAACACCCGAGCAGCAGCATCACCGCTGGCCCCACGACAAACAACATGACCAGCAGCGAGGTGGCTTCCTCACGAAAGGCAGTCCGTTGTTGGCAAGTCAGGGATGCAAACATGTGTCCTATTCTAACACGCCGGGAAGGAAAGGGCACCCTCCCCTTGCGGCCACTTTGCGTGGTTTTGCGCCCCTGCCCCCTACGCCGCGGTCATCCCTCCGTCGATCACCATCTCGCTGCCCGTCATGAACTTGGACTCATCCGACGCGAGGAACAGCGCGGCGTACGACACGTCTTCGACTTCTCCGACGTGCCCCAGCGGGATGCGCGCCTCCGTCTCCTCCCGGCTGCGCAAGGGGTGCTGCCAGACCCGCTGCATCATGTCCGTGTCGATGGGCCCGGGGTGGATCGAGTTCGCCCGGATGCCCTCCTTGCCGTACTGCAGCGCAGTCGACTTGGTGAGCAGCCGGACCGCGCCCTTGGACGCGTTGTACGCCGTCGTGTTGACCGAGCCGACGATGCCGGAGGTGGACGAGATGTTGATGATGGAGCCGCCGCCGGCCTTCCGCATCTCCGCGATGACGGCCTTCGTGCCCAGGAAGACGCCCTTCGCGTTCACGTCCAGCACCGCGTCCCACTGCTCGACGGTCACCTCCTCGACGCGCCCGCTCTCGATGATGCCCGCGTTGTTCACCAGCACGTCCACCTTGCCGTACTCGGACACCGCCGTCTCGACGGCCTTCCGCCAGTCGTCCTCGCTCGTCACGTCGAGGTGCACGTAGACGCAGTCGCCGCCGGCCTCCGCGATCTCCGCCGCCACGGCGTGGCCCTCGGTGTCCAGCAGGTCGCCGATAACGATCTTCGCGCCCTCCCGTGCGAACATGCGGGCCTCCGTCGCGCCCTGCCCCTTCGCGCCGCCGCTGATCAGCGCGACCTTGCCTTCCAGCCTCGCCATGAATTGCCTCCTCGTCCGGTGTTTCTGCGTCTACTATACGGCCCGTCGAACGCCCGCAAAAGAGCCGGGCCGAGGCCGTACAACGAGCTAACCCCTTGCCGCCTCGCCCCGTTCTTCTCTGGTGATACCATCCGAGTGTCCGCGCTGTGCGGCTCCATACAAGGAATGTGATGAGACGCAACCGATTTCTGCAGTTGGCCGTATTGTTGACCATGTCGCTCGTATTCATGGCATGCGATGGCGCCTCTGAAGATGCCGCCTCCAGCCAGTCCAGCGGCGTAGCGTCGTCGGATTCGGCCTCCAGCGCAATCTTGGAGGACGCTGCCGGTGAAAAGGCTCCCACGCCGGCTGCCCTCGATTGCGTCGCGACCCCGTCCCAGACCGAGGGCCCGTACTACTTCGACACCGGCGAGCTCCGCCGCGACATCACGGAGGGCAAGCCGGGCCTACCCCTCCTCGTATCCCTGCGCTTCGTCGACGCTGATACCTGCGAGCCGATTCCCGGCGCCACCGTCGACGTCTGGCACACGGACCACATGGGTGTGTACTCCGGCTATCCCGATCAGGGTGTCGGCGGCACCACCGGCGAGACCTTCTTCCGCGGCAAGCAGGTCACGGATGCCGACGGACTCGCTGAGTTCGAGACGGTCTACCCCGGCTGGTACCCCACCAGGGCCGTCCACATTCACTACATGGCCTACACGGGCGAGGAGCATCTGATAACCTCGCAGCTCTACTTCCCCGACGCCGTTTCCGAGGCCGTCTACCGGACGGAGCCCTACACGGCCCGCGGCCCCCATCCCGTGACGAACGACGGCGACGGCATCTTCCCCGGCGACACGCCTGGCAACTCGCAGATTGGACACATCACGGAGAACGACGAAGGCTACATGGTCTCCCTCACCGTCGGCGTCGGACCCGGTTCCGGCGATACGCCCGGTCTGTCTGGCCGCGGCCGCCGGGGCTGAGGCGGCCCCTTCGAGCGTTCGCAGTGCCGGGCTTCCGAAGAGCCAGTCCGAGTTGACAGTATTCGCGCCATCGGTGGTAAGGCATGGGTAATTATTCCTTGACACGCCTATTGGCCTCTACTACCATTGGGCCAACAAGAAAAAATACCGGCGCACTGCTCTTATCCAGAGTGGCTGAGGGAACGGCCCGACGATGCCCGGCAACCGGCTCCACGGAGACACGGTGCCAACGCCGTCAAGCCCATAGCGGCTTGAATCGATGAGAGTGTTCTTCCGTCAAGAGCTTCTCTCGCCGGGAAGCTCTTTTTGTTGCCCGGTGCCCTGGGGGAGACCATTACGACGACTGCCAAGACCGGCCGCATACGCGCGCTCGTATGGACGGGGTCCGGCATACGATTGCTGGACCAACGCCTGTTGCCCGCCCGCGTCGAGTACGCCGAGTTGAGCGACTGGCGGGACGTCGTCGTCGCCATCCAGTCGATGCAGGTCCGCGGCGCGCCCGCCATCGGCGTCGCCGGCGCCTATGGCGTCGCGCTCGCCGCCCGCGAGCTTGCCCGCCTCCGGCTCGCCGACTTCCGCGTCGAGCTGTCCACTGCTGCCGAGCGTCTCGCGTCCGCACGCCCGACAGCCGTCAACCTGCCCTGGGCCGTGCACCGCACGCTCCGCGCCACCGAGTCGGCCACCGACGCTGAGGACGCCCACCGCCTGGCGCTGCAAGAAGCGCAGGCGATCGAGGCCGAGGACGTCGCGGCCAACCGCGCCATCGGCGAGCACGGCGCGGCGTTGCTTCCGAGCGGCGCCCGCGTCCTGACCCACTGCAACACCGGCTCGCTCGCGACGGCCGGCCACGGCACGGCCCTCGGCATCGTCCGCACCGCGTGGGAGCAGGGGAAACTGACCGGCGTGGTCGCCACCGAGACCCGCCCGCTCCTGCAGGGCTTGCGCCTCACCGCGTGGGAGCTCACGCAGGAGGGCATCCCCACGACCCTCATCGTCGACGGCGCGGCGGCTGGCGTCCTGCGCGACGGCGGCGTGGCCGCGGTGGTCGTGGGCGCCGACCGCATCGCGGCCAACGGCGACGTCGCCAACAAGGTCGGCACCTACGGGCTGGCCGTGCTCGCCAAGGCCCACGATGTCCCCTTCTACGTCGCCGCGCCAAGTAGCACAGTCGACTTGGACACGCCCTCGGGCGATGCCATCGTCGTCGAGCAGCGCGCACCGGACGAGGTCACGGCGCCGCTGGGCGTGCAGGCCGCGCCGGATGGCGTCGACGTGCTCAACCCGGCCTTCGATGTGACGCCCGCCGAGTTGGTCACCGCCATCGTCACTGAGCGCGGCGTCTTCACCGAGCCCTACGAGCAGAGCCTGCGCACGGGAGTCGGCCGCAATGGTTAGCGCGCGCGTCGGCGTCATCGGGGGCAGCGGCCTGTATGACATGCCGGGGCTGTCGGATGTGGAGGAGGTGCAGCGCACCACTCCGTTCGGCAGCCCAAGCGACACCATCGTCGTTGGCGTCCTGGAGGGCACGCCCGTTGCCTTCCTGCCCCGCCACGGCAGGGGCCACCGGCTCAACCCGTCCGAGGTGCCGGTCCGCGCCAACATCTACGCGCTGAAGTCCCTGGGCGTGGAGCGCGTCATCTCCATCAGCGCGGTGGGCAGCCTGCAGGAGCGGATCGAGCCCCTGCACATGCTCGTGCCCGACCAGCTCATCGACCGCACCAAGGCGCGTCCGTCGACGTTCTTCGAGGACGGCATCGTCGCCCACGTGAGCTTCGCCGAGCCCTTCTGCGCGGGCCTCAGCCGCCGGCTGGTGCAGGCCTGCGAAGACGCGAAGGCGACGGTGCATGAGGGCGGCACCTACGTCGTCATGGAGGGCCCGCCCTTCTCGACCGTCGCCGAGTCCGAGCTGTACCGCTCCTGGGGCGCCAGCGTCATCGGCATGACGGCCCTCCCGGAGGCCAAGCTCGCCCGCGAGGCCGAGATGTGCTACGCGACGCTCGCCTGCGTTACGGACTATGATGTATGGCACGAGCACCACGAGACGGTCAACGTGCAGCTTGTCGTGCAGAACCTGCAGCACAACGTCGCGACGGCGCAGGAGGTGCTCCGGCGCGCCGTGCCGCGCCTGGATGCGGACCGCGACTGCGGCTGCCGCCACGCGCTGGACACCGCCCTCATCACGGCCCCAGAGGTCCGGCCGGAGGGCGCGAAGCAACGGCTGAAGTTGCTCCTTGGAGACCGTGCATAGAGAGAAGACCGCTGGATGCGTGACCAGACCGGAGGCAAGCGATGGCAAAGAAGAACCCGGGCGAGCCCTTTACCAGGATCAATTCGGAAGAGGCCAAGGGGATGCTGGACGGCGATGCGAACACCGTCGTGGTCGACGTGCGCAACCCGGACGAGTACGCCGCGGGCCACGTGACCAACGCCATGTGGATTCCCGTCGACCAGGTGCTCGCCCGCATCGACGAGCTGCCCAAGGACAAGACCCTCCTCTTCATCTGCGCCATGGGCCAGCGCAGCGCCCTCGCGTGCGAGATGGCGGCGGCCATGGGCCTCAACCCCGATTCCCTCTACAACATCGAGGACGGCACCCCCGGATGGGTGCAGCGCGACTACCCCGTCAGCTACGGCGACGAGCCGTAAACGAACCGAATCGAAAGGAACGCGATGTACAAGAAGAGCAGGATCACCGCCCTGAAGCACAGGGCGACCAGGAAGAAGATGCGTGAACGCCGAGGCCTCGCCCGGCGGCTGATAAGCGGCGACATCACCATTGACCAGCTCGACCGGCTAGCCGGCCCCTCGAGCAACGGCGTCCTCCGCACCGTGAACTACCTCAGCGAGACGGAGGGGACGACGCTGTCGCCGACCCTGGCGCAGGCGGTTGCTTTGGCCGTCGCGCCCGTGTCGAGCGGCCCGTCGGTCGTCCAGCGGCGGCCCGCGCCTGCGGCGCCTCGGCGTACGCGTCCGGCAGCCGCTGAGCCGGTGGCCGAAGCCCCGGCTGACGTCCCTGCTTCTGAAGCGCCCGCGGCAGAGCCGGTGGCGGAAGCTCCGGCAGAGGCCCCCGCGACCGAGGCGACCGTGGCGGAGCCGGTGGCGGAAGCTCCGGCGGCCGAGGCTCCTGTGGTTGAAGCCCCCGTTGAGGCCCCTGCTGAGGAAGCGGCTGCTGAGACACCGGCCCCGGCGCCGGCTCGGCGCAGGACGACGCGGGCTGCCGCGGCGGCCTCCGGTGAGGAAGCTCCCGCTGCGCCAACCCGGCGCCGCTCGACACGGGCGGCAGCCGCTGCCAGTGAGGAAAAGCCCGCCGAAGCGCCTGCCGAGGAAGCCCCGTCGCCTCCAACTCGTCGGCGGTCGCGTCCCGCTGCGGAAAGCTAGTGGACTCGTTACCCAAAGACAAAAACTGAGGGAGAAAGCATGACGACCCAGGGCAACACCTTTGCAATGTCACCCAGCTACCTGTACACGTCGGAGTCGGTCACCGAGGGCCACCCGGACAAGGTCTGCGACCAGGTGAGCGACAGCATCCTCGACGCCATCTACTCGCAGGACCCGCAGGCCCGCGTCGCGTGTGAGACCGCCACCGGCACCAACTTCGTCGCCGTCATCGGCGAGATCACCACGACCGCCGACGTCGACTACGAGCAGGTGGTGCGGAACACCCTCAAGCGCATCGGCTACGACAGCGCGGAGACCGGCATCGACTATCGCTCGTGCGAGGTGCTGGTGCGCCTCCACGCCCAGTCGCCCGACATCAACCAGGGCGTCAGCCGCGCGCTGGAGCACCGCGACTCCGACGAGGAGAAAAGCGAGGTGGAGGTCCTGGGCGCGGGCGACCAGGGCATGATGGTGGGCTTTGCCTGCAATGAGACGGATGAGCTCATGCCGCTGACGCTGTCGCTGGCCCACCACCTGACCCGTCGCCTGTCCGTCGCCCGGCGGGAGGGCATCCTTCCCTGGCTCAAGCCCGACGGTAAGTCGCAGGTCACCGTGGAGTACGAGTACGGTAAGCCCAAGCGCATCCACACGCTCGTGGTCAGCACGCAGCACGACGCCGACGTGAGCCAGGAGAAGATCGCGGAGGACGTGCGGAGCGAGGTCATTGACGCCGTGGTGCCCGGCGGCCTCATCGACGACCAGACCCGCATCTTCGTCAACCCTTCCGGCCGATTCGTGACCGGCGGACCCCACGGCGACGCGGGCCTGACCGGCCGCAAGATCCTCGTCGACACCTACGGCAGCGTCGCCCGGCACGGCGGCGGCGCCTTCTCCGGGAAGGACCCGACGAAGGTGGACCGTTCGGCTGCCTACGCGGCGCGCTGGGTCGCCAAGAACGTGGTCGCCGCGGGCCTTGCCGACCGGTGCGAGGTGCAGGTGTCCTACGCCATCGGGATGGCGGAGCCCATCAACGTCTCCGTCGAGACCTTCGGCACGGGCGTCATCCCCAACGAGAAGATCTCCGAGCTGGTGAACAAGCACTTTGACCTGCGCCCCGGCGCCATCATCAGCCGGCTCGGCCTGCGTGCGCCCATCTACGCGCAGACCGCCGCCTACGGCCACTTCGGCCGCGACGACGTCGACCTCCCATGGGAGCGTACGGACAAGGCAGACGAGCTCCGTCAGGACGCCGGCATCTAGCCCATCGCACAACATCTGTAGGGGCGGCCCTTGTGGCCGCCCCTCGCTCGTTCGCCCTGAGCCCCGTCGAAGGGTCGCCCTGACCCCACCCCCGTTCGTCCTGAGGGAAATCGAAGGATGAACGGGGAGCCCCCAACTCCCCATACCGGCGCATGCCGGTATCCAGGAAGCCTACCGCCACCCAATTGATCCTCGCGGTTCGCCCTCACTCTCGTCGTTCCTGCGCAGGCAGGAACCCAGAGGGGTGGTGCCGGGTGGGGCGTCCTCCGCATAAGGACAAGTCGCGACCCGCCCGGCTGCAGGCCCCCCGTTCGCCCAGTCCCCAACTCCTCATACCGGCGCATGCCGGTATCCAGAAACCCCGCGTCCAACGACGCCCGCATACCCGAATCCCTACCCCGTCGTTCCCGCGCAGGCGGGAAGGTGAGTTCACATTTGAAGTGCAACGCCTGGTTTTGGAAGACCTCAGCAGGGGTACGGTAGCCGAGGCACTTACGGGGGGTATTGTTGTACAGCTGGAGAGCCGCCGTAAACTCCTCGTCCGTCAGGTCGGCCAGCTTGGTCTTGCGAGGCAGGGGCCGCCGCAGCCGGCCAATGGCGTTCTCGACGCCGCCCTTTTGCCAGGGGGAGTGGGTGTCGCAGAAGTAGGTCTGGATGCCGAGGGGGTGGAGCCGGTGGTGGCGGGCGAACTCGGTGCCGTTGTCGAAGGTGATGGTCTGGCGCCACTCCTGGGGGAGGGGAGCGAGGAGATAGGCCAGCGTGGCAGCGGTGGTGTCGGCGGCTTTCCCCGCCTGGCGCACGGCCAGGAGCAGCCGGGAGTGGCGCTCGTGGAGAGCCAGGACCACGGGGCCTCGGCGGCCGAAGGCCATCAGGTCGGCTTCCCAGTGGCCGAAGGTGGTGCGGTCCGCCACCGCCATAGGGCGCTGGGTGAGGGGCACCCGATGGGCGATGAAGGAGGCGGGACTTCCGCCTCTCCGTCCCCGCCACCCCCGCTTGGCCTTGCCCCGGGGCAGACAGCGCCGCCAGGCGTAGTCCTTGGTGCGCGCTAACTGGGCATAGACGAAACGGTAGAGGCTCTCGTAGGAGATGACCCGTCGCCCGTCCTCCCACGCCAGCCGCTCAGCGATCTGCTGGGGCGACCAGCGTCGGGCAAACCCGGTCATCACCCGCTCCCGGAGTTCGGGATGCCGATCCAGCCGAGCCCCCCGCCACCGGCGGGCGTAGGAGGCCTGCTGGGCATACCCCGGCAGGTACTTGCCGGCGGGAGACCGGTTCCGTTTCAGCTCCCGCGCCACGGTCGATGGCGCGCGATCCAGAGCTGCTGCAATTTGCCGGACTGCGGCCCCCTGGGCGTGTAGGAGGGCAATCTGCAACCGTTCATCCTCGCCAAGCTGTCGGTATCCCATGCCAACACCTTACTCTGGTGTTGCACTTCGTTTGTGAATTTAGCGAACCCAGAGGAGAGGTGCAGTGTGCGGGGCGTCCTCTCTGCCGACCCCGTAGGGGCGACCTTTGTGGTCGCCCGCCTCCGTCTCCTACGGCGCCCATTCCGCCCGGCCCAACCCCCATACCGGCGCATGCCGGTATCCAGGTGTCCCCCTGCCACCGCCCCCTTGCCCCGCCGCGCGCACCCCCGCTACCCTCATCCCATGCACCGCCACGCCAACAGCACAAGCCCAACGCCATTTCCCCCTCCCCCCTCGTGGGGGAGGGGAGCGGACGCCGGCCGGGATTCGTTTCCCCTCGGTGAATATTCGCTTTGTAGCTGAAACGTGCCATCTCAGCTACAAAACAAAAGAGAAGACGAATCGCCTCAGCCACAAGAAAAGGAGGAACACGTCATGGGCCCCCCGTACCCGATACGGGGCCGGTATCCAGAAACCCTGCCACCGCTCCCTTGCCCTCACACTACCGCCCTCGCTACCTTCCTCTCATGGACATCGCACCCACATCCCGCCACCTGCCCCGTCCACTCGTCACGGACGGCAGGGGGAATTGTTCCCACCGGATGAAAAATTTTCGCTTTGTATCTGCAGCGTGCCACAACAGCTACGAAAGCGAATGCGAAATCAATTCTGCCCAGCTATGACAAGCGGGGGAAGAATTGGCCATTTCAAATGTAGGTCAAGGGTCAGAGCGAACGGCATGCGCCTGTCTTTGAAGGCTTGCAGCCGCTTGGCGGGCCGCCCCATGATGCAATACCATCCCTATGACGCAACAAGCACAGTTGCCGTCCAATCCCCAGCGACCGCCGGAGGAAGTGCATGGCATCCATCGACGTCCGCCTGAGGTTCGGCACCGACGGCTGGCGCGCCATCATCGCGGAGGAGTTCACGTTCGACAACGTACGGGCGTGCGCCCAGGGCGTCGCGAACTACCACGCGCGGCAGGGGCTTGCCGATCGGCCCGTCATCGTTGGGTATGACACGCGCTTTCAGTCGGCGGAGTTCGCCGACGCCGTGTCCGAGGTCCTCGCGGGCAACGGCATGCGCGTCGTGCGGTGCACCGCGCCCGCGCCCACGCCCGTCATCGGCTACAACCTCGTCCACCACGGAGCGGCGGGCGGCGTCCTCATCACCGCCAGCCACAACCCCGCGCAGTGGAACGGCTTCAAGTATCGTGGCAGCTCCGGCGGCAGCCCGCCGCCCGAGGTGCTGTCTGACCTGGAGGCCGAGATCCACCGCGTGCAGGACACTGGCGTCATCAACCGCGTCAGCCTGCAGGCCGCGCGCGACGAGGGCCTTGTGACGGACATCGACCCGGCTCCCGCATACCTGGAGCACGTCGGCCGCCTGGTGGACCTGGACGCGCTGCGGGCTGTCGGGTGCCACGTGGCCGTCGACGCTATGCACGGCGCCGGCATGGGCTACCTGCCCGCCCTGCTGTCCGGCGGCGCGACCACCGTCACCGAGGTCCGCGGCGACATCAACCCCGCCTTTCCCGGCATGCACAACCCCGAGCCCATCGACCGCAACCTTAGCCCGCTCCGCGAGGCCGTGGCCGCGACGAACGCCCTCGTGGGCGTCGCAATGGACGGCGACGCCGACCGCGTGGGCGCCATCGACCGCTCCGGCGAGTACATCACCGCGCTGCAGGTGTTCACCCTGCTGACCTATTACATGCTGGAGGTTCGCGGCTTCCGGGGCCCCATCGTGAAGTCGCTGACGACCAGCAACATGGTGTCGCGCCTGGGCGAGCAGTACGGCGTGCCCGTGCACGAGACCTCCGTTGGGTTCAAGTACATCGCGCCCCTGATGCTGGAGACGGACGCGCTCATCGGCGGCGAGGAGAGCGGCGGCTTCGGATTCCGCGGCCACATCCCGGAACGCGACGGCGTGCTCAGCGCCCTCTTTCTGCTGGACCTGGTCGCGCGGAAAGGTAAGACCCTGTCCGAGGTCATCGAGGAGGTCTACGACCTCGTCGGGCCGCACCACTACGACCGGTGGGACGTGGTCTTCGACGGTGCGCGGCGCGCGGAGGTCGAGAGCCGCCTGCACGAGGTGTCCCCGTCCGAGCTCGCCGGGGCCGCCGTCGCCGCCATAGACACCGTCGACGGCATCCGCTACCGCATGGAGAACGGCGAGTGGTCTGTCGTGCGCTTCTCCGGCACGGAGCCGCTGCTGCGCATCTACGCGGAGGCCCCCTCGATGGCGCGCGTGCAGGAGCTGCTGGAGGCCACACGCGCCCTGACCGGGGTGTAGCTGGGGTGCCGCAACCCGTTCGCCCTGAGCCTGTCGAAGGGGGAAATCGAAGGGTCTCACGGACGGGTTGGGCACCGGCGTCCGTTCTGGTATTATGGCAATGTCGGGTACCTTCCTGTGAGGAGGCTGCTGCGTGGGCGCTCTGGAGCTGCCGGTTCTCTTGCTGAACCAGAACTATGAGGCTCTGAACGTCTGCAACGTCCGGCGCGCCGTCGTGCTGATGGGCCGGGGTAAGGCGGAGATGCTCGAGAACGGCCGAGGCGCCATCCACTCGGCGCAGGCGGCGATCGACATCCCTTCCGTCATCCGCCTCATCTATATGGTCAAGCGGCCCGTCCAGCAGCGGCGCCTCTCCCGGCAGGAGGTGTTCCTCAGAGACGGCTACAGATGCCAGTACTGCGGCAAGCAGACCAAGGACCTCACCATCGACCACGTCATGCCGAGACACAGAGGAGGCCCCCACGTCTGGGAGAACGTCACCAGCGCCTGTATCCCCTGCAACCACCGCAAAGCCGGCAACACCCCCAAAGAAGCCCGCATGACCCTGCTCAAAGAACCCCGCGCTCCAAAGCCAAACCCCTACGCAATGTTTCACCGCCGCGTGATCCTGGACGAGTGGCGCAAGTTCCTGCCGTGGCTCACCTAGCGCCCAACGTCCGGCTCGCGCAATCCGGCCAGGAGAACGTCGACAGATGATACGCTCATGGAACGGGCACACGCCCCGGATCGACCCGGAGGCCTTCGTCAGCGAGTTCGCCTACGTCATCGGCGACGTTGAAATAGGCGCGGGCAGCAGTGTGTGGCCGGGCACCGTCATCCGCGGCGACATCGGCAAGGTCGTCATCGGGGTGAACACCTGCATCCAGGACAACAGCACCATCCACACGGACGGCCGCGGCGCGGTCATCGGCGACAACGTGGTGATGGGCCACCGGGTGCTCTGCCATGCGGACAAGGTCGGCGACGGCGTGGTCATTGGCAACGGCGCGGTCGTCAACGGCGGGCTCACGGAGATAGGCGAGTACTCGATCATCGCGTCGGGCGCCGTCGTGCGAGAGAACGCGCAGGTGCCGCCGCGCACGTTTATGACGGGCGTGCCGGCCGAGGTCAAGGGCACCGTCAACGAGCGCCAGATCCAGCGATTCAAGCGCAACGCCCAGCACTACGTGGACTTGGCCGCCAAGTACCGCGCCCTGGGCGAGGGCTAGCCCATCCCGTTCGCCCAGGGCCTGTCGAAGCCTGTCCTGAGCGTTGTCGAAGGGGGCAAACGGGATCGAGCGTGTTACTGGGGCCGCGCGCTGATGAGCACGTTCACCACGACCTCGTCCTCGATGGACACCACTGAGCGCGCCGTCGGCTTCTCGATGTTGAACTCGTCCCACGTGAACGTCGTCTTGCCGAGGATAACCACGACGTCCCCATCGTCCCGCGCCTGTATCTCGAAGGTCACGGGGAACGTCTGCCCCAGTAGCTCCAGCGTGCCGGTGATCTGGGTTTCCACCGTCTCGCCGTTCGTGAAGCCGTCGGGCAGCGGCGTGGCGTCCGCCAGGATGAACGTGCCCGTCGGGTGCTCACCGAACAACCGGGACCGCGTCCAGCGGTCGCGGAACTCCTGGTCGCTCGACAGGGTTTGCAGGGCGATGCTCACACGGGACTCGCGCCCATCCAGGTGGACCTCGCCGGAGAGGTCCTCGGTTCGCATGACCGCCACGATGGGCAGCGGCACGCTCGTGAGCACCTCGCCGACACTGAACGTTGCCTCTGACCCCTCGCCCACGACAAAGGTGATCCCCTCGACCTCTCCCGTCTTACGCTCCATTACAGGGGCCGCCGTGGGCTCAGGTGGAGGAGCAGTCGTCGGCTCCGCGGCCGGCGCGCTTGTCGGTTCAGATGCCGGCGCCTGGGTGGGCGCGGGCTCCGACGATGGGCCGGTGACTCCTGCCGGCTCAGATGGTGTGCCCTCGTCATCGCCGCCGCAGGACACCGCTCCGAAGATCAAAAGGCTGAGCATCAGTCCCAGGACAAGGGCTGACTTGGTCACGTCTTGCATCATGTTGTGCGCCTTTCTCGCTGTTGGAGGGGCTACGGCAGCGTTCATCCAAGAACAGTAACGGAGTAGTGGGCCTCAAGGTCAGCAGTGCGCGGTGGCAGTTCCAGCTCCCCGCTCTCCTGGTCGCCCTGGCCCGCCAGCGCCGCGCCGACTGCCAGCGCAACCACCACTGCAGCCAGCGCCAGCCACCACGGGAGCGCGCGGCCCTTGTCGGCGAGGAGCGGAACGCCGCCGCCGATGATAACCGCGACCAGCGCCGCAATCGGCAACCCGAACGAGACGGAGCGCTCCAGCTGGGTCTGCGCCAGCGCAGTGCCGGCCGCGACCACGGCAAAGCCAACGATGATGACTGCGAGAAATCGCATCGTGCGCGGCCGGTCGTCAGGGAGGCGTTTCCACGTGAAGCCCGCAACGGCGCTGGCAATGAGCGCGAGAATGACGACGGAGGCCGTGTTGAGTAATCCGTCGTGGGGCGACTCCAGGGGCAGGGAAAGGAGCGCCGCCGCGAGGGCCGCGATGCTGCCGCTGAGCAGCCCGGCCCGCATTGGGGCGTCGGCAGGCTGGCCGCTGATCATGGGCTACATCTGCTCCGGCACGCCCATGCCCATCAGCGACAGGCATCGCGCCAGCCCGATGCGCGCTGCCTCCACCAGCTTGAGCCGGGCCCGCGTCAGCGCCTCGTCGTCGGTGATGACGCGGCAGCGGTCGTAGAACCAGTGGAAGGCCGTTGCAAGCTCGAGGGTGTAGTGCGGCAGCCGGTGAGGCTCCATCGTCTCGGCGATGGTCTCCACAACCTCCGGCAGCAGCAGCAGTTGCCGTACGAGGGCGAGCTCCTCCGGCTCGCGAAGCAGGTGCACATTCCCGTCGGCGTAGTCGAGGCCGCGCTCTTGGGCGTTGCGCAGAATGCCGGATATCCTGGCGTGCGCGTACTGCAGGTAGTAGACAGGGTTCTCTTGGGAGTCACGCTTTGCCAGTTCCAGGTCGAACTCCATCTGCGCCTCTGCGGAGCGCGCGAGGAAGAAGTAACGGCAGGCGTCTGCGCCAACCTCGTCGACGAGGTCCCGCAGCGTCACGATGTCGCCGGTGCGCTTGGATGCCCGCACGGACTCGCCGCCGCGCTTCAGCGCCACCATCTGGCCGATGATGATGTTGAGCCGGTCCGGGTCCACGCCCAGCGCGCCCACCACGGCCTTGACGCGGTTAACGTGGCCCTGGTGGTCCGCCCCCCAGATGTCCGTCACGCGGTCGAAGCCGCGCACCATGAACTTGTTGTAGTGGTAGGCCGCGTCCGACGCGAAGTACGTCGGCAGGCCGTTGGAGCGGATGAGGACGTTGTCCTTGTCCTCACCCAGCGCGGTGGACACGAACCACGTCGCGCCCTCGCGCTCCGCCACGTGCCCGCCCTCGCGCAGCATGCGCATGGACGTGTCGTAGTCGTCGTTCTCGAAGAGACTCTTTTCGCTGAACCACACGTCGAACTCGACACGCAGCGCTGCGAGGTCGTCGCGGATGTTCGTGACCATGCGGTCGATGCCGATTGCCCCGACCTGCCGCACACCCTCGTCATCCGGCAGTTGCAGGAAGGAGTCGCCGTGCTTCTGCGCAAGCTCCGCGCCGAGCTCCGTGAGGTAGTCGCCCTGGTAGCCGCCCGGGGGAAGCTCGACGTCGCGGCCGAGAGCCTGCGCGTACCGGGCGAAGAGCGACTGGTGGAAGAGGTCGATCTGGCTTCCGGCATCATTCAGGTAGTACTCGCGGGATACGTCGTACCCAGCGGCCGCCAGCGCGGACGCCAGCACGCTGCCGATGACCGCGCCCCGGGCGTGTCCGACGTGCACGGGGCCCGTCGGGTTGACGCTGACAAACTCGATCTGCACGCGCTTGCCGGCCCCGGCATCCGTTGAACCGAAGCTCTCGCCGGCCTTAACGATGGCGTCTACCTGCTCCTGAAGCCACGCGGGCGACAGGGTGAAGTTGATGAAGCCGGGAGGCGCAACTGCCACCGCTGCGATCTCGCTGTCGGTGGCGATGCAGGCCGCCAGCGCCTGGGCGATGTCCATGGGGGCCATGCGCATGGTGCGGGCGAGCTTCAGCGGGGCGCTGCTGGCGAAGTCACCGTGCTCCGGGTTCTGCGGGCGCTCGACGATGCCGCCGGGAGCGGGAACGGTCGGGAGGGCTTGGTTGGATTGGGCTTTGGTGAGGGCCTCGGTCACACGGGCCGCCACCAGGTCTCTAACGTGCATATGCTCTTCAGTCTTGCGGGAGAGGGCCTCTCCGCGGGAATCTGGGATGCTGTAGCCCATATGAAGCTACACTTCGTTCAACAAGTATAACGCAGGGGCTGGCGCAAGGGGTACTTTGCGATTAGCTTTGCTCTTCGAGGCGCTTGGTCAGCCGCTCCAGCGCGTCGGCGAGCAGCCGATGCTCCTCCATCTCCAGCCGCGGGTCGCGGGCGAGAATCGCGTCCGCTTCGTCGCGGGTGGCGGTTACCAGTCCGACGTCGTGAAGGTCCGCGAGCCGCAGGTCCGGCAGGCCGCTCTGCCGTGTGCCGGCGAGCTCGCCGGGACCGCGCAGCCGCAGGTCCTCCTCGGCGACGCGGAAGCCGTCCGTCTCGTTTTGCAGCACCTCCAGCCGCTCCTTCGTGGTGTCCGAGTCCGTATGTGCCATGAGGATGCAGTAGCCCTGCGCCTCGCCGCGCCCAACCCGGCCCCGTAGCTGATGCAGTGCGGAGAGGCCGAAGCGGTCGGCGGCCTCGACCATCATCACGGTGGCGTTGGGAATGTCGACGCCCACCTCGACAACAGGCGTCGACACAAGGATGTCCAGGTCGCCGCCCCGGAACCCCTCCATCGCGGCGGTCTTGTCCGCCATGTTCATCCGCCCGTGCAACAGTCCGACGCGCAGGTCCGGGAAGACCTCCTCCGTCAGCCGGCGGTGCTCCTCCACGGCGGCGCTGACCTGCAGCGACTCGGACTCCTCGATGATGGGGCAGATGACGAAGGCCTGATGACCTTCCCGCACCTCCTTGCGGATGAAGCGGACTGCTTTGCCGCGCTCGTGCGGGCGCAGCCAAGCAGTGCGGTTGGGCGTCCGGCCCGGCGGCATCTCGTCGACCGTGGAGATGTCGAGGTCGCCGTACACCGTGAGCGCCAGGCTGCGCGGGATTGGTGTCGCGCTCATGCTGATGAGGTGGGGCCGCTGTCCGCCCTTGTCGGTGAGCGCTTGTCGTTGCGCGACGCCAAACCGGTGCTCTTCGTCGACTACGGCGAGGGCAAGGTTGGGGATGGCCGTAGTCTCCTGCAGCAGCGTGTGGGTGCCGACGAGGATGTCCACGCCGCCATCGCGGACCTCGCGGCGAATGGCGTCCTTCTGCCGCTTCGTGTGGCTCCCGAGGAGGAGCCCCACGACCACCGGTCGCGGCAGCGGCCCGACGTAGAGCGCCAGCCGGTTGGGCGTGTTGATCGGCCGCTGGAAGCCTTCCAGCAGGCGCGAGACGGTCTGGAAGTGCTGCTCCGCCAGTAGCTCCGTCGGCGCCATCATCGCAGCCTGGTAGCCGTGGGCGGCGGCGTTCAGCATCGCGGCCAGCGCCACGACCGTCTTGCCGCTGCCCACGTCGCCCTCAACGAGCCTGTGGGCCGGCTTGACCTGGTCGATATCGTCGAGCACCTCGCGGAGAACGCGGCGCTGCGCCCGGGTGAGCTGGAACGGCAGCGCGTCGACGTAGGCGCGCAGGACTTCTCGGTGCATGGGGAGCCGCGCCGCGGGGGCTTCCTGCCAGTTGTGCTTGCGCGCGAGCATGAAGAGCTGCCGCACGAGCATCTCGTCAAAGGCGAGACGGCGGCGGGCGTTGGCCTTGGCTTCCTCGGAGTCCGGCCTGTGGTACGCGCCCAGCGCTTCTGCCAGCGACGGCAAGTCCTGACGTCGGCGCACCTCCTCGGGAATAGAGTCGTGCATGCGAGGAAGCCAGGCGTCCAGCGCGTTGCTGACAATGCGGCGGAGGGTGCGCTGCGTGAGCCCTTTGGTCGCGGGGTACACGGGCACGAGGCTGCCCGGCGGCATGGGGTCCACGTCATCGCCGAGCACCTCGAAGTTGCTCGCCTCCAGCGTCGCCCTGCCGCGATAGCCGCGGAAGTAGCCGCTCACAAGAATGCGGTCGTTCTGGTGGACGTACCGCGCGACGTAGGGTTGGTTGAACCAGATCACCTGGATGTTGCCGGAGGCGTCGCCGATGACGGCCTCCGTGGCCTTCAGGGCAGCGCCGCGACCAAACCCCCTGCTGGCGACGCTCCACACGGTACCTACGATGGCGGTCTCATGGCCGACGACCAAATCCGCCACCCGCGTGACTTCCAGGTGCCTCGAAGGGTAGTGGTAGAGCAGCCCGCGGACGGTGGTGACGCCCAGGTTCTCCAGTTTGGCCGCAATGCCGGACCCGACACCGCGCACGATGGTCGGAGGCGAGTCGAGCGATGGCACGGCAGGCGGCGGGGTGATCCTGCGCGATGGTACGGCTCGCACCGCGCGCTCTTTCGGAGGCGCCGGCGCGTTGGCGGAGGCATGGTCGCCTAGGGCGGTCAACGCCTCGTGCACCCACCGCTCGCGCTGCTCCACCGACAGGTCGTGGTAGCGCCGCTGCGCCAGCGACGTAATGAGGGACGGCGGCAGCGAGTCGGCCTCCTCTTCGGTCAGTTCGGCTCGCCAGCGGTCAAGGAATCGTCCGAGGCCCCCCACGACCGCGCGGTCGTCATAGCCGCGCTGGGACTCCTTCTCCAGCACCTGGCGAAAGGAACGCAGCCGTTGTGCAAACGTGGGGGCGTGCTTCAGGGTCACACGGCACCTCGACAGTAATCGGCGCCATTATCGCACGAGGGGTTTCAATTAATGCTACGGGTTGATGGCAGGGTTAGCGCACATTTGAGATGTCTGTTCGGCCCTTCCTGTAGTTGAAGATTTGACCTTCACCTTGACCGCCCTCTGGCACCCGTGCTAGCCTGATTGTTGCGTTGACGGAGACGAGTAGCCGGGAAGGCAACCTCCAGCGAGTCCGGTACGGTGAGAGCGGACAGGTGGGCGCCCGGTGAAAATCCCTCCCGAGCATTGCGCTGAAAGGAACAAGTAGGCGCAACGGCCTCCCACCGTTACCGGGAAGGGGCGTGATGGCGCCCTCCAAGAGTCTCCCCAAAGGGGAGGAATAAGGGTGGTACCGCGGGTCTTCAACCCGTCCCTTGCAGGGGCGGGTATTTTGTTGCTAGCAGGCGGCTCTCGGACCGGCCGCAAGAGAGAAGGAAGCCATGGCCAAGGTTGAACTGTACGACACTACGCTGCGGGACGGGACGCAGCAGGAGGGCGTGTCCCTGTCCGTGGAGGACAAGCTCAAGATCGCCCGAAAGCTGGACGACCTGGGCATCGACTTCATCGAGGGCGGCTGGCCGGGCGCCAACCCCAAGGATGCCGAGTTCTTTCAGCAGGCGCAGTTGCTGGAGCTGCGGCATGCCAAGCTCGCCGCGTTCTGCAGCACCCGTCGAGCCAATGGCTCGGCTGAGTCGGATCCCACGTTGAAGCACGCGTTGGACGCCAACACACCCGTCGTGACGATGGTCGGCAAGACGTGGGACCTGCATGTCACGCATGTGCTGGAGACGAACCTGGAAGAGAACCTGGCGATGATTTCGGACAGCATCGCCTTCTTCAAAAAGTACGGGAAGACGGTCCTCCTGGACGCCGAGCACTTCTTCGACGGATTCAAGGCGAACGAGGAGTATGCGCTCCAGTGCGTGCGCGCAGCCGCCGGCGCCGGAGCGGACCGTGTGGTCCTGTGCGACACCAACGGCGGGACACTCCCGCACGAGGTCGCGGCAATCGTCGCCAGGGTGCGGGCGGACGTACCCGAGGCGGAACTGGCCATCCACCCGCACAACGACGGCGAGGTGGCCGTCGCCAACGCGCTGGCCGGCGTGCTCGCGGGCGCGACGCAGGTGCAGGGCACGGTGAACGGCTATGGAGAGCGGTGCGGCAACGCCAACCTCATCTCCGTCATCGGCGACCTGCAGCTCAAGATGGGCTACGAGTGCGTTTCGCCGGAGCAACTCCGGAGCATGGTGGAGGTGTCGCACTACGTCAGCGAGATCGTCAACCGGACGCCCAACCCCTACCAGCCGTACGTGGGGTCCAGCGCGTTCACGCACAAGGCGGGGCTCCACGCGTCGGCTGTGGCAAAGCTGGAGGAGAGCTACCAGCATATCGCGCCGGATCTTGTGGGCAACACCAACCACATCCTCGTCTCAGAGCTGGCAGGCCGTGCCAACGTCATCCAGAAACTGGTGGAGATGGGCATCTACGACTCGCGCGAGAACATCGAGAACGGCGTCGTGCTGGACATCCTGGAGGCCATCAAACAGAAGGAGAACGCGGGCTTCCAGTACGAGGGCGCGGAGGCGTCGTTCGAGATGCTGGTGCGCCGCTCCATGCCGGACTACCAGCCCCCGTTCGACCTCGTGGACTTCATGGTGATCGTGGAAAAGCACCGCCGGCCGGCGGACCTTGCTGCCGACAGCGTCGCGTGTGAGGCAACGGTCAAGGTGCAGGTGGACGGGCAGGTCATCCATACCGCGGCCAGCGGCAATGGCCCGGTGAATGCCATGGACCAGGCGGCCCGCAAAGGGCTGCTGTCCTTCTACCCCGCGCTGGAGGTCGTCCGGCTACTTGACTATAAGGTGCGCGTTGTCGACCAGGGCGCGGGCACCGGGGCTGTCGTGCGCGTGCTGGTGGAGTCGTCCGACAGCGAGTCAACATGGCACACGGTGGGTTGCTCGGCCAACATCATCGAGGCGTCATGGATGGCGCTGCAGGACAGTTTGGAGTGGTGGCTGCTCACGCGGCCGGGGGTATAGCGCACTGCGACCCATCAGTTGCTCAATACATTGAGAGGCCCCGGCGTTACACCCACCGGGGCCTCTTGCTGCGTCTCCCGTTGGGTCGCTACCGCACGAAGATGTCGTCCTGGACGGAGGGGTCCTCCGTGAAGTAGATGTCGCGGGGGAGGACCGCGCCGCCCGAGCGGACCGCGAATACCTCCGGGTGGCTGGCGGCGTACGGCTCAATGCCTTCCTCGAGCTCCCGCGCGCCCTGCACGAGGCGTCGCCGCATGCGGATGATTGCCATGTCCGTCGTGCCCAGGTGCTCGTGGGAACGGTCCACGATCGTGCCCATGCTGTCGGTCATCGCGGCGTCCTGCGCGCGGGCGTTGTTCTGCGGGATGCCGGTGTAGTTGACCGTCCGCTGCATCTCGCGGTCGATCATGTAGTCGTTGCGCTTGTTGGCCTGGCCCAGGTACGTGACGGGCGCCAAGCTGGCCTTCATTAGCTCGTAGGTGCGGACCTCCTCCTCTTCCAGCGGGCGGTAGGGGTTCCAGCGCACCCAGAAGAACCAGCAGTTTTCGTCGTCGATGGGCACGATGAGGCCGGAGCGGGCCGAGCCCTGGGGCTCCCGGGGAATCATGGTGATGTAGGGGAAGAGGAAGCGGGAGATGCGCCAGTAGTAGCTGTCAGCCTCGGCGTTGCGGCGCGCGCCGATGAGGATGCCGCTGTCCGTGTCCTCGACGAAGAAGCGCGCGGGCCGGTCCCGGTAGGAGTAGCGCGCGCCGATGGTCGTCGCCGTGTCCGACTTGGACAGCGAGTCGAGGTTGCTGTGCAGGATGGACGCGTGCACCGTGTCAATCTCGCCCTCGATGACCTGGACGAAGTTGGACTCGTACATCACCTTGGTGGAGACGTACTGCGCCTCCGGCATTTCCAGGTACTCCAGCTTGGGCATCTCCGGCTGGAGCTCCGGCGGGCCCATGTAGGCCCATACCATACCCGCGCCCTCGCGGCAGGGGTAGGCCTTGATCTTGACCTTGTCCTTGAAGTTGCTCTCGGCGGGCTCCGACGGCATGTCGACGCAGTCGCCGGTCACGTCGAACTTCCACCCGTGGTAGACGCAACGCAGCCCGCTCTCCTCGTTGCGGCCGAAGAAGAGGCTGGCGCGCCGGTGCGGGCAGTAGCTGTCGACGAGACCCACGTTGCCGTTGGTGTCGCGGAAGGCGATGAGATCCTCGCTCAAGATCCTCGTCCGCTTGGGCGGGCAGTCCGGCTCCGGCAGCTCCTCCGACAGCAGGACGGGGTGCCAGAAGCGCCGCATGAAATCGCCCATCGGCGTGCCGGGGCCGGTCTCCGTCATGTACCTGTTTTCTTCCCTGGTCAGCATGGAGGACTCCTCCCTTCATTTCACGGGCCTGCCAAGCAATGGCAGCATACACAGCGCCCTGTACAGCGTCAATTTGCGCGGAGCGTCAAGCGCCCGCCGCTCACATGGAGTGGAGGCAACTTGAGGGAGGAACGGTCCAACTGTTTCATTCGTTTCAGAGGGCCTTGTAGCTGAGGAGTTTCGTTCTCTGAATCGTTTTTGTAGCTGGCGTGGCACATGGCAGCTACAAGACGAAAAATTTGCGATGTGTGGAAACGACTCCCCTCCTGCCGTCCGGAACGCGCGCCGCCAACAAAGAAATCGGTAGGCATGTCGATGCCTCTTGCCCGGTTGAGAGGCCTTGACTGGACGTCATGGAAAGAAGGTAGCGAGAGCGCGCCGCTAGGGCAATAAGGCGATGGCAGGGTTGCGAGCCATCAGGGAAAGGAAACGCCCCCGAGGACGAATCCCCAGGGGCGTTCAGACAGCTTGGGCTACGGGTTATCCGGCAGCCTTGATGTTGTACAGGTGCGTCCACGTGCCGGAGATGTTCCCCGGGAAGACGTAGTCCGCCACCACGTTCGGGTCAACAGCGATCTTTGCGGGAATCCAGAACAGCGGGACCGACTGGTTCACGCCGAATGAACGGTCGCCCAGCCTTCGCAGCGCCGCGTCCTGCTCGTCCAGGCTCAGGGTGGAGGTGGCCTCCCGGTAGTAGCCGTTCATCTCCGGGTCCTGGTAGTTGCCGGAGGTGGGGTGGGAAGAGGTCATGTACACCCGTGCCGCCAGGAAGATGTCCGAGGAAGTGGACACAAGGCCGATGTGATTGTCGAACTCGTGGGCGCGGGCCTGCGCATTCCGCGTGGCCGGGTCAAGGGTGATCAGGTTCGCCTTGACGCCGATGTCCGAGTAGAAGCCCTGAACGGACTCGATCAGGTCCAGCGAACCGGCGTAGGTGGTGAGGTTGATCAGGTGCAGGTTCGTCTCCAACGGGTTGTTTTCGTTGTAGCCTGCCTCCGCCAGGGCGGCCCGTGCGCCCGACGGGTCGTAACCGTACTCGGCGTCGAACCGGTCGACCCAGGCGGGGTTCCAGCCAAGGCGGCTGGGGTGGAAGTGGCTGTGCACCTGCTGCTGCGCCTCGTTGCCGAAGAACGCCTCGTTGAGCGCGGCGCGGTCGATGGCCTTGCTCAGCGCCTTGCGGACGTTCTGGTTGAGCAGCGGGCTGTCCGGGAACTTGCGGCCGGAAGCCGGGTCACCGTGGTCAATCCACCAGGACCCCTGGAAGTTGAAGAACGTCCGGAAGCCGGGGACGTTGCCCTGCACCAGCTTGCGGCCGGATCCTATGGCCTGGGCTTCCAGGTCGGAGGGGATAGGCGTCAGGTGGATCTCGCCGGTCAGCAGCGCGGCCAACCGGGTTGAGGCTTCCGACGTCCAGCGAATCTCCAACTCCGGGAAGTCCGGAGTTACGCGCCAGTGCGGAGTTGAGCCGCGCTCGAACCGGACGTACTGCCCCTGCGCCCGCTCCTTGAACTCGTACGGGCCGGTGCCGACGATGGGCTCGTCTGCGAGCGTCGGCTGACCAACCTCGTCGTACATGTCCTTGCTCTGGATCTCCCAACCGCCGATGAGCTGGGAGATGCCGTTGAAGTTGCCGGGGTTTGCCCTGCCGAGGCGGACGACGAACTCATGGTCGCTGATCGCTTGAATCTCGTCGATCTCCCGGCGGAATTGGGACGCCAGACCGTGCAGCGAGTCGTCCCGGGAGATGCTCCAGGCCACGTGCTGCACGTCCTTGGTGGTGACCTGGCCCCAGCCGTTGTGGAACTGGACGCCTTCCTGCAGCTTGAATCGAATGCCCAAACCGTCCGGCTCTACGGACCACTCCGTCGCCAGCTGCGGCTCGAAAGCGCCCGTCTCCGGGTTTACGCCGACGAGGTAGTCGTACATCGGGCGGAGCTGCACGCTGGGAGGCGAGCTGAAGTCGAAGTTGCTGTCGTTGCCCTCCGTCGATGGCGCAGGGAACGAGATTACCACCCGCTCCACCTTCGGTTCTATTGCGGGCATCGCGCCTGACGTATCGACTGGCTGTACGGGTGTGTCAGGTTGCTGAGGCGCGCCGGCCTGGGCGGTGATGCCCTCGGGCTGTGGGGCCGCCGCCGGAGCCTCAGGCTGCTGCGGTGCGGCCGCAGGCGCCGACGTGGTTGGGGCTGTGGTGGTGTCGCTATCGCCGCCGCATGCGGCAAATGCAAACAGTGTTGCCATCACAGCAACGGCTATGAAGATCCATCGCTTCTCCATATGTCCCTCCCTTGTCACCGCATCGTTGGCGCCCGGACATGAGTCCGTATATAGCTCATCTTGCGGCAGACAGATTTATGCTTTCAATTGTCCTGCACACTGCGCTTACTTGTCCATACTTCAATGTTTAGCATTCTCTATAACAATAGTGCAGGAAAGGCCAGCTATCGCCAGCCTCCCCTACACCACGCTGAGGAGGGAGTCTTATGAAAAAAACTGCTAGGAAACACCGGCTCCCGGCGCGATGATGATTGTCCCGCTGCTCAGAACGCCGCCGCGTCGGGGCGAGAAGCGGCGCGCAGCGCTCCCTTCGCCGTCCGAGTCGTTGCCGCGATTGCCGAACCGGCCCCGGAACCGCTTGCCGACGTCTTCCAGCGAGCCCACGAGGAGCAGCTTCAGCTGACCATCAACGACGATCGCATTCCCCTCGTCGTCGACCGCGAGGTCGCTGAGTGACGCCATCTCTCCATCCTTGATGATGCGGGAGCCGTCGCCCACGTTGGCTGTGATGTCGTCACCGCCGTCGTCCGGCGTCAGGACGACGCTGTCCTCTCCGATCTCCGTCACCGTGACGGAGCCTGCAACAATCGAGACGCCGTCGTCTCTGGAGAGACCGCCACGCAAACTGCCAAACCGTCCCGGCCGCAGGCGAAAGGCGCCGTAGCCGTCTTCCAGCGTGACGTCGATTGTGAGGTTGCTGTCCTCGCCGTCACGGTCCACGACCAGCGCGAGCGTATCGCCGGCTTCTCCTTCTCTCACGGCACTCACAACGCCCGCGACTCCATCGACCGCATCGCCGTCAACGGAGACGATGATGTCGCCCTTCCGGAGGCCCGCGTCGTCCGCCGGGCCGTCCGCGCGGACACCCACGATCACGACGCCTTCCGTCGCCTCAATCTCCAACTTCCCCGCCAGGTTGTCGTTCAGGTTCGCGACCGTTGCCCCGATGCCCGGGCCGCGGGCGATCATTTCTTCGCCGTCTTTGCCCTCGCCGGTGCGCTTGCGGCCTTCACTGTCTCCGTGCTTCGCTTGGGTCGGACGCTCGACGGCGGTAACGTCGTATGTCGACTCCGAGCGGTCACGTTCGACCGTGAAGGAGAGCGTATCGCCGATGGACGCTTCGCCGACCGCTTGCCGGACATCGGCGACGTTGGATACGCCGGTGTCGCCGACTGACAGGATGACGTCGCCCTTTTCAATGCCGGCCGCAGCGGCGGGCCCGTCCTCCACGACCTTGATGACGACGACACCCTCGGTGGCGTCGATCTCAAGCTTGTCGGCCACGCGGTCGGACAGGTTCATGACGTACAGGCCGACCCACGGCTTGGCTGCCTTCTCGCCGTCGTCGCCGTCGTCGGTCGTTGCATGAGTCTCGGTAGTGGAAGTGTCTTCGCTCGCTGTGATGGTCGCCGTTTCCGCAGGGGCCGGCGCATCAGACCCGCTCGTCACGGCGGCATACACCGATGCCGGGATGATGATGGCCAGCGCAAGCGAAAGTGCGGCTATGACTATCGACTTTGGCATTCCTTCCCCCTAGTGTTCTTATGTGAAGAACGCGTTCAAGAAAGGGAACGATTCTCCCGCCGGAAGAGTTAGCGCTCCGGCGGAATGCCGGTTGGCGCGCTTGCCACGCCGGTTGACGAACCCTATGGTGGAAGGGACGAACATCAAGGAGCCGACTCATGGCGGAGACCTCGGCGCCACTGCACATTCCGGCGGACGTGCTTGAGAGCGTGTACGCCCACGCGCGGTCGGTTTTTCCTGCAGAGTGCTGCGGTTGGCTGGCCGGTCCGCGGGGCGGCGGCATGGTCACGACGGCGCGCCCGTGCAACAACGCGCAGTCGCAGGGGATCCATCCGACGGCTGCAATGCGGGGCGAGGAAACGGCGTACGTCTTCAGCAAGGAGGACGTTCTCGAGTTCAACCAAGGCATCGACTCGGACGAGCCGCCGCTCATCATCTACCACTCGCACCCCAACGGCAGGTCCTACCTCTCCAAGGTCGACATGGAGAACGCCACCGACCCGTGGGGCGACGGCAAGATGTTCCCGGTGCAGCAGCTCGTAGTCGGCATCGACGCCGAACGTGTAGTCGAGGCCAAACTGTTCGACTGGTCGGACGAAGAGCGGACATTCGTGGAGATTGCCCGGTTCCCCGGCGAGGGGTAGGAAGGGCCGTCTACCATCCGTTCGTTAAACCCTTCGACATGCTCAGGGCGAACGGATAGCTTAGCGAGATTTACTCGAAGCGCTGGTACCACTCCGGCGGCGGCCCGATGCTGGGGTCTTCGTCGCCGTCCGACTCCTGCAGCTTGCAGCGGTCGGGGTCCACGCCGTACTCGGACAGCAGCGCGAGCATGTCGCCGATGAGCTCCTCGCCCAGGGCGCCGACCATCGCCTCGCGGCCTGCCTGGCACCAGAAGACCAGGAAGTAGTGCAGTTGCCCGACGGTCTCGATGGGGTAGGCGTGCAGGAGCAGGGGCAGCACCGGCTCCTCGCCGCCGAATTCATGCCTTTGGACCACGGCCAGCATTCGTCGCATCGTCTCCCCTTTGTGCGCCGACATTATCCCCGGCGTAGCTGGCGAGAACAAGCTGGGGACGAGTTTCGCGGCGGGTGTTGACAGGTTAAGCAAAGGGTTTGTATGATTCATCACGAGCTTAGGAGGGTCTCTGAAATCATGCCCCGCGACCTGCAGGTAGGGAACATGGCCAACAGCTGCGTGTGTTGCTGTTGTTGTATGCCTGCATCCGTCGGGGTGGAGGGTCTGAGCGGCTAGACATACGCGCATAAGCCCACAGAGACCACGCAATCGCCCGGCGGAACAGCCAGGGCGATTTTTTATGCCTGGCTCCGTCGTGCAGAAGGAAAGGAAGTTCCCTTGACAAACGTGACAACAGAAGCGCGGACGAATCGGTGGTCGGCCGAGGCCCTGGAGGCCGTCAACGAGCAGCTGGAAGGCGCATCGCCGGAAAAGATCCTGGCGTGGGCGCTGGAGCAGTTTGCCGGCAAGATCACCCTCGCCTGTAGCTTTGGCGGCGTGAGCGGCATGGTCCTGCTGGACATGACGGTGAAGAAGGACCCGTCCGTCCCCGTCTTCTACGCGGACACGGACTTTCTCTTCCCGGAGACCTATGCGCTTCGCGACTTGGTCGCGGAGAAGTATGGCATCGAGCCTAAGGCGTACAAGTCGGCGCTTACGCCGCTGGAGCAGGCCGTGCAGTACGGCGAGGCTCTCTGGTCGCGCGACCCGAACCTCTGCTGCGACCTCCGCAAGGTCGAGCCGACCGCCCGCGCGCTTGAGGGATTCGACGCGTGGATCACCGGCATCCGCCGCGACCAGTCGTCCACGCGCAAGAGCGTGGCAGCCGTCGAGTGGGACGAGAAGTTCGGGCTGGTCAAGGTCAACCCGCTGGCAGCTTGGGACGAGGAGCAGACCCGCGCCTACCTGGCCAAGCACGACGTGCCCTACAACCCGCTGAATGACCAGGGTTACCCGAGCCTCGGCTGCACGCACTGCACCCGTGCCGTTGCTGCGGGCGAGGACCCGCGCGCGGGCCGCTGGGCGGGGTTCGACAAGACGGAGTGCGGCATCCACTTCGAGGGCGAACCGGCGGGGCAGAAGCCGGGCCTGCTGAGCATCTTGCGCAACCTCGCGCCGGGCGGGTAGCCGTCGACCGACCAAGAGCAAGCGAAAGCCGCGCATCACATCGATGCGCGGCTTTCTTGCGTCAAGCAAACGACGATTCCTTCGCTGTCTTGGGGAATAGATGGAGCGGGCGATGGGAGTCGAACCCACGACAACTTGCTTGGGAAGCAAGGGCTCTACCACTGAGCTACGCCCGCGTCAGGCCGCCATTCTAGGCATCGCCGTTGCCGAGTGTCAATTGAGGCTAGGGCGCCTGCCAGCGCAGGTCCGGCTGGCGTGCGGCGCGTGCCTCGTCGAGGCGGCCCACCGGCGTGAAGTGCGGCGCCTCCAGCAGCAGCTCCGGCGACTCCTCGCACTCCCGAGCAATCGTCTCCATGACGGCGATGAAGGCGTCCAGCGTCTCCTTGCTCTCCGTCTCCGTCGGTTCCACCATCAGCGCCTCGTCCACGATGAGCGGAAAGTACATCGTCGGCGGGTGCACGCCGTAGTCGATCATGCGCTTCGATATGTCGAGCGCCTTCACGCCGAGCTCCCGCTGCGGGCGGCACGAGAACACCACCTCGTGCATGCACGTCCTGTCGACGGCCACCTTAAACGCATGCTCAAGCTGCTTGCGCAGGTAGTTGGCGTTCAGCACCGCATCGCCGCTGGCCTGCCGCAGGCCCTCCGCGCCGAGGGCCCGCATGAACGTGTACGCCCGCACCAGCACCCCGAAGTTCCCGTGCCCGGCGGACAGCGGGCCGATGGAGCTTGGCGGCGTCGCAAACCGGTATTGCGCCTCGTCGCCATCCCCCACCTTCTCCACCACCGGCGACGGCAGGTACGGCGTCAGCCGCTCGCCGACGCACACCGGGCCCGCGCCCGGCCCGCCGCCGCCGTGGGGCGTGCTCATCGTCTTGTGCAGGTTCAGGTGAACGACGTCGAACCCAAGGTCGTGGGGCCGGGCGCGGCCCAGCAACGCGTTCATGTTCGCGCCGTCGCCGTACACCAGCCCTCCTGCGCTGTGCACAATCTCGCAGACGCGCGCGATGTTTGGGTTGAACAGCCCCAGGGTGTTGGGGATGGTGATCATCAGTCCCGCGAGCCTGTCGTTGGCCGCGGCTTCCACGGCCTCCATGTCGACGCGCCCCAGGCTGTCGGACGGCAGCGTCACCACTTCGAATCCGCCCATCGCCGCTGACGCCGGGTTCGTGCCGTGGGCGCTGTCTGGGATGAGCATGACCTTGCGGTCGGACTCGCCCCGGCTCTCGTGGTAAGCCTTGATCATCAGCACGCCAGCCAGCTCGCCGTGCGCGCCGGCCAGGGGCGCGAGGGAGCTCGCCGCACCGCCGGTGATCTCTTCGAGGCACCGCTGCAAGTCGTACATGAGCTGCAAGGCACCCTGCACCGTCTCCGCCGGCTGCAGCGGGTGAATGGCGGAGAAGCCGGCCAGCGACGCGATGGCGTCGTTGATCTTGGGGTTGTACTTCATCGTGCAGGAGCCAAGCGGGTAGAGGTTGGTGTCCACGGAGAAGTTGCGCTGCGACATCCGCGTGTAGTGGCGGACGACGTCCAGCTCGGAGACTTCCGGGAGGCGCAGGCCGTCACGCAGCAGCGAGGCGTCCGGCATCGGCTGCTCCGGCACGTCCGAGTCCGGTAGCTGCACGCCCGAGCGGCCCGGCTGCGCCAGGTCCCACAGTGTCCCCAACGTGGATTCAGTGGTCACAGGTTCAGTCGTCATGCGGCAACCTCCGCCGCGATGTCCTTCAACGCCTCCGCCAACGCCTCGATCTCCGCTCTGGCGTGCATCTCCGTCACGCTCAGCAGCAGGCCGTTCTTGACCGCGTCGCTGATGTCCAGCCCACCTATGATGCCGCGTACCCACAGCTTGCCGTTGACCGCCGACGCCGGTTGTGGGCACTGCACGGCAAACTCGTTGAACCACGGGCCGCTGTTCACGACGGCGTAGCCGTCCAGCGCGTCGATGAGCGACGCGGCGTAGTGCGCTTTCTGGTAGCTGAGCTCGGCCATCTTGCGCAGCCCGCCGGGGCCGAGCGCCGCCAGGCACACCGCCGTCCCCGTCGCGATGAGCGCCTCCGAGGTGCAGATGTTGGATGTCGCCCGCTCCCGCCGGATGTGCTGCTCGCGCGTCTGCAGCGTTAGCGCGTACCCCGTGCGCCCGGAGTGGTCGACCGTTCGGCCGGCGATGCGCCCCGGCATCTGCCGGATGTGCGCGTTCCGGCAGGCGAAGTAGCCCACGTACGGACCGCCGAAGCTGACGTTCACGCCGATGGGCTGCGTCTCCCCCGTCACGATGTCCGCGCCGAAGTCGCCGGGAGCCTTGAACATGCCGAGCGCGACCGGGTCCGCGCTCACGCACAGCAGCGCCCCTGCGTCATGCGCGGCGTCGGCGAGTGGGCCCAGGTCCTTCACGTTGCCGAAGTAGTCCGGGTACTGCGCCAGCACGCACGCAGTGTCGTCGCCGAAGGCCTCCGCGCCGGGAGCAACCGTGACGACCTCGATGCCCTGCGGCAGGAGGTACGTGTCCACCACCGCACGGTAGCGCGGGTTCACGGTGTCGTGCACCACGACGCTGTTGCGGCGCGTCACCCGGCACGCCATCAGCGCGGCCTCCGCCAGCGAGCTCGCGCCGTCGTACATGCCGGCGTTGGCGGCCTCCATGCCCGTGATCTCGCAGATCATCGACTGGTACTCGTAGGTGGCCTGCAGCGTGCCCTGGCTCACCTCCGGCTGGTACGGCGTGTAGGAGGTGAGGAACTCTCCGCGCGAGATCATCGCGCCCACGACGCTGGGGATGAAGTGGCGGTAGACGCCGCCGCCGAGGAAGCAGGAGTAGTCGCTCGCCGCCGCGTTGCGCTTGGCCAGCGCCCCGATCTCGCGCTGCAGATCGAGCTCTGTAAGCGCCGGGGGCAGGTTGAGGTCCGGGTTGCGGAACCGGTCCGGGATGTCCGCGAACAGCTCATCGACGGCGGCAACGCCAACGGCGTCCAGCAGCTGCCGTCGCTGCGCCTCTGTGTGCGGGTGGTATGAGTGCGGAAAGGGCGTTGACATCGTTGGTCTCTGCCCTAGATTGCCACGGCTTCGTCGTACTGCTCGCCGGTGAGCAGCCGGTCCAGCTCGGATTCGTCCGACATGCGGATGCGCACCATCCACCCGGCCCCGTGCGGGTCCTCGTTCACGCGCTCCGGGTTGTCGATGACGTCCTGGTTGACCTCCGTGATCTCGCCGCTGACCGGCACGAAGAGGTCCGAGACGGACTTCACCGACTCGATTTCACCCATCTTGCTGTCCTTCTGCACCGTGTCGCCCACCGACGGCAGCACGATGTAGACGACGTCGCCGAGCTGGTCCTGGGCGAAGAACGTCACCCCAACGGTGGCCGTGCCGTCATCCTCGACGCGTACCCACTCATGCTCCGTCGTGTAGCGCAATTCGCTTGGGTGCTCGGCCATGGCGCTTGCTCCGCTTGCTAGGATTTCGGTCGCCGGTAGAAGGGCATTTCGGTGATTTCCGCTTCCACAAGCCGTCCACGGAGGTCGATGTGGACTTGGTTGCCGGGGGCGGAAAAATCATGCGGAACATAGCCCATGGCAATACCGGTGTCAAGGATAGGCGAATACGTTCCGCTGGTAATTTCGCCTATGGATTCGCCGTTGTTGAGGATGGCGCAGCCGTGCCGCGGGACCCCTCCGCCGAGCAGTCGCAGGCCGACGAGGAGACGGTTCAGGCCGTCGTCTTCCTGCAGCTCCAGCGCGTCCCTGCCGTGAAACAGCTCCTTGTCCATGTTCACAAAGCGAGAGAGTCCCGCCTCCAGCGGCGTCGTCGTCACGTCCATGTCGGAGCCGTGCAGGCGCAAACCGGCCTCCAGGCGAAGCACGTCGCGCGCGCCAAGCCCGCAGGGCGTCACGCCGGCTGCGGCGAGGGCGTCCCACAACCGCGGGCCGTAGTCGGCGTCCATCGCGATCTCGACGCCGTCCTCGCCGGTGTAGCCCGTGCGCCCCACGAACCCGGCAGCGATAGCGCCGTCGCCGAGGGAGAAGGCGAACTCGTCCGCGCCGAAAGGCCGTAGCGCCGACGGCTTGGGGTCGCCGATGCACAGCTCGTCGATGACTGCGAGCGCTCGGGGGCCCTGCACCGCTACGAGCACGGTCTCGTCCGTGTTGTCGACGAACGAGACGCCCCTGAACGCCGGCACGTGCCGCTCCATCCACGCAACGACGGCGGCCCGGTTGGCGGCGTTGCACACCAGGCGCAGCAGATCGCTGCCGTCCTCGTGCTGCGTGTGGTACAGGATGACGTCGTCCAGCACGCCGCCCGTGTCGGTCAGGATGAAGCCGTAGCGCGCCCGCCCCGTCGCCAACGTCTTCACGCTGAACGTCACCAGGCTGTCCATGAAGGACGCCGCGCCGCCGCCCTGGATGCTGATCCTGCCCATGTGCGACACGTCGAACATGCCCACACCGGAGCGGACGGCCTTCACCTCCGCGATGACGCCCTGGTACTGGACAGGCATCTCGTAACCAGCGAAGGGAACGAGGCGTGCGCCGGCCGCGACGTGGCAGCCGTAGAGGGCAGTGCGAAGCAGGGACTCGGCGTTGTTGGACAATGTGCGCTCCGAAGCCTTTGGTAGTTCCATCGTATGGAGCGGCAAACGTGAGTGTCAACGAGAAATAGACGAATCCTGCTTGCTCGCAGGGCAGCCGTCAGCTATGCTGATACGCTAGAGTTAGCCGCAAGGAGGACCCGTGAGCTGGCGCTACAGGCTGCACCGCTGGCTGCATGACAGCCCTGGATCTCCCATCAGGTACGCCATTGTGAACCTTGCCATTCTGGTGGTCGTGGGCGCTATCCCCGCCATCATCGATGCCTCCATCGGCCGTGAAGAGCTGCGGTGGAGCCTTACCGTCTGGTTCGCATTCATCGTGGGTTTCAGCGGCGTTGCCACGTTCAACGTTGTTGTCCGATTGCTCGCTCTGGACTATGACGACGTGAAAGCCCGGTTTGAGGACGCGGAGTAGCCGGCGTCCCCTGGCAGTCCCAACCCTTGCGTGAAAGAGGTACGGTGCCCACGGTCACCTGCATCGCAATCGATGGGCCAGTGGCATCAGGAAAAACCGTCGTAGGCAGGCGCGTTGCGACGGCGTTGGGCTACCGTTTTCTCGACAGCGGAGCGATGTACAGGGCCGTAACCCTCGCGGCCCTTCGCGGCGCAGTCCCCCTTGCTGACGACGATGCCGTGACCGCCTGCGCAACAGACGCCGCGCTCGGCTTGAGCGACACGGCGGAAGGCACGCGGGTCATGCTGGAAGGCGAGGACGTGACGGACCAGTTGCGCATAGCCGAAGTGGAGGCTGCGGTCTCCCGCGTGGCGGAGATCGCCGGTGTGCGGCACGTGCTCGTCGCCAAACAACAGGAGGTCGCAGCCGACGGGTCGATCGTGATGGTGGGCAGGGACATCGGCACGGTGGTGCTGGTGGAAGCCGACATCAAGGTGTACCTGCAGGCGAGCGTGGAGGAGCGGGCCAAGCGCCGCCACGAGGAGCGTGTCGGAACGCCGAGGGAGACGTCGCTGGAAGAGGTTGAGTCGGCGCTGAGGTCT
Organism: Dehalococcoidia bacterium; assembly: GCA_034422455.1. Lineage (GTDB taxonomy): Bacteria > Chloroflexota > Dehalococcoidia > Lucifugimonadales > UBA1127 > UBA1127. The sequence continues at coordinate 143,865 of DAOUJQ010000012.1, forward strand.
CGGGACTACATCGACTCGAACCGGGACGCATCGCCGCTGCGCCCGGCCGGCGATGCCGTTGTGATCGAGACGGACCACCTTGCAATCGAGCAGGTGGTCGAGCGTGTCCTGCAACTGGCGGCGGAGCGAACGGGAGATGCCTGACAAGACGTACGCTGTGTCCAACGTGATGATGCGCGGCGCGCTGCGTCTCTTCAGCACGTATACCGTGACGGGCGCTGAGAACGTGCCGATGTCGGGGCCGCTGCTCGTCGTCGCGAACCACATGAGCAACCTGGACCCGCCGCTCCTGGGCGCCAGCCTGCCGCGGCGGCTGAACTTCATCGCCAAGCGAGGGTTGTTCAAGCCGGTGATCGGCTGGTTCTTCCGCACCTATGGCGCCTTCCCGCTCAACCCGGAGGACGAGGGCAACGACATCGAGGCCCTGCTGTGGATGCGCAAGCTGCTGCGGCAGGACCGGGCGGTGGTGGTCTTCCCGGAGTCGCACCGGCACCCGGAGGGCGGCATGCGCGAGGGCGTCCCCGGCGTCGCGCTGCTGGCGGTCAAGACCCGGACGCCAATCTTGCCGGTTGGCATAGCAGGGTCCGAGAACATCGGGCCGCTATGGCGCGTCGCGGTGCCGACGGGAAACATCTCCGTGACCATCGGCGAGCCCTTCACCCTACCGGAGGTGCGCGGCAAGCTGGAGCCGGAGCAGCTCAAGGATCTCATGGACGGCGTCATGGGCCGCGTTGCCCAGTGCCTGCCGGAACGCTATCATGGCGTCTACGGGAGGAACGCCCAGGCCGGGCCGGAACCGGCTTCCTAGCCACAACGGCCCCTACACCTTCCGGGCGTTGGCGCGAGATCGGCCGACATGGACGCCCAAGCAATTGACCGCAAACCCACCCTCAAAGAGCGACTCGCCTCCGTAACCGCTGCCCTCCAGCACAGGAACTACCGCCTCTTCTTCGGCGGGCTGCTGTGTTCCATCACCGGCTTTCAGATGCTGCTGGTCATCCAAGGCTGGCTCATCTGGGACATCACGGGCGACCCAGCCGCCCTGGGGTACCTGGGCGGCGTCACGGCCGTGCCCACGATCATCTTCAACCTCTACGGCGGCGTCATCGCCGACCGGCTGGACCAGCGGTTCATGATCATCGGTGTCTCCGCCATCCTCCTGGCGCTGCTGGCGGTGATGGGCACGCTGGTCACGATGGAGCTTGCAAACGTCTGGAACCTGCTGCTGATTGCATTCTTCATCGCTGCCGCGCAGGCGTTCGACAATCCGGCCCGCCAGGCTATTTACCCCCACCTCATCGCGCGCAAGGACCTGATGAACGCGGTCGCCCTGAACTCCATCGTCTGGCAGGGTACGCGCATCGTCGGGCCGCTCATTGCGGGCGTGCTCATCGCGAGGGTGGGCGCGGGCCCGGCGCTGTATCTTGCGGCCTTCGGCTACGTCCTCATGATCGCGGCGATGGTTGCCATCAGGGTGCCGCCCATCGCCCGGGCGTCGAGCGGCAGCATGGTGCAGAACCTGAAGGAGGGCATCGGCTACGTCGTCAGGAACCAGATCTTTGCCGTGCTGATTGGCCTGACCTTCCTCAACAGCTTCTTCGGCATGTCCTTCATCATCCTCATGCCCATCTTCGCGACGGACATCCTGAACGTCGGTTCAGAAGGCCTGGGCGAGATGCACGCGATAGCCGGCGTCGGCGCGGTGGTTATGGCGCTGATCGCCGCGGCCATGAGCAAGTCGCGCAACAAAGGCCTGTGGCTCGTGGGCGGCGCCGTGCTGTTCGGCCTCACACTGGTCGTGTTCGCCTACTCCACCAACTACCTGCTGTCGCTGGCGATGCTGTTCGTCGGCGGAGCGGCGGCCACCTTCTACATGGTGATGGTGCAGACGTCGCTCCAGGCGCTGGTGCCCGACCAGCTGCGGGGCCGCGTGTTCAGCATCTACAGCATCACGTGGAGCCTGCTGCCGCTGGGCGGCCTCCAGGCCGGCCTCATCGCGGACTGGATATCGCCGGAGTTTGCCGTCGCGCTGGGCGGCGCCGTTGTCGCCGTTATCGCCGTCGCCGTGCTGCTGCTGCGCCAGGTGCGCGCCGTCGGCCTCACGACGCAGCAGGCGCTGGAGCAGGCTTCCAGATAAAGCGGTCAAGCCCCGCCCACTGTTATCGTCACCGTAACCGTCGCCGCCCCGCGATTCCGGTCGCTCGCCTGCACCGTCAGCGAGTGCGTCGTCCCGGACGTCAGCGCCTTGGCGACCCGGATCGCCCCTGTCGCGCCGTCGATGGCGAACCACCCGCCGCCGTTGCCCGGGGTGATCGCGTAGGTCACGGCGTCGCCCGCGTCGGCGTCGGTGGCCGTCACCGTCCCCACGACGGTCCCGGCGGCGGCGTTCGCGGCCACGCTGAAGGCGTAGCTGACCTGGGCGAACACGGGAGCCGCGTTGGGGCAGGTTGCGAGGTTCAGGCGCGCGAGGTCGTTGGTCGCCACGTCCAGCAGCCCGGCGGGCACGCAGCCCGTGAGCCGGTTGCCGCTCAGGTACAGGTACTCCAGGTCCGGGAGCGCCAGCAGCCCCACGGGGATGGCGCCTGTGAGCCGGTTCCGCGCCAGGTTCAGCTCTTCCAGCCGCGAGAGATTGGTCACGAAAGCAGGGATGCCGCCCGTGAGCTGATTGCCGCCGAGGGAGAGAACGCGCATGCCCGTGAGTTGGCCCAGGGTTGCGGGAATCGGGCCCGTGAGCCGGTTGTTGTCGAGGTACAGGTGGTCGAGGCTGCGCAACCCGCTGACCCAGGCGGGCACCGGCCCGGCCAGCCGGTTGCCGCCGAGGCTCAGGTAGGTGAGGGCGCGGAGGTTGCCCAACTCGGTTGGCGGCGTCCCCGTCAGCTCGTTGTCCGCCAGGTCGAGAGAGGTCAGGCGCGACAGGCCGCCAAGGGCCGGCGGAATCGCGCCCGTCAGGCCGTTGCCGCTGAGGCTCAGGCTGGTCAGCCCCGTGAGCTTGCCGAGGGTTGTAGGGATAGGGCCGCTGAGGGAATTGTATTCCATGCTCAGGCGGTCCAACCCCGTGAGGTTGCCGAGGTCCGCCGGCATGGTTCCCGTTAACCCAAGATCATCGAGGGCGAGCCGCTGCACCCGCTTCGGCGAACCGCCAACGGTCACGCCCTGCCACTGGGCGATGGGCTTGGAGGAACTCCAATCCAGCCTGGCCGTGCCCTGCAATGTGTCCCTCGCCGCCGCCAGGGCCTTGCAGTCGGCCAGGAGGCCGGGGTTGGCGGCCTGGTTAGGCACAAGACTGACGCACGACAATGGCGGCTGCGCCGGGGGGCCGTCCGGGTGATCGTAGGCGCCCACCTCGACGTAGTAATCCCGCAACTGGTTGACATCGGTCATCAGCATTGGGAGACTCTCATCGGCCAAAATGCGCCCGCCGTACTGGGCCATGCGGGCCTTTTGCACCTCCTTCATCTGCTGCACGAAGGTGGGCAACGGCATCTCCAACACGGGGAGGAGGGTCTGATACATAGGGGGCGGGATCGGATACTTGTCGCGGTTGCGCTCAACGATTCTCCACCGCCATCGGTCGCGATGAACAACGATCACCGTGCCGTCCTCCCGGCGCTCCAGCGCCCGGAAAGCCACGGTTCGCCACGCTTCCGTCGAGAGGTCCTCCGGCGGTCCGATGAAGATGACGAATTCCCTGCCGGAAAAGCGGTCGCGGATACGGGCTTCGTACGCCTGCCTAAGCCTTTCTACTTCTGGTGCAAGCTCGCCGTCATACAAAGTATCTCTCATGACCATAACCGTAAGGGTAGCGGGGCCGGAGCCGACGATGTAGGCGTTTACCCGCACGTCCGAGTAGCACTTGATGGAGGGCAAGCCTTCTGCGAATTCGAGTCCATAGCGGTGGTCTGCAGTCCGAAAGACGTCGCCGGTGTTGCACCGCACCGTGTCGGGAAGATACGTGCCGCGCAGCACCATGTGGGGTAAATAATCCCGGGGCTCGTTATATGTGTCATACAGCGGGTTATTATACAGTGGGTGCCTAAGCAGAAGTACGTCGCCCACACCTGCCGGCGCATCGCCCAAGGGGGGCGGGACGGATCCAAGGCCAGTATCCACGCGCAGCGGCCCTTCGTCGTAGTCGCACGGGTCCACGGCGCTTCCCGGCAGGGGCGTGCAGGGCGGTATTTCCTTCGTGAGATACACGGAATTGGGTGTCGGCACGGGGGCAGGCAGAGGCGCCGGCGTATCGGCAGGGACGGGCGTGACATAGTCGGAATCGGGCGTCGGCATGGGGGCAGGAACAGGGCCGGCGCTTTCCGTCGGCGTTGCCTGGAATACACTGCACGCAACGGATGCAAAGGCAAGCATGGCAAGCAGGGCGGTCGTACGTATGACGCGGGCGAGCATGGTCGTCCTCCTCACCGCGACTGGTAGTTGGCCATCACAGCCAGAATGTCGTACGCCTGCGGCGTGCAGTGTATGCCTGTATCCGTGTAGCTCATGACCGAGCGCTCGCCGTTGACGGGGTGCGGCCTAGTGTTCGTACCGATTCCGAAAGCGTGCCCAATCTCATGGACGAGCACTTCGTACAGATATGTGCATCCCCCGATAGGGGAAACCCGGTTCCATAGGTCTATAAGAGCAGCATCAGCGTTGATGAGAACTGAGCCTTCAGTGATCTGATCCACCGGATCGATGCCCTCCGCCTCAAAGCTCGGAGATCCCCAGCACGCGTATTGAAATGGTTCCTCGGCCGGCTCGGAATTTGCGCCGCACCCTTCGGTGATACGCTCCCCGGCCAGGAACTTCACTTCGAAGCGTCCTTGCCCTTTGGAGGACGCGGAAGTGGAACAGGACTCACCCTTGGGCAGGTCATATGCCGTCGTCGAGATGATGTTGCCCCGCCCCCTGTTCCAGACGACCGTATTTTCCCACTCGTCTACGGCGTCCATTATGGTTGCAGCCATCATGTCCGCATCCATCAGGGTGAGGCCTTTGGGGATGGTCTCCCCGCACAGCACGTAGCGGAACTCGTGGCTGTTCTCCGTGTTCTTAGCGAGGTAGCCGTGGAAACGGGCTGTCGCAACATCGGTTCCATCGTCAATCGGGGCGGTGGTTGGAAAGACGAACGCGAACTCGGACCACTCTGATTCGTCTACTTGAACCGCCTGCGCTTCCACCCTGTAGAGGTATTGCGCGGTGGGGTTCGGCACCGCGATCCGCGCCTCCTTGACGGCGCTCCCAGTGGTGGCGATGTTCTCATAAGTGACGAATGGACCCAAGAAGATTGGCTCCACCATGCCGCAGTCCACGTAGGAACAATGCTCCCGCTGCAAACGCACGTTGTAACTAGTTGCCCCTCCTACGGCGTCCCAACGGAGCGTGATCTCGCCGTTCTCTAAATGCCCGTTGACACGCAGGTTTTTCGGCGTTGGCGGCTTGTCATCGTCCAGGATGGACACGCTCGCATCGTCAGGGTCACCAATCGTGTACCCATTGCCTTGCAGCACCGTAACCATTGCAGTGCCGTGCTTTTCGTCCAATTTGTCTCCTGCGGTTTGCAGTGTCAGCGTGGTTTCTGTGCGGCCTTTAGGAAAGACCATGCTCGTGGGGGTGCGTTGCGCAGGACGAAAGCCGTCCGAAATATCAACATCTAGGTTCACACTCAGCGCTTGTCTCGGCGCAGGGCTTGCCCGCACGGTGAAGCGAGCCGAGTTGCCCTCCACAACACCTTGTGCTGGTGATTGCCGCACAATCGTGATTTCCGGGATAGGATCAGGCGTAGGGGTCGGCGTCGGCGTGGGGGTAGGGGTCGGTGTTGGTGTGGGGGGGCAATCAGGGAGGGTTACATCTGCGCGGAGTGACGCCACGCTCCACGTGCTCGCTGTGGTTCTTCCGTCACCGAACACCCGTGCCCAAAAGTAATAGGTATACCCACAGTCGAGACCAGAAACCGAAAAGTGCGGTGTCCCGGGGGCCGCGATGGTCTGGTGGTAGTAAGGCTGATTCAGCCGCCCCCACGTAATGGAATAGGCCAGGACATCGCTTCTCCGCGCCAGCGTCACGGTGGCGCTGGTGGAGCTCGTTGCCCTCGCGTCATTGATCACCGGGGGTTGTGGGTTCGAAAGGACCTGCTGGCCGATGACGGCCGGCGCGCCGGGCGGAAGAGGGGGGAGCGGGGGGTCGGCGTCGGGGTCAACCAGAATGGGAGGGTCATCTCCCTGGGCAGTCGCCACGGGTGGCGCGATGAGGAAGGCGACGCCGCCCAGGATGGCCGTTACCAAGAGGAACGCGAGCAGCCACGACCCCGACCCAGATGAACCGCCGAGAGGGTTGCGCCGGTTTATGGTAAGCATGAAAGAGGCCGCCTCCTTGTAAACGTTCCCCGGCGCGCCGCAACCCAGCATAGCAATTTATGCGTAACGGAGAGGTAAATCCACTCCCTGGTTTGATAACGTAACGGCGACGTTCTGCCCGATTCGCCAGAATCGACCCTAACAGGCCTGTTCACGAGGAGGTGAAAGGCTGGAGAAGCCCCCCGGTCGGACGGTCAGGCGGGCCGGACCCGCGGGAGACCGGCTCTCACGGGTCGGTGAGGCCGGTCTCCGAACCAACAAGGGCCTGGACGGCCCACGCCCGCGGCCCTTCCTTGTCTTATCCGTCGTGCCTTCGTATAATCCGCCTATCATTGACTTGGCAAGGCCTCTTGCTCACGAGGAGCCAATGACGAACTCTCATACACAGCCTTTCCGAATTGCGCTGGACGCCATGGGTGGCGACTACGGGCCAAAGGAGACGGTGGCGGGCGCCGTCGCCGCGGTGACGGAGGCCAAGGGCCGCGTCGCCGTGCTGATCGTCGGCGACCCGGCGGAGGTGCAGCCGGAGCTGGACCGCCACGGCGGCGACCGGCTGCCCATCAAGCTCGTCCCTTCCGAGGGCGTCATCCTCGACGGCGAGTCCCCGATGCAGGCCCTGCGCGCGAAACCGAAGGCCTCCTGCATCGTTGGCGTCGGCATGGTGAAGGAGGGCATCGCGGACGCCTTCGTGACGATGGGTTCCACCGGCGCGACCATGGCGGCCAGCGCGCTCCTCCTCGGCATGATGGAGGGCATCGAGCGTCCCGCGCTGGGCGGCCCGTTCATCGGACTCGCGCCCCGGACCGTCATCATGGAGCTCGGCAGCAGCATAGACTGCCGGCCGTCCCAGTTGCTGGACTTTGCGGCGCTGGGCGTCGCCTTCAGCCGAACGTACCTGGAGGTGTCGGACCCGCGAGTGGGCATCCTGAGCGTCGGCGCGGAAGAGGGCAAGGGCAACCGACAGAGCAGGGATGCATACCCCCTCTTCCAGGACAGCGGCCTGAATTTCGTCGGCAACGTCGAGGGCCATGACCTGGGCGAGGACAAGGCAGACGTCGTGGTCTGCGACGGTTTCGTCGGCAACATCCTCCTCAAGACGATCGAGGGGCTGGGCGACGGCCTGTCGCGCTACATGGCCGAGCGGCTCAAGGGCCACGTCGCGCAGGACGAGGCGGACGCCATCAGCCGGGACCTGTACGACCTGCTGAACCGCACCGAGTACAACGGCGGCGGGCCCCTCTTCGGCATCAAGGGGAACGTCGTTGTCGGCCATGGTCGCGCGAATGCGGCGGGCATCGCGCGGGCTGTGAACACCGCCGCGCGGCTGTGCGAGATCGACCTTGTCGCCAAGATGGAAGAGGAACTGAATTCCCTTCGGGCGCGTACTGCGTAGAATTGAACGTTTCGGAGCAACAGTTTGTCTTCAAACGGTAGGGTAGCCCTCATAACCGGCGGATCACGCGGAATCGGCAGGGCGATAGCGCTGCAGCTTGCCCAGCAGGGCATGCACATCGCCGTGAACTACGTCAGCAATGCTGACGCCGCGGCCGAGGTCGTGCAGCGGGTGGAGGACGCCGGCTCCCAGGCCGTTGCCGTGCAGGGCGACGTGACCAGGGCCGACGACGTCGAGCGCATCTTCGCGGAGACATCGCAGAGCCTCGGCAATGTCGAGATTCTGGTGAACAACGCCGGCATCATCAGGGACTCCCTCCTCATGCGCATGACGGACGACGACTGGGACAGCGTCATCGACTTGGACCTGCGGAGCGTGTTCCTTTGCACCCGCGCCGGCATCCGCACGATGGTGCGGGCCCGGTGGGGCCGCGTCATCAACATCGGCTCCATCGTCGGACTGCGAGGGAATCAGGGCCAGGCCAACTACGCCGCGGCCAAGGCTGGGCTCGTGGGGTTCACCCAGAGCGTCGCCAAGGAGGTCGCCTCCCGCAACATCACCGTCAACTGCGTCGCCCCCGGCTACGTGGAGACCGACATCGTCGAGGACCTCCCGCAGGACCTGAAGAAGTACATCATGGACCGGGTCCCCGTCGGGCGCTTCGGCCAGCCTGAGGAGATCGCCGGCATGGTGGGATTCCTCGCTTCCGACGCCGCAAGCTACATCACAGGGCAGGCCATTGCCGTCGATGGCGGCCTGGTGATCTCCTGACGGCCATGACCACCGCAGACCGCGGCAAGCCCTTTGCCGGGCGCGTCGCCCTCATCACCGGCGGGTCGAGAGGCATAGGCCGTGCCATCGCCCGGGAGTTCGCCGGCCAGGGCGCCAACATCGTCGTCAACTACTTTCGCAACCACAAGGAGGCGCGCGCCGCGCAGGTGGAGCTGGAGGGCTACGGCGTGCAGTGCCTGCGCGTCGCCGCGCACCTGGCCGAACCCCCGCAGGTGCGAAAGCTCATGCGGGCCGTCCGCGACAAGTTCGGCAGGCTCGACTTCCTCATCAACAACGCCGCGTCAGGCGTCAACCGGCCGGGGCTGGAACTCGAAGAGAAGCACTGGGACTGGACCCTGGACATCAATACCAAGGCGCCCTGGCTGTGCATGAAGGAGGCCGCGCCCCTCATGCCGCGCGGCGGCCGCGTGGTGAACATCAGCAGCCTGGGCGCGGGGCGCGTATTTCCCAACTACCTCTCGGTGGGCGTTTCAAAGGCGGGACTGGAAGCGGTGACGCGGTACATGGCCGTCGAGCTCGCGCCGTTGGGCATCAACGTGAACGCCGTCTCCGGCGGCTACGTACAGACCGAGGCGCTTGAGCACTTCCCCAACCGCGACGAAATGCTCGCGACCGCGCAGTCGAAGACCCCCGGAGGCCAGCTCCTCACCCCCAAGGATCTGGCAAAGGCTGTCACTTTCCTGTGCAGCGACGACGCGGAAATGATCCGCGGCCAGGTCCTCGTGGTCGACGGCGGGATGTCCCTGACCCTCTAGGAGACGGGACGCAGCACAGCGCGAATGCTGCCTTCACCGCGGCTCCGTGGACGCTGAGGGAACCCAGAGACGTGCTCAGGCGTTGTACCATGCTATGTCATCCGCGGTGTCGAAAGGACGATTGCATGACCAAACTTCTGGAAGAAGCATTTCAGCTTGCGCACCGGCTCTCGGAACGCGATCAGTATTTCTTCGCGCGCTTCCTATTAGGTGAACTCCTGGGAGAGAGCAACCTTTCGGGGATGCACGGGCCGGATGTGCCGGAGTTCGGCGAGGCCCGTCCGTCGCGCGTGGCCGAGGCCGCGCCGCTCCAGTACCGCGCGGCCGGGTCCCCCCTCGTCATCATCTCCGCTGACGACATCCCCAGCCCGAAGGAACCGGGTGATCCCTCGGAAGAGGAGCTGAAGGACACCTCCGCTATGATGGGTGAGGTGCATCGGCACGCGTTCGCCCTTCCGGACGACCAGCGGGAGATGTTCGCCGCCTTCATGCACCGCGAGGCCGTAGGCGAGTTGAAGTGGGCGGAGGCGTTTGCGACGCCGGAGGCGCAGGAGTGGGCTGGCCGCATGGCGGAGCAAGCCCGTGCGGATTTCAACGCCGGTCGCACCCGACCGCTGCGATCACAAGACTTTGATTGATGCGGTCCAGAACGCGAAGGACCTTTTGGCGCGATTTTCGGCGCCTGCCTCCCCAGATGCAGCGACAGGCAGCGCAGTCGTTTCGTCGCTTTCTTGCAAACCCGTTTCAGCCTGGGTTGGATTTCAAACCCGTCATTCCACAAGAGGGGCTGTGGTCAGTCCGCGTGAACGACAATTACCGCGCTCTCGGTACGATGGTGGGCGGGGACATCGTTTGGGAGTGGATTGGCCCACACGACGAGTACATCCGCCGGATACGGCGGCGCTAGTCCCGTCTCTCTTAGACTGCAGCCCCCTGCTCCGCCAGCGCCTTCTGCACCCTCACAGGCGACATGGGCAGGTCGGCCATGCGCAGCCCCGTCGCCGCGTAGATCGCGTTCGCCACAGCCGCGGGCGGCGGCACGATGGGCACCTCGCCGACGCCTCGCGCGCCGTACGGGTGGCCTGGGCTCGGCACCGTCACCAGGATCGTGTCCACCTTTGGCACGTCCAGCGCGATGGGCATGCGGTAATCGAGGAAGCTGGAGTTCATCATCCTGCCCTCGCCGTCGAGGAAGTACTCCTCGTTCAGCGCCCAGCCGATGCCCTGCACGACGCCGCCCTGGATCTGGCCCTCCACGTAGCTGGGGTGGATGGGCTGGCCCACGTCCTGCGCGGCTGTGTAGCGGAGCACCTCCACCTTGCCCGTCTCCGGGTCGACCTCCACGTCGACCACGTGGACGGCGAACGTCGCGCCCTGCCCCCGCGGGTTGACGGAGGCGTTGCCGGAGATGGGCCCGCCGGTTGCGTTGAGCTGTGCTGCCATCTCCTTGAACGTCCTGGTGAGGGCGCTGTCCGTGCGGTGCTTGAGGACGCCGTTCTCGTACAGCACGTCCTCCTCGGACACGTCCCACATCTTGGCGGCCCTGGCGATCATCTGCTGCCGGATATCCAGCGCCGCCGTGTAGCTCGCCCAGCCGGTCTTGAACGTCACGGAGCTCCCGCCCGTGTTGGACGTGTAGCCGATGCTGTCCGTGTCCCCGACCGAGGGCTTCACGTCCTCGGCGGGGATGCCGAGCAGCTCCGCGAGGTGCATCGCGGCCGACGCGCGAGTGCCGCCAATGTCCGGCGAGCCCTCCAGCAGGATCACGGTGCCGTCGGGGTTGACGCTGGCGTGGGCCGTCGACGGCCCCGTGCCGTTGCCCCAGAACCCCGCGGCGACGCCCCGGCCGCGCCACTTGCCTTCGATCGGCGTGTTGTAGTGTTCGCTCTCCTGCACCGCGGCGACCGTTTCGGCCATGCCGACGCTGCCGAAGGTGGGACCAGTCAGGCGGCGCTCGCCCTCGCGGGCCGCGTTGATCATGCGGAACTTGAGCGGGTCAACGCCGATGCGCTCAGCCAGCTCGTCCACGACGGTCTCCACAGCGAAGGACGCGGCAGGCACGCCCGGCGCGCGGTACGCGGCGCTCTTCGGCCGGTTGACCACCACGTCGATTCCCTCGATGTAGCCGTTCGGGATGACGTAGGGTGAGAACATGCACTGGCACCCGCCCGACACCGGCGAGCCGGGGAAAGCGCCGGCCTCGTACAGGAGGTACGCTTCCGCAGCCGTGATCTTGCCGTCGCGAGTGGCGCCCATCTTCACCCGAATGTGCGCGCCCGCGGTTGGGCCCGTGGCCTCGAGGACCTCGGTGCGGTTCATGGACAGCTTGACGGGGTGGCCGGACTTACGCGACAACACCGCCGCCACCGGCTCCAGGTACACCACGAGCTTTCCGCCAAACCCCCCGCCAATCTCCATCGGGATGGCCTTGACGTTGGAGATGGGAATGTTCAGCAGCCGTGACGTCTGCTCCCGCACCATGAACTGCCCCTGGCTGCTGGACCAGATGGTCAGCTTGCCGTCCGGGCCCCAGTGCGCCGTTGCCGCGTGCGGCTCGATGTAGCCCTGGTGTACGGGCGACGTGTGGAACTCGCGCTCCACGATCTCGTCCGCTTCCGCGAATCCCTCCGCGGGGTCGCCGAGCAGGAACTCGAAGCGGTTGGCGACGTTGGTCTGCTCCTCCGTGTCCCCCTCGCTACGGTATCCGCCCGCGCGGACGTAGGCGGTGGACATGGTAGCGAGTTGCGGGTGCAGGATCGGCGCGCCGGGCTTCATCGCCTCGCGGGCGTCCGTGACTGGCGGCAATACCTCGTATTCCACGTCGATCAACTCGAGCGCCTGCTCCGCCGCGTGGGCGCTGGTCGCCGCGACTGCCGCGACGGCGTGGCCCTTGTAGAGGGCCTTCTCATTGGCCATGACGTTGTTGCTGAGAAATCGGAAGTTGTGCAGGGAGCCCTCCACCAGGTCCTCGACGAGTCCCGAGAGCTGCGGCAGGTCTGCTGCTGTGGCGACGGCGCGCACGCCCGGGTAGGCCTCCGCGCGGCTGGTGTCGATGGACTTGATGATGGCGTGGCTGTGCGGGCTGCGCAGGACCCTGCCGTGGAGCAGGCCGGGCAGGTTGATGTCCGCGCTGAACCGCGCGTTGCCGGTCACCTTGTCCACGCCGTCGTGGCGCACCGGCCGCGTTCCCACGACCTTGTAGGAGCCGTTGGTGTAGTTCCCGTTGCCGCTGCCGTTCGTTGCCATGGAAGTCCTCCGTACGGGTTGTCTGCGGCTACGCGGCCGCGCCTTGTTGTGCTTCTTCCGGTGCCCAGGTGATCGTAATGGCCGGACCGTTCTCGCCGGCGTGCAAGGTGGCGCCGGCTCTTGCATGCGCCGCCCTCACGAGCGCCAGCCCCGCCTGCACTCCGTCGCGAATGATAGGCGATATGCTCGTCACGCGCCCCATCGCCGCCCCGTCGGCGAGCAGCACGACTCCTGCCGGCCAGTCCTCGCCTGCCGGCAATTCCACCGAGACCATGAACCGCTGAATCCGGTGGTAATTGTACAGCCTGGCCACAACTTCCTGCCCGGTGTAGCACCCCTTGGTCCAGGAGACCTCGCCGAGGAGGCCGGCTTCCAGGGGGTTGTTGTCGTCGGTGAACTCGTTGCCCCACTGCGGTATGCGCGCGCCGATGCGCAGCGCCTCGAGCGCGTCCCGACCGGCGGGCGTCGCGCCCTCTGCCAGCGCCGCTCGCCATAGCGCTTCAGCCGAGTCCGCGGGGACGACGACGCTGAAACCCGGCTGTCCCGCCGGATCAGTGCGGGCGACGAGGGCCTGCTCGCCGCGCCACTCGGCCGATGCGCAGCCAAGCGATGGGAGTCCCGCGACGGACACACCCAACGCCCTCTCGACGATGGAAGACGCGCCAGGCCCAAGCACGGAGACCATTATGGTCGATTCCGTTATGTCCTGCAGCGTGGTGTCCTCGTCGAAGGTGAACGTGTCGATCCAGTCGGCAACCTCACCCTGCCGGCCCGGCGAGGTCAGCAGCAGGAAGTCCTCGCCCCAGGGCAGCATGGTAATCCAGTCGACGATGCGGCCTTTGCCAGTGGTGATGACCGTGGTCTGGCCCGCGCCGTCGGGAAGCGGGTCGACGAGGTTGGTGCTGAGCCGGTTCAGCAGGTCGAGGGTGTCCTTGCCTCTAGCGAGGATGCGCCCGCCGTGGGTCGCATCGGCGACGGCCGCGCCGGTCTGCGCAGCCTCGTATTCCGCCGCAACGTCGCCGAACCGCGCGGCAACCGAGCAGTCACCTACCATGCAGAAGGTGGCGCCCAGCTGCTGTTGTGCTTCGTAGAGCGGCGTCCGCTCCATGCTTCAACCCTCGTATATGGAAAGGCCGCCGTCCTGCGCAGCGCGGGAGGCGGCCACCTTTGCGTTACGGCGTTGTTAGACGGAGAAGCTCGTGCCGCATCCGCAGGTGCTCTTGGCGTTCGGGTTGCTGAAGGTGAACCCCTTACCGTTCAGGCCGTCCGAGAAGTCCAGCTCGGTGCCTGCTAGGAAGACGAAGCTCTTCTTGGGGACGAACAGCCGGATGCCCTGTTCCTCGATGATCCTGTCTTCCTCCCGGGGGCCATCCTCCACAGACAGCGTGTAGGTGAGGCCGGAGCACCCTCCGCCCTTCACGCCAACGCGCAGCCCGAACTCGTCGCCCTTCCCGTCCTTCTCCGCGAAGTACATGACCTTCTTGGCGGCGCGCTCGGTGATATGAATGGTCAGTGGTGTTACCGCGTCCGGCATGTCTCCTCCTTGAACCACTACCTGCCCGGTGCAGTAATCGTATGGTAGCTAGGCGGCCGTGGAGTGTCAATCACAAGGGAGCGGCGGCATCAGGCGCTTAGTTCTCCAGCAGGACCGTCCCGTACATGCGAGAGAACCTCCGGTCAAACGTGTAGAGCGGCATGGCCCCATTGCGACTGGCTGCCCCCAGGATCATGCGATCCGCAAAGTCGGCCCCGCCCCGGCGGTAGCTTTCGGTGGCTTGCGTCACGTCTTCCGCGACCTCGAAGACGAGACTGTCCGTGGCGAGCATCTCAAGTAGAACGTCCGCAATTTGCTCCCGGGTGAACCGATAGGACCGCTCCAGGACCCAAACCACCTCAGTGATGACTTCCCTGCATATGAAACCTTGGCCATCTGGAGTCAGGCCCTCCAGCAGGTCCCGGGCCGCCTCTGCCTGCTCAGCGTCGTCTCGCACGAGATAGCGAACAAGCACGTTGGTGTCCAGGCTGATCACCTGCCTGCTGCTCCCTCCGCAATGGCCTGGTCCATTTCTTCCAAGGTCACCGGCGGGCCGTCATACGGCAGCGCCCCGTAAAGCCTGGTGATGGAGCGGACCGGCATAATCCTGACCTGCCCGTCCTGGATGAAGTAGCGGATGCGGTCTCCGGTCTCCACGGCGAGCGCATCCCTCACTACTTTGGGCAGGGTGGTCTGGCCTTTGGACGTGATGCCGGATTCAACCATGAGCAGCCTCCCATTTCATTGCAAACTGATTACTTTCCTTACTTGATGGAGTATACCAAAGCTCAAGTAGATAATGCAAGGGGTAGATATCTATTTCCCTACAATCTCTGTAGCCCCGGCAGCTCCCGCGCGACCTCTGCCTGTTCAGCGTCTCGCCCGCAGGGTAGCGAACGACGACGTTCGTGTCGATAGAGGTCATCCTTCAGCGGCCCCCTCCGCGATGGCACGGTCCATGTCCTCCAAGCTCACGACCGGGCCGTCGTATCTCAAGCTGCGGAACAGGCGGCTGGTAGGCCGAACAGGCATTATTAGTACCCCTTCGTCCACGATGACATAGCGGACCTCATCTCCTGTCTTGACTGCCAGTGAGTCCCTGACGGCCTTGGGAAGAGTCGTCTGTCCCTTTGCGGTTATGCTGGATTCGATCATGGTTGGCGCCTTTGCGTTGCGGAACAGGAAATATCCTTACTCTATCAATAATAGCATTGCTTTTGGCATATATGCAAGGGTCTATCGTGAGCATCCCGCTTTGTGGAGTCCCTACAACCCCCGCACTTCCAGCGTCGTCACCTCTCCCGTGCTCAGGTCCGCGACGCGGATGGCGTGGTTATTCGTGTCCGCGATGTACAGCCTGTCGTTCGCGCAGTCCACGCCCGACGGCTCGAACAGACGCGCGTCATGCCATGCGCCGTCGCGATGGCCCGCCTCCGGCCCGCCGAACAGCGTAGTCGTCTCCCCGGTGCGCGGGTCGATGCGCTTGATCTTGCTGTTGTACGTGTCCGCCACGTACAGCATCCCCCCCGCATGGCAGACGCCCTGTACGTGCTGGAGCAATACGCGCGGCCCGATGCCGTCCCGGTCGCCGAAGTCGAAAAGGTCGATGCCGACGAGCGTCTCGACGCTGCCGTCCGGCGCCGTCTCAGCGACACGCACGGCGCTCGTCTCGCTGTCCGCGAAGTACAGCCGGCCCTCGCCGTCCGAGTCGATGCCCGTAGGCTGCGCCAGCCACGACTCCGGTCGCGCGCCGTCGCGCAGGCCCTCCCGGCCGTTGCCGGCGAAGGGGCCGAGCATGCCGCTCGCCAGGTCCAGCGACCACAGCTGGTGCATGCCCGCCATCGCGATGTACAACGTGCCGTCCAGCACGGTCACGTCCCACGGCGAGCGCAGTGGCATGTCCTTGGCCGGGCCCGGCGGCAGAAAGGTCATCGCGGCGGAGCCCACACCCGCGATGGTCTCGACGGTCTTGGCCGCCAGGTCGACCTTGCGGAGCGCGTGGTTCTCCTTGTCGGCAACGTAGAGCACGTCCCCGTCAAGCGCGATGCCCTGGGGGTCGCTGAACTGCGCCTCGCTGTAGCCGCCGTCCGTGAACCCGCGCTCGCCAGTGCCGATGGTTTCGAGCGCCTCACCTTCCAGCGACGTTATGACAATGCGGTTATGCCCGGAGTCGACGATGAAGAGCCGGTTGGATGCCTCGTCCGCCAACAGCTTGCCGGGGAAAGCCAGCGTGTTCTCTGCCGCCTGCCGGTCGCGCTCCAGCGTCCACGTTACGGGGCTCCGCTGGAGCTGCCCCTTGACGTCGTAGGCCTCCACCAGCGGTCGCAGGAACCGGTCCAGGTCCTCGAAGCGGTACTCGCCCTCGTGCTTGCCCAGCACTCTCCCCTCCGGGTCGAGGACGAAGAGCGTCGGCCATGCCCGGGCGGCGTAGTGTTGCCAAATCTGGAAGTCGCGGTCGTTCACGACGGGGTGGCGGATGTCGTAACGCAGCACCGCCTGCCGCAGGGCGTCGGTCTCCTTCTCCGCTGGGAACTTGGCGGAGTGCACGCCCAGCACCACCACCTCTTCCGGGTAGGCCTCTTCCAGCTTCCGCAACTGCGGAAGTATGTGCATGCAGTTGACTCAGCAGAAGGTCCAGAAGTCCAGCAGCACCAGCTTGCCGCGCAGGTCCGCAAGGCGGACTGGCGAGTCGGTGTTGAGCCATTCCAGCCCTTCCGGGAATTCAGGGGCCCGTATGGTGCCGGCGATTGCCTCCGTCATGTCCCTCTCCACGGCGTGTGCGCCTGACCCTATTGTGCATCACATCAATGCCAAGCGCACCCCAAGGACGACTTGTCAGACGCTGTGGTAACCTTCGGCGCATCAAGCTGTAAGAGGGTAGTCGCGTGTCACACCAAGCCTTGACCAGCATCCTCTCGACCGTGGGCCTGGACACCGGGCTCGCCGGCGCTGTCGAGTTCACCGGCGGCGACGACCCCATCCTGCCGACGCCGTTCCGCATTGGCGAGGCAGCGTCCGCGAGCCTCGGGGCCGTGGGCATCGCCGTGACCGATCTGTGGGAGCAGCGGTCCGGCCGCCGGCAGGAGATCTGCGTCGACGCACGGCGCGCGACCGCGTCGCTCCGCAGTGGCAATTACCTGACGCTGGACGGCGGCCCCGTCTCGGTCGAGCGGAGCTCGGTGGCGGGCGTATACCCGGCAAAGAACGGGCGATGGAGCTACCTGCATGGCACCTTCCCCAACCACCGCGACGCAGCCCTCAGCGTGCTCGGCGTGGAGGACGACCGCGAGGCCGTGCGCACGGCGGTTTTCGGCTGGGACGCACAGGAGCTGGAAGAAGCCATCATCGCCGCGAAGGGCGCCGGCGGTATGGTGCGCTCGATGGCCGAGTGGGCCGACCACCCGCAGTCCGCTGCCGTCGCTACCCTGCCGCTGTTGGAGATCGAGAAGATTGCCGACAGTCCACCAGAGCCGCTTCCCGATGGATCGCGGCCTCTCTCCGGCATTCGCGTCCTCGACCTGACGCGCGTGCTCGCCGGGCCGACCTGCGCCCGCACGCTGGCCGAGCACGGCGCCGATGTCCTCAAGATCAACGGTCCTCACCTCTACGCCAGCCCGGCGCAGGAGATGGACACGGGCCACGGCAAGCTCTCGGCGTTTCTGGACCTGCGTGATGCCCACGACATCGAGACCCTGCGCGGCCTGGTGCACGACGCCGACGTGTTCTCGCAGGGCTACCGCCCCGGCACGCTCGGCGAGCGCGGCTTCTCGCCGGAAGAGCTTGCAAAGCTCCGGCCCGGCATCGTGTACGTCTCGCTGTCGGCCTTTGGGCGCGTCGGCCCATGGGCATCCCGCCGGGGTTTCGACACGGTCATCCAGACGGTGAGCGGCATCACCGACCGCCAGGGACGGCTCTTCCCCGGCGCCGCGCCGGGTCCGCAGTTCTACCCCGTGTCGGCCATCGACTACGTCAGCGGCTACCTGCTCGCCTTCGGCGCGATGGTGGCGCTCGCCCGCCGCGCCCGCGAGGGCGGAAGTTGGCTCGTGCGCGCCTCCCTGGCGCAGACGGGGCGGTGGTTGGTCAACCTCGGCGAGGTCCCGGAGGCCGGCCTGCGCGACGTGCCCAAGGAGTTCACACCCGACGAGCTGGACAGCTGGCGCATCACGACGGAGTCGCCCGCCGGACTGCTCCGCCACCTCGGGCCGGCGCTGCAGCTCTCGGAGACGCAGCCGTACTGGGCAAGGCCTGCTGTTCCCCTTGGCACGCATGCGCCGGTCTGGCCGGACCGGCCGGTCTAGGGCATCCGTTCTCCGCTCCTTTGTCGACTCTGGTTCCCAACTGACCTGCACCGCCATCGCTCATTGGCTTCGCTTGCTAGGGGCGGCCCCCTACGGGTATGCTCACAAAGTTGCGCACCCGCGCACCGGAATTGGCAGACGTATGGCAATCAGCGACACCCCACAGGCCGTCGCCCACGAGGGCAGCAGAAGCCGCGGCATCTTCCACGGCTGGTTTGTGCTGGCCGCCAACTGCCTCGTCATGGGGTTCTCGTCGGGCGTCACCAACTACGGCGCGACGGTCTTCTTCAACCCGGTCTCGCAGGCCCTCGGCATCAGCCGCACCATGACCTCCATCGCCATCGCGCTGGCGCGGGCGGAGAACACCGTCCTCGCGCCCATCATCGGCTACTTCATCGACCGTTTCGGCCCAAGGCCCCCTATCCTCGTGGGCATGTTCCTCATGGGACTGGGCATGATCCTCTTCGGCCTGATTGCCAAGAATCTGCTGCTCTTCATCGTCACGTGGACGTTCATGGTGTCCCTGGGCGCCAACATCGGGGGGTTCGCGCCGAACTGGGCCACCATCAACAACTGGTTCAACCGCAAGAAGGGCCGCGCCATGGGCATCGGCATGGCGTCGCAGGCCATGGGCGGCGTCATTCTCGCTCCCCTGCTCGCCTTCATCATCTCGCGATGGGGTTGGGAGACGGGGGCCGTCGTCACCGGCGTGGCGATATTCCTCCTGGTCATGCCCGTCACCAAGCTCATCCGCACCCGGCCGCAGGACGTGGGCCTGCTCCCCGACGGCGACCCACCGGAGACAGCGGCGAGTGCACCCGCGCGCTCGGGGGACTCGGCCGCCAGGTCACGTACGCCTGCGCAGATGCCGGGAAGAAACTTCACCATCGGCCAGGCCTTCCGTGCGCCCGCCTTCTGGTTCTTCATGTTTGCCCTGGCGTTCCGGCAGATGAGCCAGGCGGGCATGGTGCTCCACATGTCGCCGATGTTGCAGGAGCGGTACGGGTTCACCGGCGTCGAGGCGGGCTTTCTGGTCGGCCTGATGGCGGGCATGGGTGTCGCCGGCGCCCTTGTGAGCGGCTACGTCAGCGATATGTTCGCGCGGCGCAAGGTGATGGGGATCGTCGTCTGGCTGGAGGCGCTCGCGCTCTTCCTGCTGCTCCTCCATGAAGTGTCGCTTGTCTATGCATTCATAGTGGCGTTCGGCTTCGGCCAGGGAGCGCACGCGCTCAACCGTGCCATCCTGGGCGAGTACTTCGGCAACAGCCACTACGCAAGGCTGTGGGGCATGCTCAGCATGGTGACGACGCCCTTCGCGGCGTCCGGGCCGGTCATCGCCGGCTGGCTTTCGGAGCCGGCAGGCTATGGCGGCGCGATTTTTCTCTTCATGCTCCTGTACGGACTGTCCGGCCTGCTTTATTGGAACTGCCGCCGCCCGCCGGTCCCCGCCGTCGTCGAGCGGGCGCGCAGGATCAGCCAGCTGTCCTCCGTGTGATCTTGAGGGAGGCCGATGAAGCCGCCAGTGCGCCACGAGCACATCGACGTCAACGGCCTGGACGTCCACTACGCTGTTGCCGGTGAGGGGCCGCCGGTCGTGCTCTTGCACGGCCTCGGCGCGTCGCACATCACGTGGCAGGAGAACATCGAGCCGCTTGCGGAGCGCTTCACCGTCTACGCGGTGGACATCCCCGGCCACGGCGACAGCGTCAAGATCGGCGTCGAGTACACGATGGACTCCGGCATCGCGCTCGTCCTTGGCTTCCTCGACGCCGTGGGAGCGCCCGCCGCCGCCCTGGCGGGGAGCTCGATGGGTGGCCTCATCGCGCTGCACACGGCCCTCGAGCACCCCGGCCGCGTTACCCATCTCGTGCTGATCAACACCGCCGGGTTCGGCAGAGAGACTGCGCCGTACCTCCGGTTGATGACGCTGCCGTTGGTGGGCGAGCTCCTAGAGGGCCCTCCGAGGCGCAGCGCGCAGGCGATGATGATGCTGGTCTTCGGCAGGGGCAAGGAATACCCGGTGGAGCTTTTCGAGGAGCTCGTCCGCACCCGGTCTCTGCCGGGCGGAAGGGACGCTGTGCTGAAGTCGCTGCGGCACGGCGCGAACATCTTCGGCATGAAGCGCCGCCACGTCCTGGTCGACCGCCTGCCGGAATTGCAGATGCCGCTGATGATCGTGTGGGGCGCCCACGACCCTGTCTTTCCGTCGTCGCACGCGCATCGCGCCGTAGCGGCCGCGCCCAATGCCCGGCTGCTGTACCTGCCCGACGCTGGTCACTGGCCTCATATGGAGGAGGCGGAGCTGTTCAACGCTGAGCTGACGGCCTTCATGTGTGGAGAGTCGGCGACAAGGGGAAAGACATGACCTTCAACACCATCGGCATACTCGGAATCGGGGAGATGGGCAGCGCCATCGCGCGGCTGCTGTCGGCCCACGTGCGCGTCGTCTCGACCCTCGAAGGCCGCAGCGACCGGACGCGCGCCAACGCGGAGGCCGCTGGCGTGGAGGACGTGGGCTCCATCGAGGAGATGGTGCGCCAATCGGACCTCATTCTGTCCATCCTTGCATCCGACGCCGCACCGGTCGTCGCGCGGCAGGTTGCCGAGGCTGCCCGCGGCGCCGGCGTGCGGACGCTCTTCGGCGAGTTCAACGCCATCGCGCCGGGCACCGTGCAGGCGATAGAGACCGAGTTCGCCGACGCGATGGACGTCGTCGACGGCGGCATCGTGGGCGGGCCCCGCAGCCTCGGCGGCGCGAGCTTCTACATCTCGGGCCCGCGCGCCGGTGAGGTGGTGGCGCTGCGCGAGTACGGCATCAACACCGTGCTGCTCGGCCCGGCAGTCGGCCAGGCGTCCGGCGCGAAGCTCTGCCACGCCGGCATGACGAAGGGGCTGTCCACGCTGGCGCTCGACATCCTTCTCGCCGCCGAGTCCCTCGGCGTGGCGGACACGGTCCTCGAGCAGTACGGACGCTCCATGTCCGGCGTCCTGCAGTTCGTCGACCGCTTTGTCCCCGGCAATCCCAAGCGCGCCTACCGCCGGGCGGAGGAGATGCCGGAAGTAGCAAAGATGCTCGATGACCTGGGATTCGAGGGAAGCATGCACCGTGGGGCTTACGAGCGCATGCGGTGGCTCGGCTCGCTGGAGCTGGACACGGACGGCGCCCCGTCCGCTGCCGATGTGGCGGCCCGCGTCATCGCCGCGACCCGAGCGGGAGACAGGGAGTAGGGCAGGAGTGTTGGACGCTGGTGTTGTTGGCGGGCAGGGGTTGTCAACGGTAGAATGGTATACCTATGCCTGTGTTGCTGAGGGAAGGTCCGTACCGCTTCTACATCGTATCGTGGGACAGGAACGAGCCTCCGCACGTCCACGTTCGCAGGGATGCGAGTTTCGCCAAGTTCTGGTTGGATCCGGTGGTATTGCAGGAAAGCAGCGATTTCCGCGGTGTGGAGATACGGCGTATCCAGAGGATCGTGGAGCGCTACGAAACACAGTTGTTGGAGGCGTGGCATGACCATTTCAACCCTCCGCTTTGAAGTCCCGGCGGCCACAACCCTCAATGTGACGGAAGACACGTTGACCGTGGAGTTGGACGACGGACGCACCGTCTCCGTCCCCCTGTGCTGGTACCCTCGACTGGTCCACGCCACGCCGGAGGAACGCACTAACTGGGAGATCCACGCGGCGGGGCAGCATGTCCACTGGCCAGACCTGGACGAAGACCTGAGCGTCGAAATGTTTCTGACAGGCCAAAAGTCAAGCGAGAGCCTCGACTCCTTCAAACGATGGCTGGAGGCCAAGAAGGCTGGCCTCCCTGTGACTATCCACGAGATTCGCTCAGCCTCTAGCCAGGAAGCCTCCTGAGGCTCCTCCGAGGCAAGAACCTGGTATCGCGTGATGAAGACGACGCCTGCGGGGTAGCCATGGCTATGCGGCGGCCGAGTGGTGCCGCGGCTTCCCCGCCGCCAGCAGCCCCAGGAACACCAGCGACTGGATGACCACGTAGACCCAGAGGATGAAGACGTAGCTCCCCTGCGTGTCGAATACCAGCGTGGCCGCCAGCGGCCCGATGGCGTTGGTCGCCATCTGCCACGGTAGCACCGCCCCGCGTATCGCGCCAAGGTGCCGTGAGCCGTAGTAGTCGGCGATGATCACCTGTTGCGCCAGCAGCGACCCCGCAAACGCAACGCCGTGCACGATGGCAAATACCGCTCCAATCCACATGGAGTCCAGCGCAATCAAGATCAGCGTGCCGACGATCATTCCCAGCTGGAACGCAAGGATCACCGCCTGCGCCGAGATGCGCTCCACCACGAAGCCCGCCAGCAACGACGCCGGGATGCCCGTCAACGACCATATGGTCAACACGGTCACCGCCTGCGCCTCGCTGAGGCCCTGGTCGCTCATGTAGGGGATGAAGTTGAAGTTGACGCCCGTGTTCACAAAGCTCGTGAGGCACAGCGCCGCCAGCAGTATCCAGAACGTGCGCGTGCGGAGCGTCTCCCGCAGCGTGAAGTGGACCTCGGACCCGCGCGATGGCGTCGCGCCCGGCTGCGTCCGGTCATCCGCCTGCTGTTGCCGCGCGGGCGGGTCGCCGTCGGGCCGCAGCCCCATGTCCTCCGGCTGGCGGCGCATCCACAGCAGCACCGGGACCAGTGTCAGCGCCCACACCATGAACCCCAGCGACGCGGCCGACCAACGCCAGCCGGCCCCGCTGATGATCACCTGCGCCAGTACCGGTACCGCGCCCTGTCCGAAGCGCTGCCCCAGCCCGCCGTAGGCCAGCGCGCGCCCCCGCAGCCGCACGAACCACTTGGCGAGGACGGTCTGGTTGGTCAAATTGATGACGCCCTGCAGCAGCATCCGCGTCAGGATGATGACGGCGTAGAACTGCCACAGCGACACAACGCCGCTCCACGCGACGAAGAGCCCGCCCATACCGAGGAATCCTACGAACAGGATCCACCGTGCACCGAAGCGGTCGATGATGGGACCGATGCCCAGTCCGATGGCGCCGCCCAACAGGGTACCTATCGCCACCGCGCCCGCAATGACGGAGCGGTTCCAGTCGAACTCCTCCGCCATGGGTTTGACGAAGACGCCGATGGTGGGGTTGACGATGACGGCGGAGGCGATGGAGGACAGGACGGTGATCCAGACGATCACCCAGCCGTAGTATCTGCGAGGCCGCTCGGGGATGTGGGGTCCCGTGCTCAAAAGTGGCCGCCTGCTTTCTGCCCCGTGAGGCCCGCGCTTCCGTGTCAACTATAGGGCAATCAGCTTAATCCGTTCACATTGAGTCCACTCGAAGGGGGCGCGCGCAACCTACCCCCGTCGTTCCTGCGGAGGCAGGAACCCAGAGGGGCTGCGCGGGGTTGAGCCGTCCACCCCGAGCGCCCACCTCTCCATACCGGCGCATGCCGGTATCCAGAAACTCCGCGCCCAACCGTGACCGGCCCCTACGGAAACCCCAGCCGCCGCTCCTTCAGGCTCACGTAGCCGTCGCGCGCCAGCACGATATGGTCCAGCAACTCGATGTCCAGCAGTCGCCCGGCCTCCAGCAGCTTGCCGGTCACCTGCACGTCCTCGCGGCTCGGCGTCGGGTCGCCCGACGGGTGGTTGTGCACGACGATGACCGACTTGCAGTTCTCCCGCACCGCGTCCCGGAAGACCTCCGATGCCCGCACGTCAGCCGAGTTCACTGTGCCGTTGTAGACCTCCCGGACCCCCATCACGTAGTTCCTGGTGTTCAGCAGGATCACCCGCAGGCTCTCCTTGCTGAGCCACATCATTTCCGGCATGAGCAGGTGCGCGACGTCGGCGGAGGAGGACACCTGCGCGCGGGCGTCGCTCGGCAGCGATGCGATGCGCTTGCCCAGCTCCATTGCCGCCATGACCTCCGCGGCCTTTGCCGGGCCCAGCCCGTGCTGTTGCAACAGCTCGCCGAAGCTTGTCTGCGCCAGCCCGGAGAGCCCCTGGCGCATGGCGAGGAGTCGCTTGGAGAGGGTGAAAACGTCCTCGTCCTTCGTGCCCGTGCGGAGCAGTATGGCGAGGAGTTCGTGGCTGCTGAGGGCGCCGGGCCCCTGATCGCGCAGCCGCTCGCGGGGCCGGTCCTCTGCGGGGAGGTCGTGGATTCTTCCCTGATAGCCGGAGGGAGGAGCATGCTCGGCCAACGTCGTCGCCCTCCCTTGTTGGACTTGTCTACGGCGTGTCGGACGAGGGCCGGACGGCCTCAGCCTCCTCCCTCTTCTCCTGGCACGTCATGCACACGTAGTTCTCCCCCTGCTCCTCCGCAATCCCCACCGGTACGTTGCGCTTCTTCCCGCACACCGAGCAGTTCACCGCCACGAGCGGTATGTCCTCGCTCCGCGACGGATCGTTTGCGTAGCCCCGAAATCCCCTGTAGTCGGGGTTCTGGCGGCGCTGCGCCAGGTAACGCTCTCTATCCTTGCGGCGGCTCATGACCTACCGCCTTTCAGCTCGCCTGAGACCCCAAACTCGTCATTCCCGCGAAAGCGGGAATCCAGGAATGCCCGTTCCTACAGAGTCCGCTCACCTTGCCCCACTCCGTCGTTCCTGCGCAGGCAGGAACCCAGAGGGGTCGCGAGGCGTGGGCCGTTCACCCAGACGACTTCGCGGGCAGGACGAACGGACCTCGCTGCACCCGCACCTACGAGACGGTGACCGTCGCGCCCGCCGCCTCGATCTTCGCCTTGACCTCGTCCGCCTCTTCCTTGGTCACGCCCTCGCGCACGGCCTGCGGCGCGGCCTCCACCAGGTCCTTGGCTTCCTTCAGACCCAGCGTCGTGACCTCGCGGACGGCCTTGATGACGTTGACCTTGTTCGGGCCGATGTCCGCCAGCGTCACGGTGAACTCCGTCTGCTCCTCGTCGGGAGCGGCGGCCTCGGCAGCCCCAGCGGCCGGCGCGGCGACTGCCGCAGCGGCGACGGGCATGGCGGCGCTGACGCCCAGGATCTCCTCAAGCTGCTTGACCACCCACGCCGCGTCCAGCAGCGACAGGCTCTGAATGCCCTCCAGCACCTCTTCCCTGGTCATTGCCCAACTCCTCCCATTGTGTTTGCTTTGCTAGCTTTGCTTCTCGACGTTTCGTTGCAATACCGTCGCCACGCCGCGCCCGGGGCCGCTCATGGCGAAGACCATCTGCTGCGATGGGCCGTTGATGGCCCGGGCCAGCCGGGCGCCCAGGCTGGCGATCTGCCCCATCAGCTGCGCCATGACCACAGGCCGCGGCGGCAGCGTAGCCAGCGCCGTCACCTCCTGCGCCGACAGCACGCTGCCCTCGACCATCGCGCCGTTCACGGCCATTGTGATCCGCGACGCGCGGATGTGCTCGGTCAGCAGCTTGGCGGCCTCTGCGGGGTCGCCCTGGCCCATGAGCAGCCCCGTCGGTCCCGTCAGCAGCTGCTTGATCTGCGGCGAGCCGATCTCGTCGGCCGCCAGCGACGCCAGGGTGTTTTTGACGACGCGGTACTCCAGCCCCTGGCTCCGCAGCTTCCGGCGGAACTCCGTCATGGTCGCCACGCTCAGGCCGGTGAATCCCGTGCTGATGAGGAACGATGCTTCCGTCAGCTGTTCCTTCAGATCGGCCACCGTTTCGACGTTCTTCTGTGACGGCAACGCTCACACTCCCTGGGTCTGAATTGCCCAAAACAGAACAAGACCCCGGCCAAAGACCGGGGCGCGGCGCGACTGTGCGCTCTACACACCACCTGCGTGGGGGCTGTCGCAATTACGCCTCTCGGCGACCCACGGTCTTCGGCGACTCTCCTATTGTATGCGGGTCATATAGCGGTTGCCAACCCCGGTTGTGAAGCTGGGGTTGCTTGCCCTTGCGATGAGGTGGGCGGAAGCGGCCCTGCGTGGCGGCTTGTCACACCCCCGCCAGCCGCTGCGCGTCCCGGATGTAGTCCGCAGTCTCGCGGATCAATCGTTCCGTTTCCACTGGCTGGCAGTAGTCGTGGTAGAAGCAATCGCCGTGGAGAACAGCCTGACGTTCCAGGTAGCGGAGCCGGAGGTCTCGCAGGGAGGGGTCTGCCTCTGAGGCCAAACGGAGCCTTCTACCGGCAGTGGTGGAGGTGTGGGGGTCCTCTCCGGTGCGGCTGAGGATGAGGGCCTCAGTGGCGCGGACAGCCGCGCACCATGCCTTCTCAGCAGCGTCCCGAATGTCCCCCGCCGACAACTGCGTCAATGCCGCGTCCAGCATCTCCTGGGCGTCGGCAAAAACGGCGGTAGCGTCGGTTCCGGCAGTGGTCACGGTTCTCCTAGAAAGGCCTGTTGGGGAAAGTATAGCACACGCCCTTCAAGGGCCTCGGGGCCTGCGGCCAATGGCTCGCACACGGTGGGGGCGACTCTTGTGGTCGCCCTCTCCCTCGCACCCTACTCCACCCGCAGCGCCTGCGCCTCCTGCACGTTCACCCGCAGGCTCGGCCCCATGGTGGACGTCAGGTGGATGGTCTTGTACAGGTTGCCCTTCACGGCCTCCGGGCGCGCCTCGGTGACCGCCTGCACCGCCGCCGCCATGTTCTGCAGCAGCGCCTCGTCGTCGAAGCTCAGCTTGCCGATGGGCATGTGCAGGTTTGCCGAGCGGTCCATGCGGAACTCGACGCGGCCGCCCTTCGCCTCGCGGATGGCTCGCGGGATGTCCTGCTGCTGCACGACGGTGCCCGTCCGCGGGTTGGGCATGAGGCCCCTCCGGCCGAGCACGCGGCCAAGCCTGCCGATCTGCCCCATCATCTCCGGTGTCGCGATGGACACCTCGAAGTCGACCCAGCCCTCGTGCTCGATCTTGCGGATGAGGTCCGCGTCGCCGATGTAGTCGGCCCCGGCCTCCCGCGCGATGGTCTCGGCCTCGCCCTGCACGAAGGCCACCACCCGCTGCGACTTGCCCGTGCCGTACGGCAGCATCGTCACGCTGCGAATGAGCTGGTCGGCGTGCCGGGGGTCGGCGTTCGTCTTGATGTGCAGCTCGACCGTCTCGTCGAACTTGGCCGGCGCCATCTCCTTCAGGATGCGGATCGCCTCCGCCGGCGGGTACGGGTGAAGGTGCTCGCGCTGCTTCGCGGCGTTGTCCCACCGCTTGCCGTGGGAGCGGGTACTCGTCTCCGTAGTCATCTAGCCCTCCACCACTTCGATGCCCATGCTCCGGGCCGTGCCCTTGATCATCTCGACGGCCGCCTCGACGTCCGGCGAGTTCAGGTCTTCGAGCTTGTTCCGCGCGATGTCCCGCACCTGGCTGAGTGTGACCGTGCCGGCCTTCTCCCGGCGCGGTAGGCCGCTGCCCCGCTCGACGCCCGCCGCCCTGCGCAGCTGGTCTGACGCCGGCGACGTCTTGGTAACGAAGGTGAAGGAGCGGTCCTCGAACACCGTGATCGCCACGGGTACGATGTTGCCCCGCTGGTTGGCCGTCTTGGAGTTGTACTCCTTGACGAAGCCCATGATGTTCACGCCGTGCTGGCCCAGCGCGGGCCCGACCGGCGGCGCCGGTGTCGCCTCCCCCGCCGGGATTTGCAGCTTGACGATTGCCCTGACCTTCTTTGCCATGAGACCCTCTCAAAATGAGCGCCGGCCAAGGCCGGCGCCCGTTGTTCGCGCCGATTGGCGGTTACCCGATGCGCTCCGCCTGCAGGAAGTCCAACTCCACCGGCGTTTCCCGCCCGAAGAACGACACCAGCACGCGGACCTTGCCCTTGTCCGCCATGACCTCGTCCACCACGCCGATGAACTCGCTGAACGGGCCGTCCACCACCTTGACGCTCTGGCCCTTCGCCAGGCCCACCTTTGCGCGGGGCTGGGTGTCGACCATGCGCTTGAAGATGTTGTTGACCTCCCGCTCCGTCAGCGGCACCGGGCGCGCCTTGCGCTCGCCCTCCTCGTCGGCGGAAATGAAGCCGGTGATGCCGGGCGTGTTCCGCACGACGTACCAGCTCTGGTCGTCCATGTTCAGCCGCACCAGCACGTAGCCGGGGAACAGCCGCTCCCGCTTGGGGCTGCGGCGGCCGTCCTTGATCTCGACCACCTCTTCCGTGGGCACGACGACCTCGAAGATCTTGTTCCGCACGTCCATGGTGGCGATGCGCTGTTCGAGGTTCTTCTTGACCCGGTCTTCCATGCCGGAGTAGCAGTGGACGATGTACCAATGCCCCTCGACGGCTTCCGGGGACTGCTGGTCTTCCGCTATCTGGCCTACGTTTTCCTGCGTAGTCACCTCGTCCTCCCTTTCCTCGGCCCTATCCCAACGTGTTGCGAGCCAGCAGGCTGAAGAGGAAATCCAGGACCCCTAGTATTGCGCCGATGAGCCCGGCGACTGCTATCACCACGCCCGTGAGCCGGGTGGCCTCCTGGCGGGTGGGCCACTCGGCCTTGCGCAGCTCGGCGTACACCTCGCCGAAGAACCCCAGGCGGAACATGTTCCGCTGGGCAGCGGAGGTCATGCTCTGCTGCAGTGAGGGCCTGCGGACGTTTTGCCGGGCCATGGCGGCTATCGGACCTCGCGGTGCAAGGTATGACCCTGGCAGCGGCTGCAGTACTTGCGCCGCTCCAGCCGCTGCGGGTCATTCCGGCGGTTCTTCTGGCTGTGGTAGTTGCGCTCCCGGCAATCCGTGCACTGGAAGGTGATGGCGTTCCGGTCGCCCTTCTTTGCCATGTCGCTCCTACTCGGTCACGTTCGTGATCACGCCCGCGCCCACCGTACGGCCGCCCTCGCGCACCGCGAACCGGAGGCCCTCCTCCATGGCGACGGGCACGCTGAGCTTCACGCGCATCTTGATGTTGTCGCCCGGCATCACCATCTCGACGCCCTCGGGGAGACCGATCTCGCCCGTCACGTCGGTGGTCCGGATGTAGAACTGCGGCTTGTAACCGGGGAAGAACGGCGTGTGCCGGCCGCCCTCGTCCTTGGTCAGCACGTAGACCTCCGCGTCCGCCTCGGTGTGCGGCTTCACGGAGCCGGGCTTGGCCAGGACCTGGCCGCGCTCGATCTGGTCGCGGTCCACGCCCCGGAGCAGGCAGCCGACGGCGTCGCCGGGCTCGGCCTCGTCCAGAAGCTTGTGGAACATCTCGACGCCCGTGACCACGGTCTTGCGGGTGTCGGTGAAGCCGACCATCTCGACCTCGTCCTGCACCTTGACGATGCCGCGCTCGACACGGCCCGTGACCACGGTGCCCCGGCCCTTGATGGCGAAGACGTCCTCGATGGGCATGAGGAAGGGCAGGTCGCGCGGCCGCTCGGGCTCGGGGATGTGGTCGTCGACGGCCTGCATCAGGTCGAGGATGCCCTGCATCGACTCGGCGTCCTCGTCCAGCGCCTTCAGCGCGGAGACCCGGACGATCGGGATGTCGTCGCCGTCGAAGCCGTAGCGGGTCAGCAGCTCCCGCACCTCGAGCTCCACCAGCTCCAGCAGCTCCGGGTCGTCCATGGCGTCGCACTTGTTCAGCGCCACGACGATGGAGGGCACGTTCACCTGGCGGGCCAGGAGGATGTGCTCTCGTGTCTGGGGCATCGGGCCGTCGGGTGCGCTAACGACGAGGATCGCGCCGTCCATCTGCGCGGCGCCGGTGATCATGTTCTTGATATAGTCTGCGTGGCCGGGGCAGTCCACGTGGGCGTAGTGGCGGGTGGACGTCTCGTACTCCACGTGGGTGATGTTGATCGTCACGCCCCGCGCCTTCTCTTCCGGCGCCTTGTCGATCTGGTCGAAGGCGATGTACTGGGTCTTGTTGTCCGCCTGCTTGCCCAGGACGTAGCTGATGGCAGCCGTGAGTGTGGTCTTGCCGTGGTCAACGTGACCGATCGTGCCCACGTTGATGTGCGGCTTGTCCCGGACGAACTTCTGCTTGGCCATTGCGACTAACTCCTCCTAGCGTTCTGGAGCCCACAGCCGGAATCGAACCGGCGACCCCGTTCTTACCAAGAACGTGCTCTGCCTCTGAGCTATGTGGGCCCGATTTTTTGTTTCCCTGCGTTTGGACTGGAGGGAGTAGGATTCGAACCTACGAAGCCCTTCCGGGCGCCAGATTTACAGTCTGGTGCGATTGGCCGCTCCGCCATCCCTCCTAGGGTTTACCAGTGTAGCACCGTAGGAACCTCATCGCCAATCCCTGCCGAGGGCACAGCGTGGCTGGCGTGAGTGCAGCCGTGGCTCAGCCCCAGACCGGATTCGAACCGATAACCTGGCGATTACAGGTCGCCTGCGCTACCATTGCGCCACTGGGGCATAAGAAGAGGTCCCGCATGGGCAACACTGCCAAACAACCCTTTTGATGGTAGCGAAGGCGCTCGGCATCGTCAATAAGCATCGGGTATTCTGGAGATAGGGACCCAACCGACGCCAAAGGGGCCATGCTGAATGCGCCGCACCACGAAGACCGACTCCCAACCCGCCATGCTCCGCCGCTATTTCACCGCTCTCCTCCTGACCGTAGCCGTCTTCACCCTCGCAGTCGCCGCGTGGGCGTGCGCCTCCGGTGACGCCGATGGCACGGCCCAGCCCGCCGCTGCCGGCTCCCAGCCCTCCATCTCGACCTCGTCCTCCATGCCGGCGCCTGACGAGACCCCGTGGCCCACCGTGACGTCGACGCCTGACTTCGGCGACGACGAGGAGCTCCGGCGCGCCCGCTTCTCCACCCGCGGCTGGAAGACCGACTTCAGCAAACGATCTATCCCGCTGAACGAGATTTTGTCGGGCGGGCCTGGCAAGGACGGCATTCCCTCCATCGACGCCCCCGTCTTCGAGTCCATCGCCGCCGGCGACGACTGGCTGGAGGACCGCGAAGGCGTCCAGGTCGTGGAGGTCGACGGCGAGGCCAGGGCCTACCCCCTCGCCATCCTCATCTGGCACGAGATCGTCAACGACACCATCGGCGGCGTGCCCGTGGCCGTGACCTACTGCCCCCTGTGCAACTCCGCCATCACCTTCGACCGGCGGCTTGGCGGCCGCACCCTCGACTTCGGCGTCTCCGGCGTCCTGCGCCACAGCGACCTCGTCATGTACGACCGGCAGACCGAGTCCTGGTGGCAGCAGGTCACCGGCGAGGCAATCGTCGGCGAGCTGACCGGCGAGCGCCTGGCGCTCATGCCGTCGTTCCTGGTCTCGTGGGGCGATTTCAAGGACGCCTACCCGGACGCGGAGGTGCTCTCCCGCGACACCGGCCACCGCCGCCAGTACGGCCGCAACCCCTACGAGCTCTACGACCGCCAGAACCCCTTCCTCTTCCGCGGCGAGCCTGACAAGCGCCTCCGCGCCCTCGACCGCGTCGTGGTCGTCGAGGATGGCGTCGAGGCTGTCGCCTTCCCGCTGACGGCGCTGGAGCAGGAGCCCGTCGTGCACTACACCCTCGGCGACCGCGACATGGTGGTCTTCTTCCAGCTCGGCACGGCCTCCGCGCTCGACGACGCATCCGTGGCGGAGGGCCGCGACGTGGGCGCCGGCGCCGCCTACCGCCCCGAGGCCAACGGTATGCCCCTCACCTTCACTGCCGTCGACGAGCACTTTGTCGACGACCAGACCGGCAGCCGTTGGAACCTCCTCGGCCACGCCGTCGACGGCCCCCTCGCCGGCGCACGACTGGAGCCCGTCGTCCACGGCACCCACTTCTGGTTCGCCTGGGCCGTCTTCAAACCCCACACCACCGTCTACGGCGCCTGATAGTGCCTACCCCCTCGTCGCCCCTGCGCAGGCAGGGGCCCCGACAAACACGACACTCCTTGTCATTCCCGCACAGGCGGGAACCCCACCCCGTCTCCCGTAGGGGCGACCCTTGTGGTCGCCCGTTCCGCCGGAAGGCGGAAACACCCTGCTTCGCCGCGGCCGACGACCCATGCCTCCCACCCCCTCACACCTGCGCATGCCGCTATCCAGAAACCCCGCACCCAGCGGCGGCTGCCACACCGGCCCCCTTCCGGCGCCCCTGCGCAGGCAGGGGCGCCGACAAACACACCCCCCGCCTGTCGAAGGGCCGTCGCGTCCCCCCCATACCGGCATATGCCGGTATCCAGCGACGGCGGCACAGCGTATCCTCGCACCAAACCAAACCCTGAAAGCCGGAGCACGACCATGCCCACCAACATCTACACCCTCCCCAACCCCCTGCCCGCCGGCGAGCTCTTCACAGACCTCATCCCCGACCGTGGCGTCAAGATCGAGCGCATCGTCTCCAGCGGCCAGTCAACCCCGCCCGGCCAGTGGTACGACCAGCCCCGCGACGAGTGGGTCGCCCTCCTCCAGGGCGAGGCAACCCTCCAGTTCGAGGACGCCCCCGATGTCACCCTCCGCCCCGGCGACCACCTGCTCATCCCGGCGCACCGTCGCCACCGCGTCGCCCGCACCAGCGCTTCACCCCCGTGCATCTGGCTCGCCGTCCACGGCCCGCTGACGTAGCCCACACCCCCCGATTGCCCTGAGCTTGTCGAAGGGCCCTGCGCAGGCAGGAACCCAGAGGTGCCGGGTAGGGCGGGGACGACCGCCGACCCCCTCCGCCCAACCCAACCCCTCATACCGGCGCATGCCGGTATCCAGAAACCCTGCCACCACCCCTCGCGCGAACGCCGTTGCCCCCGCTACCCTCGCCCCATGCACCGCCGCCACAACACCACAACCGCGCCGCGCATGGCCCCTGAGCCTGTCCTGAGCTCGTCGAAGGGGCCTGTCCTGAGCCTGTCGAAGGACCGGGAATTGTTCCCCCCTGATGAAAAAATCTTCGTCTTGTATCTGCAACGTGCCAAATCAGCTACAAAGCGAATCGGGAAGCGAATCCCCTGCTTGGCAGTCCCTTGTCCCGCGCCGCAAGGGAAGGCATCGCAAAAGAGGCGCGCGAGTGCGCGGCAGGATAGGGGAATTGCTCCGGGCGAGATTGCAGGCATTCGGCGCCCAAGTGGGGGATGAAATGACCCTAGGCCAGGTCCACCAGCACCTCGTCGTCCTCGACCTTGACCGGGTAGGACAGCAGCCCGAACGGGGCCGGGCCCATGACGACCTCGCCGTCGGTCACGTCGAAGACCGCGCCATGCAGCGGGCACTCGACCTCCGGGCCGTCCAGCCGCCCGTAGTGCAGCGCCGCGCCCGCGTGGGGGCATATCGTCGACGTTGCGTAGAACGTGCCGTCCACGTTGGACAGCAGCACAAAGTCCCCGGCCATCATCGCGAGTTTCAAGGTGCCGGGCGGAATCTCGGAAGCTTTTCTGCCGGACGGGGCGTATGCCATGGAGACCTCGCTTGTGGGGAAGTCCGGCGGATAGCCTACCCTGCCGTGCGCATCCTTGCCAACCGCCTCGCCGGGCGTGAATTGGCCGTTGACAGGCGCCCTTGCTATACTCAGGCAAGCCTCTTTGCAATACAGCGCGAGGCATTCTGTCGAATGAGAACCGGGTCATGACGCAAGCCTACCGGGACCTGCCCAGTGTCGAGCGGCTCCTGCAGACGCCTGAGATCCAGGCCCTCACGGAGTCGCTGCCCCGTGCCGTCGTGACCGACATCGTGCGCCGGCAGGTGGACGACGCTCGCGCTGCCGTCGGCAACGGCGCCGGAGCGCCCAGCCGGGAGGCGCTTGCGGCGGCCGTCGTGGAGAGCGCCCAGTCCTTCATGCGGCTGCGGCCCCAGGGCGTGATCAACGCCACCGGCGTCATCGTTCACACGAACCTCGGCAGGGCGCCCCTGAGCGCAGCCGCCCTCGCCGCCATGCGCCGCGTGGCCGAGGGCTACTCGGACCTGGAATACGACCTGCCGGCGGGCGAGCGAGGCTCACGCCGTGTCCATGCCGAGGCCCTGTTGGCGCAGCTCACCGGCGCGGAGGCGGCCCTCGTCGTCAACAACAACGCCGCAGGCGTGCTCCTGGCGCTCGCGACCCTCGCCTCCGGCCGTGAGGTCGTCGTCTCGCGCGGCGAGGCCGTCGAGATCGGCGGAGGCTTCCGCGTGCCGGACGTCCTCGCCCAGTCGGGCGCGAAGCTCGTCGAGGTGGGCACCACCAACCGCACCTACGCCGCCGACTTCGAGCGGGCGGTCACGGACGATACCGCGGCGCTCCTGTCCGTGCACGCCTCCAACTTCAAGGTCGTCGGATTCACCAGTACGCCCTCCATTGCCGAGCTGTCCGAAGTCGCACGCCGCGCGGGTGTGCTTCTCCTGCACGACCTCGGTAGCGGGTGCCTGCTGGACACGGCCGCGTTCGGCATGGCCCACGAGCCCATGCCCCAGGAGAGCATCGCCGCGGGGGCGGACCTCGCCCTCTTCTCCGGCGACAAGCTCCTCGGCGGCCCGCAGTGCGGGGT
Source organism: Dehalococcoidia bacterium (assembly GCA_034422455.1). Lineage (GTDB taxonomy): Bacteria > Chloroflexota > Dehalococcoidia > Lucifugimonadales > UBA1127 > UBA1127. The sequence goes on from DAOUJQ010000012.1 coordinate 178,516, forward strand.
GGCCGTCGGCAAGGCGGACGTGGTGGCGCGTCTCGCAAGCCACCCGCTGGCCCGCGCCTTCCGCATCGACAAGCTCAGCCTGGCTGCCCTGACGGCAACGCTCATGCACTACGTCAAGGGCGAGGCCGTCGACAACGTGCCCGTGTGGGCGATGATCGCCACCACCGAGGCGGAGCTCAACGAGCGCGTGATCGGCTGGTCGCACACGCTGGGACACCGCGGCACGCCCACGCCCGGCCAGTCGACGGTCGGCGGCGGCAGCCTGCCGGGCGAGACGCTGCCGACGTGCCTGCTCGCGCTGGATGGCGATGACGTCGAGGGCGGCGCTGAAGAGCTGGCCCGTCGGCTCCGCATGGCCGATACGCCGGTTGTCGCGCGGGTGCAGGACGGCAAGGTCTTGCTCGACCCGCGCACGGTCTCGCTCGACGACGATCCCGCGCTGCTGCGAGCGGTCGGCTCGGCCCTCAGTGGCGCATAGACCGGGAATCACACCAGGGGGGAAGGAATGGCGGACATACTCAGGCATGACCAGATTGGCAGTTTCCTGCGGCCGCAGGCTGTTCTGGACGCAAGGCTCGCCTTTGCCGAGGGAACGATCGACCGTGAGACCCTCAAGGGCATCGAGGACGAGGCCATCATCGACGTGCTGCAGATGCAGCACGAGGTGGGCATCGGCATCTACTCCGACGGCGAGATCCGCCGCCTCGCGTGGATGTCCGGCCTGGCCGACGCCGTCGAGGGCTTCACGGAAGGCCACCGCATGATGCACTGGCACAACCTGGACGGCAGCGAGGAGGACGAAGCCAGCCTCTCACGCGTCGCCGGCGCCCGGATAAAGCAGGTGCGGCGCATAACAGGCGAGGAGAGCGCCTTCCTCAGGGAGCACTCGCCCGGTCCCTACAAGATCACCATGCCCAGCCCGGTCTCGACGGCCGCCAGCGGCTTCCAGGTCGGCGTGACGGACCAGGCCTATGCCAGCCGCGAGGAGTTCCTGCAGGACATCCTGGACATTGTCCGGGCCGAGATGATCGCGCTTGCCGATGAGGGCGTCACCTACATCCAGCTTGACGAGGGCTTCACCGGCTACCTCGGCGACTACGCCCTCTACCCCGTCGACCTTGGCGGCATGACCAAGGAGCAGGCGCTGGAGAAGGACATCGCGGCCGAGAACACTCTCTACGACGCCGTCGCGCGCGATGGCCTGACCCTGGCGATGCACGTCTGTGGCGGCAACTCCCGCAGCCGGTGGGCCGGCATGGGCGGCTATGCGGGAATGGCGGAGCGCGTCTTCAACGAGCTCCACGTGGACCGCTTCCTGCTGGAGTACGACACGTCCCGCGCGGGCTCCTTCGAGCCGCTGCGGTACCTGCCCAAGGGCAAGGTCGCCGTCCTGGGTGTGATCACCACCAAGTCGGGCGACATGGAGGACGTCGAGGACGTGCTCCGCTGGATCGACGAGGCGGCCACCTACGCGCCGCTCGACCAGCTGGCCCTCAGCCCGCAGTGCGGCTTCGCCTCCGTGGCCGACGGCAACCTCCTCACGGAGGAGGACCAGCGCCGCAAGCTGGAGCTGGTCGTCGAGGCCGCCCGCCGCGTCTGGGGGTAGTCGCCGGCCCTGCCGGAAGCGGCTTGCCCCTCGCACAACGCGCCTCTACACTGCGAGCACTCCACCGGAGGGTTCGGCGTGACTGACCTCTTTGCCTATGCCCTGGAGCGGCGCGGCGGCATGGACGCCCCGCTGGCCGCGCGGATGCGCCCCCGCACCTTCGATGAGTTCGTGGGGCAGGAGCACCTCACCGGGCCAAGCCGCGTTCTCCGCCGCGCCATCGAGGCCGACCAGGTCCCGTCGATGCTCCTTTGGGGCCCCCCCGGGTCCGGCAAGACGACGCTGGCAAACCTCATCGCGGCCCAGACCAGCGCGCACGTCGAGACCGTCTCCGCCGTGACGGCTGGCGTCGCCGACCTGCGCAAGGCCGTTGAGGCCGCTCGCGAGCGGCTCTCGCTCAACGGGCAGCACACCATCCTCTTCGTGGACGAGATCCACCGCTTCAACAAGGCGCAGCAGGACGTCATCCTGCCCCATGTCGAGGCGGGCACCGTCACCTTCATCGGCGCGACGACGGAGAACCCCTCGTTCGAGGTCATCGCCCCGCTCTTGTCGCGCTCCATGGTGTACACGTTGAGCCAGCTTACGGACGAGCACATCAGCGCCATCCTCGACCACGCCCTTGCCGATTCGGAGCGTGGCCTCGGCAAGGAGCCGTGCGTGTTGGAGGACGACGCCCGGCAGCTCCTCATCGACGCCGCCAGCGGCGACGCCCGCACGGCCCTGAACTGCCTGGAGCTCGCGGCCCTGGTGACGCAGCCCAACGCCGACGGTATGCGCAGCATCGCCCTGACCACTGTGGAGGACGCCCTGCAACACCGCGCCCTGCACTACGACAAGGCGGGTGACCAGCACTACGACACTATTTCCGCCTTCATCAAGTCCGTCCGCGGCTCCGACCCCGATGCCGCCGTCTACTGGTTGGTGCGCATGCTGGAGGCGGGTGAAGACCCTCTCTTCATTGCGCGGCGCATCATTATCCTGGCGGCGGAGGACATCGGCATGGCGGACCCGTCAGCCCTGCCGGTTGCCGTCGCGGCGCAGCAAGCCGTCCACTTCATCGGCCTTCCGGAGGGGGCAATCCCGCTGGCGGAGGCCACCGTCTACCTCGCAACGGCGCCCAAGTCGAACTCTGCGTACGCTGCGCTTGGCAAGGCACGAGAAGACGTGCGCGGCTACGGGGACCTGCCGATTCCGCTGCACCTGCGCAACGCCGTCACGGGATTGATGCGGCGGCAAGGCTACGGCGAGGGCTACAAGTACGCACACGACTACCCGGAGCACTTCGCGAGGATGGACAACCTGCCGGAGCGCCTGAAGGAACGCCGCTACTACCAGCCGTCGGACCAGGGGCACGAGCGCGACGTGGCGGAACGCATACGCCGGTGGTGGGGCGAGGCGAAGGAGCAGGCGCCAAAGCGGACCGAGGGACGCCGGAGCTGAAGGAGCCGACTCTACGCGATGTGCACGAGCCTGTAGCGGATGGTACCTCTCGGCGCCGTCACCTCGATCTCGTCGCCGAGGCGGCGGCCCAGCACGGCCTCGCCCACCGGCGAGTTGGTCGATATCTTCCGTGCCATGAGGTCGGCTTCCCGTGGGTCGACGATGGTCCACTCCAGCACAGCGCCGGAGGAGAGATCCTCCAGCTTGAACGTGCTCCCGTGCTGCACCTCGACGGCCACCCCCTCCACCTTCTCGACCACGCGGGCCTTGGCGAGGGTGTCCTGCGTCGCCAGCAACCGCGACTGCAGTTGACCCTGGTACTCCCGCGCGGCCTCCAGCGGGGCGTTCTCGCGCACGTCCTTGTCGGCGGCGGCGCGCTGGATCTCCTTGGAGTTCCGGGCCATCTCTTCCTTGAGGTGGTCCACAAGGCGGAGCAGTTCCGCGTGGCCGTCCGCCGTGAGCTGCACATCCTCGGGCTCACCCTGCATCGCCGCCCGAGCCTTCTGGGCGCGCGATTGCTTGGGCAGTCTTCGGAGCTTCACGTGCTGGGAGAGGTTTCCGGAGACGATGCCGTTCTTCCGAGCGTGCTGAAGAAAGTCCCGGACAGCCTTGATGCGGTCTCCCCCGCCGAGCGTCTCATTGGACGCGTCCTGCGAGTAGGCCTCGAGGTCTGCGGGAGAAATCGAGGTGACCATGCGGTCTTCGCCGAACCAGCGCAGGAACCGGGTCAGTGCCACCCTGACGTCGGCGCTGTTCCTGTGGCCCTGCACGTAACTCTCGACTGCTGCGCCCAACGTCAGACCGGTTGCCTGGTCCTGCACAGGTTCCCCCTTGATCCGCGGCTTTTCAGGCATTCTACGGGCGGCCAAAAACCAGTGTCAAACCGGCTTGGGGCCGGCTGCGTGGGTGCCATTCGCGCGTTGACACCCAACTGCCTCGCACCTAGAATGAGGCGCTCGAAACGGCTTCAACGCACTCAACTTCGACAATTGGCAGGACAGGCCAGAACAAGGCGGGAGGCAGGGTCATGGCAACCAAGGCGTACGTCCTGATTGAGACGGCTGTCGGCAAGACGCGCGATGTAATGGCGACGCTGTCCGGCGTTGGCGGCATGGAGGCGGTCGACGCCGTTACCGGCCCCTACGACATCATCGCCGTCGTGAGGGCCAACGACCTCAACTCCGTCGGTGAGATAGTCACGGACAGGATTCACACCATCGGTGGCGTAAACCGGACGGTGACCTGCCTCTCCGTCAGCGTGGGCTAGACGCCGGCGCTACGCCGGAACCCGCAGCCGTCCCTGCAGGTCCGGCGGCACCGCGGCCAGCCGCGTCCACGAAGGCGACGTCCGGCGTGTAGTCACACTGCGCGCCGCCTCCTCCACGAGCCGCACGCCGGTGAGGTAGTCGTCCCTGTGGATGTACTCCGCGTCCACACCGTTGTCCGCCGTGCGGTTGTGGTAGTTGCCCAACGGAAACGCGATGCCCGTGGTCGCGTAGCCAAACGCCGCGAAGCCGCTGGCTTCGCACGTCCCGCCGCTCATGAGCTGCCGCTGCACCTTGGTGTCGGGGTCTCGCTCCAGCAGGCTGCGCCTCGCCACGTGGAGCACCTGCTCCGCCTCCGCGCTGAAGGTGAATGTGGCGTCGCCCACGCGGATGACCGGCCCGCTGCCCTGCACCGCCCCCGGCAGTTCCCGGCTTGATTCCAGTGACACGACCAGGCAATCCGTGGGGAGGCTGTGCTCTTGAGCCATCAGGCGAGCGCCCACCAGCCCAACCTCCTCTGCGCGGGTAAAGACGCCGTAGACGTCGCCCTCTACCGGCGCCTCCACGATGCCGTGCAGCGCCGAAATGATCGCTGCGCACCCCGCCAGGTCGTCGGCGGCCCGCATGTGCAGGAAATCGCCCTGTTGCTCGAAGTCCACCAGATCCAGCACCACCGACGCGGGCAGCGGCACGCTTGCCGCGTCCTCCGTGTGCACCAAAACTCGCCGGTCAGCGGGATCACCCACCGCTCCGCCAAGAGTCCCCCTGCGCCGCTCGCCAGACCGCTCGACGATCTCCACCGGCAACGGCTCCGTCAGCGAAGCGGGCGGCACGCCCCCGCGCACCTCCGCAACGAGCGCGCCTTCCCGCACTTCCACGGCCTCGAAGCCCGGGTGGTCCATATGGGCGATGAAGGCAATCGGCGGCACGCCCGCGATGGTCCCCTGCACCCGCACGATGATGTTCCCGTACTGGTCGACCTTGGGCGGCAGGCCAATGCGATTGAGCGTGCTCCGGATGTAGTCGGACACCAGCCCCTCGTGGAACGACGTCGCGGGCAGGCCGCCAAGGTCCGACAAAACCTGTAGTGCCTTGCTGTCGTCGATGCTCATGAACCGGCTCCTGATAGTCGTGTGCCGCACAGTCCGCGGAGCATGCTAAGCATAGCGAAGCGCCCCTGCACGCGAAAGGTGATGGACTGCGGACAGAGCATTGCCTCACGGTTTGACCGCCATGTGACGCGGTGCTAGCCTTCGCCCATATCCTGGAAGCCAAGGGGGGACTGCCATGGCCAACGGAAACGCTTCTGCTCCCACGATTGACCAGATCCTATCCATCCGGCCCGTCGTCGGCGCCGAGACGCCGCAGTGGTCGCCGGACGGGTCGACGGTCTCGTTCGTGGGATCATTCGGCGGGCCGCCTAACCTGTACAGCGTGCCCGCGGAGGGCGGCTTTCCCACTCGCCTCACGGTCAACATCGGCGATGTCAACTTCCTCGCAACGCGCGCGCCGCTGTGGTCTCCCAAGGGTGATTACATGTCCTACGTCTCCCGCAAGAGCGGCGCAGATGAGGTGTGGCTGTGGCCTGCCAACGGCGACGAGGAGTTTCGGCTGTCACGGCTTGGAGCCCTGATCCACTCGGCGGTGTGGTCGCCGGACGGGTCGTGCATTGCCGTGTCCTGCAGCCGCGCCGGCTCCTACGACATCTACACCGTCGACGTTCCCAGCGGCGTGCATCACAAACTGACGGAAGGGCCGCTTAACGCAGTGATGCCTGTCTTCGCCCCCAACGGCGAGCAAATCGTGTACTTGCGTCTGAACGACACGTGGGAAGACCACGATGTCATGATCATGGACAGGGACGGCGGCAACGCGCGCATCGTCGTGTCGGACACGGACTTCTTCGATTACACCTACGGCAAGACCTTCGGGGCTCCCTCCGTGTCCGCGGACGGACGTGACGTTCTCTTCCGCTCCCAGCGCAGCGGCTACATCAATATCTGGACGGCGCCAATCGGCGGCGGCGAGCCGGAGCCCCTGGCGCCGGGGGAGATCGAGCAGGACAACGCCGTGTGGTCGCCGGTCGGCAGGCAGATTACGTTCACCTCCAACGTCAACGGCACGCTGGAACTGCGCGTCGCGGAGGCCGGGAGCGGCTCGTCCAGGGCGGTCTTTGCGCCGGGCATCGGCATGTGCACGAACCTGAAGTGGTCGCCGGACGGCAAGGAAATCGCTTTCCGGTACGGCACGCCGACGAGGCCGGCGGACATCTGGGTGGTCAACGTCGCGTCCGGCGAGGCGCGGCAGATCACCGAGGCCTGTGCCGCGGGCGGGCTGGCGGAGAAGCTCGTCGAGCCCGAGAAGATCTCCTACCCAAGCACCGATGGCTTCACCATCCATGCCTACCTCTACAGCCCGCCGGACCGCTCGCAAAAGTACCCGGGCATCATCTACATCCACGGCGGCCCGACCCTGCAGTTCTTCGACGATCTGCAGCTAAACGTGCAGTACCTCGTTCAGCGGGGCTATGTCGTTCTGTTGCCCAACGTCCGGGGCAGCACGGGCTACGGCAAGGCGTTCGAGGAGGCAAACGACAAGGACTGGGGCCGCGGCGACCTCGACGATGCCATCGCTGGGACGGAGTACATGCGGGGGCTGAGCTACGTAGACCCCAACAACATGGGCATCACCGGCCGCAGCTACGGGGGAATCCTGAGCATGTACGCCATTACCAACGCACCCGATGCGTTCCAGGCTGCCGTGCCCATGTCGGGCTACGGCGACTGGCCCGCCTTGCGCTGGGAGATGGAGCTCCGTCACCAGAAGATGCAGGCCCACGAGTTCGGGCCGCTCGAGGAGAACGAGGAGCTCTGGATAGAGCTGTCCTCTCAGTACAAGATTGAAAACGTAACTGCACCGACGATGATTGTGTATGGCGAGGGCAAGGACCCGTGGTCGGACGCGTCGCGCGCTTTCTGGTTCGAGATGAAGCGACAATACAAGACGGTGTTCCACAACGTCTACCACAACGACGGCTACTACGTGGACGCGCCGGCCAACGTGCGGCAGATGCTGCTGGACGTGGCCGAGTTCTTTGACTTCTACCTGAAGGACAAGGGGTAGGAGGCTACCCCGTCACCAGGTTCAGGAGCCGGCCGGGGACGTAGACGGTCTTGACGACGGTCTTGCCGTCCAGGTGTCGCTGCACGTTTGCCTGAGCTAAAGCCAGGTCCCTGGCCTCGTCTTCCGAGAGACCGGGCGGCGTGGAGAGCCGGTCGCGCACGCGGCCGTCCACCTGCACGACGAGCGTCACCGTCTCTTCGGCGGCGAGCGCGTCGTCCCACGTGGGGAACGACTGCCGGTGCACGCTGAAGCCGTGGCCCAGCCGCTCCCACAGCTCCTCGGCCAGGTGCGGCGCGATGGGCGCGAGAAGCACCAGGAACGCGCGGCGCGTCTCGTTCCATGCCGCGGCGCTGGCGGAGCCGTTCTCCCACGCGTGCTGCATGAGGTTCGTCAACTCCATCAACGCGGCGATGGCCGTGTTGAACTTGAAGGCGTCCAGGTCCTGGTACACCTTGCGCATGGTCTGGTGGAGCTTGCGTCGCAGTTCCCGGCTGCCGTCAGAGTCGTCGCCGGCGGTGAGCGCCGACGGGTCGCGCGCCCAGATGTCCCAGACACGGTTGAACCACCGCGCGATGCCGTTGATGCCGCTGTCGCTCCAGTCGCCGCCGCGGTCCCACGGGCCGACAAACATGAGGTACGTGCGCACGATGTCCGCGCCCAGCGCCGCGACGTACTCGTCCGGGGCGACGACGTTGCCGCGCGACTTACTCATCTTGGCCCCGTCGGCAATGATGTGGCCCTGGTTGTAGAGGCGGAGGAACGGTTCGTCGAAGCTCAGCAGGCCAATGTCCCGCAACGCTTTGGTGAAGAACCGTGCGTACATGAGGTGCATGACCGCGTGTTCCGCGCCGCCGGTGTACTGGTCGACGGGCGCCCACGCCTCGGCCTGCGATGGGTCCCATGCCTGCTCTCCGTTTCTGGCGCTCAGGTAGCGGAGGAAGTACCAGGACGAGTCGAAGAAGGTGTCCATCGTGTCGGTCTCGCGCCGGCCGTCGCCGCCGCACTGCGGGCAGGCCGCCTGGACGAACTCCTCGTTCCGGGCCAGCGGCGATTCTCCCGTCGGCCGGAAGTCCGCGTCCTCCGGCAGCAGCACCGGCAGCTGGTCCTCCGGGACCGGCACAGTCCCGCAGTTGGGGCAGTGGACCATCGGGATGGGCGTGCCCCAGTAGCGCTGGCGGGAGACCAGCCAGTCCCGAAGCCGGTAGGTCTGCGTCACCTCACCGGTGCCCCGAGCCTCCAGGTAAGCCGCGATGGCCTCCATGCCCTTTTCGTTGGGAATGCCGTTGAAGTCCCCGGAGTTGACCATCGTGCCCGGTTCAGCGTACGCCTCTTCCAGCGTCTCCTCCCCGGTGGCGCCCGGAGGCGCGATGACCGTGACGATGGGCAATCCGAATTTGGTCGCGAAATCAAAGTCGCGCTGGTCGTGCGCCGGCACACCCATGACCGCGCCGGTGGCATACCAAGCCACCGCGTAGTCCGCCGTCCAGATGGGCACAGGCTGACCGTTGGCCGGGTTGATGCAGTACGCCCCCAACGGGACGCCCGTCTTCTCTCGCTCCGTAGACATGCGCTCGATGTCCGACTTGGCACGGGCCTCGTTGACGTAGGCTTCCACCGTCGCTTGCTGCTCCCGCGACGTCAGCGCGGGCACAAGCGGGTGCTCGGGCGCGAGCACCATGAAGGTGACGCCGAAGAGGGTGTCGACGCGCGTAGTGAACACCCGCAGCGACTTCTCCTCCAGGCCAAGATGCGAAATGTCAAAGACGACCTCTGCGCCCTCGCTGCGGCCTATCCAGTTGCGCTGCATGATGAGGATCTTCTCCGGCCAGTCCGTGATGCCGGAGGCGTCCAGCAGTTCGTCAGCGTAGTCGGTGATGCGCAGGAACCACTGGTCCAACTCGCGGCGGGTGATGGGCGTCCCGCAGCGTTCGCAGGCGCCGTCCACCACCTGCTCGTTCGCCAGCACGGTCTGACACGACGGACACCAGACCGCGGGCGCGTGGGCGCGGTACGCCAGCCCGGCCTTGTATAGCTGCAAGAACAGCCATTGGTTCCACTTGTAGTACTCGGGCAAACAGCAGATGATCTCCCGATCCCAGTCATACACGGTGCCCATCGACCGCAGCTGGCCGCGCATCTTCTCGATGTTGGCCATCGTCCACGTGTGCGGGTGGACACCCTGGCGAATGGCCGCGTTCTCCGCAGGTAGACCGAAGGCGTCAAAGCCCATGGGGTGCAGCACGTTGTACCCCTGCATGCGGCGGAAGCGCGCGTGGGCGTCCGAGGGCGCCATTGCGTACCAGTGGCCGATGTGGACGTCGCCGGAGGGGTATGGGTACATGGTGAGCTCATACCAATTCGGCCGGGGATCGTCGTCATGCACGGTGTGCAGGCCCTCAGCCTCCCACCGGTCCTGCCACTTCTTGTCGACCGCCTTCGGGTCCCACCGGAGCTCCGATTGCCGGGTCCGCTGCTGGGTCATAGTGATTGCGTCTCCTTGCGATACTTAATGGGAGATGGCCGGCGACGGCCAATAGCTCCAACAAAAAGACCCGTCCCACAAAGGGACGGGTTGCCGAATGCCCGCGGTACCACCCTGCTTGTCATCTGCCGCATTTGCGACAGTGACCACTTTCGAGGCGGTAACGGAGCCACCGTCTGACCTTATGAGAGCGCCCGAGATAATCTCGCTTGATTCGAAACCAATCGTGGACGCACACTCATTTGGGCCGCCGCTCCGGGGCGAGTTCGCGACGCCTGCGCCACCGGCCTCTCACCGCCTGCCGGCTCGCTGCTGCGCGGCGCTCCGCTACTACTCCCCTTCGTAGCGTTTCGCTATTCCGAGTACGAGCGTAGCACTGGGCAATTTGGGGTGTCAACTTGGCGATGACATGCCTGACACCCGGCGAGGGTAAAGCGCAGAATACACGCCCGCAGAACGCGCGCAGGGTTCTTGCAGCGGCTTATTCGTTTTGCTACAATCGTCCGCAAGAGCACATGCTCGATATACTTGTGAAAGTGGGCTCGACCCACTTTTTTCTTTGATAGAGGCCAACAAGGGGGTCTAGGGTATGAAGAGTGACTTTTTCATCGCTGTAACCCAACTGGCCGCAGAACGGGGCCTGCCCCGTGAGACCGTGCTCGGTGTGGTTGAGGCGGCGTTGGTGTCCGCATACCGGAAGGAGGGCGTCGGCGCCGGCCACGACCTCTCGGTGCGGCTTGACCCGAGCGATGGCGAGGTCTCCGTCTACATCCTGAAGCGCGTCGTGAAGACCGCCGCCGAGATCGAGGACGACCGGCGCGAGATCACCCTGCGCGAGGCCAAGAAGCTCAAGTCCGAGGTGGCAGTCGAAGACATTATCGAGCTCGAGGCGGACTTCGCCTCCGCCGGCCGCATCGCGGCACAGACCGCCAAGCAGGTCGTGCTGCAACGGCTCCGCGAGGCGGAGCGCGAGCTGGTCCTCTCCGAGTACACCAGCCGCGTCGGCGAGATCCTTGCCGGCCGCATCGAGCGCGTGGAGCCGCATCAGGTCGTCGTGAACCTGGGCCGCGCCGACGCCCTGATGCCCCGCGAGGAGGAGGTCCCGAGCGAACGGTACCGCCCGAACACGACCCTGCAGTTCTACCTGGCAGACGTCGCCGAGAGCACGCGCGGGCCGGAGCTCATCCTGTCGCGGGCCCACAAGAACCTCGTCCGGCGACTGTTCGAGCGGGAGGTCCCCGAGGTCTACAAGGGCGTGGTCGAAATCAAGGCAATTGCCCGCGAACCCGGCTCCCGCACAAAGGTTGCCGTGGTCGCCCGGCAGGAGGGCGTGGACCCGGTAGGCTCCTGCGTGGGCCTGCGTGGCTTCCGCATTCAGAACATCGTGAGCGAGCTTCAGGGCGAGAAGATCGACGTGCTGCCCTACAGCGACGACATGCGCGATTTCCTGGCCAACGCCCTCAGCCCGGCCCAGGTCGTCAAGGTTGAGCTGGAGCAGGTGGAGAAGTCCGCACTGATCATCGTGCCGGACCGCCACCTGTCGCTGGCCATCGGCCGCGAGGGGCAGAACGCCAGGCTTGCTGCCAAGTTGACGGGCTGGCGTATCGACATTCGCAGCGAGTCCGATCACCTCCTCGAGGCGGAGCAAGCGGCCGAGGAGGCCGAGGCGGCAGCCGCGGAAGCCGAGGCCATCATCGAGGCGGAGCGGGCCGCAGCCGTAGAGGCGGTCGTCGAAGAAGCTGTAGAGGTCGCAGAGGCCGTAGAGGTGGTGGCGGAAGAAGAGGCGATCGAGGAGCCGGAGGTTGCCGCGCCGGTTGCAGAGGTCGTCGAAGAACCGGTTGCGGAGGTTGAGGAGAGCGCCCCCGTGGCCGTCGAGGAGGTCATCGAGGCCATCGACGAGGACGCGGAGATCGAAGAGCTGCTGCGCATCGAAGCCGAGGAGGCCGCGGCCGAGGCGGCGCTGGAGGAGCTGCAGCCGGAACCGGCGGGCATCTCCGTTGACGACGACTCCATCTGGGTGTTGCCCGAGGCCGTCCGGAGTCCATCGGTGCTCCGGTTTGCCGAGGACATTCTGCCCTCGGAGCGGGGCCGTACCCGCGACCGCCGCGCTCCCGACCCCAATGTCCCGGCCGGGGCGGACAACCGGCCAAAGGCCAAGCGGGGCAAGCGGTCAAGAAGCTAGACCCAATGGGCCGCGTTCCATGCCGGCCGCGGCCTCACAACTTTATCGCAGGGGGCTTATCCCGGAAGGGCAGGTGCTGACGATGGCAGCAAAACGCATTCCCGTCCGGACCTGTTGTGGGTGCGGCAGAAAGAGCGGGAAGCGGGATATGGTGCGCATCGTCAAACGCCCGGACGGCGACGTTGCCGTGGACCCCACCGGCCGCGCCTCAGGTCGAGGCGCCTACCTGTGCGAGGACCCGGCATGTTGGGAGGCCGGCCTCGCGCGCAACCGGTTGGAGCGCACGCTGAAGGCCGCCATCGCCCCCGAGATTCGGTCCGCCTTGATGGCCTATGCGGACGAGCAGGGCCAAGACTGGGTGGGCCGGGAGGGCTGATATGGCACGCAGATCATTTCGACCGAACAGGCCAACACGGAGGCGCGGACCGCGCAGGGGTTCCGCCCCCAACACCATGGTCATGGAGGCGCCGGACTTTTCCGCAGTCCTGGATCTGCCGCCAGCCATCATGGTGAGCCAGCTTGCCGGCATCATGCGGGCCAACCCGATTGACGTTATCAAGCAGCTTATGCGCACGGGCGTGATGGCCACCGTCAACGAGGTCATCGACTTTGAGACGGCGGCCACCGTGGCCACCACGATGGGCCACCGCGTGCGGCGGCTGGAGGACGCCAGCGTTGTAGAGGTGGAGGACCCGCTCAAGCCGGCGGCGGACGATCCGGAGGACCTGGAGCCCCGCGCGCCTGTCGTCACCATTCTCGGCCACGTCGACCACGGCAAGACCACCCTCCTTGACGCCATCCGCCACACCAACGTCGTGGACCGGGAGGTCGGCGGCATAACCCAGCACATCGGCGCGTACCAGGTGGAGACGCACGACAACAAGCTCACCTTTCTGGACACTCCCGGCCATGAGGCCTTCACCGCCATGCGCGCCCGCGGCGCACACGCCACGGACGTCGCCATCCTCGTCGTCGCGGCCGACGACGGCGTCATGCCGCAGACCACCGAGGCCGTCGACCATGCCAAGGCTGCAGGCGTCCCCATCGTCGTGGCCATCAACAAGATGGACCGGCCCGACGCCGATCCCGACCGCGTCAAGCGGCAACTGGCGGAGCAGGGCCTGCTGCCCGAGGACTGGGGCGGCGAAACCATCATGGTGCCCGTCTCCGCCAAGTCCGGTGACGGCCTGAACGACCTCCTGGAGAACCTGCTCGTTGTTACGGAGGTCCAGGAGCTCAAGGCCAACCCCAACCGCCAGGCAAGTGGCGTCGTGGTGGAGGCCCAGCTGGACAAGAGCAAGGGCCCGCTGGCCACCGTGCTGGTGCAGCAGGGCACGTTGCGCGTAGGCGACAACCTCGTGGTGGGAGACACCTACGGGCGTGTCAAAGCGATGATCGCCGACACGGGCCGCCGCATCAGGGAGGCCGGCCCCTCCACGCCTGTGGAGCTGTTGGGCCTGTCGCAGCTTCCCCTGGCCGGGGACCCATTCCTGGTCACCGCCGATGAGCGCTCTGCCCGGACGCTGTGGGAAACCCGCCTCCGCCGCAAGGAGGCGCAGAAGCGCGGCGCCCTCTCCATGGAAGAGGTGTCATCCCGCATTCAGAGCGGCGAGACCAAGGAGCTGCTCATCATCCTGAAGTGCGACGTGCAAGGCAGCATCGAGGCCGTGCGCAGTACCATCGTCAAGTCGTCGACGGACGAGGTGCAGGTGCGGATACTGCACGCCGCCGCCGGATCCGTGACTGAGAGCGACATCCTGCTGGCCAGCGCTTCGGACGCCATCGTGATGGGGTTCAACACGCGAATTGAGCCCGGGGCAAGGGCGCTGGCGGAGCAGAACGGGATCCAGATTCGCCAATACGACATCATCTACCAGCTTGCGGAGGACGTCGACAAGGCCCTCCAGGGCCTGTTGACTCCCGAGGACCGGGAGGTGACCGACGGGCACGCGGAGGTCCGGGCCGTCTTCAACCTTGGCCGGCGCAACCGCATCGCCGGCTGCTACGTGACAGACGGCCGGGTGGCCCGAAACGTTCAGGTCAGGGTGCTCCGCAACGGGGATATGCTTCATACCGGGCCGGTAGCCAGCCTCAAGCGCTTCAAGGACGACGCCCGGGAGGTCACCGCAGGCTTCGAGTGCGGAATCGGTGTTGACGGCTTCAACGACATCGAGGAGGGGGACACCCTCGAGTTCTTCCACGTCGAGCGCGGGTAGAGGGTGGCAATGCGATTGCCCTCAACGAACCATTGGCCCAGGGGGAATGATGCGGCAGGTCCCTTTTCATCGAACCAAGCTTGCGGGTGAGTATTACGTCGCCGCTGAACTAGCTCTGCGAGGAGCTCGTGTTGTTCTTCATCCCGATTCTAGGACTGACGTTGACATAGCGGCATTCGATGTGAGCAGAACTCGTGAAGCGTCCATCCAGATAAAGACAAAGACGAGCGACCGGTGGAACATAACCGTCGATTGGGATAGGGAGACCATTCCCGATAATCAGTTCTGGGTTTTTGTTTCGCTTTCTGGTAATGGTGGGTTACCCAGCTATTACATAGTGCCTCAAGAGCAGATGCATTCGGACATAATGGAAAGGCGTCGCATATTGTCTTCCAGTGAATCCACCCTAAACACATCCATCGGTGAAGATCGCATAGCTGAGTGGAAAGATCGCTGGGACGTGCTTGACATCTTCTAGTACCGCCTACTCACCCAACATAAGCCAAAAGGGAGAACACCCCCGCAATGAGTCGCCGCATGGGCCGCGTCAATGACCTTCTGCGAGAAGAGCTGAGCCTCCTTCTCCTGCACGAGCTCAAGGACCCGCGCGTTGCCGCCCTGACGACCGTCACCCACGTGGACACCTCCCCCGACCTGGAGCACGCGCGCATTCACGTCAGCATCATGGGGACGCAGGAGGAACAGGACGCCGCGATGAAAGGGCTCAAGTCCGCAGAAGGCTTTCTGCGGCGCAGCCTGGCTGGCAGGGTGAAGATGCGCCGCGTACCGTCCCTCACCTTCGCGCTGGACACCTCCATGGAGCGCGGCGCGCAGATGCTGGAGCTCATCGATCGCGTGGCAGACGGCCACGGCGCCCATCAGGAAAGAAGGCTATGAACGTCAACGGCGTGCTGAACCTCTACAAGCCGGTGGGCGAGACGTCCATGGACATCGTGCGCATGGTCAAGCGGCTCACCGGCCAGAAGAAGGTGGGGCACGGCGGCACGCTGGACCCCATCGCCAGCGGGGTGTTGCCCATCTGTCTCGGCCAGGCGACGCGGCTCATGGACCCGCTGGTCGACGGCGTGAAGCGGTACCACACTCGCGTCCGTCTCGGCGAGACGACGGACACCTACGACGCCGCGGGCGCCGTCACCGAGCGGGCCGACCCCTCCGGCGTCACCCGCGAAGACCTGGAGGCGGCCCTCGAAGCCTTCCGGGGCACCATCCAACAGGTGCCGCCCATGTACAGCGCGCTGAAGCAGGGCGGCGAGCGGCTGTACGACCTCGCGCGGGCGGGGTTCGACGTGAAGCGGGAGCCGAGGGAGGTTGTCGTCCACAGTCTCACCCTGGAAGCATGGGAGCCGCCGGACGTCGTGCTGGACATCGTCTGCGGGCGCGGCGTCTACGTCCGCTCATTGGGACACGACCTCGGCACGGCGCTCGGATGCGGCGGGCACGTGGTCGAGCTGGAGCGGCGGGCGACCGGTCCCTTCACCATCGAGGACTCCGTGACCCCGGAGCAATTCAGGGAGGCCGCGGAAGCCGGGACGTGGCAGGAGTTCGTCCACCCACCGGACGTGGTGGTATCCAATCTGCCTGCGGGCACGGTGTCGGGCGCGCTGGAACTGTTCGTGAAGTCGGGCCGCTCGGTGGTGCTCGCCGGTCGGGAGGGCATGGACCCGCCCCGCCATGGCGACTTGTGGCGGGTGTACGGGCACAACGGCCGCTTCCTGGCGCTCGCGCGCTATGACAAGCCCTCAGGTCAGTGGAAGCCGGAGAAGGTCTTCGACGGCGGGGGCCAGCCGAGGGCCGGCACCACGGCGAACCGCTAGAGCGGGCATGGCCCCTTCTCGCGCTCGACGGAGCTCAGCGCGAACGGCGAGCACAGACAGGGCAGTCGACGCCACTTTTTTCCCACTCTCCATAGGCCGACGTGCATTCCGTTTATCCTCACCACTATTCCAATTCGTAATGGAAATCTTGCGCACAATGCTTGTTCCTGTGCTAGAATCCCTCAAACTCCTTGTGAGGAGGGGAGTCATGCTGCCGGACATATCGAAGGCAAGAAACCCGAGGCGCCACCGACGTGAGGGCCCCAGCGCCGACACCGAGGGAGCGCAGGAGTTCCAACGCCAGTACCCTGTCGAGGCTCGCCGGTTCGGCTGGCTGCAGAACCAGGTGCTGTGGCCACTGCGCCACGCCGACGTCAACCCCATCAAGATGGACCTGGGCGACCCGGCGGACATCACCGAGCACATCAAGAAGTACGCCCTGGAAGTTGGCGCCGACGCCGTGGGCATCGCGGAGATGGACCCCAAGTTCGTCTTCGAGGACGCGGAGATGCCGAACCACACGCGGGTCATCGCGTTCGGCGTCGCCATGAGCTACGACATGATGTCGGACATCGGCGCGAACTCGCAGCGAGAGGTACACCGGGTGTATTTCAAGATGCTGGACATCGGAGTCCGGGTCGCGCAGTACATCGGCGGCTTCGGCTACACGGCGACGGCGCACCCGAACGGCGGCGAGCTAGCGCACATCCCCTTCGCCTACCTGGCGGGACTGGGCGAGCTGGGGAAGCACGGGTCGCTGATCAGCCCGGAGTTCGGGTCTTCGTGGCGGCTGTCGCTCGTCTCGACGGACCTGCCGCTGGTGGTGGACGGCCCGCAGGACTACGGCATCGACGCGATGTGCGACCGGTGCAACGTCTGCACCCGCTTCTGCCCCGGCGACGCGATCAAGCCGGAGAAGAAGGAGGTCAACGGCGTCCTGCGATGGCACGTCGACACGCCCGCGTGCGAGCCATACTTCCAGCGGCTGTGGGGCTGCAAGATCTGCCTGATGGTATGCCCCTTCAACGGCCGCAGCGTGTTCAAGGAAGGCTACCGCAACATCGCCAAGGACCTGGCGAAGGCCAAGGACTACCACGGCTACCTGCCGATGCTGGCGGAGCACACCCCCAACGCCGACAGCAACCTTGTGCTCTCCAAGTACATGTCGTCCGAATAGCTGGACGCGCACCGTCCGAACCATCCCAAGGCAACCGGGGCCCCGTCCACACACGTGCGGCGGGGCCTCTTCTCTTGGCTCCAAAATTCGAGGGACGATGGGGCTCCGCGCCATCCTTTCGCCGACGGACGAGACAATAACTGTTGCGGCGCACACGTTTACGAATACGACTGCTATCCGCAGCGGGGTCGTTTTGGGAAATCGACTCGTATCTGGAAGGGAACGCCTCAGATAGGAAAACGACACATTTTGCGAAAAGAGGATACGACTGAATCCAGAGATGGAGATCTCAGATAGGAGTCGATCGAGAAAACGTACCTGGCCGACTGTAGATACGTTTCGCGGGCGAAGCTGACGGCAATTGTTGCGCGGCGCACTGGGAGACCGAGGGTTACTCCGGGCCACTTGCAGATCGCTGTTCCGAGTATTGATTTGCAACGACTTTTTCCCTCTCCGCTCGTTATATGCAGTGCGAGCGTAAGGCAACGGTAGCCGGGCGGGAGCGGGCGGGGCAAGAGGCGGATGGCAGGGTGGCCCTTCGACGGGCTCCTTCGTCAAGCTCAGGACGGAGTCAGGGTGAACGGGGAGATTGGGGTCTGTCTGCCGGCGGGACGGGCGACCACAAGGGTCGCCCCTATGGGGGACGGCCCGCCCCTCGCCTCTCCGCCCCTCTGGGTTCCCCTGCCTTCGCAGGACCCTTCCACAAGCTCAGGACAATCGGAACGGGGGGTTGGGCGGAGGATGACGCCGTTGGGCGCGAGGTTTCTGGATACCGGCCCCGTATCGGGGTACGGGGGGGGGCCATGCGCCGGTATGGGGGTCGGGGGGTGGGGGTGGCGCTAGAGGTCTTTGCGGAACTTGAGGCGCCAGGTGGCGCGGAAGACCTCGATGGCCGCTTGCGGGACACGCAGCTTGGATCCTTCCTCGACATGCTTCCACGCGACGGGGACCTCCGTGGCGGTGAACCCCAGCCGACGGGCGGCCAGCAGCAGCTCCAGGTCGAGCGCCCAACCCGTCTCTCGGAGGGATGGGAGGATAGTGTCGAGGGCGGCGCGGCGGAGGGCCTTGGCCCCGCACTGGGGGTCATGGAAGGGGAGGCGCAGGAAACCCCGCGCCCAGGTGGGAGAGATGCCGCTCAGCACCCGCCTCGGGAGCGGACGGGAACGGGGTTCCAGCGCCATGTCGGGGCGGCGCCAGCCGATGGCGACATCGTACGCATTGAGGGCGTCCAGCAGCTTCCGGGCTTCTCCAGGGCCGATCATGTTGTCCGCGTCTACGAAGGCTACTTTCGCGCCCGTAGCCTGGGCGAGTCCTGCCCGCACGGCCGCGCCCTTGCCAAGCACGTCGTCGTACACTGTCCAGCGAATCGCGGGGCACTCCGCCGCGGCCGCGTCCACGACGCCCCTGGTGTCGTCGGTGCAGCCGTTCAGCACGACAACCAGCTCCCAATTGCGGGCGTACATGGGATGAAACTCGGCAGCGTAGGCGTGGAGTGTTGGACCGATGCGGGCTTCCTCGTTGTGGGCGGGAATGACGATGGAGAGGTCCAACCTCGCCGCCTTCTCCCCAAACGCGGGGCGGAGTAATCTGACCGGCAACGCTATAATAGGAAACGCTGCCTACCGGCACAACAGAACGGCCCCATCCTGTCAGGACAAGGAGAAGGCATGCCACAGGTCATGGTTACGGGCGTGGGCGGGTACGTCGGGAGCATTGTGGTGCAGGCGCTCATGGAGCGCGGCTACGACATCCTTGGCATCGACAACCTCTCGCGCGGCCACCGGGCGGCAATTGCCGAGGGCATGACGTTCTACCGCGTCAATGCCGGGGATACGGCGGCCATCGATCGACTCTTCGACCAGTCGCCCGTCGACGCCGTCGTTCACCTTGCCGGTTACATCCAGGGCGCCGAGTCCGTTTCCGAGCCGGGCCTCTACTACGCCAACAACGTGCGCGACGGCATCTCGCTGCTGGAGTCCATGCGGCGGGCCGGGGTCAACAAGATCGTGTACTCCTCCAGCGCCGCGGTCTACGGCGCCCCTGAGCAGATGCCCATCCAGGAGGACCAGCCCATCGCGCCCATTTCGCCCTACGGCCAGAGCAAGGCGTGGATGGAGTCAGTGCTGGCTTCCTATGCGCAAGCCCACGATTTCCAGGTGGTGTCCCTCCGCTACTTCAACGCCGCCGGGGCCGCCGGTCCGCTTGGCGAGGACCACCGCCCGGAGACGCACCTCATACCGAACGCAATACGGGTCGCAATGAAGACGGACCCCGAGCTGGCGGTCTACGGCGACGACTACCCGACGCCGGACGGCACCGCCATCCGCGACTACGTCCACGTGTCGGACATCGCGCAGGCGCATATCCAGTGCATGGAGGCGCTGGGCGAGCTGCCCAGACTGGCGTACAACGTGGGGACGGGCAAGGGTTACTCCGTCAGGGAAGTCGTCGACATGGTCGAGCGGGTGTCGCTGGAGTCCATCCCGGTGCGCGTCGAGCCCCGCCGGCCGGGCGACCCGCCGGAGCTCGTGGCGGACCCAACCGCGCTGCAGACCGACCTGGGATGGCAGCCGCAACTCTCCGCCCTCGACCAGATCGTCAAGGACGCGTTCCGGTGGCACCGCGACCACCCACAGGGCTACGTCGGAGCGTAGGCGCGCCGCTTCAGGGCCATCGCTCACCAGATACGATTCCTTTCCCAGGCTTGACGGGCCGTAGTAAGATTGGAACTCCGACTCACCTTAAATCGTCACATAAAGAGACAGGGCTCCGGGCGGAGCGTCCCAGCACGAGGACGCGCGCCGCCACCCGGAGTCTCACAGCCAATCCTACGCAGCGTTCTGCTCACGTCTCCGGCGGGGCATTCGGTAGCGATTCCAGATCAGCGACCTTAGCCGAGCACGCCCTTGACGGAGGTCCTGATGCAGTATCTCGAGGTCATTCGGAACACGGACACGTTCGACCTGCAACGGCGGGAGATCCGGGAGGACGCCATTCGGCTGGCCCTCATGCTCTACCGGTCGAACAACCTGCCGAAGTGGTACAAGACGAGCCACGAGTCCAGCGAGAAGTAGCCAAAGCTCGAAATCCAGACCGCCGGGCCACGTGCGCCAGCGCGCGTATCGAGTCCAGTGTCCGCGCTCCGCAAGTCCTCCTGCAACCCCAATCGCCGCCAGCCATCGAGCGTCAAGCGGCGCTAGAACCCGGAGTCCATGGCAGACCCCCATATCGCGCTCCTCCGCCGGGGCGGGCGCTTCATCCTGGGCTTGGTGCGCACAGGCCTCGACAACCGCCTCTGGGCCACCGCCGCCGACAACAAGCCCTTCCGCATCTCCGCCCAGCAGCTTGTCTGGGAGACCGACATCACCGTCGGCGACGGCGCCTTGCCCGCATGGCTCGCCGACGCGGAGCGGCTTTCCACCGAGCTCGACGCCACGGAGGCGTGGGACATCGTGGCCGGGGAGGTGCCCGGTCTGACCCTCGACGATCTGGCCGGCCTCGTCTGCGCGCCTCCCGCCACGGACATGCAACGCGCCGCGCTCCTGCTGGGCATCTTCGACGCCGACGTCCAACGCTTCACGCCGGAGCCCCCGAACCTCGTGCCGCGGTCTCGTGACGACGTGGCCCGGCAGATGGAGCGACTGGAGGCTCGGCAGAAATCGGCGGCGGAAGAAGCGCAGTTCATCGCATGGCTGATGGGCACAGAGGCCGAGCTTTCTTCCCGGCAGCTCGGCTGGCTGGATACGCTGGTGCAGTACGCCGCCGAGGGCGACAACTCGCCCGCCGCAAGGGCGGCAAAGGGCTGGCTGCGGCAGATTGGCAGTTCGCCGGACCCACGGCGACAGGCGTTCGACCTGCTGGTTGCCCGCGGGACGCTGGACGCTGACGAGTTCCTGACGCTGCGGCGGCTGCGCGTCCCGACCGTTTTCCCCCAGGAAGCCTTGACTGCAGCGGAGTCGGAGGCGCCAACCGTTCTCAAGGCGGACGATGGCCGCCTCGATCTCACAGAACTGGACGTCTTCACCATCGACGAGGCCTCCACGCTGGACATCGACGACGGGCTGTCGCTGCGGGCGACGGATGACGGCTACGAGGCCGGCATCCACATCGTCGACGCCGCGGCGCTCATCCCAATCGACGGCGCTCTGGACAGCGCGGCGCGGGAGCGCATGACCAGCCTCTACCTGCCGGAGGGCACGCTCCACATGCTGCCCCGCGCCCTGGCGGAGGAGCGCGGCAGCATGTCGGAGGGCGACGCGCGCCGGGCGGTCTCGCTGCTGACGCGGTGGAGTCCCGGCCACGAGCTTGTCGACTGGGAGCTGTGCCGCTCGTTCGTGCAGAGCAAGCGCCGCCTCAGCTACCACGAGGCCGACGCCGCGCTGGAGTCTGGCGAGGGCCTCGGGGAGACGCTGCGCGCGTTGCAGAGGATCGCGCTCGCGCTGCATGACGGGCGCATGGCGGCGGGCGCGCTGGAGATGGACCGACCCGAGGTCAAGGTCACCGTCGACGGGGACAAGCACGTCACGGTCTCGGTGACTCCCGTTCCCACCCCGGCGCGGCGCATGGTGGCCGAGTTCATGGTGCTGGCCAACCGCCTCATCGGCGCGCGGCTGCGGGACAGCGGGGTGCCGGCCATCTACCGCACGCAGGACTCAGTGGCGATGGACGAGGTGCCGGACACGAGCGTCGACGCGGTGCGGCAGTACCACATCCTGCGCCACATCCGGCCGTCGCGGCTGACGACGACGGCGGGGCCGCACGCGCTCATCGGCGTGGAGCCGTACGTGCAGGCGACGTCGCCGCTGCGTCGGTACCTCGACCTGGTGGTGCAGCGGCAACTGGCAGCGTCGTTGGACGGGACCGAGCCGCCGTACTCGCTGGACGACCTGAAGCGGCTTATCGGCGAGGCGGAGGCCGCGCTGCGCGACCTGAACCGCGCGGAGGACGAGCGGAAGCGGTACTGGACGCTGAAGCACCTCGGCGGGCGCGTCGGCGAGGCATTCCCGGCAACCGTGCTGGACGTGCGCGACCGGCAGAGCGTGGTCGAACTGGAGACCTACCTCATCCGCAGCAACGTGTACCTGCCGCCGTCGACGGTTGCGGGGCAGACCGTGCGGCTGGAGCTGCAGGAAGTGGACACCTGGCGGCAGCAGGCTCGGTGGCGGCACGTGGGGTAGGGGCGGGCCCCCATCCCAGCCCCGTATCGAGGCACGGGGGGACCATGCGCCGGCATGTGGGGATGGGGGTGGGGCGCGATCCGCGTCTTCCCCTCTCTTGTCTTGTCCTTCAATCGTCCTTCCTCTGGTCACGGCCCTTCGACAGGCTCAGGGTGTGCGAGGCCGAATTGATTTCCGCGTGCGGGCGTAGCTGCGGGGATTCGTCTTGCTTTTCGTGTTGAAGCTGAGTTGGCACGTTGCAGATACAACACGGATATTACCCGAGGGGAAACGAATCCCGACCGGCCTTCGGGGGCGATACGCGGGGCGGTTGTGCTGTTGTGGTGGCGGTGCATGGGGCGAGGGTAGCGGGGGGAACGGCGTTTGCGCGAGGGGTTGGTGGCAGGGGGTGCTTGTTCTTCTGCCTGTCGCGTGGTGGGGGTTGCCCCTCCCGCTGCCACCCCTCTGGGTTCCTGCCTGCGCAGGAACGACGGAAGCGGAGTTGGGCCAGGGTGACCCTTCGACAGGCTCAGGGCGAACGGACGGGGTGTTTGTCGGGGCCCCTGCCTGCGCAGGGGCGACGGGGGAGGGGTGACGGGCGGAGGGAGCGCCGCTAGCCCTGGATGAGGTTGTCCGCGACGGCCTTGCCGCGAAGGTCTCCCTGACCGACAAGGTGGGCCGACAGGGCGTCCACGGCGGCCGCCACCATCTCGGGCTGCACCGCTTCCGCCTCGTCGGCGTAGTCGCAGGCACGGACGAGATCGGCTGCATCGTCGCGGATCTTCCGGAAGGCCCACGCCACCTGGTCGGCGACTTCCGTCAGGTCCTCCGGAAAGGGCTTCTGCGTCGCGTTGGGATGTTCGGGGTCGTAGAGGCCGCCGTGCCAGTGGCCCCGCGCCTGGTGGCAGTCGAACCGCGCGACCTCCTGGTTGCGCACGTCTATGCCGACGGTCGGGCCGCCGCAGGGCACGCCCTGAATCCGGACGATGCGGATCGGCCAAACGTAGGCCGCAACCTGCCCGTCCTCAGTCAGGGGCACCCGCATCTCCTGGCCCAAATACCGCTCGTTTGGTCGCTTGGTTGGCATGGCAAGCCTCCTGTCCGACGTCCTGGGCACACGATAGCACATCGGCCAAGGGTTGCCCAATCCGTTCGTGAGACCCTTCCATTGCCCCCTTCGACCCGGCTCAGGACGAACGGAGTGGGCAAGGGAATTGCGCTGGAGCAGGATTGGGCGGCAGGAGGCGTCTAGCTGTCGCCGTCTCCGTCCTGCTGCTCGCGGAGCGCGTCGATCTCGCGCTTCAGGTCGGCCTGCTTGCGCGACATGAAGAAGGCGTAGACGAAGAACGCCAACCACGTGATCGCGAACGCGACGAACAGGAAGGGCAAAAAGTCCTCGCCAGGGGCGTCCTCCGCGGCGAGCACTACGGGGAGGAGAAGGACGGCGGTGAGCAGGAGCGCCTTGGTTCTATTCATGTGCGTACCGGAGCCTTTCGACCTGGATTTCCTGCTCCCGCAGGGTGGTGCGCTCCACCATGAGCCAGGAAAAGAGCGCGATGAAGGCGAGCATGCTGACCAGGAACGTGAGCAGCATGGAGGGCTCGAGGGCCGAGTCCTCAGCCAGCGGGCCGAGCACCTTGTTCGGGTGGAGGTCGCGCCACCAACGCGCGGCCATGTAGACGATGGGGACGTCGATGAAGCCGATGATGCCGAGCACGGCGGCGTAGCGGGCGGCGGTCTCGCCCGGCGGGGCGTAGGCGCGCAGCATGAGGTAGGCGGCGTAGAGGAACCAGAGGATAAGGGACGTCGTGAGCTGCGGCGACCACGACCACCAGACGCCCCATGCGGGCTTGGCCCACAGCATGCCGGTGATGAGCATCAGCGACGTGAAGAGCACGCCGATCTCGGCGGCGGCGTAGGCCG
Organism: Dehalococcoidia bacterium; assembly: GCA_034422455.1. Classification (GTDB taxonomy): domain Bacteria; phylum Chloroflexota; class Dehalococcoidia; order Lucifugimonadales; family UBA1127; genus UBA1127. The sequence goes on from DAOUJQ010000012.1 coordinate 202,924, forward strand.
TGTTGTCCATCCGCTCGCTGCCCTTCCACAGGTAGCCGACGCTGCACACGGCGACGACGGCGAAGGCGAGGAAGCCCACCAGCGCCAGCGGGACGTGCACGTAGAAGATGCGCTGGGACACGCCAAGGACGGCGTCGGTGGGCGCGTAGAGGAAGACCATCGCCGTTGCGGCGAGCATAAGGGCACCGCTGAGGCCAAGCAGGGACACGCGCAGGGTCATGCCGGATTGCTCCTTTAGTCGCGGGCGCTACTCGCTCACGATGAACTCGAAGGTGGCAGCCGCGACGACGGTGAAGATGACGTCGTACACGGCGATGAGCTGAATCCACTGGCTGTAGTCGGCGAAGGCGTCCCCGGCATAGACGGCCCGGGTCGCCTCCGCCGCAGCTATGATAACAGGCGCGGCTACGGGAAAGAACAGCACCGGCAGCAGGATTTCCCGCGCCCTCGTGTTGACGGCCATGGCGGAAAACGCCGTGCCGACGGCGGCGAACCCGAACGTCGCAAGGACCACGACCAGCCAGAGGCCGGGCTCCACCAGCGGCAGGTTGAACACGGCGGAGAAGGCGGGGAGCATGATGGCCTCGACGACGAGCATGAAGAGGAAGGCGCCCAGCATCTTGCCGAAGTAGAGCAGGTCGCGGCCGGCGGGGGTGAGCAGCAGGCCCTCCATGCCGCCGCGCTCTTTCTCCAGCGCGAACGTCCGGTTCAGCCCCAGCAGCCCGGCGAAGGTGAAGGCGACCCACAACGCTCCGGGCGCCACCGAGGACACGAGCCGGGGATTGGGGTCCAGGACAAAGTTGAAGATGACGATGACCAGCAGGGAGAAGACGAGGATGGGCGTGACGATCTCCCGCGTGCGGCTCTCCAGGAGCAGGTCCTTCCACAGGACGGCGACAACGGGCGCCAGCAACCCCGTTTTCGGCGCGCCGGTCGTCAGGACTCGCGGGCGTTCGGCGCTCATAGCTGCAACCCCGTGTGCTCGGCGTAGACCCTGCGGAAGGCGTCCGGGCCGGTATCGGCTGCCGGGGCGTCGTAGCTCACGACGCCGCCCGCGAGGATGGCCGCCCGGTCCGCGATGCCCAGCCCCTGCTCGACGTTGTGCGTCGTGACGATGGCGCTGCCGCCCGCCTCCCGGTGCGCGGCGAGGAGTTGCTGCAGCCCATCCATGGCCTCCTGGTCCAGCCCGGTTTCCGGCTCGTCGAGCAGGAGCAGCGGCGGGCGGTGGAGCACAGCCCGGGCGAGGGCGACGCGCTTTTGCATGCCGTTCGACAGCGTGCGGACACGGGCGTTCAGCGCTCCCGACACTCCCACGGCCTCGGCGGCTTCACCGACCCGGTCGTCCGCCGAGGCGCCGAGGCCGTACATGCGGGCGTAGAAGCGGAGGTTCTCGCGGACGGAGAGGTCGTCGTAGAGGAACGTCTGGTGCATGACGACGCCGACGAGGTGACGGACGTCGGCGCGGCGCCGGGCGACGTCGAAGCCGGCGATGCGGAGCACTCCGGCGCTGGGGCGGAGGAGGCCAGCCACAACTCGGAGGAGGGTCGTCTTGCCCGCTCCGTTGGGGCCGAAGAGGGCGAGCGTGCTGCCCCAGCCGAGTTCGATGTCCAAGCCGCGCAGGACGGGCAACTGGCCGAACCGCTTCGTGAGGCCGCCTGCGGCGACGGCGGGAGGGGCCTGGCTAGGCTGCATGGCGCCCGCTGCAAGACCCAGGGAGGCTTGTAACCGGCAGCCGCGCGATGGTGGGCTTTACCGGGGCGGCGCCGGCCATTGCTGCCTCCTTGGCGATCGGGGGTTGCGCTCCAATTGAGCCATAGTATAATTGGGGTTCGGCCTTACGGCCAAATCCACAAGGAGGGGCGGTGATTGAATGCGCTCGGAATACACCTGATCTTGGAGCTCCAGGACTGCCGGCCGGAACTTTTGGACGACCTTGACTACGTGAAGCAAACCCTCCTGGACGCCGCCGAGACCACAGGTGCCACCATCATCGGAGAGACCTTTCACAAGTTTGCGCCCCAGGGCGTAACCGGCGTTGTCGCCATTGCAGAGTCCCACGTTTGCATCCATACATGGCCGGAGTATGGGTACGCCGCGGCGGACATCTTCACCTGCGGCGAAGGCTTCAGCCCCCACGCGGCCGCTTCCCTCATTGCAGAGAAGTTCGAGTGCAAGTCCCCGCACTCCCACGAGCTCACGCGGGGCATCCTGCAGCAGCCGGCGGGCGTTGAAGCCTAGAATGCATTGGTGTTTATGTTAGGCGACCCCACCAAGTGGTACATAGAACGCATCACCCCTGACCTGGTCCAACTCTCCAGCATCAAGGGCGTGGTGTTTTCCGGAAAGAGCAAGTACCAGACCGTCGAGGTGCTCGAAAACGGGTGCTTCGGCCGCTGCCTTGTGCTCGACGGGAAGACGCAGTCGTCCCAGGCCGACGAGTTCATCTACCACCAGAGCCTGGTGCACCCCGTCATGCTGGCGCATCCGAAACCGGAGACGGTGTGCATCGCCGGCGGCGGCGAGGGCGCCACGGCCCGCGAGGCGCTGCGGCACAACCCGGTGCGGCGGGCGGTGATGATCGACCTCGACCGGGAGGTGGTCGACCTGTGCCGCGAGTACCTGACCGAGCACCACCAGGGGGCCTTCGACGACCCGCGGCTCGACCTGCAGATCGACGACGCGTCCGCGTACCTGCAGGGCACGCCGGAGCGGTTCGACGTCATCCTGCTGGACCTGCCCGACCCGATGGAGGGCGGCCCGGCCTACCTGCTGTACACCAAGGACTTCTACACGATGCTCAAGGGGAAGCTGAACCCAGGCGGCATGCTGGTGACGCAGTCCGGGCCCGCGAGCGTCATCAACTACACCGAGGTCTTCACGGCCATAAACCGCACGCTGCGCGAGGTGTTCCCGCTGGTCGTGCCGTACAGCGTCCACATGCAGTCGTTCGGCGAGACGTGGGGCTTCAACATCGCGTCGTTGGGACCGGACCCGGCCGATCTGACGGCGGCGGAAGTCGACCGGCGGCTGGCCGAGCGCGGCATCCCGCCGCTGGACTTCTACGACGGCGTCATGCACTCGGCGCTGTTCGCGCTGCCGCCGTACATCCGCGCCGCCCTGGCCGCGGAAGAACGCACGATCACGGCGGAGAACCCGCTGTTTGTGTTCTAGGGGCGACCACGCGCTTCTCTGCATCTACCCTCCTCCACAACGACGCTGCCCCCGCCCCTGTGGTAGACTTCTAGTAGCCCTCGTATGCAACGAGGGCCGCTCAATCCCACTGACACATCGGAGATTGTTCTGTGCCAGACCGCATCTTCATAGGCGTCGCGTGGCCGTACGCCAACGGGCCGCTGCACCTGGGGCAGATCGCCGGGGCATACCTGCCCGCCGACATCTTCGCCCGATACCACAGGCTGCGCGGCAACGACGTCCTCATGGTGTCCGGCACGGACCAGCACGGCACGCCGATCACCATCCGGGCCGAGCTGGAGGGGCTGACGCCGCAGCAGGTGGTCGACAAGTACCACGCCCAATACGTCGACGTGTGGGAAAAGCTGGGAATCTCGTTCGACCGCTACACGACAACCGGGACGGACAACCACCGAAAGATCGTTGGCGACCTCTTCCTCGGGCTGATGGAGCAGGGGCTCATCTATCCCCAGACCGGGGAGTACGCCTACTGCGCCAGCGACGACCGCTTCCTGCCCGACCGTTACGTCGACGGCACCTGCCCGTACTGCGGGTTCGAGCGGGCGCGAGGCGACCAGTGCGACCGGTGCGGGCGCACCCTCGACCCCCACGAGCTCATCGACTGGCGGTGCCACCTCTGCGGCGCGACGCCGGAGATGCGCGAGTCCGAGCACTTCTTCCTCAAGCTGAGCGCCCTCCAGGAGCGGCTGCGAGCGTGGATCGAGTCGGTGGGACAGGACGTGTGGCGCCCCAACGTGTACGGGTTCAGCATGAACTGGCTCACGGAGGGACTGCGCGACCGGGCCATCACACGGGACGTCGAGTGGGGGGTGCCGCTGCCCTTCGACGGCTACGAGTCCAAGCGCATCTACGTGTGGTTCGAGGCGTGCACCGGCTACCTCTCGGCCGCTATCGAGTGGGCAGCGGACCAGACGGACGGCACGACGTGGGAGGACTACTGGACGGACCCCGCAACGCGCGCCTACTACTTCATCGGCAAGGACAACATTCCCTTCCACACCATCGTCTGGCCGGGGATGCTCATTGGCTACAGCGACGCTGCCCGGAACGGCGGCGGCATCGGCGTGCTCAACCTGCCGACGAACGTGCCCGCCAACGAGTTCCTCTCGCTGGAGGGGCAGAAGTTCTCCACGTCGCAGAACTGGGCGGTGTGGGTGCCGGACTACCTGGAGCGCTACGACGCCGACCCGCTGCGGTACTACCTCTCGGCGAACATGCCGGAGTTTGGGGACGCCGACTTCTCCTGGCGGGAATTCTACCGCCGCAACAACGACGAGCTCGTCGCGACGTACGGCAACCTCGTGCACCGCGTGCTGACGATGACGCACCGCAACTTCGACGGCGCTGTGCCGGAGGCCGGCGCGCTGGACGACGACGACCGCGCATTGCTCGCCCGGTGCGAGAGCACGCTGGAGGAGGTGGCGGCAAGGCTGGAAGAGCCCCGCTTCCGCGAGGGCATCAGCCGGGCGATGGCGCTGGCGGCGGAAGCCAACCGCTACATCGACCTGAAGGCGCCCTGGCGGACCGCGCGCGAGGACAGGGCCCGCACGGCGACGACGCTGAGCACGGCCCTGACCGCCATCGCGACCCTGCGCACCGCTCTCTACCCGTTCATGCCGTGGTCCAGCGAACGCCTGCACCGCCTGCTGGGGTTCAGCGGTTCGTTGACGGAATGCGGGTGGAGGGTAACCCCTCCCCCGGCCGGTCAGGCCCTCGAACCGCCCGCGCCGTTGTTCACGAAACTGGACGACGGCACGGTGGAGCGGGAAACGGCCATCCTGCAGGCGCAGACTACAGGGTAGAGCACATGCAAGAACGCACAGAGACGGCCCTGAGCTTCTACGCGCCCATCGCGTCGGACCTCCGGAGCGTGGAGGAATGCCTTCTCCGCGTGGCGACCGAATGTGAGGAGCCAACCAGGGCGCTGCTGGAGCACATGGTCGGCGTCCAGGGCAAGCGCGTGCGCCCCTCCATCACGCTGCTCGTGGCAAAGGCGCTAGGCTGCGACAACGACAAGCCGGTGACCATGGGCGCGGCGGTCGAGCTGCTGCACATGGCGTCGCTTATCCACGACGACACCGTCGACAATGCGGCGACGCGCCGGGGCCAGGCGACCATCAGCAGCCTGTGGGGACCGGAGGTCGCGGTGCTCGTCGGCGACTACCTCTTCGCTTCCTCAGCGATCTACGTCTGCGATACGGAGAACATCCGCGTCATCAAGGGCTTCTCCAAGACCATCATGGATCTCGCGAGCGGCGAACTGACGGAGCGCTCCACGTCCAACCAGTGGCAGCTGACGCGCGAGCAGTACATGGACCGCATCTACAAGAAGACGGGCTCGCTCTTCGCGACGGCGGCCGAGGCCGGGGCGGTGCTGAGCGGGGCCGGCGAGCCCGTGGTGCAGGCCATCCGTGAGTTCGGCAGCTCGCTGGGGACGGCCTTCCAGGTGGTGGACGACATCCTGGACTTCGAGGGTTCCGAGGCCGAGATCGGCAAGCCCGTGGGCAGCGACCTGGCTTCAGGAGTGCTGACGCTGCCGGCCCTGCTGCTCGTGGAGGGGTACCCGGACGACAACCCGGTGGCAGCCGTGTGTGAGGGCGTCGACCGGGAGGCCAACCTCGAGCGGGCCATCGACATGGTGCGCAACACCGGAATCATCGCCGACGCCTACGCGGAAGCCGATGCGCTCCGGCTGCGGGCCGTCACCGCGCTCGACGTGCTGCCGGACTCGGAGGCCAAGCGGGCGCTGATCGAGCTGAGCGACTTCGTGCTGGAACGGCACGTTTAGGGCGGCCCAGGGAGCGGGTCAACCCCTGAATACTCACCCCAGCGGGCCGTATGCTATAGTCCAAAAAGAAAACTCATGACATGGAGGGCTCCATGCCACGGTTCAATCTGGGCCAAGCCGTCAAGGTCGTCGAAGAGGCGCGGAAGCAGGGGCAGGACCCGATGTACATCGGCAGGGTCGGCACCGTGAAGCGGATGCACCAGGTGCGGCCCGGCGGCTGCGTGGTCGACGTAGAGTTCGAGGGAGAGGAGCGCACGCCGAGTTTCTGGGAGGAGTGGCTGGAAGCGGCGGGCTAGGGCGCGGCGCTAGGGTTTGTACTCGGACTCGTCCGTTCCCTCCGCTATCGCCAACACCCTGGGCTGCACCGATAGTCTGATGCTCTCCCAGGAATCAATCTCCGCCCGCCGGAGCTCATAGCTCTTCTGCAGGTTCAGCCACATCTGTGCGCCCGTGCCGAAGTAGCGCGCCAGGCGGAGAGCGGTGTCCGCGGTGACGCCGCGCTGCCCGTTGAGGATGGCGGTGATGCGGTTGGTGGGCACGCCCAGCGCCTTGGCGAACGCATTGGCGGACAGGCCGAGCTCGTCCAGCTCGTCCGCGAGGATCTCGCCCGGGTGCACCGGGGGCATGCCGTTCATCGGGTTCATTTCAGTAACCTCTCTAGTGATAGTCCACTATTTCAACGTCGTAGGGCCCGCGTTCTCCCCAGCGAAAGCAGATCCTCCACTGCTGGTTTATCCTGATGCTGTATTCTCCGCTCCGGTCTCCGACCAGCCGTTCCAGCCGGTTGCCGCTGAGGCCGGCCAGGTCCCCAAGAGTTTCGGCGTTGTCCAGAAGGGTCAACCTTCTTACGGCCTGTCTTGCGAATCCCCTGAACTCCCGGACGTCCTGACCCTGAAAGAACTGCAGCGTCTTGCGGTCCCTGAATCCTGCTATCATTTTGACGCCTTACGTAAAGGATACAAGGCCCGCACGGCCTTGTCAACCCCTCCCATCCCATGAGAATGCCGGCGTGTCCAATGTCCGTGCTGCCCAATATGGAAAGGTCCCGCACGTTTGTAGCTGGTATCGGGCAGGCAAACAGGCGGCCTGCTTAGACTTCCTCACTGCTGATCCGGCCATGAGCGTCCACCAGCAGGAGTTCCCGATTTTCGCCGCCAGTGAGGACCAGTGCAATCCACACGAACAGCCAAAGTCCGACGGTTACAAAGGAAAGCAGAAGGTGAAGCAGATGGTTCACTGGCCTGCCCGAGACCATGACGGCCTGGAAGTCACTCCGCGACTGGACGCGCCAACCCTCCCTGATCCACTCTGCAACTTCGGCGTCGAGGAGCGCGATGCGGGCGCTCTCCGCAAATTGAGGAATGTTGGTATCGTCTTGCATTACACACTCTTGGCCGCCGCGGCCTGCTCGTCGGCGTGGTAGGAGCTGCGGACGAGCGGGCCGGAGGCGACGTGCGCGAAGCCCATCGCCCGGCCCAGGGCGGCCAGTTCCTCGAACTCCCGGGGAGTGTAGAAGCGCTCCAGCTTCCAGTGTAGCGCGGACGGCCGCAGGTATTGGCCGATCGTCAGCAGTTGGCAGCCCACCTCACGGAGATCGGCCAGTGTGTTTCGGATGTCGTCCTCCGTCTCGCCGAGGCCCACCATGATGCCGGACTTGGTGGGGATGTGGGGCGCCATCTCGCGGGAGCGGCGCAGGAGCCGCAGCGAGCGGTCGTAGTCGCCCTTAGGGCGTACCTTGCGGAAGACCGGGCGGACGGTCTCGATGTTGTGATTGAGGACGGCGGGGCCTGCATCGAGGACTGTACGCAGGGCATCGTCGTCGCCCTTGAAGTCGGGGATGAGGACCTCAACGGTGCAGCCGGGCAGCGTCTCATGGATACGCTCGATGCACTCAGCGAACACCGACGCGCCGCCGTCCGGCAGGTCCTCGCGGGTCACGGACGTGATGACGCAGTGGCCCAGGCCGAGCTGGCGGACCGTGCCGGCAAGGCGGGCGGGCTCGTCCGGGTCGAGGGGATGAGGCCGTCCGGTGGTGACGGCGCAGTAGTGGCAGCGCCAGGTGCAGATGTCGCCAAGGATCATGAAGGTGGCTGTGCCACGGTCCCAGCAGTCGCCGATGTTGGGGCAATGGGCCTCCTGGCAGACCGTGTGCAGTCCGCCGTTGAGGACAAGGCCGCGGAGGCGGAGGTAGTTGGGGCCGCCGGGGGCGGGCACCCGAAACCACTCAGGCAGGCGACGCTCAGGGGCCACGGGCATCTCCTCTGCAGACTACCCACATTCTAGCAGAGGGGAGGCTCCCAAGGTGCGTGGACAAGAGCGCCTCAAAATAGAAAGCGGCCGCGGCCTACCCGCCGTTCTGGAGCTCGTCCTCCTCGAACCTTGTCCAAGAGTCGAATACGGGGAACGGCAAGGGAAGGACATTGTCCGGATCGTTGATCTTGAACTCCATGGTCGTGCTGCTCACCACGTTTCGGATGGAAATGGAGACGCCTGCCGTGCCAATGCAGTCGGTGCACATGGTGGGCAGCGTTTGGGACGACCCCGGCCCGGAGAAGAAAATGGTGATTTCTGAGATTGAGCCATGCTTCTCCACCCGGAACTCGTCAGACACGATTTCCCACTCGTTTACTGCGTTGGCCCCTTCTGTGTATTGGGCCCACAGGCTGAGGGGGCCGATGAAGTCGATGACGACGCCCTTCCGTGGATCACCGTCCACGCTGGGCTCGAATTGCCGGAACGACCTGCCATCCAGCTCTGATCTGACAAGCGCATCCTCGGAATCGGTTACAGGTTTTGACGGAGCTCTTTCTCCGCATGAGACAGTCGCGACGACAGCAACCGCGAGGAAGGGAACGAGAATCCACGGCCCCGGGAGCCTTCGCAGGTCCAATAGTGTCTTCATGGTAACGTTCACCACTTTCCGGCAGGCCTACGCTGCCTGCGCGCATTGTATGGCCGCACGCCTCGAAAAACACTAGCCCTCAGGCCAATCTGAGGCTGAATGGGTCGTTGACAATCCCGTCCTTTGGCCAGCCTTCACTCTGCTACAATGCGAGAGGAGGTGTTTCGTCCATGGCAGACACGGTCAGGGTCCGCTTCGCGCCCAGCCCCACGGGCGAGCCGCACGTCGGCAACATCCGCACGGCGCTCTTCAACTGGCTGTTCGCGCGGCACAGCGGCGGCAAGTTTGTCGTGCGCATAGAGGACACGGACCAGGAACGAAAGGTCGATGGAGCGCTGGAGTCCATTCTCTCGTCGCTGCGGTGGCTCGGTCTGGAGTGGGACGAGGGCCCGGAGGGCGAGGGCGAGGACGAGGGAAGCCGCGGCCCATTCGGCCCGTATTTCCAGTCGCAGCGGCTGCACCTCTATCGCGAAGCCTGTGACAAGCTGCTGGCCTCCGGCGCCGCCTACCCCTGCTTTTGCTCACCCGACAGGCTGGCGGCGATGCGGAAGGAGCAGCAGCAGCGCCAGCAGCCGCCGGGGTACGACCGCTATTGCCTGACGCAACTCTCGGCGGAAGAGCGGGCGCAACGGGCCGCCGAAGAGCCGCACGCGGTCCGCTTTCGAGTACCGACCGAAGGCGGGACTGTCATCGTCAACGACTTCATTCGCGGCGACGTCGCCTACGAGCCCGCGCTCCTGGACGACTTCGTCATCCTGAAGTCGGACGGCTTCCCCACGTACCACCTCGCCAACGTCGTCGACGACCATTTGATGCAGATCACGCACGTGATGCGCGCGGAGGAGTGGCTGCCGAGCACTCCCCGGCACGTGCTGCTCTACGATGCCTTGGACTGGACGCCACCGGTCTTCGCGCATTTGCCGATGATCCTGGGGCCGGACCGCGCCAAGCTGTCCAAGCGGCACGGGGCGACGTCCACGCTGGAGTACCGTCACGACGGGTACCTCCCGGAGGCGCTGATGAACTTCATGGCGCTGCTTGGGTGGTCGCTGGACGACCACACGGAGGTCTTCTCGCGGGACGACCTGGTGGAGCACTTCGCACTGGAGCGCGTGGGCAAGGCGGGGGCCATCTTCAACGCCGAGAAGCTCACGTGGATGAACGGCCTCTATATCCGGAATCTGCCGGCGGACGAGCTGGCCCGGCGCATCCTGCCCTTCCTGGAGCGCCCGTACGGCGACGGAGGGCTGCCCGACTACGTCGAGCGGCCGTTGGACGCCGATTACGTCGAGACGCTTGTCCCGCTCATACAGGAGCGCTTGAAGCGCCTGGACGAGGCGCCGGAGCTCCTGTCCCTCTTCTTCGAGGGCGTGCCTTCGCCGGTAGCTGACGATCTGGTCCCCAAGGGTCTGGACAGGGGAAGGGCCGGTTCCGCCCTGGGAGAGGTGGCCTCCCGCCTCTCCAACGTCGCGGAGTGGGAAGAGGAGCCGTTGGAGTCGGTCATGCGGCCAATGGCGGAAGAGCTCGAGATGAAGACGGGCCAGCTCTTTGGAGCGGTGCGCGTTGCCGTCACCGGCCGCACGGTGTCGCCGCCGCTGTTCGCGACGATGGTGGCGCTGGGCCGCGGCCACTGCATGGAGGCGTTGAGCAACTCCGTAACGGCGCTGAACGCACAGGACTAGCAGCCCGGCCGTTGCGAGCGCCTTCGGGGAACCCAGGCGAATGGGCTACTGCGGGATCGGAGGCAACTGCATGAACACCTCCATCGGGCGCATCGGCATCCTGGTGAGCGGCGGGACCGCGCCCGGCATCAACGGCGTCATCAGCGCCGCCACCATCGAGGCCATCAACCGCGGCTATGAGGTCGTCGGCATCTTCGACGGCTATGCAGGACTCATGGATGGCGGTGCGGACTGCTTCCGCAGCCTCACCATCCCGGACGTGTCCCGCATCCACAACCAGGGCGGCTCCATCCTGCGCACGTCCCGCGCCAACCTGACGGCGAACGACGGCGTCGCCCGCTGCTGCGCCAACCTGCAGGCGCAGGGCATTGGCGCGTTGGTGGCTATCGGCGGCGACGGCACGGCCTCCGGCGCCTATGAGGTCTCCCGCGCCTCGGGCGGCGCCGTGCGCGTCGTCCTCGTCCCCAAGACCATCGACAACGACTTGCCGTTGCCGGCCGACCTGCCCACCTTCGGCTACGAGACAGCGCGGCACGTAGGCACCGGCATCGTCGCCAACCTTCTGGAGGACTCGCGCACCACCAACCGGTGGTTCTTCGTTGTCACTATGGGGCGCAAAGCGGGCCACCTCGCCCTCGGCATAGGCAAGTCGGCGGGGGCGACCGTCACCATCGTGCCGGAGGAGTTCCCGTCGGAGCGGATCACTATCGACGACGTATGCCGCGTGCTGGAGGGCGCCATCTTCAAACGTGAGGCGATGGGCCGGCTGGACGGGCTCGCCGTGGTGGCGGAGGGCATTCTGGAGAAGCTGTCCAACGTTGAGATGGAGGCGCTGGCGGGCCAGGCCATGGACCGCGACCCCGTTGGACAAATCCGGCTCGCCGACGTGCCCCTGGGGCTGGTGCTCCGCCGGGCCATGCAGCAGCGCATGCGGCAGCGCGGCCGGCCTATGCAGTTCGTCGACGTGGTCCTGGGCTACGAGGTCCGCGGCGCCCCCGCCATCCCGTACGACATCGACTACACGCGCAACCTGGGCCACGGCGCGGTGCGCTTTTTGACGTCGGATTCCTACGGGGACGACGATAGCCTGCGGTACGGCGGCATGGTGTGCCTGGAGGCGGGAAACCTGCGGATGATCCCCTTCGATCAGATGCGGGACCCGGAGACGGGCAAGACGAGGGTGCGGCTGGTGGACCTGCAGTCGGAGCACTACCGCGTCGCGCGGCAGTACATGATCCGGCTCAACCACCGCGACCTGGAAGACCCTGAAATGCTGGGCAAACTCGCCGCAGCCGCAAACATGACGCCGGAAGCATTCGCCGAGGAGTTCGCCGGCGCGGCCTCCGGGCCGGAGGGGCCCGCGACGGTAGTGGGGGAGTAAGGCCGGACCCGGAGCGGTGCGGGAATGGGTGGAGGTGAAAAGCTGGAATAATTGCAAAAGGGTATCCTTCAGGATACAATGTGATGATTGAAGTCCGACAAACTCAAGAGTTTACCCACTGGTATGAGGGGCTTCGTGACGGAAGAGCGCGAGCAAGCATTGACCGCCGCATTGCCAGGCTGGCAGAGGGCAACCCCGGCGATGTAAGACCCGTGGGGCAAGGCGTTTCAGAGCTTCGCATCAACCGAGGACCAGGCTACCGGGTCTACTACATTCAGCGAGGGGCGATGTTGGTGGTGCTATTGGCCGGTGGCAACAAAGATAGCCAAAGCCGCGACATCAGAAGGGCGCTCGAGTTAGCCCGCGAGCAATAGGAGGTTCTGCAGTGGCAACTCAAAAGACCAAGGTCAAGACTATGCCCTGGGAGCCCTGGAAGCACATCCACAATGATGAGGATGCTGCGGTGTATTTGGACGTCGCGCTGGAGGAAGGGGACCATCGGGACGTGGCGTGGGCCCTGGGTGTCATTGCCAAGTACAAGGGGATGGCTGCGGTAGCTGAAGCGACGGGGATGGGCAGGGAGAGCCTGTACAAGGCCCTGTCCCATCAGGGCAATCCGGAATTTGCGACGGTGCTCAAGGTGATACGCGCCCTGGGGCTGCGCCTTCACGCCAGCGTGGAGACGACGAGCGCCGGCTCGCAGTAAGGGCAATCCTTCGGCAGCACGCGGCTCCCCGCAACAACGGCCGATCACCCCTCCGATTGAAAGCGCCAGCGTGTGGCGTCCTCGTAGAACACCCTCCAGACAAAGGCAACCGAGGGCTCGAAGACCAGAGACTCCTGCCCCTCCCAATCTTCCAACGACTGCTCTATCCCATACTTCTCGGTGCATATGCCAATCAGCCGGACGGCTAGCTCTCTGTCCAGCCGGACTGTGCTCACGGCGCCGTGCAGGATGACGGCATGCTCGCCGTCCTCCAGGTTCAGGCAGGCACTGGGGTTCTCCCGCAGATTGCGGCGCCACCGGGAGCCGGGGCTCCCGTCGAAGTAGAGCCGGTTATCGAGCCGGGAGCCGTCGGGCGTCACGGTGGCCAGCCAGTAGTGCTTGGGCTCGGTCAGCCTTTCGACAACGTCCGACCACGGAAGCAGCCCCTCCGCATGGGCGGGAACGCCGTAGTCGTCGGGGACCTTCGGACGGCTTGCGACCGGGCCCATAGTCGCCTCCTCCGGCCTCAGAGCCCCAAGAATTGCCGAATTATAGGAAGCAGCACAACAGCCGACAACGTGAGGCACGCGGCCAGTGGTGACGGCGGGCGGCCCGTGCGATAGACTTTGCCCAACACAGTCAGAGCGTATGTGCACGCTACGGGAGGACCTATGGAGATCAAGGTTGTTGTCGGAGACATCACGCAGGTTGAAACCGACGCCATTGTCGTCAACCTCTTTCAGGGCGTGAAAACGCCGGGAGGCGCGACCGGAGCGGTGGACCAAGCCCTGGACGGGGCGATCGGCGACCTCATCGCGGACGGCGAGATCACGGGCAAGAAGGGCCACACCGTCATCCACACGATGGGGAAGATGCCGGCAAAGCGCGTTGTGGTCGCCGGGTTGGGCAAGCAGGACGACTTCACAGTGAACACCATCCGCGACGTCGCCGGAGACGCGGCGCGGCACCTGCGCGGCCTCGGCGTGAAGCGCGCGGCCACCATCCTGCACGGAGCGGGCATCGGAGGCCTGGCCCCGGCGGATTGCGCGGAGGCTATCGCCGAAGGCTCGCTGCTCGGCCTCTACGCGTTCCGGCACCACATGACCGGCGGCGCGGGCAATGAGGGCAAGCCCGAAGAGCTCACCGTAGTGGTACACAACCCGGATGAGGAAGCGGCAGTGCAGAACGGCGTTGCGACGGGCCGGATCTTTGCCGAGGCGGCGTCGCTGGCGCGGGACCTGGCCAACCAGCCGGCCAACGAGATGACGCCGACGCGCCTGGCCGCCCACGCCGAGGAGGTTGCGTCGCAGCACAACCTGGAGTTTCGCGTCCTGGAAGGCTCCGACTGCGCCGAGCTTGGCATGGGAGCGTTCCTGGGCGTCGCCAGGGGAAGCGTGGAGCCGCCCAAGTTCATCATCTGCCGGTACAGCGGCGACCCGAGCAACCCCGACAACAACCTGGGCCTTATCGGCAAGAGCATCACCTTTGACTCGGGCGGAATCTCGCTGAAGGGCGCGGAGGGCATGGGCCGCATGAAGGCGGACATGTCCGGCGGGGCGTCGGTCATCGGCGCCATGCACGCCATCGGGCAGCTCAAACCGCGCATCAACGTGACCATGATCGCCGCAGCAACCGAGAACATGCCGAGCGGCTCCGCCACCAAGCCCGGCGACATCCTGAAGTCGATGAGCGGCAAGACGATAGAGGTGGACAACACGGACGCCGAAGGCCGCCTGACCCTGGGCGACGCGATCACCTACGCAAAGCAGGAGCTTGGCGTAAGGCGCATCGTGGACATTGCGACGCTGACCGGCGCCATGGGCATTGCGCTCGGCAACGTGCGCGCGGGGGTGTTCAGCAACAACCAGGAGTTGGCAGACGCGGTCATCGCGGCAGGTTCGCAGTCCGGCGAGCGCATGTGGCAGATGCCGCTGGACGACGACTACAAGGAGCAGAACAAGAGCACCGTGGCGGACATCAAGAACACCGGCGGCCGGCCCGCGGGTTCAATCACTGCGGCGCACTTCGTGGGCGAGTTCGCGGAGGACACGCCGTGGGTGCACATGGACATCGCGGGCGTGTACATGGTCGACCGGGACCACGGGGTCTGGGTGCGGGGAGCGTCCGGCATTCCAGTGCGGTCGCTGGTGCGGCTGGCGCAGAACCTTGCGGCGCAGGGGTAATGACGGCCCGGACCGGCGTGGGGCTCCCGGCGACGCCGGACCCGGACGCCGACATCTATGCCCGCGCGTTGACCCCGGCCGCCTCGCAGTCATACGATGGCAGTAAGGAGCGGCCATGAAAATCAAGGTAAACGCCAAGCAGCAGGTGACCGTCCCCGCCGAGTTGTTGGAAGCCTTGGGCGCAAAGCCCGGCGACTACGTGGAAATCGAGCGCGGGCCGGCTGACCGCACTATTCTCGTCCGGCTTGACAACGGCGCCGACAGCCGCAAGCCCGTGAAGATCGACTATTCCAAGTTGGCCCCACTGCGGGACAAGATTGACCCAAACGCCCCGCCGTTTGACATGCAAGAGTTCCGAAGAAAGCTGTATGGCGAATAGCTACGGGGTCGATACCTCAGTCCTCATCCGCCTGATCACCGGAGAACCGCCGGAAACATATGCATCGTGCGTCCAGGCATTGCAGACGCTCGCACGGCAGGGCACAAGAGTCTTCGCCTCCAATCAGGTCATCGGAGAGGCCTTTGTTACGGCCCGGATCCACTACGGTATGAGCATTGACGATGCCAAAGCAGGGCTGTTGGACGTCTTTCAAAGCGAGCTAATTGTTCCTTCCAATGGTGAAACAGTATTGGCCGCATTACGCACCCAGGGCGGCCCTGGTTTGATGGACCGCCTCATTGTTGACGGCTACTTGCGGACCGGACTGGTAACCCTCACTTTGGACCGCAGGATGGCCACCCTTGGCGGTGCGCAACTCGTTTGAGCACCCAAGCCCGCGCCGCGTTGCCGCTGCCTAGCTGCTCTGCTATACTGCCGTTTGGCGCTTAACAATCGCATCAACCATTGAGCAAGGAGTTGCACGGTTTGACTACTGAGCAAGTTGTGGTTTCAGAGGAACAGGAACAACCAAAACCCCCGGCAAGAGAGCAGGTGACCATGAAGTCACTGCTCGAGGCAGGTGTCCACTTCGGGCATCAGACCCGCCGCTGGCAGCCGAGGATGAAGAGCTTCATCTTCACGCAGCGCAACGGCATCCACATCATTGACCTGCAACAGACCCTTGTTCTGCTTGAGCGAACAGCGCAGACCCTCACCGACCTCGTGGCGCGCGGCGGCGACGTCCTCTTTGTCGGCGCCAAGAAGCAGGCCCAGGAAACCATCGAGTACGAAGCGTCCCGCTGCGAGATGCTGTACGTCAACCAGCGCTGGCTGGGCGGCACGCTCACCAACTTCCCCACCATCAAGGCCCGCATCGACTTCATGCGCAGCTTGGAAGACCGGCAGGAGCGCGGCGAGCTGCGCCGGCTGCCCAAGAAGGACGCGCTGAAGGCCGAGGACCAGCTCCGAAGGCTGCGGAAGTACTTCCGCGGTCTCCGCAACATGAAGAGACCCCCGAGCGCTCTCTTCGTCATTGACATCGAGAAGGAGCGCATTGCCGTCGAGGAGGGGCGCGCAGCCCGAATCCCCATCTTCGCCCTCGTCGACACGAACTGCGACCCGGACCTCGTCGACCACGTCATCCCGGGCAACGACGACGCCATTCGCTCCATCCGCCTGGTGACCGCGCGCATGGCTGACGCCGTGATCGCGGGGCTGCACCAGCGGGAAGCGATGCAGCTGGAGCAGGAAGCGGCTGAGACGGAGACCGTCGTCGACTCCAGCGAGTTCCAGGCGTTCACCACCGCGGAAGAGTATGAGGACCTGGCCTCGGACGAGGACCTGGAGGCCCACGTTTTCTTCCCGGATGACGGCGAAGACGACGAAAGCTAGGCCAATCAGCTGCTACCGGACATCATGGTGGGCCAAGCTGTGCCCATGAAGGACCCAAATACACAAGGGAACGGGACGGACAGATGGTGCAGGTTAGCGTAGAGGACATTCGAAAGCTCCGGGCGATCACCGGGGCGGGCATCCTGGACTGCCGGACGGCGTTGCAGGAGGCGGACGGCGACTCGACCAAGGCGCAAGCGATCCTTCGGGAGAAGGGGCTCGCGAGCGTCGCCAAGAAGGCGAGCCGCGCCGCCGCCGAGGGCGTGGTGGAGTCGTACATCCACAGCGGCAGCCGGATCGGCGCGCTGCTGGAACTCAACTGCGAGACGGACTTCGTGGCGCGAACGGAGGAGTTCCGCGCCCTCGCCCACGACCTCGCTATGCAGGTGGCCGCAATGGACCCCGACACCGTGAGCGCCGATGACGACGGCGACGGCGTCAGCCTCATGGAGCAGTCTTTCATCAAGGACCCGTCCAAGACCATCCAGGACCTGGTGAACGATGCCATCGCCAAGATGGGGGAGAACATCCAGGTCCGGCGCTTCGTCCGGTACGCTCTAGCTGAAGAGTAAGGGGCACGCCATGGCAACAGCCTACCGGCGCGTTGTCCTCAAACTGAGCGGCGCCTCCCTGCAGGGGGGCCAGGGCTACGGCATCGACGCCGACGCCGTCAGGTTCCTTGCGCAGCAGGTGAGGGATGCCGCCGACACCGGCGTGCAGCTGGCCGTGGTGGTCGGCGGCGGCAACATCTGGCGCGGCGCCGACGCCGCCAGCCGGGGGATGGAGCGCGCGGCCGCCGATTACGCTGGCATGCTGGCCACCCTCATCAACGCGCTGGCGTTCCAGGACGCGCTGGAGCAGGTCGGCGTGGAGACCAGGACGCAGACGGCCCTGGGCGTGCAGAGCATCGCGGAGCCGTTCATCCGCAGGCGGGCGATCCGGCACCTGGAGAAGGGCCGCGTCGTTATCTTCGCCGCCGGGACGGGCAACCCCTTCATGAGCACGGACACCGCCGCCGCGCTGCGTGCCGTCGAGATCAGCGCCAACGCGCTGCTCATGGCCAAGAACAAGGTGGACGGGGTCTACGACGCCGACCCCCGCGTGCACCCGGAAGCAACGCGCTTTGACTACCTCGAATACATGGACGTGCTGAACAGGGGGCTCGAGGTGATGGACAACACCGCCGTGTCCCTGTGCATGGACAACCGCCTCCCCATCGTCGTCTTCGACGTATTCGCCGAGGGAAGCCTGGTGCAGCTCCTGAGCGGGGAGAAGCTGGGGACCCTGGTGGCGGACGTTTCCGAGCGATTACTGACCTAGAGCAGGAGGGTGTGATGGTTACCGCCAACGATCACCTGAAGGACGCTGAACACCGCATGAACGGCGCAAACCACGCGCTGCAGCGGGAGCTCGACTCCGTCCGCACCGGGCGCGCCCGGCCGGGGCTGGTCGAGCACCTGGTGGTGGAGTACTACGGGACGGAGACGCCGCTGAACCAAATCGCATCGGTGTCCGTGCCCGAGGCGCGGGTGCTGGCCATCCAGCCGTGGGACAAGAGCGCCATCTCCGCGGTGGAGCGCGCGATCCTGAAGTCCGAGATTGGCATCACGCCCAACAACGACGGCTCTATCATCCGGCTGACGATGCCGACGCTGACGGAGGACCGCCGCAAGGACCTCGTCCGCTCCGTGCGAAAGCGTGTCGAGGACGCCCGCGTGGCGGTGCGCAACGTGCGGCGCGACGTGCAGGACAAGATCCGCGCGCAGGAGAAGGGCAAGGAGCTCTCCCAGGACGAGAGCCGCCGCCTGCAGGAGCAGCTCCAGAAGATCACCGACAGCAACATCGCGCAGATAGACAAGACCGGCGAGGCCAAAGAAGTCGAACTGATGGAGGTCTAGCCGGTGCCCAACCGCCGGGCCAGGGAGCATAGCGTCGCGGTTGAGCCGGCCGTCTCACCGGCCGACCCTGCAGTCATTGAGCCGCCGGTCCACGTCGCCATCATCATGGACGGCAACGGCAGGTGGGCCCGGAGGCACGGCCTCCCCCGCCTGGCGGGACATCGCAAGGGCACTGAGAACATCCGGCCCGTGGCCCGCTGCTTCGCCGAGCACGGCGTCAAGCACCTCACCCTCTTCGCGTTCTCCACCGAGAACTGGACCCGTCCCGAGAGCGAGGTGTCCGGGCTGTTCGAGCTCCTTGCCGACGTCATCGAGGGCCAGGCCGGGGAGCTGCACGGCGAGGGCGTGCGGCTGCGCCACCTTGGCCGGCTGGACCGGCTGCCGGAGCTGCTGCGCGCGTCGATCGAGCGCGCTGTCGAGTTGACCAGGGACAACGACAAGTTCCACTTGAGCGTCGCCTTCGACTACGGGGGCAGGGACGAGATCCTGCAGGCCGTGCGGCGGCTCCTGGCGGAGGGCGTTGCCCCGGAGGACATGGACGAGGCCCGGCTGGAGCAGCGCCTCTACACCCGCGGCGTTCCCGACCCCGACCTCATCATCCGCACGGCGGGCGAGATGCGCCTGAGCAACTTCCTCCTCTGGCAGGGGGCCTACGCGGAGCACTACGTCACCGAAGCGTGCTGGCCCGACTTCGGCCGGGACGAGGCGACCCGCGCGCTGGAGGCGTACAAGGCGCGACGCCGCAGTTTTGGGGGAGTGCCCCAAATCGGCGCCGCGTAACGCGCCATGCTCACCCTCCGGATTGCCACCGCCCTCGTCGGCCTCCCGATCGTCTTTGGCGCGGTGCTTCTTGGCGCGCCGTACATGGCGGGGTTGGCCGCCGTCGCCGGGGCGCTCGCCGTCTTCGAGTACAACCGCCTCAGCCGCGCCTTCGACACGCCGCCGCGGCTGCTCTTCAACCTGGTGCTCACGGTCGGCATCATCCAGGCGGCGGTCTGGGGCACGCTGCAGTTCCTCATGGCCGTCGCCGCGGCGAGTATCGCGATGGCGGTGTTTCACTTCACGGCGCCCGGCCCCGGCCTCGGCTGGCAGCCCCGGCTGCTGGGCGCCCTGGGCCCGTTCCACATCGGCATGCCGCTGGGCGTCGCCGTCATCATGCGCACCCTGGACAACGGGTTGGAGTGGGTGCTCACCGCCCTGCTCTGCACCATGGCCGCCGACACCGGCGCCTACGCCGTCGGCAAGCTCATCGGCCGCCGGAAGCTCACGGAGCTCAGCCCCAACAAGACGTGGGAAGGGACGGTCGGCGGCGTGCTGGCTGGCGTCTTGTGCGCCATTGGGCTTACCCTGATATTGGACTTGCCGCTGGGCAGGCCGGCGGCGGCAGGGCTCGGGTTGTCCATTGGCGTGGCAGCCGTCATGGGCGACCTGATAGTCTCGGGGCTGAAGAGGGTCGCCGACGTCAAGGACACGGGCGCCCTTCTTCCGGGCCACGGCGGGTTCCTGGACAGAATGGACAGCATGCTGATGACGCTGCCGGTTACGCTGATGTGGGTAGTGTGGACGCTATGAAGAAACTTGCGATTCTGGGTTCGACGGGCTCCATCGGGCGGCAGACGCTGGACGTCGTGCGCTCCTACCCGGAGGAGTTCGAGGTCTTCGCGCTGTCGGCGTGGAGCAATCGCGATCTGTTGATGGCGCAGGCCCATGAGTTCCGCCCGCGTTACCTCTTCTGCCAGGAGCCGCCTTCCTCCGACGAGCTGCCTCCGGGCACGGCGCTGGCGGGCGGCATCGTCGAGATCGCGACGCACCCGGACGTCGACCTCGTGATGCAGGGGATGGTCGGCAACGCGGGCCTGCTGCCGACGCTCGAGGCCCTGCGCGCCGGCAAGAAGGTGGCGATGGCCAACAAGGAGCCGGTGGTGATGGCAGGCGAGCTGCTGACGACCGAGGCTTCGCGCAGCGGCGGCGAGATCCTGCCGGTCGACAGCGAGCCGAGCGCCATCTGGCAGTGCCTGCAGGGCGAGGACGTCGAGAACGGCGTGCGGCGGCTCATCATCACGGCCTCCGGCGGCGCCCTGCGGCGATTGCCCCTGGAGGAGGTCGCGAAGGTCACGCCGGAGCAGGCGTTGAAGCACCCCACCTGGAGCATGGGCAAGAAGATCACCATCGACTCGGCCACGCTGATGAACAAGGGCTTCGAGGTCATAGAGTCGCACTGGCTCTTCTCCATGCCCTGGGAGCGCGTGGACGTGGTGGTCCACCCGCAGAGCATCATCCACTCCATGGTCGAGTTCATGGACGGCTCCGTGAAGGCGCAGCTTGGCGTGCCGGACATGCGGCTGCCCATCCAGTACGCGATGTTCTACCCCCAGCGGCTGCCGTGCGAAATGGCCCCGCGCTTCGACCCCGTGGCCGCGGCCGCGCTGACCTTCGAGCAGATGGACCCGGCCCGCTACCCGTGCTTCGTGACGGCGCTTGAGGCGGGGCACGCGGGCGGCACGTACCCGACAGTTCTCAGCGCGTCCGATGAGGTCGCCATCGAGGCCTTCCTCGACCGGCGGATCTCCTTCGGCGACATCCACGGCGTCGTGACGGCCACGCTCGACCGGCATGAGTCGGCGGCGGAGCCGTCGCTGGACGACGTGCTGGCCGCCGACGCGTGGGCGCGGACGACGGCCCGCGAGGTCCTGGAGCGGTAAATGGAAGACGTCCTGGGCCTTCTGGTCACGGTGGTCCGCTTCCTGCTCCTCCTGACCGTCTTGATCATGGTCCACGAGGCGGGGCACTTCTACTCCGCGCGGGCCTTCGGCGTGAAGGTGCTGGAGTTCGGATGGGGGTTTCCGCCACGGCTGTTCGGCCTCTACACCGGACGCACCCGCGTCCTGCTGCATCCCGGCGTCCGCCTCATCAACCTGGAAGCCATGGACAACCTGCGCCCCGGCATGAGGGTGCGGCTCCATTCCGGCGTGCTGGACGACGGCACGCTGTCGGCGATGATAATCGAGGCCCCATCGGAGGACGGCCGATTCCTCACCACGCCGCTCGCGGGCGACAGCGACAAGCGGAACGTCCTCGTGCACGAGGGCAAGCTGCGGGAGGTGGGCGAGGATTCGCTGGTCATCGCGGACATGGCCTACACCGTCAACCTGCTGCCCATCGGCGGCTTCGTCAAGATGGCCGGCGAGAACAACCCGAACGTGCCGTGGAGCCTGGCCAGCAAGGGCGCGCTGACGCGGTTCACCGTACTCGCCGCCGGGTCGGCCATGAACGTCGTGCTGCCGGTGGTGCTCTTCATCTTCCTGTTCGCCGCGCCGCAGGAGCAGTGGGAGGGGCGGGTGCTCATCAACCTCGTCGCCCCGGACTCGCCCGCCGAGCGCGCGGGCCTTCAGGGCGGCGACATCATCCTGGAAGCCGACGGGCACGAGGTCTACAACACTCAGACGCTCCAGTACCGCATCCTGCTGAACCTTGGCGAGGAGACGGAGTTCCTCGTGATGCGGCCCGAGCGGCTCGTCACGGGCGGCATCGGCTTCGGGGCCGATGCGGGGCCCGTGGACGCCAACTTCCGCGATACGGAGCCGTTCTCTGTGCGTCTGGTGCCGCGGTGGGCGCCGCCGGAAGGCGAGGGGAACGTCGGCATCCAGATCCGCACGATAGAGGGGCAGGTGGTCACGCGCTCCGGCAACGTCCTGACCGCCGTGCCTTACGGCTTCGTGCGGATGTGGGAGACCGTGGTGCTGCTGCGCAACGAGGTCCTCGGGTGGTTCATCGGCTCCGGCGGGCCCCAGCTCGCAGGGCCGGTGGGCATCGCCGAGATCAGCAACGAGGTCGCCGAGGCGGGCTGGCGGCCGCTGGTGGTGTTTGCGGCGCTGCTCAGCATCAACCTCGCCATCATCAACCTGCTGCCGCTGCCCGCGCTCGACGGCGGGCGCATCGTCTTCGTCGCGCTGGAGTGGATTCGCGGCGGCAAGCGCATCCCGGCGGAGCGCGAGGGGCTGGTGCACGCCGTCGGCTTTGCGCTGCTCATCGGCGTCATCGCGGTCATCACCTACGCGGACGTCAGCCGCATCGTCCAGGGCAACTCCATCGCCAACTGAGCCGCCATCCGCCCCCACCGCTCATTCTCATCCCCACCCCTTCATACCGGCGCATGCCGGTATCCAGAAACCCCGCGTCCAACGGCCTCCGCACAACCGGACCCAACCCCTCGTCGCCCCTGCGCAGGCAAGGGGCCCGACAAACGCAACCCGTTCGCCCTGAGCCTGTCGAAGGGCCTCCCACCCCCTGCCACCACCCCCTCGCGCGAACGCCGTCCCCTCCGCTACCCTCGCCCCATGCACCGCCACCACAACACCACAACCGCCCCGCGAAGGGCCGGGAATTGTTCCCCCCGGATGAAAAATTTTTCGTCTTGTATCTGCAACGTGCCAAATCAGCTTCAACACGAAAAACAAAACAATTCCCCGCAGCTACGCCCGCACGCGGAAACAATTCGCCCCCGTACACCCCTCAACCTCCTTCCCTCATACCTGCGCAGGGCCCCCGTACCCGCTACGGGGGCAGGGGAACCCGGACGAGCCGGGCCGTGGGAGCGCCAGGGGGCGCAGGGGACGGGATTTCTGCCCCCTCGGGACCCTTCGACAAGCTCAGGGCTATCGGAGAGGGACGGCATTCACGTGCAACGCCGCTCGGCAATGCGGTATAGTAAGCACACAGGCACGCATAACGGACAGGGCCAAGCAGCGAAGGAGCAACGCTCATGCCAAATCGCAGAGTCTCCAAACCGGTCTACGTGGGCGGCGTCAAGATCGGCGGCGACGCGGACATCGCGGTGCAGTCCATGACCAAGACCGACACGCGCGACGTGGCCGCGACGGTGGAGCAGATCAAGGGCCTGGAAGAGGTGGGCTGCGACATCATCCGCTGCGCCGTGCCCGACATGGAGGCCGCGCAGGCGCTGGGCGCCATCAAGCGCCAGATCAAGATCCCCCTGGTCGCGGACATCCACTTCCACTACCAGCTCGCGCTGGAAGCCCTCGAGCAGGGCGTCGACTGCCTGCGGCTCAACCCCGGCAACCTCCGGGACGCCGAGCGGGTGAAGCAGGTCGTCGTCGCGGCCAAGGAGCGGGGCATCCCCATCCGCATCGGCGTGAACTTCGGCAGCCTGCCCCCCGTCGGCGGCATCGGACAGACGCGCGGCTTCTCCCGCCTGTTCGACATGGTCAACCGCCTCCCCAAGGCCGGCGAGGCCAGGGAGGGCGACTACAGCGTGGTCGACCACATGGTCGCGACGGCCCTGTGGGAGATCAGCCTGCTGGAGGAGCTGGACTTCGACCTCATCAAGATCTCCCTGAAGGCATTCGACGTTCCCACGACGGTGGAGGCGTACCGGCGGCTCGCCAAGATGGTGCCGTACCCGTTCCACCTCGGCATCACGGAGGCCGGCACGGTGACCTCCGGCTCTATCCGCAGCGCCGTGGGCCTCGGCTACCTGCTCTACGAGGGCATCGGCGACACCATCCGCGTGTCTCTCAGCGGCGACTCCCGCGACGAGGTCACGGCGGGGTACGAGATCCTCAAGTCGCTGAACCTGCGCGAGAAGGGCGTCACCCTGGTGGCCTGCCCCTCCTGCGGCCGCGCCGACGTGGACGTGGTCAAGCTGGCGAACGACGTCGACGCGCTGGTCAAGAGCCTGGATACGAACATCAAGGTCGCGGTCATGGGCTGCGAGGTCAACGGTCCCGGCGAGTCCAAGGACGCCGACATCGGCATCGCGGGCGGCAACGGCCGCGCCATCATCTTCCGCAAGGGGCAGAAGACCAAGGTGGTGGCGGAGGCCGACATGCTGGAAGAGCTGATGAAGGAGATCCACCAGGTCATGGCGGAGCAGGAGGAGGCGGGCGTAACCGCCGGCTAGGTCTTGTCTCGACAGGAGCTTGCATGCGAAGGCCGCTGGCCCGTTTGGGCGGCGGCCTCGTCGTTACTTCTTGCGCTCGATGGCCGCCTTGAGGCTTGCCCCCGGCACGAACCCCACGCGGTCGTGCGCGGGCACGTCGACCTCGTCGCCGCCGCGAATGGGGCGCACCTTGCGGGCCTTGACCTGCTTGACCGAGAAGGTGCCGAACCCGGTCAGGACCACCTTGTGGCCGCTCGCCAGGGTCTCCTCCAGCACCTCGACAACCGCCGCCAGGGCAACGTCGGCCGCGGCTTTGGTCCCTCCCAGCTTGGAGGACAACCTTCCCGCAAGGTCAGCCCGACGCAAGGTGGCCATAGACATACCTCCCATATAGCAAAGTGTGATTGGCAAGCGGCATTCTACAGTAAGAATCATATTCCGCCAAGGGGAAATGAGACGTCACTGTGACATTCGGCCGAGCACGAGCGCCAAGGATGTGGAAGCGGCGGCGTGATGCACCGGCCTAGTGGGAGATTCCCCTGCTATGCTATGCTTTGTAGCCAGCCTGCCTCAGGCACTCGCAACTGCACCGGCATACCGGCAAGGAGCCCTCATGCGCCTGTCCCAATTCCTCGGCAAGACCCTGCGCGACGACCCGGCGGAGGCGGAGACCCAGAACCACAGGCTCATGCTCAGGTCCGGGATGATCCAGCAGGTGGCGGCAGGCGTCTACTCCTACGCGCCCCTCGCGCAGAGGAGCCTCACCAAGGTGGCCAACATCGTCCGGGAGGAGATGGACGCCGCCGGGGGGCAGGAGGTCAAGCTCCCCGCGCTCCAGCCGAGGGAGCTGTGGCAGCAGACCGGCAGGGACGCCGCCTTCGGCCCGGACCTCATGCGGCTGAAGGACCGGCGCGAGCGCGAGATGATCATCGCGCCCACCCACGAGGAGGCGGTGACGCTGCTGGTGAAGCAGCACATGCAGAGCTACCGCGACCTGCCCCTGCTGGTGTACCAGATCCAGACGAAGTTCCGCGACGAACCCCGCCCCCGCGGCGGCCTGGTGCGCGTCCGCGAGTTCGACATGAAGGACGCCTACAGCTTCGACGCCGACGCCGAATCGCTCGATGAGACCTACCTGCGCATGGTGCAGGCCTACCGGAACATCTTCCAGCGCTGCGGCATCCCGGCCGTCATGATCGAGGCCGACAGCGGCGCCATCGGCGGCAAGGACTCGCACGAGTTCATCATGCCCACCGAGATCGGCGAGGACACCTTCATCCAGTGCCCGGGCTGCGGGTACGCCGCCAACGCCGAGCGCGCCGCCTTCAAGCGGCCGCCCGCGCCCGCCGGTGAGCCGCTCCCCATCGAGGACGTGCACACGCCGGGGCTGAAGACCATCGCGGACCTCGTCGACTTCATGGGCATCACCCCGGAGCAGACGCTGAAGGCCGTGTTCTATGTCGCCGACGGGGAGATGGTCTTCATCTCCATCCGGGGCGACCTCGACGTGAACGAGGTCAAGCTCAAGCGATTGCTCGGCGTCACGGACCTGCACCAGGCCACGGACGAGGAGGTGGAAGCCGCCGGCCTCGTCGCCGGGTCCGCCTCCGCCGTCGGGCTGAACGGCATGAAGAACGTCGCCGACGAGTCCGTCTACGTGGGCGCGAACTTCGCGGCGGGCGCCAACCGCCCGGACTGGCACCTCAAGAACGTCAACACGCCCAGGGACTTCGTGCCGGACGTCGTCGGCGACATCGCGCTGGCCGAGGCGGGCCACGAGTGCGTGCACTGCGAAGGCACGTTCATCGCCGAGCGCGGCATGGAGGTCGGCCACGTCTTCAAGCTCGGCACCTTCTTCAGCGAGGCGCTCAACGCGACCTTCCTCACGCCCGAGGGCTCGCTGCGGCCCGCCATCATGGGCTGCTACGGCATCGGCATCGGGCGGCTGCTGGCCGCCAGCATCGAGCAGAACCGCGACGAGCGGGGGATGACCCTGCCGGTGAGCGTCGCGCCGTTCCACGTCTACCTCGCGGCGCTGAACGCGGAGAGCGCGGAGGTCTCGGACGCCGCGGAGCGCCTGTACCGGCAGCTGCAGGAGTGCGGCATAGAGACGCTGTACGACGACCGGGCGGAGTCGGCCGGAGTGAAGTTCAACGACGCGGACCTGCTCGGCTTCCCGGTGCGCGTGGTGGTGAGCCCGCGCAACCTGCGGGAGGGGGTGGCGGAGATCAAGCGCCGAGCCTCTCCGGACGCGCAGCTCTCGCCGCTGGAAGAGGCCCCTGCCCGCGTCGCGGAGCTGCTGGCCGGCTGACTTTCGCCGGCCAGCGGTCTTCCTCCGGCTGGCCGTCCGGGATCCCGTAGTCGCGCCTGCAGGCAGCGCCGGCCTCGCAACCTGAAGTGACCGCAGGTTGTCGATTCGCACCCGTCAGGGAGCGCCAAAGGAGCACAGTGGCCGCCCAGGACTACCAGGACAGACCGAGGATCAGGCGTGGCGGCCTGCTGCAGGGTCCTTTCCGTGCCTTTGCCTACCCTCGATTTGCCGCCTTTTGGACGCTCTCCTTCATGTCTATCATGTCCTTCTTCATGGTGCTCATCGTCCGCGGGTGGCTCATCCTGGAATTGACCGACTCGCCGTTCATGGTGGCGGCGGTCAACGCCGCGCAGCTCGTGCCGATGATGGTGCTGCCCCTCATCGGCGGGGCGCTCGCCGACCGGGGCGGCCGCAAGACCCTGCTCATGACCACGGACACGTTCAACTTCCTCACCCTGCTGGCCATGGGCGCGCTGGTCTGGTTCGAGTTCGTGGAGGTGTGGCACGTGTTCGCGCTGGCCCTGGCGAACGGCGTCGCGTTTGCGCTGGCGATGCCGGCGCGGTCGTCCCTGGTCCCCGACCTCGTCCGGCGAATGGACATCGCCAGTGCGGTGGCCCTCTTCAGCACCATCTTCAGCCTCGGCCAGGTCGCCGGGCCGACTCCCGCCGGCTTCATCATCGACTCCTTCGGGATGGCGCCGTCGTTTTTCGTAGCTGCCGTGCTGCTCATGCCCGCGCTGACGGGGCTTGCCTTCTTCCGTGTCCCGTCGTTTGCGGGCCGCCAACGTACCGTTCCCGGAGCCCAGCGGGAGTCGATGGTGCAGAGCATGTTGAGCGGCGTGCGTTACGTGAGGGGCCAGCAGCTCATCCTGGCGCTGCTGCTGCTGGGGCTCATCGTCATGACGTTCGTCATGCCCTTCCAGGCCGTGCTGCCGGTCATCGTCCGCGACGTGCTGGGGCAGGGCCCCGACGCCCTTGGCATCCTGATGACCGCGACGGGCGTCGGCGCGCTGTTGGGGTCCGTCTCCGTGGCAGCAGCCCGGGGCATGCCGCAGCTGATCACCATCATGATGGCGGCGGGCATGCTGGTCGGCGTCGTGCTCGCGCTGTTCGTCATCTCCGATTTCTACCCTATCTCGGTCTTGCTGGGACTTGGGCTTGGACTGTGCGTGCAGTTGTTTATGACAAGCAACCTCACGCTGGTGCAGCTGGCGACCCCCGACTACCTGCGGGCCCGCGTCATCAGCATGCGATTCATCCTCGTGGGCCTCGGCCCCATCGGCATCATCGGCACGGGGCTGGCCGCGGAGGCGTTCGGCGCGGTGCCGACGCTGGTCACGATGGGAATCGTCAACTGCGTCTGCATCGGGCTTGTGCTGTCGCTGCTCCCCGCCATCCGGCGCGCGCGTCGGCAGCCCGCGCCCGCCGGACGCGAGGCCCAGGTCTCCGGTTGACACGCCCCGCCCCACGGGACACACTTTGGCGTGCGCGACACCCAACCTCCGAGGTGAACGATGGCAACCGTGAAATACTCCCTCGAAGACTTCATCAACGACATGAGCCAGCTTGTCGACAGTGAGCCCGACCAGGCCCACCTGTTCGAGCGGGGGTCGTCCTACCTGCAGCGGCTGCTGTCGAACCCCGACGCCATCGCCGCCGAGTACCGGAAGCCGGTAGATGTCCTTCAGCCCGGCAAGCAGTCGACCACGTACCTGCTGCACCAGGGCGCCAACGGCCTCGCTGTCACCTCCGTCGTGTGGGGGCCCGGCAGCCACATCGGCCCGCACGACCACGGTACGTGGGGGATGATCGGCGTGCTGGAGAACACCATGATGGAGACGCGCTTCCGCCGGGTCGACGACCGGGAGCAGGAGGACTTCGCCCTGCTGGAGCAGGACTGCATCACGCAGAACAAGCCGGGCGAGATCACGCTGCTCGTTCCCGACGTCGACGAGATTCACCAGATGGACAACCTGACGAGCCGGCCGACGCCGGAGATCCACGTGTACGGCCTGGACCTGCGAGGCTGGGACCGCCGCAGCTATGACCCGGAGACCGGCAGGATCAGCCACTTCGCGACGATGCGGTGGGACAACTGCTGATGGCGGGCTACGTTTCCCCCGATGAGCTGCGGGCGCTGCTGGAAGGCAGGACGCCCTTCGCGCTGCTGGACGTGCGCGAGGCGGGCGAGTACAACAGCACGCACATCCCCGGCGCCTGCTGGCTGCCCCGTCGCCGACTTGAGTACCAGATGTACGATTCCGTGCCGTACCTCGGCGTGCGCGTCGTGGTCTGCGACGACGACGGACGCCGCGCGGCGCTCGCCGCCGAGACGGTCGAGCGCATGGGGTACACGGACGTCATGGTGCTGGAGGGCGGCATCAACGCGTGGGTCACGCGCCGGTTGCCGACCGAGTGGGGGATGAACGTCCCCAGCAAGGATTTTGGGGAGCGCGTGGAGATTCAACACCACGTTGAGGAGATCAGCGCCGACGAGCTCCACGCGCGCTTGGAAGAGGGCCAGCCGACGGTCATCCTGGACTCCCGCACGCCCGAGGAGTACCGCCGCTTCGCGATTCCCGGCGGGCGCAGCATGCCCGGGGCGGAGCTCCCCCTGCGCATCACCGACATCGCGAAGGACATGGACCCGGAGGGGGCCATCGTCGTGAACTGCGCCGGCAGGACGCGCAGCATCATCGGCGCGCGGGCGCTCCAGCGCATGGGCGTCCCGAAGGTGTACGCGCTGACCAACGGAACGGCGGGCTGGACGCTGGCCGGGTACGAGCTGGAGAACGGCGCCGACCGGGTCGAACTCCCCGAGCCGTCGGCGGAGTCCCTGCGCGCGGCGGAGGAGTACGCCGACCGGCTGGCGGCCGAGGACGGCGTCCGCTTCCTCGACGTTAACGCCGTTCGGGAGCAGCTCGCGGCGCGGGCGGAACGCACGGTCTACTGCGTCGACGTGCGCACCCGGGAGGAGTACCTGGCGGGGCACATCCCCGGCTTCCAGTGGTTTCCGGGCGGGCAGGCGGTCCAGCGCTCGGACGACGTGGCCGTCGTGAAGCACAGCACGGTCGTCTTCTGCTGCGACGGCAAGGCGCGCGCCACGGCGACGGCTTCGTGGTTCCGGCAGATGGGCATCGAGGCCGTATACGTCGTCGACGGCGGGACCACGGCGTGGACCGCGGCGGGAATGCTGCTCAAGGATGGCGCGGACGACCTGCCGCCCTTCGGGCTCGACGGCGCGCGGTATGCGGTCCCGGCCGTTGCGTCGGAGGAACTGGCGGCGACAACCGACGCCACGGTCCTCTTTCTCGACACCAGCCGCGAATTCGCCGCCGGCCACGTGCCGGGCGCCCGGTGGCTCGCGCGGGGCTGGCTGGAGCTGCGCATCGGCGACCTCGCCGGGGCAAAGGACTCGCCCATCGTGCTCACGTGCGCGGACGGCAGCGCATCCACGCTGGCGGGCATGACCCTGTACGGTCTGGGGTACACGAACGTTTCCTACCTGGAAGGCGGCATGAGTGCGTGGAACGACGCCGGGCTTCCCGTGGAGCGCGGCCTGACGGGCGTCATGGCGACGCCCGGCGACATCCCCAACGACGTGGTGATCGCGGGCCCGGAGCGCAGCTATGCCGACGCCGTGCACTACCTCCGGTGGGAGATCGCGCTGGGCGACAAGTACAAGCAATAGCGGAGGGAGGCCGTTCCCCTTCGATTTCCCTCAGGGCGAACGGCCTCCCTCCATCGGGGTTCTTGGTCGCAGGAACGACATGCCAAGGGAGGTGTGCTATGAGCCAGGGCAGCACCGGCATCCAGATCATTCGCGTGGGCATTCACACCGTCCCTGACGACATGCACGGGTGGCGCGGCATGGAGTTGCCCGGCAACCGCAAGCGCAAGTGGTACACGCTGCTTGAGAACGAGCAGTGCCTGGTGACCGCGCTCCTGGTGCCTCCCGGCGAGAAGAGCGTCAGGCACTCGCACGAGACCGGCGAGCTCAACATCCACTTCTCCAACGGCCTGCCGTACATACGCTGGAACCCGCCCGGTGAGCTGCACGGCGGGATTGCCCCACAGGCCCCTCCCGACGACCCGGAGCAGGCGCAGCGGCTGAACGACGCAGAGGAGGCCATTCGCGCCGCCGGCCTGACCGCTGTGGCAAACGTCTTCCGCGACCTTGCCGCCGACGTGGCCGGCTTCCGGAAGATGGTGGAGGAGATGACGCGGCCAGAGCCCTCCCTCAACATCGGCATCGACGTGCTCTTCCCGCCGTTCAAGACGACCATCGACGACCCGACGGTTCCCGGTGGGCCGAGGACGGTCATCGGGCAGTGGTACGACTGACGGCATAGCCCGCCGGAGTCAAAGCCGTGGCAACGGTCACCCACGTCTACGCGTCTTCACCCAACGCCCTGGTCGTGCTGTGCGACTGCACGCCGCCTCGTAGCGCTGACCCGGCCGTGCTGGACGCGCTGGGCAACGTCGGCGCGGACTTCGCGTGCGTTGCCTACAACCCCGGCAAGCTGCCGCGCGCCGACTCCGTGGCGGCCGCGCTTGCCATCAAATCGCGCACGGGCACGGACGTCGTGTTCAACCTGGGCACGCGGGACATGAACAAGGTCGCGGTGCAGTCGCGGCTGCTGGGCGCGCAGATGCTCGGGCTTGAGAACGTCGTCGTGCTGCAGGGCGACCCCTTCACGCCGGAAGAGGCTGCCCGTGTGAAGCCCGTCAACGACTACACGCCGACGGAGCTCATCGCCTCCATCGCCGACATGAACGCCGGGCTGGACTATCGGGGTTCGCGATTGCGAGGCGAAACGTCCCTCTGCATCGGCGCCACGTTTGATCTCGCGCGTGAACTGGACCGCGAGGCGGCGTTGACGCATCGCAAGGTGATGGCCGGCGCCCAGTTCCTCATTGCGCAGCCCATCTACGACCTGGGGGTTCGCCGGGCATTCCTGGAAACCTACGAGGCGCTGGCGCGTGAGCCGCTGGAGCTTCCGGTGTTCTGGGGTTTGCAGGTGCTGGACAGGGACGGCCTCGTGTTCGGCAACGTGCCGCCGCCGATGCGCGAAGAGCTGGACGGCGGCCGGCCCGGGACGGCCATCGCGGCCGAGTTTCTGCACACGTTCGTCGACGCCGGCCTGCGCGGCGTGTACCTCGTGCCGCCGATCCTGCGCGGCGGCGCCCGCGACTACGAGGCGGCCCGGAAGGTGTTGGCTGTAGCTCGAGCCTAGCAACTTCCCACGCGAGCATTGTCGCGAAAGAGGAGGACCATGGAATACAAGACGTTTGGCGACACAGGCATTCAAGTCTCCGCATTGGGTTTCGGCTGCGGCGACGTTGGCGGGCTCATGGTGCGCGGCACGGTGCAGGAGCGGCTGGACGCCGTCGCGAGGGCGCTGGACGCTGGCATCACGTACTTCGACACGGCGTCCGGCTACGGCCGTGGCCAGTCCGAGATCAACCTCGGCGCGGCGCTGCGGCAGCTCAAGGCGTCGCCCGTCGTGGGCACCAAGGTGCGGCTGCTGGCGGAGGACATGGACGACATCCCCGGCGCGGTCACGCGCTCCGTCGAGGCGAGCCTGGCCCGGTTCGGCGGCGACCGGGTGGACCTCATTCAGCTTCACAACCAGATCGGCCCGCAGCGCGGCGAGGGGCAGGCCGTGCTCACCCCAAACGACGCCATGACGGTCGCCGACGCGTTCGAGGGCCTGCACCGCGAGGGCAAGGTGGGCGCGTGGGGCTTCACGGCGCTGGGCCACACGGCATCGCTGCACGCCGTCATCGACAGCGGGCGGTTCAACACGGCGCAGACCAGCTACAACATCCTGAACCCAAGCTCCGGCCAGACCGTCACCGGCAGCCACCCGTACCAGGACTACGGCCAGCTCGCCCAACGCGCGGCGGACAGCGGCATGGGCATCATCGCCATCCGCGTGCTGGCCGCTGGAGCGCTCAGCGGCAGCACGGAGCGGCACGAGCTTGCGGCGCAGTCGGTCGCGCCCATCGGCACCGGCGCCGACCTGGCTTCGGACGCCTCATTGGCGCACCGCTTCAGCTTCCTGTGGGACGAGGGCTACGCCCAGGGCCCCGTGCAGGCGGCCATCCGGTTCGCCACCGCGAACCCGGCGGTGTCCACGGCGCTCGTCGGCTACTCGAGCATGGAGCAGCTCGACTACGCCATCGCGGCTGCGGAGCGCGGGCCCCTGCCCGGCGAGGCGCTGGAGCGCCTGCAGGCCGTCTGGGACGGACTGGGGCAGGGGTGAGGGGCAGCAAGATCACAATAGACGATTGACGTCGCGCGTACATTTGCTTTAGTCTGATCCAGCATTCGCACTACATCACTAGAGGACGCCCCTATGCCCAAGCGCGCGGTCCATCCCGGTGAGATCCTGCAGGACGAGTTGGAAGAGCTCGGCGTGACGCCGACGGCGCTTGCGCGAGACATCGGTGTGCCGCCGAACCGCATCAGCCAGATCATCGCGGGCAAGCGGGCCATCACCGGGGACACGGCGCTTCGCCTCGGCCACTGGTTCGGCGTCTCCCCGCAGTTCTGGATGAACCTGCAGTCGGCATACGACCTGGCGACCGCCGACGCCCTCGCGGGCGCGGGTATCCGAGAGTTGCCCACCTCGGGGTACAGGGCGGAGAGCGGCTAGAAGACGAACGGTCGAAAACGTCCAGAGGCCTGGAATGAGCATCAACACCGAGTACGTCAACAAGTGCATTGAAACGCTTGAGGAAGCCCTCAAGCGTTTGGCGCAGGTTGAGCAAGACTCCGTGGAATACGACATCTTTCGCGCGGCCTGCGTGAAGGAATTCGAGATTATTCTGGAGCAGTCCAACAAGTTACTGAACCGGCGTCTGCAACCACACTTCGCCAGTGAACGCCGCGTCCGTGACTTCACCTTTGCGGAGACCTTTCGCAACGCTGCAACCCACGGATTGCTCTCCCAAGAGGAATGCGAGAGATGGCTGGAGTACAGGGTGAACAGGAACCAGACCGCCCATGATTATGGTTTGGGATTTGCCGAGGTGACGTTGAAATTGTTGCCTTCATTCATTTCTGACGCACGGTCGTTAGCCAAGGCAGTGTCGGAGGCAAGCGATGGCTAGCGAGTTGCACCTTAACCCACGTTATGTCGCAAAGGTGGAGGCCATCCTGCAGGCGTATGCGCCGGACGTCGAAGTGTGGGCGTACGGCAGCCGCGTCAAGGGGACGCACCACGAGGGCAGCGATCTTGACCTGGCGCTCCGCACACCCAGCCTTGAGCCACTGGCGCCGTCACAGCTTTACGCACTGCACCAAGCATTCGAGGAGTCCACGCTGCCGATAATTGTGCAAGCGCACGACTGGTCAAGGCTGCCTGAGAGTTTCCAGCGGGAGATCGAGCGGGAGTACGTGGTGGTGCAGACGTGCAGCACCACCCATAGATACCCGGGCTGATTCCCCCAACACCAGCGCCTATCGCCCCCTCACCTTGACGCCCCCCTTCCCCGCCGGTATCTTCATGCGCACCCAATCGATGCTATGGAGGCTGACATGCCCAGACTGCCGGAGGTCAACCGCGACCAGCTGTCCCCCGACGAGCAAGCAATCTACGACGGCATCGCCGCCAGCCGCGGCAGTGTGCGAGGGCCCTTCGCGGCGCTGATGCACAGCCCGGACGTGGCGGGACGCGCCGCCCACGTCGGCACGTACGTGCGCTTCGAGACGACGGTGCCCCGGCTGCCGCTGGAGCTGACGATCCTTGCCATCGCGCGGCACTGGGACGCCCACTACGAGTGGAACGCCCACGAGATCCAGGCCCGCGACGCCGGCGCACGGGAGGAAGCCATCGCCGCCATACGCGACCGCAAGGCCCCCGAGGGGTTGACGGACGACGAGGCCCTCACCGTGCGGTTCGCGATGGAGCTGCTGCAGGACCACGTCGTGTCCGACGCCACGTTCAACGCCGCCCGGGAGGCGCTGGGCGACCGCGGCGTTACTGACCTAGTGGTCACGGTCGGCTACTACTCCATGATCTCCTGCGTGCTCAACGGGATGGAGATGCTGCCGGAGAACTCGACGCTGACGCCGTAGCGCGCCCTCCGCCTACCCCATGGAACGCGTAATCAGACTCGCCACCACGTCGGACGCGGCGCAGTGTGCCGCGATCTATGGGCCCCACGTGCGCGAATCCGCGGTGTCCTTCGAGACGGACGCCCCGTCCGCCGGTGAGGTCGCGGAGCGCATCGGCCGCACCCTCGAGCGGTTCCCGTGGCTGGTGTGCGTGGCGGACGACGAGGTCATCGGCTACGCCTACGCCGGGCCGCACCGGCAGCGAGCGGCGTTCCAGTGGTCGGTCGAGGTGTCCGTCTACGTCAAGGACGGGCGCCAGCGCGAGGGCATCGGCCGGGCCCTGTACACCTCGCTCTTCGCGTGCCTGCGCGCCCTCGGCTACTACAAGGCCTACGCGGTCATCGCGCTGCCGAACGACGCCAGCGTCGGGCTGCACGAGGCGGTCGGCTTCCGCCACGTCGGCACCTTCAACGACATCGGCTACAAGCTGGGGCGGTGGCACCCCGTCGGTTACTGGGAGCTGACGCTGCAGCCGCCGTCTCCGCCAGCCGAGCCTGTTCCGCTGTCGGACGCCGCACGCACGCCGGGGTGGGCTGAGGCGGTGGCGTCGGGCGAGGCGCTGCTGGGGGGTTAGTCGCCTATAGGCGGGCGAGATTGGAGACAAGGTTGTAAACGAACCAGCCGTCGCCAGTGCGAAACGCCTGTGGCTTGGCAGTCTGAGCATCCCGCATGAGACCAAACCCATCGTTGAAGTGTTCAAAAGAAACTATCTTGTCGTATCGGATGCGGAAGGATTTGCTGCGACCGTGGAAGTACACGTGCTTGCTCGTGAGCGCCAATAACCCCTTGTCCACATGGATTGTCTCTTCCCATTCGTAAGTTCGGCTCTGAAATTCTCGTGGACTGTAATAGATGCCCTTGGCAACGCGAATGCTCACCCCATGCGACTGACCACGTCGCTCTCTAAAAGTCTTCTGCTCGTAGTAGTCGACATTTGACCACACCCATACCAGTTTCTCAGACTTTTGTAGATTCATAGGTAGTTCGGTAGCTATCTCATCTATTTGTGTATTTGGGAAAGTGCCCTCAACCAATTGACGAATTAGCAACCCTTGTATGAGCTTTTGGTAGGCACCATTGTCATCGACCTCTTCCTTGGCCAAACCGAAATGATTCAAGAAACGCTCAAGCGCAGCTTCTTCATCTCTTGAGGGAACCCCATCCTCTAAAGCAGCGGATACTGCTTGCTCCCATCCTGAGACCAAAGCTTGGCGCCGTGCCAATTTGGCGAGATTAGACTCTTCAACTGCAGTGTCTAGTCGAGATATGGGATCAATGCCAGCCGCGAAGTCACCGGTTTCTCCTATTCCCAAAGCCGCACGTCGAGCCTCTTCAGTTAGCCTATTCTTGACACCCTCATGTAAAAGAGCCAACGCTGATGCACTTGCCGTGTCCACGGTTATTGCCATCCGCTCTTGGAAGACCCGGAGGCGGCTTTCGTCTCCTTTTGTGATAGAACCATCTACATAGCTGTCCTCTATTGCCTTGCGCCAACCTGTACTGACGGCGGCGCTAATTTCGCTTTTATCCATCCAAGCCCTAGCAGCAATTGCATCTAACGTATTACGGAGTGCGTTTGCACTGAAGTCATCGCTGCGGGCTGCCTGGGCAACCAAAGACACCACCTCGCTTCTTCCGTTAACATACTGGCGCTCACACTCACGGTGCTTGCCGCGCATAAAGCCAGCGCTTTTCCCACAGTACTTACAATCGCCCATTACGGTGATAGTCTCCTATAGCCCAAAGAACAAAAAACGGCGTCCGTTCGGTGACCCTTCGACAAACACAGGGTGAACGGACGCCTTCCTTCCCCTACTCCACCTTGAGCCACGGGGCGATGTTGCGGCCAAGGATCTTCTCCTTGTCCTCGATGGTGATGCCCTCCATGTTCTCGATGCCGGCCGCGGTGTTCGGGTACGTGGACGGCGGGTGCGGGTAGTCGCTGCCGATGATGAAGTTGTCGCTGCCGATGGCGGAAATCGCGTGCGGCAGGCACCACTCGTCGGGCTCGACGGCGACGAGGCACGAGCGCCTGATGTACTCGCTCGGCGGGTTGGGCACGCGGGAGCACTGCGGCTCGACGTGGTGCGTGCGGTCGAGGGTGTACATGAGCCAGGGCAGCCAGGAGCCGCCGGACTCGAAGAAGACGAACTTGAGGTCCGGGAACTCGTTCAGGACGCCGCCCAGCGTCAGGCTGGCCATGCCCATCATGTACTCGAAGGCAAAGCCGAGGTAGTTGCTGATGTGCATCCGGTTGTAGCGCTCCCACCCGATCGTGTACGTGGTGGGCACGTGGTCGTGCACCTGGCACTGGAACGGGTTGTGGTGGACGTACAGCGGCACGTCAAGCTCGCTGATCGTGCGCCAGAAGGGGTAGAGCTCCAGGGAGTCATAGTTCTTGCCAACCCAGTTGCCGTTGATGGTGATTGCCTTCAGGCCGAGCTCCTTCACCGCCCGCGTCGCCTCGATGCGCGACTCCTCCACGTCCTGAAACGGGATGATGGCCGTCCCGATGAGCTGCTCCGGGCACTCCGCCTGCGCGGCCGACGAGGCGTTGTTGAAGGCCTTGCACAGCGCGAGTCGCACCGCGGGGTCGCGGGGCCGGCCCAAGGGCGAGCCGAAGGGGTTCGCGAAGAGGCCGTCCGGGATGAGCACCTGCATGTCGAAGCCCGTCTCCGGCAGCAGCGTCACGCGGTCCTGCGCCTCGCCATGCCCGATGGGACCTGCGCGCCGAGGTGCGCTTACGCCCTGCGATATCGCCGACCCGCCGCCACCCGTGCGCTGGCCGGCGGCAGTGGCGCGGAAGCCGCCGCTGCGGGCGTTGGGGTCGGCGAAGGTCACGGCGTCACGGATGATGATGTCCAGCTCCTGCTCGGTGAAGCCGGGCATCAGCGACCGCAGGTCGCCAAAGTTGCTGCGGGGCAGAAAGTGGCTGTCGGCGTCGATCTTCTTGGTCTTGATGGCGGTCTCCATTGCCATGGCTGTTCCTCCTTCGTTGTCTCCTGTTGCCGGATGCGTGAGCCGCGCCGCCGCTCACCCTGAGCCTTAGCCCGTTCGTGGTGAGCTTGTCGAACCACGCCGCCCTTCGACAAGCTCAGGGCGAACGGTTCCCTCTACTTGACACGCTCGCCGCCGCGGAACACGGCGGTCACGTTGCCGATTGCCCAGATGTCCTCCGACGGGTCGCCGTCCACCACGATGAGATCCGCCAGCTTGCCGGCGTCCACGGTGCCGACCTGGCCGGCGATGCCGAGGAGCTCGGCGTTGTTGCTGGTGGCGGACTCGATGGCCTGCGTGGGCGTGAGGCCCGCGTCGGTCATCGCCTTGAGCTCGCGGTCGAAGTGGCCGAAGGGGTAGTAGCCCCACCCGCAGTCGGACCCGGCGATGAGCTTGACGCCCGTCTTGAAAATCTGGCCGCAGTGGTCGAGCGTCTCGCCGTGGCTGGCCTTCATCCGCTCGTACTGGGCCCCCTCTTCCGGCGTAAGCTCGCCGCGCTCCTTCCGCTCCTCCCAGAGGAAGAAGCGGCTGCGGGTGATCTGCAGCGTCGGATTCACGCGGACGCCGTGGGACGCGATGTGCTCGGCGAGCCGCGGATCGTACATCTTGGCGCCGGTGTCGTCCGTGAACCAGCCGTGCATTATGGCGTCGAAACCCGCGTCGACGACCATGCGCATGGCGTCGTTGGTCCGGCAGTGGGCGACGACGGGCCGGCCGCGGCGGTGGCCCTCCTCGCCGATGGCCTGCAGCTCCTCCATGGAGAAGGCCGGGTGGAAGGGGTCCGTGCCCAGGGTGCTTCCGCCGGTGGCCATGACCTTCAGGAAGTCCGCGCCCTGCTTGATAAGCAGCCGCGCCGCGTGCTGCACGCCGTCGACGCCGTCCGCCTCGGAACCCATGAACCAGCAGTGGCCGCCCGTGGTGGTGATGGGGCGCCCGGACGCCATGACCCGCGGGCCGTTGACCGTGCCCTCGCGGATGGCGTCCTTCAGCGAAAACGTGGTCTCGTTCCAGCCGCCGCAGTCACAGACGGTTGTGACGCCGGTCTGCAGGGCAATGGCGACGTTGTGGGCGGAGCGCAGGACGCGGATGGCGTCCGTGTCCTCGCGGTGGACGTCCTCGCCCCTGCGGCCGGTGCCGGGCATGTTGGTGTGCGTGTGGCAGTCGATGAGGCCGGGAAGGAGGGTGCCGCCAGGAAACTCCAGCACCTCGCCGGACGCGCCGTCGGGGAAGGCGATCCGGTCGTCCGGGCCGACGGCACGAATGCGGTCGTCCTGCAGGAGCACGGACACGCCGGTCTGGACGGGCGAGTCGCGTCCGTCCATGACGCGGTCTGCCTTGAGAATTCGGAATACGGGCGTCGCAGTTGGCATCGGACCCTCCTGCAATCTCCGTCGGTCGGGGACGGGCTCGCGGACGTATGCGGCGGCCTCATTCCCCCTTGGCGGCGTAGTGTACACCAGGGGTGTGGGGTGCGCTACAGGAGGGACGGGGATGGAGCGCCCCCTCGACAGGCTCAGGGCGAACGGCTGGGGCGGGGACGCGGGGGATTCGCCTCAGGCCTGCGTAGCTGAGGGATATCCTGTTCCGGCATTCGCTTTTCCATTCGTGTTGTAGCTGTTGTGGCACATTTCAGCTACAAGGCGAATTTCACCCGGGGGGAAGCGAATCCCCGGCCCAGGGGCTGCACTGCGAGCGGTCGCCGGTGCGGGCCATGCGGTCAAGGACCCTGTTGATGCTGAGGGTTTCAGTGAAGCGCTGGTCAAGACGCTTGAATGTTCCTTTCATGGAGAGAGAGTAGCGAGGACATCGGCGTTGGGGCCAGAGGTTGGTGTCAGGGTGCAGCAGACAGGCGCTTCCAGTCCCCGCCCTGTCCCCACTCACCCTGCCACCGCTCCGTTGCCCGTTGACCGTGTGCTTCACTACCTTGTGTTCATGAAGGCGACGCCGGACGTGGCAATCGGACTTGGACAATCTCGAGGACGCCGTTTCATGCGTTCTCCGCACGGCCTGTGCCCATGCTCAGACCGCTTCATCCGGCAGCAGGGGGGAATTGTTTCTCACGGGTGGGTTTTTCCGTTCTGTAGCTGGATTGTGCCACGACAGCTACAAATTCCAATCCCCAAACATTTCGTCGCAGCTAGGGCGGGGACGGAAACAATTCAGCCTCCGTCAATATGCCGGTGCGGATTGACTTCCGGGTCAATGCGCTTCATCAGAGCGCGCGCCCGGCTCACCCCGGCCTGTCCGTTAACGCATGTGCGCTTGTTTGCGCACGGCGCCCGTTGGTACACTCGCCACGCTGCCGATTACGTGAAGAGGGGTCACGGATGGTGAACGCCGGTCTGCCCACAACCGCCGCCCGCTTCTCGCTGCTGTTGCTCGCCGCGCTGGCGCTCGGCTTGTTCGCGGGATGCGGGCCGCCGGCCGAGGACGAGACACTCACACCGCAGGAACGGCTCGACAACGCCGCGGCGCGCATCGGCATGGTGACCGCGGTCGACTTCACCCTGTCGCACGACGAGGGCGAGACGCCGCTTCTTCCCGGCGTCGTCCTCCAGCAGGCGACGGGCACCGTGGAAGGCACGGAGCGCGCCGTCGTCGACGTGGAGGCGATGGTCACCTTCGCCAACAGCTTCATCGAGATGAACATCGTCGTGGACGGCGAGGACGCCACCATGACGGACCCGCTGTCCGGCACGCCGCTGCCGGTGAAGACGAGCTCACTGCCCTTCAACCTGCGCAACCTCGGCGGCACGCTCTCCGGCATCCTGACGGCCATCGAGGACCCCGTGTACTCAGGCGACGAGACCATCGACGGTGTGGCGAGCAAGGGAATCGCCGGGACCATCAGCGGCGCCGCCATCCAACCGCTCATCCCCGGCGCTGAGGCCGGCCTGCAGCAGGAGATCGAGGTCTGGGTGGGCGACGACGACCTTCCGCGGAAGGTGCGCATTTCCGGCCAGCTCCTGTCCAACGACACCGAGGGGGTCATCCGCGTCCTGTCGTTCCGCAACTTCGACACGGCCCGGATTCCGTGAACTAGCCGGTCATGGGAGGAAACCCTGCCACCGGGCTCCGGGCATGGCTGCCGATCATCATCGTCAGCGGGGCGGTGCTGACGGCGGCGCTTGACCACACCGTCGTGGTCACGGTCCTGCCGGAGGTGATGCCCGACCTCAAGGTGCCGCCCACGGAGCTGGATCGGGCGGCGTGGATCATCACCGCGTACCTCCTCGGGTTCACCGCGGCCATTCCCGTTACGGCCCGTCTCGCCGACGTCCACGGCCACGCCCGCCTCTACCAGCTGTCCCTCGTCGTCTTCGGCATCGGGTCGCTGGGGGCGGCGCTGGCGCCGAACCTGGAGTCGCTCATCGCGGCGCGGACGGTGCAGGCGATCGGCGGCGGCGCGACGATCCCCGTCGGCATGGCGATGGCCGTGCAGGCGTTCCCCGGCAGGCGGCGGGCGGTCGCCGTGGGCATCATCGGGGCGTGCGCCGAGGCGGGCATGGTGCTGGGACCGCTGTACGGCGGCATCATCACGAACCTGCTGGGCTGGCGCTGGGTCTTCTGGCTGGACGTGCCCCAGGCCATCATCCTCATCTGGCTGCTGCGGGGCTTTCCGTCGGTGCGGCTGCCCAACGTGCGAATGGACTACAGGGGCGGCGCGCTGCTGGTGGCCGGGCTGACGCTCCTGGTCTTCGCGACGGCGCAGCAGGAGGCCTTCGACGTGTCGTCCCCATTGCCGTACGCGCTGGGGGCCGTTGGGGCCGTCGTGGTGGGGCTGCTGGTGTGGGTGCAGGGCCGGACGCAGCAACCGATCCTGCCTCCCGAGTTCTTCCGGTCGCGGCAGGCG
Source organism: Dehalococcoidia bacterium (assembly GCA_034422455.1). Lineage (GTDB taxonomy): Bacteria > Chloroflexota > Dehalococcoidia > Lucifugimonadales > UBA1127 > UBA1127. The sequence continues at coordinate 244,633 of DAOUJQ010000012.1, forward strand.
GTTGCCGCGCTGGTGGTCAAGCTGTTGGTGGGGGCGTCGCTCATCATGGCGATGGTCACGGTGCCGCTCATGGCGAATACGGTGCTGGGGCAGAGCCCCCTGGAGGGCGGCCTGCGGTTGATGCGGATGACGGGCGCCATGCCCATCGGCGCGCTGGTTGGCGGCTTTCTGACGTACAAACTGGGCGAGCGCGGCGTCACGTTAGCCGGGCTGGCCATCGGGAGCGCCGGGCTGTTCTTCATGAGCGGCTGGACGGTGGACATCGCGGACCCCGGCATGACGCTGCACCTGGCGCTGGCGGGGTTCGGGTTCGGCCTCGTCATCGCGCCGGTCTTCGTGACGGCGATGGACGCGGCGTCGGCGGAGTACCAGGCCACGTCGGCGTCGCTGGTGACGACGGCGCGCATGGTGGGGATGACGTTCGGCATGGCGGCGCTGGCCGCATGGGGCGTGGGCGAGTTCCAGACGGCCACGATGGGGCTGGCGCTGCCACTGCCGTCGCCGGAGCTGGCCGCCGCCGAGTACGAGGCGCAGCTCGACGTGTACCAGAGCAGCGTCTCGGACGCCAGCGTGGCGCTGTTCCAGGACTTCTTCCGCATCTCGGCCGCGCTGTTGTTGGCGGCGCTGCTGCCGGCGATCGGGCTCGGCGGGCGGCGGGCTACGAAGGAACGCTCAGCTTCGGGACCGTCAGGGTGACGAAGTCGCCCGGCACGATGCCACACTCGGCGGCGACGCCATCGTTGACCTCGATGGCGTAGAGGGCCGGGCCCGCCGACTGGTATATGGGAAGCGGGTCGGGCGCGATCTCGTGCTCCGGCCGCATGTTCTGGACGTCCACCACGAACTGGTCGCTGTCAATGAAGATTATGTCCAGTGGGATGAGGGTGTTCTTCATCCAGAAGCCCAGGACCTGCTCCTCCTCGAACACGAAGATCATGCCGCGGTCGCGCCCCATGCTCTCGCGGCCCATCAGCCCGATTGCCCGCTCCTCGGGAGTGTCCGCGACCTCCAACAGGAAGCCGCAGTCGCGGATGGCCGCATGGGCCTCGATTTCCGGGTCGAGGGGCAATGGCGTTGGAGTCGGACTCGGTGGCGGAGCAGGCGTGGCCGTCGGCGTCGGCTCCGGCATCGGCGTTGGCGGAACGGGCGCGGGAGGCGGCATGGGCGTCGGCGGTGGAGCGGCGGTGGGGGACGGCGCAGGAGTCGGAGCGGGTTGCCGAATTGGGGTTGGCGGAACGGGCGTATTCGGCGGCATGGGTGAAGGCGGTTGCGTGGCAGCAATGGGAGGAGTCGGCGGGATCGGAGCGTCCGGGGGCGCCGGTTCCGATCCGCACGCGGCGAGGACTAGAGCGATCGACAACACAGCGGCTATGCGGGCGGGCGCGGTCCTCACTCAACGGGCCTCGTCATCCAAGTGGGCCGCTCCTTGCGGGTCAGCGCCGCAATGAAGAAGGCAACCAGTCCCACGACACCCACGAAGAGGATGATCTGCAACCACGGCCCGTAGCTGCCGGTGCGGTCGAAGGTGAGGCCGGCGAAGAAGGGAGCGCCCGCTATGCCGGAGATGATGATGGAGTAGATGCAGAGCCGGATGCTGTTGTAGTGCGCCCGCCCGTACTGCCGGCCAAGGACGGCCCAGAAGATGGCCCAGTGGGACCCGCCGGTCGCCAGCATCATGACGGCAAGAATGAGGCTCCAGAGCTCCTGCGCCAGAAGGAGCACGACGGCCCCGGCGAGCACCACTGCCATCATGCCCAGCATGATGCGGCTGCCGTCGTAGCGGTCGGCGGCCCAGCTCACGCCGAGCACAACGGGGACGGTCCACACGAGCTGGAGGCTCAGCAGCAGCGCGCCGATGTTCTCCGTCTGGCCCTTCCACACGAGCAGCGGCACGATGTGGGCGATGATGCCGGAGTTGACGAAGAGCATGCAGGAGCTGCCGATGCCAACCGCCCAGAAGAAGGGGCCCCGGGCCGCCTCGGCGAGCGTCAGGCCGGCCAGAGCGGCGGGCCTTCCGCCCGTCGCGGCGCGCGTCGGGTCGGGCTCGTCGCCGTCAGGGGCGAGGTCCATCTCTTCCGGCGTGTTCCGCACGACGGCGAGCACGGGGATCATGACCGCCGTCATGACCACCGCTGCCAGGAGCATCGACCAGCGCCAGCCGAAGGTGGCAATGGCGATGGCCATGAGCGGCAGGAGCACCGCCCCCGCGCCGTGGCCGACGTTCAGCAGCGACAGGGCGCGCGCCTTGCCCCGCTCGAACCAGTTGTTGAGGATGGGCGCGCCGGAGTTGAGGATAGCCCAGTTGTACGCGACGCCCAGGGGGATGGTGAAGATGATGAGCGCCTGCCAGAAGTGCTGGGATACGGCGAGGAAGAGGTAGCCCGCTATCGACATCGCCGTGGTGACTATCATGACCTTGCGCGGGCCGTAGCGGTCCATAAGCCAGCCGCCGAGCGGCCCGGCCAGCGCGACCGCGATGCTGCCGCCCGTGAACATGAGGGAGACCTCGGCGCGCGTCACGCCGAACTCCTCCTCCAGCGGCAGAACGAGCAGGCTGCGCACCTGGTTGCCGACGCCGGAGGCCATGACCCGCATCATCGCGAGGGCGAGGAGGATCCACCAACCGTAAAACAACCCGGTGCGCACCATCGCCTTGGCGCCGGCCGCGCCGACGGCTCCGAGCGCTCCGCGGTCTTTTTCGGTGCTGGCCATAGACGCTCCCCTGGCCCGTGTACGCAACACGGGGAGTATACAGGTTTGAGATAGCCGCCGCATGCAGCCGGTCTACCGAGGGAGGCGCTGACGGAACGAGCGAAAGCTGCGTTGCACCGGCAAACCGCCATCCAGGGAACATGTTCCAGACCGCGTGATGGATTGCGCCAAAGGGATATAAGGCATTGGCCAGCAAAGCGAATCGTGAACCTGCTTGGCAACGAATTTGCATTTTGCGGCGCGTTGGGTATTGCGCAAGGTTTATGCAGTGTTACCATTGATTGTGTCCCCTGTGGGGCGCCCTTAACCTCCTCTTCGTCTCATGTTAGGAGCGATGGACTGCAATGGTTGCTTCACTGGCTATATTCGAGGGCTTTTGGGGTCAGGTGTTTGAGTATTGGCCCCTGACCTTCCTGGTGGTCCTGACCATCGTTTACGTGACGGTGGCGTTGGGATCCGACCTGCTCTTTGGCAAGCGGAACAAGTTGCCGCCCGGCGCCGAGCCACGGGTGGAGTTCGAGGTTGACACCAGCGTCATCGCCCGAAACCGCTTCCGCAGCGGCCTCTACCTCATCCGGCTGGGCGTGTGGGCGGGCATCGTCGTCGCGTTGATATTCGCATACGTCGCCCAGTTCCCCCTGTCGATCGGCGCGCAATACGGACTCACGCAGGAGACCAATGAAGCGACGGCCCTCGGCACAAAGATCGGTCTCGCCACCGCTGTGATCGCTCTTGTCTGCTCGTTCTTCCTGCGGGCAGTGCCGCTGCCGCTCATCGCAACAATCGTGCTTGCGGTGCTGGTAACCACGTTCGCCCCGCCGGTAGTCAACGGCGAGATGCGCTGGGTCGGCATCATGGTCACGGTCATGGCGATACCCCTCGGTCTGATCTCCATTGGGACTGCAAAATCGCTGAAGTACTTCACCGAGGCCACGCGGCAAAGAGAGGCGCCGCAAGAACTCTCCACGGTGTAGCCCCGCGGGCGAATCGGCAGCCGGCAAGTCCGCGACGGTGGCGCGGGCGGCCCCTTTGACGCACAATGTGCGGCGCTGAAGGCTTATCGCCACAAAGGAGCTCGCCGCTTTTGGACCCTAACACGAAGCCCCGGCTGTTCTATGGCTGGTACGTCGTCTGGGCGATGATCCTGATCGGCGCGATAGTGATGGCGCTGGCCGGGCCCACCTATGGCCTCTTCATCGAACCAATGCGCGAGGAGCTCGGCTGGGACCGTGCGCTCTTCGGCTGGACGCAGACGATCTACCTGCTGACAGCGGGGGCCAGCGGGCTGTTCATCGGCCGGTTGATCGACCGCTACGGCGGCAGGGTATTGCTGGCCGTGGCCGGCGGCGTATGCGCAATAGTGCTGGGAAGCCTCGGCCTCTTCCACCCGTCCTGGTGGTTCGTCCTCGCGTTTCTCATCACGGGACTCATGGGAATCCACGGGCCCGCATCGCTGTACGGAGCACCCATCGTCTCCAAGTGGTTCGTCCGGAACCGAGCCCGCGCGCTGGGCATCCTCTCCATGGGAGCCCCCTTCGGCCTGCTCATCGGCTTTCCCGCCGTCCAGTGGGTGATCTCCACCTACGGGTGGCGCGCGGGTTGGGTCACGCTGGGCATTGCGGGATTGGCGCTCATCGTCCCCATTTCCCTGCTCGTCCTGCGGCGGCAGCCGGAGGATATGGGGCTCATGCCGGACGGCGACCCGCAACGTCAGGCGGTGGTTGGCGGCGGCGCCGCAGACCCGGAAGCACACCAGTGGACCAGGATCGAGGCCATCCGCACACCGGTGTTCTGGCAGCTGACGCTCTCCTTCTGCCTGTTCATGTTCTGCACAACCTCCATGGTCATCTTCCGGTTCCCCTACTTCGTCGACCGGGGCATGGACCCCGGCCTCATGTCCGTGGCGGCAGGGACGGCGCAGATCGCACTGCTCCCTGGGGCCATCACGATGGGATGGCAGGTCAGGGTCGTGGGCCTGGAAAGGCTCTTTTCCCTGAACATGTTCATGATGGCAGGCTGCTTTGTGCTCACGCTTGCGGTGTCCAACGCCTTCATGATGTTCGTGGCGCTCTACATATGGGCCTGGGCCATCAACTCGTTGGGGGCGGGGCAGGGAATCATCTATGCCGCATACTTCGGACGGCGACATGCGGGCGCCGTCCGCGCCGTCGCGGTGACGATGACGATGCTCTTCGCGGCGGTGGCGGGCCCGCTGACGGGATACGTCGCAGACAGCGGCGCGGGGTACGAGGCGGTCTGGTGGCCGTGCGTCGGCGTACTCGTGGCGGCAGCCGCCCTGCTGGTGACATCGCGCGCACCGAGGCACAGCTCAGCGCAGGCGCAAGCAAGGGCTGCAGCGACATCCACGCCGGAGGCCACATAGCCGCCAGTTGCGATTGCGCATTCCTGCTATAGGTTCTGGCTATAGGTATTCCCCGGCATCGCCAGACAAGGCGGGCTTCGCAGAGCAGTCTGCAAATATAAAAGCGGTCGCAGGGCAACAGTTTCCCCGCGACGAATGCATCAATAGCGCGGCCATCCCCTATTGCTTTTACCGAACGTTAACAGTAACTTCTAGCTGCGTTCAGCATAAGTGTTTACAGAGGAGGAGTGATGAACCGCTACGGCAGACTGCTTTCGCTTTTTGCGGTAATGGCCGCAATGCTGGCCCTGATGGCCTTTGTTGCCTGTGAGTCCGAAGACGATGCCGACTCGGACGACGGCGAGGCAATGGAGGCCACGGGAGACCCCAGGGAGGACACCCTGCAGGTCATCCTGGACCGCGGTTACATGATCTGCGGCATCAAGGCTGACACACCAGGATTCGGCGTGCTCAACCCTGACGGCAGCGCAGTTGGCAACGACGTTGAGTACTGCCACGCGTTGGCAGCTGCCATCTTCGGTGACCCCAGCAAGGTAGAGTTCAAGGAAGCTACGTCGGGCAACCGGTTCGAGCTTCTGGCAGCCAAGGAAATCGACGTGCTCATCCGCACCACCACCTGGACCGCCAGCCGGGACGCCGACCTGAACGTGGCGTTCGCTCCGACCACCTTCTACGACGGCGCCGGAATCATGGTGAAAGCCGGCAGCGGCGTGAACTCGGCCAGCGAGTTGGACGGCGCACTCATCTGCATCCTGGACGGCACGAGCACCCAGGGCGCAGTGTCCGACTACTTCGCGGAGCAGGGCCTGACTTACGAAGAGCTGACCTTCCAGGCCAACCCGGAGTTGCGGGCTGCCTTCATCAGCGACCAGTGCGACGGTTGGTCTTCCGACAAGTCGCAGCTTGGCGGCCACCAGTTCACGTTGAAGGCTGACGACGGCATCGACGCTGTCGTCCTGCCGGAAACGCTGTCCAAGGAGCCGCTGGGCCCCAGCGTCCGTGACTACGACTCCGAGTGGGAAGACGTGGTCCGCTGGGTGGTCAACGGCATGATCATCGCGGAGGAGCAGGGCGTGACGCAGGCCAACGTTGGTCAGATGGCGGCCAACCCGCCGAACAACACCGTCGCCCGCATGCTGGGCGTTGGATTCGACGGCGGCGCCGCGGCCAACCTGAACATCGGCCACGGCAGGATCCCGCAGACGTTCATGCAGGACGTCATCAAGGCCGTGGGCAACTACGGTGAAGCCTACACGCGCACCCTGGAGGCCGTGGGCCTGACCCGCGCCGGGTCACTGAACGCCTCCTACGTCGACGGCGGACTGATTTACTCGCCGCCGATGCGGTAAGGATTCAACAGGTTTACAAAGTTGACGCATGGCCCGTCTTGCGCGGGCCATGCGTCAACTATATTCTGACCATGCGATGAACGATCTTCTTAGCGCCATCTGGTACCGTGGGCGATCCCGTTCATTGGTCATCAACCTCGTCGTGGGGGCGATAGCGGCCTTTATCGCCGTCTACATCGTTTACTCCCTCGTGTCCAACCTCTTCGATTTCGACTTCCTCTTTGGGCCGTACGGCAGCCCGGACCGCAGCTCCATCCTCTCAGTGTTGGAAATCGAAGCCAGCGACCCCCGTTGGCTTGGCATGCTGAAGGGCGCCGGCAACACCATCTCCGTGGTCGTGTTCGCTATTGCGCTGTCCTCACTCCTCGGGCTGCTCATCGGCGTTGCCCGGTTGTCCAGCAACCCGATCATCACGAGGCTGGGCAGGCTCTACGTGGAGACGTTCCGGAACCTCCCGCTGCTGCTCATCATGTTCTTCTTCGCGTTCGGCGCGTTCAGGGAGCTGCCCAAGCTGGGCGAGAAAGCGGGCATAGAGAACCTCATCTACATCAGCAACCGGGGCGTGGCTATTCCCTGGTTTCAAGGCAACCACGAGCTTTGGTGGTTGTGGCTCGTCGCGCTGGTCGTCGCAGTCGTAGTGGCGTGGCGCGTGCAACGAGTCAAGGCCCGGCGAGAGGCGTATACGGGTCTGAGCACCTACGCGAATACGTGGGGAGTCGGCGTCTTTGCCGCGATCGCGATCGTGTCATATATCGCTCTGCTGTTCCCGGTCAACCTTTCGCTGCCCGAGGTGACACAGACGCAGGCGGGGTTCGACGTCTACAACCCGGACAAAGGCAACCACCTGGGCTTGGGGTACATCAGCGCGCTGGTGTCGCTCACGCTGTACTTCAGCGCGTTCATCGCTGAGATTGTGCGCGGATCCATCCAGGCGGTGCCGCGCGGGCAGGTGGAGGCATCGGCGTCGCTGGGGCTGACCACGTATCAGCGGTTCACCCTCATCGTCCTGCCGCAGGCGCTGCGGATCATGATCCCCTCGCTGAACAACGAGTACCAGAACGCCAACAAGGACTCGACGCTGGCGCACGCAATCGCGTACGGCGAGATCGTGCTCATCTCCAACCGCATCGTGAACAACTCGGGCAACCTGCTTCAGACCTACCTGTTCATCTTTGTGGTCTTTGTGCTGACCAACCTGATCATCTCCTTCATCATGAACACCATCAACAAGAACGTGCAGCTGAAATGACGACTATGATGGCGCCAAATCCGGGAGCTGTTGCCGAGCGCATTGCCTGGGCAAAGGCCAACCTGTTCAACACGCGGGGGAACACGGTTCTCAGCGTGGGGGCGATCGGGATTGGCGCCGTCCTGTTCTTCCTTGTCGTGCGGTTCGTCCTGTTCCAGGCCAACTGGGGCCTGGTGGCAATCAACAGAAAACTGTTCTTTTTCGGCAGCTATCCGGCGGAGGAGACCTACCGCATCTGGATTGCCATCTTCGTCGGCGCGGTCCTCATCTCGCTCACGTACGGCATCTGGGTGCGGCTGATGCGGCCGTACCTCATAGTCATCGGCGCGGCGGCCCTGATCATCCTGACGCTCGGGCTCGGGACCGACGCATACATCACCGAGGAACAGTTCACGAGCCAGATCGTGAGCAACGGGCAGACGGAGACCATCAGCGGCATCGACAAGACGTTGGTGTTCGAGCGGGGTTGGGCGCCGAGGTGGCTCCATGCATTCTCACTGGGGCTGGCGGTGCCGTTCGGTTCATCGTGGCTGTTGATGGCGGCGCTGTTCGCGGCGATGGCGGCGGGAGCGTGGCTGGGCACGCGGATTGCGGGATGGCGGGAGAACCCCATCCTGCTGCAGCTCATGGGCGCGCTGTGGGTGCTCTACATCCCGTTTGTCGTGGTCCTGCAGATTGGCGTGCCAACCAACAACTGGGAAAGCGCGTTCCTGGACGTGCTCGTCTTCTCCGTGGGCGGATTCTTCTCGTTCATCCTCGGCCTGATGCTCGCGCTCGGCCGCAGCTCTCCCTTCGTGGCGATCAGAGTGGCCTCCGTTGGCTACATCGAGGTGGTGAGGGCCGCGCCGCTGCTGGTCTGGCTGCTCTTCGCGACGTTCCTGAAATCGGAGCTGGGGCCCGTCGGCGAGGCGTTCAGCAGCATCGACCTGGTGTTCCGGGTGATGTTCGTGTTCTCCTTCTTCGGAGCGGCCTACATTGCGGAGGTCATTCGCGGCGGGCTCGCGTCGGTGCCGCGAGGGCAGCGGGAGGCGGCGCAGGCCGTGGGGCTGCCGGTGTTCCACATGTACGCGCTGATCATCCTGCCGCAGGCGATCAAAGCCGTCATCCCGGCTATCATCGGCCGCTTCATCGCACTGTGGAAGGATACGGCGCTGCTGGCGGCAATCTCGATCGTGAACACGCTGGAGAAGGCGAAGAAGATCCTGGGCGGGCAGACGGACATCGCCGAGGGGGCTTTCTTCGAGATCTACATCATTGTCGGACTCGTGTACTGGGTGGTCTCATTCATGCTGTCCAAGCTGGGAGGCGCGGCTGAGGCGCGGCTGGGCGTGGGCAGGAGGTAGCGGACACCGCGAAGGGGTGCAGCCATGGCGAAGGGCAACGGCAAGGAAATGGTCCGGATGGAGAACGTGGTGAAGCGCTTCGGCAACTTCACGGCGCTCAACAAGGTCAGCATCTCCATCAGCGAGGGCGAGGTGGTCGTCATCATCGGCCCGTCGGGGTCGGGCAAGTCGACGCTGCTGCGCACCATCAACCAGCTGGAGCGGCACGACGCCGGCACCATCGCCGTAGACGGGATGGAAATCACGGACGACCTGCGCACGCTGACGAAGATCAGGACGGAAACAGGGATGGTCTTCCAGCAGTTCAACCTCTTCCCGCACCTGACGGTACTGCGCAACATCACGCTGGCGCCGCAGAAGGTGCGGCACATGCCGCAGCGGGATGCGGAGGAGCTGGCCTACCAGTTGTTGGAGCGCGTGGACATTTCCGAGCAGGCGGAGAAATTCCCAGGACAGCTGTCCGGCGGCCAGCAGCAGCGGGTAGCCATAGCCCGTGCGCTCGCCATGAGTCCGAAGCTGATGATGTTCGACGAGCCGACGTCGGCCCTGGACCCGGAGATGATCAACGAGGTGCTCAAGGTGATGGGCGAGCTGGCGGCTGACGGCATGACGATGATTTGCGTGACACACGAAATGGGCTTCGCGCGAAACGTGGCCGACCGGGTGGTCTTCATGGACGAGGGTGAAATCGTGGAAGTAAGCACCGCAGAAGATTTCTTCACGAGTCCGAAGGAAGAGCGCACACGGATGTTCCTGGACCAGATCCTGACGCACTAGCGCACCGGCGCGTCTCCGTGCTCTCGTTGACGAGCGAATCAACGGCTGCTGTAATTGAGTGAAGGGGCGTTCACACCTGCGCGTCGCGATTCGCCGAATTCCATCGCTCATAGCGTCGCATGGGGCTGTAGCTCAGTCGGAAGAGCACCTGCTTTGCAAGCAGGGAGTCAGGGGTTCGAATCCCCTCAGCTCCACCACAGTGCACTGAAACAAGTACCATCTTCGAGCTTTGGCTGGGAGGCCTTGGACGGCCCGAGTGATGAATTCGAGCCTTCTTG
>DAOUJQ010000013.1:0-167629 GCA_034422455.1 Dehalococcoidia bacterium
TACCTCACGCCTGAGGAGCGGCGGCGGCTGAGGAAGGCGCAGGGAGCAGAGGGCCTGAAGCATGAGATTGACTTCTTGCGGGTCAAGATGGGCACGATGGCGTCGAACCCGAAAGTCACGCTCGGTGAATTTGCGGCGGCGGCATCGACTGTCGCCCGATTGATGTCGGTGGACCATCGCATCTCCATGGCGAGAGGCGAGGATGAGAGGCTGGAAGAGAGCCTCGCATCGGTCCTTGACGATGTCGCAAGGGCCTTGGGGCTGGGCGAGTTCAGGGACGCTGCGCGGGACGGGGAGGGGTAGGGGGGCACCCCCACCCGGCCCCGCCCCTCTGGGTTCCTGCCTGCGCAGGAACGACGGGGAGGGTGCGGCCCCTCGCCCCTCGCCCCGCGCCCTCTGCATTCCGTCCGCTGCCTTGGCAGTGGGCTTTCGGGAGGGCCGTGACGGGATGGAACAGGGGGCGTATCATCCTTCGGTTAACGTATCAGTCTTGTATGATGGTCCCTCGGATAAACGCAAGCTCCAGTGCCACCCGCATCCGTTGGACATCTTGGCCATCTACGCATTCTACCAGTCCCAGTAGGGGGGAGGGGTTTGTGCGAATGAACGTGCTCTTTCGAATGGCAGGGATGGCGACGGCGATACTGCTGGCCGCCATCATCGGGGGCTGCACGTGGTCAGATCCCGATGATGAGAGGGGCCTTACTATTAACTTCAATGCGCCCTGCTACGGCTGGGGCACTTACTCGGAACCCTTCGTCCATTGGACGCCGGACAGCGCGTGGCTTGTGCTAGACGAGATCCGGCTCATCCGGCGGGTGGCGGCCGACGGCTCCGGGGTGCAGACGGTGAAAAACCCCAATCCCGTGGATCCTGACCCGTCGCGCAGGCCCAATACGGTCCAGGTCTCCCAATACGGCTTCTACGCAGACGTGTCCCCGGCAGCCTCGCGAATCGTGTACACATCCTGCGAATTCCCGAATACGGGCCATGATGAGAGGCAGGCTGCCTTAGATTGGAGGATTGTTCTCAACTACGAGCTCGTCACCATAGGTATTGACGGCACCGATGCACGGCGGTTGACGGACACCGCCGTCCTGGAGCACTTTCCGGTGTGGTCGCCCGACGGCAGGCGCATCGCCTTCCTCCAAAGTCCAGAAGAAACGAATCCCTACGACTGGGAGAACACCCCCTGGGACCTCTCCGTGATGAACGCCGACGGCACGGACCGCCGGCAGCTCGCCGCGGGGTTGGGGCTCTTCCCCCCGGTGTGGTCGCCCGACGGCTCGCGCCTGGCGTACATCTCGGAGCAGGAAGCTACCCCGCGAGCCCTGGGGCGGGTGGAGGTGGTCGGGGTCGACACCGGGAAGGTCGCGCAGCTGGGTGTGACCACCGCCGTGCCGGCGTGGTCGCCGGACGGAACGGAAGTGGCGCTGGCGGGCGAGGATGACGAGGGGCCTGTCGTCCTCGCGGCGGAGGCCGAGGGCACGGGCACGCGCACCCTCTTGGCAGGCGAGGGGGGGCCGGAGGGCGCCCTCGTGACGCAGCTGGCGTGGTCACCAACGGGCACGGGGCTGGTGATCGTCACCGATGCCATCCGCATCATCCGCCCCGGCGCCGCCGACGCTCTCCAGCTCATCAAGCCCATGGGGGAAGCCAACGGTGCAGTCGTGGCCTGGACCCGAGACGGGGCCCGCATCGCCGTTTACGATCCGTGTCGTCACACCTACAGCAATTACAATTATAAGCGCGCGCGAGAGTACTTTGAATCCTCATGTAACGATCAGGTAGTGACCGTTCGGCCCGACGGCACGGACCTGCGATTCATGACAACCGTGTTAGGGCCTGACGACCCCGGATATGACTCTTCTGGTCCACGCCTTACCGGTATCGCCCAGCCGCATCACCGCCCGCGGGTTGATCCCGGCGTTTGCTCGGGCGGCTTCGTTGTCCCCCAACCGGAGGCGAATCCGGGCCTGGTGGGCGACTGCGAGGCGCTGTTGCGCGTGCAGGAAACCCTGGCGGGGACCAGGCCGCTCTTCTGGGACGGCAAAACGCCCATCGACCAGTGGGCGGGCGTGGGGCTTGCATTTCATGAGTGGTCCCCCACGAGCTTGTACTTTTGGGGAGCGCCGCCCCGGGTCAGGGCCCTGAACCTGGAGGGCCTCTCCTTCAATGGGACGCTGCCGGCGGAGCTGGGCCAGCTGACCGCGCTCCAGTCCCTGGTCATACGTGGGTGGCAATCAGACCGCGTCTGGGGCCACTACCTGACCGGGACCATTCCGCCGGAGTTGGGCCAACTGGGGAACCTGCTGCAACTGTCCCTGTACGGCCACCACCTCGTCGGCCACCTGCCGGTGGAGTTCGGACAGCTCCGATCCCTAGCTACGCTGCAATTGAACGACAACAACCTGAGCGGACCCATTCCGCCGGAATGGGCTTCCATCGGCAGCGAGTCTCCCCTCCTCCCTAGCCGTCCACAAATATTCCTGAGCAATAACCAGCTCACGGGAGGAGTGCCGGCAGAACTTGAGGATCGTGCGATGGTCCGCATGGACCAAGAGTAGTTTGTACAAAAGAGATGAGGCGCAGAAAGATAGCACACCGGACAATTCTAGAGGTGGGTGGTTCAGCACCGCGGTGGGGAGCGGCGGGTCGGGGCGCCTGAAAGGAGCCCGGAGCACACTAGACTCTCGCGCACCTGCCTGCGCAGGAACGACGGTGGGGGTTTGAGTCCCCGTTCACCCTTCGATTTCCCTCAGGGCGAACGGGGGTCGGGCGGAGGCGCCCTATCGCCCCAGCCACTTGAGGCCGACGATCCAGTTCCACCATGCGACTACGACGTCGGTTGCGACGTAGTTGTCGAGCCACTTGCCGCCGTGGAGGGCGTACTCCTGGAACTCCTTGAGCGCGGTGAGGGGGACGAGCCATATCGCCGAGCGGCGCCACGTCAGCTCGTAGTTGGGCGCGTAGTGGCGGACGCCGGCGACGAAGACGAACCAGAACTCGAAGACGTTGGGGAAGAAGAGCAGGACGAACCGATTGCCCACGAGCTCGAAGACGATGACGCCGACGATGCGGAAGGCGAAGAGGCCGATCGCGATGGCCCTCGGCGGGCCGGCCCAGCGCGTGGCGACCCAGAGGAAGGTGCCCATGTAGGCGAGGTCGAGCCACTTGTCGAGGGCCTGGTAGTTGCGGACGCCGCCGAGGTCGAGGAGGTTCATCATGAAGAGGTCGGAGAAGTCGATGAGGATGGCGGCGATGGAGCCGGCAAAGGCCCATCGGAGAACGAGGAGGGCGCCGCCGATGCGGACGATGGAGATGATGAGTTCTTCCGCGTTCATGGGGGTATGATGGGGGATGGGGGTGGAGGGTGCAATGGGCGGATCTAGATTCCTTGCACAACAGTTCATGCGTTTGAATTGTACTGAAGCGGTCTCGGTCATAGTTCACCCAAATGGGTGTAATTGAAATTGAAGTTAGCAAGAACGTAGAGCCACAGTATCAGGGCTAGAGACGCGAAAGAGTGGAGGATAGAGAAACCATGTCCCTTCCCGCTTTGGAAAGGAGCATCAAACAAAGTCTTCAAGCCATAAGGGATAAGATCGCGAGTGGAGATGATGCGGAAATACTGTTGTGGTTGCAGGAAGGGACATTGGCATGTTCACAGCGTCCCCTGCGAGACCACCCGCAATTCAATACACCAAGGCCAGGGCGAAGCCCAAGGCCTATGCCATTGCCCAAATCAGCTAGGCCCTTAGTCGTGGACTGGGTTAACCGGGTAAAGTCCCACGGAATCCGCTCGATAGTGAGCCTCTTAGAGGAGGGGCAGCACGAAAGATACTATGTTAGCGGTGGTTTGAATTTACATCCCGATGGGCTGTACGGCTACTACCTAGCGCAGGGGTTCGAGTTCTGCACCATTCCATTAACCGACTACAAAACGCCCTCAATGGCAGAGATGGAAGCAGTCCTAGCTGCCTTCGACCGAATGCCCAAGCCTGTACTCTTACATTGTAGTGCAGGTATCGACAGAACAAGCCCGGTCGCGGCCTTCATCGTCTCCAAACGGGGGGAGATAAGCGAAAACCCTCAATAATTTAGCGCAGCCCTCTCACGTTCCTCCAAAGATAGGAATGTGTATCGATAGCATGGTAGCGTTATCTCCAAGGGATCGTTTCGGAAGAGTTCCTATATGACTCGAATCAAAGGAGCGCGTGATGGACTGGGATGACGTCAGGGCGCAGTTTCCGGGGCTGGCCGACCGGACGTTTCTGGACGCGGCGTGCGTGTCGCTGACGCCGTCGACGGCGGAGGAGGCGGTGAAGCGGTTTGCGGCGGAGCTGGTGCGGCCGTCGCACCGGAACGCGTCGGAGCACCACCTGTGGATGGACGGGCAGCGCGACGAGGCGACGAGACACGCCGCCGCGCTCCTGGGCGTCGACCGGCGGAACGTGGCGCTCGTCGAGAGTACGACGCACGGGCTGAACATCGCGGCGCAGAGCATCCCGTGGCGGGAGGGCGACGAGGTGGTGATGTGCAACCTAGAGTTCCTGCAGGTGGCGATCCCCTTCGTGCAGCTTGCCAAGACCCACGGCGTGCGGCCGGTGTTTTTGGAGCACGAGGCGGGGGTCGTGCCGGCGTCGGCGTACATCGACGCCATCACGCCGCGCACGAAGGCCATCGTGCTGAGCTCGACGCAGTGGTGCAACGGGTACCGCGTCGAGTTGGAGGCCATCGCGGAGGCGTGCCGTTCGCGCGGCGTGTGGCTGGTCGTGGACGCGGTGCAGCAACTCGGGGCCGTGCCGATGCCGACGTTTTCGGTCGACTTCCTGCTGGCGGGCGGGCACAAGTGGCTGAACGCGCCGATGGGGACGGGCATCGTGTGCCTGTCCGACCGGGTGCTGGAGGAGCTGCAGCCGGCGAACTGGGGCTACCTGAACCTGACCGCGCCGGAGGGCGGCTGGGTCAACTACTTCACGACGCCCACCATCACGCCGGACCGGGACTACACCTTCACGGACACGGCCAAGCGGTTCGAGATCGGCGGGACGGCCAACTACCCCGGCGCGGTGTGCCTGTCGGAGGCGCTGCGGGTGACGAACGAGGTCGGCGTGGAGGCGTCGGCGGAGCGCATCTGGTCGCTGGGCGAGCGGCTGCAGGAGGGGCTGCGGCGGCTGGACGTGCGGCTGGAGACGCCGTTCGAGCGGGAGAACCGCGCGGGCATCGTCACGTTCCACTGCGGCAGCCGGGAGCGGGACGCGGCGTGCCTGGAGCGGCTGCTCGACGAGGGCATCAGCGTATCGCAGCGGTACACGGCGGGCGTCGGGGGCGTGCGGGTGAGCGTGCACTACTACAACAACGAGGACGACGTGGACCGGCTGCTGGGGGTTGTGGGGGAGTGGCTGCGAGGGTAGGGGGCGGTTCGCCCTTCGATTTCCCTCAGGACGAACGGGGGTCAGGGCAACCACGAGGGTTGCCCCTACGGCCCACGCCCGGCCTTGGGCGGCGATCGTTCGGCGCGGAGTTCCTGGATACCGGCATTCGCCGGTATGGGGGGTTAGGGGGACGCCCTTCGACGGGCTCAGGGCGAACGGGGGTACCCCTGCAGTACGTCGGGGTTCCCCTGCCTTCGCAGGGGCAGGCTCTGCCTGCGCAGGACCCTTCGACAGACTCAGGGCAATCGGGGGGGGGCGGGTACGGAATTTGTGAAAATCGATAGCGTTTTCTTCGTGGACAGGGCATTTCGATTGTGCAAGAATGCGCCCGCTCGGACGTGCAGAGCCACTCCAAAGGAGGCAGAGAACAATGGAAGCTGTGTTTCTGGTGCTGATAGGGGCACTGCTGTTTTCCCAGGCCTGGCATATGTTGGGCCTGTACTCGGACGGAAGGACCGTGGGCGTCATCGTCGGCGGGCTTGGGCTGCTGTCACTGGCGGCCATCCAGCTGGACCCGATGCTGCTGACGGGGTCAGGCGACAGGGCGATTTCCGCAGCCAACAACTTGTCCGAAATCACGCTGACGAAGACGCTGATAGCCGTGTGGGCGGTGTACGGGGTAGTGGTGGCGGCGCAGTCGCTGTGGGATCTGGAGGAGCGGGCCGTGGCCTTCCTCAGCGCAGTGGTGGCGGCTGTGTCGATCGTCAGCTTCTTCTACTTCGCAGGAAATGCGGAGGCTCGATACGGCGAGTCGGCGTGGCTGGGGCTTTCGGCTGCGACGCTGCTGCTGTCGGTGACTTCGGCGATGGTCTTCTTCGCCCTGGGGTTCAACTTCAGGACACTGCGGCCGGTGGCGGCATGGTTCCTGCTGATCGGCGGAGGCGTCGTGGCGGCAATCGGGTTGGCGATCGCCACACGGGGGATCGCCTAGGCTTCGGAGGGGCGAGACTCTGAAAGAAGGCAGCGCCAAGGGGCGTTGCCGAGGGGACAATAGATATGGCGGACCCGTCCATGTCCATCAAGGATATTCTGGCCGCGAGCGAGCGTGAGGCGGCGCCCTACGAATGGAAGGGCACCTTCAGCGATTACCTGGCCATGGTGGCGGAAAACCCGTCGATAGCGAAGCTGGCGCACGCACGGGTGCGGGACGCGATCATCGCGAAGGGGGTCGACACCTCGCCGGGCGGCGAACCGATCTACCGGCTGTTCGAGAACGATGTCTTTGGATTGGAAGACTCGCTGGCACGGATAGTGGAGTACTTCGAGGCGGCGGGGAAGGGGACCGAGACAAGGAAACGGATCCTGCTGCTGCTGGGGCCGCCGGCCAGCGGGAAGTCGACGATCGTCGCCCTCATCAAGAAGGCGCTGGAGGACTACACGCGCACGGATGAGGGGGCGGTGTACGCGCTGGCGGGCTGCCCGATGCAGGGGGACCCGTTGCATTTGATACCGCACTCGCTGCGTCCGGTGCTGCGGGATGAGTACGGCATCGAGATCGAGGGGGAGATGAACCCCCGCAACCGGTACCTGCTGAGGACGAAATACAACGGCAAGATCGCCGAGGTGCCGGTGGAGCGGGTGGTCTTCTCCGAGCAGGAAGCGGTGGGCATCGGATACTACGTGGCGACAAACCCGAACTCGGACTCGTCGCTGCTGTTGGGGAGCATAGACACGGGACGGCTGGAGGGATCCCGCACGGAGGTGGCGGGGCAGGCGTTCCGCATGGACGGGGAGTTCAACGTAGCGAACCGGGGGCTGATTGAGCTGGTGGAGATGTTCAAGGCAGACCGGCGCGTGCTGACGACGCTGCTGGGCCTGGCCCAGGAACAGGTCATCAAGATGGAGAAGTTCGGTTCGATCTACGCCGATGAGGTCATCATCGGGCACTCGAACGAGGGGGACTTCAACACCTTCGCGATGGACGAGCACTCGGAGGCGCTGAAGGACCGGATCACGGCGATCCAGGTTCCGTACAACCTGCGGGTCAGCGAGGACGTGAAGATCTATGAGCGGGCGATGGCAAAGCGGCAGGAGCTGGAAGGGTGCATCGCGCCGCTTGCGCTTCGGGTCGCGGGGACGTACGCCGTCCTCTCGCGGCTGGAGCAGCCGAACCGGCAGGGGATGACGCTGCTGGACAAGATGCGGCTCTACGACGGGCGGAAGGTGGGGTCGTACACACACCAGGACGTGGTCCAGATGAAGCAGGACCACGCAGGCGAGGGCATGAGCGGCATATCGCCCCGCTACGTGATGAACCGGGTGGCGGCAGTGGCGACCGCACCGGGCGTGAAGTGCGTGACGCCCCTGGCGGTGATAGATAGCCTCTGGCGCGGGATAAGCGAGAACGTGAGCCTGAACCAGTCCAGCAGAGCGGCGTCCATCAACCTCATTACGGATACGGTGACCGAGTACAACGAGCTGGCGATCAGCGAAATCCAGCGGGCGTACCACGACTCCTTCGACGATTCGGCGGCCACGCACCTCAGCGGATACCTGAGGAACGTGCGCGCCTACCGTTCCGAGGGCGCATCGGCGGACGAATACGACGAACGCGAGATGCAGGCGATGGAGCGTGCAGTCGGCATTCGGGAGAGGGACAAGGCGGCGTTTCGCGAGGAGATCGACCGGCTGGCGAGCCTGTACATCTCGCGGGGGCGCAAGTTCACGTACGCCACCGAGCCGAGGCTGAAGGCGGCGATCGAGTCGCGGCTGTTCCCGTCAGAGCGGGCGCTGAGCGCGGCCCTGACGAGACCGCGGCTGGCGCGCCGGCGGGCGGAGTGGACGCATCGACGGATCCTGATCGTCAAGCGGCTCGTCGAGAAGTACGGCTACTGCGGCGTCTGCGCGGAGGACCTGCTGGACTACGTGACCGAGCTGCTGCAGCACAAGGCGATGTTCACCAAGACGAAGAACATGGGCGTGACGTGGCAGTGGCCCCTCTACCCGGATAGCGACGACCTGGCGACGCGGTCCGAGACGTTCTAAGCCGCCAGGGAGAGGTGTCGGCCGACAGGGCCGGGGGCGAGTCAGGCTTGCGCCCGGCCTTTTGTTTGCGGGCGGGGCTGTCCCGGTCTTCGCGGGATGACGATGACGAGAGGGCTCAGGACGACTGCACAGCATCAACACCGATTACGTTGGTATGGCTACCCCATTGCGTGCCAGCGCCGCACGGACTTCGCGCTCTTGCCCCTGGTCGACCGCTACGGCGAATTGACGCTCCAACTTGGCACGTGCCGTGGTGTAAGCGGCCCATGCCTCTTCGAGCGTTTTCGGCGACGCGTGGCAGCCCATTGGGCCAAGCAAGAACGCGAACATCTTAGGAAGCTCGGACGCTACGAGCGAGTGTTCTCCCTTTAGCCGCTTGCCCGCGAGCCAGAAAGACCAGTCCCAGAAATGGGTATCTATGTCCTGCAACGTTTCGGCCGATGGTTCCCATGGCGGATCGGCAACGTGCGGCGCTCCGGTGAACAGGAGGTTCACGACCGTGCCGCCGCGCAGCATGAAGATGAGATTCCATATCCGGCTGAGCGGGTCCCAATGCGGTCCGATGGGGTCGAGCGGGGCCAGCAGTCGCGGCAAGTCGGCTCGGAAAGCCTCAAAGTCGTCCACCGCCACGGCGAAATCCCAGTCGGACAGAGGTCCGGAGTCTCCTCGTGCTCGAGAGCCCGTCAGGGTAACGGAAGTGACAGCGTCATGGGCTGTCAGCGCACGAGTGACTGCTGCTTGGACGCTTTCCATGACAGTCGTTGGCCCTCACGCGGCTCAGGGGTTGCGCCCTACACCCCCAGCTGCTGGCGGACGGTGTTCGCGACGCGGGTGGCGTCAGGGATGTAGGCGAGCTCCAGGTTGCGCGCGTAGGGGACGGGGGTGTGGGGCGCCTGCACGCGCATGATGGGCGCGTCCAGGTAGTCGAAGGCTTCCTCGCCGACGGTGGCGGCGATGTCGGCGGCGACGCTGCACGTCGGGGTGTCCTCGTCGACGACGACCATGCGGTGGGTCTTCTGGACGGACTCGGCGATGTGATCGTAGTCGATGGGGAAGACGCTGAGGAGGTCGACGACCTCGGCGTCGATGCCCTCGGCGGCCAGCGTCTCGGCGGCCTCGAGGCAGACCTGCGTCATGCGGGAGATGCCGACGAGGGTCACGTCGGCGCCCTCGCGGACGGTGCGGGCCTTTCCGATTTCGAGCTCGTAGGGCTCCTCGGGGACGCGGGACTGGAGCTGGTAGAGGAGCTTGTGCTCGAAGACGATGACGGGGTCGTTGGCGCGCATGGCCGCGATGAGCAGCCCCTTCGCGGTGTAGGCGTCGGAGGGGACGACGCCCTTGAGGCCGGGGATGTGCGCCATGAGGGAGTAGAGCGCCTCCGAGTGCTGCGCCGCCGAGCCGACGCCCGCGCCGATGCGGGTGAGCATGGTGAAGGGGAGCTGGACGTTGCCGCCGTACATGTAGCGCATCTTGGCGGCGTTGTTGAGGAGCTGGTCGAAGCAGACGCCGACGAAGTCCATGTACATGAGCTCGGCGACGGTGCGCATGCCCGCCGCGGCGGAGCCGATGGCCGCGCCGATGAAGGCCGCCTCGGAGATGGGGGTGTCGCGCACGCGGTCCTCGCCGAAGACCTGCACGAGGCCCTGGGTCGTGCGGAAGGGGCCGCCCCAAGCGTCGACGAAGCCCTGCTCGCGGCGGCCGGCGGCGCCGGCGATGTCCTCGCCGAGGAGGACGATGTCCGGGTTGCGCTCCATCTCCTGTCGGAGGGCCTCGTTGATGGCGTCGCGGTAGGAGAGGGTGCGGTCTGCAGTCTGGGTCATGGTTGCCTCCGTGCTAGGTCAGCGTCAGGTGGGAGCTGCGGGCGAGGGCGCCGTCTGGGGCGTCCAGGTAGACGTCGGTGAGCAGCTCGGTTATGTCAGGCGCGGGCGACTCGTCGGCGAAGCGGACGGCGTCGTCCATGAGCTCGGCGGCCTCGGCGTCGATGGCGTCGAGCTCCGCCGCGTCGAGGAGGCCCTCGGCGGCGACGCGCTCGCGGAAGCCGGCGATGGCGTCGCGGGCCTTCCACGCGTCCTCCTCCTCAGTCGTGCGGTAGTTCTTGGGGTTGTCGAAGGCGGCGTGGCCGTAGTAGCGGTACGTCTTGCACTCGAGGAGCGTCGGCCCGAGGCCCGCC
This sequence comes from Dehalococcoidia bacterium, assembly GCA_034422455.1. GTDB lineage: Bacteria > Chloroflexota > Dehalococcoidia > Lucifugimonadales > UBA1127 > UBA1127. The sequence goes on from DAOUJQ010000013.1 coordinate 10,594, forward strand.
CGCGCCCGGCCGATGGCGGTGCCGGCGGCGTCGTAGACGGCGAAGACGTCCATGCCGTCGACCACGACGCCGGGTATGTTGTAGCCGCGCGCCCGCTCGGCGATGTCGACGATGGGCGTGGCGTACTCGACGGGCGTCGACTCGGCGTACTGGTTGTTCTCGCACACGAAGATGACGGGGAGCCGCCAGATGGCCGCGAGGTTGAGGCTCTCGTGGACGATGCCCTGGTTGGCGCCGCCGTCGCCGAAGAAGGCGACGGCCACCTGGTCCGAGCCGCGCTGCTTCGCCGCCATCGCAGCGCCGACGGCCAGGGGCACGCTGGAGCCGACGACGCCGTTGGCGCCGAGCATGCCCTTCGTCATGTCGGCGATGTGCATGGAGCCGCCCTTGCCCTTGTTGATGCCGGTAGCGCGCTGGAGGATCTCCGCCATCATGCCGCGCACGTCGACGCCCTTGGCGATGCAGTGGCCGTGGCCGCGGTGCGTCGACGCGAGGTAGTCGTCGTCCGAGAGGTGGGCGCAGATGCCGGTGGGGACGGCCTCCTGGCCGACGGAGAGGTGCAAGGCGCCGCGCAGGCTGCGCTGGCCGACCTCGGTGAAGGCGCGCAGCTCGAAGTTGCGGATGGTGACCATGGTGGCGTACATCCTGCGGAGGGCTTCCTGGGTGATTTCCATTGCGGGCTCCTGTGTCTTGTTGGCCGACCGTCTCCTCGCCCTTCGACGGGGCTCAGGGTGAACGGGCGGGGGACTCCCCCCATCCTAACCTTCCCCCACAAAGGGGGGAAGGGACTTTCTCGCCACCCCGCCCTGCCCCTGGATACCGGCTTTCGCCGGTATGACGAAGCGAATGCTCAGGGCGAACGGGCCTCCCCCGCCCAGCGCCGCCCCTCTGGGTTCCTGCCTGCGCAGGACCCTTCGACAGGCTCAGGGCAATCGGCCCCACCTCTGGATACCGGTATTCGCCGGTACGACGAAGCGGGGGCCGTTGTCCTTCGATTTCCCTCAGGACGAACGGCGGGGGGGTGGGGGCTAGGCCTGGGCCTGCTGCTGCTGGCGGAGGCGGACGGCCTCCGGGTTGGTGGAGTTTACGCCCATGTAGATGCCGCGCTCCCACTCGCGCTTGAGGGGGTCAGAGACGTGGATGGTCATGCGGCCGATGTTCTGGATCTCGATCTCGCCAACCTCGCCGTCCTGCAGCGGGCCGAGGCCCTCGTGGTTGGTGCCGCAGCTGAGGACGTCGCCGCTGTTCATCGTCATGATGTTGGTGGCGAACTCGACCAGTTCCGGCACGCGGTGCTCCATGTCGTCGGTGTTGTAGTCGTGGCGGAGGTCGCCGTTGTTCCAGAACTTCACCCAGAGGTCGTTGGGCTCGGTGATCTCGTCCGCCGTGGTGATGCAGGGACCGAGGGGGCCGAAGGTGTCGAAGGACTTGCCCATCCAGCTGCCGGAGCGCCACGTGCTGCGGCCTTCGGCGCGGGCGGAGACGTCGATCATGCAGGTGTAGCCGAAGACGACGCTGCGCCAGTCGGCCTGGCTGATGTCCTTGGCCGGGCCCTTGAAGACGATGCCGAGCTCAGCCTCGTGCTGGAACATGTAGGGGCTGGTGTTGTTGGGGAGGACGACGGTGTCGCCGTCGCCGACGACGGAGTCGGGGGACTTGAGGAACATGTTGAGCGGCCTAGCCTCCCGCTGGGCGTGCTCCCAGTAGTTGCCGATGCAGCAGAGCATCTTGCTGGGGCGAGGCAGCGGGGAGCGGAGACGCACGTCTGCGAGGGGCGTCGCAGGGCCGGAGGCGAGGGCGCTCTCAAGCTGGGGACGCAGGGACTCGTAGGCGTCGATGAAGGACTCCATCTGCTGCTGCGGGGTGTTGGCGGGCAGACCGGCGGCGGCCTCGGACACGTCGACGACGCCGTCGTCGCGGAGCAGGCCGATGCGAGGCGTCGCGTTGGGATCTGACGCGGGCGCAAAGCGGACGATTCTCATGGCGGGACTCTCCTTGGGAGTGAATCGGCGTCATGGTAGCCGGGGGGCGGGGGGTGGTCAACTGGGAGGGGGGCGCCCCCCACGCCGCACCGCCCCTGTGGGTTCCTGCCTTCGCAGGACCCTTCGACAGGCTCAGGGCGAACGGAGGGGGTCGTTGGGCGCGGGGTTTCTGGATACCGGCCCCGTATCGGGGTACGGGGGACCATGCGCCGGTATGGGGATGGGGGTGTGCGGGGCCGAAGTGTTTCCGCGTCCGGCATAGCTGCAGGGATTCGTCTTGCTTTTCGTGTTGAAGCTGAGTTGGCACGTTGCAGATACAACACGGATATTGCCCGAGGGGGAAACGAATCCCGGCCCTTCGACCGGCTCAGGACAGGCTCCTTCGGCAGGCTCAGGACAGGCCCGGCGTCCGCTTCGCCCACCCCAGCCCTCCCCCACGAGGGGGGAGGGGGAACGGGTCGCGGCGCGGTTGTGGTGTTGTGGCAGCGGTGCATGGGACGAGGGTAGCGGGAGGACGGCTTTCGCGCGAGGGGGTGGTGGGGGCGGCGGGGTGAGCGGGCGGCGTTGGGCGCGGGGTTTCTGGATACCGGCATGCGCCGGTATGGGGGGAGAGGCGAGCCGCAATCGTCCAACAAGGACAACACAAACGTTGACGGCAACAGATGTGTTGTGTATCATCCAACAGAATGAACGCACGTGAGTTTCGACGCTGGCTGAGACGGCAGGGCTGCACCTTCCAGACCCACAAGGGCGGCAGCGGACATCTCACCGTCCGGCTTGGAGAACGCACCAGCCAGCTTCCGATGCACGGAGGAGGCAAAGATTTGGGGAGGGGGCTTGTGGCCAAAATCAAGAAAGATTTGGGGTTGGACTGATGTTTGCCTATCCGATAACGCTGCAGGATGACGACGGAACTTTGCTGGTAACCTCTCCGGACTTCCCAGAGTTGACCACCTTCGGGGAGGACCGCGAGGAGGCCATCGCCCGGGCCATTGACGCGCTGGAAGAGGCGATTGCCGCCCGCATCCACGACCGGAAGGATATTCCCCCGCCGTCACAGGGCGAGACCTGCGCCGTACTACCGACGCTGACCTCTGTGAAGATGATGCTGTACCAGGGGATGAGAGACCAGGGCATCGGCAAGGCGGAGCTGGCCCGCCGGCTGGGTTGGCACCTGCCGCAGGTGGACCGGGTGCTGGACGTACAACACCAGTCGAGGATGGAGCACATGGACGCCGCGCTGGGGGCCATCGGACGCCGGTTGCACGTGACGGCCGGGGGTGCCGGCGAGCTGCCTGGGTAGCGCGGAGGGGTCTGCGACCGTCGAGCGCGGGGTTTCTGGATACCGGCATGCGCCGGTATGAGGGGTAGGGACAAGGGGGACGTGCTGCCTGCTGCCTTGACGCTCCCCTCATGGCTGTCTAGCATGGCGTGGCCCGTGACCGTTCCTCCCTTCGATTTCCCTCAGGGCGAACGGGCGCGCTACAACCCTGCAACCACCACGGAGGCCCGCATGAAGGGACAGCACCAGGTCATCGACACGCTGCGGCATGTGATCGAGCCGCCGGACCTGTGGGACCGCTGGCTGGACGCGCCGTACCGGGACCAGGGCGTCATCCGCGTCGACAGCAGCCGCGTGGCGATGGTCGTCAGCGGCCGGCCGGTGTCCCGCGCGCCGATAAACTTCCTGGCGAACGCCGCGTACCGCGAGCTGTACGCCAACGCCGTAGCGGCCGACTTCAGCCCGCAGTCGCACTTGGCCGACATGGACGCCGAGGGCGTGGACGTGGGGGTGCTGCTGCCGACGGCGGGGCTGTACGCGATCTGGTCGGACCACATCGACGCAGAGCTGGCGACAGCGCTCGCGCGGGCGTACAACAACTACCTCGCGGACTACTGCCGCGCGGACGCCAACCGGCTGAAGGGCGTCGCGCTGCTGCCGCTGCAGAGCGTGGAGGAGTCGGTCGCGGAGCTGCGGCGGGCGGTGAACGACCTCGGGTTCGTCGCGGGGTTCCTGCGGTCGAACCCCGTGGTGCGGCGCGACCTGCACGACCCGGCGTACGACCCGCTCTACGCGGCGGCGGTCGAGCTGGGCGTGCCGCTCGTCGTGTCGAGCGCGACGGGGAGCGTGCTGCCGGAGCTGGGCGTCGACCGGTACGCGGACGACCGCTTCTCGCACGAGGCGGTCTCGAACACGTACGAGCTGTGGGTCGCGATGATGTCGCTGTTCGGGCACGGGGCGGTCGAGCGGTTCCCCGGCCTGAACGTCGGGTTCCTGGGCGCGGGCGCCGACTGGCTGCCGTTCTGGATCGACCGGCTGGAGGAGCACTGGGGCGAAGTGCCCTTCGGCAGGGACTGCCCGAACATCCTGCCGCCGGACCACGTGTTCAAGCAGCAGGGATTTGCGGCAATGGACCCGTGGGAGACGGGCACGGCGGGCGTGCTGCACGAGGTGGGCGAGCACTCCGTGGTGTGGGGGAGCCAGTACCCGTGGCCGATGCTGCCGTCGTTCCCCAACGAGCTGGACGCGTTTGTCGCCGACGGGTCGCTGTCGGAGGAGCAGAAGCGGAAGGTGCTGTGGGACAACGCGGCGAGGTTGTTCAACATCCGGTAGGGAGGCCCTTCGACAGGCTCAGGACGAACGGGGGACGCCCCGCCTCACCTCCGCCCCTCCCCTGCCTGCGCAGGGCCCTTCGACAGGCTCAGGGCAATCGGAGGGGGCCGTTGGACGCGAGGTTTCTGGATACCGGCATACGCCGGTATGAGGGTTGGAGGAAGGAGACGCAGCCATGCCGGTAGACCCACAGGTGCAGGAAGTTCTCGACCAGATAGCAGCCCTCGGGTTGCCGCCGCACTACGAGGTGGGGGCGGTGCAGGCACGCGAGAACGCGAAGCTGCGGCCAAGGCCGCCGGGGCCGGACGTAGCTGCGGTGGAGAACACGGTTGTCGCCGGGCCGGGCGGCGACGTGCCGGTGCGCGTCTACCGGCCGGAGGGCGACGGCCCGTTCCCGATGCTCGTGTGGATCCACGGCGGGGGCATGGTCGTGGGCACGATAGAGACGTGCGACGCGGCGTGCCGTCGGATCTGCCTCGACGCGGGCTGCGTCGTCATCTCGCCCGCGTACCGGCTGGCGCCGGAGGACCCGTTCCCGGCGGCGCCGGAGGACTGCTACGCCGTCGCAAGGTGGGCCGCGGAGAACGCCGAGTCGCTGCGGGGCGATGCGTCGCGGCTGGCAGTGGGCGGCGAGAGCGCGGGGGGCAACCTCGCAGCGGTGGTGTCGATGATGGCGCGGGACCGGGGCGGGCCGGCGATCGTGCACCAGACCATCGTCAACCCCATGCTGGACCTGGACTTCGACACGGCGTCGTACCTGAGCAACGCCGAGGGGTACTTCCTGACGCGGCGGACGATGATGTGGTACTGGGAGCAGTACCTGAGCAGGCCGGAGGACGCCGACGATCCGTACGCCGTGCCGATGCGCGCGGACGACCTGTCCGGCCTGCCGCCGGCGCTGCTGCTGGCGGGGGAGTACGACCCGCTGCTGTCGGAGACGCAGGCGTACGCGGAGCGGCTGAACGCGGCGGGGGTGCCGTCGATCTTCTCCTACTACGCGGGGGCAAGCCACAACTTCTACAGCATGCCGCCGTCGGTGGACATCGCGGTGCGGGCGATGGAGGAGATCACGGAGACGCTGCGAGCGGCGTTCGGGAGCGGGGTGCGGGCGTAGGGGGGTGGGGGCCCGTTCGGCGAGTCACCGATGTCTCACGCGACGGGCACCAACTGCAAGTTTTGCACTTGCTCAACCCTGCCTGGCAGGGATTTACCCAGCTCCTTGTAGGAGTCGAGAAAGATGCCGGCAACGTCGTACAGGTAGTCCAATGCCTCGGCCTCAGTTGATCCCCAAGCCCTGCATCCCGGCAATTCAATCACGTCGAGTTGGTAGAGAAAGCCCGTGTCTTCAGATGGCTGGTGGGCTTCATAGCGCAGAACCAGCCTGCTCCCCTGCTCCATAGTCCTACTCTCCGCTCTGCATTGGCAGTCCGCAAGGTTTCAACGATGGAACCATTCGTCGATAGTGTCAACCAACGTGGCAGTTATCTCCTATCGCCTCAGTGCTCCCGTTGTGCGCGTCGTCCTTGTCATTCGACAATGGAAGTAGAGCGCACACTTGCTCCCCAACTCACCAAAGGACGATTTGAATGACACAGAAGCCCCAGCAACTCGAGGACATCAAGCTCATCGTGGAAGAGGGCGAGGGCGGCTACCGGGTTATCGCGGAGGCGGCGGCGGGGCCGCGCGTGATCGCGGAGGGGCTGCCGGAGGACTACGCGGAGCGCATCAAGACCGTGTGGAATTTCTGCGAGGGGTTCAGCACGGGGTCGTTTCGGCAGGCGACGCTGCACATGCTGATGGACGCGATGGAGTAGGGGCAGGCGGGAACTGGGAGGGCGACCACAAGGGTCGCCCTACGCCCCGCCCATCACCCGCCCCACCCCTCTGGGTTCCTGCCTCCGCAGGACCCTTCGACAGGCTCAGGGCAATCGGAGAGGGCCGTTGGGCGCGGGGTTTCTGGATACCGGCATGCGCCGGTATGGGGGTGGGGGGTGTCCTAGATCCGTGGGGCGACTTCCTCCGCTATGACCTCCAGGTGTTCCATGTAGTCGTGGACGGGGTTGAGGAGCAGGTGGTCGACGCCGTCCTCGACCAGCACGGCGAGCTGCTCGGCGACGTGCTCCGCGCTGCCGACGATGCTCCAGCGCTCGGCGAGGTCCGGGTTGCCGTAGAAGCCGCCGATCCACGACCGCAGGCCGGCCCACGCCCGTGCCTCGTCGGTGTCGATGGCGAGGTAGACGCGCTTGGTTACGCCGAAGCTCGCCGGGTCGCGGCCCTCCTCCTCCAGCATCTCCCGCAGCGTCGCGTGCTCACGGATGAAGTCGTCGATGGTGGCGGAGCCGGCGCCCATCCAGCCGTCGGCGTGCCGGGCTGTGCGGCGCAGGGCGTCGGGGGCGCGCGCGCCGATCCACAGCGGCGGGTGCGGCTTCTGCACGGGCTTCGGCTCCATCTTCACGCCGGAGAGGGTCGCAAAACTGCCCTCATAGTCGGCGGTGTCCTCCGTCCACAGCGCCTTCATGACGCGGATGCCCTCTATGAAGCGGGCGACGCGGCGCTCCTCGGCGAGGCCGTAGGCCGGGTACATGCGGGTATTGGTGCCGAGGCCGAGACCGACGGTGAGCCGGCCTTCGCTCAGGTGGTCGAGGGTGCCGATGGCTTTGGCGAACTGCACGGGGTTGCGCAGCGTGCTCACGAAGACGGATGCGCCGATGCGGATGCGCTGGGTGAGGGCGGCGACGTACGACAGCAGTCCCACCGGCTCCAGCGACGCGATGATGCCGGTGATCTGCTCGGCGACCCAGAGGTCATCGTAGCCGAGGGCCTCCGCGCGGGCCACGAACCGGCGCACGAGGGCCATGTCGACAGCGCCGTCGGCGAACCCCTGCGGCACCGCGATGCCCAGCTTCACCCCGCTCTTCGTCAGCATAGGCCCTCCTTGTGCGGGGGTGATTGTAGCACGGGGGGAGGGGGGTGACGTCGTGCGGAGTAGGTTATGGACAGGGGTTGTCTTCTGGTACCTCATCGAGAGGCACCAGAAGACCCCTTCGACAGGCTCAGGGCGAACGGTCGAATTTGGCGGCGAACGTGGGGGCCCCTGCCTCCGCAGGGGCGACGGTGAGTGGGAGGCCCTTCGCGGTTGACCCTGCGTGTTGGCACGGCTAGGCTTCACGTGCTCCCAAATTGCGCGAGGAGACAGCTGTGGCCCTTGCGAACCAGGCCAAGATCGGCATATCGCTGCCCCAGGCCTTCCCGGACGGGCCGGTGCAGCCGGCGGTGGTCTCGCGGTTTGCCCAGCGCGCCGAGGACCTGGGCTACCACAGCCTGTGGGTGCAGGACCGGTTCATGGGGCGGACGACGTGGCTGGAGCCGCTGGGGCTGCTGTCGTTTGCGGCGGGGGTGACGTACGACATCCGGCTGGGCGTCGCGACGATGCCGCTGCCGTGGCACAACCCGGCGCGGCTGGCTAAATCGCTGGCGTCGCTGGACCAGCTCTCCGGCGGGCGGATGATCGCGGGGCTGTCGCTCGGCGGATATTACGTCAACGAGAACCTGCCGGGCACGGCGCCGGAGCGTCGCGTCGCGGCCTTCAACGAGGCGCTGGAGCTAATGCAGCGGCTGTGGACGGAGGAGGACGTCACCATCGACGGCGCCTTCTGGCCGGTGCGCGACGCTACCCTCGACCCGAAGCCAGTGCAGACGGCGGGCCGCGGGCACATGCCGATCTTCCTCGGCGGCGGGCACCCCAACGCGATCCGGCGGGCCGTGCGCGTCGCCGACGGGTGGATCGGCGGCAGCTCGACGTCCATCGAGGCGTTCCGCGAGCAGGCGGCGATGGTGCAGGACGCGCTGGACGCGGCGGGGCGCGACCGCGCGACCTTCACTATCGCCAAGCGGCAGTTCCTCGCGCTGGACGACAGCGTCGAGCGGGCGACCAAGCGCATGCGCGACTGGGCGGAGCGCAGCATCATGAACGCGGACCTGGGCGAGCGCGCCAGCCTGCGCGGCCCGAGCGGCGAGGTGGCGGCGGGCCTGCAGGAGATCGTCGACGCGGGGGCGGACCTGCTGGTGCTGAACCCCGTCGACGACCTGCTGGCGCAGGTGGAGCACCTGGCGCTGGTGATGGGGCTGGAGGACGACGATAGGTAGGGTGGGCGCTATCGCGGCCCCGTTCATGCTTCGATTTCCCTCAGCACGAACGGTTTCCCCGCCCCTCTGGGTTCCTGCCTGCGCAGGAACGACGAGAGGGTGTGCGACAGGAATTTGGAAGGAGGACACCATGCCTGACCTGACACCACTCGCGGAGTCCGTGGGGGCGCTGCTGAAGGAGCGCGGCGAGAAGATCGCGATTGCCGACTCGTCGGCGGGCGGGCTGATCTCGGCGGCGCTGCTGTCGGTGCCGGGGGCGTCGGCGTACTACCTGGGCGGCATCGTGTCGTACACGGGGGTGTCGCGGCTGGCGCTGCTGGGGATCTCGGAGGACGACATGGCTCGCGCCGGGATGCGGGCGAGCACAGAGCCGTACGCGGCCCTCATCGCCAAGACGCTGCGCGAAAAGATGGGCGCGACGTGGGCGCTCGCGGAGACGGGCGCCAGCGGGCCGACGGGCAACCGCTACGGCGACGACGCGGGGCACGCGTGCTTCGCCGTCGCCGGCCCCGTGGAGCGCGCGGTCACGCTGGAGACGGGCAGTGCAGACCGGGAGGCGAACATGTGGGCCTTCGCGCGCCGGGCGCTGGAGCTGCTGGAGGAGTGCGTGCGAGCGGCGTAGGGGGCGCATCGCCCTTCGATTTCCCTCAGGGCGAACGGAGGGGGGGCGGGCGACGTAGGTCGCGGGGTTTCTGGATACCGGCATACGCCGGTATGAGGGGGCGGAGAGACAGAAGAGGGCGGTGGTCACCCCGCCCAGTACCACCCCTCTGGGCCCCTGCCTTCGCAGGGGCGACGGGCGCTGTCGCGCCCCCGTTCATCCTTCGATTTCCCTCAGGACGAACGGAGGGGGAGGCGGGTTTGTCGGGGCCCCTGCCTCCGCAGGGGCGACAGGGGGTGCGTTGCCGTCGCCCGACGCCCTGTGTACCCTAGACCCATCCCGCAACAGGAGTGACCTATGGTGAAGAGCGCCGCGAGCACCGTCGAGGAGTACATGGCCGAGCTGTCGCCGGAGAGGCGCGAGGCCCTGGGCGTCGTCCGGGACGTCGTGCTGGAGAACCTGCCGGAGGGCTACGAGGAGATCATGGACTTCGGCATGATCAGCTACGTCGTGCCGCTGGAGGTGTTCCCGAAGACGTACAACGGGCACCCCTTGATGTACGCCGCGCTGGCCGACCAGAAGAACCACATGGGCCTCTACCTGATGTGCCTGTACTCCCACCAGGAGAGCCTGCACTGGTTCGAGGAGCGGTACCGGGCCAGCGGCAAGAAGCTGGACATGGGGAAGTCGTGCGTGCGCTTCAAGCGGCTCGACGACCTGCCCCTCGACGTGGTGGGCGAGGTCATCGCCAAGACGCCGATGGAGAGCTACATCGCCTTCTACGAGGAGGCCCGGGCAGCGTACACGCCGCGGAAGCGTGCGCAGGCGAAAGCGAATTAGAGGCGTTCACCCTTCGATTTCCCTCAGGGCGAACGGGGGAACCCGGAGTGGTCAGCGAGGAGCGACATGCACATCCTGTTTGTGACCATCAACATGAAGCCGGAGCACCGCGAGCGGTACCTGGAGGAGATGCTCCTGAACGCGAAGGGCGCTCGCGAGGACGAGCCGGGCTGCCTGCGCTTCGACGTGGTGCAGGACGCCAACGACCCGAACACCATCCACCTGTACGAGGTCTACACGGACGAGGCGGCGTTCCAGGCGCACACGTCGGCGCCCCACTTCCTGCGCATGCGGGAAACGACGGCCGACTGGCGCGCGGGGCAGTCGGTGCACATGGGGACGAATTTGGCGCCGTCGGATGCGGAGTGGGGGTAGGGGGAAGGTTAAGGCCGTTGAACGCGGGGTTCCTGGTTACCGGCATGCGCCGGTATGAAGGGTTGAGGGCGAATGGCTTCGGGAGCGACCCCGCCCACGCCCCGCCCCTCTGGGTTCCTGCCTGCGCAGGAACGACGATTGGATTTGTGGGAACAAGTATGTTATGACAAGGAGAGTGTCATGCCACGGGTGAAGCTGTTGACGGAGAAGACGGACGTTGGTGAGGACCAGCACGGAGAAATTGACGCGATTATCGAGACGCTGAACCGCGTCAGGGGGCCGTTCGGCGTGCTGCTGTACAGCCCGGGGCTGGCGCAGAAGGTCATGGAGGCCGGCGCGCACGTCCGCCTGAAGTCCACCCTGTCGATGGTCGAGCGCGAGCTGTGCATCATCGCCGTCTCCCGCGAGAAGGACGCGCGGTACGAGTGGGCGTCGCACGTCGCGACCGGCCGCCGCCACGGCATACGCGAGGAGGCCATCGAGGCCGTGCGCAACCGCGAGTCTGTCGACGGGCTGGAGCAGGACGAGCAGGACATCATCACCTACGTCCGCCAGCTCCTGCAGACCAACAAGGTGGAGCAGTCGCTGTTCGACTCGCTGGTCGAGCGCAAGGGCACACGCTGGCTGGTCGAGCTGACGGGCACCATCGGCCAGTACCAGTACATTTCGGCCATCAACAACGCGTTCGACCTGCAGCCGGCTGAGGACGCCGACCAGCTTCCGGTGCCGTAGCGCGTCGATGGAAGCGCAGCGAGGGCAGTTCGCGGAGGGGCCGCTGCAGACGGAGTCGCTGTACACGCGCGTCGGGGGCATCCCGTACTTCACGGAGTTGGTGGAGCGCTTCTACGCGAGGGTGGAGGCCGACCCGGTCCTGCGTCCCATCTACCCGGAGGACCTGGAGCCGGGGAAGCACAACCTCGCCATGTTCCTGGTGCAGCTGTGGGGCGGGCCGCCGTACTTCGCGATGGAGCGCGGCAGGCCGATGCTGCGCATGCGGCACCTGCCCTTCGCCATCGGGCAGGCCGAGCGCGACGCGTGGTTCACGCACATGCGCGACTGCGTGCTGGAGTCGGGCTGCGACGAGGGCGACACGGCCATCCTCATCGACTATTTCGACAAGGCGTCCCAGTTCATGATCAACAAGGAGTAGGGGCGGCGGCCCCGGTTCACCCTTCGATTTCCCTCAGGGCGAACGGGGGTCAGCCCCGCCCGCGCCCCGCCCCTCTGGGTTCCTGCCTGCGCAGGAACGACGGAGAACTACCGGACGGCGACCATGAAGATACGGCGGAAGGGGAAGATGGTTTTGCCGTCGGCCTGCTTGGGGTAGTGCGGGGCGACGCGTCGGCTGTACTCCTCGACGAATGCGGCGCGCTCGTCGTCGGTCAGGGGATCGAGGAGCGGGCGCAACGATGACCCGGACGTCCACGCGACGATGGGGTTGTCGCCCTCCAGCTGCTGGTGGTAGGTGGTCTCCCAGATGTTCAGGTAGCTGACCAGCGGGCGCAGGATGGCGTAGTACTCCTGCGAGGTCAGCACCGGGACGCCGCGCAGCAGCGGCGCAACGCGGTCGCGCCATGCCGGGTTCTGTGCCGTGTCCGACATGCTCGTGTGGCTGGGCTCGCGCCAGTTGTTGGGCACCTGGATCGCGAGCGCGCCGCCGGGCTTCACCGCCTCCACGACGCGCGGCAGCAGCGTTTCGTGGTCGTCCAGCCACTGGAAGACGGCGTTGGAGTAGACGACGTCGCCGAGGGCTTCCGGCCGCCACGCCGTCAGGTCCGCCTCCACCCACTCGATGTCGCCGTGCTCGCTGCGGGCGCGCTCCAGCATGTCGGGCGAGCCGTCGACGCCGACGACCCTCGCGCCGGGCCAGCGGCGCTTCAGGTGGACGGTCGCGGTGCCGGGCCCGCAGCCGAGGTCGTACACCAGCCCCGGCCGGTCGATGGGCACCTGCGCCAGCAGGTCGAGGGCGGGCCGCAGCCGCTCGTTACCGAAGCTCAGGTAGACCTCTGCGTTCCAGTCGCTTGTGCTTGTCATGGCGGGTATTGTAGCGGTTTTGCCGCATCGACGCGCAAGGATGCACCACAACATCTGGCGCACGTTAATTGGAGGAAGACGTAGGGTTTCCACCGATGCCTAAACCCCGAATCTTGAACAATTGCTAGCAGTTTTATGATTGACCAGGTGACTCTCGAGTGCTACAGTTTGAGTGGAGTCGCTTACATTAATGGACTTTTCACAGTCATATTGGCACCTTGCGGTCTTTGCCGTATTATTCTTTGCCGGGCTGGTCCTGGTGGTATGGCAGGCTGGAGAGAAGGCATCCCAGTTTGCCCTTGCCAATAACGTCATTCAAGAGATGGGCGCGGTCGTTGTTGTTTCGGCCGCCGTGGCAATCCTGAGCGTGGACGGTGCAAAGATGTTTGCTGAATCGTTTCTGCAGAAAAGATACCAGGATGGTCTGCAGGCTGGTCTGAAGGCGGGTGAGCGCAGGATCTTGGACACCCTTGTTAAGGAGCGCGTGATCACCGACGAACAGCGCAGGCAGATCGAGTCGGAGCGCAAAGAGAAGTAAGGCTCCGCTTCCACCCTGCGAGGAACCACGAGCGCCGTTGGCAGCTCGGACTGCCGGCGGCGCTTTTGTTATGACCCCCTACGCATGGGGCACTGCGCACCTCTGGATACCGACATGCGCCGCTATGACGATGGCAGGTGGATGGAGCGGGCGATGGGAGTTGAACCCACGACAACCTGCTTGGAAGGCAGGGGCTCTGCCGCTGAGCTACGCCCGCTCGCAGCTATGTACCGGAGGGCGTTCCGGCCCTCACAGGCCGTGTATCGCCTAGAACCGCGGTTCCCTCGGCCGGGCCTCGTTGACGGTCAGCACGCGGCCGCCCATCTCCTGGCCGTTGAGCGCGTTGATCGCTGACTGCGCCGCGCCGCTCTCCGGCATCTCCACGAACCCGAACCCCTTGGACCGGCCAGTGTCCCGGTCCCGGATAATCGTCACGGATTCAACATCGCCGTGCCGGCGAAACACCTCTTCAATTTCCTCTTCCGTCGATGAGTACGGCAAATTGCCCAGATAGATCCTCAACCCTGTCTCCTTCTGCTGTTGGGTGCAACCCGGAAATGTGTCCAGGGGCTATACAACCCCCACCCTCAAGTATAGACGGTTCATACGGAACGTCTAGGGGCCGACTCATGCACTTGTCGTCGCATTCAGGTAATCGTGCAGGAGGTCCAGCGCGGCCTCCGCAGCGGCCCTGCGCGTTTGGTCCCGGTCGCCGGCGAAGTGGTGCGTAGTCACGGCGCGATGCCCGCCGGCGGTTGCGATGCCGACGTAGAACAGCCCGACCGGCTTGGTCTCCGTCGCGCCGCCGGGCCCGGCGATGCCGGTGTTCGACAGGCCGACGTCGGCGTGCATCGCCAGCCGTGCGCCCTCCGCCATCGCAGCCGCGACGGCCTCGCTGACGGCGCCGCCCGCGAACGCGGCTTCCGGCACGCCGAGCTGCTCCATCTTGGCCTCGTTGGAGTAGGCCGTCACGCCGCCGAGGAAGTACTGAGACGCGCCCGGCGGCGAGGAGAGCAGGTAGCTGAGCAACCCGCCCGTCGCGGACTCGCCGACGGCCACGGTGAGGCCTCGGGCTGCGAGGTCGGTCGCGAGCTGGTGCAGGTCCGCCATGGGGGTATTGTAGACGGCGGAGTCGGTCGCACCCAAGCCATTCACCCTGCCACAGCCCCCTTGCCCCTGCGCCTTCGCCCTCGCTACCCTTCCCACATGAATGCACTGCCCCGTCACCCGAAACCCATCACGGCGGCAACATTTGCGGTCATCCCCAGCTACGAGAATCGCCCGATTCGAACGCGCCGCGTTTTGGGGACGATTCCGTATCTGCGCGCCGCCGCCTCGGATAGGAGCCATTTCCCTTTTTTCGCTTTTTCTTCGTTTCCGTATCTGAGTTGTTCCCTTTCAGCTACGAGTCGATTTGGGGAATCGACCAGGTTGCAGATACGGTTCGATTTTGCGAACTTGCGCGCCGCAACAGTTGAAGACCTCGGGCTGTGGTTGCTTTGCGTGGGCGAAAGACGGACCCGTTGACCGGGCCCACCGGGCGGGCCAGGCCCCTGCCTGCGCAGGGGCGACGAGGGGGGTGTTGGGCTATAATGGCCCCAAGACCACCCAAGAGGCGAGCATGGACCTGGTGTTTGAGCGAGGGGAAGCGTCGGCCCCCAGGGGGCACGCCCTTCTGTACTTCCGGGAGATCGGCGGCGAGGGCAAGCTGTACGCCACCTACGTCGTCGTGCTGCCCATCGCCATCGACCTGGTCAAGTACATGCCGCCCTTCCTCGCCAACCAGATCCCGCAGGTGAACGCGCAGGAGATGTCCGCCTTCGCCTTCCCTCCCATGCCGGAGGCGGCGGCGGGCCACGCGCAGCTCGAGTCGCTGGCGGCCGCCCGCGGCGACGACCTCCTCTACGGCGGCGACATCTCGCCGTCGCAGGTGCAGGACATGCTCGTGCGCGTCAACGACCTGACGCAGGAGTACGCCGAGCGCTACCACAGCACGATGCAGCACGCGGCGCCGGTGGAGGAGCCGTCTACGCCGGAGGGCCTCCCCGGCCACGGCGTCAACGAGGTGCTCTTCGAGCTGATGAGCGACCGCGACCGGCTGGGCGAGCTCTCGAAGCTCACGGGCCGGCTGCGCTTCGCCGTCGAGGGCAACGACACGCGGCAGGTGCAGGAGGCGGAGGACGAGGTGCAGGTGCTGTCGCGCTACCTGCCGCAGCGGTACCAGATCGACGACCTGCTGCGGGCCGCCAAGGACCCCACGCGCAACGGCGGGGACCTGGCACAGCTCTACCTCGAACGGTGCTACAAGCTGGCGGACGAGGACTACCCGAGCCTGCAGGGGATAGAGGAGCGGATTCGGCAGCTGGAAGCGGGGTAGGGGATCGCCGGTATGAGGGGTTGAGGGCGACCCTTCGACAATCTTCAGAGCCTGCCCCGCGCTTGATACGGGGGTGAACGGACTCCCGGCCCCGTTGACGCGCAACACCCATCGCATTACCCTGCTATCGTCCGTTGCTGTGTCCTGCGCAACCGCCGGACGCGGCTACAACAACAAGGAGGAGTTGAATGCTCACACGCGAAGACAATGAGATGCTCACTCGGGTAGGGCCGGGGACGCCCATGGGCGAGCTCATGCGCGAGTACTGGATGCCCTTCGGCCTCTCCAGCGAGCTGCCGGAGGCCGACTGCCCGCCCGTCCGCATCATGCTGCTCTGCGAGGAGCTGGTCGCGTTCCGCGACACCGAGGGCAAGGTCGGCCTGGTCGACAACTACTGCCCCCACCGGCGGGCGAGCCTCTTCTTCGGCCGGAACGAGGAGTGCGGGCTGCGCTGCGTCTACCACGGCTGGAAGTTCGACGTCAGCGGCGACTGCGTCGACATGCCGTCGGAGCCTGCGGAGTCCAACTTCAAGGAGAAGGTGAAGATCAAGGCGTACCCCGTGCAGGAGCGCGGCGGCATCATGTGGGCCTACATGGGCCCGCGCTCGACGCCTCCGGGCCTGCCGGAGCTGCCGTCGAACATGATGGAGGACGTTGTCATCTCCGCGTACATGCGCCCGTGCAACTGGATGCAGGCGCTGGAAGGCGACATCGACACAGTGCACACGCTGTACCTGCACCTGGGCCTCACGCAGTACGACCAGACCCCGACGGGCAGCTGGGCGTGGTGGCACCTGCAGAACCGGGCGCCCCACTACGCGGCCATCGACACGGACTTCGGCACGATGTACGGCGCGTACCGGCCCGCCATGGAGGGCATGAACTACTGGCGCTTCGCCAACTTCCTGATGCCCTTCTACGCCATGACGCCCCCCGGCGTCCTGGGCCTCGAGGACAAGTTCCGCGCCTGGGTGCCCATGGACGACACCCACACGCTGGCGATCTCCTCCAACACGAGGTCGCCGCTGTTCGGCCCGAACGGCGAACGGCCGAAGGGCAAGTGGGCGTCCGGCGCCACGGAGCTGCACCCGCAGGGCACGGGCTTCTTCGACCGGTTCGTGTGCGTGGCGGACATGGACAACGACTTCCAGATCGACCGCGAGAGGCAGAAGACCGAGTCCTACGCGGGGCTGAAGAGCATCTTCCTGGAGGACCAGGCCGTCACCGTCAGCATGGACCCCATCGTCGACCGCGAGCAGGAGCGGCTGGGCACCAGCGACCAGATGATCATCCGCACGCGGCGCCGGCTGCTGCGGGCCGCCCGCTCGCTGCAGGAGGGCGAGACCCCGCCCGGCGTCGACACCCCCCATGTGTACGCCGTCCGGTCCGGCGGCGCGATGCTGCCCATCGGCTGCGACTGGTACGAGGCGACGAAGGACTTCCGGGCAGGCTGGGTTGACCACCCGGAGCTGGACCGCGCCATCATCGGCGGCGTGCCGGCGGTGTAGAGGACGACGGTACTAGCGAACAAATAGGAGCGGCCCGGCGGAGTTCCGCCGGGCCGCTCTCATTTTGCCTGTCGATGACGCCTGGAGGCCGCCTCACGATTGAGGCTGGAAGCGGGCCTGCAGGTGCTCGACGTGGTGGCGCTCCTCCGTGCACTCCGCGACGGAGAGCTCCACCTGGATCGTCACGTGGTTGAGCCCGTGGCTGTACACGATCTTCCGGAGCTGCTTCAGTATGTCCTCCTGGCGTCCGGCCTGGGTGGGGCTCACGAAGACGTGGGCCGTGAAGGCGTCGTAGCCGGAGGTGATGGTCCAGGCGTGGACGTCGTGGACCAGCGTCACGCCCTGCACGTCCTCCATCTCGCTGCAGATGTTGTAGATGTCCACGGTCTCCGGCGTGCCCTCCAGCAATACCTTGAACACCCGCATGAACAGGCCCCAGGAGACCTTGAGGATGAGCAGGCCGATGAGGACGCTCATGATGGGGTCGGCGATGTACCAGGTCGAATTGTCGTCGGCGAACGCAACGATCAGGATGCCGGAAATGATGACGCCGACGGAGCCCATGAGGTCCGCCATGACGTGCTGGAAGGCGCCCTCCACGTTGAGGCTCTCTCCCGCCGCCCGGTGCAGCACCCACGCCGCGGCGATGTTGATGATGAGGCCGATGACGCCGACGCTGAACATCAGCGGGCCCTCGACCTCCGGCGTGTCGGAGAAGCGGTGGTAGGCCTCCAGGAAGATCCACCCGGCGATGAGCCACAGGCTCACGGTGTTGGCGAGCGCGGCAAGCACCTCCGTCCGGTAGAAGCCGAAGGTCGAACCCGCCACGGCCGGCCGGTTGGCGATCCACATGGCGAACAGCGCCAGCGCGATGGAGGCGGCGTCGGTCAACATGTGCGCGGCGTCCGCCAGCAGCGCGAGGCTGCCGGAGAGGATGCCGCCGACGACCTCCACGAACATGAACCCGCCAATGAGGACGAGCGCCAAAATCAGGCTCTTCTTGCTGGCCCCGCGCAGGTCATGGGCATGGTCATGGCCGCCGTGCCCATGGTGATGGTGACCGTGGCCCGCGTGGGCGTGGTCATGCTCATCGTGGTCGTGGTCCTCATGCTCGTGGTCGTGGTCATGCTCGTGGTCGTGCTCCGTGTGGTCGTGCCCCGCGTGGTCGTGGGCATGGTCATGCTCATGGTCGTGGCCCGCGTGGTCGTGGGCATGGTCATGCTCGTGATCGTGCCCCGCGTGGTCGTGCCCTTCATGGTCGTGAGCATGGTCGTGGTCGTGCTCCGCGTGGTCATGGTCGTGGCCCGCGTGGTCGTGGGCATGGTCATGCTCGTGATCATGGTCATGCCGGTGTTCAGTCGTCACGTCTATCCATCCCTTCCCACAGAAACGAAAGCCCGGCGATGCATTCTTGCGCCGGGCTCCCGTTTATCTCCCGCTACGGACGTGTCTGCCTAGCTACGCCGAAGCCTAGACTGCGTGGGCAACGTGGTGCGGGTCGTCTGCCGCCGCGCAGTGCTCGCCGCCGTGCTCGTGGCAGTGGATGTGGCCGTGCTCGTCCATGTCCTCCGGGCCCATGATGGCCTGGCAGGCCGCGTCGCCGTGGATGTGGCAGTGGCCGGCGCCGTGCTCGTGGCAGTGGACGCCGTCATGGGCGTGGCAATGCTCGCCTGCATGCTCGTGACAGTGGTCGTCATGCTCGTGACTGTGGTCGTGCGCTTCCGCCATCTCTACCCCTCCTTACGATTTCCTCTTTTGAGACTCACCGTTGACAACTGAAACGTACCGTTTTGAGACAATTGGTGTCAACCCACTACGAGAAGATGATACTAGGTCTAGTTATCGGGCCGGTCGCTCAAGGACGAGTATCAGTAATCCACCAGGTTGCACTCCAGCCACGAGCCGCAGGGGGTACTTGACGAAGGGGCCGGCATCCGCAATCCCCATGCTCCCCCGCAGGCGTCCAGGACCCGATTGCGGCGCCGGCTGATACCCATTCTCAGTAAATGGGCCGAAAAGAGCCGGAAGGCCTTGGAAACACGCCAAAAAACGGGCCTTCGCGGGCGTCAAAGGCCGTCGAAAACGGGCCGCCGATGTCCATCACCCAGGGCTCATGCCCTATAATGAGAGAAAGGACGACAACGGCGGAGGTGGGGATGAAACAGAACAGGCCATCGTTCCGGGCCACGGCCCGATGGTCCGCGCTCCTGGCGCTTGCCGCCGCCCTCGGCGTGCTGGCGGCCGCCGCGTGCGGCCCAACCGACGACGCGACCGAGCCCTCGTCGTCACAGGAGGCCGCCGGGACCACGGAGACGTCCGGCAGCGACGCGACGACGGCCACGACGGACGCCGCCCCGAAACCGAGCGTCGAAGTCGGCCACGCCGTCGGGATGATGGCCCCGGACTTCACCGCGGAGACGGTGGCGGGCGACTCGATCACCCTGTCGGAGGTGACCGCGGGATCGCCGGTCCTCCTCTACTTCTTCACGACGTGGTGACCGACGTGCAATGCCGAGTTTCGGCATCTGCGGTCGCTCTACCCCGGCTACCAGGACGACGTCGCCCTCATCGGCGTCGGCGTCGACCCAAGCGAGTCAGCCGACAAAATCTCGAGATGGGCCGAAAGGAACGGCTTTGATTGGCCCCTCACGGAAGCGGTCGGCAGCGCCCTGACCGACTACCGCGTGACGCAGCAATCCGCAGCCGTCGGCATCGACGCGGACGGCATCATCGTGCTCCGCAAGAACGGCGGCCTCCAGGGCGAGGGCAAGTGGACGGAGTGGCTGGACACCCTGGGCGGTCCAAGGACTTCCGCGGAGCTGGAGGCTCCCTCCACCGCCGCCCAGGCGGCCCCGGCTCCCGTGGAAGCCGTCCCGACGCAGGCGCCAGCGCCGAGCCAGCCTTCGCCAACGGCCGCGCCCGCGCCCACAACAGCTCCGCCTCCTGCGGCTACGGCAGCTCCGGCCCCGACCACGGGCCCAGCGCCGACGGCAGCGCCTCCCCCGACGGCAATCCCAGCCCCGACACAGGCGCCGCCTCCACCCCCAACGGCAACACCACGGCCCCGCCCGACATCGACGCCGACCCCCGCGCCAACGGCGACGCCGAACATTCCTGTCGGCCACAACATCGGCCAGCGGGCGCCGGACTTCACCGTGACGGCGGTGAGCGGGGAGACGATCACGCTGTCCGAGGTTACGGCAACCGGCAAGCCCGTCCTCATCTACTTCTTCGCGACATGGTGACCGACCTGCAATGCGGAGTTGCCGCATCTGCAGGGCCTCTACTCAGCCAATAGCGATGACGTGTTGATCGTGGGCATCAGCACGGACCCGGGCGACTCCGAGTCCCGCGTCCGAAGCCACGCCCGCAACAGGGGGATAACGTTCCCGATGGCGCCGCACGACCGCAGCATCGTGATCGACTCCTACCGGGTGAGCGCGCAGTCCAGCGCCGTCGGCATCGACGCGAACGGGGTCATCCGGCTCCGCAAGGGCTACGGGCTGCAGGACGGGAACGAGTGGCGGAACTGGGTGGAGACGCTGACGGGCAGCTAGCCTCCGTTCATCCTTCGATTTCCTCTTTCGAGAACCTCAGGACAGGCTCAGGACGAACGGAAGGCTCCACACCGCCCCGCCCCTCTGGGTTCCTGCCTGCGCAGGAACGACGATTCTCCCTCCAAAACCCCTGGATACCGGCATTCGCCGGTATGAGGTGGGTTAGCCCCTCGCCAGCAGCGGGCGCAGGTCCTGGACGTTGGCGACGTCCTCGATGTGGAGGACGGCGTCGATGAGGCGTCCCGTCGCGTCCTCGCCCAGCACGGGCGCGATGAGGTCGCGGGCCTTGGCGCAGACTCCGTTGGTGTCGAGCGGGTTCTGCGCGGTGCCGGGAGCATACTTGGTGTGGTGGCTGACGACGCGCCCGTCCGTGGTGGTCACCTCGATAATGGCCTGCCGCGGGGCCTCTGGCATCACGAGGCTCGGCTCGGCCTGCAGCGTCACGCGCTCCTTCATCGCCAGCACCGCCGGGTCGCCCATGCGCTCGTAGGAGTGCGTCGACGTGAAGGAGACGCCGCCGTCGACCAGCGCCAGCGCGATGCAGTGCTGGATGTTGATGTCGGGCATGGTGCGGTTGTTGACGACGCCCGCGCCGTCGGTCGGGAGCTTGGCGACGACGCTCTCGACGTCCGCGCCGGTGATGTTGTGGGCGCTCGTCAGCGTGAGCAGCGCGTCCAGCGCAGACTGTATGGGGTAGCCGACGGGGTAGGGCTTGATGGCGGTGGCGGTCACGGAGAAGCGCTCGCCCAGCGCGTCCGTGAGCTGATCGGGGTCCGGATCCTGCGAGAATGCCTGCAGCAGGTTGTGTTCGCCGTCCAAGACGTTGGGGACGCCGGAGAAGCCCATCTGCACCATCGTGGCGGCGGTGACGCCGTTGCGCGCGCCCATGCCGGCGAAGTCGAACGCCTTCTCCACGTGCTCCTCGTCGCCGACCCACGCCCAGATGCCGGACGCCTGCTGGGCCGCGTAGGAGAGGACGTAGCGCATCTGCATGGCGTCGAGCCTTGCAAGCGATGCCGCGGCGCCAGTCGCGCCGAATGTCGCGCCGAACCCCTCGGCGCTGTGGTGGGCCGCCCGCAGCTTGTCGGCGTCCACGGCGAGGAGCATGCGGCAGGCCACGTCATAGCCGAGGGCGACGGCCCGGAGCATCGCGGTCCCGGACGCGCCCTCGCGCTCGGCCATCGCCCACGCGGCGGGCACGACGCTGCAGCCGGGGTGGGCCTTGGAGGAGGGATCGAAGTCGTCGGTCTCGTCGGCGTGGCCCATCATGCCGTTGGCCAGGGCCGCGTTGGCGGCGGAGGTCACGATGTCCGTGGTCATCACCATCGCTTCCGGCGTGCCTCCGAGGGGGCGGACGTACTTGACGGCCATCTCGCCCGGCAGCAGCGTGCTGCCGGAGATGACGGCGGCGAGGCTGTCGAGGAGCCGGTGCTTTGCCTCCCGGTCGACGTCAGCGGGCAGGGCTCGGTCGCGGGCCTCCGCCATGTAGGCCGCAAGGGTTGCGGTGACGCCGGTGTTGGGTGTCGCCTGGGACATAGCGCTCCCTCTCAGTGTGATTTGGGGCAGGGGCCGCGCGTAGTATAGCGGCTGGCGGGCAATCGTGCGCTGCGGCTGCGCTTCCGGATACCGGCGAACGCACGTATGAGGAGTGGCCCTTCGACAGGCTCAGGGCGAACGGGGTAGTTGCAAGTGAAAGGGGCCGGTGCGCTTGCGCGCTCGCCGGCCCCTTTCCCGCCGCCATCGATTGTGGTCCGCTCCGGCGCGACTTCGGGAGGCCTGTCGCGGGCGCCCCCACCCCCTCTGCGGAGGCGCCCCGCGATTCCACGCGTCCCTATGCCGGCATTGCCTCACCCGAACAAGTGTACGCACAAGAATAGAACATGCATTCCGGGTTGTCAACACCCACGTGGGGCTACTCGCTCACGGACTCGGGGCGGGCGCCCTCCAGGTAGTGCGTGTGCTCCGCTGAGTAGGGGTCGAGGGCAGGGAAGAAGACAAGCAGGTGCGCCTCATCGTGGCCGGTCACCGTGAAGCCGTGCGCCGCGCCGGGCGGGATGACGACGGTGTGGTCGGGCCCGACGGTGTGCGTCCGGCCGTCCAGGCTGACCTGCAGCGTCCCCTCGAGGACGACGATGAGCTCGTCCACGGTGTGGGTGTGCAGGGGCGCCCCGGCGCCGGGCTCGGCGGTGTTGATGCTGAGGGTGCTGCTGACGCCCTGCTCGTGGCCGGCGATGTCCCACTTCCGGTAGCCGGGCCGCCACGGGGTCTCGGGCGCGTGCGAGTGATCGATGATTGGCATGGTCCACGCTCCTCGCCGGGGCGGACGCGCGCCCGGCCTGGATTTGGGGGTCATTGTACCGCACGGCGTGGTGGCCGGCGGCGCGGGGGTGAGGGTAGCGGGGATTCGTCTTGCTTTTCGTGTTGAAGCTGAGTTGGCACGTTGCAGATACAACACGGATATTACCCGAGGGGAAGCGAATCCCGGCCCTTCGACAGGCTCAGGACAGGCTCGGCGTCCGCTTCCCCCACCCCAGCCCTCCCCCACGAGGGGGGAGGGAGAACGGGTCGCGGCGCGGCTGTGGTGTTGTGGCAGCGGTGCATGGGACGAGGGTAGCGGGCGGGACGGCTTTCGCGCGAGGGGGTGGTGGCAGGGGAGCCCCGCTGCCGCCCCTCTGGGTTCCTGCCTGCACAGGGCCCTTCGACAGGCTCAGGGTAATCGGAGGGGGCTGGAGCGGCAGCCGCCGTTGGGCGCGGGGTTTCTGGATACCGGCATGCGCCGGTATGAGGGGGAGGGGGGCTAGTAGCCGACGTCCTCCAGGAAGGATGGGTCGTCGCGCCACTCACCCCAGACCTGCACCCACACGTCGAGGTAGATGGGGCGGCCGAAGAGGTCCTCCATCTGCAGCCGCGCGGCCGTGGCGACCTCCTTCATCGCCGCGCCGCCCTTGCCGATGAGGATGCGCCGCTGGGTCGGCCGGCTCACGTATACGACCACGCGCAGGTAGTCCTTGGCGCGTTCCTTGCCGTCCGCCTCCAGGAACTCCTCCACCTCGACGGCGGTGTCGTAGGGGACCTCCTGGCCGAAGCGGCGAAAGAGCTGCTCGCGGACCAGCTCGGAGGCGAGGAAGCGCTCGGAGCGGTCGGTGAGCTCGTCGGCGGCGTACTCGGGGCCGCGCTGGGGCAGCCGCTCGACGAGCAGGCGCAGCAGCAGGTCCGTGCCGTCGACGTGGAGGGCGCTGATGGGCACGATCTCCAGCGACGGCGCGATCTCGTGGTAGGCCTCCATGACGGGCAGCAGCAGGGGCTTGCTCACCTTGTCGATCTTGTTGATGGCGACCACGACGGGCGTGTCTTCCGCCGCGAGGGCCTTGAGGAGCGACTTCTCCGTTTCGCCGGGCGGCCTGGGCTCGGCGACCAGCAGCGCGAGGTCGGCGGCGATCATCGCCTCCTGCACGTGGCCGAGCATGCGGCGGTCGAGGGCGTCACGGGTGCGGCGCATGTAGCCGGGGGTGTCCCAGAAGACGATCTGGTAGTCGTCGTGGGTGAGGATGCCGAGGAGCTGCTGGCGGGTCGTCTGCGGCCGGGGCGAGGTGATGGCGAGCTTCTCCTGCAGCAGCGTGTTGAGCAGCGTGGACTTGCCGGCGTTGGGCCTGCCGAGGATGGTGACGAACCCCATCCTGTGCGCAGGCCGCCTAGGCCTGCGTCCGCGGGGGGAGCGCGTCCCGGCCGCGGCCCGCGTGTCTCCAGCCGACGCCATGGCGCGCCCAGCCGGCGGGCCGGCTAGAACTTCTCCCGCTTGAAGTAGGCCACGGTGGTGCCCGACGGGATGCCCAAGTCCTCTTCGTCGGACTCGTCTATGTACTCGGTCTCGGTGACGGCCACCAGCTCCCAGCCCGCTTCGCCGAGGTCGTTCATGAGCTCCTCGTACCCGGCAACCCTGTCAGCGCCGTCCTCGATCTCGTCGCCAAGCTCAATGACCCGGTATTCCCACTTCGGCATTGTTCACCCCTGCGCGTCCGGCGCGAGCCTGCCGCTGTCCTCGCGACGGGCGCTGTTTCGAATCCTACAAGCTGTTGGCCAGCTGGTAGGCCTTGCCTTCCATCTTTATGTCAGGCGCGTAGACCAGGTCCGTCTGCTGCAGTTCCCGGACGTTGAAGGCCCCCACCATTCCCATGCAGGCGCGGAGCGCGCCCGTCAGGTTCATGGTGCCGTCCGTGCGCGACGACGGCCCGAAGAGCACCTCCTTGAGGGTGCCCTTGGTTCCCACGCGAATGCGCGTGCCCCGGGGCAGGGCCGGGTCCGGGGTCGCCATGCCCCAGTTGTAGCCGCGGCCGGGCGCTTCCACCGACTGGGCGAAGGGGGTGCCGAGCATGACGCCGTCGGCGCCGGCGACCATCGACTTGCAGAAGTCGCCGCCGGTGCGGATGCCGCCGTCGGTGATGATCGCCACGTACCGGCCCGTCCGGTGCAGGTACTCCTCCCTTGCCGCCGCGCAGTCCATCGTCGCGGTGACCTGCGGCACGCCGATGCCGACGACCTCGCGGCTGGTGCACGCAGCGCCGGGGCCGATGCCCACGAGGACGCCGTGGATGCCGTTCTCCATGAGCTCCAGCGCCACGTCGTAGCCGACGCAGTTGCCGACGATGACAGGGCGGCGGATCTGGTCGACGAGCTCGGAGAAGATGAGGCCGCGGTAGCTCTTGGAGATATGCCGCGCGGTGGTGACCGTCGACTGCACCACCACGACGTCCGCCCCGGCCTCGACGGCGATGGGGGCGAGCCGCTTGGCCCGCTGGGGCGTGATGGCGACGGCGCAGGCGACGTCGCCCGCCTTGATCTCCTGCACGCGCTGGGCGACCAGCTCGTCCTGCACGGGCTGCTGGTACAGGCGCTGCAGGAGCAGCGTCGCTTCTTCGATGGGCGTTTCCGCCACCTCCGCGAGTTTGTCGGCCGCGTCGGGGTAGCGGGTCCACAGCCCCTCCAGGTTCAGGACGGCCAGCCCGCCGAGCTTGCCCATCTTGACGGCAAAGTCCGGCGAGACGACGGCGTCCATGGCGGACGCCAGCACGGGGATGGGGAAGCGGTGCTCACCAATGGTCAGACCCATATCTGCTTGCTCCGGGTTGATGGTCACCTGGCCGGGGACAATGGCCACCTCATCGAACCCGTAGCTACGGCGGACCTCCTTGAAATGGGGAACCCCCATAGGCCACTTCCTTTCTCCGGCGAATGATTTCGGGGAGTCTAGCAACGGGGTTTTTCGCCGTCAATTTGCTTTGCGTGCGCTTCCGGAGCACTTTTGAGCAGCGGCACGGCACCGGCCATGGTCCGCTTGGCAACCATCAGCCCGGCCCGTTCCGAGGAACCCTTCGACAGGCTCAGGGCGAACGGGCCCTCCCCACACGCCTGGATATCGGCATCCGCCGGTATGGCGGGGTGGGCGGCAAAAGTCAGGGGCCTGTCAACAGGACAGGCCCCTTGCGCATTTGCCTTTGCCGCCATATGTGCTTTCGGCATTCCCATGGCGGGCTTACTCTCCCACCACCGGGTTTCGGAGCGTCCCGATGCCCGGGATCTCCACCTCCACAACGTCGCCCGGATGCAGCTCGCTGGTCTGCCCCGGCGTGCCGGAATAGATGACGTCGCCCGGGTCCAGGGTGACGTAGCGGCTGATCTCGCTGATGACCGTGGGGATGTCGAAGATCAGGTCCTCGGCGTGGGCGTGGTTGTGCGTCTTCTCGCCGTTGACGGAGACCTGGATGGTGAAGTCGAAGGGGTCGATGTCGGTGTCGATGACCGGCCCCAACGGCCCGAAGGTGTCGGCGCCCTTGGCCCGCCACCACTGCATGTCCTTCTCCGGCCCGTTCTGCCAGTCACGCGCGCTCACGTCATTGCCGATGGTGTAGCCGAGCACGTAGTCCAGCGCCTCCTCTTTGGAGACCTTGCTGCACGTCTTGCCGATGACCACCACCAGCTCGCCCTCCTCGTCCACGCGCCCCGCGCCGTCGGGCAGCACGATGTTCTCGCCGTCGGCGATGATGCAGTTGTGGGGCTTGTAGAAGCCCTCGACGCGCTTGGGCGCGGGCCGCTCGCCCAGGTGGGTGCTGTAGTTGAGGGCGATGGCGATGACCTTGCCGGGGTGGACCGGCGCGAGGATCTGGACCTCGTCCAGCGTGTGCGTGTGGTCGGTGATTTCGTATTCCTCGAAGGGCGACGTGGTGAGCTGAAACACCCTGCCGTCCTCGACCACGCCGTAGGCGACCTCGCCGTGGGCGTAGTACCTGGCGAACTGCATATACCCTCCTTATCGTCTATGCGTGGATATGTTGCAGAAGAGTATAACGAATTTCGTTACGCTGCCCAAGGGGGATTTTGGAGCAATTTCCGGCGAATGCCCGCCGGATGCTGGGCCGGCCGCCCTCCCTGTGGCCCCGCCCCTCTGGGTTCCTGCCTTCGCAGGAACGACGAGAACGGGGTTGGGGGGTGTGCGGGGCCGAATTGATTCCCGCGTCCGGTGTAGCTGCGGAGAATTGTTTTGTTTTTCGTGTTGAAGCTGCGTTGGCACGTTGTAGATACAAGACGAAAATTTTTTCATCCGGGGGGAACAATTCCCGGCCATCGGACATGGGGCCATACACGGCGGGGCGGTTGTGGTGTTGTGGTGGCGGTGCATGGGGTGAGGGTAGCGGAGAGGACGGCGTTCGCGCGAGGGGGTGGTGGCAGGGGGGTGCCCGTTCATCCTTCGATTTCCCTCAGGACGAACGGGGGAGGTTGGGGTCGCGAGCGTGTTCCGTCGCGGGGTTGCCCCGCCGCCGCCCTGCCCCTCTGGGCCCCTGCCTGCGCAGGGGCGACGAGAGGAGAGTTGGGCATTGCAGCCGCTGTTGGGTGCAGGGTTTCTGGATACCGGCATCCGCCGGTATGAAGGGGAGGAGCCGTAGAGGAACGGATTTGGCGCGGCTAGATCCCCGTGATGCGAATGGAGGAGTGGGCCTTGTAGATCCGGTTGATGTTGATGAGGAGCGACGTCAGGTGCTCGACGTAGCGGGAGTTGACCAGCGCGCCGCCGTCGACGGCCCGCACGCCCTTGATCGACTCCGCCAGCGCCATCACCTTTTGCTTGGCCTCACGGTCGTCGCCGCAGACCACCACGTCGCACTCGAGGGGACGCAGGGGGATCAGCAGGTCTATGGCGCTGAGGTTATGGAAGGCGCCGACGACGGACGATTCCGGCAGCAGGTCGCGCGCCTCCTCGGCGGCGGACCCCGCCTCGACGGGCAGGGCCTGCGCGGAGCCCTTCGAGAACACCAGGGGTGCGACCACGTTGACGATGACCTTGCCGCGCAGGTGCGGTTCGAGGTCCGTGAGGGTGTCCCACTGCGCCGAGTACGGGACGGCGATGAACACGATGTCGCCCATGCGCGCGGCCTGCTCATTGTCGCCGCCGAGGACCGTTTGGGCCGGGTACGTTCCGGGCAGCAGCGCCCTCACATCGTCGGCGGCGGCCGTGCCCCGCTGCGGGTCCCGCGACCCGAGGAAGACCTGCTCGCCGACGATGGCGAACCGCAGGGCGAGTCCTCTTCCCTCAGGCCCCGTCCCGCCGATGAACGAGATCATTCCGCCTTCCAATCCTCCGTTGTCAGCCATATCGGCCGTATAACCAGCATAGCAGGTTTTTTGTTCGCTATTTTCGTGATAAAGCAAAAACCAACGCCCGGCCTTGCGGGCCTCGAAGATTCTCCCAACTTCCAATGCAATGCGTTGACAGCTCCCTGGCCACCGTGGAACGCCAATCCGGCACGTGGGCGGTATGGTATGCTGCCAAACATGGACCGGGCGGTTACGGCAAGAGACGCGCTTGTTCGACGTTCGATGCTTGTGGTGTCGCCGCTGGACGCGGAGGCCGTCGCCCGCGCCGCAACGTCGGGAGCAGACGCCATCGTCATCGAGCTTGCGCGGGGCCCCGCCGCCCACCGGCGCGGGGAGGCCCGCGCGGCCCTGCGCGAGACCGTCTTGCCGGCCCTCGCAGGCTGCTCGTCCGACGTGCTCCTCTGGACGGACCCGGACGGCATAGCAGACGACCTCGACGGCTGCGATGTCGTCGGACTCGCAGGCGTTGTCGTGTCCCTTGACGCACCGCAAGCCGTCGCCCCCATCGACGCCGCACTGGCGCGGTTTGAGGCGGCGCACGGCCTCGCGCCCGGCTCGTTGGGCATCGAGGTCGCGGTATCTTCGGTTACGGCATTCCACGCCTGGTGCGCAGCCGCCGCCGCAGGCGAGCGTATCGCAGCGCTGGTCCTCGACGAGCAGAACGTTACCCGGAACCCGGCCCTTTCGGCGCGGGCGCGGGAGGACCTGGCCGCCTACTGCCGCGGCGCGCTCGTGGTCAGCGCCAGGAGGCTCGGCATTCAGGCTCACGGGTCGGCGCCGTCCGGCACGGGCGTGCTCGCCGCGGCATACGCAACCGCCGCCCGGCGCATGGGGCTCCGGGGCGCCCTGTGCGCCGACCCGGCGGCTGTCCCGATGCTCAACGTGGCTTTCAGCCCCAGCGCAGACGAGGTGGAATCGGCGCGGCGCACATTGGACGCCATGGACGCCGCAGTCGCGGAGGGACGCGGCGCGATCAGCGCCTCGGCGGGCACGATGGCGGACCTCGCGAACGTGCGCCAGGCCCAGGCCGTCGTCGACCGGGCGGAGGCCATCCAGCTTCGCAACGCTCACCGCGAAGCCGCCGGCGGCGCTTCACCACCGGCGGAAGGGAGCGTATCCCGGTGGCCCTAGCCGACTACCTCCAACCCGGCGAACGCGTCGCGGCCGAGTGCGGTCGCGTCGTGGTCACCAATTCCCGGCTGATCAACTACAACCCGCGCTCCAGCGGGCTGGCGTTCCGGGACTTTCCCTACACCGCCGTGGCCGGGCTCAGGCTGATCCAGCGGCCGCGCTACACAACCGTGGTCCTGGGCGCCCTGATCGCCGTGCTGAGCCTCCTTGCCGGGCCCGGCACGCCGCTTCAGCTCATCGCGGGCGGCATCGGCCTGGCGGCGGTCCTGCTGGGACTTGTGTTCGGCGAGCTGTCGCTGGAGATATCGACGCAGACCGGCGGCAGGAAGCCCTTCCGCTGGCAGCTCAGGGAGGTGGGCCGCCGCGAGAGCGAAGATCTGGTCACCGTCGCCCGCGACGCCATGCGCGGCGGCTATGACCCCATGCCGGCAGCCCAACCGACCCCCCTTGCGGCCGGGGGCCTAGGAAGGTCGGTCCTGCTCGTTCCCGCCGACCGGTCGGACCTCGCGCTGGAAGCCCTGGGCGGCGACGCCGACGTGGTGTGCCTCGACCTGACGACGCTGGTGCACCCGTCCCGGCGCGCGGCGGCACGAGAGATCGCCGCGAGGACGATCCCCGTGGCCCACCGCGCCCGCCGCCGCGCCTGGGCCCGCGTCGGCGCGGACGGGACCGCCGACGACCTCGCCGCCTGCGTGTGGCCGGGCCTGACCGCCGTGGCGCTCGCCGCCGAGTCGTCCGGCGACGTGCTCCGGCTCGCGGCGCACCTGAACGCGCTGGAGGCTGAGCGGGGCGTTCCGGAGCCCGTGCGCATCGTCGTTGTGGTGGAGACGGCCGCGGGGGCGCTGGCCCTGCGGGAGACGCTTAGCGCGAGCACGCGGGTCTGCGCGGCCATCGTCGCCACCCACGACGCCCTCGACCTGCCCGGCAAACCGGACGCCCGCTCGACGTGGACGTCGCTTGTGCCGCCGGCGCTACCCGACGCGGCGCACCTGCGCGGGCGAATCGCCGCGGCCGCGGAGGAAACCGGCGTGCCGCTCTACGCGAGCCTTGCGACGGGCATAGCGCCCGGGGGTCTCGCCGAGGCGCTTGGCGATGACGCCGCCGACCGGCTCACCGACGCGGCGATCGTGGCACGGGCCAACGGGCACCGGGGCGCCGTCACGCTCCACGCCGAGGGCGTCGCGTCGTGCAACGCCGTCTTCCCGGCGGTTCTTCCGGTCAGCGCGCCCGCGGCAACGCCGTTGCCCACCGAGTACCAACCGGTCATCCCGTCGCACTTCGGCATTGGCGTGCCGCCGCAGCCTCCGGCGGAGCCTGCCGCCGCCCAGAACGGCGACAGCGGTGTCGCCGACGTTCACCAAGCCGGCAAGGAAGAGGAGACCTAGAGACCGCCATGCCGCCTGTCAGACGCTCGCTGCTGTTCACGCCGGTCAACGTGCGCCGATTCGTCGAGGGCGCGTGGCGGCACTCGGCCGACGTGGTCGTGCTGGACCTGGAGGACTCGGTCGCGCCGGAGGAGAAGCCCGCCGCCCGCGCGATGGTTCGCGAGGCCATCGACCTCGTGCAGCGGGGCGGGTCGGAGGCCGCCCTGCGCGTCAACCACGACGCCGTTGAGTCGGACTGCGAGGCGGGCGTGTGGCCGGGGCTGTGCGCCATCGTCCTCCCAAAGGCGGACACAGCGGAGCAGGTCCGGCACCTGGACGCCGTGCTCTCCCGGCTGGAGGCAGCGCGCGGCATGCCCGCGGGAGGCGTCGAAATCATGCCCATGATCGAGTCGGCCGAGGGCGTGCGGAACGCCCACGCAGTCGCCGCGGCCAGCCTGCGCGTCAAGTCGTTCGGCGTGCTGGGCGAGGCCGACCTGACGGCGGACCTCGGCATTGCGTTCCAGGACCTGCACGAGGCCGACGTCCTGGCATACCCCCGCGCCGAGGTGGGGCTGGCCGCGCGGGCGCTGGGCCTCACGGTGAACGGCCGCGCGTGGACGCCCGGACGCTCCACCATCGCGGACTACGGCGACGCAGCCGGCATGGAGCGCTCCATGCGGGCGTCATGGGAAGCCGGCTGCCGCAGCTCGTTCTGCGTGCACCCCGCGCAGGTCGCCGCCGCCAACCGGGGGCTGCGGCCGTCGCAGGCCAACGTCGTGCGGTGCGCCGAGGCCATCCGGGCCTTCACGGATGCGCAGCAACGGGGCCTGCCCTACGGCGTCCTGCAGGGCGTCATGATCGACCTGAAGATCGCTCGCGCCGCAACGGCCGCCATCGGCTACGCGCTGGACTGCGCCGCCAGGGACGCGGCCAAGCTGCTGCGGCGGCGAGAAATGGAGCGGGAGTTGGAGGGGAAGGATTTGACTCGCTAGCGCAATCGTTTACCATGGGAGTACGGGCTGGTTACTGCGTAGCGGGGGCTGGCCCTCTTTTTTCTTTTGAACAGGGAGTGCCTTCCACCGGGCGATAGGCCACATGGGTTGACAAAAGGTCTGACTGCTGTATTATGGGTTCAGGCTGGCTACTGTTTATCGGGGGCCAGCCATTTCTTTTGGCATCACCACAAGACCATACCCGTCTACTTGTCCATTGGGACCCCGTCGCAGCTTCCGCTCTACAACACTCCAGTCCCCCATGTCGGCCTTTCCAATGAGATGCCGGGCGATAGGGGAGACAACCAAGTCCGCCAGTTGCAAGCCGGGGATGTTCAGGCGCTTCTCCCGCAAGTTCAAGGCGACGATTCGTGCAGCGATAGTCCGCGGCCTGAGGAAGCGTGTTCCTTGCGCGGTCAAGTTCTCCCACGCGAGTTCAAGACCACGGTCCAAGGCCGGTTCACGCCTCTCCGCAATGATGAGGCCGCCATCGGCCACGCTTCCAATGTCGTAACAAAACCTCTCCACAAGGACCTCAAGGCTCAGCATATAGGGATTCATGGCCGTAACGCCGTAGCGGTCTACATGCTCAATCTTCTGTATGGCGCACGCAACCACTGTGTAGGATAAGTCGCCCATCATCTGATTCAATCGGCGGTAGAAGCGTTCCC
This sequence comes from Dehalococcoidia bacterium, assembly GCA_034422455.1. GTDB lineage: Bacteria > Chloroflexota > Dehalococcoidia > Lucifugimonadales > UBA1127 > UBA1127. The sequence continues at coordinate 42,971 of DAOUJQ010000013.1, forward strand.
GCAATTCGTCTTCTTTGAGCATCTCATAGACGCCGCGACGTCGAACAATGTCCGCCGTGTGCAGGACGATGTCCGTCCTCCCGAACATCTCCCGCTTGAAGTCGTTAAGCGCTTCCGTCAGCGGCCCATCGGCGTAGTCCTGGTCGACAATGACGCCACCCAATACGAATACAGGGAACTGCGGGTCAACAACGGTCAGGTTGTGGTCGCCGGACTCATCGAGATACAGCACCTTCATGAAAGCGGCCCGACTAGACCTACAGCAGCCCGTCAGTCCTCAGCGCGGAGAAGGCCTCCTCGAAGGACGCGAGGGTGCTCTGGACGTCCTCCTCCGTGTGCGCCGAGGAGACGAGGCCCGACGGGCGGCCGCCCATGAGGTCGATGCCGGCGTTGATGGCGGCGAGACGCATAGCGGCGCCAACTTCCGGCGGCGTGGGCGGCTGGCCCTCGGCAGGGCGCAGGTGCTCGGCGTCGGAGCACTGGCACTGGGCGCCAAGCCTGACCTGGAAGATCGACGCGACGCCGTAGCAACAGCCGGGGACCTCCATGCGCGTCATCAGGTCGTTGAGGCCGGCCCGCAGCGTGGCGGCCCTTGCATCGGCGGCGGCGTTGGGCTCGCCTGTGGCAACGAGCTGCAGCGCGGCAGCGCCGGCCGCCGCGGAGATGGGGTTCGCGTTGAACGTGCCCGCGTGGGCGACGCGGCTGTCGCCCGCGCCGTCGCGGTGCGCGATCATGTCGATGACATCAGCCCGTCCGCAGACGGCCCCGCCGGGAAGCCCCCCGGCGAGGATCTTCGCGAGTGTCGTTATGTCCGGCGTGACGCCGTAGAGCGCTTGAGCGCCGCCCGGAGAGACACGGAAACCCGTCACCACCTCATCAAAGATGAGCAGGACGCCGTGCTTGAGGGTCAGTTCGCGCAGGGCACGCAGGAACTCGGGGTAGACGGGGGACTGCCCCATGCTCGCGCCGGTGGGCTCCAGGATGACGGCGGCGATGTCGTCGTGGGCCTCCAGGGCGTCCTCCACCTGCGCCGGGTCGTTGGGCGACACGACGTAGGAGAGCGAGGCGACTTCCGGCGCTATGCCGCCCATGTTGCGGCCCGCGCCGGGAATGAGCAGGTCGTTCCAGCCGTGGAAGTGGTTGGTGAACCGGAGGACGTGGGTCTTGCCGGTGTAGGCCCGCGCCAGCCGCAAGGCCAGCATCGTCGCCTCTGTGCCGGACGACGTGAAGCGCACCAGCTCCGCCGAGGGGACCAGCCGCTGGACCCAGCGCGCCCACTCCATCTCTTCCAGGTGGCTCGCGCCGCGGTGTGTGCCCCGGGACAGCGCCTCGGTCACTGCCTGCATCACCTCTGGACGGCCGTGGCCCAAGAGCAGGGCGCCGTGGCCCATGACGTAGTCGATGTACTCGTTGCCGTCGACGTCCCACTTCCGGCTGCCGTCCGCGTGGGTGACGACGATGGGGAACGGCGTCACGTAGCGGGTGTCGTGGGTGACCCCGTCGGGGAAGAGGCCCGCGGCCTCAGCCTGCAGCGCCGCTGACCCCTGGTGCTGCTGCGCGTAGAGCTCCTGGATCGATGCCATGTCGTTCCCCCTGAGTGGCATAAGGGCCCTGTTTCCGCAGCAGGGCCAAGACGACCCTATGCTATCATGGCGAAGCCGAAAACCCTACGGGATGGCGCAATGCGAAGCTACCTGACCCACCTCGAGTGCACCGCCTGCGGACAGATCCACGACGCCGACACGCTGCAGACCCTGTGCCGCAGCTGCGGAAAGGTCCTTTACGCCCGCTATGACCTTGGCGCCGCGTCGGAAGCCGTCACGCCCGCCAAACTGGCGGCGCGCCCGCAGACGATGTGGCGCTACCGAGAGGTGCTGCCCGTCCGCGACGACGCCTTTGAAGTGACCCTCGGCGAGGGAGGCACGCCGCTCCTCCGCGCGGAACGGCTCGGCGAGGCCCTCGGATGCGGCGACATGTATATCAAGGACGAGGGCGTAAACCCGACCGCCAGCTTCAAGGCGCGCGGAATGGCGGCGGCCGTCTCGCGCGCGAAGGAACTCGGGGCCGAGCGGCTCGTCGTGCCGAGCGCGGGCAACGCCGCCGGGGCGCTGGCCGCCTATGCAGCGCGCGCGGGAATGCCCACCTTCGTGTTCATGCCGGAAACGACGCCTCAGTCGAACATCCTCGAGTCGAGGATCGCAGGCGCCTCGGTGGAACTCGTCGAGGGCCACATCGGCGACGCCGGACGGGCCGCGCGGGAGCGGGCCGCCGTCTCGCCGATGTTCGACATTTCCACCATGAAGGAACCCTACCGCGTCGAGGGCAAGAAGACCCTGGGGTACGAGATCGCTGAGGCCCTCGGATGGGAGCTGCCGGACGTCATCGTCTACCCCACGGGTGGGGGCACCGGGCTTCTCGGCATGTGGAAGGCGTTCGGCGAGATGGAGGAGATGGGCTGGATCGCATCGGGCAGCCGCCCCCGCATGATCGCCGTGCAGATGGAGGGGTGCGCTCCGATCGTGAGGGCCTTCCACGAGGGCCAGGATTCCATCAGCCCGTGGGAGAACGCGGCCACCATAGCCGCGGGACTGCGCGTCCCCGGCCCCGTCGCCGACTACCTCATCCTGCGCTGCCTGCGCGAGAGCGGGGGCGCCGCCCTCACCGTCACCGACGACGAGGCGCTGTCGGCCGTCCCGGAAATGGCCGCCGCCGAGGGGATCTTCCCCTGCCCGGAGGGCGCCGCCACCCTGGCTGCGCTCCACAAGCTGCTCGCCTCCGGTGACGTGGCGCCCAGCGAGCGCATCGTGCTGCTCAACACGGGCAGCGGCCTCAAGTACCTGGACGTGCTTGCATAGCCGGACGTGCAAAGCCGTTCGCCCTTCGATTTCCCACAGGGCGAACGGTGGTGAAGAGCCAAGACAGCGCACGAGACCTTGGAGGGCGGTAGTATGAGCACCGGTATAGTCTACGGGGCCGGCATAGGCATCGTCGTGGGAATCGTGCTCTTTGCCCTAACGGGTGAGGCCTGGTTGATAGCGATGGGGGCGCCGATGGGCGTGGCGTTCGGCTTGGCCTTTGGCGCTGCATTGGGCCGTCGAGGCCCCGACTAGGGCAGACACTCAAGGCGGCGTAACGTTGCCCCTACTCGCGATAGCATATAGCTGCTATACTTTCGGGTACTGCATTCTTGGGGTGTCTGCGTGCGCCCCTCTCGATAGGAGAAAACGTCGACGTTATGGGAACCTTCAAGCACCCGTCGCGGTCCGTCTGGCACACCTCGGTTTGCTCGCGCTGCAGGCGGGTGATCCAGCGCGTGCTGCTGCCGGGCCTGCAAAAGACCACCTCCTACCGCGTCTGCGACCGCTGCCTGTCGGAGGGCAGCAACGCCCAGAGCCAAGCCGCCGGCGCGGCGGCTGCCGGCGCGCAGGGCACGGCGGGCCGCGGCAGAGGGCGCGGTGGCCGCGGCGGACGGCGCAGCGCGGCACAGCAGCCCGCGGCCGCCACCGCATCCGAGTAGCTCCTCACTGCACACCAGCCCTTCAACGAGGGTCGTGGTGTGTCCAGCGCCGGTCTCCCGCTCCAATTTGGCACATGCGTGCTACTTGTAGTAAGGTGGCGTCGCCAAATCGAGGGGTGAACGGTGCGCCATATCCTGCACGCGGACATGGACGCCTTCTACGCGTCCGTTGAGCAGAAGGACAACCCGGAACTGGCGGGCAAGCCGGTCCTGGTGGGAGGGTCGCCCACCTCCAGGGGCGTCGTGGCCGCAGCGTCCTACGAGGCCCGCCGGTTTGGCGTTCACTCCGCCATGCCGATGAGCCAGGCCGTGCGCCAGTGCCCGCAGGCCATCGTCGTCCGCCCGCGGTTCGACCGCTACCGGGAGGTCTCCGAGCAGATCCGGGACATCTTTCAGAGCGTCACCCCGCTGGTTGAGCCGCTATCGCTGGACGAAGCCTACCTCGACGTCACGGACGTGGTCACCGCCGACCGCGGCCCGGAGTCCATCGCCCGCGAGATCAAGGCCCGCGTGCGGTTGGACGTCGGCCTGACCATCTCCGTCGGTGTCTCGACGTGCAAGTCCGTCGCCAAGGTCGCCTCGGACTTCGACAAGCCCGACGGCTTGACGGTGGTGCCGCCGGGCACGGAGGGCGCGTTCCTGGCGCCGCTGGCCGTGCGGAAGCTGTGGGGCATCGGGCCCAAGACGGCGGCCCGGCTCGAGACCGAGGGCGTGCACACCATCGGCCAGCTGGCGTCCAGGCCGGAGGACTGGTTTGCGCAGCGGTTCGGCAAGCGGGGCCTCGAGATTCGGTCGATGGCCATGGGGCAGGACGACCACCCCGTCGTCACGGAGCGCGAGTCGAAGTCCGTCAGCGCGGAGACGACGCTGGCCGAGGACGTATCCGACCTGGACGAGCTCCGCGCCATCGTCCACAGGCTGAGCGAGCGGGTGGCGCGTCACCTGGAGGGCGACGGGCTGCAGGGGCGCACGGTCACGCTGAAGCTGCGGCTGGCAGACTTCACCACCTTCACCCGGCAGGTGACACTGCCCTCGACCGTGTGGACGGCCGACCAGATCAGCGGGGTGGCCAAGGGCATCCTGGAACGGGAGGCCGGATCCGGCCGCTGGTTCCGGCTGCTGGGCGTGGGCGTGTCGCACTTCGGTCCCGCGCCGGAGAGCCCGCAGCTGGCGCTGTTTGGGGAGGAGTGAGGGGGCGGCGGTATAACCCATTGACGGTATTTTCAAGTTGTAGGAGGATAGTGTTGGTCAGCTCGTGAGAGCTGGCTGAAGGTTAGCCCGTGAGGGCTAGCGTGGAGAGGCAGGCGATGGCCTGCCTCTTTCATTTCTGTGGAGACGGTGAAAAATAGTAGGCTATAATATACGCCCGAAGTCTTGACGGTGTGGGCTAGATGTAATATATTCACCGTGGATAGCTCGCATGGGCTAGCCGAAGGATAGCCCGCATGGGCTAGCGTGGGAAGGGCAAGCGAAGGCTTGCCTTTTTCATTTTCTAAATCACGATACGCCCTTTGCCATTCACCTTATCGGCAACCGCGTGATTCGCTCTTTGGCCAAAGGAGTGAATCTGACGAGGCATGGGCAAATGATGCTCTTGAACAGTCAGAGCCTTTTGCTCTGCAGCTAGCAAGTCGGCAATCTGTAGTCCCGCTACATTGTGTTCCTTTCTCCTGAATAGCAAGACCTCACTTGGGAAAGCTCGACGGAGATCCTCAGGTTTGTTGGAAGATGTCCCCTGATCCCTCAACGCAAGGTATGTCTGCACTTGTGTGCGGTCCTCTACATCACCCCGCGACTCCGCCATGATGTCCGCTTGGGCATTGCCTCGTTCATTGAGCCAATCGTAGATGCGTTCGAGTAAGGCTGTCAGACAGTCACTGTATGGGTTTGGACGACCATTCCTGGAGTGAGCTTGTTTATCGAATACCACTGTGAAAACTTGCATTGGACAGCGGGACAAGAACGCTATGACGTCGTCATCCCACTTGCGTCTCAATTCAGCATCCGCCAGCACTGAGAAGAAGGAACGTTTCGCCATAATCTGGTTCCGTATGAGGATTGGCGGGTTGTCAATGTCATAAAAGAGATGCTGGCGCTTCAAGGCTTCCATCGCTTGTGGAATGGCAGGGTCATACTCGGCCTTATGGAAGACTACCCCGGTAAGGCCCAGGTACCGTCTGGAAGGGTCGTCCAAACGGTTGTAGGTGTGATCCCCAGACTCGTCGATGTAGACGCGGTAGGACATGCGCCGATGATGTACACCGGACGCCTGCAAGTCAAGGAATTCCAATCTTATGAATCCCGTTTTACGCTCCAATAATTCTAATCGGTAGGAAATTATTGCAATCATAAACTTTTGGAATCGCTGCTATATCGCCCGTGTTCCCATCTATGCGGTTGAGCCTCAGCCCCCGACGCTGTAGCATGGGAGTCGGGAGGGAAGCATGGAGGTCATCCTCGGGTCGCCCAGGGGGTTTTGCGCCGGCGTCGTGCGGGCGATAGACATCGTCGAGCTTGCGCTGCAGCGCTTCGGAAGCCCCGTGTACGTCCGACACGAGATCGTGCACAACCCCTTCGTCGTGGAGGAGCTCCGGCAAAAGGGCGCCATCTTCGTCGAAGAGCTTGAAGAGGTCCCCGACGGCCAGATGGTGATCTTCAGCGCCCACGGCGTCTCCCCGGAGGTCCGGCGCGACGCCGACCGCCGCGGCCTGCGCGTCCTCGACGCCACCTGCCCCCTCGTGACCAAGGTCCACCTGGAGGCCATCAAGTACGGCGGGCAGGAGTACACCATCCTGCTCATCGGCCACCGTGACCACCCGGAGACCATCGGCACGTCCGGAGAGGCGCCGGACAAGACCATCGTCGTGGAGACCGCCGAGGAAGCGCGCGCCGTTCAGGTGCCGGACCCGGAGCGCGTCGCGGCCCTGACGCAGACCACGCTCAGCGTCGACGACACGAAGGAGATCGTGGACGCGCTGAAGGAACGCTTTCCCAACATGCTCATCCGCAACGACATCTGCTACGCCACCACCAACCGGCAGATGGCCGCAAAGTCGCTGGCTGAGGACTCCGACATCGTCCTGGTCATCGGCGCGAGCAACAGCTCTAACTGCAACCGCCTCCGCGAGGTGGTGGAGGCCATGGGGATCCCCGCCTACCTGGTCAACGGCCCCGACGAGCTGCCGATGGACGCCGTTGAGGGGAAGGCACGCATCGGCATCGTCTCCGGCGCGTCAACGCCGGAGAGCCTCGTCGAGGCCGTGGTGGAGCGGCTGGAGCCGTCCAGCATCGTTTCGCGCGAGGTAATCGACGAGGACGTGACCTTCGTTCTTCCGCGCGAACTGCGCAACTAGGCGCCCGGGGCATGCCTGCGGGGAGCCCCCGTTCCTCCCCTTCGTCAAGCTCAGGACATGCTTCGATTTCCCTCAGGACGAACGGCTCCTCACCCCTCTCCCCCGCTGGGTTCCTGCCTCCGCAGGAACGACGAGAAGGGGGCGTGCGACCCTTCGACAGGCTCAGTGCGTAACCCCTACCAGTCAGGCGCCTCGTGGTAGATCCGCTGGATCAGCTCCCACGTCCTGACCGCGTCGCCGAAGTGGGCGTTGGGCTGCTCGCCGGCCTGCAGGCAGTCGATGAAGTAGCGGTGCTGGTGCCAGAACCCCAGGTAGTGCTCCGGGTTGCTGCCGAGCTCCTGGCTGAACACCTTGGAGTCGTAGACCTCCAGCTCTCCGCTGTCCTCGACGTAGGTGCTCTGCCGGTCCGCGTCGATGGTGGCCGTCGCGTTCCTGCCGAAGATCTCCGTGCGGAAGAACCCCGGGGCCGTCGCGCCGGGGACGATCTTCGCGCCGCCGCTGACGACGCTGTAGTGGAGCTGGCCAACGATGCCGCTGGCGAACTCCACCTGGGCCATGATGTGGTTCGCGACGGGCCCCGGCTGGTACACGGTCCGCACGCTGCTGGTCAGCCGCTTAATCTCGCCGCCGCCCAGCCAGCGCAGGTGGTCGACGGAGTGCATGCCATCGCTGGTGAAGATGTCCAGCACGTTCACGCCGCCGGCGTGCCTGGTGAAATCGTTCGCCGACTTGAGGTTGGCAACGGTGACCGCGTGAATGGGGCCGCGCTCCTCGACGCGCGCCTTGAGCGCCGTGACCGAGGGCAAATGCCTCCGCTGGTACCCGACCATGGTCGTGCAGTCGTTGACCTCCGCATAGTGGGCCAGCAGCTTGATGCTGTTGAGGGTGACGCTGGGCGCCTTCTCTATGAAGCAGTTGCGGCCCTGGCTCAGCACGTAGTGCGCCGGCTCGAAGACGTCCTGGGGCGGCATGATCACGTAGACCACCTCCGGGTCCACCTCGTCCAGCATCTGCTTGTAGTCGGTATAGACCTTGGGCACCTCCCAGCGAGCGGCGGTCTCCTCGGCCTTCTCGGGGATGAGATCGCACAGGGCGGCCAACTCGACGTCGGGCTGGCCCGCGACACAGGGGTAGTGGCGCCAGTTTGCCTGCTTCCCCGCTCCGATGAAGGCTGCGCGTATTCTTGAACTTGCCATGACTCCCCCCTTTCCGAGCGGACGCACAGCATGCGCCCGCGGCGCTGTCCCGTTGATGGAACGCGAGTATAGGAGCCCACGCAGACAGGGGTCAAGGAATCGCGCCCACTCGCTTGACACTGCACTGCGCGGGCGCAATGCTAGCTGTAACAGTCTCTACCGCCGACCGGGCGCCAAGGAGGGCGTTATGTCAGAATGGCTGGGCCGCGAGTACAACTACGCCGTGTGGCGGCCGTCGCAGGCCGAGTTCCAGCTGCTGAAGGAGATCCACCACGCGGGCGACGTCGCCCCCGACTTCACGCTGCCCCTCCTCGACGGCGGCGAGCTGAGCCTCTCCGACCTGAAGGGCAAGCCCGTCGTCATCGAGTTCGGCTCCATCACCTGACCGCCATGCCAGGGGGAGTTCCCCCTCATGGACCAGCTGGCCCGCGACTACGCCGACCGCGCCCACTTTCTCTTCGTCTACGTGCGTGAGGCCCACCCGGACGACTTCCCGCAGTGGCCGGAGCACAAGACCATCAAGCAGAAGTTCGAGCAGGCGCGCCTCATGCGGGAGCGCCACGGCACGCCGCGCACCATCGTGGTCGACGACGTGGAGGGCACGGTGCACCGGGCGTGGAGCGGCATGCCCAACATGAGCTGGATCATCGACCACACCGGCCGCGTGTTCTTCAAAGCGGGGTGGACGGTGGAGTCCGACCTGCGCGCCGGACTGGAGGACTACTTCGACCTGAGGGAGCGCATGCGGGAGGGCTCGACGGCGCGCTACTACAAGGAGTACATCACCGCCACGCCGCGGATGCGCGAGGGCGGTGGCATGATGCGGCCGCAGCGCGAGCCCGCGGAGACCGGCGGGTAAGCCAACATACCTGCCAAGGCGGAAGAAACCCCCGTTCGTCCTGAGGGAAATCGCAGGGTGAACGGGGGTTTTGCACTGTGCGTGAGGGAGAGGTTGCCCTATCCGGCGTGAGAGGAATCCCCATGATTGGGTTGAGCGCCCTGCTCACTATCCACCAGCCGCCCCGACAGATACCTGTGGACAACGTTAGAAAGCAGCGCCTGGCAGGAAACGCCCTCCTCCCTCGCCCTGGAATGCGCGAGTTGGAAGTCGCGCTCCGAAACCCGCAACTGTAGCCGCTTGCTCCTGGAGAGGGTGTTACGGGCCTTCTGCCTGGCATCCTCAATTTCCCGCTCCATGTCGGGCACCGGGCGCAGTTCCCCTCTCTCGAATCGCTTCAATATATCGCGCTCCTCAGCGTCAAGCATCTCTTTCACGTTTACCCTCTCCGCCGATAGGTCCTGGTCGCTTTCCGGCTTGGAATGATCGTCTTCAGAAAACTTGTGCCGTCAGACTGTGCAACGAAGGGCACTAGATACAGGTACTCGTCAATCTCTACGACATAGATTCGCTGGCCCGGATACCGTTCAGGGTTGGGATGGTCCAGCACCTCCAGCAAGCGACCCTCTTCTATGGCAGAGACAATCCTCCCAAATGAGATTCCCCGCTGTTCAATGAGCTGTCTATCTTTTGGCGTGCTCCACTCGAAGCCAGGAGGCATGATTCAATATTCTTCCCCAGCAAGCCATTTGGCAACCCCAGCGTTCCGATGCTTGCCAGTGTGGACAATCCTGAATAAGCCCAGAACGTCGCTAGCACTCGATACGGAGACGGCAGGGAAAGCTACCCCACGCGGTCCGCGACTTCCTTGAACCGCCGGATGACGTCGATGTGCTGGTCCGCCGACGTAAAGCCCGCGCCCATCGTGACCGCGTCGAGCTGCGTGGCGCCCGTCTCCTTCCACCACGCGATGGCCGCTGCCCACTCGCTCTCCGGTATGCGCGCCGGGTTGACGCGCCCGCAGACCACGATGTCCGCCGGGTCCCGGCCCGCCTCCCGAGCGTACTCTCGCATCTTCTCGATGTGCTGCCGGCCCGCCTCATCCATCTGGGCCTGCGGGAGCCAGCCGTCGGCAAGCGTCGCCACCCGGCGGAGCACGGGATCGGCGCCGCCGCCCATCCAGATGGGGATGGGCCGCTGGACGGGCAGGGGGTTGATGCCCGCGCCGCTGACCGTGTGCCACCGCCCGGCGAAGTCGACCGACTCCTCCGTCCACAGCGCCCGCAGCAGCGCGACCTGCTCCTCCACGCGCCGGCCCCGGTTGTGGAAGTCCTGGCCGAGCGCCTCGTACTCGACGCGGTTCCACCCCAGCCCGATGCCCAGCCGCATCCGGCCGCCGCTCAGCACGTCGATGGCCGCAGCCTGCTTGGCGACGAGCGCCGTCTGTCGCTGCGGCAGGATGATGATGCCCGTCGTCAGCTTGATGGTGGTCGTCAGGCCCGCCAGGTAGCCAAAGAGGACAAAGGGCTCGTGGAATGCCGAGTCCATGGTGTACGCGCCGCCCCAGTCGGGGTGCTTGGCGGGGTCTGCGCCCAGCACGTGGTCGTAGGCCAGGATGTGCTCGTAGCCGAGCCCTTCGGCGGCCTGCGCGAACTCGCGGATTGCGCCGGGGTCGTTGCCAATCTCTGTCTGCGGAAAGATAACGCCGAGTTTCATAGTTGCCTCCGTCCGTTGATTGGCCCCCTTCGGCTCCGCTCAGGGCGAACGGGCGGGCGATTCACAGGTCGCCCCTGCAATGGGGGAAGCGGGCTTTGCCGTGCGCGGGCCTACCGGGCGCCGGCCGAGCGCATCCCGCTACCGAGCACGCCCGGCAGCATCAGCGCGGCCAGCGTGCCGATGGCGTAGAAGGCCGCCGCGTACATGAAGAAGATGCCGACGCCGTACACGCTCGTGAGGATGCCCAGCACGATGGGGGAGAGCGCGCCGAAGAGGGCGTTGACGCCCCACAGCAGCCCGATCATGCTGCCTTCCAGGTTCAGCCCCTCCGCCATGTCCATCGACCCGGCCTGCGTCAGCGAGTTCACGGAGAACATGAAGATGCCCGCCAGCATCACCAGCGCAGCCAGCGCAAGGCCGTCGTTGAAGACGGTCATCGTGGACACGATGACGGTGCTGCACGCCATGATCATGAAGATGACCCTGCCGCGGCCCCAAGAGTCGGACAGCCGCCCGAAGAGGGGGCCGGTGAAGATGGCGACGGCGGTGAGCAGCGACACGTAGAGGCCGATGGTCCACGCGTCCATCTCCAGCTCGCGCCGCAGGTAGATGGGCAGGAAGAGCATGACCGCGCCGTCGGCGATGCCCCGTACGCCGCCGACGAACAGCAGCGCCACGAACGACCTGTACCGGAACAGGTTCCCTATCGCGCCAAGCTGCGCGCCAAGGCTGCGGTTGCCGCCGTGGACCATCTGCTGCTTGCTGCCGCCGATGTTCCGCAAGTACAGCATGATGAGCACAGCCACGCCGAGGGCCAGCGGGAAGACGCCCCAGAGGACCGCCTGCCACGTGATGATGGCCAGCAGCAGGCCAAACACCACAGGGGCGATAGTCTCGCCGACGTTACCGGCGGAGCGGTGGAGCGACACGTAGAGGCCCCGTCGCTCCGGGACCCGCTGCGAGATGATGCCCAGCGCCGGCGGGTGCCAGATGGACCCGGCCGCCGCCGCAAACCCCAGCGCGATCAGGATGACGTAGTAGTTGGGAAAAACGCCGATGATGAGGTAGCCAAACCCCATCAGGCCTATGCTGCCCGCGAGGATGGGGCCGCGCAGGTGCTGGACGCGGTCGGTCAGGACGCCGCCGCCCATGCTCGCGACGCCGCTGGTGACGCGCCGCACGGCCTCCATGACGCCCGCGCCGATGGTGCCGATGCCGAGGGACTCCATCATGAACGGCAGCAGCACCAGGAAACCGCGGGTATACACGTGCTGCATCGTATGGGCGACGATCAGCCCCCATACGACAAAGAGGTCGCTCTGCCCGCCCTTGGACTCCCTCTTTTCTTCGAGCGCAACGGGCGTGGCGATGTCGGCTTGGGCCATTCGGGTCTCCGTGGTGAGGCTCGGTAGCTACGTGACGATGCTACGGGCGCAGGCGCGGGAGTGTCAAGGCGGGAGGGGGGCTGGGCGACAATCCTACGTCCGGCACAGGCCAAGCGAATCGATAGCGCGATGTCCAGGAAAGTCCGTTCGTCCTGAGGGAAATCGAAGGATGAACGGGGCGGGCGCAGCCCGCCGCCCGCGTCGCGCCCCAGAAGCGCCCGCTTAGCGCGGTCGGTCCGGTGTGCGACGCCTAGCGAGCTCCGACAGCGCTGACCAGTCACCGCGAATCAGGGCTTCCTTCTTTGCTCTTGACCACTTTTTCACTTGGAATTCGGCTGCGAGCGCCTCTTCGCGAGTATAGAAGGCCTCGGAATAGACGAGAATAACAGGGCGCCTGTTGGATGTGTATCCTGGCAGTTCCCCGTCCTGATGCGCCCCCAACCTGCTCTCCAGCGCGTCAGTGTGGCCCGTGTAGTAGGAGCCGTTGGCGCAGCGGAGAATGTACACCCAGAACGACATTTGGTGGAAAGTCTAGCATTCCCGACCCCTCCGTTCATCCTTCGATTTCCCTCAGGACGAACGGAGGGGTCGACGTGACCACCATGGCCGCGTGCCGCATCCTCGTATAGCAAAATGAAAAGAGCAGGCCTATGCCTGCTCCTCCCACGCTAGGCCTGCACGGCCTATCCAATTCCAGCATAGTGAATAGCCCGTATGATGTCTACCAGTTGCCCCCTACCCGCTGATCGTCCCCTTGGTGCTGGGCACCTGGTCCGACTGGCGCGGGTCGACGGCGATGGCCGCCCGCAGGGCGCGGGCGAGGGCCTTGAACAGCGCTTCCGCCTTGTGGTGGCTGTTCTGCCCCGCCAGCACCGTCGCGTGCAGGTTGAAGCGGCCCTCCATCGCGATGGATTCCAGCGAGTGGCGCACCAGGTCCGCCGGCAGGCTCTCCACCATGCCGCCCTCGATGGCGGTGTCCACAATGGCGTAGCTGCGCCCGCTCAGGTCGACGGCCACCTGCACCAGCGTCTCGTCGAAGGGCACCATCGAGTGCCCCATGCGCACGATGCCGCGGCCGTCGCCCAGCGCCTCGTGCAGCGCGCGGCCCACGGCGATGGACACGTCCTCGACGGTGTGGTGCCAGCCCGTCTTGTCGGCGTCGCCCTCTGCCTCGACCGTCAGGTCCATCAGCGAGTGGCGCGAAAGCTGCGACAGCAGGTGGTCGAAGAAGCCGTTGCCCGTGTTGACGTTGTATTGCCCGGTCCCGTCCAGGGACAGCTCGACGCTGACCCTGGTCTCCCTGGTCTCCCGCTTTATCGTGGCCGTTCTTGCTTCCATGTCGCCACCTACTTCATCAGGTCTGTGAGTGCGTTGATGAGGGCGTCGGTCTCCTCCGGCTTGCCCGCGGAGATGCGCAGGCACTCCCGGAGCCGGTCCTCGTTGAACCGCCGTACGAAGATGCCTCGCTTGGCCAGCAGCCCTTGCAGCTCCGCCGCGCGGCCGTCCGGGACCTCGCAGAGGAGGAAGTTCGCCTTGGACGGGTAGCAGCGGAGGCCCAGCGAGTCCTCCAACAGCCCGCGCATGCGCTCGCGCTCCTCCACCAGCGTCCGCACCCGCTGCAGCAGCTCGTCCGTGTCCTGCAGCGACGCGTCGAGCGCCGTCTGCGCCGCCACGCTGACGTTGTACGGCTGCTTGATGCCCATCAGGTGCTCCACCAGCCGCGGGTGCATGATGCCGTACCCCAGCCGCACGCCCGCGAGCCCGGCCCACTTGCTCAGGCTCCGCAGCACGACGAGGTTCGGGTATTCGTCGACGAGGTGGGCCGACGTGAAGCCGCAGAACTCGTGGTACGTCTCGTCCACCACGACCATCAGCCCCAGGTCCAGCAGCGCGAGGATGTCCGGCTCCGGCGACAGCGTGCCCGTCGGGTTGTTGGGGTTGCAGAGGAAGACGAGCTTGGCCCGGCCGTCGGCCGCCGCGGCGCGCACCGCGTCCATGTCGACGCCGAACGACGCATCGCGCGGCGCGTCCACCACCTCGGCGCCGGCGAGCTTCAGCGTGACGGAGTACATCCCGAACGTGGGCGTCAGGTTGATCGCTGTGTCGCCTGGGTCCATCGTCAGCCGCACGACGAGGTCGATCAGCTCGTCGCAGCCCGCGCCGGCGATGACGCTCTCGAACGGCACGCCCGCGTACGCCGCGAGCGCGGCCCGCACCTCGCGCTGGAACGGGTCGGGGTAGATGTTGTAGCCGGAGAACGCCCCCATCGCCTCAGCCACGCGCGGCGACGGCCCGTAGGGGTTCTCGCTGGCGTCCATCTTGATGACCTGCGACGCCGGGATCCCCTCGCGCTTGGCCAGCTCCTCCGGCGGCTCGACCGGCTTATACGGGTCGAGCGCGCGGACGAGAGGCCGCACCAGCTTGTCGACGTCGTTGTTCATCGCCCGTTCCCCGCTCGCCCTGGGCCTGTCGAAGGGCCGCGTCCCGCCGTTCGCCCTGAGCTTGTCGAAGGGTCCAGCCGCAGCCGCGCCGCCCGCGCGTGCCCCTCGAGGCCCTCGGCCTCGGCCAGCCGCGCGGCGTCCTCGCCCAGCGCGTGGAACGCCTCCGAGTCCAGCCCGATGACGTTGGTCACCTTCAGGAACTGGTGGACGCCCAGCGCGCTGTTGAACCGCGCCGTGCCGCCCGTCGGCATGACGTGGCTCGGCCCGGCAATGTAGTCGCCCGCCACCTCCGGCGAGGCCTCGCCGAGGAAGACGCCGCCCGCGTTGCGCACGCTGACCAGCAGCCGCTGCGGCTCCTCGACGAGGAGGCACATGTGCTCCGGCCCGTACAGGTTCGCGAGCGACATCGCCTGGTCCAGGTCGTCCACCAGCACGGCCATGCCCTGGTTCTCGACGGCCGCCGACGCGATGTCCCGCTTGGGCAGCGTGACGAGCTGCCGCTCGACCTCCGCGCGCACGCTCTCCAGCGTGTCCCGCGATGTCGTGATAAGCACCGGCGACGCCAGCGTGTCGTGCTCCGCCTGCGCCAGCAGGTCGGCCGCGCACACGACGGGGTCGACGGACGCGTCCGCGATGACCAGCGTCTCCGTGGGTCCGTACAGGCCGTCGACTGCCACCTCGCCGTACACCATCTGCTTGGCCAGCGTCACGAAGATGTTGCCGGGCCCGCAGACGATGTCCACCTTGGGCACCGACTCCGTCCCGAACGCCATCGCGGCGATGGCCTGGGCGCCGCCAATCTGGAAGACCCGGTCGACGCCCGCGACGTACGCCGCGGCCAGCACCGCCGGGTTCGGGCCCGCTCCCTGCCGCGACGGCGTCGCCAGCACGACCTCTTCGACGCCCGCCACGCGCGCGGGCACTGCGGTCATCAGCACCGTCGAGGGGTAGGCGGCCTGCCCGCCGGGCGCGTAGACGCCGGCCCGGGCCATCGCCGTGAACTGCTCGCCAAGGCCCGTCGCGGGGTCCCGCCACGACCGGGGCATGCAGGCTTCGTGGAAGGCGCGAATACGGCCGGCGGCGGTGTGCAGCGCGCGCCGCAGCTCCTCCGGCGTCTCGTCATAGGCCTGCCGCAGCGCGGAGGCGGGGGCCTCCAGCGTGTCCGGCGCGCCGCCGTCGAGCATCCCGGCGTACCTGCGCACCGCGGCGTCGCCGCCGTCGCGCACGTCGTCCAGCACGCGCGACACCGCCTGCCGGGGCGTCAGCCGCTCGCCGAACAGCGCCTCGATGCGCTCCAGCGTCTCCGGCGACGCTGAGTCCCACACGCGAAGCGCGCCCCGTTCAAGCGCCTTCCGCCCGTTTTCATAGCCCACGACTACCCGCATGGCTTTGGTCTTGCCCCCATCCTGACCTTCCCCTCGTTTGGGGGAAGGGAAATGCAGTCGGCGTCAGGCCTGGTTGCCGGCCACGGCGGCCGCCAGCCGCTCGTAGGCGTCGCACTGCGCGAAGAACAGGTACGACGGCTGCGAGATCGTGATGCCGTTGCCGCCGAACCCGCGCAGGTGCTCCACCGCGTCCAGCGCCCGGTCCCTCCCTACGAGGATGGTCACGCTGTAGAGGTCGTCGCCGCTGGGCTCGAAGACCGGCGCGACCGTCGGGCCCTCCAGCCCGGACAGGTCCCGCCGCTCGAGGATCAGCGCCGCGACGGCCTCCGGCGACGGCCCGCGCACGTTGGCGGCCACGCGGCAGTAGTCCTGCGCCCGCAGGTACCCCTCGGCGCGCTCCAGCACGGCCTTCACCAGCGCCATCTTGCCGCCGGACTCCCGCAGCGCGCGCCGGTTCGCGATGAAGCACGACTGCGACGACAGGATCGTGCCGTCCAGCAGCGTCTTCAGCCGGTTCTCGCGCAGCGTCGTGCCCGTCGCCGTGATGTCCGCGATGAGGTCCGCCTGCCCGATGGCCGGGGCCACCTCCAGCGTCCCGCTCGACGGCACGAGCTTCAGGTAGTTGATGCCCCTGGCGAAGAGGAACTGCTGCGTCAGGCGCGGGTACTTCGTCGCCACCCGCAGCTCCCGCCCGCGCTCCCGGAACTCCAGCGCGATGTCCGCAAGGTCGGCGGTCGTCGTCACGTCGAGCCACGTCTCCGGCACCGCCAGCGCCAGCTCGCAGCCGCCGAACCGCAGGTCGTCCATCACCACGAGGGCGTCGCCGCCCTCCTGCGACGACTCCCTGACCCGGTCGAGACCCGTGATGCCGCAGTCCGCCGTGCCGTCCTCCACCTTGCCCGGTATGTCCGAGGCCCGTTGGAAGAGCGTGTTGACGCCCGGCACCCCCGCTAGGCTGCCGGTGTAGCCCCGGCTGCTGACGCGGCGGTTACTCATGCCGCAGGCGCGCAGGAACTCCAGCGTCGGCTCGTACAATGCGCCGTCGCTGGGAATCGCGAGCCGCAGCTCGGTTGCGCCGTTAGAGCCAGGTGCGTTCACTTGCGCCGTCCTCGTCCACTGCCACTATCGCGCGGAAGCCCTGCCTGCGGGCCTCCTCCTCGTCCGCCTCGCCGTTGAGGGCCACGGCCGCCGCCTCGCCGCCGAGCCGCAGCGACGCCACTGTCTGCAGCGCGGCGGCCACGGCCTTCGCGTTGCGGGGCGCGACGAGCGTCATCCCCCGGTCCCGCGAGTCCGCCGCCAGCGCACCCGCTTCAGTCAGCGCCTCCACGACGGGTTCCAGGCTGTACGCGAAGCCGAGCGCGGGGATGTCCTCCTCGCCGCCGAGCGCCTTGACGAGCCCGTCGTAGCGGCCGCCGCCGGCCAGCTTGACCGCGCCGCCCCAGACCTCGAAGAGCGGGCCGGTGTAGTAGGCGATGCCGCCCGCCATGCCCAGGTCGACGGACACCTCGACGTCCTTTGCCCCGTGCAGCGCCAGCGCCGCCAGGCACGCGTCCAGCGTGTCCAGCGCCGTGGCGTCGAGGCCGTAGGACACGGCCAGCGACCGTGCGCTTGCCAGCGTCTCGTCCGGCGCGCCGTTCAGCCGGGAGATCTCGCTCGTGAAGACCAGCGCGCGCTCGAGCTGCTCCGCGCTGTCCGACGCCTGCAGCTTGCGCGCCAGCCGCTCCAGGATCTCCGCGGGCGTCCGCGCGCCGAACGTCGCCGTTGCGGAGGCGTCCACCGCCGCCAGGTGCTGCGCCAGCGCCGTCATACCCTGCCGCTCGACCTGTGCAAGCAGCCCGAGCTCGTTCGCCCGTGACCGCACGGCGTCGAGCTGCTCCGGTCCCTCCCGCAGCTGCCCGATCGAGTCGAGCAGGAAGTGCGTTGCCCGCTCGGACAGCGAGAACTGCCGCAGCATGCCCAGTACCGCGCCGACATCACCGACGACCAGCCGAAGCGGCCGCAAGCCCAACGACGTCAGCGCGCCGCACGCCGTCGCCATCACCTCGGCCTCCGCCGCGGCGCCGCCCGCGCCGATGAGCTCCGCGCCCACCTGCGTGAACTGCCGGCCGTGGCCCGCCTCGCCAGCCGTGTAGCGGAACACGGGCCCGGCGTACTGCCACCGCACCGGCAGCGCCTGCGACTCCCGCTCCTGCACGAAGAGCCGGATCACCTGCGACGTGAACTCCGGCCGCAGGCTGACGCTGTGCCCGCCCGGCTCCACGAAGCTGTACATCTGCGACGCCAGCTCGCCGCCGGACTTGCGCAGGAAGATGTCGGTCGGCTCCAGCACGGGCATGTCGACCGTCCGGTAGCCGCACAGCGACAGCGCCGCCTGCAGCTCGCTCTGCACGCGCAGCTTCAGCCGGCTCTCTTCCTCGAAGAGCGCCCGCATGCCCGCGAGGGGACTGTTGCCCTGCGCCGCCACGATGCCTCCGTCGCTTACCCGTAGCTGGGTTGCGCCGCCCAAAACGGGCGACATACGCAATCCATTGTAGCTTAGGCAGGGCAGACCCTCAAACGGGGCGGGCAGCGGAGAGAGCCGGGAGCTAGTCGTTGCTGATGGTGACGTCGCCGGTCCGGCCGTCATACGTCATGGTGAAGTCACGGAGGGACGATCTGCCGAGGATGGCCGCGTATGGCAGTCCTGAATCAGACAACCGCGCGCCGAATACACTTGGGAGCTATTCTGCTTCCTCCTGCCGCTCCTTCTCCGGGAAAGTGATTGTAAAGACCCTCTCGCTCTCCCCACGGCCCATGTGAATCACGACCTTCATCACGTCGTCGCCCAGCTTCTCGCGCAGCTCATGCGCCGCTTGGCTTGCCCGGGCCAACGGGTTCAGCACCGTGTGCTTGTAAATCGTGAAGCTCAGGTTGTCCACGCCCATCCCTCCATTGGGGTTTGCGAAGTCAATTGCATTAATTCCAATTTAAATACGCTGTCAGGCCAATTTTACCATTCCTTTGCCCCTATTTCGAGTCTGTCCCTACCACCGTCACCTCGCCGGCGTTCAGCGACACGACGCTCCCGTCGTCGCGCCGCAGCACAAGGTCGCCGTTGCGCTCCACGTCCACCGCGACGCCTTCCACGATGGCTCCCCCATCGCCGGCCCACGCAACGCGCACTCGCTGCCCCAGCGTGTCCAGCGACGCCTTCCAGCGTTCGTACAGCGCCTCATCGCTCGATTGGTCGACGTACAGCGCGTCGAAGGCCCGCAGGAAGGCCCGCAGCACGGGTATTCGGTCCACCGGCCTGCTCAGGGCGGCGGCCAGGCTCGTGGCCTCGGCGGGCGGTTCCAGCTCCGCGCTCGGGTCGTGGTTCACGTTCAGTCCGACGCCGAGGACGGCATGGCCCTCGTCACCCTCCGCGGACGCCGTGCGCGCCTCGATGAGGATGCCCGCCGCCTTGCGGCCGTCCACACGCACGTCGTTGGGCCACTTCACCGTCGCCGTCAGCCCGGTGGACTCGGCGATGGCCTCCACAAGCGACACGCTCGCGGCCATGTTCAGCAGGTGCAGCCGCTCCGCCGGTGGCCGCAGCACGATGGAGAAGGTCAGGTTCATGCCCGCGGGCGAGACCCATCGCCGTGCAAATCTGCCCCGGCCGCTGCCCTGCCGCTCGGCGAGGACGACCGTGCCCTCCGGCGCGCCCCGCTCCGCCAGCCGCCGTGCCGTGTCCATCGTGCTCGCGACGGCTCGGTAGCATCGCACGCGGCGGCCCATCACGGACGTGGCGAGGTCTCGCTTGATTGCTCGGGCGGAGAGTGTGTCAGCGGTCATTGCGCTGTTCTCAGGCGAAAGGGGCCGGTGGGCCTGTAAGCCGAGTTCTGTCCCCGGCCGCCATCAGTTTACGCCCCGTCGCCGGGACTTCCTCCTCATGCGCAGCCGGGTGGCGGCCATCCCTCTAGCCCTGCCGTTGCCGGCAGGGTCGTGCGGCCAACCCGGGGGCGAGCCGGGCGCTCATGGCCCCCCTATTTGGCCTTGCTCCGGGTGGGGCTTGCCCGCCGCCGTGTCACCACGGTCGGCCGGGAGCTCTTGCCTCCCGATTTCACCCTTACTCCGGCGGACCGGAGCGGTATGTTTCTGTGGCGCTTTCCGTCGGGTTGCCCCGCCTGGGCGTTACCCAGCACCCTGCCCGGAGGAGCTCGGACTTTCCTCTCCGACGAATCGGAGCGGCCACCCGGCCCACCGGCCCCGCCTTTATTCTAGCAGGGACGGACTGCGCACGCCGGGATCACCCGAACAGCTCAATGCTCGCGGCGAGGAAAGCGGCCTGCACCGCAACGCCGCCAGCCACCGCGACCGCCCCCGTGGCCAGCGGCAGCCGCTGCTTGCTCTGCACCGCCTTCTGCACGCCGTGCGCCGAGCAGCCCGCGATGAGGATGGTGAGAAAGACCTCGAAGTTGGTGTAGCTCCCGGACGCGATGTCCGACAGCCCCAGCAGGTACGCCCATATCACTGCCATGACCGCGAACCACACGCCGAGAACACCGACGGCCGCCCACGTGGCCGCGGCACGCCATCGCGGGATGAGTGCGAAGGCGAGGACCAGCGGAAGCGCCTGCACGA
Source organism: Dehalococcoidia bacterium (assembly GCA_034422455.1). GTDB lineage: Bacteria > Chloroflexota > Dehalococcoidia > Lucifugimonadales > UBA1127 > UBA1127. The sequence continues at coordinate 63,407 of DAOUJQ010000013.1, forward strand.
GGTGGCGCGGCAGGGTGTCGCTGACGATCCCCACAACGATGAGCGCTGCGGCCACGACGAAGAGGCAGACGGCCACCTGCCTGGACTCCCACGAAATCTCAGGGTTCACTGCTGACCTCGTACTCAGGCTGGGTGCGTGGGCTCATAGCCGGCTGGTCGCTGGAAACCGGCTGATTGGGGAGAGATAACCGGCGAAGGCCAAGCGCTCGTGCTGGGAGCGGCGCAGGACCGCTACCCGTGGTACAGGTACCGCCCGCAGCTGCCGCACCGCACGGGCTGGTGGGACGTCCGCACCAGCTGCTGCTCGTGCGATGGCACGGACATGCCGCAGCCGCCGCACATGCCGCGCGCGATCTTGACGATGGCCTGGCCCCGGCTCGACTCCAGGTTGCGGAAGGCCTTCACCTCCACCGCCGTCAGCGCCGCCTCCGCCTGGTCCCGGGCCTGGGCCACCTCCGTTGCCTGCTCCTGCAGCCGCTGCTGGCGCTCCTTCAGCGAGGGCATCTCCTGCTGCCAGCGCGCCTGCGCCTCCTCGTGCTCTGCGCTCAGGTCCGCGGACTTGGCCTCGGCGGCCTCCACCTGCTCCATCTTGGTCAGGAGCCGCTCCTCGAGGCCCCCCTGTTTCTCCCGGAGGAAGCCGATCTCCTTTTGAAGGGCAAACAGGTCCTTGGAGGCTGTGGTGGCGCCGCTGTAGAGCCGCTGCTCCAGGCCCTTGATGCGGGAGGCCGTGTCCTGCACGTCGTCGTCCAGTTTGGTCTGCTCGCCCCTGAGCACGGTCAGCGCCCGCTCCGCCCGCGCGGACAGCGCCTCCGTGCGGTCGACCGCTTCGTCGCGTGCGATGCGGGCGGCAACGTCTTCCAGGTCACCCCTGCACTTCCTGAGGGCCAGTTCCAGTTCCTGGAGCCTGTACAGGTCCTCGATCGTCGCCATATGCGTCACACTCGAAGGTCCGGGCTTCTGGAGAGTGGGCAACATTCTAGGAAGCCCCCATAGCAGTGTCAACGAGCGGGACTTCCCCTCAAACGGCCGCTCATCCCTTTGCCGCGACGGGCGGTCGGGACCAATTTTCTTCCCGGCGATACCCAAGTGCGCCCTTCATTCGTTTGCACAGCTATGCGGGCCCCTGCGTGACCTGCCCCGCCGCCGCCGTGCCGATTGCTCCTCAGGGGAGGGAACCCGCGCTGGACACTTGCGTTTTCTTTTGGGCAATGGGTTGGTACCATGGGAGCAATAGAGCAGTGACGTTGAGTCAGGATGAGTAGAGCTGCGTGCGGCATGGCAATCTTTTGGAAGCCGTACACCAGGGGCGGTCTTTCACCCGCTCGCTGTGACACTGCCTTCCGCCCACCCTGCGCTTTATGCGAAGAAGGGATGACGTTATGACAAGAGTTCTAACGGCGGTGTTGCTTCTCCTATTGCTTTCGGCGTCGCTGCTGGCGTGTTCCGACGAAGCATCCGAGAGCGAGGCAGCTCCCGCGCCAACCCCAATTCCGTCAATGGCGGCAGTCGAGCCCGCTCAGCCGGCGCCCGCGCCTACCGCGGCCCCGGCTCCCACGGCAAGGCCTGCCCCCGAACCAACGGCCCGGCCGACACAGGCGCCCGCTCCCCCACCTCCGCCGACCCCAATGCCCGCGCCGACGCCCTCGCTCTCGCAAATCCTCAGCCACGCGAGCCAGGCCATCGTGCAGGTCACCTCTTCCGGCGGGACCGGCTCCGGGACCATCTTCGACCCGCTTGGCTACGTCGTGACGGCGGAGCACGTAGTCGGCTCCGATGCTTCCGTGATGGTGCTCCACCACAACGGCGACGAGGAGCGCGCGCTGGTGGTGGGCCGCGACGAGGTCCGGGACCTGGCCGTGCTGAAGATCAGCGGCAGCGCTGACCTCAAGTGGCTGCCCCTGGGGAACCTGGAGGACGTCGAGGAAGGCGACCCCGTAGTCACCCTGGGGTACACGCCCTTCAACGAGGCCACCACCAGCACCGACGGCATCGTGTCGAAGATCCTCCAGTATGAGGAGGACCAGTTCACCTACCTGCAGACCGACGCCACGTTCCACCAGGGCCAGAGTGGCGGCCCCGTGATGACCCGCGACGGCATGGTCGTGGGCCTCGTCAGCCGCGCTCCCGCGACGACCAGCCCGCTCGTGACCCTCGGCTGGGCCATCGCGATGGACAAGCAGGCCCGGGACCTGATTGGGCGACTCCAGCAGGGAGAGGTGAACCTGGTCCCCATCCCGCCCGGACCGGGCCACTCCCACCGGAACCCGGCGCCGCTCGGCTACTCCGTGCGCGTGCTCAGCCGGTACTTCGACGGCAGCCCCCTCGCGCACGACATCACCGTGCTGCAGGTCCTCCGCGGCGAGCCGGCGTGGCGGATCATCCGGCAGGCGTACAGGTTCAACCTCCCGCCCACGCCGGGCTCGGAGTACATGCTCGCCTGGATCCGCATCGACTACGCCTCCGGGCCGGAAGGGCACACGGACTGGGTCAACCAGCTTGACTTCGGCCTGCTCTCAAGCCAGGGGCATGACTACATCATTCCCTTCGGTGTCCGCCCGCCGCAGCCCTTCCTGAGCGCCCGGCTTTACCCCGGCGCCCGCATCGAGGCGTGGACCATCTGGCAGGTGAGCGTCGACGATCCTGCGCCAATGCTGGTCTTTGGGCTGGACTCCTTCTACAGGGCCGGCAAGGGCTACTTCATGACAGGCGAGCAACCGGCGGACGATGCGGCGGCAAGCTCTGACCGGAATGAGGTTTCCAGTTGATCCGGCGCACCGGCAACGTGACCGCAGTGCGCCATGACCGCGACAGTCTCATGTCCATAGCACGGGGGGCCGCGGGCTCCCCGTGGTCGGCGATGCCGGACCGGCTGTAAGGAGAAGCAGATGTTCAAGTCGAATTCAATGGGAATGTTCAGCCTCGTATTCCTGCTGCCGGCGATTACGCTGGCGGTCGGCATAGGCGTCGGATACCTGCTGTTCCAGACCGGGACGGCTGAAGCAGCCTCCAATCTGGACGCCAGCCGTGACCGCGTCGTCAGGCTTGAGGCCTCCATTGGCGACAAGGACGCCCGATACCGGGAACTTCTGGCCGAGGTGGCCGGCTACAAGAGGGAAATCGCCGGCGTGACGGCCACCAACGAAACCCTCCGCGAAGAGCTCGACCGCAAGGGGACCGACATCGAGTCGGCTGAAGAGACCGGCAAGGACCTGCAGCAACAGCTGAACGAGGCGCAGGGACGCATTCGCGCGCTGGAAGCCCAGATCGGCGCCGAGGCCGACCTGACGGCACGGCTCGATCAGATCCGGGAGGTGATTTCGCCCCTGGAGCAGGACAGGCTGCTGCTCGTTGAGCTCCGCAAGGACACGCCGGACGTCCTCGAAGAAGCGCAGGATTACTGGGAGACCATCAAGGAACTGGCGATCGCCGCAGACCCGACGCTGGGCGCCAAGGTCGACCGCGTCATCCGTTTCCTCCCCACCTACTTCGAGTGGTTTGATGGGGAGTATTCGAGCAACTGTGAGGCCTTGCAGGCATTCTTCGACACGGGCGCCGTCGAGTTCGGCAGGCTCTCGGGCGACCTGCAGAGCGACATCTTCCTGCTGCTCATCAACAGAATTGACGCCGCGGCGGGCGAGCTGGAAGGCTAGCGCCCGGCCGCGCCTGGACACGCAGGCCGGCCCATCACACGGAGTTTGAAAGGGGAGCATGGCATGAAGCGGAGCATCTCGCTGGGGCTAGGGATGATGGCGGTCGTCCTGCTGCTGACGGCGGCGCCCGACGCCGCGCTGGCGCAGGCGCCGGAAGACGACGCGGCCGGCGGCGATGTGCCGGAGGCCGTCACCCCGTTCATCCACTCCGTCCAGAACAACGTCAACCCGGCTCCCTTCACGTACCTTACGCCCTTCACGGAACTGCTCTCCAGCACCATCGGCATCATGGCGCGCGGCCTTGATCCGCGCGGGACGGTCCCCCTCGCCTATCAGGGCAGGAGCAACAACGCTCCGCCTCCCGGCCTTGCGTGGGAAGCCCTGCCAGAGGTCTACGTCGCGCCCAACATGCCGCCCAACGCGCCCGCCACCCAGGGCGCCGGCCTCGTGCCCTTCCGCGACCCGGCCCCCGCCTTCAGCCGCAACATCCTCATTCCGCGGGACTTCTCCAGCTCGCCGATCCAGACGGAGCCCCACATCGCGGTGAACCCGAACGACCCTGACCACCTGGTCATGGGCTCCGTCGACTACAACTTCCCCAACGTCAGCATCTACGTCTCCATCGACGGCGGCGTGACGTGGGAAGGCCCCTCGCAGCCGCCGTACCTTGCCGACGACCTCGGCGCGGGCGGCGACCCCGTCGTCGCCTTTGACCGCGACGGCAACGTCTACGTCATCTTCATCTCCATCGGCGTGGAGGAGTTTACCGTGGGGCAGGCGGCCGACCAGGCGACCGTCTCCAGCATCGGCATCACCAAGTCCGAGGATGGGGGGCGCACCTGGAGCGAGCCGATATCCGCGACCCGCAGCAAGATCGGCAGGGACCTCAGTCCGGGCGAGCGGGGACGCTTGGAGGGGACCGTCTCCCTCGGCTTCCTGGACAAGCCGTGGATGACCATCGGCCCCAGCGCGGACGACCTGAGCAAGGACGCCATCTACATCACCTACACGGAGTTTGAGTCCGTCTATCCCATCGTCTTCCCCTTTGCCGGCAACTTCCCCTTCTTCGGCATCCCCGTGCTGGAGACCTCCATCAAGGTGGTCAGCTCGGTGGACGGCGGAAGGAGTTGGAGCGACCCTCAGCTCGTGAGCCCCGTTGTCCGGCGGATATTCGCCCGGGGCAGCGGCTCGGAGGAGGGGACGTCGGAGGAGACGCAGGAGCTCCAGGACTCGACCACCGACGCCGAGGGCACGCAGCGGGTGCTGCAGGGTTCCCAGCCCCAGGTTGCCACTGACGGCACGCTCTACGTGACCTGGCTCGACTCCACCGACGACGACTCCATGGAGGGCCTCGCCGAGAACTACGTCGCCCGCTCGGAAGACGGCGGCGAGACGTTCGGCAAACCCGTGCGCACCGGCGTCTTCAACGAGCCCGGCTTCCGGCCCCGCAACGGCTTCTTCCGCTACTGGGGCTCCGCCTTCCCGCAGATAGCCACCGGCCCCGGCGACGAGGTCTACATCGTCTACACCGCCAGGCCGCCCGACTCCACGGTCGATGACGGCGACATCTACTTCACCCGCTCCAAGGACCGCGGAGAGACGTGGACGCGCCCCAGGGCCCTGAACGGCGACGAGACCCATAACCTGCAGTTCTTCCCCAGCATCGCCGCCTCGCCCAACGGCGACCTGCACGTCATGTGGGGCGACTTCCGCGACGACCGCTCCCAGACGCGCTACCACATCTACTACACCACTTCGACCGACGAGGGCGACACCTGGGGCTTCCGCGACGAGGAGCTGGACATCGACACGCCCGACACCCGCGTGACCGACTTCCACTCCAACGCCAACAGAGGCTTCCCCGGCGGCGTCTTCATCGGCGACTACTTCTCCATCGCCGCCTCCGATGAGGACGTGTACCTGACCTGGGCGGACACCCGGCTCGGCGAGTTCGGCCCCATCAACCAGAAGATCGGCTTCACCCGGCGCTCGCAGATCCAGTCGCCGGAGGTCTTCCTGAACCCGCCCGCCGGTCCCGGCGGCCAGCCGGTCACCCTGCAGGGGTTCAACTTCCAGCCGGACATCAACGTGCTCATCCGCGTGGGCGGCGTCTCCGTCGCGACGGAGCGCACCAACGAGCTTGGCCGGTTTACCAGCCAGGTGTTCATACCGATCTCCGGCGAGGGGGCCCACGCGATCGACGTCTTTGACGATTCGGGCAACTTCGCAACGTCCTCCTTCTACATGGAGTTCGGCTTCGACAACATCCAGGACACCCAGGAAGAGCTTGTGGACAAGGTGGGGGCGTTGGAAAGCCAGCTGGCAGGGCTGGCGGGCCTTGCGGACACCCTGACCGCGCCGCCTCCCGCGCCGGCCCCGGAGGAGAGGGAAGAGCCCGCGATGGAGATCGTCGTCCCCGAGATTCCGGCTCCTATCGTGGAGATCACGCAGGCGCCGTGGTGGCTGCTGGCGCTGGCCATTGCCGTCACCGCTGCTGTCGTTGGCGGCCTCGCGTACCTGGCGGGCAAGCGGCCCCAGGCGCCAACCGGCGCATAAACGCATGACAGGCTGAGTATCATGGAGGCCCGACCGGCAGGACGCCGGGTCTCCGGGGAAATGCCGAGAGCGGAAGAGGAGGAGGGCACATGCAGGCCCGTCGAGTCCGATGGTTGCTGAGTCTGGGCGTCGTCTTGCTCCTCGCCGTCGCGTGGGGCGCCGGAAGCGCGCTCGCGGCGGAGCCTGGGCAGTCGCAGAAGGGCCCCGCGGTGGACAAGGTCTACTTCAAGGCCTTCCACGTCGACCGCGCCCCGCTCGACCTCGAGCAGGGCAACATGGACCTCTACCTCTTCGGCCTCAAGACCGCCGCCGCCACGGAGCTCCGCGACTCGGACGACCTCCAGATCTTCGAGGCCCCGGCCACCACGCTGTCCATCATCCTGAACCCGGCCGAGGCGCCGGAGGGCCAGCTCAACCCCTTCTCCATCCGTGAGGTCCGCTGGGCCGTCCAGCACCTCATCAACCGCGACTTCGTGGCGGGCGAGATCTATCGCGGCATGGCCGACCCCATGGTCACCCACGTCAGCCCCTCGGACTTCGACCAGCTCACCGTCTTCGACCTCATCCGCGAGCTGAACATCCGCTACGACCCCGAGTTCGCCCGCGGCCTCATCCAGTCGGCGATGACCGGCGCCGGCGCCGAGATGCGCGACGGCGTCTGGCACTACAATGACCGCCCCATCCGCCTCAAGTTCATCATCCGCATCGAGGACGAGCGCCGGGAGATCGGCGACCTCCTCCGCGCGGAGCTGCGCGAGGCCGGCTTCCAGGTGGACCCCGTCTACCAGAACTTCGCTCCGGCCATCCTGACCGTCTACTCCTCCAACCCCCAGGTCTTCGACTGGCACCTCTACACGGAGGGGTGGGGCCGCTCCGCCCCCGTCCGCTATGACTACTCCTCCATCAACCAGTTCACCGCCCCCTGGACCGGCGGCATGCCCGGCTGGCGGGAGGCCGGCTTCTGGCAGTACGAGAACGAGGAGCTCGACGCGATCGGCCAGCGCATCTTCACCGGCGAGTTCAGCAACCTGGAGGAGCGCAACCAGCTCTACGAGCGGGCGACGCGCATCGCAGTCGAGGAGTCCGTCCGCCTCTGGGTCGCGACGGTGCAGAACAGCTTTGCGGCCAACAGCGGGCTGACGGGGGTCACGCAGGACCTCGTGGCCGGCCCCAAGGCGCCCTGGACCCTGCGCGAGGCCGAGGTCCCCGGCCAGAGCGAGCTCACCGTCGGCCACCTGTGGGTGTGGACGGAGCGCACCACGTGGAACCCCGTCGGCGGCTTCGGCGACGTCTACAGCACGGACATCTGGCGCAACATCGCCGACCCGGCCATCTGGAACCACCCCTTCTCCGGCGTGCCGCAGCCCGTCCGCGCGTCCTTCGACATCGAGACCGCCGGCCCGTCGGGTAAGCTGTCCGTGCCCTCGGACGCTGTCATCCTCGACCCCGGGTCGGACGCGTGGGTCCGCGTGCCCGGCGGCACGCAGGCCACCAGCAAGGTGACCTTCGACTACAGCAAGTATTTCTCCGCCGACTGGCACCACGGCATAGACATCACCATGGCGGACGTCCTCTACTCCATCTACCAGAGCTTCGACATGACCTACGACACGGAGAAGTCGAAGATCGAGCGCGCCATCGCCGTGACGGCCAAGCCCTTCCTGGACACCTTCAAGGCCATCCGCGTCGTGGACGACAACCGGCTGGAGGTCTACGTCGACTTCTGGCACTTCGAGGAGAACTACATCGCCTCCTACGCCAGCCCCTCGGCCGTGTCTATGCCGTGGGAGGTCCTCGCGGCCATGGACGACCTCGTCTTCGCGCAGCGCCGCGCAGCCTACAGCGACACCGCCGCCGCCCGCTTCGACGTGCCGTGGATCAGCCTCGTGCAGGACCGCGACTCCCGCCTCGTGCGTACCACGCTGCTGAAGTTCCAGCGCGAGGACACTCTCCCGGAGAGCGTCTTCACCGTCAACGGCAGGAGCTACGCCTCGGCGAGTGAGGCGCAGGCCCGCTACCAGGCCGTCATCGACTGGTTCAAAGAGCACAACCTCATGGTCATCAGCAACGGCCCGTTCATGCTCACGCGCTACGACCCGCCGGCCCAGTTCGCCGAGCTGACGGCCAACCGCCACCCGGACTACCCCTTCTCCAGGGGCGACTTCAGCTTCGGCGAGGCCGAGCTCGTGCGGCTCTCCGACACGCCGTCGGCGCCGCTGCAGATCGGCGCGGCGAACACGCTCACCGTGCAGGTCGACGGCCCCGGCGCCCTCGGCCTCCAGTACACCCTGTTCGACCCGGCGGAGAACCGCGTCGTGGCGATGGGCCAGGCGCAACCCGGCGCGGGCGGCGCGTTCACCATCGCGCTCGACCAGTCCATCGGCGACAACCTGCAGCCCGGCCTGTACCAGCTCTTCCTCGGCGGCTACAGCGACGCCGTTTCCAGCATGACCCAGCGCCGCATCGACCTGGAGGCCTCGCTGGACGCCCCGGCCCCCACCACGCCCACGACGCCGTCGACGGACACGGCGCAGCCGGAGGCCACCTCCGCCCCCGCCGAGCAGCCTGAGACCCGCACGCCGACCCAGCAGGACACGGGCGGCGGCTGCGGCCGCGCGGAGGGCACGGACTCCGTCTACGCGTTGGCTGCGCTGGCGTTGGTGGGGCTGGTGTTCCGGCGGCGGATCTGGCGGTAGCCCCCGCCCTCTCATACCGGTGCATGGGCCCCCCCGTACCCCGATACGGGGCCGGCATCCAGAAACCCCGCGCCCAACGGTCGCCCCGTTCGTCCTGAGGGAAATCGAAGGATGAACGGGGCGCATCTGGCGGTAGCGTTTGGCGCTCCGGAGAGGCCGTACCAATTGACCCCGCACTCCCGGAAGACTAAACTCCATCGGCTGGGCGGCCCTTGCCGCTGTGCATTGCCTGTCAGTGCACACACGGTATTCGGCGCGGGTTGCCAATGAAGGAGAATGTGCTATGGGTATGCGCTACAGTGGCGTGTCCCGGGTTCCACGCAATCGAATACCGGACGGCCTGCATTTCCCTCTGGAAACCGAGTGTGCGTTGACATCGTTTCGGAGGGAGGTCCTGAATTCAATTTATCGTACCGCGCTCGACCTGTCCGGAGAGCGTCTGGCATCCGCCGGAGTCTCACTGACCAGTACGCCTGACGAGGAAGAATCCTCGCACCTGGACTTGACGCTAACCCTGAACGCCGACTGGGACGCCGCGCAAGAGTTGGCTCAGGGCATCCTCGACAGGGTGAGCGACTGGTCCAAGGAGTGGTCGGAAGAAGAACGGCAAGACTACGGTCGGTGGATATACTTCGGCGTAATTCCGGCTGGCCTGTGAAGCCTATTGAGATCTATCGCCTGGGTGTGGCGGAAGCTCCGAACGCCTCTTCGGAAGCGCAGCAACGAATGCTTGTCGGACGCGTGTACTATGGGCTGCACCACGAGGCTTGCTGCCGGTACTTCCGCGACGAGCCGACTTCCATCCCTTTGACCCGAACTAGCAGGCACATTGACCTTTGCACACGGTACAACGCCTTGAGCGACTCCAGGGCTAGGAGGGTTGGACAACTGCTCAATGACCTGCGCGTGCTTCGCTCACAAGCCGACTATGAGCTTGGGCAAATCTCGTATAGGGGCCGAACGCTGACCGGGGCTGGGTGCTTGGATACGGCGCTTCGGTTGGGACGGGAACTCTTGCAGCATCTTGATTCTTACTTCCCCGGCGAGGCATCCGACAGCTGCAATTGCCCTACGCAGTAGTTCAACCAATGTTCACGGAGTAACTGCCACCACCCCCTTTCCCCGCCGCTCTCCTCCCCTCTACCCTCTTCCCATGAGCGCCAGAATCATCGGTCCCGAACAGCAGGACGCCACCCTCTTCCCCTGCTTGCTGCGGCCGCCTGATCGGCCGGGAATTGTTTCTGCTGGGCGCGATTTTTTGTGTCGTAGCTGAAGTGCGCCACATCGGCTACAAGACGAAGACCAAACAGAACGCCCCTCAGCTACGAAAAACGAAGATACAATTCCCCGCTCGCCAGATAGGAGAGCGCCGGCTCTGGGCCGTCCGCTATACTGGTGCCGGCGGCCCCGCCCCCATCACCCTTACGGAGGAGCCCGTTGGCCCTTGTCCGCACCCTCGGCCTGCGCGCCGCGACACTGCTGGGCGTCCTGCTCACCGTGCTCGTCCTGCTGGTGGTCACCCTCGGCTCCACTGGCTTCTCCGACCGCATCCTGACCGCCGTCATCAACGAGGAGATCCGCGCCCTCCGCACGGCGCAGGCCACCCAGGCCCGCGACACCGAGGCCCTCGAGCAGGCGATTGAGGTCCGCCGCCAGGAGCTCATCGAGTTCTACGACCTCGACAAGGCGTGGTGGCAGCGCATGCCCGCCACCGTCTACCGCGTCATCACCCTCGACCTCGGCGAGGCCCGCACGCTGCGCAGCTCCGACGGCAGCCGCCGCGTGTCCGACATCGTGCTGGAGCGCCTGCCCAACACCGCGTTGCTGCTGACGACGAGCCTCGTCATCACCGCCGTCATCGGCCTCGCCGTCGGCGTCAAGATGGCGACGCGCGTCGGCACCCGCCTCGACCGCGTCGTGTCCTTCGGCGCCGCCGTCTCCTTCGCCCTGCCCGCGTGGTGGACGGGCATCCTGCTGATCCTGCTTCTGTCCTTCCAGTTCAACGTCCTGCCGAGCGGAGGCATGTTCAGCACCCCGCCCCCCGAGGGCGGCATCGCCCGCTTCTTCGACCTGCTGAAGCACGCGATCCTCCCCATCATCACCCTCGTGCTCGTCAGCGTCGGCCCGTACCTCTACTCCGTGCGCACGATGACCCTGAACGTCGCGCAGGAGGACCACGTGCTCGTCGCCCGCGCCAAGGGCCTTGCCGAGAGCGCCGTCATGCGGCAGCACATCCTGCGCGTGGCCGCCCCGCCCATCGTCACGGGCCTCATCCTCAGCCTTGTCGGCTCCCTCGGCGGCTCCATCCTCGTCGAGACCGTCTTCAACTGGAACGGCATGGGCCGCCTCTACTTCGAGGCCGTCGCCGGCACGCCCGACGAGGGCCTCATCGTCGCCCTCACCTTCATCTTCACGCTCATGTACGTGGCGGCCCGGTTTGTGTTGGAGGTCCTCTACCTCCTGCTTGACCCAAGGGTACGGTACACCGGATGAACACCAGCCTCAGCGGAGCAGTGCGTGTCCTGGTGGGCAGCTCCATCGGCAAGGCGGGGCTCACCCTGCTGGCCTTCCTGGTCGCCGTGTCCGTATGGGTGCTGGTCACCTACCCGCTCGACTTCGGCACCCGCGAGTGGAGCAACCCGGCCGTGTGGGCCGACAACCCCAAGGCCGTGCCGCCGACGTGGGTGAACGTCCTGCCCGGCTCCGACCACGTCGCCCACGCCACCCTCGAGTCCGGCCCTCCCGCCGAGGTGAAGCAGGCCGGCAACGTGAAGGCGGAGACCTACCGGCTGCCCCTGTCGCACACCTTCAACGCCTTCCCCACCTTCGTGTCCTTCTCGCTCGACACTGTGACGTTCAGCGGCCGGCCGCCGCTGATCACCCTGTCGCTGGAGCGGCCCGACGGCGGCACGGTGCGCCTCGTGCAGCACGTGCCCACCGGCGGGCGCGACGGCGAAGCCGCCCCCTTCGTGCGCTACCTCGACACGCCCCTGCGCGTCCTGCTCGGCACGGACGAGACCGTCCGCTCCGCCCTCGCCGATTACCACAACGAGCGCTACGGCACGTCGTTCGACGAGCGCGACCTGCGCGGCTTCGGCGACCACGCCGCCTTCGGCACGCCCGTCCCCGGCGGCGACGTCGCCTTCGAGCCGCTGCAGGGCGAGTACACCTTCGTCGTGGAGGCCACCTTCGCCAACGCCGACGACAGCCTTGACGGCGTCAGGATCGTGGTCGGCGGCGACGTCTTCGGCGGCATGGGGTCGGACTCGCAGGGCCGCGACCTGTTCGTAGGCCTCCTCTTCGGCTTCCCCGTCGCCCTCTTCATCGGCCTGCTGGCCTCCACCCTGACGACGGCCATCGGCGCGTCGCTCGGCATCATGAGCGGCTACCTCGGCGGCTGGGTCGACACCGCCATCCAGCGCCTCGCCGACGTGGTGGCGAACGTGCCCCTGCTGCCCATCCTGATCTTCATGGTCATCGTCCTCGGCTCCAACCTGTTGCTCATCATCCTTGTGCTCGTTGCGTTCAGCTGGCCCGGCCTCACCATCCTCATCCGAAGCATGGTGCTGCAGCTCCGCTCCGGCCAGCTCGTGGAGGCGACGAAGGCCCTTGGGGCGTCCCAGCGGCGGGTCATGCTGCGGCACATCTTCCCGCAGACGGCGCCCTACGTCTTCGCGCAGATGATCTTCTTCACGCCCGCCGCCATCCTCGCCGAGGCCGGCCTCAGCTTCCTCGGGCTCGGCGACCCGTCCATCCCCACGTGGGGGCAGATACTGGAGCAGGGCTTCCGCACCGGCGCGGTGTACGTCGGCTACTGGTGGTGGGTGCTGCCGCCAGGCCTGCTCATCGTCCTTACGGCGATGGCCTTCGTCCTCCTTGCCCTCGCCATCGAGCCCGTCCTGAACCCGCGCCTCCGCACCATGCGATAACGCCGCAAATCCCCCGTGGGATCGCGCGTTCCGCATGCCCGTTGCCGTATACTGTCCCCATGCTCTTCCGCGTCACCGAAGCCGCCCTTGAAGCCCTCCTCGAGGGGCGCATCGCCGAGAACCACCCCTCCGGCCAGGTCATGCGCGTCATCTGGGACGGCGACGACCTCGCCTTCGAGATGGACGAGCCGGACCTCCTCGACATGGTCTTCCGCTGCGACGGCGAGCCCGTCCTCCTGGTCGACCCCGACATGAACGCCGACCTCGGCGACATGACCCTCGACGTCGCCGCCGATGACGAGGGGTTCAGCTTCTTCCTCATGCCAACCGACTAGCCGCCGCGCGCCGCCCTCCGTTCGCGCTGGGCCGTCGAAGCACGCCCGACCTTGACACCCCTCCGGCGCTTGGCGAACCTATCGTCCACCGAAATGGCCTCCTGCGACCCGCGACGGGTCAGGGCCGCCGGCCTGCGGGCCTCACACCACGCAAAGGAGAGACGACATGGGCTTCGCCGTGCACGGAAACCACGGGGTGACCTACTGGGAGAAGGACCGCACCTTCAACGGCGTCACGCTCTACAGCACCTTCGGCAGCCCCAGGACCAGGCTCATCAACATGGACGGAGACGTGGTGCACGAGTGGACAGCCCCGGACCCCGCCAAGCCCTTCTTCGGCTACCTCCGGGACAACGGCAACCTCCTCGTCCGGTGCTTCGACGGCTCGGAGCCGTACACCTACGGCGGCAACGGCGGCGTCCTCGTGGAGCTCGACTGGGACAGCAACGTCCTCTGGCGCTACGACAACCCGGTCATCCACCACGACCACATCGTCCTGCGCAACGGCAACATCATGGTCATCGGCTGGGAGCCCCTCACGTCGGAGGAGAAGGACCTGGTGCAGGGCGGCTACGAAGAGCTCGACGACGAGGGCAACCTCAAGGAGATGCTCTGCGACTTCCTCCTGGAGCTGACGCCGGACCGGCAGGTCGTCTGGGAGTGGCACGGGAAGGACAGGCTGGACCCCGCGCAGGACGTCATCTGCCACATGGACACCCGCAACGAGTGGACGCACTGCAACGCCGTCCTGGAGCTGCCGGACGGCAACATCTGCCTCAGCTTCCGGCAGACGAGCCAGCTCATCTTCATCGACAAGGCGACCGGCGATGTCTACTGGCGCTTCGGCCCCGGCGAGCTCTTCCACCAGCACAACCCCACGCTGCTGGAGAACGGCAACCTCCTGGTCTTCGACAACGGCGAGCACCGGCCGAGGCCGTCGGCAACCTCGCGCGTCGTGGAGCTTGACCCCGCCACGAAGGAGATCGTATGGGAGTACAAGGGCGACCCCACGGCCTCCTTCTACAGCACGCACATCAGCGGCGCCCAGCGCCTCCCCAACGGCAACACCCTCATCTGCGAGGGCCGCCCCGGACGGTTCTTCGAAATAACGCCGGAAAAGGACCTCGTCTGGGAGTTCATGAACCCGGAGATCCTGGAGTTCCGCGAGGAGAAGTTCAACCGCGCCGTCTTCCGCGCCCGCCGCTACGCTGTCGACGGCCCGGAGGTGCGCGGCCGCGTATAGCCGCCCGACGCTCGCCCGTTCTTGACATTCGCATGGCCGAGGGCGCACCTTGCCGCCATTCCCCCCACCCGACCCGTGCAATACGGGGAAGGAGATCGCACATGGGCTTCCCGATCTACGGCCCGAAGGGCGTCACGCACTGGGACAGGGAGAACGCCTACCCCGGCGTCACGCTCTACACCACCATCGGCGGCGAGCGAGTGCATCTCGTCGACATGGACGGGATGGTGGTCCACGAGTGGACGCCGCCGGAGGGGATGAAGCCCTTCTACGGCTTCCTCCGCGACAACGGCAACCTCCTCGTGCGCTGCCACACCGGCACGGAGCCGTGGCAGATGGGCGGCTTCGCGGGCATCATGCTGGAGCAGGACTGGGACGGCAACGTCCTCTGGCGCTACGACAACCCGGTCATGCACCATGACCACATCGTCCTGCGCAACGGCAACATCATGGTCATCGGCTGGGAGGTCATACCGCCGGAGGTGGCGGCAAGGGTGCAGGGCGGCGTGCTCTCGGCCCCGGACGGCGGTCCGGGCGAGATGCTTGGCGACTTCCTCCTGGAGCTCACGCCCGACAAGGAAGTCGTATGGGAATGGCACGGCCACGAGAAGCTGGACCCGGCGCAGGAGGTCATCTGCCCCCGTGAGGCCCGCCACGAGTGGACCCACTGCAACGCCGTCATCGAGCTCGCCGACGGCAACATCTGCCTGAGCTTCCGGCAGACCAGCCAGGTCATCTTCATCGACAAGGCCACGGGCGACGTCACCTGGCGCTTCGGCCCCGGCGAGCTCGTCCACCAGCACAACCCCACGCAGCTCGCCAACGGCAACCTGCTCATCTTCGACAACGGCGAGCACCGCCCCGGCCCCGGCATGTACTCCCGCGTCGTGGAGGTCAACCCGGCCACGGAAGAGATCGAGTGGCAGTTCCGCGGCGACCCGGCGCTCTCCTTCTTCAGCAACGGCATCAGCAGCGCCCAGCGTCTAGCCAACGGCAACACCTTCATCTGCGATGGCCGCACGGGCCGCCTCTTCGAGGTCACGATGGACGGCGACGTCGTCTGGGAGTTCATCAACCCGGAGGAGGCCCCCTGGCGCACCGAGAAGCGCAACCGCGCCGTCTTCCGCGCCATCCGCTACCCCGTCGACGGCCCGGAGGTGCGCGGCCGGGTGTAGCTGATCCGACGCAGCAGCATCGCCTCCGTTCAACGGCCTTGACACCCTTGGCAGGCTCGGCGAACCTAGCGCGCAATCCTTTGGCCAGGTTACGCGCACGATCGGCCCGAAAGGAGCGGACACATGGGCTTTGCAGTCTACGGCAACCACGGCGTCACCTACCACGACCCGGAGCGGTCCTTCAACGGCGTCACGCTCTACACCACCATGGGCGGCGACAACACCAGGCTCATAGACATGAACGGCGATGTCGTGCATGAGTGGACGCCCCCCGCCCCCGCCAGGCCCTTCTACGGCATCCTGCGCGACAACGGCAACCTGCTGGTCCGCTGCTATGACAACACGGAGCCCTTCACCGGCGGCGGCTTCGGCGGCGTCCTCGTCGAGCTCGACTGGGACAGCAACGTCCTCTGGCGCTACGACAACCCCGTCATGCACCACGACCACATCGTGCTCAAGAACGGCAACATCATGGTAATCGGCTGGGAGGAGCTGACCGCGGAGCAGGAGGCCCGCGTGAAGGGCGGCCGCGAGCGCCCCGGCGAGCGCGAGCACGCCATGCTCGGCGACTTCCTCCTCGAACTCAACCCGGAGAGGGAAATCGTCTGGGAGTGGCACGGGTACGACAAGCTGGACCCGGAGCAGGAGGTCATCGAGGGCAACGGCATGCGCGGCGAGTGGACCCACTGCAACGGCGTGACCGAGCTCCTGAACGGCGACATCTGCATCAGCTTCCGCCAGACCAGCCAGATCGTCTTCATCAGCAAGGAGACGGGCGACGTCTACTGGCGCTTCGGCCCCGGCGAGCTTTCACACCAGCACAACCCCACGCAGCTCGACAACGGCAACCTCCTCATCTTCGACAACGGCGAGAACAGGGCATCGGGCGGCGTCTTCTCCCGCGTCGTGGAGCTTGACCCGAAGACCGGCGAGATCGTCTGGCAGTTCCGCGGCGACCCCTCGCTCTCCTTCTTCAGCACCGGCATCAGCGGCGCCCAGCGGCTCCCCAACGGCAACACCTTCATCTGCGACGGCCGCACCGGACGCCTGTTCGAGGTGACGGCGGAGGGCGACATCGTCTGGGAGTACATGAACCCGGAGATCCGCTTCTGGCGCGGCGAGAACCACAACCGCGCCGTCTTTCGCGCGCTCCGCTACGCCGTCGACGGGCCGGAGGTGCAGGGCAGGGTTTAGTTGCCCGCAAGCGATTCCGCTTTTCGCTGGCAATCTATTGCCGTGGCGTATAAAATTGTGCGAGTCATAGGATCCGCACAAGGGGGTAGTGTGATGTTCACGTGGCAACCCATAGTGAGGCTAAGCCTGGCGCTGGCCCTTGCCGTTGTCCTCGTCGCAGGGCTCGCCTGCGGCGGCGACTCCGACACGGGAGGGACCACCGCTGTCACGACAGGCAGCGCAGCGGCCCCGCAGCAGCCGGACGCTCCGGCGGCGGCGGAACAGCCGGAAGGCGTCATGAGCGCACCCGGCGCCGCGCCGACCGCAGTGCCGGCAATGGCGCCGCAAGCCGCGCCGGAGGCCATGATGGTCAAGCCGTCGGTCGAGCGGGTGATCGTCGGCATCGTGCCCTTCTCGCAGGAGGCCAACGTCCGCCGCATCATCGGGCAGATCGCCGCCGTCCAGTTCGACCCAATGGACGAGTCCCTCATCGGCATGGACCCCAACACCGGCCAGCAGGTGCCGGAGCTGGCGTCGGAGTGGGCGCTGGAAGGCGGAAACGCCTGGCGGATCAAGCTGGAACCGGGCGTCCAGTTCCACAAGGGCTGGGGTGAGGTCACCGTCCAGGACGTCCAGTTCGCCTATGAGGAGTACATCAAGGACGACGCAGTCGGCGGCGTGCGCGCGCCGTTGCGCCGGGGCGTTGACCGCATTGAAGCCGTCAGCGACCACGAGTTGCTCATCCATCTGAATCAGTTCGACGCGGACCTGGTCAACCTGCTGTCCCGAGCGCAGCCGGCCGTGTCCATCGTCAGCAAGGCGCACGCCGACGAGATCGGCCTTGACCCGGACTTTGACGCCGAGCCCGCGGCCGGCACCGGCCCCTACCAGTTCATGGAACGGGAGCAGAACGTCCACTTCCGCTACGAGCGGAATCCCAATCACCGGAGCATCACCCCGGACTTCCCGGAGCTGGAGTTCCGCTACATGAACGAGGCTTCAACGCGCTTGGCGGCGCTGGTGACCAAGGAAATCCACGTGACCAACTTGCCCGATGACCTCTATGCACAGGCCCTCGACGCCGGTATGAAGGTGGTCCAGGGCAGGGCCCCCCTCCGAAGGGCCTTCATGTCCTACCAGTGCTGCTACGTGCATGAGGACACCCGCGAGTACCCGATGCACCCGGACTCCCCGTTGCAGGACATCCGCGTTCGCCGCGCCCTGAACAAAGCCGTCAACCGAGACGAAATAAACCATGCCCTCCTCGCGAGCAAGGGTGTCCCGATGTACATCAACAACTTCAACCCGTCGCTTGCGGGCTGGTCAGAGTCCTGGGTGAGCCGGTTCCCGGACGCCTACGGGTACGACCCTGCCGCGGCCCGGAACCTTCTTCGCGAGGCCGGGTACGACTCGAACAACCCGCTGGAGACCCACGTCCACGTCTTCAAGAGCACCCAGCTGGCCGGCGCGGACGACCTTGCTGAAGTGCTCGGCGCATATCTCCAGGATGTCGGCGTGAAGGTCAACTACGTCCAGGACGACCCCGCCACCCGCCGGGCCAGGGGCCGCACCCAGCAGTACACCAACCACCTCTCGCTGGGCACCACCAGCGCGGGCCAGATCGTCGGCTCCAGCGTCTACACGTCCAACACCTCCTTCTCCCGCTCCGCCACGACGCCGGAGGTCGACGCCAAGTTCCTGGAGATCCGCCGCGAGACCAGCGACGCCCGCCGGGCGCAGCTCTGGACGGAGTACGGCAACCTCCTCTTTGACAACTACACGCACATGCCCCTCTTCTGGCTGCCCGCCGAGGTCCTGGTCAACCCGGAGGTCGTCAGCGACTTCGTATGGCCGGGCGCCCTTTCCGGCTTCTGGTCCCACATGTGGGGGCTGAAGTCGACCTAGCGCCCCATCGATAGCGACACGCGGCCCGTTCCGTTCGCCCTGAGCCTGTCGAAGGGCCTCACGAACGGAACGGGCCGCAGTTGATTGCAGGCCCTCGAATTCTTCACTCCGCAGGAGGCGCCATGGACATCAAGGTCCTCATGCTCGGCACCGGCACGCCCCGGCTGCGGCCCCACCGCTGCGGCAGTTCCAGCCTCATCCAGATCGGCGGCGACCACATCCTCATCGACTGCGGCTACGGCGCCGCGCGGCGCATGGTGGAGAACGGCATCAACCTGCACGACGTCCAGCGGCTGCTCTTCACCCACCACCACTACGACCACAACGTCGACTACCCCTCCTTCGTGCTGCACGGACGCACGGGGCGCGAGACGCCGCTCAACGTCTACGGCCCCATCGGCACGGAGAAGCTGTCCAACGACCTCTTCGTGACCGGCGGGTTCACCATAGACCTCAACAACCGGCTCAGCCGGGACATCAACCGCGGCACCGTCCTCAGCGGCGTCCAGGACATCGACGCCGGTTTCACCCTGGAGGGCGACACCTGGAAGCTGACCGCCGAGCGCGCCGACCACTTCACCGTCGGCGGCAACTTCACCCTCTGCTACCGCATCGACACTGACGACGGCTCCGTCGTCTTCTCCGGCGACACCATCCCCTGCGACGGCATCCGCAAGCTCGCCAAGGGCGCCGACGTGCTGGTCCACGAGGTCTACTGGCAGCCCAATCAGGGAAAGGACGGCCGCCGCCCATTCACCAAGGAGGACGCCAGCGACACCATGTACGAGGCTTCTCGCCTCACCAAGCACTCCCTGCCGGAGGAGGTCAAGACCATCGCCTACGAGGCCGGCGTCAAGCGTCTCGTCCTCACGCACATGTTCACCGACGAGCACCTGGACGAGCTGCAGGGCTACATGCAGCAGGGCGTCGAGTGCGAGGTCGTCCTCGCCGAGGACCACATGCGCTTTCAGGTGGGGTAGTCCGCTCTCCCCCCAACCCCTCATACCGGCGGATGCCGGTATCCAGAATCCCCGCGCCCAACGACATCTGCGATACCCAACTCCCCTCTCGTCGTCGCCCCTGCGCAGGCAGGGGCCCAGAGGGGCGGAGGCGTCCCCCGTTCAGCCTGACCCGAACTCCCCATACTGGCGCATGCCCGAACCGGCGAGGCAATTTGACAGACGCCCTCAGATATTCGTGGGCAGTGGACCTCTAGGATAAACGCCACTCTGCTTCATGGCCGGGATAAAGGCGGCGACACTCTCCGTTAGCAGGCATAGAGTTCGCCCCGTTTGTCGTAGGGCATATTACGACATTCTGCACGGGATCTCTCTGTGTGACTTGGACTTCGCCCTACAGTGCCTGATCCTCACACCTATCCTGCTTGGGGGCCACAGAGAGTGGCCAGGAGATTCCCATTGTTCCCGGTATCTCAGTGTGCCATGGTTGTCGCATACCTCGCCGGAGCTGCGGTTTTCAGGTCACCAACGGCTAGGAAGCAGAAGTGGACATGAGTCATTTCACCAATCCCCATCAGGGGCACTGCCTTTGCCGTGTCTGCCTAGGACACGGTCAAGTGCAGACTCAGCAGAAAGAAGAAGGAGAGAAGGCACACCAACGGCGACCGTGTCCCTACTGCAATTGAATGGCTACAAGGGGAACTCTACACGCTAGGATCCGCTTCCACAACCTCAGCCCACACCACCCCCGGCCGCACACGGTATCACTCTCGCTATCGCCGCCTGACTCCCTTGATGAGGTGCATAACCTGGGTTGTTGGTAAAGGCGAATACACTGATCGTTGGCCCGACCGTGCTGTTCCTTAGATTGAAGCTATCCGCTACGACGTGAGTCCCATAAATCTCGATGTGGTAGCTATCGTCAGCAGAATCGTGAGAAGGCATGCACCAGATGTGTACACGATCGTTGGGTGGGGATAGCGTTAACGGGCGCGATGAGGTGCTGCCTGAATATGTCACTTCCCAAGAGGTGACACCGCCCAGCGGCTAGTGCTAATGGGGGGACATTCGCTTAAGGCTCGTAAGGAACCAGGACGACGCTTCCTGCCCACTTGTCTCTCTTGTCTCGCTGGGCTATCGTGTGTGGGCTCTGAGCGCCACGCCTCTGTCATTCCAGAGATGTTGGGAAAGGTGATTGGCTTCTTGCATTATGTAGGACTGATTCACATGGTGGAACAATGGACTATCCACATCTACGTCTAGTACGTTGGCCATTTTCGACAGTGCCCGTCGCAGACTATTGTGATTTCATCGCCGACCGCACAAAACTGGGCGAAGAGATTCAGGGACTTGTATCGGCCTTGTCACGCCAGGACACTTCTTCCATTCATCTTGTTTGGTCATGGTTCGGCGCTGGCAAAACACACACGCTCTACTATTTCGCCAACCGGGCTAATGCAAGTACAACCAATATTCAGCAAGTTCATTCAGTCTATAGCGAGTTTCCTAAGACTGTTCAGTCATTCGTTGACCTTTATCGGTCCTTTGCCTCCGGCCTTGACTTTGAGGAGGTGATTAACGCCTATCTCGAAATCTCGACAGGACCGGAGGCTGAGCAGTTTACGCGCATCATAATGATGGCGTCGCCGGACCTGGCAACTGCACTTCGAGTACTCGCCACAGGTACTTCCATGGATCAAATGACCGCCATGCGGTGGCTACGAGGAGATGCGCTTGCAGCCTCAGAGTTTCGACGTGTAGGCATAGCCAAGCGAATTAGCACATCCGAGGAAGCTACCCGGATCCTGTCCGCGATAATTCGACTCTTCACTCTGGCTGCGCAGTCTCGCAGGCAAGGCATCTGCAGAATCTTGTGGCTGTTGGACGAATTCCAAAGGATTGAGAAACTGCCGAACCGACTGCTTCAGGACATAAGCGCGGGACTCCATTCCACCTTTAATGCTACTCCCACGGGCCTGGCGATTGTGTTGTCTTTCTCTGGCAAGCCCGAAAGAACTCTGCCCAAGTGGCTCACTCCCGAACTCCGTGATCGGGTTTCCCGCACTAGGGTACTAATACTGCCGCCGATGATCTCTGACGAGGGCCTTGTCTTTGTGAAAGACGTCCTGGCGCGCTTCCGCACTCCAGAGTACCCACAAACGACGGACCCTTATTTCCCGTTTACCGAGGCGTCCTGCCGAACAATACTTGACATCATCCAGCAACACGAGGAGCTAAAACCCCGATCCATCATGTCGGCATTTAAAGCCGTATTGGAAGAGGCTGAGGAACTAATCGAAAGCAAGCAAATTGAAGCCATCTCCTCGGACTTTGCCAAGCGCGTTCTGCGTGACTATGTGCCGGTGTCAGAGCTTAATGGGGATTCCACATGATGACGACGCATCTTCATCAGACGCTTGCACTGTCTGGCATCTTTGAGTTGCTGCAGGACTTAGATCGACTAGGCTCAGTGACCATTAACCAAGAACAGATTCTCGCAATCATGACGGAGAGAGGAGTGGAAGACCCTCTTTATGCATTCAAGGAGCTCCTCGGAAGTAGGATTATTGTACCCATAGGCGTGGACTTTAGCCTCTCGAGGTTTGGCATCCGTGCAAGTATATTACTTGATGCGCTCAATGGAGGGGATCTCAGGATTGCCTACGACAGGTTGCGACGTATAGATCGCGGCTTGGTTGCTTACGAGTTGGTTCGCGAGGGTATGACAGACTCGTTCCTTGAGAACTTAAATGATCGTCCAGGGTTCGCTCGGGTCTATTTGTGTTCACCATGGATTAACTTTAGTCGGCGCAACGCTGAATTACTGACTCATGCCGTACACTTGGCAGAGAGGAGGACGCCAGCCCCTGAAGTCTTTGTCATAACGCGTCCTGATAGTGATGGGAATGTGCCAAGTGCGGTTTCTCAGTTGTCAGAACTTCAGCCGCGAGTCTTCTTGAATAGCCGACTCCATACCAAGCTCTACATACGAGAACCGGGACCTGAAGGCGGATACACAATGGCTGTAGTTGGCTCTCAGAATCTCACCCGGTCCAGCTACTTGGAGCTAGGAATCCGAGTAAACTCAGACACGGCAATGGTGAATCAACTAGTGGCTTACTTTTGGGAATTGGCGCACGGTAGCTCAGAAGCGGGAGGATAACCATGGAGTCGGAATCAATACCCTCAGTAACTGCTCGATATGGATTGAGGCGTGAGAATTTCATCTTGGATCCAATGGTTGATTCTGAGTGTTTCGCTCGAACAGACATCAACACAACATTCATCGCTGAGGAATTGGACACGGACTTGGTAACGGGTTTAGCGCCCAAGAGGCTGGTGTGGGGTCCTTACGGTGGAGGGAAGACCCATACCCTGATGCGCGCTATGCAAGAACTTGGGAAGTTGACCCCTATTCATTACTTTCGCATTGAATGCCCGGATCTATCACGTCGATCCAGATTCCATGAGTTATACCGTGAAGGGATCATGAGGGGAATTGGCGAGGAATTCGTAATTGGATTACTTGATGAAGCTCGAATTGCAGCTGGTTGGGCCCGAAGGGAAGAGATGATCAGTAGCCTGACGCGGAAGTTTCAAGACGAGGAGGTAGCAAAGGCTACGATTCGGTTGGTCGATCCAAACTTTGAACCACTGCGTCTTTGGCGATGGATATCAGGGGGATCGCTATCACGGGCCGACCTTGATGACCTTGGCCAGACCCAGGATCTGGCACAGGCCGAAGCTGCAAGACTTGCTGATATTCTTACGTTGCTCGGTCGTTTGCTAAGGGAGCTTCGCAATGAACGCATGGTCCTCATACTGGATGAAATGGAGCGACTCACGTCAATAGGAGCGGAGACGATTAGCACCTTCGTTTCGGGATTTACGAGGTTAGTCGATCCGAATCAGAAGGATGTTGCTGTTCTCATGGGCGCCTCCGCAGCGCTTGAATCAGAAATGGTAGACGTATTTAGCCGGAGTGGCCCTGTCATCTCACGTCTCAGTGAGGAGTCGATAATCGAGATTGCCGCGCTACAGGATCCCGACGTTGATAGCTTCATCAGAGGAGTTATCGCCTTCATTCGCGACGAAACGGCGGATCTCGATGACCTTATGGCTGCAGCGGCTTCAACAACTGAAGAGACTCTAGACCCAGATACCTTTCCATTTACTCAGGAATCGCTAGAGGCACTCAAGAGCCGCCTCATGTACCAAATGCTTCCACGCGAGATCACAATGCGTATGACTAGGGCCTTAGGCAGGGCCTTCCGTCAGAATCAGTCAGTCATTACGCAAAACGAAATGGTTGCCTAGGGAGAAGGGTATGCCTGGCGAGATTCCAGTTACACAGTTTCGACTCGAGCACAGCTTCTCTGCAAAACCCGATCTAATTGCGGATTCTGGCCCAGGGCGAAACAGCATATTGATGGGTCAGGTAATCGCAGACGACGTCAACAACTCCATTTTTGTGGCAAAGCAAGCGGAAGCACCTTTTCGTGATGTTTGGATGGATGTTCAAGGAGCACACGTCCTTTACGTGATGGGCAAGCGCAGGAGTGGCAAGAGCCATACGCTAGGTGTACTGGCGGAAGGACTAGCTTCCCAAAGTTGGGTGAGTCAGGGTGAGAATCCACAAGGCGTGCTAATCATTGACACGATGAATGTCTTCTTGACGATGCCATTTGTCAACGGTGAGACATTCCCGGACACGAGTCCAGAGAATCGCGAGCTGCTAAAGTGGAAAATACCCACGGAGCATATACCACTAACTCTCTTTCGGCCACGAGGCACTAGCCTGCCGGATGCACTTCCAACTGAGGAGATTAGTCTTAGGCCCGGCGATCTCGGACCTGACGAATGGTGTGGCGTTTTCGAAGCTGATCCATTTGCTGACCCACTCGGACACCTAATCTCTGAGTTGTACGGGAAGGTTGCTTTGGATGGCTATGTGGATGAGGAGCGCAGCACGAATGTACCTCCTAATCCCAATTTCGGAATCACCGATATGCTGACTGCTTTGGACACTGACCATGAACTACGGCGATATCATCGGGATACTCGAGAGGCCCTCTCAAGGAGACTACATGCGATTCGGCGGCTGCCAATCTTCTCCGATTCCGGGCTCGATATTTCCCAACTTCTTATACCAGGTCACATTTCAGTCTTGATGCTCAGAGACTTAGACCAGCAGATGCGCTCTGCTTTGGTGGCCTTGATCGTAAAGAGAGTTATAAGTTTACGGGGCCTAGCCGAGCAAGAGGAGAGAATGAGCGCAGTGCATGCCGCACGAGCCGAACGTTTAGCCAATCAACAACCAGAGGAATCGGCCAAAGAACGACGGCTAGCAGAAGAATGTTCCCATCGGGCATCTGAAGGCTTACCTCGTTCGTGGATCATCATTGATGAAGCTCACAACTATGTACCAGCTGTGGGCCTGACGCCTTCCAAGCGTCCCCTAAGGAAATATGTCGATGAAGGCAGAAATCTAGGGCTCTCCATTGTCGTAGCCACTCAGAATCCTGCAGGCTTGGATCCCTCACTCCAAAGGAATGCTGACATGTTGCTAGTTCATTCACTCAGTCGGCACGATGACATCAACGCTGCAGAGGGAATGGTCAACGCCGGACCGCCATCTGAGGTGACGGTCGACACCAAGAATCGATATGAGGGACCGCGCACATTCGAAAATATCGTAAGGAACCTGCCAGTGGGCTACGCTGTAGCTGCTAGCGACCATTCGAATCGCATTTTCGTGATTCGTATGCGGCCTCGCATTACGGTTAGCGGTGGGACTGGCTATTAGCTATGGAACCCAGACTAATCTATCGAACCCACTATCAAGTCGATGAGCCTACGATTGCGGCACGGATTGTGACTCATTGTACTTCTCCCGTCGTAAGTTCTTACGATGAGACCGTGGCAGTGAAGTTATCGAGCCATATGAGAGCTAACGGCAAGGAATTCAATGTGCCGGCAGCACGATATGCAGTTGATCTAGCGCATAAGCTTCAGCTGATCAATGCCAATAACATCTGGGCCGAGAATGGTCACCTAGTGAACTTGGTCACCAGGAATCGCCCCGATACTAAACTCGACGACGTCACGTTCTCGATAGGGGAGCAACTGTTGCACTTTAGGCTCTTTCTTGAGGCTGACGGCGCTGCACTCTTATTCCTAGCTAGACGCCTGCTTTCTAATCAAGTACTGCCCTCTCAAGGAATGCACTGGAATGCGATAGCTAGAGAGTTATTTGTTTCCATTTACACTTCGTACTTGGCTATTACCAATCCTATCGCGGACAGAGTGTCTCTCCGGTCCAGAATCGACAGACTTAGCTCCCAAGAGTTTTCTGGCAAGTCCGGAGCCCACAAGTTGTTTCTTCATCTGCAAGTACTTCATCGCCTAGGTCTTGTCGAACGTGTCGCCAACAAGGGCGAACGCATTTACCGGGTCACGGAGGGCAGCGGAGTTCGTCTAGAGCGAATGACCGGCCTCATCTCGGACGTTTTTGTTCTTGAGAACATAGTGAAGGAGCACAGTTACATTGAAGTTGCAGCGCAGGTCTACGGGCTCAAGCATGCTTACGACGCTCCCGATGCAAATGACATAGTGAGCAAGCTGCTGGTGATGTACAGAAGAGTTGCAGAAACGGGTGTGCCGATTTGTCCGTTAGCCCCTATCGTTGAAGCTACTCAGATCTCGTTGCTTGTCGAGGGTTCAAGTATGGTCGAGTACGGCGAAGTAATAAGAGTACTTCGGGAGTTTCAGGGCCAAAATGCGCGTGACATTCGGTTTCACCAGGATCGACGCGGTAATCCAGCCTTTCTAAGGGTGTCTGAGAATCTTCTTCATAGTCTTGTGCCAACTCCCCCAGCACCCTAGACAATCGGCACAACACGAGATAGTGAGTGACGAAAGCCAAGCCCTTGTTCTATTCCCACCACCTTAACTGTTCTTCTCCGTATGCATGCTCTTCGCAGCCTCCGTACGGCGGAACACGAGAACGTACTCCCTATTGATGTCTGCGCCATTGTGTCGGCTATAAGACATGTACCTATTTTTCACTGGATACCAAAGTTTGTCTTCCAGTTGGAATGAATCGCCGGCTAATTCCACAAATAGTTGGGAGGTTGGGAGGGAGATCCCGTTCCATTTGCTGTGCCCTAAAACTAGAACAACTGGCCCACCAAACCTTACAAGATCTTTCAGCCCTACTAGGGTATCTTTCATAGAAATCATGTAATGGACGAAGGCATCTGCACGACGACTCGACACTTCTCGGATCTTCTTGTCCCAGCTACTGGATAGGGGCCCGAGTTCCGCCGCTCGCCCAAGCAAGGGGTCTCCTCGACTTACGCTTGGGCGCCCAATGTACATGGGTAATAGCCTTAGGCGGTCTTGGCGAGTAGGGGTAAACCCGAGCCAATACATCTCAAGTTGGTGGCGCCTGTAATAGTCAACTGCATTGTGGTAGGGAGGGGAGGTAATTACGGCATCCACGCGTCGCCGTATCTTAGAGTTTAGCGAAGTCGCGTCCGCTTGATAGACTGAGACTCGCTCCGCAGATGTGGTCGCGGCGCGGTAGGCCTCGGCAGCGGAGAGTGCCTTCTCTGCAGCCTTGCTGAACATGTCAAACGGGTTGATTACACGCCCAGCAGCTTCAAGCTTCTTCATGTGTGACGTTACTTCAAGCCCGGACACTGGAACCGGATCTGCGTTGGATGACTTCCTGATTATTGAGGCAAGAACAAATCGAAAGAAGTCACGATGTGTTCCTGGAATGGCGATTCGATCAATGGCGCCAATCATGCGGGATAGGTCAATTACAACACTCCGTCGGAACCAGTGAAAGAGATTGGGAATAGCCGGCGCCCACAACCGCTCACTCGAGAGAAGCGATAGATACTCTTCGAGCGGAATATCCTCAAACTGAAGGGCGTCGTACTCGCTAGGTGACCTGGACAACGACTCCAAGAGAGGGCGAAGCAAGTCCCAAGATGCGCGAAGGCTGCCCGGACGAAACCGATGAGTCTTTGCTTGGGCAACAAACACGGCAAGCGGATCTACATCAGTGCCAATCGCATTTCGCCCCTCGGACGCTGCAGCCAGCAGTAGTGTCCCGCTGCCACAGAAGGGGTCAAGTAAAGTCTGCCCGGTCTTGGTGTACGCGCGGATGAGTGCATGCACTACCGGAGGATGAAACTTTGCTGGATACCTAAAGGTCCGATGGGTAAGGCGCGGCGCTTCGACGTCAGCGAAGTCTAGGATCTTGAAGTCGGATGGAGGAGCAGCTTCTGAAGGAACGTCTCCTGGAGTGTGGGGAACTGGGCCGTTTGAAGATAACGGCGTGGAGGTTAATGCCGAACTACCTTGACCCGCGGCTCCTATACTCTTAATCGCCATCATTCACCATTGTAGTGCACCCAACGCCTAGCAGCACAAGCTGGCCAGCCACAGTAAAGGATACCTCAGATTTGGTTGACGAGGCCGAGGGAAACGGATCAAGTGTCAATCAGTTGACTGAGTCAAGCACAAGAAGTCTGAAAGACCCTGCTCCAGCTGCAGACTCCTTGGGAAGATCGGTGAGGACGACATCGAATACGTCTTTGCATCGTTTATAGTCCCTACTTAGCGCCAATCACACACTCTGGTCGCCCTTCAAAGGCCGATCCTGCGCAGGCAGGGACTCCGACGCAGGCGGGTCTGCTCGCCTTGCGCCCGCCCTACACGTCACTACTTCGCAGGTGAGCTGAATGAATGGAAAAGTGCCGATTCACAAGGAAGTCATCAACCAGGTCGGCTACCGGGAGCTGAAGGAGCTCTTTCGTCAGCAGGTAGACGATGACCGCGATCACTCCATTGAGCACGTCAAGGAAGGCTGGAGAGTCTATTTGCCCGTCTGACGATACCCCACTGGGCCTCTTCCCTGCGGGGGAGCATCGCCTCAGCCACAGGCGTGCTCAGGACACGCTGCTCAGGGACACCCTAAGTGAGCACCCGTTGCCCTGAGACCTCAGGCGGACGAGGTTCACGGTGCTCGTCCGGTCGCCGTGCCGCAGGGCGGTGGGCTTGACACGCCGCCCTGCCGGCGTCCCTCGGAGAGAACCATCGGGAGAGCCAAGCTCAATCCCGCATGGCCTCCGGGTCAGGGACCAGACCCCCAGGTTTCTCGGCGGGAACACCTGGAAAAGCCAGATAACGCCTTCGAGTATGGGCGCCCGGCCCCCCGCGGTGAATCCCCTGAAGGGGGGTGCATGCATGCACCCCCCTTCAGGCTCACGCCACAGCATGCCAGTGGATCAGGAAGGACACCCATCGCAACCTTGGGGCACGATGCGAGGCATGCTCCGTACACCGGCCATTGGTCACGTGGGCCCAGCCGCACCCGGGATCAATGGTGGAGCGACCAAATCGCCTGCGACGTCCTCTGGGCAGGGTTCCCGACGCCTGCCCCCTTGCCGTACCTCCACTGTGAGGACGCCTCCGAACTGCCCGTTTGGTGAGTCGGCCTTCAGGGGAGCAAGGGCTCAACCCCAGGGGCCTCGTCGCGCAGCGGGCCCTGCGCTTGTCCCACCGGCGCGCCTTCGGGGGAGCTTGGGCTCGACCCCTTGGGCACCGCCAGAGGCAGGGACCTCCTCCCAGGTTTCTCGGCGGGAATCCCTGGAAAAGCCTGACAACACAGTCATTCTCCCCCGACCCTCCGGCTCCTGGGAAGCCCTCCGGCCCCAAGTGTTTACAAAAATTGCACAGTTTTAACGCCACCACTCCCACGCCCCCCTGATCCCAAACTTGGAACGTGACGCAGGACCATCAACGGGGCAGCCGCGACAACTGCGTGGTGGCCAGGGTTCCCGGCCCAGGCCTATGCCACCCCAGCGCCCGAGGGTTGCCCCACTGGGTGTCGCTGGCCATGGCGAGGCGCCCACACGCCCCTTTCTTCGACCCCAAAACGCCGTGCAAGGCGTAGCTGCGGTTTTGCACAAACCGGCAACCAGCAGTTCCAAAAACCCGTTGCGACCCCCGTTCCTACAGCGGCTTGGCGCATAGCTGCGCCAGCTACGACAGGGACAGCCGTTCCCGCTCCCGACGCAACTCTATCTCCTGTACACGGGTAGCACACTAAATCACGAAGCCCCTACCTCCTTGGGTGGGGGTGTAGGCCTGCACCCCCACCGACACCCCTGTCGGCCTCATCACTCACGGAGGAAGGGCGGCCATGCCCCCTAGACACTCCCGTGGCCGCGTCACCGGCCCTCCATCCCTCCGACGACCTCGCCGATCCCATGACCGCACGTCACCGTGCTCCAGCCCCGCGGCCAGCCTGAGCGGCGCCTGTCCAAAAACGGACTTTTCAGCTAGGGCAATTCCCGCGACCCTGCCCCGTGCCACCGTGCCGTCCGTAGCTGACGGCGTGGAATGGGACCGCATCTTCCACGGTTAGCAGCTTCGACGGCGGCGCGGCCTGTTTGCCGCGCCACTTCCGCGTAAACGGCCTCTTGGTCTCCGCTTCCGACACCTCTCTTTTCCTGTACACGTCCCCTACAGTCGTTTACACGTGTCCAAACTGCTCTCCTATAGGGCGGGCCTGCCGGCGGGCCCCGTCGGATGCAGCCCCTTCCCCTGTCGGGGCGACCAACGTGCTTGACAGGCCTTTGGTCCGCTGGCTACCTTGCCCCCGCCTTCCGACGCGCAGCCGCCGCGCTCTGTCAACCTCAAAGTGAGCGCAGGCAACATCGCCAAAGATGGCCTCGTCACGGCCGTGAGGGAGAGACTGCAGGCGGGCAGTTGAGGACACGGACGACCATACGCTAGCGTGTCCCGAACAGTCACGCCAACTCCACCCACCGCCTAGATATCACAGCCTTACCAGCGTCTGTCAAAGGGCGCGTAGAACGCTTTGCGTTGCCACGCATCCCAATGGGTAGGAATGCCTCCGAACCGCCCCACCCGGGAAGGCTGCGGGTGGCGCAATAGGAAAGTGGCTAACGCGGTCGCCATTTGATTGCCGCGTTACCAACCGTTATTACAGTCGCCCCGTCGATTGTTCCTGAAGAGGTCAAGACTGTTGTTCGGCCACGCTGTGTTGTCTCGGCGCAAGAACGCCCGGTGAATCTTAGGTAGGATCCTCTTTGAGACCCTCCGCCGTGGCCAGTTGTAGACCACCGCGAAGGGATCATCCCCACTCAAGTTGCATGCCAACCTCTGGGGCATGAGCCGAGGATTGCGGTCATCGACGGCTTTCCTGTAGTCGGGATGGGTCGGCAGCAGGATCCCCAGCAGCCCACACCGCGGGTTGTTTTCTCTGTCGATGAGGCTTGCAGATATCTCCCAATCGACGTGCCTGCGCTGCCAGGTACAGCGCCCTATCAGGACGATGGTGACGGTCGCGTCTGCTATGTGGTCGTCGCGAATGCGCCGGCGTATTTCGTCCAAAGGGAGGTCGGTGTCGTGGATGTCTCCCGGGCTCACGGACATGTCGATAGCCTTGGTGCCCAAAGCCTGCACGAGGCGGTCCTTGTATTGCTGATCATCAGCATGGTAGTAGCTGATGAAGACCTTGTGCCTGGGAACCTCGGCCACGTCTACCAACCTCCCGGTCTGGGCAAGGGATCCGAAGGTATGACAATGAGCCAAGCCAAGATGATGGTCACAACCAGCAGGGGGTAGAACACCCAGATGGATACGGAGGCAAGGCAGCGCCCGACCAGAGCAATTCCCATCCCTTGAGGAGCAATCTTGAAGACATCGGCCGCATCCAACTCGCTGGCATGCAGTGCAACCACGAAGCGGTTGTAGGCTTTGCGGAATGCCCGCTCCAACGCCAAGTAGTAGGCGTCCAGTACGCAGAAGAGCACCGTCGGTACGAGGGCGAGGAGCGCGTGCTGGGGCTCGCCGGTTCGGGCCACTAGGACAAGGGTGGCGGCGACGAGGGTGACGCACCACACCTTGCATGCGCGGCTGTTCTCTGCCATCCGCTGGATGACGCCCTGCAAAATGTTCAGGTGCGTGTGGACAGCGGGTGAGTCAGGGTCGAGAGGAGAGCTTGAAGCCATCGATTCTCCATGGTGAAGACGATACAGTTGGTCGCTGTTTGCTACCCTACTTCGTTTGCTGCTAAGCGATCACTCGCCCAATGGTCTATGTCCTGCCAAAGCCCTTTCACCGCCTCAAACGCAGGTACCGGATCTTTCCACTCTACTCCTGCCAATTGAACAACCTTCGCCAGCAAGCCGAATGTAAAAATGATCTGGCGAGTAGCCAAACACAGGACAAAGTTCACCGTCTGCTCTTCATAGCGGCCACCTACACCAAGATGTCCCTTCCCATCGTCTCCTCTACTCAGCATGTCGAACATGCTCTCAGGGCGAGGGTGTGCACCAAACGCGCTTGTAGCTCCATATTCGTCGTCCCACACGGCCTTAGCCTCGGTTGAGACCCGCTCGGCCATTTTGGAGTAGCTGAGATCACCCTTGCCGAGCTTTCCGTTACCTTCTAGCAATGCGTCAAGGGCTACGGGGTTCTGCTCAATGTCGTCAGCCACCCTTTGGTCTTCTTGAGCCATTCGAACGAGCGCCAATGCTTGTTGCGAGTAGCCCTGCTGCAAGAGCTGCATCGCACAGTTCAGTGAATTAACGCTTCGGACCACTAAGACTAATCGCGCACTCTCAAGTCTACTATCTGTGTTTTGCTTCTGATCAGCGAAGTCAGACACTCCTCCAAGAATTCGATTAAGCGCAGAGTCAACGACGGCGAACTCTTTCGCGTGATTGGACATCACCGTGTCCCTAGTCCTGCTATCCGTGTCTCTAACGTACCGCAAGTATTCGTTCATAACATTCAACCTTCATCACTCATGTAGGGAAAGACTACTGTTGGCTTGTTCTCCAAGGCCCCCCTCGTGACCATACCATGCTAAAGGACACTCTTTCCATGCAGCTTTGGCGGAGTGGGCCAAAGAACTCTTGTATCCGGGTCCCTACAACGCCAAAGTCTGCCGGAGGTGCCTGCAACAGGCCGCCGTCCCTGCCATGAGCCGCCCACCGTTCCTGTCGATTCGCGTCTGCGTAGAAGGTCGAGGTGAGCGCGGCCGGAGCGTCGGTCTCCCATTCCGTGCCCCGGCGAGCAAAGCAGCGCACCACGGCTTCCTGTAACTCTTGTCCATCGAAGGCGAAGGTTTCCGATAGTGCCCACACATCATGAAAGTCTTTCATGCGGCTGTTGACTTCGCCCAACTTGATCATGGCTTCGAACTTCTCGGCAACAGTGGTGGCCTTGGGGTATGCACGGACCCGCGGCGCCGGGAGTCCGTCGACCAGCGTCGGCAGCTGCTGTTCCTCGGGACCGGGCACCACCACGTCGCCGAAGCCGAAATCCAGTTGAACCCGGAGCCTCGCGCTGCCCAAACGGGCGTCAAATCTGGCTCGAATCCCCCTGTACGGCTGCCCTTCCATGATTTCAGCTATCGCCAAGGATGAGAGGTCGAAGGCTATCCCATCCTCCTCGCAGCGTACGTCGCACACCTCTCGAATCAGCTCACGAATCTCTGCCTCATCGTTTGGCCCGATGGCAAGGAGGTCAATGTCTCGGGTGGCCCGGAATGGCTCCTTCATCCAAAGGCCCAAGAGGGTCGCGCCTTTGAGGACCCACCGGTCCCGTGCCGGGGACGCGCCAAGCCGGTAGAGGAAACGCTCGCAGGCGTAGCGCGTCAGCACAAACTCGAACTCCGTCCCCTCCGCCCTCGCCCTGGCAAGCAATCGATCGCGAAGGGAGGCTGAGACGTTCGGATTCATAGGATGCCGGACTCCAGGATGAGGCGGAGGTGACGCGAGGGGAGAACGTCAAGGGTTCGCATCAGCGCTGTGACCGTCACCTTTTGGCCCTGAAGGGCGTCCCGCAGGGCCTCAACTGCAGCCTCTCGCCCGATGAGCCGCTGGAACCGGAAGCAGTCCACGATGGTGCGCGCCGGTGAAGTGATGCGCGCCGGCACCCCCTCAAAGGATGTATCCTCGACGCCATAGGACCACGCGGCGCCGCTGAAGCGAATGAGCCGGACTGCGGGATAGGGCACCACAGGCGGCTTCGCCTTGTGGGGTATGCCAAGCCACACCTGGTGAGGCAGCCGCGTCCCGATCTCATGCACCTGCAGCGCCGAAAGCAGACACACAATGGAATTGGGAACACGAGCACAGGCGGACGCGAGGGAGTACCGCTCCGTGGGCTCGAAATCCACAAATCGATAGAGGCCGCGCCCAACACGCTCGACCTGCTCATTCGCCTCCAGTTGCCGGAGCGCGTGGTATGGAATGCCGAGCGGCTCGAGCTGGCTCGGCCGGAAGAAGGAACCGATGTGGGCCTCCCGGAGGAGAGCTTCATCGAGTGCGATAGCCATGTCATGTAACTCCCTGAGCTATTGAAACCCTAGATAAAGCCTAGTGAACCTGACCCCAGATGTCAAGAAAGGACGGCATTCTTATTCAGGATGCCGACGTTTTCTAAAATGTATGAGCCGCTTCAACCGGGAGCATCCCGGCTCGTCATCATGCCGCGCCCGCGCCCGATGTCAGCCTCATGTGTCCAAGACTCGCCTGAATCTCATTCCTCACGGGTGGCCTCGCCCTCATTCCGGGACTCCGTCAAGGTTTGAAGCGCCCTCTTTTGGTTGCTGCCCGAATCGCATTGACTCGCAACCACAATCGCAGTAGGCTGA
Source organism: Dehalococcoidia bacterium (assembly GCA_034422455.1). Taxonomy (GTDB): domain Bacteria; phylum Chloroflexota; class Dehalococcoidia; order Lucifugimonadales; family UBA1127; genus UBA1127. The sequence goes on from DAOUJQ010000013.1 coordinate 97,738, forward strand.
CAGGGAGAAGTTGACCCGGCGGTGCGGCTAACACCCCGGGCCGTGGCGCCACCTGGGATGAGCAGGTGATGCGAAGGCATTCTAGCATTCGCAGACCCGCTTTCGACAGGAGGCGGGTCTTTTGGTCTGACTAGGGCTAGGTAAAACAAAAGGAGGTATACATGCCGAGAGAGCTGCATACAGCACGAGAACCCAATCGGGCGGCCATCTACGCCCGCGTCTCCGACAAGAGCCAGGCGGAGGAGGACAAGACCTCCCTCGCCGAGCAGACCGCCGACATGGAGGACTACTGCGCCCGCCGGGGGCTTCGCATCGTCGCCCGCTACCAGGAGGTTGGCCGGGGTTGGTCCAAGAAGCGGCCGGAGTTTCAGCGCATGCTGGACGACGCCCGAGAGGGCCGCTTCGACGTCATCGTCTGCTGGAAGTCCGACCGCCTGAGTCGGGGCATGTTCCCCGCCGCGGCCCTCATGGAGGTAGTGGAGGCCTACCAGCTGCGCATCGAGTCGGTGATGGACGCCGTCGACATGAAGACGTTTGGGCTCATGGCCGCCATCGGGAAGATCGAGTTGGACAACTTCCGGGAGCGGGCCGCCATGGGGAAGCGGGGCGCCGCCAAGCGGGGGCGCATCGCCACCGGCCGCCCGCCCTACGGCTACCGGGTGGGCCCCGACGGCAGGCCCACCGTCGACGAGAACGAGGCGGAGGTCGTCCGCCGCATCTTCCACGACTACGTGGAGCGGGGCCTCGGCATCGTGCGCATCGCTTGGGACCTGACGGATGAGGGGGTGCCCACCGCCACCGGGGGGCGCACCTGGCACGAGTCGGTCGTGCACAACCTTCTGGGCAACCCCGTCTACACGGGCACCTGGGCCTACGGGCGGACCCGCAACATCACCACCGACGAGGGGAAGCGGGTCTTCGCCCAACCGGCCGACACCTGGATCGGGGTGCCGGTGCCGCCCATCGTGGACGAGGAGACCTTTGCGCAGGCCCAGGCGACCAAGCGGGCGCGACTCAGCCGGGCCAAGCGCAACACCAAGGTCCTCTACCTCCTTCAGCACCTGCTGCGATGCGCCGAGTGCGGGCGCACGTTTCAGGCCCACTCCCGCTGGCACGCCAACTCAACCCGTCGTGGCCGTCGGGTCTCCTACGACCTGAAGGCTCCCCTCCGCTACTACGCCTGCACGGGGAGCAAGCTGCGGCTCCGCTGCCGGGAGAAGCCCAGCATCAAGGCGGAGCGGCTGGAGGGTCGGGTCTGGGAGGAGGTGAAAGCAGTCCTCCAAGAACCCGGCGTCATCATCGCGGGCATGGAGGCCGTGGGGCAGGGCAACCATGCGTCCCTGGCGGAGGAGCAGGCGAAGGCGGAGCGGGACCTACGAGCAGTGCAGCGGGAGGAGGAACGGCTCGTCCGCCTCTATGTCGCCGGGAAGATCACCGAGGAGATGCTGGACCTCCAGCGCAAATTCATCACCGAGTGCCTGGAGCACCTGAGGGCCAAGGTGGACGACTACCGGGCCCGCGCCGCGACGGAGGTCACCCGCGAGCAGATGGTCGACAGCGTGCAGGCGTGGACGGCGCGAGTGGGCGCCGGGCTGGACGCGCTGACCGAGGAGGAGAAGCGCGACGTCCTCCAAGACGTGGTGGACGAGATCACGGTGGACGGGCAGAATAACCTCGTCATCACCGTCGCCATCCCCATCGACGGAGAAGAACAAATTATCTCACCGGTAAGCCGGTATCCAGAAACCCCGCGCCCAACGGCCTCCACATACCCGGACCCATAACTCGTCGTTCCTGCGAAGGCAGGAACCCAGAGGGGCGGACGGGGGCGGGGCCGATTCGCGGATTTCGCCTCTGCCCGTGGAATGTGTCAATATAGACGCAGCGACTTGCCCCGGAGAGGAAACCCATGCCCCTCCTTGAAGTCAACGACCTGCGCCTGGCCTACGTCACTGACCGCGGCCTGCTCTGGGCCGTGGACGGCACGTCCTTCGCGCTGGAGCCCGGCCAGGCCCTCGGCGTCGTCGGCGAGTCCGGCAGCGGCAAGAGCAGCCTCGCCCTCGCCCTCATGCGGCTGCTGCCCCGCAACGCCCACGGGCCGGAGGGCCGCGTCCTGATGGATGGCGTCGAGGTGCTCTCCCTCGGCGAGGAGGAGTTCCGCCGCCGGTTCCGCGGCAACGTCATCTCCATGGGTTTCCAGGGCGCGATGAACTCGCTGAACCCCGTCATGCGCGTCGGCCACCAGATCGCCGAGCCGCTCCTGCTGGACGGCGGGACGAGCAAGCAGGACGCCTACGCCAGGGTCCGCGACATGCTGGAGCGCGTCGGGCTGCCTGCCGCGGTCTTCGGCCGCTACCCCCACGAGCTCAGCGGCGGCATGAAGCAGCGCGTCGTCATCGCCATGGCCCTCGTACGCGACCCCGCGCTCGTCGTGCTCGACGAGCCCACCTCGGCGCTCGACGTGAGCGTGCAGGCGCAGATCATGAACCTGCTCAAGCAGTTGAAGCGGGAACTGGGCCTCTCCCTCATCTTCATCACCCACGACCTCGCCCTCGCCAGCGACGTCTGCGACTACATCGCCGTCGTCTACGGCGGCTGCATCGTGGAGATGGGCGGCATCGAGGAGGTACTGCTCAACCCGTCGCACCCGTACACGGAGAAGCTGCTGGCCAGCGCGCCCAAGCTCCGCGCCGGCTCCCACCCCGAGTTCATCCCCGGGGCGCCGCCGGACCTGCTGGACCTGCCGCCCGGCTGCCGCTTCAGCCCCCGCTGCAGCCACGCGATGGACCGCTGCTTCACCGACGACCCTCCAGCCTTCAACCTCAGCCCCACGCACACTGCCCGCTGCTGGCTGCGGGAAGTCACGGACAACGAGTCCGGAGCCTGACCCCCCGTTCGCCCTGAGCCTGTCGAAGGGCCTAGCTCCCACCGTCGTTCCTGCGCAGGCAGAGCCTGTCCCCGCGTAGGCGGGGAAACCCAGAGGTGCGGGGTCGGGTGGGGCACGCCCGCCTTGGATGTCTCCTCTTGCCGCCCGCACCCGCCGTTCGCCCTGAGCCTGTCGAAGGGCGCCCCTCCCCCAACCCCCCATACCGGCGCATGCCGGTATCCAGAAGCCTCGCGCCCAACGACGCCCGCGCACCCCCTGCCACCACCCCCTCGCGCGAACGCCGTCCCCCCGCTACCCTCGCCCCATGCACCGCCACCACAACCCCGGCGCCATTTCCCCCTCCCCTCTCGTGGGGAAGGGCCCCCTTTCCGATTGCCCTGAGCCTGTCGAAGGGTCCCGCGCAGGCGGGACCCCAGAGGGGCGGGGCGCACGCCGGCCGGGATTCGTTTCCCCTCGGTGAATATTTGTGTTGTATCTGCAACGTGCCAACTCCCCTACAAAACAAAAAGCAAGACGAATCCCGGCAGCTACGCCGGACGCGGGGCGCGCCCCAACCTCCCTCCCCCATACCGGCGCATGCCGGTATCCAGAAACCCCGCGCCCAACCACCCTCTCCGATTGCCCTGAGCTTGTCGAAGGGTCCTGCGCAGGCAGAGCCTGCCCCTGCGTAGGCAGGGGAACCCAGAGGGGCGGGGTCTGGGTGGGGCCGTTCGCCCTGAGCCTGTCGAAGGGTCGCCCTGGGCCTGTCCTGAGGCTCTCGAAGGGCCTGTCGAAGGGTCGCCCTGACACCGTCCCGTTGCCCCCAAGCTCCATCCGCTCGTACCCTGCCCTGGCAGGTTGAAACGGCACGGCAAAGCAGGGATCGTTTGTAAATTTTTTCGCTTTGTAGCTGAGATTTGCCAAATCAGCTATAAAGCGAATCGCAAATCAATTCCTCTCGGCTACGCGCTTTGGGAATTGTTTTGGACGGTCAATAGCCTCCGCCAATGGCGGAGCCCTTGAGGAGAGTAGGGCAGCAATGATGTGGGACGCGCCGCAAGCCGGGACGGGGCAGAGACTGCTACAGCGTCATCACCGCTTCCAGCCGGTAGCCCCGCAGCCGTTCTCTGCCGCCGAGCGCGCCCAGCTCCACCAGCAGCGACAGCCCCGCGACCTGTGCGCCGGCGCCCTCCACCATGCGGATGGCCGCGGCCAGCGTGCCCCCCGTCGCCAGCACGTCGTCGACGATGAGCACCCGCTGCCCCGGTTCCAGCCCGTCGCGGTGCATCTCGATCGTGTCGGAGCCGTATTCGAGGTCGTAGTCGACGCTCACGGTTTCGTAGGGCAGCTTGCCCGGCTTCCGCGCCGGCACGAACCCCGCGCCGAGCCGCAGCGCCACCGGCGTGCCCAGCAGGTACCCGCGCGCCTCCACGGCCAGCACCGCGTCGATGCCCGCGTCCGTCCACGGCGCCGCCATCGCGTCCACTGCCGCCGACAGCCCGGTGGCGTCCTTCAGCAAGGGGGTGATGTCCTTGAACATGATGCCCGGCTGCGGGAAGTCCGGGATGTCCCGGATGAGCTGCTTAAGGTCCATCGGCGGCTCCCTGGTCGGACGACGGTTGCCCGGCGCTCGCGCCGCCGTTCCCGCTATGGGCGGTGAACAGGTGGCACGCGACAAATCGCCCCGGCCGCGCCTCCGTCAGCTCCGGCTCCACCACGTCGCACACGCCGGCCATGAACTCCGGGCACCGGGGGTGGAAGCGGCAGCCCGTCGGCACGTTGACCGGGTTGGGCGGGTCGCCGGGAACGGTGGGCCGGTCGCGCAGACGGTTTGCCGGGTCCGCCTCCGGCACCGCCGCGATGAGCGCGACGGTGTACGGGTGCAGCGGCTCGCCCAGCACCTCGGCGGGCGACCCTTGCTCCGCGACCCTGCCCAGGTACATGACGGCAATGCGGTCGGAGAAGTACCTTGCCGTGGCGATGTCATGCGTTATGTAAATAAATGCGATGCCAAGCCGCTCCTGCAGCTCCCGCATCAGGTACAGGATCTCCGTGCGGCTGGACGCGTCGATCATGGAGACCGGCTCGTCCGCCAGGATGTACTCCGGCTGCATGATCAGCGCCCTCGCGATGCCCACCCGCTGACGCTGCCCGCCGGACAGCATGTGCGGGAACTTGCTGGCGAACTCTCCCGCGGGCGCAAGCCGCACCTCCTCCAGCGCGTGCCGGATGCGGTCCGCCTTGTCCTCGATGCCGTGGATCAGCAGCGGCTCCTCCAGTACCTGCCGGACGTCCATGAACGGGTCGATGCTGGAGTACGGGTCCTGGAAGACGGCCTGCGCCCGGCGGCGGAACCACCGCAGCTTGCCCTCCCCCGTGTGCGTGATGTCCTCGCCGTCGAACACCACGGAGCCCTCCGTTATCGGCGCCAGCCGCAGCGACGCCCGTCCCAGCGTCGTCTTGCCGCTGCCGGAGTCGCCCACCACGGACACCGTCTCGCCGCGCTCCAGCGCAAGCGACACGCCGTCGACCGCATGCACCGTCTCCGACCGGAAGAGCATCTTCCGGGCTGAGAAGTGCACCTTCACGCCATCCATGACCAGAAGCGGCGGCAAAGCTAACGAATCCTCTCTTGCATACGTTTCCGGTATATGGGGTCGGCGCGCGCGGCCCCTCCGGCCCGCTCATTGTACGCCAATGTCGCCCGCGGCAACCCGCCATCGCCGGACGAGACACGCCGGGGCGCGGTCCGGCGTTGCTGCAATGGCTGCCCGCAACATCGGGTGCTACAATGTTCCCAAGCACTGGGAGGACACGCATGCAGAAGGTTTGGGTTCGGACCCTGGTTGTGTTGATAATGGCCGCCCTCTTTGCAGGCGGTCTCGTGCTCGGATTGTCCGTGAACGAGCCGGATAATGCCGCGCTCCGCGCCGAGACGGAGGAGCAGCAAAGGGAGTTGACCAGCCTGCAATCACGCCTCACCGATCAGGACGGTCAGATTACGGACCTGCGCACGCAGCTTGCTGATGCGAATGCCGAGCGTTCCGGCTTGACCGTGTCGCTGGAAGCCTCCCGCTCGACGGCAAGGGACCTCGAGCAGGATGCCGCCCACATGTCGTCCGAACTCGGCAGCATCAGGACGCAGTTGGACCGGTCGGAGTCCGCGCTGAGTGGGACGGAGGACAGGAACCGCAAGCTCCAATTGGAGCTGCTGCAAGTCAGGGAATTGCAGACTGATCTGAACCAGGCGTTTGATCTGCTCTCCGAGCTGGAGGAGCTGACCAACACCGAGTTCGGGCCCAACCACGGCGACGCCCTTCTGCTGGTGGAGGAGGGATACCTGGCCGCCAACAACAGGAACCTGAAGGAAGCCGCCGCGTTTTTCGAGGAGTCCAGCAAGGCCTTTGAGCTTGCCAGGGCCAACGCGGAAGAGGTCACCACCAAGAGCGAGGAGATTGCTTCCCTGGTCCCCGAAGAGGCGAACCAGACCTTCATCACCAGCCACCGGAACGCGCGCTCCACCGTCTTTGCCATGGAGGCGCAGGCCCGCAACTATGAGGCCGCCGGCCACCTGTACACCATCCTCGAAGAGTGGACGGAGACAGACTCGCCCACCGCGCGCGACAAGACCCGGTGGCGCGAGCTGGCGGACAAGGCCGAGGACCAGTTCGAGATGGCGATGAGCGCGCTGGACGGGGCCGACACCTGGAGTCCCGGCCTCTGGCGGCGCACCGAGGCCCTGCGCCTCAACGTGCGCGACTGGCGCAATCTGTTGGTCGGCATCCGGATCAATATCATCGATGCGCCGGAGCGCAGGGGCAGCTAGCTTTGCAGGGCGGGTGAGTTGAGCATCGCCCGCGTCTGATCCGCTTCCGCCCACTCGGCGCGCAGCCCCAGCCGGCGGGCCAGCGCGTCCGCCACTGTGGCCCGCACCTGCGAGCCGTCGACCTGCCGGCCGAGCTCCCGCTCCATCGACGTCACGGGCAGGCCGGGCACGCCGCACGGCACGATGTGCCGGAAATAGCCGGTGTCCGTGCTGACGTTCAGCGCAAACCCGTGGCTGCTGGTCCCCCGGCTGACCCGAAGCCCAATCGCCGCCAGCTTGCGCTCGTTCGGCGGCTCGCCCGTCCAGATCCCCGGCATGACGTCCGAGTGGTGGGCGTCCAGCCCGAAGACCGCCAGCGCCTCGGCCAGCGCCGCTTCCAGCGCCCTTACGTAGCGCACCGGCCCGCCGATGCGGCGCACGTCCAGGATCGGGTACCCCACGAGCTGCCCGGGACCGTGGTAGGTGACCTCCCCGCCGCGGTCGACGGCGTACACCGCGATCCCCTCCCGGGCCAGCGTCTCATCGTCCAGCAGCACGTCTTCACGCCGCCCGCGACGACCCAGCGTGTACACGTGCGGATGCTCCAGCAGCAGCACCGTGTCCCCGATGCGCCCCTTCTGGCGTTCTGCCACGAGGCTCTTTTGCAGCGCCCACGCCGCGCTGTACTCTGTCTCTCCGAGCCAGTGAAAGACGGCTGTTGCCCGGTCGCTCATGGGGCCATTATCGGCAGGGAATGTGGCGCGCGCCAGCGGTGTTGATTCGCTACAATGAAGCGGGAGGCAGCAATGGCAGAAAGACGGTATTGGCTGTTCAAGTCAGAGCCCAACGCCTACTCCTACGCCGACCTGCAGAACGACGGCGTGGCCGAGTGGGACGGCGTCCGCAACTACCAGGCCCGCAATTTCCTCCGGGACTCCATCAAGGAGGGCGACGGCATCCTCTTCTACCACAGCAGCACCTCGCCCATGGCCGTCGTCGGCACGGCCGTAGTCGTCCGCGACGGCTACCCGGACTCGACCGCGTGGGACCCCGACTCCGCGCACCCGGACCCGCAGAGCACGCCGGAAACCCCCCGCTGGTACATGGTGGACATCAAGGCAGACCGCGAATTCGAGTCGCAGGTAACCCTGGAAGCCATCAAGAACACCCCGGGGCTGGAGAAGATGATGGTCGCCCAGCGCGGCTCCCGTTTGTCCATCCAGCCGGTGACGCCTGAGGAGTGGGACATCGTCACAAAACTGGGCGGGCTCGGGTAGGCGCCATGCGGATCGGCGCGCACGTATCGTCCGCCGGCGGCATCAGCAGGGCCGTCGACCGCGCCGTGGAGATCGGCGCGGAGACCATCCAGGTCTTCTGCTCTCCGCCGCAGGGTTGGGCGTACAAGCCCCCTCCGGAAGATGAGGTCATCGCGTTCCGGCAGAAGTCGGAGGAGACGGGCATCGGCCCGGCCTTCCTGCACGGCATCTACCTCATGAATTTCGGCAGCCCGGACCCGGAGCTGATCGCCAAGTCGAAGGCTGCTCTTTCCAACTACATGGAGTGCGCAGCGCAGATCGGCGCCACGGGCGTCATCTTCCATAGCGGCAGCCACAAGGGCCAGGGGTTCGAGGCCGTCCTTCCCCAGACCGTCGCCGCCCTGCGAGAGGTGCTGGCCGCCGCCCCTGAGGGGCCGCTGCTGCTCATCGAAAACTGCGCCGGAATGGGCAACCACATCGGTGCGTCCTTCACGGAAATCGGGCGCATCATGGACGGCATCGACAGCTCGCGCGTCAAGGTTTGCCTGGATACCCAGCACTCCTTTGCCGCCGGTTACGACGTCTCGCAACCGGAAACCCTAGACGCGGCGCTTGCGGAGTTCGACTCGGCAATTGGGTTGCACAATCTCGTCGCCGTGCACGCCAATGACGCCAAGACCCCCTTTGCCTCGGGCGTCGACCGCCACGCGAACATCGGCGAGGGCTACATCGGCGACGCCGGGTTCGCCGTCATTCTCGCCCACCCGGCGTTCCACGACGTTCCCTTCCTGCTCGAGGTCCCGGGTGAGGGCAACGGGCCGGACCGCGCACAGCTTGACCACGTCAAGGCCTTGCGGGACGGGGCGGGGGCCGCGTGATGGCCGTCAGGCTCACGACGACCCAGTTCGAGCGACTCGTCGCAGACGCCTTGGAGGGACTGCCGCAGGAAGTCCACGACATCCTGGACAACGTCGAGGTCATGACGCAGCACTGGCCGTCGGCGGAACAGATGGAGGACACCGGGACGGAGCACGACTACGGCCTGCTGGGCCTGTACGAGGGCATACCGCTCATCGACCGCGGCCACTACAACTGGGCGCTGCCGGACCGCGTGACGCTGTTCCAGCGGCCGCTGGAGGCCGTCTGCGACACCCACGACGAGCTTGAGCGCCAGGTGCAGATCACCGTGGTGCATGAGCTGGCGCACCACGTGGGCTGGGACGACGAGGATATCCACCGAATGGGCTTCGGCTAGCCCCGCCGCTCCTGCTCGCTACGCTGCCGCGTGCTCCTCGACGGCCTCACCCTCCACCCGAACGCGAACGAAGTCCCTTTCAGCCTCGCGGACGTGGCCGTTCCGGTCGCCCCGCTGTGCGTCGCGGGCCCGCTCCAGCCGCTCCTCGGCGATGCGGTCCGCCGCCTCGTGCGGTGGGAGGCCGTGTTTGCGGGAAACGTGCAGCACCCGCGTCACCGTTTCCTCGATGTCCCGCACGCGCTCTCGGGCAACGCACTCGTCGTAGCCGTCAACCTCGACCGCGAGGTTGATCACCCCGCCGGCGTTGATGATGAAGTCGGGCACGTACACGATGCCCCGGTTCCACAGCTGCCTGCCGTTCTCCGGCGTCAGCAACTGGTTGTTGGCCGCGCCGGCGACCACCTTGGAGCGCAGGCGTCGAATGGTGTCGCAGTTCAGCACGCCACCGAGCGCGCAGGGCGCGAACACGTCGGCCTGGACGTCGTAGATGGCGTCCGGGTCCTGCAGGACTGTGCAGTTGAGCCCACGCGCCCGCTCCAGCGCCGCCGGGTTCACGTCGGTCACGGTGATGCGCGCCCCCTCGGCGAGCAGGTGCTCCACCAGGGAGGTCGCCACCTTGCCGAAGCCCTGCACGGCGACCGACACGTCCTTCAGCGTGTCAGTGCCCAGGGTCTCCCGCACGGCGGCCTTCATGCCCTTGTAGATGCCGAAGCCGGTGATGTGGGAGGTGTTGCCGCTGCCGCCGTATTGGGCCGGCAGCCCCACGACGTGCCTTGTCTCCTCGCTTATCGCGACGAGGTGCTCAGGCCTGACGCCGACGTCCTCCGTGGTGATGTACCGTCCGCCCAGGGAGTCGACGTGGCGGCCGAAGGCACGGATCGCCGCGTCGCTGACGCCCGTCTTCGGGTCGGCCCAGATGAGCGCCTTGCCGCCGCCGAAATCGAGGCCCGCGGCCGCGCTCTTGTACGTCATCGCGCGGGCCAGCCGCAGCACGTCATTCACCGCATCCTCTTCCGTCGCATGGGGCCAGATGCGCACGCCGCCAAGGGACGGCCCAAGGGTAGTGTCGTGGATGCAGATGAACGCTCGGAGGCCGGAACTCTTGTCAACTGCCACCAGCAACTGCTCGTAGTCGCCGGTCTGCATGGTGTCGATCACGTCCATCGTGTGCCTCCTCTCCGGCGCCTGCGGGAACAGGCGTCGCGATCGACTATGTTCCTCTCCTTCCATTGTAGCCCAAAATCGACCGTTGTGACGAATTTCGTCGCGGTATTTCAAGCGAATCCTGAGGACGCCAATGGAAGGAGGGACAAGACATCGGTGGGACGGGCGGGCTGGAGGCAGTGGAAGCCGGAAGGGCGGCTTACAGGTCGCGGCTGTTCATGAACTTGAGCGCAAGGAAGGGGAGGATGAGGATCGGCACAACCCCCAGGCCCACCAGCACGGTGACTTCGATGGAGAGCGACTTGCCCTGCAATACCAGCGGAAGGTTGCCGAGCACCCCCTCCGGGGTAAATCCGTCCGCGTATGCCAGGTCCAGGATGCCCAGCGCCATGTACCAGATGACGCCCAGCACAACCAGGCCCATGACCGTGTTCGTGACCAGTACGCTGACCGTGATGCCGAGGAACGACAGGACGGTGAGCAGCAGCACCCAGTACGCCATGCCGACCAGGATGCCCTCGACGGTCATGTCGTTGTTGAGCGACATTTCGCGCATCAGGAACGCAGTCGGAGCCGCGACGATGATGAAGATGAACGCATTCCCGAATGAACGGGACACCAGCTTCGCCAGCAGGTAGGGCGTCGGCGCGATGCCGCGGCTGATGATGGACTCGCCCAGGAACCTGAACTCCTGCGAGATGGCGCTGACGCTGTTGGCCAGCACCACCAGGCTGCCCAGGACCACGTACAAGACCAGCGCCCAGCCCATCAGGAATGAGGAATCGTCAATGAAGTTGCGGGATACGATTACGCCCATGACGCCGCCGGTCAACGTGAGCACGAACCAGAACCGGACAATCCATGACTTGGCAAGAATGGTCAGGTCATACTCCAGGAGACACAGAAAGGCGTTGGTGCTGAGGCCTCTTCTCATCAAATCACCTCGTCGGATGAAGCGGAGCGCAGTGAGGGTAGTTCATCCCGAGGTGCTCTGGACGGCGAGTAAATCCCCAACTGGGCCATGATGTCCTCAGTGTCCAGCGCCCGGGCAAAGCCCTTCCGGCGGTCTTCCTGCAGCGTCTTGAGGAAGGCGTCCTCCAGGTCCCCTGCAGGCTGAATGGACTTGAGCACGACACCGTGGCGGGCGAGGGCGTCCAGCACCTGGCTAAGGATGGTGATGAACTCGCCCTCCCGGTTGTTGAACGCAATCCTGACCGTATTCGCGCCCAATCGCTCAAACGTGATCCCGCGCACCTCCACGGTTGCGGCCTGGAGGCCCAGCTCTACTTCGCCCTCGACCAGCAGGTCGATGGTGTTGGCCAGGGTGAGGTGCTTCATGTCCAGCACGGAACCGGTGAACACCAGCTTCCCGTGGTTCAGGATGCCCACGAAGTCGCAGGTCTCGTCGGCGTCCGGCAGGATGTGCGTCGAGAGGATGATGGTCTTGCCTTTGCGCCGCAGCTCCTCAAACAGGTCCAGCGTGTAGTGCCGTCCCTCCGGGTCAAGGCCGATGGTCGGCTCGTCGAGGAGCAGCAGGTCCGGGTCGTTCATCAGCGCGGCCGCGATGCCAAGGCGGGTGCGCTGGCCGCTGGACAGGTGTTCGATCCGTTGGGACGACGCCTGCAGCAGGTCCATGGCGTGGAGCAATGCCGAGAGCCTGGGCTTGCGGATGCTGGGGACGATGCCGAACAGCTTGCCGACCAGGTCAAGATAGGATATCGGCGACATGTCGAAAGGGAAGTTGCCGTTCTGGGAGAGGAAACCGATACGCCGGCGCAGGTGGCCCGCTGCGAGGTTCATCGGCTCCTGGAAAACGCGGATGCTTCCCGCCGTAGGCCGCTGCAGCCCCATGATGAGCCGCAGCGCCGTGCTCTTTCCGGCGCCGTTCGGGCCAATGAGGCCGAAGATGCAACCCTGGGGTATGGATACGTTTACGCTGTTGAGGGCAATTTGCCGTGCTGCATAGATCTTCGTGAGGTCTACCGTCTCAACAACGTCCATGTCTTCTCCTCCAAAACCTAGCGGCTATGTTCTCACATATGCGTAACTTCGGGCAATAGGATAGCCGGGCGCCGGACGGTTGCGAACGCAGTGAATGGCTTTGACGCTGGCCGTGGGTGCAACTACAATGTTGCCAGAAATTTGGGAGGTGCGGCATGGCCAAGCTCTCTTGTGACGTGTTCTTCGATTACACCTGACCCTTTGTGTACAACGCAGCCGTGTGGCTGGAGTCCGCAAAGGAGACCGCGGGAGACGAGCTGGAGCTGAACTGGCGAGGTTTCCTGCTGGAACAGATCAACAGCAAGGAAGGCCCTGACTGGAAGGTCTGGGAGCAGCCTGACGACTATGAGTTTCGCGGAATGTGGGCCCTCCGGGCCGGCGAGGCCGCCAAGGCGCAGGGGCCGGAGCTCTTCCAGCAGTTCCACATGGCGCTGCTCCGGGCACGCCACGTGGACCGCGTCAACGTCGGCGACCGGGAAGTGCTCATGGAGATCGCCGCAGGCGTAGGCCTCGACCTGGAGCAATTCCGCGCCGACATGGAGGACCAGGCGACCAAGGACAAGGTCGCCGCTGACCACGTCGAGGCCGTCGAGAGCTACGGCGTGTTCGGCACGCCCACGTTCGTCTTCCCCAACGGCGCCGCGGCGTTCGTCAAGCTCCTCAAGCCGCCGGAGGCCCGCGCGTCACGCGCCCTGGAGCTGCTCTCCGAGATGATGGAGGACCACATCTACATCGGTGAGGTCAAGCGGCCCCAGCCGCCGTGGCCCAAGGGCGCATTCACCGCCGGGAGCTAGCCCCTCGCATGGAGCCGAACGTGGAGTCAGTCGAGAAGGCGTTGGGCGTCCGCTTTCGCGACCCGGGCCTGCTGCGCCTCAGCCTGACCCATAGCTCATACGTCAACGAGCACCCCCAGGATGCTCCGGTCTCGAACGAACGGCTGGAGTACCTGGGGGACGCTTTTTTGAGCGCGGTTGTCGCCCGCCGCCTCTACCTCGACCATCCGGACATGACCGAGGGTGAGCTGACGGAGGCCCGTGCCAGCGTCGTGCGCGGGGAGACCCTCGGCCAGCGGGCCCGCGAGATCGGCCTTGGCGAACACCTCCTGCTCGGCCAGGGCGAGGAGCAGAGCGGCGGCCGGGAAAAGCCCGGCAACCTTGCGTGCGCGCTGGAGGCGGTTGTCGGCGCCATCTACCTCGACCAGGGGCACGAGGCCGCCGAGGCTTTCATCTTCCGGGCGTTCGCAACCGAGATCGACGGCGCCGCCTCACCGAAATCACTGCAGGACCCAAAGTCACAGCTCCAGGAGGCCGCGCAAGCGCGGGGGCTCGGCGCGCCGCAGTACCGGCTGCTCTCCGAGATAGGCCCCGGGCACGCGCGCACCTTCACCGTCGAGGTCATCGTCGCCGGCGAGCCTCTCGCCAGGGGCTCCTCCTCCCGCAAGGTTGACGCTGAGCGGCGGGCGGCGAGTGCGGCGCTGGCGCTGCTCCCCGCCCTCTAGCCCTCTCCCCTCTCCCTGCCTTGTAAGCGCCTGGCAACGGCCTTCCATACGAACGCACATCTTTTGACATACTATAACATCAATGCATATTCCAATATAATCAAAACGATTGGAACGCCTTGACAGCAGGCGTATAATTCGCGCACGTCCTTACATCCAGCCAACGGTGAAGCCCAGCGGAGACAGGAGGAGGACATGCAGCGGTACATCATCGTCAGGCTGGCCCAAGCGGCGCTCACGCTGGTGGGCGTCAGCATTGTCGTCTTTGCGCTCTCTACACAAGTGGGTAACTCCCTGGACTACCTTCCGCCGCGGGGGGATTGTGACAACGGTAGGTACCTTCTGCATATCACGATCTCAACTTGTGTCATCGACCCGTGGTACGTTCAGTACTTCACTTTCGTGAAGGACGCTGCCCAGGGCGATTTTGGGCCGTCCCGCAATTGGCAGGGTCCTGCTATGGGACTGGTATTGCAGTACTACCCTCAGACGCTCCAATTGGCCGCTGTGTCCATCGGCGCGTCGCTGCTCTTGGCCGTGCCTATCGGCGCGCTGTCTGCCGTGAGGAAGGGCGGCGTACTGGACAGAGTAGCAAGGCTGTTCACCATTTTGGGGCAGTCCACTCCCCCCTTCTTGGTGGGCGTTCTCCTTGTCGGGATTTTTGCCTTGCGTTTGGAGTGGCTGCCCGGGTACGGGATGGGCAGCGTCTCCCATTGGATCTTGCCGGTCATCGCACTGGCATTGTTCCCAGCGGCGCTGCTGATGCGCTTGACTCGCGTCTCCATGCTTGAGGCCCTGGACAGCAACTATGTCAAGACCGCGCGAATCCACGGCCTGCCAGACTGGAAGGTCGTGTGGAAGCACAGTCTTGCCAACGCTGCCGCCCCGCTTCTTGCGACGTCCGGCGCCATCGTGGCCAGCCTGCTCGCAGGCGCCGTCGCTGTTGAGGTAGTGTTCGCGTGGCGCGGTGTCGGCCTGCTGGGGCTGCAGGCGGTCAACACGCACGACTACAATGTGATCTGGGCGCTGATCATGTTCGTTTCCGTGCTGGTTATCGCCGCGCACTTGCTCATCGACATCCTCCGCGCCGGCATCGACCCTCGGATCCGGCACGCGCCGCACCCCGCCATCGAGCCCGGCCCGCATCCCCTCTGACGCCCCCCATACGCACGCACATCTTTTGACATACTATAACACTAATGCATATTCCAATATAATAAAAACGATTGGAATAGCTTGACAGCAGGCGTATAATTCGCGCACGTCCTTACATCCAGCCAACGGTGAAGCCCAGCGGAGACAGGAGGAGGACATGCAGCGGTACATCATCATCAGGCTGGTCCAATCGGTATTCACCCTCATCGGCGTCAGCATCATCGTCTTCTCCCTCGCCAGACTCTCCGGCAACCCCCTCGACGTGCTCCTGCCAGTGGAAGCCAGCGATGGCGACTTCAAGCGCATCAGCAAGCTCTGGGGGCTGGATGAGCCCTGGTACATCCAGTACTTCACCTTCGTGAAAAACGCCTCCCGCGGCGAGTTCGGCCCGTCCTTCAAATGGCAGGGGCGCACCGCCATGGAACTGGTGATGCACCATCTCCCCGCGACACTGCAACTGGCGGTGATCTCCATTGGTGTTTCGGTGCTCCTGGCCGTGCCCATTGGGGTGATGTCCGCAGTGAAGAAAGGCACCTTCCTGGATACGGGCGGGAAGCTGATCGCCCTGTTGGGGCAGTCGCTTCCCTCCTTCTGGCTGGCCATCGTGCTCATTTGGATCTTCGCGGTACAGCTCGGATGGTTTCCGACGTCGGGCCGAGGCAGCTTCTCGCACATGATTCTGCCGGCCGTGGCCCTGGGGTGGTTCTCCGTGGCGTCCTTCATGCGCCTGACCCGCTCCTCCATGCTGAATGTGATGGACAGCGAGTACATCAAGCTCGCGCGCATCAAGGGCCTGAAGGAGTGGAAGGTCGTGTGGAAGCACGGTCTGAAGAACGCGGCCATCCCGCCCCTCACGGTGTTCGGCGCCATCGTGGTCGGCCAGATGACAGGCTCCGTCACCATCGAGACGGTGTTCGCGTGGCCCGGCATCGGCCTGCTCGCGATCCAGGCGGTGAACGCGCGCGACTACCAGGTCATCCAGGCCGTGACGATGTTCATCGCCGTCCTGTTCATCGGCGTAAACCTGCTCATCGACATCCTGTACGCCTACGTCGACCCGCGCATCCGGTACACTTAGTTCCGATGAACCGTCACCAGCGCCGCTCTAGGAGAAACAGTTCGCCCGCGCGGGGCGGAGGCGCCGGCGCGCGCAGGGGCGTATGGGTTTGGGCGGCGGTCGCCGCGGCGATCGCTGTGGCAATCGCCCTGTCGAGGACCGTCCTCTAGTCCCGGCAAGGAGGGAGTTATGCGGTGGATCATCCTGCGACCGGCAGCAGCAGTGGTGGGTTGGGCCATCGCGCTTCTCGCGTTGACAATTGCGCTGCTCGGCGCCCTCCGTTTCTTCCTGCAGACCGGCGCAAGCCCCATCTACGTCATGCGGCGCAAGCGATGGTACGAGACGTCCGTGCTGGGCCGTCCGATGGGCCTGGGCGGGCTCCTGGCATTCGGGCAGTGGGCGGCGGAGCAGGGACGCTCCCGCCACTGGCCTTAGGGGAGTCCTTCCATGCTTTCGAAACAAATAGGGATTATAGGAGGCTCGCGGGTTGACAGCGCCAGAGGCCTATGATACTTATTGCCAAATGTTTCAAATGCCCGGGGGGACGGGTATGGTGTGCAAGTCACACGTCCCCATTTCTCCGCGGCCAGAGCTCCCAGGTGAAGACCTTCGTGAGGAGCCCAATCCCAAACCTCAAACAAGAATTGGGGAAGGTCTAACCAAAACACCGGTTGGCACGTTGTCGAAACCATCGCTAACGTTGACAATGTTTTGGGCGGAACCGAAAGATGCAATAGCGCGTTCTTGACGCCGAAAGTATAATCTCCGCACCCCGGAAGAAGACCAGCGGAGGCATCCTGAGGAGAAACGAGGAGGAAATGCAGCGATACATTATTATCAGGCTGATCCAATCGGTGTTTACGCTCATTGGCGTGAGCATCATCGTCTTCTCCCTCGCAAGGCTCTCCGGCAACCCCCTCGACGTGCTGCTCCCGGACGAAGCCGACGACGAGACGTTCATCCGCATCAGCGAGCTCTGGGGCCTCAACGATCCCTGGTACATCCAGTACTTCACCTTTGTGCGGAATGCATCCAAGGGTGAGTTCGGTCCCTCCTTCAAGTGGCAGGGCCGCACGGCAATGGAGCTCGTGATCCTGCACCTCCCGGCGACGCTCCAGTTGGCGGTGGTCTCCATAGGCGTGTCGGTGCTCCTGGCGGTGCCCATCGGGGTGATGTCCGCCGTGAAGAAGGGCACCATATTGGATACCGTCGGGAAGTTGATCGCCCTCCTTGGGCAGTCGCTTCCCTCCTTCTGGCTGGCCATCGTGCTCATCTGGATCTTCGCGGTGCAGCTTGGGTGGTTCCCCACCTCGGGCAGGGGCGGCATCTCCAACATGATCCTGCCGGCCGTCGCCCTGGGGTGGTTCTCCGTAGCCTCCTTCATGCGCCTGACCCGCTCCTCCATGCTCAACGTCCTGGACAGCGAGTACATCAAGCTGGCCCGCATCAAGGGGCTTCCTGAGTGGAAGGTCGTCTGGAAGCACGGCCTCAAGAACGCGGCCATCCCGCCCCTCACGGTGTTCGGCGCCATCGTGGTCGGTCAGATGACCGGCTCCGTGACCATCGAGACCGTGTTCGCCTGGCCCGGCGTCGGCCTGCTGGCGCTGCAGGCGGTGAACGCCCGCGACTACCAGGTCATCCAGGCCGTGACGATGTTCATCTCCGTGCTGTTCATCGGCATGAACCTGCTCATCGACATCCTCTACGCCTACATTGACCCGCGAATCAGGTACCAGTAACCGTCAGGCAATGTGACAGGCAGTTGAAGAACGAAAGGGAGTACCGGTAATGGCAACTGAGGGAAACGTCCTACAACTACCGCAGAGGCTGCCCTGGTACAGTACCGCGCGCATCAAGCGCTTTGGGCACCTGATCTTCAATGAGTATCCCGTTGTGTGGCTGACGATCCTGTTTTTGGTCCTGATCTTCCCCGCCCTTACGGCGCAGTGGACCGCGCCCCACGACCCCCTCAAGCAGCAGCTCAGCAAGCGGTTGACCCCGCCGGTGTGGGACCAGGGCAACCCCGCAAAGCCCGGCACCTGGACGAACATCCTGGGCACTGACAAGCAGGGCCGCGACATCCTGAGCCGCATCATGCACGGCTCCCGCATCTCCCTGATGGTGTCCCTCTCCGCTCTGGCAATCGGCGGCACCATCGGCACCACCCTCGGACTCGTCTCCGGCTACTTCGGCCGGTGGGTCGACCACCTCATCATGCGTATCGTAGACACCTTCTTAGCGCTGCCGCTCATCTTGATGGCGCTGGTTATCGTGGCCGTCTTCGGCCCAAGCTTCTACACCGCCATCGGAGTCATATCCGTGCTTCTATGGTCGCGGTACACCCGGCAGATCCGGGCGGAAGTCCTGTCCATCAAGGCCCTGGACTTCGTGGCCCGCGCCAGGGTGGCCGGCTGCTCCAACGTCCGGATCATCATGAAGCACGTCTTCCCCAACGTGGTGAACACCCTCATCGTGCTGGCGACGCTGCAGGTGGGCACCGTCATCCTGCTCGAAGCCACGCTCAGCTTCCTTGGCGCCGGCATCCCGCGGCCCAACCCCGCATGGGGCGTCATGGTGGCGGACGGCCGCGACCACATCGCGAGCGCGTGGTGGATTGCCGTCATGCCCGGCCTCGCCATCATGTTTGTCGTGCTTTCCATGAACATGATGGGCGACTGGCTGCGCGACAAGCTGGACCCCAAACTGCGGCAGGTGTAACACTATGACGACCACAGGACAGCCGGACATCTATCAGGAGCCGGAAAAGAACATTGGTGACGTGGTCCTGGACGTTAAGGACCTGCGTACCTACCTCTACACGAGGTGGGGCATAACCAAGGCGGTGGACGGCCTGAACTTCCAGGTGCGCCAGGGAGAGACCCTTGGCATCGTGGGAGAGTCCGGCTGCGGCAAGAGCATGACGGCGCTGACGTTGCTGCGCCTCGCGCCCAAGCCCGCCGCCCGCATCGTCAGCGGTGAGATCTGGCTGGACGGTGAGAACATCCTGGAGCGGCCGGAAGGCGAAATGCGTTTCGTTCGCGGCCAGAAGATCTCCATGATTCTCCAGGACCCAATGACGTCGCTCAACCCGGTGTTCACCATCGGCAACCAGATGGTTGAGGCCCTCGGCATGTACTACCAGGAGGAGCAGACCAAGGGCCTCCGCGCCCGCGCGGTCGACATCCTCCGGCGCATGGGCGTGGCCGCTCCTGACCGCCGGATCCACGACTTTCCCCACCAGATGAGTGGCGGCATGAAGCAGCGCGTGGTGGGCGCCATGGCCATCGCCGGCACGCCCCGCGTGCTGATATGCGACGAGCCGACGACTGCCCTCGACGTGACCATTCAGGCCCAGTACCTCCGCCTGCTCAAGCAGGTGCAGGCCGAGTCCGGCGTCTCCATCATCTTCATCACCCACGACATGGGCGTGGTCGCCAAGATGTGCGACCGGGTTCTTGTGATGTACGCGGGGCGTGTGGTTGAGCAGGGTGAAATTCGCACCCTCTTCAGGAACCCGTCGCACCCCTACACCAAGGCCCTGATGGCGTCCGTTCCGTCGATGGAAGAGAAGCACGTCGACAAGCTCTACTCCATCGAGGGGCAGCCTCCGGCCCTCTTCGATCTCCCGGTGGGCTGCCGCTTTGCCAACAGGTGTGAATTCGCCACGGACAAGTGCATTGAAGCGTATCCTCCCTCCTTCGGGAACGAGCAGGGCCACACTGCGGACTGCTGGCTCCTGGAGAGTGAGGCGCAGTGGTCCAAAGTGGCGGAAGCCGCCGCATAACCTGGTTTTTTGGGAGGAATCATGGAACAGGACGTCCTGCTCCAGGCAACAGACCTGACCAAGTACTTCCCCGTCACCAAGGGTTTGGTGCTCCAGAAGATCGTCGGTTGGGTGCAGGCGGTCGACCACATCAACTTCACCATACCCAGGGGCAAGACCCTTGCCCTGGTGGGCGAGTCCGGCTGCGGGAAGACGACCACCGCCAAGCTCATTCTCAGGCTGGAGCGGCCCACAACCGGCCAGATCCAGCTCGAGAACAGCGACGTCCACACGATAGAGGGCGACGAGCTCAAGCAATACCACACCGACGTTCAGGCCGTCTTCCAGGACCCCTGGAGCTCACTGAGCCCCCGGATGCGTGTCCGGGACATCATTTCAGAGGCCCTGGTGGTGAACCAGAAGGTGCAGAAGCAGGAGGCCTACGACCGCGTGGACTACCTGCTTACCGCGGTAGGACTCCGAACGCAGCAGGCCACCCTCTACCCGCACGAGTTTAGCGGCGGCCAGAGGCAGCGACTGGCCCTGGCCGCGGCGCTGGTCGGCAACCCCAAGCTCATCTGCCTGGACGAGCCGGTCTCGGCGCTGGACGTGTCCATTCAGGCCCAGATCATGAACCTCCTGAAGGACCTGCAGGACACCTTCAACGTTGGCTACCTGCTCGTTGCCCACAACCTCGCCACCGTCCGCTACCTCGCCCACGAGGTCGCGGTGATGTACCTCGGCGAGATCGTGGAGCAGGCGGAGACCAACGAGCTCTACGACAACACCCTCCACCCGTACACGAAGGCGCTCTTCTCGGCGGCGCTGACGGCCAACCCGGACTCCCAGCGTGAGGAGATCATCCTCCGCGGCGAGGTTCCCAGCCCCATCAACCCGCCGTCCGGCTGCCGCTTCCACGTCCGCTGCCCGTACGCGATGGACATCTGCTCGGAGCAGATCCCTGAGCGCAAGGAGATGGCGCCGGGCCACTTCGTCAACTGCCACCTCTACTAGCACAAACACCGTTCGCCGCACGAAGACGTTCCTGTTTGAACAGGAACGTCTTCGTTTTGACAGGCGCCGCCCGCCGGGGCTGCATTGCGGGCGGTGGTACAGTAGAATGGAGCCGAGCCGTCGGAGGTTGTCTGGACATGCAGCACGTTTTCCATGAGACCGTAAAGGCCCTGGAGGCCGGTGACCCCTGCGTGATGGTCACCGTCATCCAGACGGAGGGCTCCACGCCGCAGAAGCCCGGCGCCAAGCTCCTTGTGCGCGCTGACGGCAGCGGCGTCGGCACCCTCGGCGGCGGCTGCGTCGAGGGCGACATCTGGTTCGCCGCGAAGATGCTCCTGCGCGGCGGCGGCCCTGCCGAGGTCCGCGACTACGAGCTCACCGAGGAGATCGCCGCCCGGGACGGCCTCATTTGCGGCGGCACCATGCACTTCCTGCTCGACCCCATCCGGGAGCCGCGGGACGTGCTGCCCCGGATGCAGCAGGTCGAGCGCGCCTACGACGGCGACACTGCCATAGGCATAGCGACGCTGGTGGGGGCGCCGGACGGCTCCCCGCATCCCGTCGGCGGCAAGCTCTACCTGGAGGCCAACGGGTCAACGAAGGGCACCCTGGGCGACCCGGCCCTGGACGCGCAGGCTGTCGGGCACATCCGCGAGCTGCTGGACTACGGCAAGTGCGAGCACGTCACGACCGCCGAGGGCTACCAGCTCTTCATCGAGACCTACACCATGCCCCCGACCCTCGTGGTCATGGGCGGCGGCCACATCTCCAAGGCCCTCACCAACCTTGCCGGGCCGCTGGGCTTCCAGTACTACGTCGTGGACGACCGGCCGGAGTTCGCCAACCCGGAGCGCTTCCCGGACGCCGTCAACACCATCGTCGCCGAATACGACAAGGGCCTTGAGGGCATCCCCATGAACGCCAACACCGCCGTCGTCGTCGCCACCCGCGGCCACCGTTATGACGACATGGCGGCCGAGGCTGCCGTGCGCTCCCCCGCGGGCTACGTGGGCATCCTGGGCAGCAAGCGCAAGAACCTGCTCATCTTCGAGGAACTCTTCCGCAAGGGCATCCCGGAGGAGCGCATCCGCGCCGTCCGCGCGCCCGTCGGTCTGGACCTTGGCGGGCGCACGCCGGAGGAGATCGCCCTCAGCATCATGTCGGAAATCGTTGCCCTGCGCCACGGCGCCGGCGGCTCCCCGCTGCAGATGGACAACCGCCTCTTTGGCATAGCCCGCGAGAAGGGCCGGGCCGTTCCCGGCAGGAGCTAGGCGTGCCCGGAATCGCGGCCGTCCTGCTGGCCGCCGGTGAGTCCTCCCGCATGGGCCAACCCAAACCCCTGCTCCCTTGGGGTGGCCGCCCGCTGCTCCGTTGCCAGGTCGATGCCCTCCTCGAAGCCGGCGCCGCGCCCGTCATCGTCGTGCTGGGCCCAACGACACTGGAGGCCGAGTCGCTTCTCACAGGTCTGGAAGGCGTCCAGGCCGTCGTCAACCACCGTGCGCCGGAGGGCAAGACCACCTCGGTCCGCCTCGGCGTCGAGCACGTCCCCGGCGACGCCGGCGGCCTCCTGCTCCTCGCCGTCGACCAGCCGCGCACGGCGGGGATCCTGCGCGCGGTCATCGACCGCCACGCCATCTCTGGAGCCCTCATCACCCACCCCGCGTACCGGGGGCGCGGCGGGCACCCCATCATCTTCGACGCCTCCCTTGTTCCGGAACTGCTCGCCGTCACCGAGGAGCGGCAGGGCATACGGGAGGTCGTAAGCCGCCACAGGGAGGCCTTGCAGCGCGTGGAGATGGACGACCCGATGGTGCGCCTCGACCTCAACACCATGGACGACTATCGCGCCGCGCTGGCCTCGTACGCACCGGGCTCGTAGCCTCGGCGGTTTTGACACCCCTATGGCCCTATACTATGCTGAATTTCGCCTGCGGCATGCCTTGGACCGCATGCCCGTACAGGAATTCGCATAACAGTCCCCCTGAGGAGAACACAGTGCCGGGACGCGTCGGCGTCATACTGGTTGGAGCGGGCGAAAGCCGCCGCATGGTGGGCATCGACAAGGTGTTCGCCACCCTGCGCGGTCGGCCGGTCCTCGACTACTCCCTCGGCGTCATGGCCTCCGTCCCCGAAGTGGCCGACGGCGTGATCGTCGTCTCCGGCCACAACGTCGAGCAGGCGCAGTACGTGCTCATGCGCCGCGGCTGGTCCGTGGGCTGGAGCATCTGCACCGGCGGCGCGCGCCGACAGGACTCCGTGCAGCACGGCCTGGAGCGGATCCCCAACGCCCAATGGGTGGTCATCCACGACGTTGCCCGTCCCTGCGTCGACCGCGCGATGGTCTACCGCGGGCTGGAGGCCGCGCGGGAGACGGGCGCCGCCATCGCGGCAGTCCCGGTGACGGACACCATCAAGGTCGTCGACGGCGTCCGCGTCGCTGAAACGCCCGACCGCTCGCGCCTGTGGGCCGTGCAGACGCCGCAGGTCTTCCGCCGCGACCTGCTGGAGGCAGCATTCGCGGAGATTCGCGACGACGTGACGGACGAGGCGACGATGCTGGAGCGCATGGGCCACGCCGTCAACGTCTTCCCCGGCGACTACGGCAACGTGAAGGTCACTACGCCCCAGGACCTGGCCGTCGCCGAGGCCATCCTCGCGTCGCGCGTCGTGCCGGAGGTGCTGCCATCCGCATAGGCTCTGG
This sequence comes from Dehalococcoidia bacterium, assembly GCA_034422455.1. Classification (GTDB taxonomy): domain Bacteria; phylum Chloroflexota; class Dehalococcoidia; order Lucifugimonadales; family UBA1127; genus UBA1127. The sequence goes on from DAOUJQ010000013.1 coordinate 121,273, forward strand.
CTACGACGTCCACCGCCTCGTCGAGGGTCGTCCCCTGGTGGTCGGCGGCGTCACCATCCCCCACGACAGGGGCCTCCTCGGCCACAGCGACGGCGACGCCCTCCTCCACGCCGTCATCGATGCGCTGCTCGGGGCCGCCGGCCTCGGCGACATCGGCGGCCAGTTCCCTTCCAGCGACCCGGCCTACAGGGACGCGGACAGCCGCGAGCTGCTGCGGCGGGTGGCGTCGCTCGTAGCTGCGTCAGGTTGGAGATTGGTCAACCTGGATGCTACAATCATCGCCGAAAGGCCCGTCATGAAGCCCTACATCGGGCCCATGCAGGACTGCATTGCGGCGTGCCTGTCCGTCGAGACCGCGCAAGTCAACGTCAAGGCCAAGACCAACGACGGCCTCGGGGCGCTCGGCGGCGGCGAGGGAATCGCCGTCCACGCCGTGGCCCTGCTCGAGGAAACCCCATGAAGCTCTACGACTCCCTGACCGGCGAAAAGAAGGACTTTGTGCCCCTGGGCGATACCGTCAAGATGTACGTCTGCGGCATCACCCCCTACTCCTCGTCCCACGTCGGCCACGCCATGTGCGCCGTCTACTTCGACACGCTGCGCCGGTACCTCGAGTACTCCGGCCACCAGGTCACGCACGTCCAGAACTTCACGGACATCGACGACAAGATCATCGACGCCGCCGCAAAGCAGAAGACGTCGCCGGTCACGCTGGTTGAGGAGATGGTCGAGGAGTACCTCATTGACATGGCCACCCTCAACGTCCAGCCCGCGCACATCTACCCGCGCGTCACCGACGAGGTCCCGCGCATCATTGAGATGATCGAGGGCCTCATCGACAAGGGCTTCGCGTACGAGTCGGAGGGCGACGTCTACTACCGCGTCACCAGCTTCCCCGGCTACGGCAAGCTCAGCCACCGCACGCTCGACGGCATGATGGCCGGCGCGCGCATCGAGCCGGGCCTCGGCAAGGACCACGCCATGGACTTCACCCTCTGGAAGCGCGCCAAGGCCGGCGAGCCGTCCTGGTCCAGCCCCTGGGGCGAGGGCCGCCCCGGCTGGCACATCGAGTGCAGCGCCATGGCCCTCCACTATCTCGGCCCCAACCTGGACATCCACGGCGGCGGGCAGGACCTGGTCTTCCCCCACCACGAGAACGAGATCGCCCAGACCGAGGCGTTCACCGGCCGGGAGCCCTTCTCCCGGCACTGGGTGCACAACGGCCTGCTGCAGCTCGACCAGGACAAGATGAGCAAGTCGCTCGGCAACTTGGTCACCGTCCGGGAGGCCCTGGACAAGTTCGGCTCGGACGCGCTGCGGCTCTTCTTCCTGAACTCCCACTACCACAGCCCGCTGGCCTACTCTGAGGAAAGCCTGGTCGGGCAGCAGCGCGCCGCCGACCGCCTGCGCACGGCCCTCGGCGTCGCGGGCAGCGGCGGCGCGGCAGAGGCCGTCGACCCGGAGCCGCACCGCGAGCGCTTCCGCGCCGCCATGGACGACGACCTGAACACGCCCCAGGCCCTCGCGGCCGTCTTCTCGCTCACCCGCGACATCAACCGCGGCAACGAGGAGGGCAAGGGCATCGCCGCCGCGCAGGAGTGCCTGCGGGAGCTCACGGAGGTCCTCGGCCTGCGGCTGCTGCCGGACGTGGGTTCCGGCGACCAGCCCGCCCGCCCCTTCGTCGAGCTGCTGGCCGAGGTGCGGCAGGAGCTGCGAGCGTCGAAGCAGTTTGCTCTTGCCGACCGCATTCGCGACCGCCTCCAGGAGATGGGCGTGACCCTGGAGGACACGGCGGACGGCACAAACTGGCGCTTCACCGGCAACTGATGCTTTCTTCCGCAACGCGCCCGATAGGACTCGCATGATGTCCACCGCGCTTGTCACAGACTTGACCCGCCTGCTTGCGCCGGAGCGCGTGAGCGCCGACCCCGACGAGCTCTTCCGCGTGTCCGGCGACGCCCTCGCGGCCTACCGCGCCTTCCGCCGCACCGGCGGCGTCGAGGTGCTGCCGGTCGCCCTCGTCTCCCCCACCCGCGTCGAGGAGGTCGCCGCCGTCGCCGATTTCGCGTCCCGGCGTGGCATCCCCCTCGTCCCGCGCGGCGGCGGCACGGGCGTCATGGGCGGCGCGGTGCCCGTCGAGGGCGCAATCGTCGTCGAGCTGCGCGGGCTGGACGCCGTCCACGAGATCGACCGGGAGGGCCGCCGCGTCACCGTCGGCGCGGGCGCGATCCTGGAGGACGTGGAGGACGCCCTGGCGCCCAACGGCCTGCTCCTCGGCCACGACCCGTGGAGCCGCCCCATCGCAACGGTCGGCGGGGCCATCTCTACCAACGGCATGGGCTACCTCGCCGGCAAGTACGGCAGCATGGGCGAGCAGGTGCTCGGCCTGCAGGTGGTGCTCGGCGACGGCAACGTCATCGAGACGCCGGGCGTGCCAAAGGTCGCCGGGCCGGACGTTGACCACCTCTTCATCGGCGCGGAGGGGGCCATGGGCATCATCACCCGCGCCACGATGCACGCCCATCCCCAGCCGGAGGCCTGCCGCCGCTGCGCCTACCGCTTCACCAGCTTCATGGCCGGCTTCACCGCCGTGCAGGAGATGCACGCCATCGGCCTGCGCCCGGCGATGGTCGACTTCGCCGAGGAGTTTTCACGCGAGCCCATCGGCCAGCCGGCCGAGAGCGAGACCACCCTCTACCTTTCGTTCGAGGGCTTCCGCGAAGAGGCCGCAGTCCAGGCCGACCGAGGCCACCGCATCTGCACCGCCGCCGGGGGCGAGCTGCTGCCGCCGGAGGAGGTGGAGGAGTTCTGGCGCGAGCGGCACTCGTCGGCCGAGCGCTACAAGCGCGAGGTGCAGCTCTACGGCCACGCGGCCCGCAGGCGCCGCCGCCCGTGGCGCATGGACTACCTGCACGTCGCCGTACCGGCATCGCGGGTGCCCGAGTACCACGACTACTGCCAACGGCTGCTCGCGCAGCGGGGCATCCCCGTGCGCGAGTGGTCGCTGTGGGGCCGCCCGGAGTACTTCTCGCTGCTCATCTCGGACCCGTCGCCGGAGGACCGCCCCAACGCCGCGCTCATGTCGCAGGCCGTCGACGACATCCTGTCGGCGGCGCAGGACATGGGCGGCTCGATGGAGTATTGCCACGGCGTCGGCCTCAAGCTCACGCACCTCATGCGCCGCGACCGTGGCGACGCGGGCATCGAGGCCCTCCGCCGCGTCAAGCAAGCCCTCGACCCGCAGCGCATCCTCAACCCCGGCAACCTGGACCTCTAACCCGACCTCTTCATACCGCCGAATGCCGGTATCCAGAAACCCCGCGCCCAACGACCCCCGCAATCGCCAGCCCTAGACTCGTCGTTCCTGCGGAGGCAGGAACCCAGAGGGGCGGGGGAGAGAGGGGCCGTTCGCCCTTACCGCGCCCTGAGCTTGCCGAAGGCGCCCCGTCCCACCCTGCCATCCCCCCCTTGTGCCTGCGCGTGCTCCATCGATACCCTCTCCACATGAAGCCCGCGACAAACCGCCCAAAATCCTTTCCTGCGGCAACTTCTGCGATCATCCACAGCTATGGAAAACGCCGCAGTCGTCCTGGCCGCTCGAATGCATCGACTCCTATCTACGCATTGCCCCGCCAGATAGGGTCATTTCCTCTTTTCAGTTTTTTCTTTCGTTTTCCTATCTGGAATCGGCTCTTCCAGATACGGGTCGTTTACCCAGAACGACCAGGTCTTGCATACGAGTCGATTTTGGGTATCTGCCCAGGGCAACAATTGCTGCACATAGAAAGAGGAAGGTCAGGCTTCAAGGAGAACCCCGCACGGCGGCGCTGTGCCTTAACGCGGGGTGACCCGCACAGGAGCCCCCCGCCCCACGCCCAGCGCCTCCGCCGCGCTCCCGCCGGGTTGGGCGACCTCCAGCGTGTCGTGGCTCCCGACGAGCGCCACCAGCGGCCGCGCAACGTCGTAGTGGCGGCTGAGGCCCATGACGCGCTGCCCGACGATCTCCACCACGGCGTCGGCAGGGAGCTGGTGCGCGGGAATGTTGGTCACCAGGTTGCCATAGCCGTCCACGTACACCACCTCGCCTGCCACCGCCCCGTCGCGCTCCACGGGCTGCGGGCCCGGCAGCCGCACGAGCTCGCTCACCGGCTCGCCCATAGCGGAGGCCGCCACGCCCAGCGAGTAGTGCGCGGCCACCGGCGCGAAGACATCGCGGCCGTGGAAGGTGTTGCTGACCGTCGCGCGCCAGTACGCCGGGTTGATGAGGTGGTACGCCAATACCCCCGCGGGCAGCGGGGATAGCCCGGTCGTCGGCGTTTCGGGCGCATCGCTGCGCCAGACGACGCGGCTCAGCAGGCCGTTATCCGGCCCCACGAACGCTCCCGACGCCGTCTCGACCAGCACGGGCCGCCGCTCGCTGCCGACGCCGGGGTCGACCACGGCTACGAAGACCGTGCCCTTTGGGAACGCCGAGGCCGCGTTGCCGAGCATGAAGGCCCCGGCGGCCACGTCCTGGCGAGGGACGTCGTGGGTTATGTCTACAATCGTCGCCGAGGGGTTGACTGTGAGGATGGCGCCCTTGAGCTCACCGGCGTAGGTGTCGCGCAGACCGAAGTCGGTCAGCAGCGCGATCACCGGCGCGGCCATGGCGCCGCTACACGGAGAAGCGGGCGCTGAGGATGGCGAGGCCGACGAAGAGGACGATGAGGCCGATGGTGAACCGGAAGAGCAGCAGCTCGATGCCGCGGCGCACGCGGAACGTGCTCTGCGCCTGCCCGAAGGCGCCGGAGCCCTCGCCCCGCACTTGCATGAGGATCACCGCCACCAACAGGACGGACACGAGGATAAGCGTGGCGTTCAGAAACGGTCCCATGTGTTTGCCTTTCTTGCGCTGCCGGCTAGCCTCTTTGGGCGGCCAGCTGCTCCTCCAGCAGTTCGTTCACCATCGCCGGGGCGGCCCGGCCCCGCGTCGCCTTCATCACCTGGCCCACCAGGAACTTGGCCGCGTTCTCCTTGCCGCCCAGCCAGTCCTGCACCGCCTGCGGGTTGCCGTCGATCGCCTCCCGCACGGCGGCCAGTATCGCGTCCGAGTCCGTCACCTGCGACAGTCCCTTGGCCTCCACCACCTGCCTGGGGCTCCCGCCGTCCTCGAACATGGCCTCCAGCGCCTGCTTGGCCTGCGTGCTGCTGACGGTGCGGTCGTCGACCAGGTCCACGAGCTCCGACAGCGCCGTCGCGGTCACCTTGCTCTCCCACGGCTCCAGCCCCGCCAGGTTCAGCAGCCGCGCCAGCTCCGAGTTCACCAGGTTCGCGACGGCCTTTGCCCGCGCCTGCAGCGCATCGCCCTCCAGCGCCCGCGCGCCGACGGCTTCCTCGTAGTAGTCCGCCGTCTGGCGGCTCGCGGTCAGCAACGAGGCATCGTATGCCGAGAGCCCGTACTCGCGCTGCATCCGCTCGCGCCGGGCGTCGGGCAGCTCCGGGAGGCTCTCGCGGACCTCATCGACCCACTCGCGGGAGATCAGCAGCGGGGGCAGGTCGGGCTCCGGCAGGTAGCGGTAGTCGTTGGCGTACTCCTTGGAGCGCTGCGATACCGTGACCCCCTGGTCCTCCAGCCAGCCGCGCGTCTCCTGCGACACGCGCCCGCCGCTCTCCAGCACCTCTATCTGCCGCTGGATCTCGTACTCCAGCGACCGGTGGACGGAGCGGAAGCTGTTCATGTTCTTGACTTCCACCTTGACGCCGTACTCCGTGGAGCCCTTGGGCCGCACGGACACGTTGGCGTCGCACCGGAAGCTGCCCTGTTCCATGTCCGCCGTCGAGACGCCGATGTACCGCAGGATGGAGCGCAGCTTCACCAGGTACTGGCGGGCCTCGTCCGGGCTCCGCAGGTCGGGCTCGCCGACGACCTCCATGAGGGGCACGCCGGCACGGTTCACGTCCATGAGCGCGTAGCCGGACCCGGCGCCGTCGCGGGCGTGCTGCAGCTTGGCGACGTCCTCCTCCAGGTGCGCCCGCGTGATGCCGACGTTGCGCGTCTCGCCGTCGCTCTCGATGGCCATCCAGCCGCCGTACGAGATGGGGTTCTCGTACTGCGAGATCTGGTAGCCCTTCATCAGGTCCGGGTAGGAGTAGTTCTTCCGGTCGAACTGCGCGAACTCGCCGATGGAGCAGTTGAGGGCCAGCCCCGTGCGGATGACGTGCTCCACGGCCTGCTTGTTGATGACCGGCAGCACGCCCGGCATGGCGAGGCAGACCGGGCAGACGCCGGTGTTCGGCTCGTTGTCCTGGTAGTCGGCCGGGCACGAACAGAACATCTTGCTCCTGGTGAGCAGCTGCGCGTGCACCTCGAGGCCGATGACCGGTTCCCACTCCACGGGGTCGCTCCTTGCGGCGCCGCACACCATGCGATGGCGGCGGGTTTCAACCATTCAAGTATACGTTTGGCAGCTTGCGGCGGGCAAGGCGGATGCATTGACACCCCCACCCCCACAGACTAGCCTTGGGCAAGGTTTCTGGCCACTCGCTGGAGGCGCCATTCGATGCTGACGTTCCGCTACTCCCACTGGGACGGCTCCCAGCAGGTCTTCGACCCGGACAGGGACGACCTCATGGAGGCCCTGGCCGACGACCTGATGGAGCACGGCGACATCAACCGCGCCCTGCGCGACATGCTCCGCCGCGGGATGCAGATGCCCGACGGCCAGCGCCTCGATGGCCTCCGCGACCTCATGGAGCGCCTGCGCAGGCAGCGGCAGGAGCAGCTCCAGCGCTATAACCTCGACAACACGATGGAGAGCCTCAGGGAGAAGCTGAAGGACGTCCTCGACACCGAGCGCCAGGGCATGGACCGCCGCCTGCAGGAGACGGAAGAGCGGCGCGGCGAGCCCGGTGAGGACCCCACGAAGGACCAGCTCGTCGAGAACCTGCGCCGGCAGGTCGAGCGCAACAAGGAGTCGCTCGACGCCCTGCCGGAGAGCCTCGGCGGCGCCATCCGCGAACTGAACGAGAACTACGAGTTCATGGACCCGGACGCCGCCCAGAAGTTCCAGGAGCTCATGGACGAGCTCCGCGGCCAGATGGCCAGCAACATGGTGCAGAACATGCGCCAGAACCTCCAGAACATGACCCCCGGCGACATGTCGGGCGTCCGCCAGATGCTCCGCGACCTGAACGATATGCTGGAGACCGGTGGAGAGCCGGACTTCCAGCGGTTCATGGAGAAGTACGGCAGCATGTTCGGCCCCAACCCGCCGGAGTCGCTGCAGGAGCTGCTGGAGCACATGCGCCGCCAGATGGCGCAGATGGACTCGCTCCTGAACTCGCTGTCAGAGGAGCAGCGCCGGGAGCTCATGGACCTCATGGAATCGCTCATCGACGACGAAACGGCGCGGGAGCTGGCGCGGCTATCGTCGCTGATGTCGCAGTTCCTCCCGCCGGACGACATGGGCCAGCGCTACCCGTTCATGGGCGATGACCCCCTCGACCTGCAGGAAGCGATGCAGCTCATGGGCCACCTGCAGGACATGGACGATCTGGAGCGGCAGCTGCAGGCCGTCATGCGCCGCGGCAACCTGGACGATCTTGACCTCGACGAGATCGAGCGGCTGCTGGGCGAGGAGGCCCGCCGCGACTTGGAGCACCTGAAGGACATCGCCCGGATGCTGGAGGAGGCCGGCTACATCCGCAGCAACGGCGACCGCATGGAGCTCACGCCGCGCGGCATCCGCAAGATCGGCCAGAAGGCCCTCAAGGAGGTCTTCGCCAACCTGAAGAAGGACCGCCTCGCCAACCATGAGCTGTATGAGACCGGCCTGACCGGCGACCTCTCCGGCGCGACGCGCCAGCACCAGTTCGGCGATCCCTTCGACATCTCGCTGGAGCGGACGCTGAGCAACGCCATCGTCCGCAACGGCCCCGGCACGCCCGTGCGCGTGCTGCCCGGCGACTTCGAGTTGGTCGAGCGGGAGCAAGCCACGCAGGCCGCCACGTGCGTGCTGCTGGACCAGAGCCGCTCCATGGGCCACTGGGGAAGCTGGTCGTCGGCCAAGAAGGTGGCGCTGGCCCTCATCGCGCTGGTGCGCAGCAAGTTCCCGCGCGACGCCATCTACCTCATCGGCTTCTCGGACTACGGCCGGCGCATCCCGGAGGAGGCCCTGCCGGAGACGTCGTGGAACGCGTGGGTGTCCGGCACCAACATGCAGCACGCGCTGATGATGTCGCGGAAGCTGCTGAGCTACCACAAGGGCGCGACGCGGCAGGTCATCATGATCACGGACGGCGAGCCCACCGCGCACATGGAGGGCGACTACGCGGCGTTCAGCTACCCGCCCAGCTTCCGCACGATGCAGGAGACGCTGAAGGAGGTGCGCCGCTGCACTCAGGAGGGCGTGACCATCAACACCTTCATGCTGGAGTCCAACCCCTACCTGCTGGACTTCGTCGACAAGCTGACGCGCATCAACCGGGGGCGGGCGTTCTACACGAGCCCGTACCAGCTCGGCGAGTACGTGCTTGTCGACTACATCAACAACCGCCGGAAGCGCGTGACGGCGTAGAGAGTGCCCTGCGGCCCTTCCACAGGCTCAGGGCGACGGGATGATAAGTAAGAGGGACGCCCGCTTGGGCGTCCCTCTTGACGTTCTGGATTAGTCGTGCGGCCTAGATCATCAGCGCGTCGAAGACGTCCTCTGCCCTGCGCGTGTGCGCGTTGACCGTCGCGGTTGCCATCCGCTGCTCCAGCGGCACCGAGTCCGGGTCCTGGTAGATGAGGCCAAGCGGCAGCCCGGGGCTGTCGACGATGGCCATGGCCGCGCTGCGGTCCGTCGTGTCGTGGTCGCCCGGCACGTCGTAGATGACCGGCGCGATGCCCTTGGCCGGGTCGCCCTTCAGCACGTCGTAGGTGTTGTTGTACGTCGTGCACGGGGACTGCACGTGCACGATGGCGAAGCCGGGGTGCTCCATGCCCTGCAGGATGAGGTCCGCCATCTCGCGCACCTTGGATGAGAAGCCAGACGCCACGAAGGAGACGCCCAGCGTCATGTACAGGTGCAGCGGGCTGATCTGCGCCTCCACCTTGCCGTAGGGGGTGGAGGAGGTGACGGTGCCTTCCACCGTCGTAGGCGAGCTCTGCCCCTTGGTCAGGCCGTAGACGCCGTTGTCCATGATGACGGCGCAGACGTTCAGGTTGCGGGCGGCCTGTGGCGCGATGTGCTCCCCGCCGATGCTCAGGAAGTCGCCGTCGCCGGCCACCACCACCACATTCAGCTCCGGGTTGCCCATCTTCACGCCCATCGCCAGCGGCAGCGATCGGCCGTGGATGCCGTGGAAGCCGTAGGGCTGCTGCCCCTCGAGCAGGTGCACGAGGTTGCCGGAACAGCCGATGCCCGCCACCACGACGTTGCGCTCGATGGGCATCTCCGTCTTGACCATCCACTTCTGCATGGCCATTTCGAGCGCCCGGCGCACGCCGAAGTCGCCGCAGCCGGGGCACCACTTGAAGTCGTATTCCGGGTTCTTCTTGCTCATACGTTCACCATCCCTCGCGTCCCCGCGCCCAGCCGGTCCTCCAGCTGCCGCGCCAGGTCCCTCACGTTGAACGGCAGCCCCGTGTACTGCGTGATGGACTCCGCCTTCACGCCCAGGGACCGCAGATAGCTTGAAAACTGGCCCTGGAAGTTGAGCTCCGGCACAACCACCAGTTCCTTCTGCAGCAGCTCCTCCAGGAGCTTGGCCGGCAGCGGGTGCAGGTACATGGTGTAGTACCAGGCCACGCTCAGGCCGTCGGCCTCCAGGATCTCGTACGCTTCCTCAGTCGGGCCCTTGGAGCCGCCCCACGGCATGACCGCGACGGGGGAGTCGGTGTTGCGGGCCTCGTACTCGCCGTCCTCCAACAGGCCGAGCTTGGAGAAGCGGCGCTCCATCATGTGGACGTGGCGGTGGGGGAGGTGTGTGGTGTCGCCGAAGGGGTCGTGCTCGCTCGCGTTTGCGATGTAGGGGCCTGGGCCGCCGGGGAGGGGCATGGGGGAGATTCCGCGCTCTTCGTATCGGAGGTAACCGTTGTCGCCCTTGTAGACCTCTCGGTTCTCGACATGGACCTTGGTCACGTCCGGCCGCGGGATGTTCTGCGCTCGCTCTGCCAGCATCTGCTCGCTCAGCAGGATGACCGGGCCCTGGTAGCGCTCGGCCCAGTTGAAGGCGCTCACCGTGGCGTAGAAGCACTCCTCCACCGTTCCCGGCGCGATGACCGGGATGGCCGAGTCGCCGTGGGCCGGGTGCAGCGCCACCTGGAAGTCCGACTGCTCCGTCTTGGTCGGCAGGCCGGTTGCCGGGCCGCCGCGCTGCACGTTGACCAGCACGTAGGGGATCTCCGTCATCCAGGACATGCCGACGGCCTCGCTCATGAGCGAGAGCCCGGGGCCGGACGTGGCCGTCATCGCCTTCTTGCCGGAGTAGCCGGCGCCGATGACGGCGTTGATGGCCTCGATCTCGGAGCTGGCCTGGTACGCGAAGTTGCCCTCGCCGGCCAGGTTGCGCTCCATGAAGACGAGGATCGGCGTGGCCGGCGAAATGGGGTAGCCGACGTAGAAGCTGATGCCCGCCGCCAGCGCGCCCGCCGAGATGGCCTCGTTGCCTTTGATGAGCACCTGGGGATACTCGGGCTTCTGCGGCGGCGAGAGCTCGGCCAGCACAAAGCCGCTGGCTGCCGCGTGGCTGCGGCCCAGGAGCATCGCCTCGATGTTCGAGCGGATGATCTCGTCGTCCCCTGCGCGGCCCCTGGAGAACCGCTTGGTGACGAACTCGTCCAGGAACTCCTGCGGCATGTTCACCAGGTGCGCAAAGGCGCCGATGACCACCATGTTCTCGGCGCGCGCGTTGCCGGTGGACTTCGCCAGCTCCTCGAAGGGGATGCCGAAGCTCTTGCCGTCGCCGTCCAACTGGAAGTCGCCAAGGTTGTAGATGATGACCCCGTCCGCCGCCACCTCGTCCTTGTGGGTGTCGTACGCCTCCCGGTTGAAGCAGACCAGCACGTCTATCTGGTCGCCGGAGCTGCGCACGGGCCGCGTGGAGATGCGGGTCTGCGTCCAGGTGGGCCCGCCGAGGATCTGCGAAGGGAAGGTGGAGAACGTCTGCACGTGAAAGCCCGCCATGGACGCGGCCTGGGCGAGACCGTCAGCGGAAGTGACCATGCCCTGGCCGCCCTCTCCCGCGAACCGGATGATGAAATCGTCTCGCTTCAATTGGACCTCCCATGCCCTGCTGCATCCGTGCCCGGCGCACCCGTGGCGGTCGCTCACGCGCGACCGGCGAGGAGTGGAAGGCAGCCGTACACGTGGCGCAAATCAGGGTCCTCAGGGCGCCAGCCGACGAACACCAACGTATCGTTCATCGGTTGCAACCCCGCCAGCCAACGTACCATCGGGCATTGAGCATTGTCAACCAAAATTCGTATGTGCACAGCTTCACAATCACCTTTATTTTGCGGAATTCGTCGCGGTTGAAGCGCGCCCCTGCGGAGTCGTGACGGCGGACGCCGGTACCGGTCGATTTGGGGAACGGGAGCAGTTTCGGCGCTCTTTTGCGCACCCGTGGCCGTGCTCGAACGCAGTGGAATGTCGCGCCCCTGCGGCCTGCCAGATCCGTTCGCCCTGAAGCCCTCGAAGGGTCAATGGAACGGATTGGGCAGGCCTGAGGAGGGTCGACCCTGCCGGAGACCGTTCTCTGGTTGGGAATGCGGTATGCGGCTGGCTTTGCGGCAATTGGTCCTGCGCCGTTCCGGCTATGCTATGATGCAGCCACAGCTAGTCGCGTGGAGGCAGGTGTGCCCGGCCCGAAGAACGACCTGGGGAGAGCGATCACCCTGAGCGCCGACGCCGTCGGCGAGCCCGGCAACCGCCGGTTCCGCCTGCTGGTGGAGGCCGAGAACGGCGAGGCATGCCTGTGGCTGGAGAAGGAGCAGCTTTTCCAGCTGGCCATCGCCATCCAGCGGCTGCTCTCCACGATGGACATGTCCGCCACCGGCGAGCCCACCAAGCTGCCGGCACGGTCCAGCGACGCCTACCACGAGTTCAAGGTGGGCCGGCTCATGATCAATGAGGAGGTCCGCGGCCCCATCCTCAACCTGCTGGCCAAGGACGAGGATGAAGACGAGCGCGCGGAGGCGACGGTGGGGACGCTGGTGGACCTGGACCAGCTCAAGGCCCTGTCGGAGCGGGCCTTCGTCGTATGCGCGGCGGGGCGGCCGCGGTGCCCCCTGTGCGGCACGCCAATGGGGCCGGAGGGTCATCAGTGCATGCGCACCAACGGCTACCACCGGGAGCTGATGGAAGACCTTCCCCGGTGAATGGCCCCCGGCCAAGGCGTTGCGGCTGTCCCCGGCCTAGCCCATGCGGTCAGGGTGCGAGGTCCACGCCGCGGGCGGCGTGAGCCGCTCGCGTTCCGGCTTCCGGGTGCTGCGCACAATCGCCAGCACGACGATGGCCGCGATTGCGCCCACAGCGGCCCCCAGCGGCTGGAACAGCACGAACGGGTAGCCGGGCCGAACGGCGTCGAGGATCGCGGGGAACCCGCCCGCGGCGGTGCCCGCCAGGGCGCCGATGCCCCCCCAGATGAGCTGTTCCAGCGTGGAGGAGAGGCGCTCCTGTACGCGCTGCGTGCGGACGGCCCAGTCCGGCCAGTCCATGTTGGGACGCGGCGGCTGGAGCTGCGAGCGGATCCGGCGCTCCATGACCGGCGCCGGGTCCTCGGCGGGAGTCTCCTCGATGGTCGTCTCCTCGACGGGACGGCGGCCATAGAGGGTGGAAGACCCACGGGATGGGGAAAACGCGGACTCAATACGCGGTTGCTGCATGAATGCCTCCTATCTACTCGGCACCGTGGCGCGTCACGGCGTTGCCGCGCGCGGCGTTTCCCGCTAGCAATGCTAGCCTGTCAAGTCAGTATACGCCCTCAGGTGCAAAAGTCAAACGAGGGCGCTCTGCGTCCCTGCGCCGGCGCTAGGCCGTCGCCTTCTCGAGGAGCGCCTGCGGGTTCGTCTCGAGGATGGCCTTGAACTCGCCCTTGGAGAGTCCTGAGCCGATGACGATCTGCCGCGCCAGCTCCTCCGTCAGCAGGTCGCCCGGCCCGTGCGCGTCCGAGTCCACGACCAGGTTGGCGCCGACGGACATGGCCGTGCGGGCGACGTGGCCGTTCGTCAGGCTGTGTCCGGCCCGCGCCGACAGCTCCAGGTAGATGCCCGCCTGTCGCGCGATGTCGGCCTCCTCCTCGGTGATCATCCCCGGGTGCACCAGGATGTCGACGTCCGTGCTCTCCAGCGCGGCGCGGTTCGTGCCCCCCGCCACCGGCTCCTTGATCGTCTCGCCGTGCACCAGCACCAGCCTGGCCCCGTTCGCCTTGGCGCGCCGCGCCGCCTCCGCGATCCGGTGCGGCGGCACGTGTGTCAGCTCGACGCCCGGCACGACGGTGATGCCCATGTTCTCCGTCGCCTCCGCGCACTCCTTCACCAGGATGTCCAGCACCCGCTCCTGGTCGTTGATGCCCGCGTGGTCCGTCACGGCCATCGCGGTGTAGCCGTTCGTGACCGCCCGCCGGATGAGCTCGATCGGCGAGAGCACGCCGTCGCTCAGGAACGTGTGTGAGTGAAAGTCGAAGAGCATGTGACCTCCCGGTATGGCGCTCAGATACGGCCTGCGCTTCTATGATAGTGCATGCCCGGCTATTTTGTGGAGTATACTGGCGGCATCTCGCCCTCCGGAGGTGCGCCGTGACCGAGTCATCCGCCGGATACGCCAGGCCTGAGCTCCTCGCCGAACCCGGCTGGCTGGAGGAACACCTGGACGACCCCAACGTGCGCGTCATCGACTGCGCCAACTTTGACCTCTACCAGAAGGCGCACATCCGCGGGGCCGTTGGCCTGCGGGTCAACCCCTTCATCAAGGACGCCAACGACTCCGTGCACGTCATGCCGCCAGACCAGTTCGCCGCGCTCATGGGCGGCCTGGGCGTCGGGCCGGACACCACCGTCGTCTCCTACGACACCGCCGGCGGCGTGCCCGCATCGCGCATGTGGTGGGTGCTCAACTACTACGGCCACACCAACGCCAGGGTGCTCAACGGCGGCTGGGAGCGCTGGTTCCACGAGGGCCGCCCTATCTCCCGCGACGTCCCGTCGCCTTCGCCCGCCGCCTTCACGCCTGTGACCAACGACTCGCTGGTGTGCTCCCTCGATTATGGTAAGGAGCACGTCGGCAACGGGAACGTGCTCTTCCTGGACGTGCGCACGGACGGCGAATGGACCGGCGAGAACTCACGGGGCAACAAGCGCATCGGCCACGTGCCCGGCGCCGTCCACCTTGAGTGGACCAACTTCATGAACCCGGAGCCGGACCGCTCGTGGAAGTCGGCGGAGGAGCTCCGCGCCATCCTGGCGGAGGCGGGGGTCACGCCCGACAAGGAAGTGATCACCTACTGACAGGGCGGCATCCGTGCGGCGCACGGACTGCTGACCCTCCGGCTGCTGGGCTACGACAACGTCCGCAACTACGACGGCTCCATGAGCGAGTGGGCCAACCGCGACGACACCGCCCTGACGACGGAGTAACCCCCACCCGTTCGTCCCCTTTGCGTCGTTCCCGCGAAGGCGGGAACCCAGAGGGGCAGGGTGGCGCGGGGAATCCTTGTTCGCCTTGCACAGCGCCCGTTCGCCCTGAGCCTGTCGAAGGGCCCCTCGAACGGACATCCGCCTCCATCTCGTCGTTCCTGCGCAGGCAGAGCCTGCCCCTGCGAAGGCAGGGGAACCCAGAGGGGCCGGGTGGCGCGGGCCAACTCCGTTCGCCCTGAGCTTGTCGAAGGGGGCGAACGGCCACGCCCCGGCAGGTGCTACACTGGCCCCGCCATGCCCAAGCAGCGCTACTACCTCGCCGTCTTCGGCAACCCCTGGCTTCCCGGCCACGTCACCGTGGAGGAGGGCCACTTCGGCGTAAACGCCGGGTGGCCGAAGACCATCGCGCCCGGCGACCGCGTCCTCCTCTACTGCACCGGCACCTACGCGCGCTACCCGCAGTCCGTGCCCGGCGTCGGCGTCGTAGAGGAGGTCGACCACGCGGAGCGCAGCTTCTACTTCGCCTACCGCTCGCTGTCGAGCCCGCTGCCGCTGGAAGACCTGCGCCTAGCCTTCCAGCCCCGGGACCGGGAGAAGCTCGCCAACATCCGCTTCAACAACCACTGGCTGTTCGAGATAACGGCGGCGTCATACCGGCGGGCGGTCAAGGGGCTGCTCTAGCGACCGTTCGCCCTGAGCCTGTCCTGAGGCTCTCGAAGGGCTTGTCGAAGGGTCTCACGAACGGTCGCCCCTACCCGTCGGGCACAGGTCCAGCAGCGGGCACTCCCCGCACAGCGGCGCCCGCTTGCGGCACGCCTCCTTGGCGAGGTTGTCCAGCAGCGCGTGGTACTCGTTGAACAGCCGCGCGTCCGGCGGCAGCACGTCCATGAACAGCCGCCGGTAGCTCTCGTACCGCTCCTCCGGCGCCGGCCTGCCCAGCCGCTGCAGGATGCGCCGCGTGTAGGCGTCCACCACGAAGGTCGGCCCGCCCGCCGCGTACAGCACGATGTCGTCCGCCGTCTCCTCGCCGATGCCGTAGACGCCCAGCAGCTCCTCGCGCAGCGCCTCCCACGGCCGCGCGAGCATGGCGGCAAGGTCGCCGCTGTAGTGGTCGTACACGTGCCGGGCGAAGGCCTTCAGCTTGCGGGCCTTCGCGTTGAAGTAGCCCGACGCGTGGACAAGCTCCGCCAGCTCCTCCTGCGGCGTCTCGTGGATGCCCGCCAGCGACAGCCGTCCGGTCGACCGCAGCCGGTGCATCGCCTTCTCCACGTTCGTCCACGCCGCAGACTGCGTCAGGATGGCGCCCACGCACACCTCGATGGGCGTCTCTGCGCCCGGCCACCAGCCCTGCGGCCCGTAGGCGTCGTACAGGCGGCGGTAGACCTCGAGGAGGAACGCGCCGTCAGCCTTGCTCATGCGCGCCACCATGCAGTCTTCCCTCGCCGCGCCTTGCCCAATCCGTTCGCCCTGAGGCTCTCGAAGGGGTTAAAGAACGGATTGGGCTGGCGCCTGCCCAGGATTCGACTCATGCGCGCCACCATGCCGCTGTCTCACGCTCCAGCGCGGCGAGGTCCGGGTACTCGCGCTCCACGCGTGCGACGTACTCCTCCGCTTCCGTCTCCGTGGGCGCAAGGTCCACGGTCGGCGCCGCTAGGACGTACACCGAGCGCGTCGAGGGCGGGAGCACGACGTCCACCGACAGCGCCTCCCAGTTGCGGTGGGCCAGGGCCGCCGAGAAGACGGCAACGTACAGCTCCGGATCGTATCCCACCTCGACCGGCGCGGGGCCGTCATGCTCCACCGCCAACCCCGTTGCCGCCGCAAGCAGCTCACCCCACAGGACCCGGAGCACGCCGGGCACGGCGTCGGCGCGCTCCCGCTCGTGGCGAGGCCGGTCGGTGGTAGCCGCCCGCGCGCTCTCGATCGCCTGCCGGACGGCGACCGTCGGCACGGGCAGCAGGAACGCCGTATCGCCGGAGCTGAGGACGGACTCCGCGCCGTCGTCAGCCGGTCTGGCCAGCTCCACGAACCGATGCCCGATGAGCGGCGTCTCGCCCACGAGGATGTCTCTCCCGCCGTCGTGCTCAGCGGCCCACGTTGCGACGGCGTCCCGAGCCCACAGCCCGGCGGCCCTGCGCAGCACGGGATGCGTGATGCCGTCCGCCTCCGGGTAGCGCACCAGCAGCGAGGGGGCATCGAAGGGCCGCCGCGCGACGTCCCACTGCAACACGTACACCCGCCGGCCGAGGCGGTGCGCCTCCTCCGCCAGCTCCCGCAGTAACAGGCTCTTGCCCACCCCTGGCAGGCCGGCCACGAACACCATCCGGTGGCTCGCCGCGAACGACCGCAACCTGACGAGGTGCGGGGCGTCAAGGGGATCGGTGGCGTTGGCGTCCGTCATGTCGCCATCCTACAGCAGCACCGGGGCTTCGGCGTCGAGGGTGATGGCCTCCGGGGTGACCAAGCACGTGAAGGCGTACGCCTCCACCCCTGCCGCGACGGCCTCCCGCAACGCCTCGCCGAACTCCGGGTCGTTGGCGTCGTACGGCGAGAGCCCGGTCGCGTCGTCCCGTTGGATGACAAACACCGCTGCGGCCCGATGGCCCTCCTCGACGGCCCGCACCAGCGTCGCGACGTGCTTGCGGCCGCGGTCGGTGGGCGCGTCCGGGAAGCGTGCGACGCCGTCCTGCACCAACGTCACCGACTTGACCTCGATGAAGCACTGCCCCTCAGCCGACGCGAGCACGAGGTCCAGTCGGCTGTCGTGGTAGCGCACCTCGCGGCGGCCGGTCTCGTACCCCGCGAAGTGCGGCAGCGTGCCGTCGCGCCACGCCTCCCACACCAGCGCATTCGGCAGGCGGGTGTCGGCGCAGACGAGGATGCCGTCCTGCGGCACGCCGCTGCCGGCGCCGTACGCGGCGGCAGGCTCGCGCACAGCGTCGCTTCCTCGCCGGTCGGTCGCCACCAGGGCAAGGTCGTAGGCCGTCTTGCGGTGGGCCCCCGGCTGCTCCGTCAGGTAGCAGAGTGCGCCGGGCTGCAGCAGTTCGCGCATCCGGCCGGAGTTGGCGACGTGCACGGTGACCTCGCGCCCGTCCAGCGACACCGTCGCGGCGAAGCGGTTCAGCCGCCGGACGAAGCGGGCTTGCAGGAGTGGGGGAAAGCGCATGGGACGCTCAGTCCCGCAAGTTGATGAACTTGAGCAGCCCCGGGTGGACCTCCCGGACGGCGTCCATCGCCTGCTGGGCGGCGTCGCGAATGGTGAAGTGCGCCTGCGGCTGCGTCCGCAGCTTGAAGTAGTGGTAGCACTCGCGGAGGTTCATGCGGGTGATCAGCCGCCGCAGGTGCGCGTGCGTCACCACGTACTCCGCCAGCCTCGGCGAGACCTCGGCGACGCACCCGTACGCCTCCGCCGAGACGCCCATCGCCTCGCCGTACAGCGCCGAGAGCCCGCTCTCCCGGAACAGCTCCGGCTCCACGTACCCCTCCGCCACCGTCAGCGGCTGCGGCAGGTACGACTGCATCCGGTGCCGCTTGAACTCCCGGTAGGCTCCGTAGTCCATAACGTACTCGAACGTGTACTCCACCTGCTCCAGCTCGCGCACCGTTGGGTCGTGCGGGCCCAGGCCCTCCATCGCCGCCGCGATGACCCCGGCCCGCTCCTCCGCCGACAGCGCCTCCGCGCGCCGCCGAACGGCGTCGTACGGCTCCTGCGCGTTCCGGTAGAGCATCGCCCCGACGAGCCTCGACTCCGCGTCCGCCGGGTAGTCGACCAGCCGCGCGGTCACGGGGCTCTCTCCGCCGGCCGCGGCCTGCGCAGGCGGCAGCAGCGTCGCCGCCCGCTCCCGCAGCGCGGCCCGGCTGCGCTCGATGTAGTCGTTCTTGTCCGCGTACCGCACCAGCGTCGGCGTGATGCTCTTGGCCTGCTCCTTCATCTCCTCGCCCAGCTCCCGCTCCTCCTGCAGGTCGGACGACAGCAGCTTGCGGACGGCGTGCTCCAGTGCGCGGGTGTTCATCGTGACGCCGACGTTGGTCAGCGTCGACGCGGGCAACACGAACCGGCAGGCGTCGGTCGCGATGCGCCGCAGGCGGAGCCGGTACGCGCCGTCGCGCTCGTTCTCCCGCTGCGGGTTGACGCTCGCCAGGTAGGCCATGGTCCCGTCAACCAGCTGCTGGTACACGTCGAAGAGCCGCTGGCACGCCGCTACGTAGGCGCTGCCGGCCTCGGGCGCGGCGTCCAGCTCGGGAGGCGTGTAGAAGGCGTTGCGCTCCAGCACCTGGTACCGCGACGACTTCTCCGTGTACGACGCCAGGCGGTTGTCCTCCAGCGTGTCGCACGCCAGCCGCGAGACGTTCTCGACCGCCAGGTGCACGATCGCGTGCTCCGCGACCGACGCATGCCCGTAGCCGAGCACCCACCGCTCGTGGAAGTCCGACGCCTTCTCCGCCGTCACCATCTCCTTGATCTGGTCGAAGGGCTCCGGCCTCCGCGACGTCATGGCGAAGACGACGGCGAGCTCCTCTTCCGAGACCTCCTTGGGGTCAAGCGGATAGACGCGGCGCAAAAACTGGCTCTGCTCGGTGGTTGCCATACTCCCGTCCGGTGGGTTTATGGGGTTGTCCGTAGTGTACTCCAATCGGCGCCGAGAAAGGTTGGCCTGCAATGGGAGTTTCTGAGCGCCTTTCGAGCCAAAGCGCATGCCCCGATTAGTGGATGAACAGCTATGCTGAATCTTGACATTTGTTAGGGACTGTTATTAGCATTCCAAGTGAGGGGTGGTCGTTCGTGGCGGACGATTTCCCGCTTGGAAAGCAACAGCCTCGACGGCCTTCTCCTTCGATGGTCTTGGCACAGAATAGTCCCGGCAACAAAGCGAGAAACGCGGAGCCCAGGGGGTGGGCGATGACAGAGCGTTTTCAGCAGGAAATCGAGGAGATCCTGGAGCAGTCGGAGGCGCTGCCGCCGCCGTCTCGCTCTAAGCGCGCACCGCAGTCGAAGGCCGACCGCAGCGGCTCCTCAGGCGCGGGCAGCTTCATCACCCCCGGCCGCGCCATCATCGCCGGCGTGCTGCTCCTCCTCACCTTCGCCCTCATCTTCGATGGCACCCTCGCGACGGCCTTCCTTTGGGCCGGCCTCGTCCTGGGCGTCCTGGGCTACGCCTTCATCTTCGCCCGCGCGGACCGCAAGGACAACAACCTGCACTGGCGCGGCAAGCCCGTGGAGTACGACTCCCCGCCGGGCGGCCCATCCTTCTGGGACAAGCTCAGGCGCCGCTTCCGCCGCTAGGCGTCCCTCCCGCCCGGTTGCCCCCACCGTAGTCCCCGAATGGAGGACCTTGCGCGAGAGCGACAGGCACTCACGCATCGATGACCCGTCGCAAGGCCTCGTTCATTCTCGTCTGCCAGCCCCTTCCGCTGGCGCGGAAGTAGGCGACAACCCCCGCATCGAGCCGCAGCGTGACCTTTTCCTTCGTGGGAGCCTTCTGCTTGCCGCGTGCGCGCCGGTGTCGCTCCACGATATGCGGCACGGCTTCGACGGCGGGACGAGCTCGCTGCCAATCCTCGTCCGTCCATTCAGGGGCGTCCGGGTCCAGCGCGATCTCGCGTTGGGTCGCCGCCTCTTCCGCATCGGTCGGAACGGCCACCTCACGGCGACTCTGCAACATATCTGCTCCTCTCCTTTTTGCTCGCCAGCCGCAGGCTGATGATGCGTGTCTTGTCCCCACGCTCCGTGAATACAACGTTGGTCTTGTTCTTAGTCAGTTCCATTCGTATGACACGAATATATTGTACTGACAATATGATGGGGATACAAGCAAATAGGTTCACTGCCCACGCGCCAAACCAAGAGGCCCCCGCCGCTATTGGCAGGGGCCTCTCTCGTCGCTCTTGTTCGCTGCCGCTACGCCGCGCACTCGCCCTCGCCGCGCTCCACCTTGTACAGCACGTCGCGGTTCCAGTCGATGTAGTAGTGGATCGTGTCGCGGCCCAGCTCCGGCACCGTGGACACGGGCCGCAGCATCTCCTCGTACGCCGCCGGGCCGACGCGGTCCACGTAGTCGTTGAAGATCTCGCCGTCGGTGCGGTTCGCCACGTAGTCGTCGACGATGACCTTGACCGCCTCCTCGATGCGCTTGGACGGCACCTTCATGCGCAGGTGGTGGCCGATGCGCACCGGCTTGATCTGGCTCCCGCCGACGTACACCTCGTACGCCGGCACCTGCGCGTTGCCGCTCTTGATCGCCGCGCCGTGGAAGCCGATGTTGCCCAGGTGGTGCTGTCCGCAGCCGTCCGGGCAGCCGGAGATGTTGATGCGGATGTTGCGGGCAAGCTCGTCGTCCGCCTTGTACTCGCTGAGGGCGTCCCACAGGTTGCCGGCGAGCCCCTGCGACGACGTGATGCCCAGCGAGCAGCTCTCCGTGCCGGGGCAGGAGACCACGTCGCTCAGCTCGTTGGCGCCGGGCTCCGCCATGCCCACGGCCGCCAGCTTCTCGTACAGCGCGTGCAGCGCGTTGTTGGGCACCCACTGCAGCGTCATGTCCTGCCGCAGCGTCATGCGGATGCTGCCCGCCAGCTCGCGGGAGATGTCCGCCAGCTGGAAGAACTGCTCGTCGGAGACGTTGCCCAGGCGCAGCTTGATGAAGACGGCGCTGTAGCCGTCCTGCTTCTGGGTGATCACGTTGCTGCCCAGCCACCGCTCGAAGGCGGGGTCGTCCGGCGGGAAAGGCGGGTAGTCCTTCGCGGGAGGCGGGATGACGGGCTCGTACTCTCCGGCCGAGAGCTCGTCCAGGTCGTAGGTGACGTCGGCGAGCTCCTTCTCCATCACCTCCTCGACCATCTCGCGGAAGGCGTCGATGCCGATGCGGTTGATCAGCACCTTCACGCGGGCCTTCATCTTGTTCTTGCGGAGCTCGTCGGCCGCGTTGAACACCCGCAGGCATGCCTCCGAGACCTTCAGGAAGTCCTCGACGGGCACGAAGTCGTACAGCTCCTGCGCGATGAGCGGCTGAATGCTGGTCCCGCCGCCCACCACGATGCGGAAGCCCTTGCGCTCCACGCCGTCCACCTCGCGGATGACCGCGTGGAAGCCGATGTCGTGGATGGCCGTCATGACCCAGTCGTGGGTGCAGCCCGAGAAGGCCGTCTTCCACTTGCGGGGCATGTTGTTGGTGAAGTCGCGCCGCACGAAGTTGCGGACGTACGCGACGGCGTACGGCGACGGGTCGAAGACCTCCTCCGGGCAGACGCCGGTCAGCGGGCAGCTCGTCACGTTGCGCACGGTGTTGCCGCACGCCTCGCGGCTGCCGAGTCCCGTCGTGCCGAGGGTGCGCATGACCTCCGCGGCGTCGTCCAGGTTGAGGAAGTGGTACTGCACGTTCTCGCGGGTGGTGATGTGCCCGCGCTTCAGCGGGGTATAGTCGCGCGCTATGCGGCCGAGCGACTCGAGCTGGTCGGGCGTCATTCGGCCCAGGGGCACCTTGACGCGCATCATCTGGTTGTCGGGCTGCCGCTGGCCGTAGACGCCCTGGCGCAGCCGGAACGCGCGGAACTCCGCCGCGTCCAGGTCGCCCGTGCGGAAGCGCTTGGCCTCGTTGTCGAAGTGGTCGATCTCCTCGGGAAGCACGGGGATGATGACGTTGGGCCTCCATCGGCTGTCCGTTGTGGTCATGGTCCCTCCTTTGGCCCTTCAAAACAAAACCCCGCTCCGTGCAATGGCGAGCGGGGCTGCGCCGGAAGCGTTGTTCGGCTACCCCATTGTCGGTCGACAGCAGCAAACCGTGTTATGCAGTGTCATCATAGTGGGGCTAGTCTAGGATTCCCTGTGATTTGTGTCAAGCTGAGCCCAATAGCGCCGCATAGGCCGCAACCCCGGCGTCCGGGCGCCGTGCGACGATGCCCGCGCCCGCTAAAACGTCATCTCCAGGATGTAGAGCCCGCCCTTCAGCCGGTCGACGACGTACAGGATGCCGTTCTCGTCGATGAAGACGTCGTTGATGCCGTTGGCATCCGCGCCCTCCGGGATCGGCGGCACGAAGTACGCGACCTCCTCGGGGCGGAAGGGGTTGCTCGTGTCGTACACCCTGATGCCGCCGTTGAAGAACGTGCCGAAGATCAGCGTCTCCGAGTGGAAGCAGGTGGGCCCCGGCTGGTTCTCGTAGACGTTGTGCGCCCCGTAGCGGCCGGGCCGGCTGAAGAAGTCGTCGAGGTCCGGCGTCGGGAACGTGCTGATGATCACCGGGTTGGTCTCGTCGCGGATGTCCACCATCCAGATCAGCTTGGGGTGGTCCTCGCCGCCCGTGCGCACCGACTCCTGGGTCACCACCATCAGGTCGCGGCCGAACAGCGGCAGCGCCGTGTGCGTGAAGCCGGGGAAGTTCGGCGCAAAGTTGAATTCGCTGACCACCGACGGGTTTGCAACGTCGGAGATGTCCAGGATGTTCGTGCCCCCGTCGATCCACGCGCAGTACGCCCTGTCCGGGCGTTCCGGGTAGACGTTGGCGTTGTGCAGCCGGTGCCCCGCGTCGAAGTAGGGGTTCCGCCGCGGCGGTGGCGCATCGTCGCCCTCCCGCGTGCCGGGCAACCACCAGCGGCCCGCCTCCTTTGGGCCGGTGGGGTCGCTGACGTCCACGATCATGTAGAGCTGGTCGTCCTTCTGGTCGCGGGGCTGGAAGTCGGCCGCGCCCGTGGAGAGGTGCGCGTAGTCGCCGTCGACCCACCACAGCACGTGGCAGCCCCGCGAGTAGGGCCCGCTCGTGTCGAGGAACCCGATGCGCCGGGGCTCCTCGACGTTGCTGACGTCGTAGACGCCCATGCCTGTGCCGGGCTGCCCCGGCTGCTGCGACTGGTACGCCACCAGCATTATGTCGTCGACGATGGACAGCGAGTTGGAGCGCAGGTGCGGGTGGTCCAAGTCTGTCTGCACGATGACCCTGGGGTTGGCGATGTCCGTGACGTCCACGCCCGTGATGTCCTTGGGCGCGCTCTCGTGGGCCATGTAGAGGATGCGGCGTCCGTCCCTGCTCTGGTACAGGTGGACCCCCTCGCCGATGTTGCCGAAGCCGTTCAACAGGTGGTGGGAGATGAGCCTCATGTTGCGGATTTCCAGGTTCTGCATGACCATGGCGCCTCCTTTGGCTGCGGCCCTGCCCGCGTCCTCGCCCATACCGCGTAATCTACACCAGGACGGCGCCGAACCCAACGGGCCGGGGCACATTCCCCGCGAGCCGCTATAATGGCGGCAGGCTGAACACGGAGGCGGGCATGGCCGAGTCCGGCGCCGTCATGCGGCGGCAGGTGGTCAAGTACAACTTCTACCAGGTGGACCCCGCGTGGCGCCGCCTGCCCGACGGCGCGCGCGACCGCCACCGCCACGAGTTCGCCGCCATGGTCGGCGAGTTCTCGGACCGCATCGAGGTGCGCACCTACTCCCTCGTCGGCCTCCGCGCGGACGCCGACTTCCTGCTGTGGCTGCTGGGGTGGACACTGGACGGCATGCAGGAGTTCGCCGCGGCGGTCAACGCGACGGGCCTCGGCAAGTACCTGCGCAACGCCTACTCCTACCTCTCCCTCAGCCGGCCGTCGCCGTACGTGGACAGCCACGTGCATGCCGGCCAGGAGGGCCGCGCGAAGGCGATCCGGCCGCAGAGCCCGGACCACCCGTACCTCGTCGTCTACCCCTTCGTGAAGACCGCGGACTGGTACCAGCAGCCGCTGGAGCGCCGCCAGGAGATGATGAACCAGCACTTCGCCATCGGGCACAAGTACCCCGGCGTGCGCAACAACACCACCTACTCCTTCGGCATCGACGACCAGGAGCACATCGTCGCCTTCGACGTGTCCAACATCGACGAGTTCCTGGACCTGCTGATGGAGCTGCGCGAGGCCGAGGCGCGGCCCTACACGGAGCGTGACACGCCCATCTTCACCTGCATCGCGCGTGACCTGGACGACGTCCTCAAGGGCCTGGGGTAGCCCATGCCCCCCATCTTGAAGCACGCCCCGCGCTTCCTGCTTTCCTTCGGCGGCGCCCTCTTCGGCATCAGCGTGCTTATCCTCATCATCGCCGAGGGCCGGCCGGGCATCCTCTACGTCATGGGCGGCATCGGCCTGCTTCTTGTGGCCTTCGGGCTCACCCTCTACTTCTTCACGGAGGGAGTCGGCGGCCGCCGCACCGGGTACTAGCCATCCCCGAATCGTCATTCCCGCGAAAGCGGGAATCCAGAGGTGTGGTGCTGAGAGGGCCGTTCGTCCTGAGGGAAATCGAAGGACGAACCGGGGGGCGCCCCATCCCCACCCCCTCATACCGGCGCATGCCGGTATCCAGAAACCCCGCGCCCAACGGCCCCTTCCGATTGCCCTGAGCTTGTCGAAGGGTCCTGCGCAGGCAGAGCCTGTCCCCGCGTAGGCGGGGAAACCCAGAGGGGCGGGGAAGGGAGGGGGAACCCCCACCGCGCGACAGGCAGAAGAACCATCACCCCCTGCCACTACCCCCTCGCGCGAACGCCATCCCGCCCGCTACCCTCGCCCCATGCACCGCCACCAAAACAGCACAACCGCCCTGCTTATCGCCCCGCGAAGGGCCGGGAATTGTTCCCCCCTGATGAAAAAATTTTTGTCTTGTATCTACAACGTGCCAACTCAGCTTCAACACGAAAAACAAAACAATTCCCTGCAGCTACGCCGGACGCGGAAAAACTCTGCCCCGCACACCCGCCTACCCCAACCCCTCATACCGGCGAATGGTCACTCCGTACCCCGATACGGGGTTGGGATGGGGGTCGTAGGGGCGACCCTTGTGGTCGCCCTCCCGTTCGCCCTGAGCCTGTCGAAGGGTCAGCCGAACGGCGGCCTACCCCAGCACCACCACGCTGCTGGCCTTCAGCACCAGGCTCACCTCCACGCCGGGCCGCAGCTCCAACGAGGACGCCGCCTCTGGCGTCAGCGCAGCCAGCACCGTCGCTCCCGCGTCCGCCGACACCAGCACGCTGTCGCCTACCCGGTCGACCGCCGTCACCGTTGCCCGCAGCACGTTGCGCGCGCTCAGGCCGTGCGGCGGCTCCGCGGCAACCATCACGTCCGACGCCGGCACCACCACGGCGATCTCCTCGCGCACCTGCCGGTCCACAGCCGGCAGCCAGAGCGTGAAGCCGGAGAAGCTCGCCTCCGTCAGCCCGCTCTCCGGGTGCTGCGCCACCACACGGCCCTCCAGCAGCGTCTCCATGTGCGCCGGCTCCAGCAGCGGCAGCACCGCCTCCTGGTGCAGCACCCTGCCCGGCGCGTCCATCGCGACCTGCTCGCCGTTCGAGAGCACCAGCGCCTGCTCCGCGATCGCCGCCACCTCCGACAGCGCGTGCGATACGTAGACCATCGGGATGCCGGTCTCCCTGTGTACGGCCCGCAGCCGCCGCAGGATCCGCCCCCGCGCCGGCATGTCGAGCGACGCAAGCGGCTCGTCCAGCAGCAGCACCTCCGGCGACGCCGCCAGCGCGCGGGCCAGCGCGACCCGCTGCCGCTCCCCGCCCGAGAGGGTGCCCGGCATGCGGTGCAGTAGGTGCTCCACGTCCAGCAGCTGGACGAGCTGGTTCGGCTGCAGGTACCGCCGGTGCTTTGGCGTGTGGTTCCAGCCGAACAGGATGTTCTCGCGGACGCGCAGGTGCGGAAAGAGGAGGCCCTCCTGGTGCACGTACCCCACCCGCCGCTTGTCCGGCGGCCGGTTCACCGGCAGGAACCGCCCCTCTGTCGAAAAGAGCGTGCGGTCCCAGAGCTGCACCGTGCCCGAGTCCGGCCGCGCCGTCCCCGCGATGCAGTTGAGCGTCGTGCTCTTCCCGCTCCCGGACGGCCCGAAGACTGCCGTGACGCCCGCGGTGAACGTGACGTCCAGGTCGAGCGCAAAGTCCGGGTAGGTCTTGCGGAAGTGGAGTTCCAGGAATGGCTCGCCCATGGCTACACCGCCGCCCGCTTCAGCAGCCACCGGTGCGCCAGCAGCGCCGCCAGCGCCAGCACGAGCGAGAATACGATGAAGCGCACAGCCGCGTCGTCATTGCCCGTCTGCAGGTTCGTGTAGATGGCCAGCGGCAGCGTCTGCGTGTGGCCCGGGATGTTGCCCGCCACGATGATCGTCGCGCCGAACTCGCCCAGCCCCCGCGCGAACGCCAGCAGCGAGCCCGCCGCGATGCCGCGGAATGCCAGCGGCACGGTCACGCCCGTGAACACCTTCCACCGGTTCGCCCCCAGCGTGCGCGCCGCCAGCTCCAGCCGTTCGTCGACGCCCGCCATCGCCACCTCCATCGACCGCACCATGAGCGGCAGCGCGACCAGACCGGCGGCCAGCGCGGCGGCGAACCACGTGAACAGCAGCTCGACGTCCAGGCTCTCCTGCAGCCCCGCCAGCGGCCCGTTCCGCCCCAGAAGCAGGAGCAGCGCGTAGCCCGTCACCACCGGTGGCAGCACCAGCGGGAACGACACCAGCGCGTCCAGCAGCACCTTCCCGCGAATCGAGGTCTTCGCCAATACCCACGCGACGAACAGTCCAATCGGCAGCCCGATGAGCGTGCCAACGAAGGCGACGCGCAGCGACAGGAAGAGTACAGAAAGCTCCTCGGACGTTGGCAATACGAGACCCTTTCTCGTGGCGGAATGCGTCAAATGGTAGCGGCTGCGGCCTGTGGTGCCAAGGCAAACCGTTCCCCCTGCCCTCCCATCCGTTCGCCCTGAGCCTGTCGAAGGGGGTTACACGAACGGATAGGGTGCCACTTGGAGCGGGCTGCGGCCTGCGCTCCCGTCCGTTCGCCCTGAGCCTGTCGAAGGGCGCCGCACGAACGGACCACCGCTTGGCGCGGCCCCTACGGCGTCGTGAACCCGTGCGACCGGAACACGGCCAGCGCCTCCTCCGTGCTCAGGAAGGCCAGGAAGGCCGCCGCCCCGTCCGGGTTGTCCGCCTCCTCCAACGCCGCGACGGGGTACACGACCGGCGGATGGCTCCCCTCCGGGAAGGGCCACAGCACGCGAACGCCGGCGGCGCCGTCCGCGTCGGTGGCGTACACGACGGCGGCGTCGGCCGCGCCGGAGGCCGCGTACTGCAGCGCCGTGCGCACGTCGGGCCCGTACAGCAGCTTGGACTGCAGATCCTCCCACAGTCCCAGCTCTTCCAACGCTCCCTGCGCATACTCCCCCGCCGGGGCCAGCGCGGGGTCGGCCATCGCCACGCGCGTCACGCGGTCGCCCAGCAGGTCCTCCGGCCCCCCGATCTCCACGCCGCCGCTTGGGCCGACCAGCACGAGCGCGTTCCCCAGCAGGTCGGTCCGGCTCTCCCCGACCACGTGCCGCGCTGACGCCAGGTGGTCCATCGGCCCGTCGCCCGCTGCGAAGAAGACGTCGGCCGGCGCGCCCCGCACGATCTGCTGAGCCAGCGTCCGCGACCCGCCGAAGCTGAACCGCACCGCCGTGCCGTGCTCCTCCTCGAATCGCTCTCCGACGGACTCGAGCGCGTCCGACAGGCTCGCCGCCGCGAAGACCGTGAGCGTCGCGGGCGCATCGCCCCCGCCGCACGCCGACGCGGCGGCCGCCAGCGTCAGCGAGACGGCCAAGAGGGCGGCAAAAAGTGTCGACTTTGCTCGCATCGGCGCACCTTGGTTGGAGTGCTCCAATGCTAGCACAGCGCGTTCGGTCATGGCCGGGGCGCACGTCCGCACCCTGACACCTGCGTATTGCCCGTGCGCGGCGACCGCCGGTAACCTCGCTTCATGGGCATCGCAACAAGGAATCCGACCGGGCGTTCAGCAGAGGGATTCGTTTCCGCAACGTGCGTTTTCGTCTTGTAGCTGAAATGTGCCACGGTAGCTACGATCACGAATGAGAAAACGAACTCCCGCAGCTACAGGGGGCCGGAGAAGACGGACCTAATCGATTCCGGGCCATGTCCCGGCGCCCCGGGGCCTCCATGCCGGGCAGCCTCCCTGTGGTATAGTGCACGTGTCCCATGGTATTCCCGCAGAGGAGAACGCCCGCAATGACCAGCCAGAGCTACCACGCCGGGGCCCGCGCAACCCTGAGCACGCCCCAGGGCGACAGGGTCTACTACAGCCTGCCCTACCTGGAGCAGCAGGGCCTCACCAACCTGGACCGGCTCCCCTACACCATCCGCATCCTGCTGGAGAACGCCCTCCGCAGCGTCGACGGCTACCTGGTCGAGGAGGAGGACGTCGCCGCCGTGGCGAGCTGGCGGCCCGACGCGCCGCCCGAGCGGACGTTCCCCTTCATGCTGGCCCGCGTCCTCATGCAGGACCTCACCGGCATCCCCGCCCTCGTCGACCTGGCCGCCATGCGCAACGCCATGGCCCGGCTGGGCGGCGACCCGCAGAAGATCAACCCGCTCATCCCCTGCGACCTGGTCATCGACCACTCCGTGCAGGTCGACTACTTCGGCTCCCCGCTGGCCCTGCAGCGCAACGTGGAGCGCGAGTTCGAGCGCAACCAGGAGCGGTACAGCTTCCTCAGGTGGGCGCAGAACGCCTTCAAGAACTTCCGGCTCGTGCCCCCCGGCGCGGGCATCGTCCACCAGGTCAACCTGGAGTACCTGGCCGACGTGGTCACGACGCGGGAGACCTCCGACGGCCTCACCATCTTCCCGGACACGGTCATCGGCACGGACTCCCACACCACCATGATCAACGGCCTCGGCGTCCTCGGCTGGGGCGTCGGCGGCATCGAGGCGGAGGCCGTCCTGCTCGGCCAGCCCTACTACATGCAGGTCCCGGAGGTCATCGGCGTCAAGCTCAGCGGCACCCTGCGCGAGGGCGTGACCACCACGGACATGGTGCTGACGCTCACGCAGATGCTGCGGGCGCGCGGCGTCGTCGAGAAGTTCGTCGAGTTCTTCGGCCCCGGCCTCTCCAACATCCCGCTCGCCGACCGCGCCACCGTCGCCAACATGTCGCCCGAGTACGGCGCGACGTGCGGCTACTTCCCCATCGACGCCTACACCCTCGACTACCTCCGCGGCACCGGCCGCGACGAGGCGCAGGTGCAGCTCGTCGAGGCCTACGCCAAGGCGCAGGGCCTCTTCCGCACCGACGACTCGCCGGATCCGGAGTATACGGACGTCCTCTACCTGGACCTCGGCGACGTCGAGTCCAGCCTCTCCGGGCCACGCCGCCCCCACGATCGGGTGTCCCTCGGCGAGATGAAGAGCAGCTTCCGCGGGGCATTCCCCGTCCAGACCGCCGAGGCCAACGGCAACATCCCGCTGACCGGCGAGGCCGACATAGACGGCGAGACCCACAAGATCGGCCACGGCTCCGTCGTCATAGCCGCCATCACCAGCTGCACCAACACCTCCAACCCGTCCGTCATCATCGGCGCCGGGCTGCTGGCCAAGAAGGCCGTCGAGAAGGGCCTGTCGGCCAAGCCGTGGGTGAAGACGAGCCTTGCCCCCGGCTCCCAGGTCGTCACAGACTATCTTGCCGCCGCCGGACTGACGCCGTCGCTGGAGGCGCTGGGCTTCCACACCGTCGGCTACGGCTGCACCACCTGCATCGGGAACAGCGGGCCGGTCCCGCAGCCGATAGCGACCGCGACCGAGGACAACGACCTCGTCGCCGTCTCCGTGCTCAGTGGCAACCGGAACTTTGAGGGGCGCATCCACCCCTTGGTGAAGGCCAACTACCTTGCGTCTCCCGTGCTCGTGGTGGCCTACGCCCTCGCCGGCACGGTGGACCTCGACATGACGAGCGACCCCATCGGCGAGGGCGCCGACGGGCAGCCCGTCTACCTGCGCGACATCTGGCCCTCGCAGTCGGAGATCCAGGAGACCATCGCGCAGTCGCTCAACCCGGAGATGTTCCGCGAGCGCTACGCCGCCGTCTCCGAGGGCTCCGACGCCTGGAAGGCCGTGCCCGCGCCCACCGGCGACCTGTTCGAGTGGAACGAGGACTCCACGTACATCCGCGAGGCCCCCTACTTCTTGGGCCTGCAGATGGACGTGGAGGAGCCGCAGGACATCCGCGGCGCCCGCGTGCTGGCCGTGCTGGGCGACTCCATCACGACCGACCACATCTCGCCCGCGGGCGCAATCCCCGCCGACCGGCCCGCGGGGAGGTACCTACTCGACAAGGGCGTGGAGCCGGTCGACTTCAACATCTACGGCTCCCGTCGCGGCAACCACGAGGTGATGGTGCGCGGCACCTTCGGCAACATCCGCCTCCGCAACCGCCTCACGCCGGAGATGGAGGGTGACTGGTCGATCTACCTGCCCGATGAGAACGTCACCAGCATCTTCGAGGCGTCCCAGCAGTACATCGAGGCGGGCATCCCGACCGTCATCATCGCCGGCAAGGAGTACGGCTCCGGCAGCTCCCGCGACTGGGCGGCCAAGGGCCCCAACCTCCTCGGCGTGCAGGCCGTCGTGGCGGAGAGCTACGAGCGCATCCACCGCAACAACCTCGTCGGCATGGGCGTCATGCCCCTGCAGTTCAAGCCCGGCGAGAACGCCGACACCCTCGGCCTGACCGGCCGCGAGACCTTCGAGGTCGTCGGCATCTCCGAGGGGATCACGCCCGGCCAGACGGTGCAGGTGCACGCCGTCAAGGAGGACGGCGCCCGGCTGGCCTTCGACGCCACCCTCCGCATCGACAACAACGTGGAGACCGACTACTACAAGCAGGGCGGCGTCCTGCACACCGTCCTGCGCAGGCTGCTGCGGGAGGGCTAACGCAAGCCTCCGCTCGCCAGCCCCGAGCCGTCGTTCCTGCGTAGGCAGAGCCTGCCCCTGCGAAGGCAGGGGAACCCAGAGGGGCGGGGTGCGGCGGGGGCTGTTCGTGCTGAGTTCCGTCCGAATACAAACACACGTCCGTTCGCCCTGAGCCCGTCGAAGGGCGCCTTACGAATGGACTCGCAGGCAAAACAAGAAGCCCCGCCTTCAGCAGGCGGGGCTCCTCACGCTCGATGTGACTGGGGGCGGCCTTACCCCTCGCCGATGTTCCGCGGCGCGGTCGCCGTGGCCTCCCGGAGGGCGTCCATGTCCTTGCCCTCGAAGTAGTCGTAGTTCAGCTGGATGAAGGACTCCTCGTCCGCCGGCACCTGGTCCTCGGCGAAGATGGCGTTGACCGGGCAGACCGGCTCGCACGCCGCGCAGTCGATGCACTCGTCCGGCGCGATGAACATCTGGTTGTCGTCGGCGGTCGTGTAGATGCAGTCCACCGGACACACGTCGATGCATGCGCCGTCCTTCACGCCCACACAGGGTGAGACAATAATGTAGGTCATGGGTTGGGCATCCCCCTTTCGGTACTCTCGCGTTGTTCGCCAAGCAGCTATTCTCAGCTGTCCTGGCGCATAGCTAGTATAGCACAGCCGTGGCCTGCCGGAACTAGCCGCCGATGTTCCTCTTCGCCGTCTTGGTCGTCTGCTTGAGGTAGGCCATGTCCTTGCCGTCGAAGTACCGCGCGTTGATCTCCAGGAACTCCTGCTGGTCGGCGGGAATGCGGTCCTCCAGGAAGATGGCGTTCACCGGGCAGGCCGGGACGCACGCGCCGCAGTCGATGCACTCGTCCGGCGCAATGAACATCTGGTTGTCGTCGTCCGTGGTGTAGATGCAGTCCACGGGGCAGACGTCGATGCAGCTTCCTTCCTTCAGCCCGATGCACGGCGTAACGATAACGTGAGTCATACCGGGAAGGCCTCCTCATTGTGGAAAGTGTCTGGTTGCCCTGGCTTGGCCGCCAAACAGCGGGATTGTACCACACCAGCCTTGCCTATGGCAGTAGCTGCCCTAGATGCTGATGCCGTAGTTGCGCTTCCTCACGGTCAGGCTGACGAAGGTCTCCGTTCGCCGGACGCCCGAGATGGTGCCCACCTCCGACTTGAGGAAGTTCCCCAGGTCCTCGGACGAGGGCAGCGTGACCCAGGAGAAGATGTCGAAGGAGCCGGTGGTGACGGACACCCACGAGCTCTCTTTGAGCGCCGATAGCTGCTTGGCCACCTCGTCGATCTTGTCCGGATCCACCTGGATGCCGACGAGCGCCTCGGTGTTGTACCCCAGCACTTCCGGGTCCGGCAGGGCGACCACCTTGATGATGCCGTCCTGCAGCAGCGATTGCAGGCGCCTGCGGACGGTGCCCTCGCTCACCCCAACGTCCCGTGCGATGCGCGCGTTGCTGGCCCGGCCGTTGTCCTGGAGAATCTGGATGATCTTGCGGTCCAGTTCATCCATGCGGATATACCCCTAACGTAAAGTGGTACATCTATCGTAGGAAGCGTTACGAAATCTGTCAAATAGGGTATGTTACAGGAATGTTACGATTCATCGGCGGCGTCGTTCAGCCGCAAATGCCCTGTGTCGTGGGGCAGCGTGGCGCGGGTTGGGCCGGCGCCGCTCGGCAGCGGAGCGTGACGTTGCCGGGCTGTTTGCCGGCCTAGCTGCTCTCGGCCTGCTGCGAGTAATACTCGTCCGCCGTATCGGCCTGAGACGCGTACTTGGACGGGCATTTCACGATGACCTGGTCGGCGTGGAACACTCCGTCCGGCCCGTACTGCCCCTCTGCGATGATCTCCGAGTGCACGTTGAAGAAGAGGTCGGGCACGACGCCGTCGTACTGCGTCGCCAGTGTGTGCAGGCCGCCCTCGTCCGCGAGGTGAAAGCTCGCGAGCGTTCCCTGCGGTTCCCGCGCAAAGCTGTCCTGCACCAGCTTGCCGGACACGCGGTTCTGCACGCCGTACGCCGCGGTGCCCTGCTCCCGCAGCTCGTCGACGGTGAGGTAGTAGACCGTGGAGCTCTGGAAGGCCAGGTAAGCGAAGTAGAGCAGCGCGCCAAAAAAGAGCGCGCCGCCGATGATCAGCCGGCCGTGACGCCGAAGGAAGGACCGGCTGTCCTCCAGGGGCTGGTCAAGCTGGTATGCGGGCTCTGCTGCGTTGTCCATACGTTGCCTTTGAGTATATGCCGCGCCAAGCTGGCCGCGCAACGAAATCCGCGTCGCTACACCGCGTCGAAGGGCGCGCCCCAGAGGGCGAACCACTGCTCCAGCCGCTTCTCCACCGGCAGGTGCTCGGCCACCTTGCGCGCCAGCTCCATCTCCAGCTCGTTGTCCCGACGCTGCGTCTCCGGGACGGGCGCGAAGGGGTAGAAAGTTCCGCGCTTGTGCGTGAAGATCCAGTGCACCTCGTGGCCCTCGAAGGTGAAGGGGAAGACCGCCGCCAGCAGCAGGTCGCGGCCGCCGCGCTCGGCGAAGCTCTGGCTGACGACGTACAGCCCCATCGCCAGGTCCTCGAACTGCTCGTCCGCCAGCAGCACCCACCGGTAGCCGTACTCGTCCGTCTCCACGGCAAATCGCGTGCCCGTGTTCTGCTCGCCGGAGTGCAGCAGCCCGCGCAGCTCCTGCTCGAGATCGTCGAACGCGGCGCCGTCCCCCGGCTTGTATGTCAGGCCGGCCTTGCCCGTGCTGAACATCTGCAACGACCCGGACAGCGTCGGCTCGGCGACGGCGATGGCGAGGATGGCGTCGTCCGCCGACTTGCCCTTGCCGCCGCCGAAGAGGGGCATTACCGCCGCCCCTCGAGCTCGAGGGCCAGCTGGTTGAGCCGCTCGACGCGCTTGTCCATCGGCGGGTGCGACGCGAACAGGCCCGCCAGCGACTCGCCCTTGAGCGCGGATACGATGAAGAAGGCGTTGGCCGTCTCCACCTTACGCAGGTCGTCCGTGGGGATCCGGGCGATGACGCCGGAGATCTTCTGCAGCGCGGAGGCGAGCTTGGACGGCCGGCCCGTCAGGTACGCGGCTCCGTGGTCCGCGGCGTATTCGCGGTAGCGCGACAGCGCCAGGATGAGGAGCGTCGCGACAAAGTACACGAGGATGGAGACCAGGTAGGCCAGCATCAGCGCCGCGGCAAAATTGCCGCCGCCCGCGCGGTGCCGGCCCATCCCGCCAAACAGGCTCATCCACATGAGCATGTTCATCAGCATGGCCGCCACCGTCGCAAAGAAGCTCGCCAGCATCATCACGCGCACGTCGGCGTTCAGGATGTGCGTCAGCTCGTGGGCCAGCACGCCCTCCAGCTCGTCGTCGTCCAGCCGCTGCATGATCCCGGTGGTGACGCAGACCAGCGAGTTCTCGCGGTTGCGCCCCGTCGCAAAGGCGTTCGGCACGTGGGTGTTCGAGACGGCCACCTTGGGCTTGGGCATGTCAGCGCGCTCCACCAGCCGGTCGACCATGGCGTGCAGCTTGGGCTGCTCCTCCGGCGTGACCAGCTGCGCGTTCATCGACCGCAGCACCAGCTTGTCCGACGCGAACCACTGGATGCCCAGCATGACCGCCGCAATGACGATGACGAACTCGATGGGGACGCCGAGGCCGAACATGACGGTGATGAAGAAGAGGTACAGCGCGGCCAGCATGAACATGGTGAAGTACATGCGGACTCGCAATCCGCCGTCTCGCCGGTAGGTCCAGCGCGGGTTCATGGACATGGTCTGCTCCTTGGGCGCATGAAATGCCGCTCGGCATCTGGTGGTTACAGGGTCATTATAGCGCACGGGCGCCTCTCACGTTCTCGCGACGCTAGCCCTTTGCGTACCCCTTTCCCCGCGACACCGGAGGCTGGGGATACACGCCGCGACCGTCCCCACCCTGACACGGCTCCATTGCGCCGGCGCAGCGCCGCCCGCTACGCTCCCCCCATGCAAAGCCACAGCAATGCCCTCAACAGAGCTTCGAGGCCGCCGATGAAAACACCGGCGACGCGGCCTCCGGCCCAGTCGCGCGTTGTCAGGCCGGAGAAAATTGGGACTCGTTTCCTCTATTGCAGAATTCGTTCTGTAGCTGAGACGTGCCATTCCGGATACAAAACGAAGACCAAACGAGACCTCCCTCAGCCTTGGAACTCGTTTCTGCAAATTTGCAAATTTTGGTTTTGTAGCTGAGACATGCCTTTCCGGATACAAAACGAAGACCAGACGGGACCTCCCTCAGCTACAACAAACGACGAAACGAGTTAACCGTTGTACTTGCTGGCTATCGCCGGCATGACGGAAAGGGTGCGAGGGTGAGCGGCGGCTATGCGTTCTGCCCCAGGCTGATGATGACGACGCCGGCCACGACCAGCGCTGCCCCATTCACCACCCGCCACGTGATGCGCTCCATGCCCCGGATGAAGACCTGCGAGAAGAGGATGGCCGTCAGCGGGTTCATCGCAAGGATGGGTGCGACCACCACGACGGGAGCGTTCGATACGGCCAGGAACATGAGCATGATGCCGCCGCCCGCGCCCAGGCCCCCCAGTGCCGCCCACACCCAGGCGCGCCGTCGTGTGCCTCTGTCGCGGCGTACGTCGGGCGCGGAGACAACCGTCAGCACCAGCATGCCGAAGGTCATCCCCAGCGCCGCGGCCAGAAGCGGAGGGGTGTCCTCCACCACCTGCTTCGCCAGGATCAAGCTGGCCCCATAGGCGAGGCACGCCGCGCCCGCCAGCGCATAGCCAACCACCTGCGTCCGGGTCAGCGCCGGGCGTGGCGCTTCCGCCGCCGGCTGTGGAGGCCTCATCGCCGGTCCGTCACGATCAGGAGCACGCCGGCCATGACGGTCAGCCCTCCCAGAATGAGCCACACGTTGATCTGCTCGTTCAGGAACAGGATCGCCAGCACAAGTGCGGGGACCGGCGAGGCCGAGACGACGGGGACCGACCGGCTGAGCCCGATGCGGCTGATGCTTGAGTAGTTCAGGAACCTGCCGAGGAGAAAGTTGGACATGCCGTAGAAGAATATGGTGACCAGGGCGCCCAGCGTCATGGTGGTCAGGGCTTCCCAATGCAGTACAAAGGACAGCGGTATGAGCAGGAGGAGGCCGCTGAAGAGGGAAAAGACGGCGCTGGTGGTCGGCCGCATGTCCCGGAGCGCCAGGCGGATCCAAACGTTGCCCATGCCCCACACCGTGGAGGCCCCCAGGGCAAAGAGGATGCCGGTCATACGGTGGACCGCTCACCCAGGATGGAGTGGAAGATGCGCAGGCCGTCCGTCCCGCCCAGCAGCGCGGACGACGCCCGCTCAGGGTGCGGCATCATCCCCAGCACGTTGCCCCGCCTGTTGACGATCCCCGCAATGTTGTTGAAGGAGCCGTTGGGGTTGGCCTCCGCCGTCGGCACTCCCTCGGCGTTGGCGTACCGGAAGACCACCTGGCTGTTGATCTCCAGGTCCCTCAGCTCGCGGGGCGACGCATAGTAGCGGCCCTCGCCGTGCGAGACCGGCATGCCGAGGGCGTCGCCAACGTGGCAGGCGCTGGTGAACGGCGTGTCCGCGTTCTCGACGCGCAGGTGCGTCCACTCGCACCGGAACTCCAGGTGGTCGTTGCGCAGCAGCGCGCCGGGCAGCAGCCCCGCCTCGCAGAGGATCTGGAAGCCGTTGCAGCTCCCCAGCACCAGCCCGCCCCGCTCGGCGTAGGTCGCCACCGACTCCATGACGGGCGAGAGGCTGGCGATTGCGCCGGTGCGGAGGTAGTCGCCGTAGGCGAAGCCGCCGGGCAGCACGACGCAGTCAAAGCCGCTCAGGTCGCGCTCCTTGTGCCACACGTAGCGTACGTCCTGCTCCAGCGACTCGCCCAACGCGACGCCGAAGTCGCGGTCGCTCCACGTGCCGGGGAAGACCACCACGCCGAATCTCATGCGCGCTCCGTCCTGCTTACGCCGCCTCTTCTTCCCGGCGAAAGCCGGGATCCAGGGGCGGGGCGTCTCTCCCGCATCCGCTCGCCCTGAGCTCCGTCGTAGGGTCGCCCTGAGCTTGTCGAAGGGCCTCCAGAACTGTTGGATTATCCCGTAAACAAAACACCCCAACCGCGTTTCCGGCTGGGGTGATGTCCTCCTCCAAGGCCCCTCCGCTGCTAGGCTTGAAGCAACTCCGACACCGTCGCGTTCACGAGGCCGCCGTCGGCCTTGCCCTTGAGCTGCCCCATCAGCTTACCCATGACCTTGCCCTTGTCGCCAGGGCCCGCCGCGCCCAGTTCGGCGATGATAGCCCGTGCCGCCGCTTCAACCTCGTCGCGGCCCATGAGCTGCGGCAGGTACTGCTCCAGCACCGCCAGCTCCGCCGACTCCTGCTCTTCCCGGTCGCTGCGTCCTGCCGTTCGGTAGGCCTCGATGCTGTCGCGGCGCTGCCTCGCCTGCTGCTGGAGCGCGGCGAGGGTCTCGCCGTCGTCCAGGGGCCCGCCCTTGGCCTTCTCGGCGTAGGCGATGGCGTTGCGGGCCATACGTACGACGTCCCGGCGCAGCGTGTCGCCGGAACGCATGGCCTCTTTGAGGTCGTCAGCCAGCCGGTCCTGGAGCGTCATGGCAAGGCTACGAGTTCTTGCGGCTCTTGCGGCGCTTGGCGGCTTCCTTCTTCTTGCGCGTCACGCTGGGCGGCTCGAAGTGCGCCCGGCGTCGCGCCTCGGACAGGATGCCGTCCTGCTGTACGCGCTTGTTGAAGCGGCGGAGCATGCTCTCGAAGCTCTCGCCTTCCAACTGGTGGACTTCAGACAATTCTTGCCTCACTTCTGTTGCTTGGAAGCTTGAGTATAGGTGGATTTCGCAGGGGGGTCAAGGAACGCGCCTTGGCAGCCGTAGGGGCGTCCCCTATAGTTAGTCCTGCTATGGCGGAGGCAACGCAACACGCCGCGACGGGGGCGCTCGCGCCCGGCGACCGCATCGAGCTCACCCTGCTGGAGCTTACCCCGACGGGCGAGTGCACGGCCACGCTCGACGGCGGGCCCGTCACCGTCTTCGGCGGCATCCCCGGCGAGCGCGTCGTGGCCGAGGTGGTCCGGCGCCGCCGCGACGCCGTCGCCGCCCGCGTGGTCGAGGTGCTGGAGCCATCGCCGCACCGGGTGGCGTCCGACTGCGAGTATTTCTGGCCCTGCACCGGCTGCCAGTGGCGGCACGTCTCGTACGAGCGCCAGCTCGAAATCAAGCGGGAGCGCGTCGAGGCGACTCTGCGGGCCGAGCCGGGGCTCGCCGGCGTCGTTGTCCAGCCCACCATGCCCAGCCGCTCGACGTCCGGCTACCGGAACCACGCGCGCTTCACCATCGGGCCCGGCGGCACGCTGGGCTACGTCAACCACACGACCCGGCGCTTCCTGCGTGTGGACCGCTGCGACCTGATGCACCCGTGGATCAACGACGCCCTGAGCCAACTGCAGGAGCGCTGCGCCGAGACCACGCAGCTCTCCGTCCGCTACGGCGTCAACACCGGCGACTACCTCGTGCAGCCGCGGCTCGTTGGGCACGGCATTGAGCTGGAGAGCGGGCAGAAGCACTACACGGAGGCGATGCTGGGCCGGGAGTTCCGCGTAGCATCGCCTTCATTCTTCCAGGTCAACACGCCGACGGCGGAGGCCATGGTGGAGCTGGTCGGCGACCAACTGCATCTCCGGCCCACCGACCTGCTCGTGGACGCCTACGCCGGCGTGGGGGTGTTCGCCCGCCTGCTGGCCGATCGCTGCCGCCGGGTCATCGCCATCGAGGAGTCGTCCGCGGCGGTCAAGGACGCCCGCGTCAACGCCGAGGACTCGCCCACCGTCGAGTTCCGCCTCGGCAAGACGGAAGACGTGCTGCCGGCGCTCGATGAGACGCCCGACGCCCTCATCCTGGACCCGCCCCGCGCCGGCTGCGACCGCCGGGCCCTGGACGCCGTCGTGCGCTTTGGCCCCCGCCGGATCGCGTACGTCTCCTGCGAGCCGGAAGCCCTTGCGCGCGACCTTGCGGTTCTGGTGGAAGGCGGCTACTACGTCGACCTCGTCCAGCCCGTCGACCTCTTCCCGCATACCCACCACATCGAGGCCATAGCGGTGCTGTCACGAGCCGCCAACGAGAATACCCCGTCGCTTACCCTGGCGTCGGCGTCGCCCCGCCGACGCGAGCTGCTGCAGCTCCTCGGGCTCGACTACGACGTTGCGGTCTCCGGCGTGGACGAGACGCCGGCGGAGAGCGAAGACACGCCGGAGGGGATCGCGCAGTCGCTGGCGCTCCGCAAGGCGCGGGCCGTCGCCGCCGGGCGGTCGTCCGGCCTCGTGCTCGGCGCCGACACCGTCGGCGCACTGGACGGGGTCATCTACGGCAAGCCCAGCGACGCCGCGGAGGCCGAGGCGACGCTCCGTGCGCTGCGAGGGCGAACGCACACCGTCGTCACCGGCGTCGCGCTCGTGGACGCCGCCACGGGCGAGGCGGCCGCCGCCTACGACGCCACGCGGGTCACCATGCGCGACTTCACGGACGCCGAGATGGCCTCCTACATCGCCTCCGGCAACCCCATGGACAAGGCGGGCGCCTACGCGGCGCAGGACGCGGCCTTCCACCCCGCGGCCGCCATCGACGGGTGCTGGACCAACGTCATCGGCCTGCCGCTTTGCCGCGTACGGACACTCCTCGCCCAGCACGGCGTCGATACCCCGGAAGGCGCTGAGTGGGGACCCCTCGGCGAGTGCGCGGGCTGCGCCTCCATCCCCGAGAAGGGTTGGCCGCTGCCATGAACGTGATGGGTGTCGGGCCCCTGGAGCTGTTCGTCGTGCTCCTCGTCGCCTTCCTGGTGCTCGGCCCCGAGCGCATGGTCGAGTCGGCGCGCTCCATCGGCAAGACGGTCAACGACCTGAAGCAGACCTTCTCCGGCATCCCCCGCACCCTTGACGACCTGCTGGAGGAGCCAGAGCCCCCCGACGAGGGCCCCGGCGTCGCGCGCCCGCGGCGGTCCCGCTCATCCCCCCGCGACACTGACGACACCGACGCGAAGGAGTAGCCGTGCCGGACGACGCGCGCCCGCTCCGCAAACACCTGGAGGAACTGCGCTGGCGGTTGCTGGTGGTGGTCATCGCCGTTGTCATTGGCGCAGCGGTCAGCGTCGTCTTCTTCCGCCCGCTCGTGGAGGTCCTGCTCCGCCCCGGCGAGGGCTACCTGTCCAGCTCCGGCGGTCCCATCTACACGGAGCTCACCGAGCTGCTGGGCGTGACCGTCAAGGTCGCGCTGCTGGGCGGCCTCGTCATCGCCTTGCCCATCCTCACGTACCAGGTCGTGGCCTTCGTATCGCCGGGGCTGACGCGCCGGGAGAAGACGTACCTGATGTCGCTGACGCCCGCCGCGCTGGTCTGCTTCGGGCTTGGTGTGGCCTTCGCCTACTTCGTGATCATCCCGCCCATGCTCAAGTTCCTGCTCACCTACGCCAACGACGTCGCCGTGCCGATGATCCGCATCAGCAACTACGTGAACATCCTGGTCACGCTGGTCTTCTGGATGGGCGTCATCTTCGAGACGCCGTTGATCATGTTCACTCTCGCCAAGACGGGCGTCATGAGCCCGGACGCCATGGCGAGGGCGAGGCGGCTGATCATCGTCATGGCCTTCCTGCTCGGCGCGATGATCACGCCCACCTTCGATCCCCTCAACCAGACCCTCGTCGCGCTGCCCTTCCTGGTCCTCTACGAGGTCGGCCTGCGGCTCGCCCGGTTCGCCCGCCCGCGGGCTCGCACCGAGGAAGCGGCGGAGGGCTCGGCATAGAGTGTTCGCCGCCGCCTCAACGGCGGTCCTGTCGACCGGAGAGCAGTCCACGTCGTAGCTGAGCAAGGCGTTCCGCATGCTATCCTGTCTGCAGGGGGATGCATGGCCACATACGACGTCGTCATCATCGGCGCGGGCCCCGGCGGGTACGTCGCCGCGCTGCGGGCCGCGCAGCTCGGCATGAAGGCCGCCGTGGTGGAGCGCGGCGACGTCGGCGGGACCTGCCTCAACTGGGGCTGCATCCCCAGCAAGGCCCTCATCAGGAACGCAGAGGTGGTCAACCTCTTCAACAACGCCCGCTTCTGGGGCGTAACGGTCGACGGGATGAGCGCCGACTTCGGCGCCGCCATCGACCGGAGCCGGCAGGTCGTCAACCGCATGACACGCGGGGTCTCCTACCTCTTCCGCAAGAACGGCGTCGACGTGGTCACCGGCACGGCCACGCTGGTCGACGCCCACACCGTCGCCGTGGACGGCGCGGACGATCCCCTGCAAGCCGGCAACGTCATCATCGCCACCGGGGCGCGGCCGCGGTCGCTGCCCGGCCTTGAAGTGGACGGCGATCTGGTCATGACCAGCCGCGAGGCCCTTGAAGCCAGGGACATGCCCGCGTCCGCCGTCTTTGTCGGCGGCGGCGCCATCGGCTGCGAGCTGGCCTTCGTCTACAACTCCTACGGCGTCGACACCACCATCGTCGAGGCGTTGCCCCGGCTGCTGCCGTTGGAGGACGCCGAGGTCAGCGCGGAGGTCGAGCGCGTCTTCCAGAAGCAGGGCATCCGTTGCAGGCCTGGGACGCACCTTGTGGGGTACCGGCGCGAGGGCGACAAGGCAGTTTTGACGGTGTTCACCGTCGAGGGTGAAGACGAGGAGGAGGTGCTCACGGACCGCGTCGTCGTGGCCGTGGGCGTGCAGGGCAACGTGGAGGGCCTGGGACTGGAGAACGCCGGCGTCGCGGCCGAGCGCGGCTTCATCACCGTCGACGAGCACATGCGCACGTCGGCCGAGGGCGTCTACGCGGTCGGCGACGTCAACGGCGTCATGCCGCTGGCGCACGTGGCGTCGGCGCAGGCCGTCTACGTCGTCGAGCGGCTGGCGGGCCTGGATCCTCCGCCGCTGGACCATGGGCTCATGCCGCGCGCGGTGTACTGCCAGCCGCAGGTGGCCAGCTTCGGCCTGACCGAGGAGGCCGCGCGCGAATCCGGCATCCCCGTCCGGGTGGGCAAGTTCCCCTTCCGGCCCAACGGCAAGGCGCTGGGCGCGGCAGACTACGAGGGCTTCGCCAAAGTGGTGGTTGAGGAGGGCTCCGAGCGCATCCTCGGCGCGCACCTGGTCGGGCCGGAGGTTACGGAGCTCCTCGGCGAGCTCTCCATGACCCGGCAGCTTGAGGGCACGGCGCGGGAGCTGGGGACGATGGTGCACGCGCACCCCAGCCTCTCGGAGGTCGTGAAGGAGGCCGCTCTCGCCTCCATCGGCGAGGCGCTCCACGGGTAGCCGGACCTTCGTCTTCCCGCCGCCCCACCTTCGTCTTCCCGGCGAAGGCCGGGATCCAGGGGAAGGGCAGCCAACGCCGTTCGCCCTGAGCCTGTCGAAGGGCCCCCTCTCCCCCCGCTCTCCGCTGGCATGACGAGATGCCGCCCGTCCCGTTCGCCCTGAGCCCCGTCGAAGGGGGAAATCGAAGGATGAACGGACGGCCCCGCATCCCCCTGTGTTAGAATCTTTCCGCCTCGAAACCGCTCGCACGCTCGCCGGGAGGGCAATGTGGCGACCCCCATTCTCATGCCCCGCATGGGCTACGACACGCAGGAAGCGATAGTCGTCAAGTGGCTGAAGGCCGAAGGCGACCACGTCAACCTGGGCGAGGATCTGGCGGAGATCGAGACGGACAAGGCCATCGTCCCCATGCCCTCCGGGAGCACCGGCACGCTGCTCAAGCAGCTTGCCGCCGAGGGCGACACCGTGCCCGTCGGGCAGGTCCTCGCGGTTATCGGCCAGCCCGGCGAGGCGGTGCC
Organism: Dehalococcoidia bacterium; assembly: GCA_034422455.1. GTDB lineage: Bacteria > Chloroflexota > Dehalococcoidia > Lucifugimonadales > UBA1127 > UBA1127. The sequence continues at coordinate 164,373 of DAOUJQ010000013.1, forward strand.
ACCGGAGCTGCTCTCCGCGACGGCGCCTGCGCCTTCGAGCACTCCCGGGGCCCCGGCCGCTTTGCCGGTACAGCCATCGACATCCAGCACGCCTACGCCTGCCGCCGCTGCAGGTGCAGTCCGCGCGTCGCCGATTGCGCGCAAGCTGGCGGCGGAGCGCGGCGTCGACCTCGCCCTCGTCACAGGCAGCGGGCCGAACGGCCGCATCACGGAGGCGGACGTCACCGCATACGCGGAGCAGGCTGCGTCCGTTCGCCCCGAGCCCGTCGAAGGGTCTGACGAACGGACGCAGACGGTGGACGCCGACACGGTCCCGCTGAGCCGGATGCGCATGGCCATCGCCCGCCTCACGTCCCGCAGCAAGAGCGAGATCCCCCACTTCTACATGTCCGTCGAGGTCTCCGCAGACCCGGCGCTGGCGCTGCGGGCCGAGGTCAACCCGAAGCTGCAATCGCGGAACGTGCGTCTCAGTGTGCACGACATGGTGGTGAGGGCGTGCACCATGTGCCTGCAGAAGCACCCGACGCTGAACTCCAGCTTTGCTGGCGACGCCCTGCTGTTCCACCCCTCTGTCAACGTCGGCGTGGTGATCGACATGGACCAGGAGGGGATTATCGTCCCGGCCCTGCTGGAGTGCCAGGACAAGACGATCCTGGAGCTCTCCACGGAGGGCCGCGACCTGGTCCGCCGCGCCAAGGACAACGCCCTCCGGCCGGAGGAGTTGACCAGCGCGACCTTCTGCATCAGCAACCTCGGCAGCCTGGGCGTCCACACCTTCGGGGCCGTCGTCCACCCGCCCAACGCGGCCATCCTCGCCGTCGGCGCCATCCGCAAGGAGCCCGTCGTGCGCGGCGACGAGATTGTCGTCGGCCAGATGATGAACCTGAACCTGTCCGTCGACCACCGGGTGGAGGACGGCGTCACGGCGGCCCGCTTCCTGGGCGAGCTGAAGCGCCTTCTGGAGCGCCCGGAGGAGCTGCTGCCGGAGGAACTGCGCCTATAAGTCAAAGGAGGCCCCGGCCCGTTCGCCCTGAGCTTGTCGAAGGGTTTCACGAACGGACGGGCGCGGCCCGCCACAAGAACTGGAGGTGACCCGTGGCCCGAATGACCGGAGGCCAGGCGGTAATCGAGTCCCTGATGGCGCAGGGCGTGGACACCGCGTTCGGCATCATTTCCGTCCATATGATGTCCGTCTACGACGCCCTGTTCGACGTGCAGGACCGCTTCCGCTTCATCAGCGCCCGCCACGAGCAGGCTGCGGCCTACGAGGCCGACGGCTACGCCCGCGCCACCGGCAAGCCCGGCGTCTGCTTCACGAGCACCGGCCCCGGCGCCGCGAATACGCTCGGCGCGTTGGGCGAGGCCTGGTCCGCATCGTCGCCGGTGCTGCAGGTCACCAGCAACGTCGACCTGGAGCTGGTGGACAAGGGCCTCGGCTTCCTCCACGAGCCCTACAAGCAGCAGCAGATGTTCGAGTCGGTCACGCGGTGGACCGCCATGCCCCGCACCCACCAGGAGATTTCACAGGTCACGTTGGACGCCTTCAACCGCTTCCAGGCGGAGCGCCCCGGCCCCATCGAGATCGAGGTGCCCACCGACATCCTGCACTCCAGGGCGGACGTGGAGGTGCTGGGGCGGCGGCAGCAGGCCAGGGCCGCGGGCGACCCCGAGGCCGTCGAGAGGGCGGCGGAGCTGCTCGCCCGCAGCGAGCGCGTCGTCATCTGGGTCGGCGGCGGCGTGGTCTCGGCGGGCGCGGCTGCGCAGCTGCGGGCGGTGGCCGAGCGGCTCGGCGCCGTCGTCGTCACGACCTACGGCGGCAAGGGCGCCTTCCCCGCCGACCATCCGCAGTACGCCGGCGTCACCTGGGGCGGCCGCGGGCCCTACGGCCCGAACCCCATCCAGGGCTATTTGCCAACCGCCGACGCCGTGCTCATCGTCGGCAGCAGGATGCCCTACCACATGACGAAGATGGTGGGCATCAAGCTGCCCGACAACATAGTGCAGATAGACATCGACGGCGCGGAGCTGGGCAAGAACTACCCCGTCACGGTTGGAGTTCAGGGCGACGCCGCAGTGGTGTTGGAACAGCTCGCCGCTGCGCTGCCGGACGCGGGAGGCGGCGACGGCGCGCAGGAGGCCGCGGCGCTCCGGCAGCAGCTGCGCGAGGCCTTTGGCGCCAAGCAGCCGAACGAGCAGCGCACCCTCGACGCCCTCCGGCGCGTCATCCCCCGCGAGGCCATCGTCGTCTGCGACGCCACTCTGCCGGCCTACTCGGCAGTGCAGGGTTTCCCCGCCTACGAGCCGCGCACGTACATCGGCCCGCACGGCTGGGCGGACATCGGCTTCGGCTTTCCGGCGGCGCTCGGCGCGTCCGTGGGCCGGCCCGACGTGCCCGTCGTGCTCTTCAGCGGCGACGGCGGCTTCCAGCTCAACCTCCAGGAGCTCGGCACCGCGGCCCAGTACAACATCCCGCTGACCGCGATCGTGTGGAACAACAGCTCGTGGGGTGTGCTGAAGGGCCAGCAGGGGCTCCTCTACGATGCCCGGTACATGGCCTCGGACCTGGTGAACCCGGACTTCGTGCGCCTGACCGAGTCCTACGGCCTTGCGGCCTCGAGGGTGGAGAACTTGGCCGAACTGGAGAAGGCCGTCGACGCATCCATCACGCAGGGCGGCTTCAACCTCATCGAGGTCGCCCTGCCCAACGACTTCGCGGGGTTCCAGTAGGGGCCCACTCGTCGCACCGGCGAAAGCCTGCCCCGTACTCGATACGGGGATGGGGGCGTAGGGGCGACCCTTGTGGTCGCCCGCATCCGTTCGCCCTGAGCTTGTCGAAGGGTCCTGCGGAGCAGAGCCTGCCCCTGCGCAGGCAGAAACCCGGAGAGGCAGGGCCAGGCAGGTTGTCCCCTTCCCCCTTGATGGAGGAAGGCTGGGACGGGGGTGCCCCCCTACCCCTACCCCTCCCCGTCCCGCGCAGCGTCCCTGTACTCGCCCATCCCCATGGTCCGGCCTATGGTGTTGAGCACATTTTCGATGCTCTCTTCCAGCTTCTCATCCTCGCCTCTCGCCATGGAGATGCGATGGTCCACCGACATCAATCGGGCGACGGCCGATGCCGCCGCCGCAAATTCACCGAGCGTGACATTCGGGTTCGACGCCATCGTGCCCATCTTGACCCGCAAGAAGTCAATCTCATGCTTCAGGCCCTCTGCTCCCTGCGCCTTCCTCAGCCGCCGCCGCTCCTCAGGCGTGAGGTA
>DAOUJQ010000014.1:0-7044 GCA_034422455.1 Dehalococcoidia bacterium
GCCTTGTCGATCATGTCCTGCGTGAAGTCCACCCCGATGACCGCCCCCGTCTCGCCCACCTGCTCCGCGGCCAGGAAGCAGTCGAGTCCCGCGCCGCTGCCCAGGTCGAGCACCGTCTCGCCATGCTTCATCCCCGCCAGCGCGACGGGGTTCCCGCACCCGAACGTGACCACGCTGCCGGGGAGCTTCTCCAGCACCTCCGAGGGGTACGCGGCAAGCGCTTCGGCATCCCCGCCACAGCAGTCCGCGTCGTCCGCGACCGCTTCCCGCAGCCTGTCTGCGTACGACTCCGACACCACCATCTTGAGCTCAATCGGTGACTTCATGTTGCCTCCCGTTACTGGAAAGTGGCTAACGTACCTGAAACGGCCCGTCCAGCCCCTCGGCCGATGACCAACTCGCTTCCACCGCGTCAACGCGGGAGCCGGGCGGCCCCTGACGAAGCCGCGCGAGCAAGCCCTCCAGCGACGCCCGTTGGCCCTCCGCCACCACCTCGACGGTCGCGCCGTCCGGCATGTTTCGCGCCCAGCCGGAGAGCCCGAACGCTTGCGCGTGCCGCTGGACAAATGCCCGGAAGTAGACGCCCTGCACCCGTCCGCGGACCAGCGCATGAAGCCGCTCGACGCCTTCTCCGCCACCGTTCGCCCTGAGCTTGTCGAAGGGTCCGTCCTCGCTCACCGCGCCCTACGCCGGGCCGACGAGGATGTCGTCCCCCTCGATCTTGACGGAAAAGAGCTGTGGCTTCAGGACCGCGGGGCCGTTCACCACCTCGCCGGAGGTGATGTTGAAGACGCTGCCGTGGTACTCACACTCCACGTCCTGGCCGTCCAGGTCGGCCCGGCCCTCCACGATGGGCAGCTCAGCGTGCGGGCACGTGTTCCCGATCGCGAAGTAGCTGCCGCCGATGTTGCCCACCAACACGGGTACGAGTCCCACTTCCACCTTCGCCACCTCGCCCGGCGGCAGGTCTGACACCTTCAAGACGGCCTCAAAGTCGGCCATGATTCCCTCCTCTTGACGCCGTCCTTCAGATTGACGGCTTTCTCCCCATGAAGCACATCGCCGGCCTCGAACGACCGGCGATGCGCAACTGACTGTGTTGCGGATTACTCCCAGGCGCGGTTGTCGACGGTGCTCTCGTACGTCGCGCCGGGCGTGACCAGGTCCGGGTAGCCCAGCATCCAGTTGTACGTGTACTCGAAGCGCTCCCGGGTGTAGGGCACGATCGGGCCGTAGAGCAGCCGCCACGCCTGGAGTTCGCCGGGTTCCAGCAGGCCCTTCGCCTCCGCCAGGAAGTAGTGCTCGTACTTCTGGGGGTTGGCGTTGATCATCTCGGCGGCAGCGGTCTGCGCGCGGAACATGGCGGCCAGCGTCGGCCCGTCCAGCTCGTCACCCGCGGCCTCGCTGCGGGTCGAGTGGCTCTCCATGATGATGCGGAACCCCTGCTTCTGCGCCACGCTGATCCACGGCTCCATGAACGAACCTGCCGCCACGTCGCCCCGGCCGATGGCCCCCAATCGCTCTTCCATCGTGCCGGCGTTCGTCACCTTGATGTGCTCCTTCGCCACGAAGCCCTCCAGCAGCTTCAGCGTGGTGAAGTGTGAGCCGTTGTACGGGCTGACCGCGATGGGCACGTCCTTGAACTGCTCCGGCTCGTAGTAGTCGCTGTTGGGGCGCGTGACGATGGCGAAGCTGGACATCGCCGACCCCAGCGCCACGATCTTGGCCGCGCGGTACCCCGCTTCCTCGGCTTCCACCGTGCGCTTCATGATGCCCCACTCGCACATGCGGAACTGGTCGACGTCGCCGCAGTTGTACAGCGATTCCATCGTGCGGTCGAAGATCACGTCGCGCATGGCCTGCCGGTCGGCGCCCACCTGCGCGGTCCCCGGCGTCGTCACGACTTCAACGTCCAGCCCCTGCTCCCTGAACAGCCCCTCGTCGCGGGCCACCAGCAGCGAAAGGTCATGGACCGCGTTCATCATGGAGACCCGGACCTTCTTGAGGTCTGCCTGCGTAGTCATGCCTTGCCTCCCCTTGTGTCTATCATGGTCTAGGCAATTGTTTCATTTGGGCGGCGCGCAGTCAATTGGCCAACCCGCCCCTCATACCGGCGCATGCTGGTATCCAGAAACTCAACCGTTTCACTCGTCGTTCCTGCGTAGGCAGGAACGACGAGGGGTTGGGTGGTGTGGGGCCCGGTCACCCTGAGCCACCCACCCCCCATACCGGCGCATGCCGGCGTCCAGAAACCCAACCGTTTCACCCGTCGTTCCTGCGCAGGCAGGAACCCAGAGGGGCTGGGCGGTGTGGGGCCCACTCGCCCGGAGCCCGTCGAAGGGCCGGGCGATGTCGCACCCCCTACGCCACGCCCTGCCGCACGCCCCACGGGTCCGACGGCATCGCGACGCCCCGCTCCTCCGCCAGCGCCGACGCCCGTTCCGCGCCGGCCTTCGCCCGCTCCAGCTGCCAGTCGCCCAGCTCCAGGCCCAGGCCGTCCACCATGCGGACGCGGAAGTTGAAGTACGCGCACACGTGGGCGATGTCCAGGATGTCCCGGTCCGACCAGCCGGCGTCCCTGAGACCCTGGAAGTCCTGCTCCGTCATCATGCTCGGCGCAAGCGTGAGCTTCTCCACCCACTCCAGCATGACCCTCTCGGCCTCCGACAGGTCCGCCGTGCGCCAGTCGTCCTTGACCTGCTCGGTGGTCAGGTCGTCGCCGCCCTCTTGCCGCAGAAACTCTGCGTGTGCGACGGTTCAGAACCGGCAGTTGAGCGTCGCCGACGTCACCGTCGCGATCATCTCCCGCTGCGCCGTCGACAGCTGCGACTCCCCGCGCATGATCTCCCACATGAGCTCGGCCGTGTGCCACATCGCCTTGGGGTTCAGGCTGTGCAGCATCGGCGGCGTGGCTGGCGGGTTGGACGTCGCCTCCCGCGCCTGGTTGATGGCCTCGCCGGCCCGCTGTGCGGCCAGCTTGCGGTAGACCTCCTTCAGCTCGCCCTCGGCCTCCTCAGGCCGGATGATCTTGATCCACGGCATGCGCGCCTCCCCTGTCTGCTAGGCTTGTCGAGATTTCGACCATGACAGCACCGCGAAATGCGGTTGTCAACCGTCGAACCGCTCGGACGGTTTGCCGCGCACCCGCGTCTTTCCCGCTTCATTTGACAGTACAACTACAATGGGGGTGAATTCCCAATAAGTCATAGCGTCTAATCGTTTTATCCATTTTCGTTGGCATGAACGGCACATTCGTCGGAACTCGACGAATTGACTGGGTGTGGTGGAGGGAGAGTCGATGCGAAATCGTGCCGGTGTTCATAGGGCTCTTCAGGGCAAAATGCGCCGCTCTATCCTGACCTTTGCGGTTACCCTCACGCTCCTCCTGCTCCTCGCGCCCGCCTGCGGTAGCGGCGGCGGGTCCGACGCTTTCAACGACATGCTCAAGATGCTGCCTGACGACTCCCAGGGCATGGGCTATATGGACACCGCCGAGATCTTTGGCGACGACGACCTGCGGGACGTGCAGCGCACCATCGAGTCCAGCTGGTCAGGCATCTCCGGCCTGGAAGACGACTTCGACCTGGACATCGACGACCTGGCGCTCGTGGCCTTCGGCTACGCTGATGGCGGCGGCAGGCTCTTCCTCCTCGGCGGCATCGAGGACTTGGACGACCTGCGGGACGAGCTGGATGACCGAGACTATGACGACGATGAGATCGAGGGCGAGGAAGTCTGGATCAACGACGAAGAACGCTGGGAAGCCTTCGCCTTCCTGGACAACGCGGTGCTCATCGCCGATTTCGAGGACGACATGGAGGACGCGCTGGAACGGTGGAAGGAGGGGGACGATTCCTACGGGGACGAGGTGGAAGACGTCGCCTCAAGGCTGCCTTCCGGCGTAGCGTGGGGCATCAGGAATTGCGGCTCCGGCTGTTTCATAGGGTTTGCTATCGAGAAGGAGAGCGACGACGAGATGAAGATCCACATCGTCACGCTTTACGATGACGAGGAGGAGGCGGAGGACGCGTTCGACGATATCGAGGACGACATCAAGGACGACGACCTGCCGAGGGGCTGCGACGACGCCAAGGCCGACCTGGACGACGACATAGTGCAAACCGAGATGGTCTGCGATACGGACGACACAGAGAATTTCTCCTTCGTTCTGCAATTCAACTAATGGACAACCAGCGCGGGGCGGGCCGACCGCCCTCCCCGCGCCCCGTTCTTTTGACCCACCGCCCCCGCTATGGTATAAACGCGCCATCCTGCGGCGGAGGCGTTACCAATGCGAAACAGCGTGGCCCGGCCCTCGATTGCCCGCTGCGGCAAAACGCTCCCAATGGCCCTCGCCCCGCTTGCCGCGCTCCTGCTCCTCCTGCCCGCCTGTGGTGGCGGCGGCGGTTCCGACGCCCTCAACGACATGCTTCGCCTGCTCCCTGACGACGCCGATGGCGCAGTCTTTTTTGACGTCAGCGCCCTCTACGACGACGACGACCTGCGGCGCCTGCGCAGGGATGCGGAGGACGAGTGGGAGAGCGCGGACTTTGAGGACGAGTTCGGCATCGATTTGGACGATCTCTCTTACGTCGTGTATGGAGAGACCGAGGGTGATGATCTCTTCCTGCTCGGCGGCCTCGAGGACCTCGACGACCTCCGCGATGAACTGGACGATTTGGACTATGACGAGGACGAGATCCGGGACACGGAAGTCTGGATTGACGACTCCCGCCAGTGGGAAGCGGTCGCCTTCCTCGACGGCGGAGTGGTGTTGATCGCCGAATACGAAGACACGATGGAAGACGCCCTTCGCCAGCGTAACCGCGAATCATCTTCCCTGTACAGCGAGGTGGAAGAGGTTGTCTCCGACCTCCCTGACGGAGTCATTACACGGGTGACCTACTGCGGCAGTGACTGTCTCGGAGGAATGGCCATCGAAAAGGACGGCTCGGATGACATGAAGCTCCTTCAAGTCTTGCTGTATGAAGATGAAGATGATGCGGAAGACACGGAGGACGACTTCAAAGACAACGTGGAAGACGACGACTTGCCCGGTACCTGCCGTGATGCGGATGTGGACCGCGACGGCCGGAAGGTAACTTTCGAGATGGTCTGCCACACCAATTACTTCCGCATCCTTGTGAACTTCAACGCCTAAACGCAGTCCACGGCCCAAACCGCACGCGGCTTTGCCCGCCCCACCGGCGGCCTTCCGGTGGGGCGGCGCTTTATCCCGGCCGCCGCTACCCCAGCCCGGTGAGCCAGTCGATGCCCGCCCGGCATGCGTAGGCGACGGCTACGTACTTCACCGCCTTGCCCGCCAGCACCACCGCCATGAACCGTCTGAACGAGTAACCCAGTGACCCTGCGGCGATGGCCGCAACGTCGAAGAGCGGATTAGGCAGGGCCGCCAGCACGAACAATGGCAGCGCTCCGTACCGCTCGACCCACCCGCTGAATCGCGCGTAGTGCCTCGATCGCTGCATGAGCGTGGTGCCGCTGTAGCCCGCCAGGTAGCCCGTCACCTCGCCGATCGCGGAGCCAACGCCACCCGCCAGCCCTAGGAGCGCGGGGTTCAGCCCCGCCTCCTCCACGGCGCCCCCGCACACGACCGCGAGTCCCGGCACCGGGATGAAGATGGACGCCGATCCGACCAGGTTGACCGCCAGCGCACCCAGGTAGCCAACGTTCTGGATGTCGAGCCGCCCCGTCGCCCACATGAACGTGCCCAGCGCAACGGACGCCCCGACGACTAGCCAGATGACGGTCTGGAACGCAGTCCGGTGGACGGCGAGCCAGTCGGCGAGGGCGCTGCGCCGCTGGCCTGTTTGCGCGTTGTCGTCCGCCACTCGCCGCTCCCATCACTGACGTTGGCCACGCGGTTGAACGTCGTTGGCCCCGGTTCAGCCTAACCACCTCCCACCCAATGTGCTACCCTGTGCGCCAATCCAAAACCGCAGGAGGCGCATTGTGGCCATCTGGATGAACATCTTCATGGAAGCCGTGGAGGGCCGCGGCGACGAGCTGGCGGCAAGCTACGCCGCCCGCAACCCCGCCATCCGGGAAGAGCCCGGCTGCATCAACTTTTCCTTCTACCGCAACGTGGAAAACCCCGACCAGTTCATCCTGCACGAGGAGTGGGAGGACGAGGCCGCCCTCGACGCCCACCGCCGCCTTGTGCAGCAGCAGGGCGTCGACATCTCCCACCTGCGCAAGGGCTCCTTCCACCGCGAGTACGTCAGCATCATCTAGCCGCCCCGCACGCACCCTTCACCCCCGTTCGTGCTGAGGGAAATCGAAGCATGAACGGGCGGCCACCCTCTCCGATTGCCCTGAGCCTGTCGAAGGGTCCCGCGCAGGCGGGACCCCAGAGGGGCGGCGCCATGATCCCTTCCCTCATTTTGGGGGAAGGATAGAATGGGGGTCTCCCGCGCCCGCACCCGCTCACCCTGCGCCACCATACTCTCGTCGTTCCTGCGCAGGCAGGAACCCAGAGGGGCGGGGTATGGGCGGGGGAACCCTCACCACGCGACAGGCAGAAGAGCCAATCCCACCCCATCCCCTCATACCGGCGCATGCCGACACGTGCGAGGCAATTTGTCAAACCTCGTCAAGTATTCTTGGGTTGCGACGCTATAGCACGTATAATGAACCGGGCGTTTTATGGTGGATTCTGCGTGCACTGATGGTTCGAATCCCCCTATCTCCACCAGACTTGATGAAAACAAGAACCTTTCAGATTCGGTTCGCCCTGGCCCTGTAGGGCGAGCCTGCCTCCCATACCGTCGGACGAGACCGACCAGCGAAGGGTGAGGGAAGTTATCCCTCACCCTTCTTTAGTCTGCGACCCCTCCCCCTTCCGCATCCGGTAGCCGACGCGGGGTTCGGTGAAGATGTACCTGGGGCTGTCCGCATCGTCGCGCAGCTTGCGGCGGAGCCTGCTCACCACGTCCCTGACCAGCCAGGGCTCGCCGACCTTCTCCGGACCCCAGACCCGCTGGAGGAGGACGGCGTGGCTCAGCACCCTGGGAGCGTGGACCG
>DAOUJQ010000015.1:0-50000 GCA_034422455.1 Dehalococcoidia bacterium
TATGCGCATTACACTCACCGGTGTTTTCGTAAGCGACCAGGATGAGGCTCTGAGCTTCTACACGGAGATCCTGGGCTTTGTGAAGAAGCATGACGTGCCTGTGGGGGAATTCAAGTGGCTTACCGTCGTCTCGCCCGATGACCCGGATGGAACCGAGCTTCTGCTTGAACCAAATGAAAACCCGGTAGCGCAAGAATATCAGAAAGGGCTATTTGACCAAGGCATCCCAGCGGCGTCTTTTGGCGTTACGGACATCCGCGCAGAGTATGAGAAACTGAAGTCACTGGGCGTAGCTTTTACGATGGAGCCGATGGAATTTGACAACGTCACTATTGCGGTCTTTGACGACACCTGCGGCAACCTGATCCAGATAATGCAGACGTAACTACGATCGACCAGACTGCCCTATTTGGGGTCGCGGGCGCAGTCCAGTCCGTCAGGCACTTGGTGGGCCCGGATGGATTCGAACCATCAACCCAACGATTATGAGTCGTTTGCTCTGCCCTTGAGCTACGGGCCCCTATAGCGATGATAGCATAGGGCATTTCTGTCAGGGACGGTGCGTGTGCTCCTGGGAGACCTGGTGTTTTGGCTGGGAATTGTGATGCTGGCGGGAGGCCTGTACTGGCGCATCAGGCTCCGTCGCGTCGGACTCCCGGCCCCGCGTTCTTCGCGCGCCGGACCCGCGGTGCTCATGCTTGGAGGCGTCGCCCTCGCCATCTTTGGTCTCCTCCGGATTGGCGCACTGTAGCCTCGAACGTCCCGCGCCTCCTCCCGCTATGTCCTCCGACTTCAACAGGCATATCATGGAGGCAGACGCGCTACGCAATGTGACGCGGTGCGGCGTTTGGCAACCCGCACCAATGCGAATCCGCATGCGCAAGGAGGCCTGTATGGCGGAAGAGTTTGACGTCATCGTCATCGGCGGAGGGCCGGCAGGGGAGAACGTCGCCGGTCGCGTGCATGAAGGAGGGCTGACGGCCGCCGTCGTAGAGTCTGAGCTTGTCGGTGGTGAGTGCTCCTACTGGGCATGCATGCCCAGCAAGGCGCTCCTGAGGCCGGGCGAAGCGCTTGCTGTGGCCCGGCGTGTCCCCGCGGTCCGCGACGCCGTCACCGGCGGCATCGACGTCTCGAGGGCGCTGCGCGGCCGCAATGCCTTCGCCAGCAACTGGAACGATGAGGGACAGGTGCAATGGCTGGCGTCCGTTGAAGCAACCCTGGTCCGGGGCCACGGGCGCATCACCGGTGAACGTGCAGTCGCCGTCACGGACGCCGACGGAAATGTCCGTGAGCTGCAGGCCCGCCGGGCTGTCGTCATAGCTACCGGCACCTCGGCCGCCATGCCTCCCATTGAGGGCCTCGCGGACGTGGAGCCCTGGGACTCCCGGAGAATCGTATCCGCCCAGGAGGTGCCGGAGCGCCTCGTCATCCTCGGGGGAGGCGTTGTTGGCGTCGAGATGGCGCAGGCGTGGCGCTCCCTGGGCTCCGAAGTCACCGTGGTCGAGATGCAGGACCGGCTCCTGCCGGTGGAAGAGCCGGTGGCGGGCGAGTTTGTCGCCAAAGCGTTCGCGGAGAAGGGCATAGACGTGCGCGTGGGACAGGGCGTGACCGGGGTCAGCCGGTCCAACGGCGTCGTCACCGCTGCCCTGGCTGACGGCAGCTCCGTCGAGGGCGCCGAGATCGTCGTGGCCGTGGGCCGTGCGGCCAACACGAGGGATATCGGCCTTGAGTCGGTCGGCCTGACGCCCGGCCGGTACGTCGACGTTGACGACCGCCTCGTCGCCACAGGCGTGCCCGGCGAATGGCTCTACGCCGTCGGCGACGTCAACAGGCGCAGCTTGTTGACGCACATGGGCAAGTACCAGGCCCGCATCGCCGGCGACCACATCCTCGGCCGAGACGTGGCCGCCTGGGCGGATAACGTAGGCCCCCCGCGCGTCGTCTTCACCGACCCACAGGTGGCGGCCGCGGGTCTCACCGAGAAGCAGGCCCGGGAGCGCGGCCTCAACGTGCGTGTGGTCACCTACCCCTATGGCGCCAGCGCGGGCGCCGCGACCCTTGGCGCGGGCATCGACGGCGGCTGCGTCTGGGTTGTGGACGAGGACACGCGCACCCTTGCAGGCGCGACCTTCGTTGGTCCCGGCGCCGGCGAGCTCATCCACGCGGCAACCATCGCCATCGTGGGGCGCGTCCCGCTGGAGCAGCTCTGGCATGCCGTGCCGTCTTTCCCGACGGTCAGCGAGTTCTGGCTCCGCTTCATGGAGATCTACGGACTGTAGAGTTGACCCAGGCTGCCCAACACAGCCCCCGTGCGTCCCCGTAGGCGCGCGGGGACCTGCGCTTCTCGCCCCTCACGACTGCACATCCAACGTGTCTTGGTCCCCGCCCGTACAACGCTATTGGCCGGCGGGAACCAAACCAGGGCCTTTGGCGTCTATGACACTTATGGTAGGCATAAGGAGAAAGGAGGTTGACAATCAGCTATGCCTTTGATAGTGTCTCGCTACCTACCAATCATAGGTTGGTCAAGTTGTGACAAGGAGGGAACTATGAGGGCAATCTCGGTCGGTGTGAGGCCGGTCGTCCTGGTCCTGTTGGCGATGGCCTTGGCTGTGAGCATGGCTTGCGGCGGCAGCGACACCAGTACGACGACGACGACCACTGCGACAACGACCACGACCCAGGCGGCGCCCCAGCAGCCGGTTGCCCCGGCCGCAGCGCCAACTGCAGCGGGCATCTTCAGCGCTCCCGCCCAGCCGTCGGCAGCTGCGATGCCCATAGGAGAGGCGCCAACCACGACGGGCGACGCTCCCATCCAGGCAAAGATCACCCGCGTGGTCTTTGGTATGGAGCCGGAGTCCCAGGAGCACAACACTCCCGGCAGGCTTGGCCCGCCCACCAATACCCAGAACAACCCCATGTATGAGTACCTCATCGGTATGGACCCGGAGTCGGGCGCTTGGGTGCCTGAACTGGCGACGGAGTGGAGCGTCGAGCCTGATGGTGCCTCCCTTCGCTTCAAGCTCCGCAAGGGCGTCCCCTTCCACAAGGGTTGGGGTGAGATGACGGGCAAGGACGTCCGCCACACGTGGCAGGACATCACCCACCCGGAGGCTTCCCATGGCAACAGCGGAAACCTTCGCCGGGACGTCGAGGACGTGGAGATCGTCAACGACTACGAAGTAATCTTCCGCTCTCCCTCCCCCAACGCCGGTCTCCTCTGGATCATCACCCGCCAGGAGCAGAGCATCCTGGTGCAGAGCAAGGACCACTATGACGAGGTTGGCGTGCCCGACCTGACGAAGCCGGCCATCGTCGGCACCGGCGTCTACCAGGAGGTCAGCCGGACCCAGGGCACCAACGTCGTCTACGAGCGGACCCCCTACACCCACTGGAAGATGACCCCGGACTTCCAGGAGTTGGAGATCCGGTGGGTCCCTGAGGCCTCCACGAGGCTGGCTGGCCTTCTGGCCGAGGAGATCCACCTCACGGAGCTGCCGGACGACCTCAAGCCGCAGGCCGAGTCCGCCGGCATGGCCCTTGCTGGGGGGAACGCTGCCGGTCTGCGGGCCTTCATGGGCCTGCGCTACGGCGCCCGCTGCCCGTGCGACATTCAGAATCGGACGACCATCCCGGCTCTGGATGCGGCCTACAAGTACCCGGATGCCCCGCTGTGGGACATTCGCGTCCGCCAGGCCCTCAACCAGGCCATCGACCGCGCCGCCATCAACGAGGCCTTCTTCCGCGGCAAGGGTGACCCGATGTACCGCAATCACCACCACCCTACTCGCCCCGGCTGGGACCCCTCATGGGCGACCCGGTTCGAGGGGCTCTACGGCTACGACCCGGACAAGTCCAGGGCGCTCCTTGCCGAGGCCGGCTACGGCCCCGACAACCCCTTCTCGATCAACGTCCATTTGCGTCAAGCGCTTGGCTGGCCCGGCGGCCCGGACGTGGCCGAGGGCATTGCCGGCTTCTGGCGTGACGTCGGCATCAAGGTGGAGTACAACCAGGATGACACCGCCACCTACCGGGCTCGGGGCCGCAACTTCGAGTACAGCAACGACGTCATCATCAGCGGCACCAGCTCCCACATCCTGATGGGCACCCGCGTATACGACATCGCGGCCAACCCCAGGATCGGCGCTCCGGAGATCCCCGAGCGCGACGAGATCTACTACGAGATCACCAGGACCTTGGACGCCGACAAGCAGAACGATCTCTTCAAGCAGCTGGGTGAGGTCTCCTTCCTCGGCTTCTACGACATCCCGCTCTTCTGGTTGGCGCCTGAAGCCGCCTACAACCCTGACATTGTCAGCGACTACGTCTTCCCCGGCTCCGTGACGGGAACCTGGACCCACATGGAGTTCATCCGCGCCGCCCAGTAGTCCCGACGATCGATTAGTCACGGCAAGCAAGAGGCCCCGCCGGTTCCGGCGGGGCCTCTTCACTTCCTCCCCAACTCGTCGTTCCTGCGAAGGCAGAGCCCGCCCCTGCGGAGCCGCCCCGTCCCCTGATATGGGGGCAGGGGAACCCAGAGGGGCGTGGCTGGGAGGGGTGACAGCCACGCACTCGCGTCACCCCCAACTCCTCGTCTCCCCGGCGAAAGCTTGCCCCCCCTCATACCGGCGCATGCCGGTATCCAGGAAACCCCGCGCTCAACGACATCCGCATACCCGGACCCATTAGTCGTCGTTCCTGCGCAGGCAGGAACCCAGAGGGGAGGGGTATGGGTGGGGAACCCCCTCCACGCAACAGGCAGAAGAACAGCCCCCTGCCACCACCCCCTCGCGCGAACGCCCTTCCCTCCGCTACCCTCACCCCATGTACCGCCACCACAACAGCACAACCGCGACGCGAAGGGCCGGGATTCGCTTTCCCTCGGTGAATATTCGTCTCGTAGCTGCAACGTGCCAAACCAGCTTGAACACGAAAAGCAACACGAATCCCCGCCACTCTCACCCCATGCACCGCCGCTACAACACCACAACCGATCCCCTTCCCGTCGTTCCCCCTCCCCCCTCGTGGGGGAGGGTTGGGGTGGGGGGGCGCACGCCGGCCGGGATTCGCTTCCCCTCGGGTAATATCCGTGTTGTATCTACAACGTGCCAACTCAGCTTCAACACGAAAAGCAAGACGAATCCCCGCAGCTGCGCCGGACGAGGAAACACTTCGGCCACGGACACCCCTCTGACCCCCGACTCCTCATACCGGCGCATGCCGGTATCCAGAAACCCCGCCTCCACGGCCTCATGCTTCTCACAACTCACTCCCGCCGTTCCTGCGAAGCCTGCCACCGCCCCGTTGCCCTCGCGCCTCCACCTCCACTACCGTCCTCTCATGGTGGTAGCAATCATCCGAAGCAACCGGAACACCGCCGATATCCATTCTGTCAGCTGGACCAACATTTTCGTTGGCGGCATAGCCCACATGGAGGGACGGGGGCGTTTAGGCGCACAGGGGAGCAGGAATTGTTTCCTGTGGGTGAAAAATTCGTTCTGTAGCTGGAATGTGCCACATCAGCTACAAAACGAAAAAACAATCAATTCTTCGCCAGATACGAGGACGATGAAACAATTACTAGCAATTATATTGTTGGGGTTGCCCTTCTGGTCGGTACTCCAAAGGCGGCAAGCTGAATACTGTGGGGAAGGCCGAGGGCTCCCGGGCTGCCCCCTACGGTGCGGCGTCGTCCCAGATCTCCAGCTCCCGCCGCACGATGGCCGCGCCCTGCGCCAGCGACTGCAGCTTTCCGAACGCGATGTCGCGGGGCAGGTACTTCATCCCGCAATCGGGCGCCGGCGCAAGCCGCTCCGGCAGGATGTGGCGGAGCGCCGCCCGGATGCGTTGCGCGACGGTCTCGGGGGTCTCGACAACGGGGTCGCCCAGGTCCAACACGCCGAGGACGATTGTCTTGGACGGGAGCAGCGACAGGGAGCGCAGGTCCAGGTTGGGCTGAGCGGCCTCTATGGATACCTGGTGCACTTGGCACGCGTTCAGCTCTTCCAGGAAGTCGTAGACGTTGGGCTTGGTTCCGGGCACCTTGGCCGCGTAGCCGAAGCACAGGTGCAGCGCCGTGACGCCGCTCGCGCCCTCCAGCGCCCGGTCGATGGCCTCCACGCCGAAGGCGCTGGCCGCCTCTGCGCGGGCCTGCAGCCACGGCTCGTCCAGCTGTACCACGTCGGTGCCGGCGGCGAAGAGATCGCGCACCTCCGCGTTCACGGCATCGGCAAAGGCCAGCGCCAGGGCGCGGGGATCGCCGTAGTGCTCGTCGACGCACTGCTGGGAGAGGGTGAAGGGGCCGGGCACGGTGACCTTGACGGGAAGATCGGTCGATCGGCGGAGGAATTGCGCCTCCGCCAAGAGCACGGGCGCGGCCCGGCGGATGGGACCGACTACACGCGGGACCTCAACCGTCGTCCCTGCCCGGCGTCCGGGCACGACTCCGGGGTGTTGTGCGTCCACGCCCTCCAGGGCCGTCGCAAAGGCGCTGGAGTAGCTCTGCCGTCGCACTTCGCCGTCCGTGATGACGTCGATGCCGGCCTGCTCCATGTCGCGGATGGCCTCAGTGGCGGCGTCATCGAGCGCCTCGGCGAGCGCGTCGCCGGGCACGCGCCAGAAGCCCCGCTGCAGCACGCGGGGGACGGTTCCCCGCGTCAGCACGTCGTGGTCGACGAGCCAGTCCGGCTGCGGGTAGCTGCCGACGACCGTCGTCGGCAGCAGCTTCTCGGGAAGCATGGCGCCTCTCCGTCCGGAGCTAGCTCCAGAGCTCGCTGGTGGCCAGGTCGGCGCCTTCCTTCAGCGCCTTGAACTTGGCCCATGCGATCTGCTCGTGGACGCGCCCGCCAAGGCCGCAGTCCGTGCCCGCAATGACGTTTTCGCGCCCAACGAGGCTCGCGTACTTGACGATGCGGTCGGCCACCAACCGGGGGTGCTCCACGACGTTGGTGGCGTGGCTGACGACGCCGGGCACCAGGATCTTGCCGTCGGGCAGCTTGGTGGTCTCCCAGACCCGCCACTCGTGGTCGTGGCGTACGTTGCCCGCCTCTATGGAGAAGGCGTCCGCATTGACCTTCAGCATGATGTCCACAATGTCCTCCAGCGGGAGGTCATGGGTGTGCGGGCCGTGCCAGCTGCCCCAGCAAATGTGGTAGCGCACCAGGGAGGACGGCACGTTGGACAGGGCGTAGTTCAGCGCTTCCACGCGCAGGTCGGCGTATTTGCGGTACTCCTCCAGGCTTGGCTGCGACAACAGCATGTCCCAGGTGTCCGGCAGGCCGGGGTCGTCGATCTGGACGACGAAGCCGGCGTTGGCGATGGCCTCGTACTCCGGCCGCATCATCTCCGCGATGGCGTAGACGAACTCCTCTTCCGTCTTGTAGTACTCGTTGAAGAGGCGGTGGTCGATGGTGCCCGGCGCGAGGGTGGGGATGAACCCCTCTGCGTAGTTCACGCCCTCAAGCGCCGCCTTGAAGTTGGCGACGTCCGCAGCGACGATGTCATGGCCGATGTAGGAGAGCGGGCCGGTGCATATCTGCTGTTCGCGCACCCCATAGGCGCTGCTCACCAGCCTCAACCCAAAGCCCATTTCCTCGGCGTAGAACTCCCGAAAGTCCGTGCGGTCCCTGCCGTCCATGCTCATGGTCGGCACCTGTCCGGGCGGCGGCGGCTTCATCTCGAATCCGCTGATGCGCTCGTCCAGGTAGAGGTTGAAGCTGGGCTTGGACTCCTCTCCCTCGCCGATGACGTCGATGCCGTACGCCACCTGCTTGTCGACGACCTCCTTGACGGCCTGCTTGACCTTCTGGGCCAGGTCTTCCGGGTCAAACGGCTCATCCCTGCGCTTGGCGTCCAACAATGGCTGCAGGTACTTCGGCCGGGGCAGGCTGCCTGCGTGGGTGGTGAGAATGTAGTCTTCACTGCGCTTCATGGCTCAGGTCTCCTCCTCCGTTGTTGACCCTTGTGTGCGCTGGGTGTGAGGTTGCTCGCATAAGTCGCCCAGCGACGCAGCGAGGCGCTCGAATGCTAGGAGGATGGTGAATAGGTGTCAAGGGCGGGCGAGCATGAGATAGCCTACGCTTCGTCCGAACACGGAGAAGCGGAAGCCCCCTGGCGCAAGGTCTCCAAGGGGCTTCCGCCGTATGGTGCGATGTCAGTTGGCCGTGGCAAGCTACCGCTGGTACCAGCCGGACCCGAAGATGAGGCCATCCTTCTCAATGACCCAGGAGTGCTTCTGCTCCTCACCGCCGGTGTTGGTGTTCAGGTAAGTGTAGCTGACCCACGTGCCGTCTTCGTCGGCCTCTCTGATGGCGTTTCCAAAGTGGAACCCGTCAGCCCCCAGGAAATCGTCCGACGATAGCGGCTTGCCAACGTTCTCCGGGATGGGCGCGTGGGAGATGAGCACACCGTCCTCGTCGGCGATGAACACGTACCAGTCGCCGTCAACGCTGGCCATGGTGTTGTAGTAGGCGACTGTGTCCTCACGCCCCTCGTCCTCGTAGCGGTCCAGGGCCTCCCCCACGAAGAACTTGGTGTAGGCTCCGGGCTCCGTGACCGGCGAGGGAGTATCACTGGTGTTCACTGAGACGCTGACGCAAGCCATGGCGATGACCAGTGCGGAAAACAAGGCCAAAACCCACAGTCCTTGGTCAAGCATGCGGCTGTGGTGCTTCTTCATGAATCTCCCCCCACGCTCGTTGGACGAATCTCCCGCTACTTTCTAGGATAGGGTCGGGGCTGCGCTTGTTCAAGGGATACATGCAATTGAGACCACCACCTGACCCGTGTAATGTAGTATTCTGCATGGGGTTATTACACCAGCCAGGAGGCCAGACGGTGATAGTGAGATTGACTGTGCTGTTGGTGCTTGTCTGTATTGTCGCTTTCGCCTTTTCAGCGTGCGGATCAGAGGAGCCCGATCCAACGCCGGTACCTACGGTTGCACCGACTCCGACGGCAACGCCGGTGCCCCCAACGCCCACACCGGAGCCGACTCCGGAGCCCGTCGCCGACCCGACTCCGGCGACGGGTACAGGAGACACCGTGACATTCGACGTACCTGACCTCGCTCTGGGCGCGACGGGTCAGGAAATTGTGGACAACGTGCTCACGGAGGAAGAGGCGACGTGCGTACGGAATACCATCGGTGATGAGGCATACGCGGGGCTGTTGCAGACAAACGTGCTGGACCCGAGTGCTGAGCTGACCGGTGGCCAGGTGCTGGGGCCCTGCCTGTCCAAGGAGAGCGCCATCTTGTTCTTCCTGACCGGGATGAACGCAGCAACAGGCGGGGTGATCAGCGACGAGGCGCTCAATTGCATAGGCAGCGGGCTGCTTCCCCTGGAAGTCGACCTCTTTGCGGCGGAACCTGACCCCTCGGTCATGTTTGCCTTCTTGCCCTGTCTCTCCCCCGAGGAGTTGGGGGCGTTGACGGCCGCAGCGCCACAGTAGGAGTGTGAAACGCCTGTCGTGAGCTGGGTGCTCTGCTTTACATCCATACCAATAGTGAGCGCCCCTCCCGTTCACTTGAACGCGGAGGGGCGCCGTGCGTTTGAGTCTCAGACTCATTCTTCCAGCGCTGTTGCCAGATCCTGGTAGCGGCAGAAAGCGTTACTCGAAACCCAGTAAAGGGTACTCCCTGCCGCAATTGTTGCTCCTCATCCGCAATGTGCAAGCCAAGGGGGGACCAAGCGGTCCCCTCTTGCTCGGACTTCACCAAATAGGCTATGGCTTCTGCCGAAGGATGAGGAGTTGCCCACCCTCCACCAGTTCACGTTCAGCGCTTGACCCGCCTACCAGGTCGCCCTTCATGCTGTGTGCCTGGACGGTTACCACCAGCACGGTGGCCCTGGCTCGAATGAGGGAGGTGACGTCGACTGGGCCGGCGGTCTCCCAGTTGCCCAAGTCATTGGGGTCCGTGTCTACAGCGGAAATCGGGATTGCGCTGCGATTGATCTCCGCAATCCTGACGAGCTGACCGGTCTGGGGGTTCACCTGCCACACCGAAGCCTCGCGGTTGCTCGATCTGCCGAAGATGCTGTTGTCCGTTGCCCGGTCCTCTTGCGCATAGATGAGGCCATCATTGGCCCAGGTGACGTTGTCCGGGCTGCGTAGGCCGTAGTCGCCGCCTCCTGGGAATTGACTCATTCCGCCATCGTCGCCGGAATAGAGAATGCGGCCGTTGGCGGTGAGGGTATTGGCCACGACATCAAAGAGATAGACTGTCCCCCAATCGTCGCGCGAATAGACCTCCCCGTTGCCGGAAGAGGTAAGGGTTATCTGCCGCGAGTTTCTGGGGTTGGTGGCGACGTCCTCCGGGTTGGAGAACCGGAATGCGCCAACTCCCTCTTCGCCTAGCGCCGTGTTGCCGAATGCCAGAGCATCCTGCATCGCCAGCGTCGCGTAACCTTGTGCGTCATACTCCTCCGTCCTGGCCTTTGACGGATCATGGATTTCAATCTTCTGAAAGGAGCCCTGCCGGAACTCGCCCGTCTCATGGAACTCCTGTGGTGTCGTGTTGCCGTTGGACGCCTTCCAGACGTACAGTGTCCCGCTTGCCAAGCCATTCCGGTCCAGAAAGGAGTTGTCACCCAGTGAATTCTTGTTGCCAATGTAAAGTATGAGCGGAGCCCCTGGCCGGCTGTCGGCAATGACCATGCCGACAGAGGTTGATGTCCCGGTGTCAATAACTGTGATGCCCTTGAAGGCCGCACGGCCAACTGCCGGCACGGCGTACAGGTCGCCGTTGTCTACATCCATGGCATACAGCTGTCCTCCGCTTGCGATTCCCTCGCCCGTCAGGTAGATGTTGTCGACGAATCCATGGGTCCTGCCGCTAACGTAGGCCGCGGAGCCGAGGTTGCGCAGCGGCCCGGAGTCGGCATTGTCCACCGTCCGCACCGTCAGGGGCGCACCAGCTCGGTTGACGACGCGGTCGTAGGCAACCCCCGCCGCCTTGACCTCAAGCGAGTCCTTGTCAATGTCAAAGTAAGATATTCGGGACCCCGTCAGATTGAGACCATTCCCCAAGGTGTAGGCATAACCTTGGTCAGCCTCCAACTCATGCGTTGCGAGGATACGGATAGTGTTGACGTTCAGTTCAAAGGCAGCGTTAGTGTCCAGGATTCCCGGGGGCCGGTAGTTTCCTATCCTCTCGCCCACGGTGAGAACAGGGACAACCTCCCAGTCCGGGCTGGGGGACAACATGCTGATACTGGGCGTTGAGGCGGGAGCAAAGCTCTGCATCGGCAGGACTGCAAGCAGCCGCCAGGCATCGTCACCTTCACCGACGTATCTCCAGCTGATTGCCCCATTCGTGCTGCTGAACTCGACGTCTCTGCTGCCTCCGGTGCTCTCGCCCCCACCTCCGGTTCCTGCCGGGCCTTGCGGTCCTGGGGGGCCCGCCGGCCCCTGCTCGCCCTGCTCACCCGCGTCACCCTTGGGTCCCGGCAGCCCCCGCGGTCCTGCAGCCCCGGGTATGCCTTGGAGTCCCGGTGAACCTTCTTCGCCTGCCGACCCTGGCGGTCCCGACGGCCCGGGCGGTCCCTGCGGTCCCTCCCCAGTACACGCGGCGACAGCAATCAACAGCCCGACCGCCATCACGAGCGCTACCACGAAGCGCCATAGCGTCTTGGATCCAGCCCGCATCATACACCCTCCCTGCCGAAACGCGTTCAAGTGAGTGGCATTGCGAATGAAAGGACGGCAAATGGACTACACCATGTCCACTGCGCTGCCGGCTACAGCGTGGCTCCAGTGGCCGCCGGCAGCAACATCGGCACGAGGACATAGAGTCGATTGGAAGTGTCGTCCTCATCCAGCGCGGTGAGTCCGGGCGCTTTCTTGCCAATGGCACAGGTTGAGGCTATGACCCCGCGGGCCTGCGAAGCACATTTGAACAAGAATTGCTCTGCCGGCTTCATATGCAGAATACCCCAAAAGATCAACATCGGGAAGCTGCAGGGACCCGAGACACTACTGCTCCAGACGTCTGTTTTGCAGGTATGGCTCAAAAGATCGGACGTTGCTTTGTTGCAGAGCTTCGGCGGCGAGGGAAGGTTCCGGTTCATGCTCCAAGCAGCCACAGTTCTTGCTGGAAAGATGTAATGCCACTAATATTTGTACAATATGCCTTAGAGAGAGTAGCCAAGACCTGGGCTCAAGCACCAGAAGCTTGGCGGCGCCAATACAAGTTTGAGAATTCTGGAAGGTGAACTGTTCCCAACTCAAGGCCCCTGCATGATTCAACTACCTGATCGCATACCAACCGATTACTTGCCTGCGTATCAACGGGCATATGCCGTAGACCCAACGGTCACGGCCAGCTATTTGAAGCATGCATGGATTGGCGACCCCACCGCCGACGCTATGATGGAGGACCTGGCTCAATTGCCGAGGGAGGACTCCGACCGGCTCATTGAAGCGGCCATGAACCAGTCCGGAGATAGCGACCTTAAGGACGCTCCCAAATCGCTCTTGGAGTTCTTTCGTGAAGTTGAAGAGGTCCCATCGTGGGTAGATTTCAGCGCCTTTGAGGCTGGAACTCGCCTGTTCTATCGCGCCGGCAAATTGGTCCTGGCGGCATTTACCGGCGGGACGTTGGTAGAGGGCTTCTCAACCAATATCAGCAAGTCCTTTCTGATCACAGGCCGAGTCCGGGAGCAGGGCGTCCGAAGGCTGCGTCAGAACAACCGGCACATGGTGGAAATCTTCATTCCAAATGGGCTCCAACGATATGGGGATGGATGGAAGCTGTCAGTGCGGCTGCGGCTCGTGCATGCACAGGTCCGACGCCTGCTGGCTGCGGCCCCGGACTGGCAGGAAGACGCGTGGGGCATTCCGATAAGCGCGGCGCATCTGGGGTTTGCGATTGCATCCTTCTCTTCTCGGACGCTCTACCATCTTAAGAGGCTGGGCGCCCGCTATACCAAAGAGGAGCGCGATAGTTTCCTGGCGGTGTGGCGCTATAGCGGACACCTCATGGGTATTCCGTTCGACATCCTTTACGACTCGGAAGAATCCGCCCAGAGAGTCATTAAGGTAGGGCAGATTTGTGAGCCGGAGCCGTCGGCGGAATCGGTCATCATGGCAAACTCCCTGGTAAACTCAGCGCCTGTTGTTGCCGGGATAACTGATGTCGCTGAAAGGCGCAACCTCGCCGGGTATGTTTACAAGATTTCCCGCGCCATGATCGGGAACAAGCTGGCGGACCAGTTGCGCTACCCGCCGAGCGGCAACTTTGGCGTCTTGGCGTTCTTCCGATGGCAGAGTCGGTATTACCAGTTCATGAGCAAGCTCTTCCCGAATCGTCAGAACCCTAACAGCGACTTCAACAATTTCGATGCATTCCTTGATGTCTCCGCCTTTGACGACGAGGGCATTACCTACAAAATGCCGGACCATGTCTACGCGGAAGAGTCCCGCAAGTGGTAGGGAAGTCGTATTCTCCAGAGTCTGCCTTTCTTCAAGAAACCGGGTTCGGCCTGCCTGTCAAAGAACTTGCCGGAGCGGGTTGCAGGGCTTAGAGTGAAGGGTGTCGAGGCACTGCAAGTCTGTAGACTTGCAGTGCACCCAATGAGGGGAGGATCCAGCGATGACCGAGCGCCTGCTGGACAGGATTGACGGCCCAGATGACCTCAAGTCTTTGTCCCGGACAGAGGTAGCTCAGGTTGCCCAGGAAGTTCGTGACACCATCGTTTCCGTCATCACGGAGCGAGGCGGCCACCTCGCGTCCAATCTGGGTGTTGTTGAGCTCACGCTGGCAATCCACAGGGTCTTTGACAGCCCCACAGACCGTTTGGTCTGGGACACAACAAATCAGCTGTACACGCACAAGTTGGTAACTGGACGAAGGGACGAGTTCAAGGACATTCGGTTGGCGGGTGGTCTGTCGGGCTTTGGTGAGCCCACAGAAAGCCCCCATGACTTTCTGGTCGCTGGTCACGCCGGCACAGGACTTTCCATAGCCCACGGCATCGCGGAGAGTGTCGCCAACCGTGGCTCTGACGCCTGGACGGTTTGCGTTGTGGGCGATGGAGCGCTCACTTCCGGCTCTAGCCTCGAAGCGTTGAACAACCTCGTGCACCGGAACCCTGAGCGGCTCATCGTTGTGCTGAATGACAACGGGATGTCCATCTCAGAGAATATCGGTTTCCTCACCAACTGGCGCAGGAAGCTCATCAGCCATCCCGAATACCAAGCGATGATTGGCCGCATGCGCGCCCTTTCGAAGCGGGTTCCCACCGGCGAAGGCATCTATCGGCTGGTTAAGCGTCTGGGCGATGGCATCGAGGGCTTCATCCTGCCCACGGTTATGTGGACGGAAATGGGCTTCCACTACCTCGGCCCGGTTGATGGCCACGACATTAAGCAATTGGAAGAAACCCTGGAGCAGGCCAAGGGCCCCATGGGCCGGGTGCCGCTCGTGCACGTGGTAACCCACAAGGGTCATGGATACAAGCCTGCGGAAGACGATCCGGTCAAGTTTCACCAACCCAGTTCACCACTTGGGGCCGGGTCCGGTGCGCCCACATATTCAGCTGTGTTTGCCAGGACGCTCACCCGTTTGATGCATGAGGATAGGGGCGTCGTCGGCATCTCGGCAGCCATGCTGGAGGGCACAGGTCTGGCGGACGTTCAGCGGGAGTTTCCGGACCGGGTTTTTGACGTGGGCATTGCGGAGCAGCATGCAGTGAGTATGGCTGCGGGCATGGCCTCAGACGGGCTCAGCCCCTTCGTGTCCATCTACTCCACCTTCATGCAACGAGCCTTTGATCAGGTGGTCCACGATGTCTGCCTGCCGAACCTGCCCGTGACCCTGATCGCTGACCGCGCAGGCATAGTCGGCGAGGACGGCAAGACACACCACGGGGCATTCGACATCTCCTATCTGCGCGTCTTGCCCAACGCTGTTGTTGCGGCCCCAATGGATGAGAATGACTTGCAACACCTCATCTACACTGCCTATCTGTACGAAGGTCCATTTGCCATTAGAATTGCCCGCGGAGCGGCAGTAGGTTCCGAGTTGGACCCTGACCTCCAAGCACTGCCCATCGGCAAGGGAGCCGTCCTCCGCGAGGGCCGAGACGCGACGATCTTCACCCTGGGCAAACCGGGATCCGTCGCGCTTCAGGCGGCCGACATACTTGCGGAGCAGGGCATCGCCTGCGGGGTGGTCAACGCACTGTATGTTAAGCCCCTGGACATGGACCTCCTCTTGGATGCAGCACGAAACACCGGCCGGATAGTGACGGTGGAAGAGAACGTGCTGGCAGGCGGTTTCGGGTCTGCGGTGTTGGAGGCGCTCTCTGACGCGGGGATTGAGGGTATCGCTGTTCGACGCATTGGAATGCCGGACTCGTTTGTTGAACACGGCACAGCCTCTGACCAGAGGAAGCAGCTGCAACTTGATGCTGAAGGCATTGTGCAAGCAGTGCTGGAGATGTTTCACCAGCAGCAGGAGACTGTAGTCTAAGGTAGGCGTCCCCGACGTCCCGCACCAGGGTTCTACTGCGGACGGCTATGGATTCTGCGCGGTTTCTCCCTCTGTGGTGCCGACGGTTTCGTCGTCATCGTCCGCGTCCCCGTCATCGGGTGCGGCGTCTTCCAGATCGTCAGCATTGTCGTCGGCGCCCTGCTCCGAGTGTTCCGCAGCGCGGGCAGCGTTCACCAGCGGCAACGTGATGAACATCTCCGTGCCCTCACCTGGCGTGCTTTCGACGGATATGGTGCCGCCGTGCTCACGGATGATGTCGTTGGAAAGCGCCAGTCCAAGACCCGTGCCATGGCCCGTGGGCTTGGTTGTGAAGAACGGGTTGAAGATCTTCTCCGCCACCTCCGGCGGCATTCCATTGGCGTTGTCTCGAATTCTGACTTCGATTTGCTCGTCATCACGCGTAGTCGCGAGCCAGACCGTCGGCATATAGGCCGCACCGCCGGCTGCCATGATCTCCTTCCGTTTTTCGTCTGTTGCATAGCAGGCATTGCTGACGATGTTCAGGAAAACACGGCCCAGGTCCTGGGGGATGGCTTCCAGGTAGCCTACGTTGGCTGCCAGGTCAAACTGCAGGTCTAACTGAAAGTCCGGGTCTGTGGCACGAGCGCTGTGGTAGGCCAGCCGGGAGTATTCGTCAACGAGAGAGTTAACCTCCACGGTCTGCCACTCAGCCGTGTCACGACCCATCATGAGCATGTCATGGACGATGCGGTTAGCGCGAGCCGTGTGTGAGCCGATGCGTTCCAGGTTGCCTGACAGGTCATCGGAAATGTCCTGGATTTCGTCCCGCTTGTTTTGGGGAATGCTGTCTCCCGCCTCCTCCAGCACTTCGTGCAGCTCCTCTAGCAGCTCTGCGGATACTTCTGAGAAGTTCTTGACGAAGTTGAGGGGATTGCGGATTTCATGGGCCACGCCCGCCGTCAGCTCACCCAAGGCGG
Source organism: Dehalococcoidia bacterium (assembly GCA_034422455.1). Taxonomy (GTDB): domain Bacteria; phylum Chloroflexota; class Dehalococcoidia; order Lucifugimonadales; family UBA1127; genus UBA1127. The sequence continues at coordinate 16,432 of DAOUJQ010000015.1, forward strand.
CCAGCTTTTCTCGCATCACTATCTGGTCTTGGGCGCGGTTCAGTTCTGAGAGGGCGCCTTCCAACTGTTCATTCTTCCCCTGGAGTTCATCGGCAAGTTCTTCCACCAGGTTAAGGCGCTGGACTTCCAGCGCGTGCTGGCGGAAGACCTCAAGGGCGGCGGCCATGTTGGCCACCTCGTCGCGGCCGCGTATGTCAATCTGGGCTTCCAGATCTCCGCCGGCCATGCGGCGCATCCAGCCGGACAAGGTCGCGAGGCGACGGAGCAAGGAACGGCCGATGAATAGCCATGCGATGAGAATGGCGCCACCGACGCTGATGCCGCTGATGGTGAGCAGCAGCGCCTGACCCGTTGAGATTGCTTCGTCCGACGCTAGGGTGGCATCAGCCGCCCGCGCGTTGGCCGCCTCCACCAACGCATCCACCTGCGAGACCAGGGCTACGGAAATCCCCCGATTCTCCGCAGCGAGGAGTTGCTGACTCTCCTCCAGCCGAAGGGCGCTGCCGACGGTGTCGAACACCCCGTCTTCGCCCAAGCCAACCGTTGCAAGCCGGTCGAGCAGGGGGTCGAGTGCAACCCGGAGCTCGGTTTCGCCCATGACCGTCCGAATTCGCTGGATCTCGCCTGTCGAGGACTCGAGACTCTCCTTCAGCGGCTCAAGCAGGGCGGCATGAGAGACGCTGAAGGCGCTCTCCAACAGCAATGTGGAGCTATCGGCCTGGGCGTGTAGATCAGCCAGGTAACGGTACCGTGCAAGCTCACTGTCTGAAAAATGCTCTTCCAGCGGCACAGCTGGTTCTTCCAGGGTGCGGTAGCCCGTCATGGTATAGAAGAGTTGGTTGTCCACTTCGGACACTAACAGATCGTCCAGTTCCTCCCGGACCTCCGTCAACTCGTTGCGCAGGACATTGGACCTGTTTGCCAACTCAAAAGTTCTGCTCCGTTGATCCTTGATGTCGTCAATGTTGCTCTTGAGCCTTTCGATGTTTGCGCTGATGCCCTCAAAGACAGCGGAGTGTTCGTCCCCTTTTTGCAGATGTTCCAATTCCTCCAGCAGCTCTGCATAAGACCTACCGACCCCAATAGCTATAAATTCCAAGTCATCAACTGAGGCCGCGCTGGCGAGGCGTGGCGCGGCGTCTGTGAGGGCCGCCGTGCTCTGGGCAACCCTGAATGCCGCCGTCAGTTCCGGTACGCTGTCCTCATTCACGCGGCTTTGCGCCTCTCCCAAGTTGGCAAACGAGAACCAGCCGACAAGACTTGCCGCGATGGTAAGTCCCACGGCGCTGGCCATGGCGAGATAGAGCTGCGTAGAGATGAGATAGCGGAGATTCAGAATTTTCCCAATCATTGCATTGCCCCTACTACCCAAAAGCGTCACGCAGGTTAACTATGGGCTGGAACTCTCCGTTGGCGTCAATCCGGGTGATGAAAACTCGGTCTGAACCCTGATTGTCGCTACTTCCGAATTGGACTTGGAATCCGCCCAAATCTATAGGTTCACCGTCTCTCAGCGATTCAAGGAAGCACTCCCGCGTCACATCTTGGCCGCAGCGGCGAACGCCCTCGATGGCCAGCCTTCCAGCTAGGTATCCTTCGAAGGAGACGAAGCCGGGTTCAGACGACGGAGATGAGGCGGCCAACGCTTGCAAATAGTCTTGGGTTACGGGAAGGGAGTCATCCTTGGGAAACGGCACCACTTGCGTCACAAAGACATTCTCTCCCATTGGCCCAAGGCTCTGCGCCAATGCGTTACTGCCGACAAACGAAACGGCTATGAAGACGGGGTCAATGCCGATGTGCCGCGCCCAAGTGATAAGCGCCGCCGAGGGTTCGTAGGCGCCAATAATGATGACGGCTTGGGGGTTACCCTGGCTGATGTCCAGCAGGGCGCCTTTCACAGCCGTGGTTAGGCGCTTGTACAGGCCAATGGAGGCCAGCTCCATGTCGCGCTTCTCCACGGCGTTCAATACACCCTGGAGGCCAGCGCGTCCGAATGAGTCGTCCTGATAGAAGATCGAGATGCGGGTAATGCCCAAGTCCGACGTAAGTCGCTCCACCATTTCCTCGGTCTCCTGGAAATATGAGGAACGGAGGTTGAGCACATTGTCGAGATCGGGATCTCTAAGGAACTCGGCGCCTGTGAACGGCGCGATGTACGGAACCCCAGCCTCGTGTGCGACGGGCACTGCGGCCCTGGACGTGGGTGTGCCCACAGCGCCGATGAGCGCAAAGACTTCGTGCTCTTCGATCAGCTCTATGGTGTTGAGCGCTGCATTGGCAGGTGTGTAGACGTCATCCAGAGAAGAGACCGCCAGCATGCGCCCGTGGATGCCCCCCTGGGCGTTGACCTCGTCGAATGCGGCCCTAATGCCGACATTCATGTTCCGGCCAAGCTCAGCCGCACTTCCGCTGAAGGCCGCGCTTTGGCCAAAGTGTATGCGGGTGTCGGAAACGCCCGGAACACCCGTCTCCTCAGGCTCTTGGTTGGGCTGAACGGTAGGCTCTGGCGTGGCCAGGTCCATGGGGGTCTCTGCATCGTCGCTGAGGAAAGGAATGCTGTCACAGGACACGGCGGCAAGGAGGCTGGCGGCAACCATCAAAGCTGAGGCCATGCCGCTCCTCAAAGTGAGGCGCAAGGCCGATTTCGCACCGTGCATCCGGAAGGTCACTCCCTGTTTGCGATCAACGTCAAGTGGTTTCGGTCTCCCTCTCGCCGGTAATGCATGTCATCCATCATGTTACGGACGAGGTAAACCCCCAGTCCACCGACGGGGCGGTCTTCGATAGGCGCATTGACGTCGGGCACCGGTGCGTCGTTCAGGGGATCAAAAGGCTTCCCAGTGTCTACGATTTCTATCGTGAGCTTGTGATCTTCAGAGATGAGGGTGATATCAATGTCATGATCGCCGCCCTCAAACCCGTAGTCCATGATGTTGATGACCAGCTCTTCCAACGCCAGGTTCACCTTGAAAGAAAGGTCCGGCGCCCAGCCTTCCCGTTCTGCCAGCGTCTCCACTTCGGCGGTAATGTGGCCGATTTCTCCTCGGTTGGTATGGACCTTCAGTGAAAGTGTTTCGCTCAAGGCTAGGACTCCCTGCGTTGAAGGGTCAAACAGGTGATGTCGTCCGACTGAGGTGCGCCGGCCACGAACTCAGCCACTGATGCGAACGTCGCATCGGTGGCCTCTGTTGCAGAGGTCGGAGGCGTGCCCGCAAAGAGATTCAGCAGCCTGTCGTTACCGTACTCCTCATGGTCCCTATCCATCGCCTCATTGACACCGTCGGTGTACATCACAACGGTGTCACCGGCCTTTAGCACCATAGACTCCTGGTGAAAGTCCAAGTCCGGCACAATGCCTAACGCCAATCCCTGCGTCAGGGGCAGGAGTGAGCATTCACCGCCGGAGGTGACGTACAGGGGAGCGTTGTGGCCGCCGTTTGCGTAGGTGAATCTGCCCGTATAGGTGTCGTACACGCCGTAGAAGACAGTGACAAACATCGCCGCCTCGTTGTCCTGGACAAGCAGGTCATTGACCTCCTTCAGCACATCGGCGGGTTCCGGCGTTCCGATGGCCGTACCCTTCAAGAGGGTCCGAGTGGACATCATGAAAAGAGCTGCGGGAACACCTTTGCCTGAGACATCCGCTATGGCGATGCCAATACGGTTGCCGTCCAGACGGATGACATCGAAGAAGTCGCCCCCGACACTCCGGGCAGGCTCCATGCTCCCGTAGATCTCAAAGTCGTCACCCTTGGGGAATGCGGTTGGCAGAATGGACTGTTGCATGTTACGCGCAACGTCCAACTCGTTCTGCAGCGCCACCAACTTGTCCCTGGACGACAGGGCCTCGCGCCATTGGGCGATGTGGCCAAGGGTCCGCTCGATGGTTACTTCAAGGTCTTCAAAGTCGATGGGCTTGGTTACGAAGTCAAAGGCGCCGCGGTTCATGGCAGTGCGGATGTTCTTCATGTCGCCGTAAGCGGAGATGATCACTGCTCGAATGTCCGGGTCAACGTTGGGGATCTGTTGCAGCAGGGTCAGCCCGTCCATCTGAGGCATGTTGATGTCTGAAACCACCATGTCGATGGATCCGTCATTTTGCAGGCGCTCCAGTGCCTCAACGCCGTTCTGAGCGAAGACGAATGAGTATCGGCCCGAACGGATTCGACGACGCATCCGTTGGAGGACCAGAGGCTCAACGTCGGGTTCGTCGTCCACCACCAGTATCTTGTAGCTACGTTCAGACTCCGCAAGTTGTTCCATGCGTAGTCAACTCCTTGTTCGAACTGACCAAGCCACAGCACGAATGCCGCTGAAGGGGTGACCTCGCGTGCTCCGGGCATGCCTGGAACACTTGGTGTGCTCCGTTAGCCACCCAGCGCGGAGACAGCGTCGCCCTGTGAGGCGTGAATGGGGATGATCTTGTCAAAGCCGCTGAGAGCGAAGACTTCACTGATGGCGCCGGTTAGCCCGCACACGCCAAACTTCCCGGAACGCCCCTGCATCTGGCGTGAAATCAGGAGAATAACCCGTAGGCCGGCGCTACTGATGTAGGCAAGGTCCTCCAGGTCAAGAACCAAGGAACTCGCGCCGTCACCCAGCAGTGTCTCCAGTGCCTCTTGAAACTCCTGAGCGTTGCTGCCGTCTACGCGACCTGCTACGGAAGCGACCAAGACTCCATTCTTGCTTTCGCCCCGGACAGTCAGATTCTTGGTGTCGGCTACGGTCTTGGACTCATCGGTGCTCATGTTGTCCAGCTCCTTCCAATAGGCCCGGCCGAGTTGAGTCTGTCCCAGCTTGCCAGTAAACCGCCCCTGGGTTGGTTCTATTGCTTCAACATCGAAGTCTTCACGGCACACCAAACACTAGGGACAGGCCGAGGCCATAAAGTTACGCACGGAAGATTGTAGCCCCGATGTGCCATTCGGTCTAGTGCCTAGGCATCGAATTCTGAAATCCCGGGTTTTGTCTTGCTTCAACCTTGAACAGGCCATCTCGGCAACCCCGGCATCCAGTGGGCGGGCGCGCTTTACCTTACCTGCTGCACGCAACACGTATCGCAGATGTCCGTGGGCCCGGCCCCGGCTACATTGGAGACATCGGCACAGCGTTGGCATTGAGCGAACGCGGCATCCTAAATTTGGCGGGCTTGTGACGCGGGCCAGGACTCTCGGTATTGTGGGTGAGGACGTTACGGAACACGACCTGGTTGGAGTGGTCCTGCGGCCCGATTGGAAGCGTTCTCAAGCATCCGAAGGGCGGTTGCCGGTTAGAGCTGCCTCAAGGTCTGGGTGGATGGTGATGACGCGGTCAAACCCGCTGATCTCGAAGACTGCTCGAATGGTGGTTGACAGGTTGCAAATGGCAAAACCACGGGAGGTCTGGCCCAGGGATCTCCGGCAGCCCAACAGAACACGAAGGCCATCGCTATTGATGTAGGTCAGGTTCGTTGCATCCAGTACACAGGTCATGAAGTTTTCCGGAAACAGCGACTCGAGCGACCGACGGAACCGTTGCACGGTCTGCTCATCGAGCCGGCCAATTATCCGCACGACCAAGGCTCCGTCCCGCGGCTCAACGCGGAGCGTTAGGTTGGCTGCCTGTAGAATCGCCCGGGAATCGCCCTCTTCCGCCATCAGCGGTCCACCCCCTGAAGTCCGGACGAATGGGAGGAAACGGAACAAGCGCAAGAGACTCTGAGCCGTGCCGTTCGGTGCGATTGTAGTCTGTTTGCAGCTGCTAGTCACTCTATGCGTGGAGGAGCGGCGCACCAGCCTTCGAAAACGCGACGACGGGCCGTTGACACGCTTATTGAGATTGAGTATTATTAGCAGGCCTTTTGTTATAGCCTCAAGCAGGTGGAGAGTTTTCGAATCCAGAGATGCCGCGAAATAAGCTGCGGCGCAATTATCGAGACTGAGTATCAAAATGGAAGCAGAAGCAACGAGGCCGAACATACTCGGGATCCTTGAAGACAACGGGTACCGCATAACGGAGCCCCGCCGGGAAATCATTCACGCACTGGCGAACAAGCACGAGGGGTTCACTGCTGAAGAAATCGTCTCTGAGCTGCCGCAGGTCGGACGGGCCACCGTGTTCCGCACACTCAAGGTTTTGCTGGAGACCGGCGCCATTTGTCGACTCAACACCCTTGACGGGGCGCCGCGGTACAGTCCATCACGAGTGGAGCATCACCACCACACGCTCTGCGTTCGGTGCGGGCTTGTAGCGGAGTTCCGTGCTGCCACACTTGAACGCATGATGCGGGCTATAGGGTCAGAGGTTCCCGGTGAAATTGTTGGCCACCGGATTGACTTGTACGTAGTCTGCCAGGACTGCATGGAGCGCGACGGCCACCTGGTCACAATTGAAGGCCGTATTCGCGGCCACCCTTACGCCCACGGTCATGACCACAGCCACCAGTAACCAAGCATTAGCAATTGCAGATGGAGGTAGAGGCACGATGGCTTCAAGACGGATATCAGGTTCATGGAGGCTCCAGCGGGTCGGTATGGTGTTTCTGGGCGTGCTGGTGGCCCTTGTGCTAACGGCATGCTCAGAGGGCGGGGCTGCGGAGCCCAAACTACAGGTGGTGACTACCAACAACATCGTCGCAGACTGGGTCCGGAACATTGGCGGTGAAGACGTGGAGGTCTTCAGCCTCCTACCGGTTGGGGCGGACCCGCACACCTACCAACCCGGCGCTCGGGACGTGACACAGATCGCGGATGCCGACCTGGTGCTCAGCATAGGTCTGGGCCTGGAGGGCGCCTGGTTGGAGGAGCTCCTGCACAACGCCGCCAGAGATCCGTCGACGGTCATCGAGCTGGGCGAGGGCATCGATCCCATCGAGTTCGCAGCCACGCACGCTGAAGAGGTCGAGTTCCTGGAAGAGCTGAGTCACGTGGTGCATGAGGTTGAGGAGGGTGAGCTGACTCCACAAGAGGGATTGGCGGAAATCGAAGAGCTCATCGAGAGCATGGAGGCGATGGAGGAGGGCGACCACCATGGCGAAGAGGAGGAAGAGTTGCCTGCCATGGTGATGGAGCTCATCCATCAGGTGGAAGAGGGAATGTTGGACCCCGAGGAGGCTCTGGAAGAGATTGAGCACTTCACGGAGGAAGGTGAGGAAGAGCATGAGGGTCACGGCCATGGACTGGAAGACCCGCACTTCTGGTTCGACCCGATCCGGGTCCAGAGTGCAGTGAACGAAGTCGCCGGGCGGCTCGGCACTCTGGACCCGGACCGGGCCTCGGATTACCTCGCCAACGCGGACGCCTTCAACCGGGAACTGGCTGATCTTGACGCATGGACAATGTCCCGGGTGAGCGAGGTCCCGCAAGGGCGCAGATTGCTGGTGACCTCCCACGACAGCTTTGGCTACTTTGCCATACGGTACGGCTTTGAAGTCGTCGGCGTTGTTTTGAGTACCACGACGGACGTGGAGCCGTCACCAGCTGACCTTGCCGAGCTTGCCCATGAAGTGGAAGAGTTCGAGGTGCCTGCGATCTTTGGCGAAACGACGGTTACCGAGCGGCTGGCATTGGCCGTAGCCGAAGAGTCTGGAGCCGATTTGGTCCGCCTGTACTCGGGATCCTTGGGAGGGCCGGGAAGTGACGCGGACACCTACATTTCCATGGTTCGCACCAACGTTGAACGCATAGTTGCCGCACTCAAGTAGACCCTCAACGTCAAGGGGTAGGGATGGTGACTACAACGGCTGTGCGTCCGGAACTCAGCGTCGCGCATGTGACGGTTGAGCGCAACGCCTTCCGAGCCCTCTCTGACGTCACCTTCAATGTCAGGGGAGGCTCACTGGTGGGGATCCTTGGCCCCAATGGGGCTGGCAAGAGCACGCTGTTCGACGTCATTGCGGGGGTGTTGCCTGCCACTAGGGGCAAGGTGGACTTCCGTGGCGAGTTGGCTTACGTGCCACAGAAAGACAGCATCAATTGGCGGTTTCCCGCCACCGTGCTGGACGTTGTAACACTGGGCCGGAGCGGGCCTAACCCGCTCCGGCGCCCGGGCCGGGCCGACCGTGTACTGGTCCGGCAGAGCCTTGAACGCGTGGGGCTGTGGACCAGGCGGTCGTCCCTGATGACCGAACTCTCTGGAGGCCAGCGCCAACGGGTCTTCATCGCCCGGGCGTTGGCACAACAGGCCAATATCGTCCTCCTTGACGAGGCCTTCAGCGGCGTTGACGTGGGAGCACAGCAGGAGATTGTGGAAGTGCTGCACACCCTGCGTGACGATGGCTGCATCATCCTCCTCGCCACGCATGACCTTTCAAACCTGGCGGGGCGGTTCGACATGGTGCTGTGCCTGCACCGCCATGTTTGTGCTTGGGGTCCGCCTGCGGAGGCCTTCACATCGGAAGTGCTGCAGGAGCTCTACGGTTCTCATGGGATGGACTTCACCCGAGGCCACTGGCACGGACGCGGCATGTGGCACGGTCACTCTCACCAGCCATCTGACGCCCAAACCAGCGGGCCGGCATGATAGACATCATCTTTGATCCGTTCCAATACAGCTTCATGGTGCGGGCGCTCATCGTTTCGTTGGTGGTGGGAGTAATGTGCCCCGCCCTGGGCGCGTATGTCATCACTCGTGGTCGCGCCTTCATGGGAGACGCGCTGGCCCATTCAGTTTTGCCGGCGATGGTGCTGGCGTTCCTGCTTGGGTTTAGCCCCTTCTTTGCGGCGGTGCCGGCGGCGGTGTTGCTCGCCGTCGTCATGGGCGGCGTCGCGCGGCGAACGGGAATAAGCGAAGACACCTCGATCGGCATCATCTTTGCGGGAATGTTCGCCCTGGGGCTGGTCATGCTCTCCCGGTCAGCCGGGATCACGGTCAACATAGAGGACTTGTTGCTGGGGCAGGTCCTGGGCGTTTCCCGAACGGACGTCATCGTATCTCTGGGTTTGGCGACCTTCGCGGTAGCCGGTCTCTACGTGTACCATTGGCAGTTTGTGTACACAACATTCGATCCCATTGGCGCCAAGGTCGTCGGCATCGGGACAGGCTTGGTCGAATACATCCTGCTGGGGCTGCTGGCGCTGGTGATCGTCATTGGCATTCAGGCGGCGGGAATCGTCCTCGTCATGGCGATGCTCATAACACCCGCCGCTACGGCGTACCTAATTGCGAGGCGCTTTGTTGCTGTGATGATGTATGGCGCAGTGATCGGCGCGGGGTCAGCTGTATCGGGACTGTATCTCTCGTACTACGCTGACCTGCCGTCGGGGCCCGCGATGGCGCTGGTTGCTACGATGTGCTTTGCCTTCGTGGCCTTAGTCCGTCACTTCCGGCCGACTCGAGTCGTCGAAGAGTAAGCGGCGATTCTTGTCTATTGAGACTCCTGCACGATGACTGCGGTGCCATACGCCAGAAACTCTGATGCTCCAGCCATTCCATGGATGTGGTGTAGCGAACGCCAATGATGGCGTTTGCGCCCAATGCCTCAGCCTCTTCTACCATGCGCTGAGTCGCCTCGGCCCGAGATTCCGTCATGAGCCGCGTATACTCCGTGATCTCACCGCCAACGATGTTGCGCAGCCCGGCCATAATGTCCCTGCCTACATTCCTGGCGCGGATGGTGTTGCCCTGCACCATGCCTCTGACGGCTGTAACCGTCATTCCCGGCAAAACGTCTGACGTGGTGATGATCATTGACTTCGCTCCTGCTGAGAGTCGGTGCACCATATCCATCCGCCTCAGCTAGGTACAAGGGGGACAATAATGGGACTTGACACGAAAGAAGGGTGGCCGACACTGACCACCCCCTGTCTTTAGGACTCGTGTCGCAGGACGCCTGCACCCATCCCCAGTGCAGGTCTACTCGTCGAGTAGACGTTGGAGCCGTACGCGCGCCTCGCGAATGACCTCTGTCTGGGCGGCAATCTTGCTGTACAGGTCGTCTCGCGTGCGGATTCCCTCCGAAATGAGAAAGGCGGCAGCCGTGGACCGGCTGTTCAAAAGTCCGCACTCCACCAATTCATCCAGCTTCTCGAGTGCGCTCTTGCTCACGCGAACCATGACGACATAGTCGCGTGGCTCGTTCAGTGAGTTCCTGATGGTGTCCTGAATTGACCCGCCAAGAGCGAATGCGGGAGTCTGGATTGCTCCTGACCCTTGCCTGTTTCTACGGGATCTGCTGCCTGGCGGTCTGCCGCGCCTGGCACGCGGCGGCGCAGGGACTCCCTCAGGCTCAGACGCGCCTTCTTGCGGTAATTCGCTGCCTTCGCTGTAGTTGCTCCCCTCTGTCATCCTGCGGTCCCCTATTAAAAGATAGGAAAGTTGACGTAGGCAACTAACCAATACCGAAATTAGCAGAGCGTAATTGGGCCGTCAATAGTACAAATGTGCATCGGTAAAATGGCACAGAATTTTGCCTATTTTCAATCTGCCTGCCGCTATGGAGCAGGCAAATGCCCTAACTTACATAGGTCAATTGATAGGTTTCGCCGAGCTGTCTATTGCACCATGCGACCGTGAGGTTTAACCCTCGAAACAGCAAGGGAGCCCGTAGGATACGGGCCCCGAGGAATACAAGGTTCCTATCCGCCCAGGTGTCTGCTAGTTCTTGCTGGCGTCGCCACTCTCGCTGGCGTCCGCGTCGTCTGGGTGCACGTAGTGGCGAACGCGCTCGGCCAAGTGTTCGGCCTGCTCGCGGATTCCCTTTGTCCGCTCACTGATTTCGTGCCTCATCTCCTCGCCTGATCGAGGGGCCGCAAGGACACCAATCACAAACCCTACGATCCCACCCAGCAAGAACGCATTGATGAAGTGGCCGCTGCTGTCATTTGCCATCCCTTCACCTCCCTCGTTATTCGTGGTCACTGTGCTTCTGCCTCCTCCTCGTTGCGGAACGGAACAGGGCGCCGAGACCCTTACCCAGTCCCGCCGCTGCAATACCAAAGAAAGGGTTCCTGCCCGCGACAGAATCCCTCAGTGCCTGAGCGCTACCCTGCACACTGCTGACGGTCTGCCGCACCGTGGTGATGGTGGCGTTGAGCTTCTTGAAGAGCAAGAGTGCGATGATGCCCATAGCCAGCAGCCACAACACCAACGCGGCGCTGGCTATGACGATGGCGAGGTCCCTGAGGAACTCAATGAGCGTACTATCTCCCACGGCATCCTCGTTGGGGTGTTCTCTATTCAGAATAGCATGGAGCTGAATCTACGTACAACTTGACACGAAGTGTTCCGTCTCTTGAGCCTGCTGAAGAGGTGTCGGGGCTGACCATTGGCGTGTCGAAATGTGTTGGCGATTTGGCGTGCCCAACGGCTTGACCGGGACATTGTCTCTGACACACAATCACCCGGAAACCAGCCCCCATCGAAGTAGGGCTCTCTGTGTGCGGTGTAGAGGGTTATTAATGTGTCTCCTGCCGCAGGCGCAACGGCGAGCCTAACCAAAAGAGGTAGATGAGGAGGGCGCCATGACAAACCAAAACGATTCCGGCCTTCCAGAGGACTTGGACCAGCAAGAGGAAAAGCGGCCGAACTTCTTTGAGCGAGTGGAGACCCACATCCAATCCCGAACATTGCAGGGATTTGTCGCGCTTATTCCCCTGCTCATAACAGTAATCTTGCTTGCCTTCCTGATTGGCAAAGCGGACGGCTACATACGATCGCTCCCCTTTGTTGAAGACAAACCATGGGACTTCCCCGGCGTTGGACTCATCTCCCTCGTTGTCATCTTCTATTTCATTGGGTGGATGGACTCGACACGCATCGGCAGCAAGATCTTGGTCTTCAAGGATGACGTGCTGAGCAAGGTGCCCCTGGTCAAGACCTTTTACAAGATTACCCAGCAGGGCATTACCTCTCTGACTTCCTCAGCTACCTTCACCCGTGTCGTCTTTGTGGAGTGGCCGCGGGAAGGCATGGTGGCCCTTGGCTTTGTCACTGGACGAGTTTTCACCCCCGACCGGACCCAGTCCCTCGCAGTCGTGTACATTCCAACGGTACCCAATCCAACGTCCGGCAACATGGCCTTCATCCACGAAGACGATGTGATGGAAACGGACATCAGCGTGGACGCGGCCATGCGGTTGGTGTTCTCCGGAGGCATCGTTCTTCCCGAGCGCCTGGTGCTGGCGCGCGCGCCGCAGGAGAGAATCACCGAAGGGCACATGTTTGTCGGCGAGTACCGTTCGCCTTCCCGCCGGCAGTAGACTGCGTTCATCACAATCCGGCGCGAGTCCGGAGTGCTTGCGGCTCCTGCGAAGGGAATTCGCTTGTCTACCTGCCTATCACACTCGATTCTCCGAGCATTCTTTCCAAAGGACGTGGTTCATGGCAGATGCGGACAACCGCGAAGGCAATTCTCAGCCAATGGCAGGCCGCCCGGATGTTCCCGCTGACTACGGCCTGGCCCCTCCCTCTGAGGGTGAACTGCTGCCGTGGTCCTGGGCGGAGGAGCGCCTTGTTGCATCTCGCAATTACTGGATCGTGACCGTGCGACCAAGCGGTCGGCCGCACGCGATGCCGGTGTGGGGCGCTTGGTTTGACGGGGCCTTCCACTTCGGGACGGGGGCGAAGTCCCGGAAGGGCCGCAACATCGCAGCGGACCCTAGGGCTGCGGTGCATCTGGAGAGCGGCGACGAGGTCGTCGTGCTCGAGGGCGTCATGGCCGAGGTCACGGACGATGCTGAAGTCATCCGCCGCTTTGAAGAGGTGTTCAATCCAAAGTATGGCTTCGGATCTGGTTCGGAAGAAATGGATCTGGTTGAGATGGGCGCCGTAGTCTACCGCATGGCTCCCCGTGTGGCCTTTGGCTGGACAGAGGCGAACTTTCCCCAAAACGCAACGCGGTGGGTCTTTGGGGAGGGGCGGACTGCATGATTCCCCACAAGTGTCGTGTAGCTGCCTGACGCTGAAGTAGGCTAGAGGGCCCCGGAAACCCGGGGCCCTCTCAATTGCCGGGTGTTGCGTACTGTCCGCCTAGTCGCGACCGGCGAGCTCTCGTGCCTTGTTGAGGCCGTTGTAGGAGCGCTCGGCGCCGACCATGAGGTAGCGGTAGCCATCCTCAATGACGTGGTCGATGTTGTCGAGGCCCACATGCGGGTGGCCGACGGGCACGTTGTGCTCCTTGCAGATCGCCCGGATCTCGGCCATGGCCTCCACTACGACAGGGTGGTAGTAGTCGCGGGGGTGGCCCAGGTTCTGTGACAAGTCGCCCTCGCCAATGAGCACTACGCCGATGCCGGGGACCTGCTTCAGCATGTCCGGCAGGTTCTCAATTGCCTTGATCTCTTCGCACATGATGATGCAGAGGATCTCCCCTTCCGGGTTCAGGGGCCAGACGTCGGCCTTCTTGTAGTACTCCTGCTGGGAAAGGCCCCAGTAGCGGGCGGCGTTGCCGGGGGCGTCACCGCGCTGTCCCTCGGGCTCGAAGTACTCGGCGTCGCGCGGGCGGGGGTAGCGGCAGGCCGCGACGGCGTTGTAGGCCTCCTCCACTGTGCTCACGTGGGGCCAAACGACGCCATAGAAGCCGATGTCCAGCACCTGCTTCGCGATCCACTGGCTCATCTCACCACCGTTTGGGGGAATGCGCACGGTGGGCGTGACCGCGGGCGCCAGGGTGCCGCTGTCCAGGATCTGCTTGCGGTTCAGCATGTACTGCAGGCAGTTGCGCAGCTCCCTGATGTCGTACGGGTTGTGCTCCGACTCGAAGACCACGCCGTCGTACTTGGCGCTGCTGGCCGCGATGGCGTTGTCGACGGTGGGGCCGGCAAACGTCGTGATGGCGGGCTTGCCCTCCTCCAGGGCCTGGATGATCTTGTTCAGCCGTTGTCCTGCCATGGTGCCTCCTTTGTTCTCTGCGAGTCTTTATTGGCGCATCCACGCCGGGGCTTCATTCGTCCGGCCGGCGACAAAGTCGGCCAGGTCGGTGTCAACACCCCGGTGCCATTCCCGGTTCAACTCGTCCTTCACGTTGACCGTGATCCTGCCCAGGCCTTCTATCTCCATTTCCATGACGTCGCCGTTCTGGATGGGACCGAGGCCCTGGTGGTTGGTGCCAGCGGCGATGAGATCGCCGGGCTCCAGCTTGACGATAGAGGAGAGCCACTCGATGGTCTTGGGTATATCGTAGGCCATGTCGCTGGTGTTGTAGTCCTGGCGGATCTGGCCATTGACCCAGAGCCTCACCTGCATGTTGTGAGGGTCCTCCACTTCGTCGGCGGTCACCAGCCATGGGCCAAGCGGGCCAAAAGTGTCATGGGACTTCATCCAGAGGAAGCTGTTGGGGTGAAGCCCGCGCGCGGAAACGTCGTTGAAGTTGACGTAACCGAATACGTAGGCCAGGGCGGCGTCGCCCGAGACGTCGACTGCCTCTTTGCCGATGACAATGCCGAGCTCAGCCTCGTGGTGGAAGACCGCCGCTTGGTGATCGGGTAGCAAGACGGTCTCGCCCTCGCCGATGACCGATTCCGGGGACTTGAGAAAGCCGTTGATGGGTTTCGGCTCCGGTAGGGCGCCGTCCTCCATGAAATTGGCTGCCATGCAGAGGATCTTTCCCGGACGCGGCAGCGGCGACCGCAGGTGCACCTGGTCCAGGGGAATGGGCTGTCCCTTCGAGGCGATGTCCTCGATGCGGGCACGGAAGGTCCCCTCAAAGTTGGCGATGACTGCGTTGATCAGGTCTTGGGGCGTCGGTGCGTTCACGTCCGACAGTGACTCGGACAGGTTGTACACGCCCTCATCGCGCAACAGCCCGAGTTGGTAATTGTTGTACATGACCAGCTTCATTGTTGCCTTACTCCTCTGCGGCCGTGTCCAGCCTTCGCTTAGATCCTGCCGGCGACTCGGTCCGCCATCTCCTGGTCAATGCCGCGCGGCCACTCACGCTTCCTTGGGTCCGACACGTAGTTGGTTAACCGTCCGAGGCCGGGGCTCTCGCGCTCCACCTTATCGCCGTCCTGCAGAGCTCCTAGGCCCTGGTGGTTCGTGCCAAGCGCGATAATGTCCCCCGGGTTCAGCGTGACGATGGACGACAGCCACGCGATGGTCTTGGGGATGGAGTGGCCCATGTCGCTGGTGCTGTAGTCCTGGTGCAGCTCGTCGTTTACCCACAGGCGTACCGCCACGTCGTGAGGGTCCGGCACCTCATCCGCGGTGGCGAGGTAGGGACCCATCGGCGCGAAGTAGTGGTAGGACTTGCCCGGCAGGAAGGTGTCTGCGCCGGCGGGCCCGAGGCCTCGTGCGGATACGTCGATAAAATTCACATAGCCAAAGACGTGGTTCCATGCCTCGTCCTCAGAAATGTTGCGCGCCTTCTTGCCGATGACCAGCCCCAGCTCCGCCTCGTGGTGGAAGATGGTTACTTCCGCCACCGGCAGGTGGATGGTGTCACCGTCGCCGATGACGGCGCTGGGGTTCTTGAGGAAGCCGTTGATGGGCCGGGGCTCTGAGAGCGCGCCGTTTTCCAGGTAGTTGGCGGCCATACACAGGATTTTGCCCGGCCGCGGGATGGGCGCCCGCAACTGGACCTCGCTTAGGGGAATGCCGGGAAGATCCAGGGCGTTGCGCTCCATCCGTACCTTGAAGCCGTCCCATCGCTCGATGAGCCGGCACATGTAGTCGCCGGGGCCAACGCGGGGGATCTCTTCCAGCGCGAGGGTCATGTCGACGACCCGGTCCTCGTCCTTCTTCAGGACGCCGAGACGGTAGTCGTTGAAGAACACCAGCTTCATGCCTTGCCTCCTTTGCCTTAGTCTCCCAGGTGCTGCCTAAGCCGAGGGTAGACACGCTTGACGTTGCCCTCAAACAGCTTTGTGCGGTCTTCGTCCGTCAGCCAGTCGATCTCGTCGATGATGGGCTTGATGTCGTCGAAGTAGCGGCCGGTTTGCGGGTCGATGGCGTTGACCGCGCCGATCATCTCGGAGGCGAAGAGCACGTTGTCGACTCCCGCCACCTTCAGTAGCAGTTCGATGCCGTTTTTGTCGTAGACGGCCGTGTCGAAGTAGATGTTCTTGATGAACTCATCGAAGGGCTGGAAGCCGTCGCGCAGTGCGATGCCGCGGTAGCGCCCGAACTGGTACGGGACCGCGCCCCCGCCGTGGGGCACGATGATCTTGAGGCCGGGGAAGTCCTGGAAGACCGTGCTCTGGTGCAGCTGCACGATAGCGGTGGTGTCCGCGTTCATGTAGTGGGACGCGGTGCTGTGGAAGTTGGGGTTGCAGGTGGCGCTCACGTGCACCATGGCCGGGGTATCCAACTCCACCAGCTTCTCGTAGAAGGGGTACCACCAGTCCTTGTCGCTCAGGGGCGGGTCCGTCCAATAGCCGCCGGAGGGGTCAGGGTTCATCACGCAGCCGACGAAGCCCATGTTCACGCACCGCTCCAGCTCCTCGATGGAGACCTTGGGCGGCACGCCCGGGGATTGCGGGAGCTGGCAAACGGGGATGAAGTCGTCCGGGTAGAGGCTGACGACGCGCGCGATAAGGTCGTTGCAGTGTTGGGTCCAGTAGAGACTGATCTTCTCTCCCCCGAAGTGGTGCCCCATCGAGGACGCGCGCGGCGAGAAGAACATCTTGTCGGTGCCTCGCTCCCGAAGTCGCTTGATCTGGCCGTTTTCCAGGGTCTCCCGGATCTCGTCGTCGCTGACGCGTATGGAGCCCTTGGCGGGCGACGCCAGCTCAGCGATCTGGCGGGACCGCCAGGCATCCACCGCTGGCGGTAGCGTGGTGTAGTGCCCGTGACTGTCGATGATCATGCGCGCTTCCAGCCGTCCTACTTCAGGTGGTTGTTGATGCGCGGGTACACGCGGCGCGCGTTGTCCTCGAAGATCTTCTGCTTGTCCTCGTCCGACAAGTGGGGCGAGTTGTCCACGTAGGGCTTCGTGTCGTCGAAGTTGCGGCCCGTGTAGGGATCGACTCCCCGCACGGCGCCGATCATTTCGGACGCGAAGATGATGTTGTCCACGGGGACGATCTCCGTCAGCGCGTTGATGCCCTTTTGGTGGTAGACGCAGGTGTCAAAGAAGATGTTGTTCAGGAAGCGCTCCTCCAGAGGCGCGTTACCCCGGTCCTGGTTGATGCCCCGGTAGCGGCCCCAGTGGTAGGGGACTGCGCCTCCGCCGTGGGGGATGACGAACCTGAGCGTGGGAAAGTCCTTGAAAAGGTCTCCCTCAATAAGCTGCATGAAGAAGGTCGTGTCGCCGTTGATGTAGTGGGCTCCGGTGCCGTGGAAGTTGGGGTTGCAGGACATGCTCACATGCAGCATGCCGGGCACGTCAAGTTCCACCATCCGCTCGTAGAGCGGGTACCACCACTTGTCGGTCATGGGCGGGCCGGTCCAGTACCCGTCGGACGGGTCGGGGTTCACGTTGCACGCCACGAAGCCGAGCTCATTGACGCACCTGTCCAGCTCTTCGATGCAGGTCTCCGGCGCGACGCCGGGCGACTGTGGCAGCTGGCAGACGGGGATGAAGTTATCGGGGAAGAGTATGGAGACTCGCTTTACCAGGTCGTTGACGGTGCGGGTCCACTGCAGGCTGGTGTTGAAGTCGCCGTAGTGGTGGGCCATGCCGCCCGCAGTGGGGGAGAAGAGGGCGACGTCCGTGCCGCGCTCCCGCTGCAGCTTCAGCTGGCCGTTCTCGATGGTCTCCCGGATCTCGTCGTCGCTGATGTGCAACTCCTCGCGGAACAGGCGGCCCGACGGATAGTCGGCGATCTGGCGATCCCGCCACTCCCGGAGCTGCCTGGGAGCAGTAGTATAGTGGCCGTGAACATCGATAATCATGGTGTCTCCTTTACGGCATGGCATGGCCCTAGGCCTTGCAAGCGCGAAACTCTGCGGATGGTACCACGATGGGCCAGAGTGGGGAAGGGGTGGGGCTTTCCGTCGTGACGGTCTGCTCCGCCAAGGCCTGGACTACTGGGCTGCCCTGATGTTCTGGATGTGCGTCCATGTGCCGGGAAGGGAGCCCGGGAAAACGTAGTCTGAGATCAACTCTGGGTTGTATGTGGCTTCTGCCGGGAACCAGAAGAGCGGAATCGATAGGTACGAGTCGTAGTACATGTTCCCTAGTTCCGTCCACAACAGCGCGTGTTCTTCCGGGGTAGTGGCATTTAGGGCCCTGCTGGCCAGCGAGGTCAATTCAGGCACGTTGGTCGAGTTTGTCTCGTGGTACATGGGGGTGTGCCATCCGACGAAGCCGGAAATGAGATTCGAGGTGGATGTGGTGACGAGGAGGTGGTTATCGTTCCCGAAAGAACGCTCCGCCGCCTGTCGATCGAGCGTGTGTCTGACTAGTGAATTCACCTTCACACCGACAGCTCGCAGCATGTTTGTGATGGCTCCGCTTACTTTTCCGGCGTCGAGGTAGGCGCGGACGCTGGGGAGGTCCACGTTGACTTCCACTTTGTTGCTCTCGAAGTACCCGACCTTGGACAGCAAGGCTCTGGCCGCCACCGGGTCGTAGCCGTATTGTTCCGGAAAGTCCGATTCCCACGCCGGGTTCCATCCCAGTCGTGTCGGGTGCCAGTGGTTGATGTACATGGTCTCTGCCTTCCCACGGAAGAAGGTCTCATTGAGAAGGTTGCGGTCTACGGCCTTGGACAGGGCTCTCCGCACCACCGGGTTGGTCAGCGGGCTGTCAGGTCGCGCGGGGTACGCGCCGGTCACCGGGTCAACCCAACAGCAGGAGAGTTTCATCCAGGTGCGGAAAGAGGGAGACCAACCCCGCGCGACCTGCATTCCCGCTTCAATCGCCTCCTTCTGGTAATCCCGGTTCTGGAGCACTCCGCCGAAACCCACCTGCGTCCGTACGCCATAGGGCAGATCCGCAATGTGGGTCTCGCCCGCAAGCAGCGCAGCCAGACGGTGGGATGGAAGCGCCTGGAACCGGAACTCGAATTCCTCGAAGTCTGGAGTGTCGCGCCAATGCGGCGTTTCAGGCCGCTCAAACCGGATGTACTCCCCCGTCTCCCGTTTCTGCATCTGGTACGGACCGGTCCCGGCAATGAACGGGGACTCAGCATCGGCGCGCTCGCCCCTGGCGTCAAAGTGGGCTTTGCTTTGAATAGGCATCATGCTGAGTTGCCCGCTCAATGCAGTCAGAAACCGGCCCGACGGGCGACTCAAGCGGAATATCACCTCGTGGTCACTGACGTACTGTACCTCGGAGAGGCCGTTCCACCAGGGGAAATCGCTGTGAGGATTCCAGCGATTCCGTATGAGCCTGTTGTGGGTATCGATGACGTCCCACGCGTAAAACTCGCCCCAGCCGTGATGAAACTGGACTCCCTCCCGAAGCTTGACGCGATAGGAGAGGCCGTCTGGCAGGAGTTCCCAACTCTCCGCCAACTCAGGCATCATGGCGCCTGTGACGGGGTCCATGCCCAGCAAGTGTTCATACTCGGGGCGGTGCAGGATGGACTCAGCATATCTCCCGTCCCTAAAGTAGACGCTTTCTGTTCCCGGCGCATCAATGCCGAATATCACCCTCTGGAGGGTGAACTTGACGTCCACTGGCGTGCCCGTGAGAGAGATCTCCACTGTGGCGATCGGTCGGGGCGTCGCGGTTGGGGTCGCCGTGGGCTCGATGTTGGGAGCAGCAGTAGGCGCCGGAGTAGGGGCGGCAGTCGGAACAGGGGTCAGCGTTGGCAATGGCGTTGGGGGAATAGCCGTTGGCGGCATGTCGGGAAGGGCCGGCCTGGCGGTGGAACGCGGGGTGGGTAAGGGTGCAGCGGTTGGCAGGGGAGTCGCTTCAGCCCCGGTGTCCTCCGGTTCCGAGGGAAGGGGACCGCACGCCAACACAAGAGCGAGGACCGACGTCCAAACCAGAATCAGTCGCAGCATACCGTGCTTTCGTCATCTACGTAGAGGGGTAACTTGACGCAGCATTGCTCACCTCTTTGCAGTGCTTGTCGTCAGCGGCAGTCTACGGCCTGGTTGCTATCGGGGCAAGCCGAAGGCAAAACGCGGCCCACCGATGCAAGGGAACCGCAGGAGTGGAGAAGGCCCCGCCCTGCCGAGACAGGGTGGGGCCTTCTGTGTCATCGCTCTGGCGGAGCCGATTGCCCCGCTGGGCGTCAAGCGCTACTGCGTCGCCCTGATGTTCTGGATGTGCGTCCACGTGCCGGTGATAGACCCCGGGAAGACGTAGTCGGAAATGAACTCAGGGTTGTACACCGCCTCGGCAGGGAGCCAGAAGAGCGGGAGCGTCAGGTAGGCATCGTAGTATGCGTTTCCTATCTCCCTCCAAATGGCAAACTGCTTCTCCGGGTCCAGCGTCTGCATCCCTTGCCTTGTCAGATCATTGATTGCCGGGATGTTGTTCGCGTTGGTCTGGGAAAAGATTGGGGTGGTCCACACCGCGAACCCGAAGAAATGGTCGGAGCTGGACGCAGAGACGATGAGATGATTGGCGTCCTTGAAGGCCCGGCGCGCGGCTCGCCGTATCGCGGACTCCCTGGTGAGAATGTTCACCTTGACTCCCACGTCCGCGAACATTCCTGCAATCCCCTCGCCTACGTCGGCAGCACCGGCGTAGTGGGGCAACTCAGCGATATCGATGTTGGTTTCCAGCGGGTTGTTTGCGTTGTATCCAGCTTCGGCCAGTATCGCCCGGGCCGCGGCTGGGTCGAAGCCATGCGCCTCCGGGAATCTCGTCTCCCACTCCGTGTTCCATGCCAGCCGCGTCGGGTGGAAGTGGTTCATGTACATGGGCGAGGCCGTGTTCCTGAAAAATGCCTCGTTGAGGAGAGGACGATTAATGGACTTGGACAGCGCCTTGCGCACCCTGACATCGGTCAATGGGCTATCCGGCCTGGCGGGGTAGGCGCCCGACTCTGGGTCCGTCCAGCAGCAGGAGATGTTTACCCATGTCCGCAAGCCCGGAACGTTGCCGTTGGCGATCCGCATCCCCTTGCCGGTCGCCTGGGGCTGCAGGTCCTTGGGTATGTCTGCTATTTGCATCTCGCCTGCCAACAGTCCAGCCAGCCGAGTTGAAGGCTCACCCACGAACTTGTACTCAAATTCCTCAAAGTCGGGCGTTATCCGCCAGTGCGCCCCTTCGGGCCGTTCAAAGCGGATATAGGAACCGAGGACCCGCTTCACCATTTGGTACGGTCCGGTTCCCGCGATGTACAGCGATTCGGGGTTCGGCGGCTCGCCCTCTGCGTCAAAGTTGGCCTTGCTCTGGATGGGCATCATGCTCTGTTGTTCGCCCAGCTTGCTCAGGAAGTTCGCATCCGGGGTGTTGAGGCGAAAGATCACTTCGTAATCGTTGACCGTTTCCACGTTGGCGACGTCCCGCGCCCAGCTGAAGGCCTGAGCGTGTTCCGAGTCCGGCAGCACAAGCTGCTCGTGGGTGTGGACCACGTCCTTCGCAGTGAACTCTCCCCACCCGCGATGGAACTGGACGCCCTTCCGCAGCTTGAAGCGGAAGGAGAGGCCGTCCGGCTCGAGCGACCACTCCGTCGCCAACTCCGGGATGGTGGCCCCGGTGTTGGGGTCGAGGGCGACTAGGTGCTCGTACTCCGGGCGGTACTGGATGGACTGCGTCTGGCTGCCGTGGCGCATGATGCTGTACTCGATGCTCAATACGTTGACGCCAAAGACCGCGCGCTTGATCTTGGCCTCCACGGCCTCTCTGGGAGCTGCTCCCGGGTCAGCAACAGGTTGGGCCGCCGGTGCGGGCGCCTGAGCGGCCCCTGGTACACTGCCTGCCGGCGCCTCTGGCGCCGCCGCTGCGACAGGAGCTTGGGGAGCGACAGGTGCAGCCTGCTCGGCAGGTGACGTCGCCGCAGTGCTGCCCGTGTCGCTGGCGCCGCAGCCGACGGCGGCAATCGCCACCCCCAGTGCCATCACGAGAAGCCAAACCAGTCCTGTTCCAACAACCCTACTCCTCATGGTGCCACTCCTTTCTCTCCCTGGCCCGCCTCCGGCCCAGGTAGCTCGGAAAACAAAGGGAGACGGTGCAGGCCAACAGCCTGAATCCCCTCTCCCCCTTTCCCCAGGCGGATGTTTGCTAACGGAGGCGCTCACCCCTTTTGGTGGTCTCGCCTGCGTCGGCCGCTACCAGCCACGGATCGTCGTCCGGGCCGATGATGATCTCTTCCGATTGGATCATATGCGTTGGAATGTCCGGGTCGAGCCCCGGCGGGTCGATGCCCTCCTGGATGTCGCGGGCCATCTTGAGGAGCATCTGGCGGCAGCGGATGATGGCCGCGTCACCGCCGTACAAGTGTTCCTTGGTCCGGTCATAGATGGCGCCCATGGTCTCGATGAGGGCGTAGTCCTGCTCCGGGATTGGCCAGATGCCGGCCAGAATGGTGTTCTTCTGGGCCCACCGGTCGACCATGTAGTCGTTCTCCGCCCTCTTGAGCCGCTTCTTGGGCTCGTTGGGGTCCATGAGCGCGCCCTGCTCGACCGTCTGCCGACGCTCAGCGGCGGTGAATGGGGCGTGGACGTTGTAACGGATGCCGACGCGCTGGTTGGTGTAGTCGTCGATGGGCACGTGGATGAGGACGCCGGCGGGCCCACGTCGTTGCGCTGCAATGAAGGCGGTGTAAGGCAGGACAAAGCAGTTGGTGCGGATGTACTTGTTGCCGGCGTCGGTGGGGCGCTCGGCGATGAGGCGGAAGCCGTAGTCGGTGTCCTGCACGTCGACCCGGGCGTAGCGATACTTGGCGCGGGAGTAGAGCGCGAACTTGGGCGACGGGTAGCCCGGCTTGTCCGTGTCCAGGTCCACGGGCACCTTGTCCTGGTGGTAGACGTGCAGCGTGCCCAGGTGCGTGGAGTCAATGTTGCCCTCCATGCTCTGCAGGTAGTTACAGTAAATGGGCACACGGTAGGAAATGACGTGGTCCGGCGGCAGGTTGTTGAAGATGTAGTTGGGCGGCGGGGGCTGCTTCTCCTTGGGGCCCATGTACGCCCAGATGACACCTGCCGACTCGACGGTCGAGTAGGCGGTGACGTGCACCTTCTCTTTGTATTGGCTGCCGGGGAGGTCGGAAGGCATGTCGACGCAGTTGCCGTCGACATCGAACTTCCAGCCGTGGTAGATGCACATGATGCCGCACTCCTGGTTGATGCCGAAGTACAGCGATGCGCCACGGTGCGGGCACGACTCAGCGATGAGGCCGATCTTGCCGTTCGAGTCACGGAAGGCGACCAGGTCCTCACCGAGGAGGCGGGCGCGAACGGGCGGGCAATCGGGCTCCGGGAGCTCGTCGGAGATGAGCAGCGGGTGCCAGTACCGTCGCATCACCTCTCCCATCGGAGTGCCGGGGCCGACTCGACAGATCAGTTCATTGTCTTCCTGCGTGAGCATCCGCTCTTCCTCCCTCTTGAATTACCAAGCCTATTCCGAATATGCGGTATACGCCACGATATGTAGTGCGCAGAGGATACTCTCGTTTTGCGCAAGGGTCAAGGTGCGCGGATTCGCCTTGTGCATGGCTTCAGGGTTGACAGTTTACATATACAGGCAGATACTTTGGGCGCTCTCAACCATAGCCGTAAATTGGCGGCCGCGGTGGTGGACGCGCTCCCCGCCGGGGTCTATAATTCGCGGCCAAGAGCGGTCAGGGGGATAAACGCCCTCCGGGGCAAAGGAGGAAGACATGCCGGAAATCGTTTTGGGTATCGGTAGTTCCCATAGCCCAATGCTCATGCAGCCCGCCGAGCTGTGGGCCAACCACGCGCTCAACGACCAGCGCAACAAGGAGCTCTGCTTCGCTCCCACCGGCGAGATCTACAGCTTCGAGGAGGCCCTCGAGCGGGCCAACCCCAAGATTGCAGACCTCTGCAACTACGAGACCCACAAGAGGCAGAAGGAGAACACGGACGCGGCCATCGCCCACCTGGCGGAGACCTACAAGCGCGTCAAGCCGGACATCGCCGTCATCGTCGGCGACGACCAGGATGAGATGCTGTTCGAGGACAACATGCCCGCCTTCATGGTGTACTGGGGCGACACCATCAAGTACTACCCGCGCAAGGTGGCCCCGGATGCCTCAGAGGCCGCCAAGGCCGCCGCGGCTGGCTACCCGCAGCAGGAGATGGAGATCCCCGTGGTCTCCGAACTGGGCCGTCACATCATCGAGTACATGATCGACCACGATTTCGACGTGGCCCACTCCAAGTACCTCCGGGAGAACCCGGGCGGCACCGTTGGCCACCGCTACCCGCACTCCAAGGGCGGCGAGATGGAGACCGTCCGTGTGACGCAGCCCCGGCAGTTTGGCCTGCCCCACGCCTGGAGCTTCCTGGTGAAGCGGGTGATGGAAGAGAACGCCATTCCCATCGTCCCCATCTGGCAGAACACCTGCTACCCGCCCAACCAACCCTCGGCCAAGCGCTGCTTTGAGTTTGGCCGGGCCATCCGCAAGGCCGTGGAGTCCTGGAGCGGCGGCAACGGCACCCGCGTGGCCATGATGACCTCCGGCGGCCTCAGCCACTTCACCGTGGACGAGGAGCTGGACCGGACCGCCATCAAGGGCATGGTGGACAACGACGCGGACATCCTGATGAACCTGCCGCGCCACCGCCTCCACTCCGCCGCGTCGGAGACCCTGAACTGGGTCACCATCGCCGGTGCGCTGGAGCACCTGAAGGCGAAGGAGATCGGCTACGAGCCCGTCTACCGCACCAACGCCGGCACTGGCGGCGGCTGGGCCATGGTCGAGTGGACCTAGTGCCACGCTGAGCAAGGAACGAGGGCCCCGCCCAAACGGGCGGGGCCTTTTCTTTCGCCCTTCAGGCAACGATCGGTGAGTTCATCTGCGCCCCCCGTTTTCCGCGAAACCGCCCAAGATACCGGGGATTCCAGCCCCAAAGGCGGGTAGCGTTTGACCTCGCAAAGGGGTACACTAGCGCACGGCATTCCGCAATTGGGGGTATTCCTATGACAACGCGGGAAGCGGCCCAGGACACCTTGGTTGAACGCCTTTCCAGGGTCGACGCCTGCGCCGCCTCGGACGCCCTCGACCGACTTGGCATGAAGGGCTCGGTGATCGGCCTGCGGCCCCTCACGGTGACAGCGAAGATCTGCGGGCGCGTCGTCACGACGCGCATGAAGGCCTATGGAGGCGAGCGCTCCACACGCCACCTCGGCGCGGCGGCCATCGAGGCGGCGAACCCCGGCGACGTTATCGTCATCGACCACCGAGGCCGCCTCGACTGCGCTGCCTGGGGCGGCATCCTCTCCAACGGCGCCAAGGTGAGGGGCGTTTCGGGGGTCATAGTTGACGGGGCAGTCCGCGACGTGGACGAGAGCCGGGAGCTGGGGCTTCCCGTCTATGGACGCGCAGGCGTGCAGGTGACTGCCCGTACCCGCATCATCGAGGAGTCCTGCAACGAGCCTATCGAGATGTGCGGAGTCTGGGTGAAGCCCGGCGACCTGGTGATTGCGGACAGCAGCGGCGTCGTATTCATCTCGGCCGATCACGCCGAAGAGGTCGTGGCGGCCGCAGAGGACATTGCGGCCAGAGAGGCGCTCATGACCAAGGACGTCTTGGCCGGCGTGCCCATCAGCCAGGTCATGGGGTCCAACTACGAGACAATGCTGGAAAGGAAATAGTCCATGGAGAAGGTCATAGAAGAGCTGAACACGATGGGGACCACCGCCATCAGCGACGCTCTGGACAGGCTGGGCATCAACGGGCAAGCCGTCGGCATCATGCCCCTCGACCGAAGTTTCCGACTCGCGGGGCGCGCGTTTACGGTCAAGACGATTCCCGTCGACGCTGTGAAGCCGGGCAATGTGGGAGACTACATCGACGACGTGCCCGAGGGTTACGTGGTGGTCCTGGACAACGAGGGGAAGCCCAACGCCACCGTCTGGGGTGACATTCTGACGATCATGGCCCACCGCAACAAGGTGGCGGGCACGGTCATCCACGGCGTGTGCCGGGACGCCGCCCGAAGCCTGGAGTTGGGCTATCCCATCTTCAGCCGGGGCAACACCATGCGGACCGGCAAGGACCGGGTGGAGTGCGTCGGCATCAACGAGTCCTGCTCGCTTGGCGAGGTGCATGTCAACCCGGGCGACGTGCTCATCGGTGACGCTGACGGCATCGTCGTGGTCCCGCAGGAGCGGGTTGAGGAAGTGCTGACCGCAAGCCGCGAGATCGAGGAGGCGGAAGAGAACATTCGGCAGGAGATAGCCAAGGGCGGTAGGCTGGACGAGGCAAGGGCCAAGTTCCGCTACCACGCTCTCCAGACGAGGCAGGACAGCTAGCAGCAACCTGGCTCCAGTTACCAGATCGCGGTGATCTGGCGGGCCCCATGGGGGCCTCCAACCTCCGTTACAGCAAGAGACCAGACCGTGCGCAGACATGGTCTGGTCTTGCTGCTTGGGAAGGTGTTCATGCAGGTGAACAGAAGGCGCGGCCTTAGAGTTCTGCTAAACGGCACGGTGCTGGGCTTTGTGGTGATGCTTGGACTATTGGCCCTCACCACATTCCTGCTGTTCACCGTCCGCAGCGATCTGGACCTTGCCGTCCTTGACGACCGGGAGGCAGCCGCCGAGATCAATAGGCAGGAGAGCGCTCGGCGGGCCTTGGAAGCGAATTTGGCGTTGCTGCAGCAAACGCAGGCGGCCCTCCAGGCGCAAGTGGAAGAGGCGAAGGTGGCGAGGGGCGTAGCGGAGGAAGCGGTACAGCGCGAGACGATTGTCCGTACAGCCGCGGAACAGGAGAGTATCAGGCAGGAGCAGGCGAAGCTCGAGGCCCAGAAGGCGACGGCGGAGGAGCGCCAACTGCGCGAGGACGCGGAGATGGCGCTGGAGGAGCAAAAGGAAGCGGTCACTGCCGCAAACCAGGTTGCCACTAGTGAACGGCTTGCCAAACAGAGTCTGCAGCACCGGCTGAACAGGACCCAAGAACAGGCACAAGTGGACGTTGCCCGGGAGCAAGCCAATGCGCAACTGCTCTTGCTCGGCATAGCCAATGGATCGCTCGCATACAGCACAGAGCCCCTGCCGGACTACGCCGCGGATGGCGTTGCTGAAGCCGTTGACGAAACGACGATGGCGCTGAACGAGTGGAACGCCCAGGGATTCTCGGTCAGCATGGCCGGCGATGGGCAGGAAGCGGACCTGACGATCGGATGGATCAAGGACGCCGGTGGACACTCGGACACTCCGGTGGGCCGGGGCAGCCGCATCGAGGTCCCGCTTGGCGCAACGAACTGCCTTGGCAACTGGGCGCCGTACGACGGCGAGACGGTGCGCCGCCTCTTGTGGCACGAAATTGGCCACGCCTTCGGCTACGCTGACAGCGATGACGAGAACAACGTCATGTACGACGATCTGGAGACGCGGTTTGCCGTGGGCCACACGGTGGAGCTGATCGTGGCTCCGGGCGCCAATGCCATTCACACGATACCCCTCTGCGGCGAAGGCACCTTCACCTATGAGTTTGAAGCCCCGCCGACCGGAAACTCCTACCAGATTTCCGTCCTCCGGCCCGACGTCGCCCCCGCGGACTACTTTGACTTGGCCAGCACTTATCCGGGCTGCAGCAGCGCGTTGGAGCTCTATACCAATCAGTGCACGGTCGCCGATGGCGCCAAGCTGTTGCTCTACAGCCAGACGGCCATTCTCCGCGTTACTGGCACCATCACCAAGGATATGGAACTGCCGGAAATAGACATGGAGTGGGACCCGGCCGCCTTCCAGTACAATGACGCAGCCCTGGAGGCGTTCGGGGAGCTCTTCAGCTAGGGGTCTGGCAGCAGCCAATTGGCGGCGATGAGCGGGAAGCAACGGAGGGGCGGCCCAGGCGGGCCGCCCCTCTCCCTTTCGCCAAGCAGCGCCGCGGCTAGTCCGGCGCGGTGCCCACCCAGCCGGCCTCCGAGAGGTCGACGGTGACGCCGTCGGGCCCGGTGAACTTGACTTCGACGTTGCCGTGGCGCGGCAGCTCGGCGTTCTCCGTCGTGATGCTGCTCGGGCGATGCACGGCGCCCGCGGCCAGGATCTGCTCCTCCGCCTCGGCCATGGCGTCCACCTCAAAGCCGAAGTGGTGGATGCCGGTGTAGCGCGGCCCGTCCTCGGTCGTGGCGGAGTCGTCGTCCTTGAAGCGGAGGATGGCGACGTTGATGTAGCCGTCCGTCAGGTAGTAGCCCTCGGCGGCGACCGAGTTGACGACGCCCGCCTCGCGCAGGCCGAGCCCGTCCTTGTAGAACTTGGCGGTGGCCTCCGGGTCCTGGGTCGCGATTGCGATGTGCTTGATCCTCGGCATGACGATCTCCTCTCTCGGCGCTCTCTGCTTGCCCTAGGGGCCCGCTAGTCCTCCGGGTCCGACGTCCCCAGCCAGCCCGTCTCCGACAGGTCGACGGTCACGCCGTCGGGGCCCGAGAACTTCACCTCGACGTTGCCCCTGGCCTTCATCTCCTCGGTGCCGGGGTAGGGGCGGTGGACGGCGCCGGCCGCCTCGATGCGCGCGCGGGCCTCGTCCATGTCGTCCACCTGCAGCCCGAAGTGGTGGACGCCCGTCCAGCGGTGGATGCCCTCTGTGGTCGCGGGGTCCTCGCCCTTCCACTTCAGGACGGCCAGGTTCACGTGGCCGTCGCTCAGGTAGTAGCCCTCGGCTGTGGAGGAGTTGACTTTCCCCACCTCCCTGAGGCCGAGGCCCTCCTTGTAGAACTTCGCCGTGGCCTCCGGGTCCGCGGTGGCCAGCGCAATGTGCCGAATCCGTGCCATGCGACACCTCCTCCGGGGGGTTGGGGGATTGTCCGTAGTGTAGTGAGCGCCCCTTGGCTCGTCAACGCGCGGCAATAGACAACCGCAGTCATCGCGAATAGAGTGACCGCACCTCACCCAGGAGGCACAGCGATGGACGACGCAGTCCGCCAGGCGCTGGAAGTCGACCGGAACGTGGACATCACCACCACCGGCCGCAGGACGGGCGAGCCCCGCCGCATCGAGATATGGCACCACCTCGTGGATGGTAACGTGTATATCACGGGCCTGCCGGGCTCCCGGTCGTGGTACGCCAACATGCTGGCCAACCCGGACGTGACCTTCCACGTCAAGGAGAGCATCCAGCGCGACATCCCCTCGAGGGCCGTGCCCATCACCGACCCCAACGCCCGGCGCGACATCTTCGCGAAGATGAAGGCGGCTGAGGGACGACTCTCGCACCTCGACATCGAGCGCTGGGTGACCGAGAGCCCCCTGGTCCGCGTGGACTTCCAGACTTAACAACAGTCACCCCGGCGGCCTAGATCGCCAGGTAGCCGCCGTCGATCACCAGCTCCGTGCCGGTGATGTAGGACGCCTCGTCCGAGGCGAGGAAGAGCACGCCCGCCGCCACCTCATCCACCTCGCCGATGCGTCCCATCGGGATCTTCTCCGTGACCAGGTACTCCACCCGCTCGGGCGTGCGCACCGTCCGCTGCATCGGCGGCATGATGCCGGGATGGACCGAGTTCACTCGGATGCCCTGCTTCGCGTTCTGCACCGCCGCCGACTTGGTCATGATGCGGACCGCAGCCTTGGATGCGCTGTAGCCCATGTGCGTCCCCTCCATGCCCACGAACCCCGCGATGGACGAGACGTTGATGATGGAGCCCCTTCCCGCCTTGCGCATCTCAGGGATCACGGTCTTCATGCCGAGGAAGACGCCCCTTGCGTTGACGGCCATGACCTCGTCCCACGGCTCCGTGTCCAGCAGGTGCGGCTCGTGGGCGCCGTCGACGCCGGCGTTGTTCACGAGGATGTCGATGCCGCCATACTGAGCGACGACGGCGGCGACCGCATCCGCCCAGTTCTCCTCGCTGGCGACGTCCAGCCGCAGGAAGAAAGCCTCGCCGCCTTCAGCCGTTATCCCGGCCACGACAGCCTCGGCCTCCTCTGCCGAGATGTCGGCGACGGCGACCCTGGCGCCCTCCTGTGCGAAGAGCCTGGCCTCGCTCGCGCCCATGCCTCGCGCGGCGCCGGTAATAAGCGCTACCTTGCCTTCAAGCCGCATGACTCCCCCCGTTGCCCTTCGAGTGTTGCGCCAGTATAGCTGCAGGGGAGCCTCACCGTCTTGCCATGCGCAACGCTCCCGCATAGACTGCATCCGCGCCCAGCACACCCAAAGGGGGTATTGTCATGAACACTGAAGTCCGCCTGGACCTGAACCGCCACGTGAACTTTGCCGACGGCCACTCGTTCGGCGACGTAGGCCCGTACGAGCGGCTGGTGGGCACCGTCCACTTCGCGCTGGACCCCGACGATCCGGCCAACGGCAACGTGGTCGACCTGCCGCTGGCCCCGCGCAACGACCGGGGGCTGGTGGAGTTCAGCGCCGACCTGGACATCCTGAAGCCGGTGGACCTGAGCAAGGGCAACCGGCGTATCCTCTACGACGTCAACAACCGGGGTAACAGGACGGCGCTTTCGAGCTTCAACGACTCGCCGCGAGGGCCGGACCCCAAGACGCTGGCGGACGCGGGCAACGGCTACCTGATGCGCAAGGGCTACACCGTCGTCTTCTCCGGCTGGCAGGGCGACCTGCTGCCCGTCGACGGCCTGATCACATGCGACCTGCCCGAGGCGCTGGAGAGCGGCAAGCCGGTGGAGGGCGTCGTGCGGCAGGAGTTCATCGCCAACGACCCCGGCGTGCTCTCCATCCCACTGAGCGGCCACAAGGCCATCCGGTCCTACGAGCCGACGGACCCGGACAGCGCCACGCTCACCCGCCGCGAGCTGGAGCTCGACACGCGCGAGGACATCCCCCGCGACGAGTGGAGCTTTGCGAGCATTGGGCCGGACATGACGGGCAACATCAAGGTGATGCCGTCCAAGACGCACCTGTACATGAAGAACGGCTTCCAGCCGGGCCACATCTACGAGCTGATCTACGCAACCAAGGGCTCGCGGGTGATGGGGCTGGGCCTCGTAGGCGTCCGCGACCTGCTCTCCTTCCTGCGCTACGACGACGAGGACGCCGAAGGCGCCGCCAACCCGCTCGCGGGCTCGGTGGACAAGGTGTACACCTACGGCCAGTCGCTCTCGTCGCGGGTGGTGCGGCAGTTCATCTACGACGGCTACAACGTCGACCCGTCCGGCCGCCGCGTCTTCGACGCCGTGTACCCGCACGTATCGGGCGGCGGTCGCGTCTTCCTCAACATCCGGTTCGCGCAGGTGGGCCGCTACCCGCGGCAGCACGAGGAGCACCAGTGGCCGTCGGAGTGGTACCCGTTCGCCTACTCGGCGGTGCCGGACCCGTTCACGGAGGAGGTGGACGCCGTCCTGAAGCGGCCGGAGAGCGACCCGCTGGTGGTGCACACACACACCAACACGGAGTACTGGCAGCGGCACGCGTCGCTGGGGCACACGGACCCGCGCAACGGCGACGACCTGGAGTTCCCCGACAACGTACGGATGTACGTCATAGCCAGCGCGCAGCACGGCGGCGCGGGACTGGGCGAGGGCGACTACACCCAGCAGGCGAACAACCCGATGTCCAACGGGCCGACGCTGCGGGCCGCGCTGGAGAACATGGACCTCTGGGCCACCGACGGCACGCCGCCGCCGGACAGCCTTGTGCCGCGCCGGACCGACGGCACGCTGGAGTGGTGGGAGGACGTCATAGGCAACTACCCGGTCATCCCGGGGTTCAACCTGCCGCCAGCCCCAAGCCGCCTGCCCAAGTACGACTACGGCCCGGACTTCGAGAGGGGGCACATCTCCGCCCACCCGCCGCAGCCGGTGCCGGGGCAGGAGTACCACCTGCAGCTGCCCGTGGTGGACGGGGACGGCAACGACATCGCCGGAATCCGGACGCCGGAGATCCAGGCGCCCGTGGGCACGCACACCGGCTGGAGCCTGCGCAAGGAGGGCGTCGGCACGGGCGACTTCTTCTCGCTGTCCGGCAGCTTCGTGCCCTTCGCGCGCACCAAGGCCGAGCGGGATGCGGCGGGCGACCCCCGGCCGTCGATCGAGGAGCGGTACGGCAGCCACGAGGAGTACGTGCAGCGCATCAAGGACGCGGCGGACGCGCTGGTGGGCGATCGGCTGCTGCTGCAGGAGGACGCGGACCGGTACGTCGCGGCGGCGAACAAGCGGAACCCGCTGGATCCGGACATGGCGCTGGCGCCGCTGGTGCTGGGGGTGGACTAGCTGAACCCTCCCGCACCTCGTGCGCTCGTGAGTCCGCCCTTCGACGGGGGTCAGGGCGGACGGATCCGCGCGGTGCAACAAACTGATTGTTAGCAATTTTCGTCGTCCTCGTATCTGGAGAGGAATTGATTTGTTTTTCGCTTTGTAGCTGGTTTGGCATGTTGCAGCTACAAAGCGAAAAATTTTTCATCCAGCGGAGACAATTCCCTCTCGCCGGACACCGAAACGCCTCCGTCCCTCCATGCGGGCCATGCCGCCAACGAAAATGTTGGTCTTGCTGACGGAATGGAGACCGGCGATGTTCCGGTTGCCTCGGATGATTGCTACCACCATGAGAGGACGGTAGCGGAGGTGGAGGCGCGGGGGCAACGGGGCGGTGGCAGGGGTATGGCCGCCCCCTGTCCGGATACCGACCCCGCGGGGGGACCATTCGCCGGTATGGAAGGTTTGGGGTCAGGGGGGTGTGCGGGGCCGAAGTGTTTCCTCGTCCGGCGCAGCTGCGGGGATTCGTCTTGCTTTTCGTGTTGAAGCTGAGTTGGCACGTTGCAGATACAAGACGGATATTCACCGAGGGGAAGCGAATCCCGGCCCTTCGACAGGCTCAGGGCGAGCGGCCGCGGGGCGGTTGTGGCGGCGGTGCATGGGGTGAGGGTAGGGGAGGGGACGGCGTTCGCGCGAGGGGGTGGTGGCAGGGGGCTTGTTCTTCTGCCTGTTGCGTGGTGGGGGGTGCCCCTCCCCGCTGCCGCCCCTCTGGGTTCCTGCCTGCGCAGGAACGACGGAAAGGGGGTTGGGGTGAGCGAGCGTCGTTGGGCGCGGGGTTTCTGGATACCGGCAGGCGCCGGTATGAGGGGCGGAATGGACGCCGTGGGAGACAGAGGCGGGCGACCACAAGGGTCGCCCCTACGGGATCGGCGGAGAGAGTTCCCCGCTCGGTCCCGCCCCTCTGGGTTCCCGCCTGCGCGGGACCCTTCGACAAGCTCAGGGCAATCGGATGTGTATGACAAAGGAAAGGGCCTCTCCGGTGAAGGAGAGGCCCTTCTCTATGCCCTGTTGGTTGGGGCTAGTGGTTGCTGCCGTTCCAGCGGACCATGCCCCAGCCGCCGCCGGTGCCGGCGGGCGTGCGGTACACGGGCTCGTAGGCGAGGATCTCGCCCTTGAGGTGGGAGGACGCCCCGGCAGTGGCGATCCAGTTGCGGGTCTCGGAGGCCGCGGAGTTCAGGCGGTGCCGCGGGAGGTTGGAGAGGGTCTCCGCGTCGTTGTCGACCATCGCCTTGAGGGCCGCGCGGTCGAGCTCCTCGTCGACGACGAAGTGGCTGAGGCCGCCGGAGCCGATGACGGCCACGCGGGCGTCCTTGCTGAAGCTCTCCACCGCGTTCCTGATCTCCAGGCCGAAGTTGTAGCAGCGCTTGGGCGTCGGCTGGTTCGGCGGGTAGCAGGTGTTCAGGGAGACGGGGACGATGGGGAAGGGCTCGTTGTGCATGAGCCGCTTGATGCAGTA
>DAOUJQ010000015.1:55000-116825 GCA_034422455.1 Dehalococcoidia bacterium
GAACCCCACGCTGGCCGACCTGGTCGGCGGCGTGCAAACGGTCACCCTCGGCGACGAGGAGGCCCGGCGGCGCGGGACGCGGAAGAGCGTCCTGGAGCGCAAGGCCCCGCCGTCGTTCGACGCCCTGGTGGAGATCCAGACCTGGGACCGGGTCGCCGTGCACGATGAGATTTCCAGCACCGTCGACACGCTGCTGCGCGGCTTTCCGGTGGCGCCGGAGGTGCGCAGGCTGACCCCGGAGGGCGCGGTGGAGCACGATCTCGGCGAGGCTATCGCGCTGCCCTCCGCCGCCCGGAGCCAGGGTTTCGGCGGGTCGGGGCGAAGCCAGGGCGGCGGGCGACGCTCGGAGCCGTTCGTGCATCGCGTGCCCTCCGTCGTGCGGTCCGCGCCCCCGAGCGCCGTCGGGCCGACGCGCCCAATTCGGGACAGCAGTCCCGTCAGGGAGGCGAACCCCATCATTCCCACCAGGAGCACACGGGTCTTCTCCTACGGCGTGAACCGTGACCGGCTCATGGAGACGGCGCGCACCCTGGGCATCGGCGCGGAGGTGGCCGCCAGCGTGCAGGAGGCGGACATGGTGCTGACCACCAAGGTCCACTACCGCAAGCGCGGCGAATCGCTCCAGTACGCGCAGGAGAAGGGGCTGCCCATCTACGTCCTCCGCAAGAACTCGCAGGTGCAGATGGAGCAGTTCCTCAAATCGCTCAGCGCCGGGTGGGGCGGCGACGGCCGACAGCGTATCGCCGATGCGATGGAGGAGACGGAGGACGCCGTGGTGCAGGTCATCGACGGCGGCCCGTCGGTAGAGCTGGCGCCGCAGTCGTCGTACATCCGCCGGCTCCAGCACCAGTTAGCCGAGCGCTACAACCTCGGCTCCGCAAGCCTGGGCCGCGAGCCGCAGCGACGCGTCGTCATCTTCCACCCCTAGCGCTCATGACGGGAGGGCCACATGACCAGGCCACTGTTCATCACCTTCGAGGGCGGAGAGGCCACGGGAAAGTCGACGCAGGTGCGCATGCTCTCGGCACATCTGAGCAGTGCGGGGCGCAACGTGGTCACCGTCGCGGAGCCGGGCGGAACAGCGCTCGGCACGAGCCTGCGGCGGCTGACCAAGTACGGGAAGATGCCCATCGGCCCGCGCGCGGAGGCGCTGCTCTTCGTCGCCGCACGGGCGCAGCTGGTGGAAGAGGTCATCGCGCCTACCCTGGCCGCGGGAGACGTCGTGGTGTCCGACCGGTTCGGCGACTCGACGCTCGCCTACCAGGGCTACGGGCGCGGCCTGGACGTGGAAGAGCTGCGAAGCCTGAACGACGCGGCCACGGGCGGCCTGACGCCCGACCTGACCGTGCTGCTCGACCAGCCGCTGGAGATCGCCCTGATGCGGCGGCAACCACGCGGCGGCGACCGCTTCGAGACGTCGCTGGCCCGTGCAAACGCCGAGGATGTCGCCTTCCACCTGCGCGTCCGCGAGGGCTTTTTGGAGCTCGCAGGGCAGGAACCCGGCCGCTGGCTGGTGGTGGACGCCACGCTGCCGCGCGGCGCCGTCGCCAAGCTGGTGGAGGAGCGGGTGGAGACGCTGCTGGCGATGTAGTGAGCCGCCGACGATACAAGCGGCGCTACCCCTTCCCACACATACGGCGCTTTTGACACCGCATATGCGCGATGCTACCATTTGTCCCCTAAGGAGTCAGTCGAAACACCTATTCGCGAATTCATTGCTGTGATGGGCCGAGCCCAATGGCGGGAAGGCCCCGGTCCGGAGGGACCTGCTTAGATGCCACAAGACGGTGTGGCGGTTTACATCGTTCTCCTCGTAATCTCCCTGGCCTTTTCTGCGCTCTTCTCCTCCTCAGAGGCCATTCTGCTCTCCGTGCAGCGCGTCCGGCTGCAGTACATGGTCCGCAGCAGGGTCCCCGGCGCCCGCGTGGTTGCCCGGCTGGTCGAGGACCCGCAGCGCTTCCTACCGACGCTCCTGCTCGCCAACAACCTCTCCAACACCGCCGCCGCCGCATTGGGCACGGCCATCGCCGTGCGGCTCATCAGCTCCGAGGGACTCGCCGTCGCCGCCGCGACGGCCGTGGTCACGGTGCTGCTGCTCATCTTCGGCGAGACCATCCCCAAGGCCATCGGCGTCCGTCACGCGGAGTCGGCGTCGCTGATCGTATCGCGGCCGGTTGTGCTCATGGGCCGCGTGCTGTTGCCCTTCGTCGTGGTGCTGAACGCCATCGTGAAGGTCGCGCTGAAGCCATTTGGCGGCAGCCAGGCGCGGGCGCAGATGACCGAGGAAGAGATGCGCGTGATGATCTCCCAGGGCCGCGAGTCCGGCGCAGTGGCGTCCCTGGAGGCCCGCATGATGGAGCGGGTGCTCCGGTTTGCGGACCACCAGGTGCGGGAGGTCATGCTTCCCCGGACGGAGGTGGTCCTGGTGGAGAAGGGCGCGGAAATGGGCGAGTTCCTCGCCATGCTCGGCCGCAAGCCCCGGAGCCACTACCCGGTGTACTCCGGAACGCATGACAACGTGGTCGGCGTGCTTGGCGCCAACGACGTGCTCCGCGGCCTCGCGCTGCAGCACATCGGCCTCGGCGGCGACGTGACGGTGCTGGCGCGGACGCCGGTCTTCGTGCCGGACACGAAGCTGGCGTCGGAGCTGCTGGAGGAGATGCAGGAGGCAGACGACACCGCCGCCATCGCCGTGGACGAGTTCGGCGTCATCGTCGGCCTCGTCACCATCGTCATGCTGGGCGAGGAGGTCATGGGGCCGTTGGAGTTCACCGGCGACCTGGAGGACGAAGAGGAAGAGGTGGAGGCCCTGGACGAGGACACCTTTGCCGTGGACGGGGCGCTGCGCCTGCACGACCTGACGGAGCGCATGGGCCTGAGCCTGCCGGAGGGCGACTACGAGACGGTTGCGGGCTTCCTGCTGGAGCGGATCGGCAGCATCCCGACCGAGGGCCAACAGTACCAGTACGGCAACGTGAACTTCACCATCACCGAGATGGACGGCCTGCGGGTGGACAAGGTGCGCATCCACTACACCACGCCCGCCGGCGCCGAGGAGCCGCTCTCCGCGGGGGACCGCTAGTGGCGGCCCTGCCGCAGGCGGTCGCGCGCCAGGTGACCGACGCCGGGCTGTCCGGCGCACGGCTGCTGGTGGCGGTGTCCGGCGGCCCCGACTCGATGGCCCTCCTGCACGCGCTCCACTGCCTGGGCGACTCCCACGGCCTGGACCTCCACGTGGCGCACGTCGACCACGGGCTGCGGCCAAGCTCCGCACAGGACGCCGAGTTCGTTCGCCACACGGCCGCGTCCCTCGGCCTGCCATGCACCGTCGCATCTGTCGACGTGCCCCAGCGCCGGGACGGGTCGTTCTCGGAGGCCGCCGCCCGGAATGCCCGGTACCGTGCACTGGCGGAGATTGCGGCGCACGAGGGCGCCGCCGCGGTCGCCCTCGGCCACACGCTGGACGATCAGGCGGAGACGGCGCTCCTGCACGCCGTGCGGGGGGCGGGCCTGCCGGGTCTGCGGGCGATGACGCCGGTCAGCGACCTGCGCGTTGCTGGCGGGGCGACCGTCCGGCTCTTCCGTCCGCTTCTGGGCCTTCGTCGCGCCGAGACCCAGGCCTACTGCGCGAGCGTGGGCCTGACGCCCGTGCACGACGAGAGCAACGACGACACGCACATCCCCCGCAACCTGGTGCGCCTGGAGGTTGTGCCGCTGTTGGAGCGGCTGAACCCCCGGGCCGTCGAGGCGCTGGCCCGGATGGCGGAGACGGCGGGCGGCGCAATGGACTTCATGGAGGCTGCGCTGGACGCCGTTTGGCCGGAGCTGGCTGCGGAGTCCGGCGATGGTGTCGCGCTTGACCGTCGGCGGCTGACTGCGCTGTATCGGGCGTTGCGAGGACTCGCCGTGCTCCGTGCACACCGGGACGCGGCGGTCACGGACAGCGCCCTCGACGCTGCTCACGTCAGCGCCGTCCTGCGGCTGGCCGCCGGTCCGTCCGGCAAGGAGCTGCCGCTGCCCGGCGGCGTTCGTGTTGAGGCGCGCCATGACGCGCTCGTGTTTCACGCGGGCGACGCGGACGAAGAGGCGCGGCCCCTTGAAGGCGAGCATCCGCTGACCGTGCCCGGCGTCACCCACGTCGGCGGCTGGCGGGTCGAGGCAAGCTATGTGACGCGCCCTGAGGAACTGGCAACTCCGCCACTCGCAGCGTACCTCGACGCTGACGTCCTCGGCGGGCCGCTGTGTCTACGTAGCAGGCGCCCCGGCGACCGCTTTCAGCCGCTGGGCATGGCGGAGGGAAGCAAGAAGCTGCAGGACTACTTTGTCGATGCGCACGTGCCCCGTCGTGAACGCGACGGCGTGCCGCTGTTGGTTGCTCCGCGGGGCATCGCGTGGGTCGTCGGGCACGGCATCGCGCACTGGGCGCGGGTCACGCCGGACACGGAGCGGGCGCTGCGCCTGGAAGCGTCGCCGCCCGATGGCTAGCCTGGCCTAGCCGAGGGACTCCAGCGCAGCCGCCAAGTCCAGGTCCTTCTGGCTGATGCCGCCGGAGGAGTGGGTGCTCAGGGAGACCGTGACGCGCTTGTAGCCGACGGCCATGTCC
Organism: Dehalococcoidia bacterium; assembly: GCA_034422455.1. Taxonomy (GTDB): domain Bacteria; phylum Chloroflexota; class Dehalococcoidia; order Lucifugimonadales; family UBA1127; genus UBA1127. The sequence goes on from DAOUJQ010000015.1 coordinate 59,604, forward strand.
GGGTGGTGGTCGGCGGCCTCCGCGGCCTCGGCGGTGGCGTTCACGAAGGCGATGCCGTCCATATACGAGCCGAACGTGTACGTCTTCGTGATGGCGTCGCTGTCCCGCGCCCAGCCCTCCATTGAAGCCAGCCCCGCCGCAACCGCCTCGTCTGTCAGCCTTGCATCGCTCGCCATGACATTGCTCCTTCCCCCGCCAATGGGCATCGGCGGTCAGGAGATGCTGTGCTCCTGGACCATCCCCTCTCCCAGCAGCTCCTCAAGCCTTTCGTACAGGGCAGGGCAGCCGTTGGCCCTGATGGAGGCGTCCAGCCGGACCGTCCTGCCGTTGGTGCGCACCTCGAGCAGGACCGGATCGTTGCCGGGATAGCCCATCAGGAGCCTCATGGTGTCCCGAAGGGTAAGCTCGTCCTGCCGCGGGTCGTCGGTCTCCTGCATCTGTATCTGCACCCACCTTGCGGGCCCGCCGTTCGCCTCTGCCCGCGCGTGGCCGTTGGCGTGGGGCTCGGCGGGCTCAGGGGCGCCGGAATCGACGGACGTGTCGTCAGGTTGGGCGTCGCTGACGTCGACCGGCTGCGCGCCGTTGGCTGCCTCGTGCGCCTGGACGGGCGCGTGGCCGTTGGTGGGCCGGACAGCGGGCACGGTCACGCCCGACGGGTTGTGCGGCTCCTCGTCCTCCGGTTCGGCGTCCCACGGGGGCTCGGTCGGGGCCGGCGGCTCGTCGCCTGTGGGCAGCTGGTGCATCGCCGCGCGGTCGCAGACGACGTTGAGGCGGTCGCCCCGCATGCTGACGCGGCCGTTGATGCGCAGGACGTTGCCCTCTCGCCAGAGGCTGACGTTCTCGCTATATGTATCGCCGAAGGCGGCCACCTCTACGGAGCCGTCCATCAGCCGGAGCTCCACTCCCGCGGACGGCGAGCCGTTTTTAGTCGTGAAATAGCGGACGGAGGCCACCTGTCCGACCAGGGCGACGCGGGCTCTATCTTTCTCACCCTCGAGGTCCTGGACGGAAATGACGGCGGTCCCAGGGTCCACTCCCGCGAGGGTCAGGGCTAAAGGGGTCTCTGAGAAGGGCACGCCCATAAGCTCCCGCTCCCAATTGGCCTTCTCCTGCTTGCTCGCGTCCACGGCGACGGGGAGCTGCAGTTCCGGTAGCGGAGCGTCCACGGACTCGCCGAAGAGGTCGAACATCGTCGTCTGGCCGCTCCTGCGCCGCTGCGCCTCCTGGTTGGCGAGCGACAGGATGCGGTCGATGCCGGCGAGCAGCGCCCCCCGGTTTGGCTCCAGCCCATCCATCGCGCCCACCTTGATGAGGCTCTCAAGGATGCGCCGGTTGATGCCCTGCATGTCCATGCGCCGGCAGAAGTCCTCGACGCCGGTGAAGGGCCCGTCGGCGCGCGACTCCACGACTGCGCCGATGGCGGACTCCCCCACGCTCTTGATGGCGCCAAGCCCGAACCGGATGGCCTGCTTGCTCCCGATGCGACCCTCGATGGTGAAGGCGACGTCACTGTGGTTGACGTCGGGCGGGCGCACGTCGATGCGCATGCGGTGGCACTCGCCGATGGTGGCGGCCATGCGCTCCGTGTTGCCGAGCCTCTGGTTGAGGACAGCGGTCATGTACTCGACGGGGTAGTTGGCCTTGAAGTAGGCCGTCCAGTACGCGATGAGGGCGTAGCTGACGGCGTGCGCCTTGTTGAACGCGTACCCAGCGAAGGGCTCGATGAGCTGGAACATCTCGGAAGCTTCCGCCTCGGAGTAGCCGCGCTCCTGCGCCCCGGCGAGGAAGACCTCCTTCTCCTCGGCCATGATCGCGGCGACTTTCTTGCCCATCGCCTTGCGGAAGGCGTCGGCCTGCCCGAGGGTGTATCCGGCGAACCGCTGCACGATGAGCAGCACCTGGTCCTGGTAGACGATGACGCCGTAGGTCTCCTCCAGGAGGTCCTCCACAGACGCGTGCGGGTATTGGATAGGCTCCTCGCCGTGCTTGGCGCGGATGTAGCGGTCGATGTGCTCCATGGGGCCGGGCCGGTAGAGGGCCACCATGGCGGCGATGTCCCGGAAGGAGTTGGGCTTCAGGTCGCGGATGTACCGGCGCATGCCCGCGCCCTCAAGCTGGAACACGTCGGTGGTGTCGCCCGCCGAGAGCAGATCGAAGGTGTTCTGGTCGTCCAGCGGGACCGACTGAAGGTCCAGCGAGGGCCCGCCGTTGGCCTCGACGAGATCCATGGCGCGGCGGAGGATGGTCAGGTTCGCCAGCCCCAGGAAGTCCATCTTGAGCAGCCCCAGCTTGGCGATGGGGTCCATGGAGAACTGGGTCATCGGCGTGCCGCTCTCCTCGTCCCGGACGGGGCGCTGGAGCGGGATGTGCTCCTCCAGCGGGTCGGCGGAGATGACGACGCCGGCGGCGTGGGTGCTGACGTGGTGGACTGTGCCCTCGATGCGCTGCGCGGTGGCCATGAGCCGGTCCAGCGTCTGGTCGGCGCCCTGCAGGCCCTCCAACTCCGGGTTCATGGCGATGGCGTCGGCGAGGGTGCCGGCGCGGGGGTGGACCAGGCGCGCGACGCGGTCGACGTCGGCGTAGGGGATGGCGAGGGCGCGGCCCACGTCGCGGATGGCGGCGCGGGGGCCCATGGTGCCGAAGGTGATGATCTGCGCGACGTGGTCACGGCCGTACTTGTCGACAACGTAGCGGATGACCTGGTCGCGCCGGTCGTCCTGGAAGTCCATGTCGATGTCCGGCATCTCCTTGCGCTCCAGGTTGAGAAAGCGCTCGAAGACCAGGCCGTACTCCAGCGGATCCACGTCCGTGACGCCGAGGCAGTAGAGGACGAGGCTGGCCGCCGCGCTGCCCCGCACGCCGAACAGGATCCCCTCCCGGCGGGAGAAGGCGATGATGTCCCACACTACAAGGAAGTAGTTGGCGAACTGCGTGTGCTCGATAACCGACAGCTCGTAGTCGAGCCGATCACGGTAGCGGTTGGGAGCGCCGGGCCGCAGACGGGCGAGACCCTCGCGGCAGAGGCGCTCGAGGTAGGCCTGCGGGTCGGAGCCGTCGGGCGTCGGGAACTGCGGCAGCCGGATGCGGTCGAAGTTGAGGCGGATGTCGCAGGTGTCGGCGATGCGCTGCGTGTTTTCTACGGCGTCCGGGAAGTCCGGGAAGAGCTGGAGCATCTCCTCCGGGCCCTTCAGGTAGAAGGAGTCGCCGGACATTTTGAGCCGCTTGCCGTCATTGAGGTTGGTGTTGGTGGAGATGCAGATGCGGATGTCCTGCAGCTCGGCGTCGTGCTGGTGGACATAATGAAAGTCGTTTGTCGCGGCCAGCGGGAGGCCCGTCGTCCGGTGCACGTCGATGAGCGCCGCGTTGAGCGTGTCCTGCGCTTCCAGGCCGGGGTGCCGCTGCAGCTCCAGGTAGAAGTCGTCCTGAAAGACCTCACGGAACCAGTCGATGGAGGCCTGCGCCTCCTTCTCGCGGCCGGACAGCGTCAGCTCGGCGAACTCGCCGCTGAGGCAGCCGGAGAGGGCGATGATGCCTTTGCGGTGGCGGTTGATCAGGTCGCGGTCGACGCGCGGCTTGTAGTAGAAGCCGTCCAGGTGCGAGCGCGTGACGAGCTGGATGAGGTTGCGGTACCCCGTGTTGTCGCGCGCCAGCAGGGTCAGGTGGTACGGATTGCGGTCCGCGGGGGTGCGGGAGGTGTGCGAGCCGGGCGCCAGGTAGACCTCGCAACCGAGGATGGGGTTGATGCCCGCTTCTCTGCAGGCCGAGTAAAAATCTACCGCCCCGTACATCACGCCGTGGTCCGTCATGCCCAGGGCATTCATCCCGAGCTCTTGACACCGCTGCACCATCGGGCCGATCCGACTCAACCCATCCAGAAGACTGTACTCAGTGTGCACGTGCAGGTGGGTGAACAAGGCTTCCCTCTTCAGTTGTTGGGCCATTATATGCACGCGTCAACGGGAGGGGACAAGCCGTGAAACTCGGGGAATTCCAGCTTGATTTTCCGGAGAGGCGCGAACCCGAAGGGGCGGCCCTACCGATGCAGCGCCATCTCCTGCGGGATGGTGGGGATGCGCGCCGCGATGACCGCCGGCGTGCCCCGCCGCACCTGCTCGAGCCCGCGGCGCAGCGCCGGGCCGACTTCCTCCGCCGTCGAGACCGTCTCGCCGTAGCTGTTGGCTGCCTCGGCCAGCTTGGCGAAGTCCGGCGGCGGGTCGAACAGGCCGCCCTCGAACCCGCCACTGCGGACCGCCGATCCCTCCGGGTACGTGCCCTGCAGCCCCCGCGTGCCCGTGCTGTACGAGGCGTTGACGAAGACGACCGCCAGGTACGGCGCGCCGTGGTGGTTCGCCGACCACAGGCCCGCCAACGGCGTCCCGAACATGAAATAGCCGTCGCCGGACGCCAGGACGACGTCGCTGTTGGGCTTGGCGAGCTTTGCGCCGAAGGCCGCAGCGCTGCCCCAGCCGCCGGTGCTGCCGCCGCTCTTGAAGTACGTGCCCGGCTGCGACCGGCCGTGGTACGCCTGCACGAAGGGCGTGTTGCTCAGGGCGTCGTCCAGCAGGATGGCGTCGGGCTCCATCACCTGCCCGAGCTGGTACGCGACCCACCGCGGGTGCAGCGGCGCGCGCTTGCTTGCCTGCGCCGCGAGGTCCTCGTTGCGCTGCTCGATCTTGGCCTTGCGCTGCTCCAGCCGTGCGCGCCGGTCGGCGATGCGGTCCATGTCGCTCTTCGACAGCAGGCCGGTGGCGGCCTCGTAGATAGCCTCGGCGGCGCCGGCGACGCTCACCGGCAGCCACAGGTCGGCGCGGAACTCCATCGTCTTGTAGCGCGACTGCACCGGATCCGGGTCCACCCACACGACCCTGGCGTCGGCGTTGGGGGCGTCGCGGCCCGGCGCGAAGGGCGACGGCGACTCGCACACCACCACGACGTCGGCGTCCCTGACGTCGGGCCCGGCGCCGTAGAGCGGGTGCGTGGTGGGGAAGTTCATCTTGTCCGTCTGCTGCTCCCGGACGGGCACGGCAAGCAGCTCCGCCAGCCGCACCAGCGCCTCGACCGACTCCGGGTGGCGGCCCGACTTGGCGAGGCAGATGACGGGGTTGTTAGCCTTCACCAGCCACTCGGCGACGGTCCTGGCGTCGCGGGGGCCCGGCCATGCGGGCCGCGCCACGCCGAGCTGGTCGCGCGTTGGGAACCGAGTTGTGCCCGGCATCGGCTGCATGGCGACCTCGCGGGGCACCGTCATGTACACGGGGCCCTGAGGGTCGCTCATCGCCACCTGCAACAGGCGGCTGACCATCAGGCCGGGGTTGTCCTGGTTCTCCAAGCGGTGGTCGTGCTTGGTGTACTGGCGGACGATCTCGCCCTGGTCTCGGGGCTCCTGCACCCACTGGATGGGCGCGTCGCGGCCGCCGCGCATGGTGCCGGGATAGGCGCGAGGGCCTGTGCCTGCCGTCATGAGGACGGGGTAGCCGCCGCGCCACGCCGTGTGGATGGCCGCGCCGTAGTTCAGCGTGCCAACGTCGACGTGGACGGCGGTGGCGGCGGGCTGGCCGGTTACCATCGCGTTGCCGAGCGCCGCGTGCAGCGCCGCGCCCTCGTGCGTCATCGTCACCAGCCGCGGCGACGGCCACTCGCGCTCACGGGCCTTGGCCGCGCTTTCCTGAAAGAAGGCGATCTCGGAGCCGGACACGAAGAAGAGGTTGTCGACGCCGCCCAGCTTCATGGAGGCCATGATGGCGTCGGACCACTCGTCCGCGCCGTACTCGCCCCAGGTGGACTCGAAGGACCGTGGCTCGCTGGTCATGGCGGACCTCCCCGTTGCTTGCTGCCGCTTGCCGTCGTTGGTGGCGCAAGGCTAGGGCGCGCGCGTGGGGGTGTCAAGGCGAAGGGGGCCGCTCGCGGGAGCCGGAACTAATCCCGCCCTGTCGACGTTTCATTGTATTCGCCGCTGAAATCTTGGCGATCGAACGATATGGAGACGTGAAAGAAATGACGGAACCAGCCAAGGCGCGTCCCCCTCGCCGCAGGAGGCGAGTTCGGGTGTTCCGGCACCCTTCAAAGCCTGGTGTCTTGGTATTGGCGGGGCACCCTGACGATGACCTCCCGCCCGGCGCGCTGAACAACATCATGCAGCGGGCGGGACTCCTTGGGGAGCTATAGCGATGTTGCGATATGCGGTAGTCTACGAGCGCACGGTCAACAACTACGGCGCCTTTTCGCCCGATGTCGCGGGCTGTGCCGCGACGGCCGGAACCTTGGCACAGGCGAAAAAGCTCTTTGTGCAGGCATTAGAGGCCTACATTGAGTCCTGCGTCGAGACGGATGAACAAGTCCCGGAACCCCGGCTGTCTTTAGCCGACGCCATAAAGTGCTACACCGATGAAGTGTCAATCGATGTAGCTGACGAAGAGGTCATGGAAGTCACTTTCGGGTGGGTGGAGGTCATCGTGCCTGATAATGCCCCCTAGCCGGCCGCCTCCGTCGGCACCCATAGCACTGAAGAAATCTCGCTGAACTCCCGCTGAATCCTCGCCCACGACCGCCCGGCGTCGTCGCTGCGGTACAGGTAGCCGTAGCGGCTGCCCGCGAAGGCGACGTCGGGGTCCCACGGCTGGAGGTTGACCACCCACATGGCGGAGTTCGGCTCGTCCGGGAGGTCTACCGCCTCCCACGTCGAGCCCGTGTCGTCCGACCGCATGATCGCGCCCGTGAGGCCGGGAGTCGCGTCGCCGATGGTGAAGAAGACGGTTCTGCCGTCGGCCGGCGACGTGCTGAAGCCCCTCGTGTACCGCAGCGGGAACTTGTCCGCAACGCCCACCGAACTCCAGCTCTCGCCCTCGTCCTCCGTGAACCAGGCGTCGTTGTTGACGACGGCAAAGACGCGCTTGGGCGGACCCTGGACAACGGCGACGCTGTGCAGGTCCATGTTGGGGATCTCCTGGCCGACGCGGCTCCAGGTATCGCCGCCGTCGGCGCTGTGGCGCAGCCCGTCGACCTCTATCCCGGCCCAGATGCTTCTGGGGTTGGCCGGGTCGATGGCGAATCCGGTGACCCGCGGCACCCCGACCGCCGGGCACTCCTCGGCGATGTCCACCGGCCGCCGGCTCCAGGTTGCGCCGCCGTCCGTCGAGCGGAAGATCGCGGCCGGGGTCGGCGTTCCCGTGCCGGCGAAGATGACGTCGGGATTGCCGCGGTCGATGGCGAGGCTCCACACGCAGTAGTCGTTGAGCTCGCAATCGACGCCGCTCCAGTTTTCTCCGGAGTCCGCGCTCCTGTAGAGGCCCAGGTCGGTGCCGCAGAGTATCTCGTGGGGGTTCTCCGGGTTCACCGCAAGGGTGCGAACGATCGCGTCGGAATGCAGCCCCTGCCCGACGCTGGCCCGAGTCCAGGTCTCCCCGCCGTCGGTGCTGCGATGCACCCCCTGTCCAACCGAGCCGACCAGTACCGTTACGTTGTTGTTCATCTCGTCCCCCTTTCAAGGGATGTCCTGCGTCCTTAGCCTTTGATGGCGCCTCGCGAGTGTATCAGCAACGGGGTGACTGTTCCCCAAAGCATTCCTCAGAGCCTCGCTATCAGCTCGTCTATCTGCTCCACCGTGTTCATGTCCGGCTCCCACGCCGCGATGAGGCCGTTCTCGTCGATCGCGACGGCGGGGCGGCGGCCCTCGGCGTTGTTGGCGACGTACCGCTCCGCGGTCGCCTCGGACATGCCGTACGCGATGCCCACGCTCCAGTCCGGGTCCAGCAGCACCGCGAAGGGCAAGTTCTCCTTCTCGATCCACGCCCTGGCGCTTTCGGCGTCCTTGTCGTTCATGCCGTACACCACGATGTTCTTGTCGGCGAATTTGTCGGCGTTCTCCCGGTACCCGAGAGCCATCCGCGTTCAGTTCCCGCCGCCAGAGCTGGTATAGAAGTACAGCACCGCCTTCTTTCCCCGCAGGTCGCCGAGGGATACGGTGTTGCCGTAGCAGTCGTCCAGGGTGAAGTCCGGTGCGGGGCTTCCGATTTCCAGCTTTGCCATGTCCACCTCCTTGGGGCCTTTCCGCCTAGCCCAGCAGCGAGACGATGATGTTGCCCATCTCCACGGTGCCGACGACGTTGTCGCCCGGCGACGCGATGTCCCCGGAGCGGTAGCCGTCCGCGAGGGCGCGGCTGACCGCGTCCTCCACGAGGTCGGCGGCCTCGCTCAGCCCCAGCGAGTAGCGCAGCAGCATCGCCGTGCTCAGAATGCTGGCGATGGGGTTGGCGATGCCCTGTCCGGCGATGTCCGGCGCGGTGCCGTGGATGGGCTCGAACAGGCCGAAGGCGCGGCCCCCGGCCTCCGGCACGCCCGCCAGGCTCGCCGAGGGCAGCATGCCCATCGACCCGCACAGCACCGCCGCCTCGTCCGTCAGGATGTCGCCGAAGGTGTTTTCCGCGACCATCACGTCGAAGCGGTTCGGCGAGCGCACAAGCTGCATGGCCGCCGTGTCCACCAGCACGTGCTCAAGCTCCACGTCAGGGTACTCCTCGCCCATCTCCATGGCGATCTCCCGCCAAAGCCGGGAGGACTCCAGCACGTTGGCCTTGTCGACGGAGGTCAGCTTCTTGCGCCGCATCCGCGCCAGCTCGAAGCCCACGCGCAGTACGCGGGCGATGAACTCCTCGCTGTAGTACATGGTGTCGACGCCCCGGCGGCCGCGGCTGTTGCTCCAGCGCTTCTTCGGCTTGCCGTAGTACAGCCCGCCCGTCAGCTCCCGCACCACGACGAAGTCGACGCCCTCCAGGACCGACGGCTTCAGCGTGCTGGCGTCGATGAGCTGCGGCACCACCTGCACCGGCCGCAGGTTCGCGAAGAGGTCCAGCCCTTGCCGGATCGCCAGCAGGCCGTCCTCTGGCCGCGTCTTCGCCCGAGGGTCGTCCCACTTCGGCCCGCCGACGGCGCCGAACAGGACGGCGTCGGCGGCCTTGGCCGTCCGCAGCGTCGAGTCCGGCAGCGCGTTGCCGTAGTCGTCGATGGCGTTGCCGCCCACCGCGCCGTGCTCGTACTCGAAGGTGTGGCCGAACCGCTCGCCGATGACGTCGAGCACCTTCACGCTCTCCGTCGTGACCTCCGCGCCGATGCCGTCGCCCGGCAGCACTGCGATCTTGTAGTCCATGGGTCTGCTTCCTCCGTGTTCAGCTTTGCTCAACTCCCGTTCACCCTGAGGGAAATCGAAGGGCGAACGGCCCGCGACGTACTAAACTTCACACCCCAATCGGCCGCTTGGCGGGCATCCCCGCCCGCCGCGGGTATTTCTCTGGCGTCGCCGCCACCTTCTCCACCACGACCAGCGTCCGGCCGTCGTCCATCCCCGGCGCACGCACCGTGTGCACCACGGGCGCCGCTCCGCCGAGCGTTCGCACGGCCTCCGCCGCGCCGTCGACCTCGGCCTCTACGTCGGCCGACTTGTGCGCGACCAGCACCCCACCGATGCGCAGGAACGGCAGCGTCAGCTCGGCCAGCGTCGCAAGTCTGGCGACGCCCCGCGCCAGCACCACGTCAAACGACCCCCGCAGCGCAGGGTCGCGCCCCGCGTCCTCCGCCCGCGCCTGCAGCACGGTGACGTCCTCCAGCGACAGGTCGTCTACCAGCTCCCGCAGGAAGGCCGCCTTCTTGCCCGTCGTCTCCAGCAGCGTCAGCCGGACGCCGGGGAATGCGATGCGCAGCGGCACGCCCGGAAACCCCGCGCCGCTGCCGACGTCCAGCACGCGCCCGCTCTGCAGCGTGTCCGGCGGGAGCGCGGCCGCCGCCGTCAGCGAGTCCAGGAAGTGCAGCGTCTCGACGGCCTCCGGCTCGGTGATGGCCGTCAGGTTGACCCGCTTGTTGGCCTCCAGCAGCAGCCGGGCATACGCCGCGAACTGCTCCTCCTGTCGCGCGCTCAGCTCCACGCCGATGGCGCGAGACCCCTCGGCCAGCAGGCGCAGCTTGCTCTCGGCTTCCAGCGTACGCATGGCCAGAGTATAGCAGGGTAGGTGCGCCGTGTGGCCGCGCAGCCGGCGTCCCCCTTCCCCTGTCGCTGGCCCGCCGCTAAGCTGTGAGGCATCTCAGCTACGGGAGGGAGCATGGCCACGCGCCAGCTGGTCCGCGAGAACGCCGAGCTGGAGGCGGAGCTGCGCAAGCGGCTGCGCGGAGAGGTGCGCTTCGACCGGATGACCCGCGCCATCTACGCCACCGACGCCTCCATCTACCAGATGGACCCCGTCGGCGTCGTCTTCCCGATGGACGTCGAGGACGTGGTCAACACCGTCACCTTCTCGGCCATCCACGGCGTCCCCGTGCTGCCGCGCGGCGGCGGCACCGGCCTGGCCGGGCAGACGGTCAACCACGCCGTCGTCATGGACTTCTCCCGGCACATGAACAAGCTCATAGAGATGAACCCGGAGGAGGGCTGGGCCTGGGTCGAGCCCGGCATCGTGCTGGACCAGCTCAGCGCCCACGGCGCGCCCCACGGCCTCAAGTTCGCGCCGGACCCGTCGACCACCAACCGGGGCAACATCGGCGGCGCCATCGGCAACAACTCCTGCGGCGCCCGCTCCATCGTCTACGGCAAGACGCTCGACCACGTGCTGGAGCTGGAGGTGGTGCTGGCTGACGGCACGGTGACCTCCTTCCGCGAGCTCACACCCGACGAGCTGGAAGCCAAGCTCGCGCTGCAGACGCTGGAGGGCCAGATCTACCGCGAGGCGCGGCGCATCGCGCAGGAGCAGGCCGAGGAGATCGACCGGCGCTACCCCAAAATCCAGCGGCGGGTCAGCGGCTACAACCTGGACGAGGTCCTCCGCGACCCGATGAATATGGCAAAGGTGGTCGTCGGCTCGGAGGGCACGCTGGTCACCTTCACCCGCGCCAAGGTGCGCATGGCCCCGCGCCCCAAGTCGGCCGCGCTGGCCGTCGTCCACTTCAACACCATCCTGGAGTCCTTCGAGGCCACGGTGGCCCTGCTCGACTCCGGCGCGTCGGCCATCGAGCAGATGGACAACACCATCGTCCGGCAGGGTCGCGCCCATCCCGGCCTCTCGCCGCGCATGGCGTTCGTCGAGGGTGACCCGGCGTCGATGCTGCTCGTCGAGGCGTCCGGAGACACCCCGGAGGAGGCGGAGGCTGGTCTGGAGCGCATCGCCCGCACCATCGAGCGGCGCGGGCTGGGCTACCACACGCTCAGGGTCACCGACCCCCGGCAGCAGTCGACCATCTGGGCGGTCCGCCGCGATGGTCTCGGCCTCATCATGAGCGTCGAGGGCACCGCCAAGCCGTTGCCCTTCGTGGAGGACACCGCCGTCCCGCCGGAGCGCCTGCCCGAGTACTTCCAGCGCTTCGACGAGATGGTGCGCGACGAGAAGACCACCGCGGCCTACTACGGGCACGCGAGCGTCGGCTGCATGCACATCCGTCCGCTGGTGGACATAAAGCAGCAGGAGGGCCTCGACCGCATGGTGCGCATCGCGGAGCGCGTGTCGGACCTCGTACTGGAGTTCGGCGGCTCGCTGAGCGGCGAGCACGGCGACGGCATCGTGCGGGGCGTGTTCACGGAGAAGATGTTCGGCCCGCAGCTCTACGGGGCCTTTCGCGACTTCAAGCGCGTCTTCGACCCGCAGGGCATCATGAACCCCGGCAAGATCGTCGACTGCCCGCCGCTGGCCGAGAACCTGCGCTTCGACCCGCAGTGGAAGCCGATGCAGCTTGAGACCTACTTCGACTTCTCGCGCGACGGCGGCATCGCGGAGCACGCGGAGATGTGCAACGGGCAGGGCGCGTGCCGGCAGACCTTCGGCGGGCAGATGTGCCCGTCATACATGGCGACCCGCGATGAGGAGCACTCCACGCGCGGGCGGGCCAACGCGCTGCGCACCGTCTTCTCCGGTCTCGTGCCCCACACCGAGTTCACCGGCGACCGCCTCCATGACGTGCTCAGCCTCTGCCTCGAGTGCAAGGGCTGCAAGTTCGAGTGCCCCTCCAGCGTGGACATGGCCAAGCTGAAGTACGAGGTCCTGGGCCACTACCACGCGGAGCACGGTTTCTCGCTGCGGGAGAAGCTCTTTGGCAACGTGCACCGGCTCAACCCCATCGGCAATCGGCTGGCCCCGGTGCTCAACCTCGCGGCCAGCCTGCCCGGCGCCGGCCTCGGCCAGCGCCTGCTCGGCATCCACCCCAAGCGCAGGCTGCCGAAGCTCGCTGGCCAGACCTTCACAAGCTGGTTCCGGAAGCACAAGCGGCAGTTGCCTACGGCTGAGGCTCCCCGCGGCCGCGTCGTCCTCTTCAACGACACCTACATGGAGGGCAACTACCCCGGCGTCGGCATCGCCACGACGAAGCTGCTGGAGCGGCTGGGCTACAGCGTCGAGACCGCGCCCCGCTGGTGCTGCGGCCGCGCAATGATGTCCAAGGGCATGCTCCCCACCGCCATCGAGTACGCGCGGCACAACATCGACGTCCTGTTCCCGCTGGCCGATGCGGGCATCCCCATCGTCGGCACCGAGCCGTCCTGCCTGCTCACCCTCCGCGACGAGTATCTCGACCTGCTGCCTGACGACCCGCGGGCGCAGGTCGTCGCGCGCCAGTCCCTGCTCATCGACGAGCTGCTGGACCGCATCGCGAAGGAGGAAGGCGGGCTGCCGCTGGAGTTCCAGCCCCACGAGGGCACGGTGCTCTTCCACGGCCACTGCCACCAGCGCGCCCTCGCTGGCGTGGACGCGTCGCTGGCGGCGCTGCGGTCGGTGCCCGGCACGCAGGTGGAGGTCCCGGACGCGGGCTGTTGCGGCATGGCCGGCGCCTTCGGCTACGAGACCGAGCACTACGACGTGTCGATGGCCATCGGCGAGCGGGCGCTCTTCCCCGCCGTGCGCAAGAACACGGGCGTAACCGTCGTCACCACGGGCGTGTCCTGCCGGCAGCAGGTCGAGCACGGCACCGGTGTGAAGCCGCTGCACCTCGCCGAGTTCCTGGCCCGCCAGCTGGCCGAGGAGTAGATCGTCTATGACCAACGGCCACTCCCACGAGGACGCGCACGCAGAGGCTCAGGCTGCCGCTGTCTCCCGCCTCGAAGAGGCCATCCACGACCTCACCCGCGCCATCGAGCGGGACCCGGACGACGCCGACGCCTACTACCGCCGCGGCGTCGCCCACGGGCAGATGGCCGCGCCGCTGGAGGCCCTGCGCGACTTCAACCAGGTGGTGCGGCTCCGGCCCGAATCGGCGGAGGCGTATTACAACCGGGGCATGGCCCACACCTCGCTGCACCAGCCGCTGCAAGCCATTGACGACTACACCAAGGCCGTGGAGATCGACTCCACCCACCGCGACGCCTACAACAACCGGGCGGCCTCGTACATCGAGCTGCGGCGCGCGGAAGAGGCGCTGCCGGACTTGGAGCGCGCGCTGGCCATCGACCCGGAGTCGGCCTCGGCGTACGCGCTGCGGGCCATGGCCCACGCGCTGCTGGGCAACGACGCGCAGTGCAGGCAGGACAAGCGGCAGGCGGTGGCCCTAGGCTTCGACGCCAATGCGCTGGAGTACCTGGTGCTCCGGGCGCAGCAGCAGCGCGCGCCGGACAGGGGCGTCTAAGCCCGCGTAAACCAGCCAAGGAGGAACAGCATGGTGAAGAGCGCGAACCCCATACGGTTCGGCATCAACCCGCGCAACATCTCGTACGAGCGCGTGGTGTCCGTCGCGCAGGCGGCGGAGTCCGCCGGGTTCGACGTCATCTCCTTCAGCGACAGGCCGCCGGAGCCGAGCATGGAAGGCTGGACGCTGGCGACGGCCGTCGCCGTGCAGACGGAGCGCATCGCCGTGACGCACTCGACGCTGAACGTGCCCTTTCGCAACCCGGCGCTGCTCGCCAAGATGGCCTCGACGCTGGACGTGATGACCGGCGGCGGGCGCGTCATCCTCACGCTGGGCGCGGGCGGGCAGGAGACGCACTACCGCACCTACGGCATCGAATTCGGCTCGCCGGGGGAACGGGTGACGGACCTCGTGGACGCCATCGCCATCATGCGCGGCCTGTGGGCCAACGACAGCTTCTCGTACGAAGGCCGGCAGTTCTCCGTCGAGGAGTGCTCGGCCCCGCCAGCCCCGCTCGGCGCAATCCCCATCATCATCGGCGCGGGCGGCCCGCGAATGCTCAAGTACACGGGCGGCCACGCCGAGGGGTGGATCAAGAACGGCGGCTGGCCGGAGAGCCACGAGCAGTACCTGGACCTACTCGGCCAACTGGAGGCCGGCGCGGAGGCCGAGGGCCGCGACCCGAGCGGCATCTACCGCGTCCTCAACGGCACCGGCTACATCGGCGACGAGGACCCGGATAGCGTCGTGCCGCAGACCTTCGGCCGCCGCGGCGGCCTCATGGGCAACGCCGACAAGATCCTCGCCACCATCGACGAGTTCGTTGATCTGGGCGCGGACACCTTCCACCTGCAGTTCCCCAACGACATCCTCGAGGAGCAGGTGGCGCGGTTCGGCGAGGAGGTCATCGCGAAGGTGCGGGGGTAGGGACGGCGTCCGTTCGTGCGAAGGATGAGCGGTGAGGGCCCCTACCGGGGAGGCTCCTGGAAGCGCCCCTGATAGCCCTCCGTCACGGGCTGGACGAGGCGGAAGAAGGCCACCTGCAGCAGCCGGGCGTTGCGCGCAACGGTGAAGCCGCCGGGGTGGTAGACCACCAGCAGCGCCTGGTACGCCCCCCGGAACCCCGCGTCGCCGATGCCGCCATGGACCGCGACGCCGGATCGCAGCAAACTCGATCGCGTTTGGCCAATTGTCATAACATCAAGCGGCAGGCTGACGACCTCGTTGAAGGTGATGCGGTACGGGCCTGGCGCCAAGTGCAGCATGCCGTCTTCACCGAATGGCATCGGCGACGTTTCAGCCAGGCGCCGGTCCGCATTGGTCTGGCCGATGGCGCCGGGCTCGGTGAATGCCGCCACCTCAGCAAGCGTCAGGTCGAAGCCGTTGGGCTGCAGCTGTGCCGCCAGGTCGACGTAGCCGCTCACCAGAGGTGGGTCGGCGTCCATCAACTCGGCAATTGTGGCGCGATCAAGGCCGTGCGCGATCACGGCGCTCTCTCCAGACCGTAATGTCGAGTGGTCATGGCAACAGTCATCCCACGGGCGATCAACATGTTGCCGTGAGTGGAACACAGCCTCGCGCCATACCGCTAGGCGCGAGAACACGAGTCCGCAAGAGAAATCGCGCAGGTGCGGCTCGCAGGTGGACTGGGTGAGGATATGCGGCCGGTTATTCCGGCGGGTGGTAGGCGTCCTCCAGGGCCCGCATGAGGAGGAATGCTTCTTGCAGCAGGACTTCGGCCCGCTCGAAGGAGGCCGAGAAGTGCCTTCGACGTTCCGGGTGAAGTTCTATCGGCAATCCCTCGCGCAATTCGCGCATGTGCCTGAACTGCTCGCGGAACCGCTTTTGCATGAGGAACCGGCGCTTTGACGCCTCGTCGTACCACGGTCTTCGTTGTCCGGTCTCCGGGTCCGTCCACAGCTGCACACGGCCGACACTCAGTTCGCCGTGGATCCTGGTGTCCCGGGACAGTCTGTAGCCTCTGCCTCCCCGGCCAACCACGTGGATCACGCCCTCAGAAACCGTTGTCCCATCAGAGAGCTGCCCTCCCATGAGGGCGACGGCCTCCCGCGTGTGAACCTCAATGCGCTCTGCTGTCCGGTTCAACGTGTCAATATCCCCACCCCGTGACGCCAGCTTGGCACACTCTGCTGCGCGGGCCTCAGCAAATCCGGCGTGGAGGTTCGCCTTACGGCTGTCGCTGAAGACGACCAGCAGAAGCACGCGCTCCCGCGCCTCTTTCACCGGGTACAGCATCTCGCCGGGGACGCTGTCCTGTGCCGCCGCGGCAGTGGTCCAGCCCCCGAAGGCCAGCACCATCGCCGCTACGGCTGCCAGAACCCACGACCGCCTGAGCAGGCGCCAGGGCCCCCGCTCCCGGCGACGCTGACGTTCCTGCATCGCTGTCCAGGCATCGGTGATGCGGCCAAGGCCGGCGCGCTGAGCCTCCGGCGACGGCCCGATGGTCTCCGCCGCCGTTTGCGTCTGCATCGCCAGTTGCAACAGGGGAGCAAGCTCCTCGGACAAGGCGGGGTACCGTCGGAGGCAGTCCTCCACCGTCAGGCCCTGGTCGAGGAGTTCCAGGCAGTGGTTGAGAACGTCGCTGACGTTCGTGTCGCTCATGTTCATGACGCCACCTCGGCGGAGGCGATCGGGGCAAGGACCCGCCGGAGCGCGTTGAGGGCGGAGTGCTGGAGGGCCTTGATCGCATTCTCCTTGCGGCCCATGACACCGGCGGTCTCCGCAAGGGAGAGGCCCGCAATAAAGCGCAGCTCGACAACCTGCCGCTGGAGCTTGGTCACCTTGTCCAGCGCGTCCCGCAACGCCTCAACGTCCAACGACTGCAGGGCCTGGTTCTCCACGTTGTGTTCGCCCGCCACGGCGAGCGCCTGTTCGAGGGAAGCTGGGGGACCCGACGTGGCTGCCGAAGCCGCTTTGGCATGCCTCGCTCGGTCGATGATCAGGTTGTGGGCGATGCGGAACAGCCAGGCGGCGAAGGGCGGCCCGGTGAACTTGAACTTGTGTAACGAACTCAACGCCTTCAAGAAGACCTCTTGCGCCACGTCCTCCGCCTCTGCGCCCGGTCCCACACGCGCGGCAGCATACCGGTACACCCTGAGGTAGTACGCCTCATACACTTGGCCAAAAGCCGCTAGGTTGCCCTCCTGTGCTGCCCGCACCAGGGCTTCCGTATCTTGCACATGGCCTCCGCTGTGGACTCCTCAGGGGACCAAAGCCCTGCCTGGCCCTGTGCAAACTACTATAACGGGTTGAGCGGCCCATAGGTCAGCACCCGTTCGGATATCTTTTCATTTTGCGTGGTACCATGGTTGCCGATCAGGCGGGGAAAGCATGAGCATCCTGGAACACGAGCAAGCCAAGACCTCCCAAATGCCATTTGCGTTGCGGCCGATGATGCCGGACGACGCACCCGCAGTCTCCGAGATCGAGCGCGAGGCCTTTCCGACGACATGGCCGCCGACGCCCTTTCGCAAGGAGCTGCACAACCGGCTGGCGCGGTACCTGGTCTCCTACCGCCCCTTCGAGACCGGCGATGACGGGGATGACCCTGACCCACTGCCGCCGGCCCTCCCACCGCGAGACTCGCTCCTTGTACGGCTGCTGCAGGGGCTCTGGCCCCGGGCCGGCCGGGCTCTTCGGGACGGCGCGGGGTACGCCGGGGTCCAGCAATTCATCCCCGGATACGTCGGCATGTGGTTCATGGCCGGCGAGGCGCACATCACGGCCATTGCCGTCAGGGAGGGGTACCGCGGGCGTGGCATTGGCGAGCTGTTGCTCATGGGCAGCGTTGAGCTCGCCATCCTCCGCAATGCGAAGGAGGTCACCCTGGAGGTCCGGGTAACAAACGACCAGGCGCAGTCGCTGTACAAGAAGTACGGCTTTGCCGTTGTGGGCGTGCGAAAACGTTACTACACGGACAACCATGAGGATGCTTACATAATGACGACGGACGACATCCAGTCGCCGGAGTACCAGCGCGCGCTGGCCCTGCGAGTGGAGGAGCACGCCCTGCGATGGGGCCCATCGGAGCGAGCACTGACGCTGCAGCAGGCGGGAGATGCGCGCTAGGCTGGGAGTGCAGCCCTGCCGCAAACAGCGACAAAGGCATCCGGGCGCGGTTGAAGACTGTCACAAGGCCCGAAACTTGTCACAATCATGTCACATCCCGTAGCCCGCCGGTAAGTGCTGGCCTGAGGCGAATGTCCTGTCGAGTGGGGATTTCTGCCACTTGACATGAATTTCCGATACGCTATAGACTCTGTTGGTGTGCTATCGGTGATAGGTAATGCGGTTTAATGTCGCACAGTTGCTACAGGAGCCGGTAGGTTCCACCCGGTGGCACCGGGTTCAGGAGGCAGGCGCCTTGCTGGACGGTCTCCAAGCAAAGAGTCTGGAGGGCTGGCTCAAGTTCACACGGACAGACATGGGCATATGGGTGCTGGGGCGCCTCAGAGCGAATGTCTCAGCGGAATGCAGCCGGTGCCTCGCCCATGTGCAAGAGCCCTTGGATACGGAGATCAGCGAGCAGTTTTATCCAACCGTGGACATCTCGAGCGGAACGGCAAAGACGTCACAAATGATTGAGGATGGGTCGTTCCGAATAGACGCAACGAATGAACTGGACGTCAGAGAGGCTTTCCGCCAGGTACTAATCGGCACAATGTCCATGAAGCCTCTCTGCAAACTGGACTGCGCAGGCATTTGCCCGGATTGTGGCGTCAACCGCAATGAGAGCAAATGCAATTGCGGCGAAGGTTACAGAGACCCGCGATGGGCGCAGTTGTTTGAGTTGTTCCCCACCACGGATGAAGGGGCGTAGAAGGGACAACCGTGGGCGCGCAACCCAAGAAGCAGATGTCGAAGTCCAAGCAGCGGTCACGTGCGGCGCACTTTTCCGCTGCCACATTTGGGCTTTCTTATTGCTCACGTTGTCACAGTCCCAAGCTGCCGCACAGGGTATGCCCGTCTTGCGGGTACTACCGTGATCGAGAGGTCATCTCCGTCTCCACCGGCCTGGACCGCGGGTAGGCCCTCCCTAGCTAGTTGCTTGTGACAAAACTAGGTAGATGCCAGGCCGAATGGTCTGGTCGGGAGAAAAGGAGACATCAATGAGTGACTCCGCGTTAAGAGACGTCACGACGCCCAAGGTGGCATATGTGTTTCCCGGCCAGGGAACACAGCACGTTGGCATGGGCAAGGACCTGTACGATCAGTCGCCCGTGGCAAGAAAGCTGCTTGACGAAGTAGATGAAGCCCTGGACCGCCCCCTGACCAAGCTGATGTTTGAAGGGCCGGCGGAAGAACTTAACCTCACCATCAACGCACAACCCGCCATTCTCGCTACGAGTTTGGCGTTCCTCAAAGCCTCCCAGGAGATAGCGGGACCTGAGCTGCTCCCACCCCCGGACTTTGCTGCGGGCCACAGTGTTGGCGAGTACTCCGCCTTGGCCGCTGCAGGCGTGCTGGGCATCCACGACGCCGTTCGGCTGGTCCAGGAGCGGGGCCGCTTGATGCATGAGACGTCTCAGAAACAGCAGGGCGGTATGGCTGCCGTGCTGGGACTGGACGAGCTCACGGTCGAGGAGATTTGCCGTGAGACCGGCGCCTACATCTCCAACATCAACGCCGCCGACCAGGTAGTTATCGCCGGCGAGAAGATCGCCTTGGCCCGCGCCATGGACCTCGCCAGCGTGCGGGGGGCAAAACGTCTCATCACGCTGCAGGTGAGCGGGGCATTCCACACCGCCCTGATGCAGCCGGCGGTAGAAGGCATGCGCAAGGCGGTTGGGGCGGCCAACTTCAACGATGCCGACGTCCCCATTATCGCCAATTGCGCGGCTACGCCGATTACGGACCGCGAGGACATCAAGGCGGAGCTCCTGGAGCAGCTCTGCGGCTGTGTGCAGTGGCGCCGCTCCGTCTCCTACCTGGGCAATGCCGGTGTTACGCAGTTCTTTGAAATAGGGCCCGGCAAGGTGCTTTCCGGTCTCATTCGTCGCACCTGCCCGGACGTGCAGGTTACCGGCGTGAATGACGCCCAGAGCCTGCAGTCACTGACTGGAACATAGACGTGGCGTCAATAACCACTTTCCCGACAATTGAACCCGTTGAGGATGGCGAGCCGGAGGAAGAGGAGGAGTGGAGTTGCTCTTCGCTCCCTCCACGCCGGAGGGGAAGGGCCTTGGCCTTTCAGGCGTTGTTTGAGATCGACGCCACCCAGCATCGGGTAGAGGACGTTCTCGAGGGCCTGCTGGGGTATAGTGACCTTGGCCCTGCGCGGGAGGCGTTCACACGCGGACTTGTCCAGGGTGTCCAGGCCCATTGCGGCGAACTGGACGTGCAGATTCAGCGTTTTGCGCCCGCGTGGCCGGTTGAGCAGCTGTCACTTGTCGACCGGTGCCTCTTGCGTTTGGCCGTGTATGAGTTGACCATAGGTCGTGACACGTCCCCCAAGATTGTGATAAATGAAGCGGTGGAGCTTGCAAAACTTTTCGGCGGCGAGAGCTCCCCGCGGTTTATCAATGGTGTACTGGGCTCACTCAATGATGCGATTCAGAGTGGGCTTAAAGGTTAGATAGCTAGGAGGATGACCCATGGCGACCGTCGAGGAGCGCGTCAAGAGTTTGGTGGCTGACCGTCTTGGAGTGAACGAGGACCAGGTGACCCCTGAGGCCTCCTTCACCGAGGACCTCAACGCCGACTCGCTCGACCTGGTAGAGCTCATCATGGCCTTTGAAGAGGAGTTCTCCGACGACGACAACCAGTTGGAGATCTCTGACGAGGACGCCGAGCAGATCCGTACGGTGCAGAACGCAGTAGACTTCCTCAAGTCCAAGGGCGCCCAGGACTCTTAGGCGCCGGTCCCCGCGATACGCAACTGCCAAGCCAGGGCTCTCCGCATCGGTGCGGGGGGCTCTGGCTTCTGCATGTCCACCACCCTTCGTTGTCCCGCCAGGAAGCAGCGTGGTATGATACCCACCGCTCCCGCAGCCGGGCCCGCAATCACCACGAGGTCCAATCCCATTGAGCAACATTGAGGCGGCGCCTTGGAATCCCGTTGACGTTGCCTTGGGGGTTGCCCTGGTCCTGGTGGGCGGCGCGGGACTGGTGGCTCTGGGGCTTTGGCTCAACTCCCTCCCCGCCGTGGGGGAACTGGCCACGGTATTGATCACCTCCGGAGGGCTGCAGGCGCTGCTCCTGGCGACGGCCCTGGCCTTTACCATAGGCAAGTACCAGGCGAGCGCGGACGCGCTTGGCTTCTGCAAGGCGACGGGCCGCGCGGCGTGGGTGGTCCCGCTGCTGGGCCTGGGAGCGAGCCTGCTGCTGACGGCGGCCTACGTCGGGCTTGTGACGGCCGGCGACCTTGAATCGCTCCTGCCGCCGGAGCTGCCCGCGGCCGTTCGGGACGCCGAAGGCCTCAGCAGGGTAGCGGCGGCCTTCGTGGTCATCGTCATCGGACCCATCTCGGAGGAGACCTTCTTTCGAGGTTTCGCCTTCCAGGGCCTCCGGGGACGAATGGGTGTAGTGGGAGCGGCAGTGGTCTCCGCTGCGCTCTTTGCCGGAGCGCACGGGCAGGTCGGGCTGCTCATACCGGCGTTTCTGTCAGGACTCGTGCTGACCTGGGTGTTCGTGCGAACGCGGTGCCTTGGGCCGGCGATCCTGGCCCACAGTCTGCAGAACTTCCTGGCCTTCATCGCGGTCTATTAGGGGTGCACATGGGCTGGCGTGAGCTTGAGGCACGATTGAAGCGGTCCGGGCCGGACGACCCGGTGCGCGTTGGGCCCTTCCTGACCGTCGGCTTCCCGGACATCGAGACGACGATGGCCGTCGTGCCGGCCTTGGAACGCGCCGGCGCCGCGACAATCGAGTTGGGCGTGCCGTTCAGCGACCCCCTCGCCGAGGGGCCGACTATCCAGCGCTCCAGCGAGCGGGCCCTGTCGCAGGGCATAACGCTGGCCCAGTGCCTGGAAACCACCGCGGCGCTGCGGGAGAAGGGCGTCACCATCCCCCTCGTCCTCATGGGCTACTACAACCCCTTCCTGGCGTACGGACTGGACGAGGTGGCCTCAGCCGCCAAGTCCGCAGGCGCCGACGGCTTCATCGTGCCGGACCTGCCCGTCGAGGAGCACGAGCCCTTCCTCGAGGCCTGCCTGCGCCACGACCTCGCCCTGGCTCCGCTCCTGGCCCCTACGAGCCCGGACGAACGGGTGGAGTCGGCGTGCGCGACGGCCCACGGCTTCATATACTGCGTGAGCCTGTTGGGCGTCACCGGGGCCCGGAACCAGCCGCTGCCGGAGGCCGAGTCGCTGGTGCGCCGGGTCCGCAGCCGCACGGACAAGCCCCTCGCCGTCGGGTTCGGCATATCGCGCAGGGAACAGGTGGAAGCGATGCCCCCGGAGGTCGACGCTGTCTTCGTCGGGAGCGCGCTGGTGGACCTGATCGCAGAATCGCCGCCCGAGGAGCGGGAGGATCGAGTGTATGATTTCCTGACCGGGCTGGGGTCGGTACCAATGGGAGACGGAGAGCAACGCTGATGGTCATGATGTGCAGGGGCATCCGGGGAGCGACGACGGCGTCCGAGAACACCGAGGCTGCCATCGCAGAGGCGACGGAGGAGATGCTCAGGGCGCTTGTGGAGGCCAACGGCCTTGATCCGGAATACATCGCCGCCGCCTGGTTCACGACGACCTCCGACTTGAACGCCTCGTGGCCGGCGACCGTCGCCCGGCGCCGGCTGGGCTGGACCGGCGTGGCCCTGATGAACTCCCACGAGATGGACGTGCCAGGCGGCCTCTCCATGTGCATTCGCGTGATGCTTCTCGTCAACACGGAGAAGCGCCAGGACGAGATCCAGAACGCCTACCTGCGTGGGGCCGTCAATCTTCGGCAGCGTGACGGCCGCGGCGGCTAGACACTGCCCCGCGCGCCGGAAATCAGGCCGGCCTCTATCTCCCCCAGATGCCTGTGCCGTCACCTGCCGCTCACCCAACCTGAAGATTGACAGATATGGCGTCCCTCCGTATACTTCCGTTGTCTTTGAGAACTCTGCTTGGCAGTGTCGTGCTGTCTGCGTGGCTGGGCCAAACTTTCGGTGGTGAGGGAGGGCCTGTTCATGGCGATGGAGAGTCGAATCGAGGTCTGCTCGCATCACTGGGTTATTGATTCCCCCAACGGCCCCACCAGCACCGGCACCTGTAAACTCTGCGGCGCAAAGCAAGACTTCGTGAACTCCCTTGGCTCCGTGGGTTGGGAAAAGGTCACCTCCTACGGACGATCGCTCAACCACATTGCAGCTCCCTCCGCATCCAAGACCCTCTCTGAAGAGTAGCCCCTTCACCTTCCCGCACCGTCTGCACGACCGCAGGGCCGTATTCGCATGCTTCCCGTAGAGCGCCACATCCGGGACATCATCCAGGCGGACGGCCCCATCCCGTTCCACCGCTTCATGGAGATCGCCCTCTACGCGCCTCATGGCGGCTACTACCGCGCCTCTCACCCCGTGGGAGCGGCGGGCGACTACTTCACCAGCCCCACGGCACACCCGCTGTTCGGCACGCTGCTGGCGGCCCAGCTGTCGCAGATGTGGGAGTTGCTCGGCTACCCCGCGACCTTCACCGTCCTCGAGCCGGGGGCCGGCAGCGGCGTCATGGCGCGGGACATCGTCAACGCCGCCCGCGCAGACCACCCGGAGTTCGCGGGGGCGCTGCGCTACGTTGCGCTGGACTACACCGTCCCCAATGCCGGCGCCGCAGTGGAGGGACTGGAGTTCATCGCCTCGGCCGAATTGCCTGCCGGCGGCGTGGTGGGCTGCATCATGACGAACGAGCTGCTGGACGCGCTCCCCGTGCACCGGTTTCAGGTGATGGACGGCACGGCGCGCGAGGTCTACGTGGGTCTCGACGGCGATGGCTTCAAGGAGGAGCTGGGAAAGCCCGCGACGGAAGCCGCGGCCAAGCTCCTCGCCCCCATCGGCCCCGGCCTGCCGGACGGCTACCGCGGCGAGGTGTGCCCGGCTGCCGCCGATTGGGTGGCCGAGGCGGCGGGGGCGCTGGAGCGTGGGTTCCTCCTCACCATCGACTACGGCGGCACGCCGGCGGAGCTCTACGCGCCGGAGCGGCGGGGCGGCACGCTGCGGTGCCACTACCGGCACGTGGTCACCGGCAACCCCTACGTCCGCGTGGGAGCGCAGGACATCACCGCCCACGTCGATTTCTCCCTGCTGCGCGCCGCTGGCGAGGAAGCTGGCCTCGCGACATTGGGGTACACGGTGCAGCGCGAGTTCCTCCGCAACCTTGGCGCGGACCTGTACCTGGACGCGCTCGCCGCCCGCTCCCGCCCGCAGGCGTCGTTCGCATCGGGCGCGCTGCCGCGACAGGAGTACCTGGCGAACCGCATGGCGATGCAGTCGCTGCTGCAGCCGGAGGGCCTCGGCGGCTTCCGTGTCCTCGCACAGGGCAGGGGGGTGTCAGAGGCCGCGCTGTGGGGCTTCTCGACGGACAACCCGCGCCGAGACGAGCTCGCGGCAGGCCTCGCCTCGCTGCGCGTGCCCATTCTGACGGCGTCGCACGTGCCGCTCATGGAGGGCAGGTACCCGCACCTGGCTAGCCAGCCTGGACCTGATCTCTTGTAATGGCATAGGAGTAGACGTCGCGCGGCTCTGGACTGATGTTGGGGTGTACGGTGTGCCGCGGCAGCACCCCCTCGAACGTCATCCCGGCCTTCTCCATAACCCGTGCGGATGCGGGGTTCTCCACGTCGCAGACTGCGGCTATGCGATGGATGTTCGTCGCGGCAAAGCATGTCGCGATCACTGCCCGCAGCGCCTCCGTCATGTAGCCCTTGCCCCATTCCGGCCTTGCCAGGACGTAGCCCGTCTCCGCCCCGCCGTCCCTTGGCCGCAGCGAAATCATGCCGATGAGCCGGTTGTCGTCCAGCCTGACGATGCTCCAGGCGTAATCGCGGCCTTCCCTCCAGTCCCGAAGGCGTTCCTGATTGAATTGAACCGTCTGCTCCAGCGACGTTGAGGGCCGCCACGTCAGGTACCGCGCGACTTCCGGGTCAGTGGCATAGCCTGTGAAGATGGCCGGGGCATCCGTAACCTCCGGCGCACGCAGGGTGAGGCGTTCCGTAGTGACCACGCGGGGCAGTATGGCGGAACCTCCCATGAAGCTGCTATGAGGTTTCCTGAACGGGCTCGTCGTCCTCCTCCGCGTACCACGGGCCGCCCTGGTCGTCGAGGCGCAGCAGCTTGCCCGGTGCGCACTTGCGGGCGGTGGTGAGGAAGGCTGTGTGCGCCACCATGCGGTGGACGGGCCGCACGCTGCGCCTCGTCACGTGCCAGGGGCGGTGGATCACCTCGAAGGAGTCCACCAGGTCGAACTCCGGCTCACGGTTCAGCGCGTCCACCAGCCGGTGCACCTGCAGCACCGTGGGCAGGTAGCAGAGCAGGATTCCGCCGGAGACCAGCGCCCGCGCGGTGTGGTCGACAGCGCGCCAAGGCTCCGGCACGTCCAGCACGATGCGGTCGAGGCCGTCGTCAGGGATGCCGGTGTACAGGTCATGGCAGCGGACGGTGTGGTTGGGCGTCTCGCCGAGGGCCGCGCGAATGTTGTCCTGCGCGCCGGGGATGGACGCCTCCCGGACCTCGTACGAGAACAGCTCGCCGCCGGGCCCGACGGCACGCAGGAGCGCCATGCTCAGCGAGCCGGAGCCCAGGCCGGCCTCCAGCACCCGGGCGCCGGGGAAAATGTCGGCGGACACGAGGATGGCCCCCACGTCCTTGGGGTAGACGATCTGCGTCAGCCGCCGCGACTCCACCGTGTACTCGGACAGCGTGGGCCGCAGCGCCAGGTAGCGGTGGTTACCCACCTGCACACGAGAGCCCACCGCCTGCCCGATGATGTCCGTGTGGGGCACGTAGCCGACGTGCGTGTGGAAGGAACTGCGCCGGTCCAATCGCTGCAGGTAGCGACGGCGCTTGCGGTCGATGAGCAGGACGAGGTCGCCCTCCTGGAAGTGGGCGTTCGTCCGCGGCTGCGTCCCAGGTGTGTCGGTCACAACGTACTCCTCGGGTTGTCCGGCTCACGGACGCCGATCATCGTCCGCCCTCGGCGTGAACCCCTTACGGACCCGCCAGCCCAGAATGGCGGCGCGTCGGCAACAGTTGCTACGCGCAAGTTTGGAAAATCGACTCGTATCTGGCAGGGGTCGTTTTCGACAAACGACGCAAAGCTGAACAGATACGGAGAAACCCAAAAATCAGAAAATGAAGAAGCGACTCTATCTGTCACCACGGATGTCAGATAGGGAGTCGTACGGTCGATTAAAGGAAATCGACTCATAGCTGAATCCGACGCGCAAGCGCCTGCCACGGCCAGGATGATTGGGACGGTTGAGACATTCATGGCGGGAGGGTAGCGCGAGGCTCGGCGCAGAGGCAAGCAGGTGATGGCAGGGTTACCGACCTTGCCATCATGGCCTGCTTGTGGACGCAGCAAAAAAGCAAGGCCGCGCCTCCACGACAGCGCATGGGGCGCGGCCTGATTGCCTGCGAAGCGAGAGCGCTACGGCAGCTTCGCCAGCTCCGCCAGGAGCTCCTCGTTCTCCGGAAGGGTACCGGGCTCGTAGACCTTGCCCCACTGGACCACGCCCTCGCGGTCGACGATGAAGATGCTGCGGGAGTGTATGCCGCGCTGGTCGTTGAAGATGCCGTAGGCCTGTCCGACGGCGCCGTGCGGCCAGAAGTCGGCCAGCAGCGGGAAATCGGGGTCGTTCAAGTTCTCCGCGAACTTGTTCAGCGAGAACCGGGTGTCGCAGGAGATTGCGAGGATCTGCGCGTCCTGCGCCACGTACTTATCGCACTCCAAACTGAGCGCGGTGAGCTCGTTGGTTCAGCCGCCGGTGAAGGCGGCGGGGTAGAAGGCCAGAACCACCTTCTTGCCGCGGAGGCCGCTGAGGGTGACGGGGTCGCCCTTGGTGGAGTCCAACGTGAAGTCCGGCGCCGGCTGTCCGGTGTCAATTGCCATGAGTGTCCTCCAGCCCGAGAAATGGGTAGAGCGAATTCTAGCCGCTGGCCCCCGACGTGTCCACTTCCAACCCCGCGGCCAAGCCCTCCAGCGTGAGCTGCCCGTCGGCGTCCCTGTCGCCGCCCTTCCAGCGTGCCGTGCGCTCCAACATCTCCTGCGCGTGCCGCCGCGAGACGAAGCTGGCCCCACCGAGCATGTTCGCCAGCTCCTCTACGGCGCCCGCTTCCGAAAGCGGCTCCGCCGACGTGACCGTGCGGCCCTCCACGACGCCCTTGGCGATGCAGACATGCCGGTCGGCGAACGCGGCGATCTGCGGCAGGTGGGTCACGCAGAGGACCTGCCGTCCCTCGGCAAGCCGCCACATCTTGACGCCCACGACGCTGCCCACGCGCCCGCCGATGCCCGCGTCGATCTCGTCGAAGATGAGGGTGGGCGGCCCCGCGTCCGACGTGAGGGCGCTCTTGATCGCCAGCATCAGCCGCGAGGTCTCGCCGCCGGAGGCCGTGGCGGCCAGCGGCTTCAGGGGCTCGCCGGGGCCGGGCGACAACTGGAACTCCACCCGGTCGATGCCCGTTGCGTCGAAGGCGTACGTGTCCGACGCGCCGCCGGGCCACGGGACCGGCGCACCGTCGTCCGCCGTCTGCTGGCTCACGTCGGCGTGGAACGTCGACGATCCCATCGCGAGGTCCGCCAGCTCCGCCTGCACGGCCTCGCTCAGCCGCGCCGCGGCCTCCTGCCGTCGAAGCGATAGCTCGGCTGCCAGTGCGCCGATGTGCGTCAAGAGTTCCCGCTCCTCGGCCTCCAACTCGTCAGCCCGGTCGCCGCTGTGCTCGATGCCAGCCAGCTCGGCGGCGGCATCCTCGCCGAAGCGCACCACCTCCTCGATGGTGGCGCCGTACTTGCGCTTGAGCTGCCGCACGACCTCCAGCCGGTCCTCGATCTCCTGCAGGCGGCCGGGGTCCACGTCCACGCCGTCACGGTAGGACTGCAATGAGCGCGCGAGCTCCTGCGCCTGGATTACCAGCGACTGGGCCTCTTCGCTCAGGCCGGACACGGACTCGTCCACCTGCGCGAGGCCCGCCACGGCCTGCGCGGCCGCGCTCAGGCTGTCGAGGGCGGCGGTGCGGCCCTCCCCCTCGTAGAGGGCGTCGTAGGCCTCTGCCGCGAGCGCCTGCAGCCGCTCGGCGTTGGCGGCGACCGTTCGCTCGGCTTCCAGCCGCTCGTCCTCGCCGGGCTCCAGCCGGGCGGCTGCGATCTCGTCGACCTGGAACCGCAGCAGGTCGGCGCGCCGCGCCCGCTCGCGCTCGTCGCCCCGCAGCGCGGCGAGCTCCTGCCGGGCGGACCGCAGCCGTCCCACGGCGTCGGCGACGTCGGCGGCCAGTGATCCGAGCTCGGCAAAGCGGTCGAGCAGGCCGCCCTGCGCGCGGGTGTTCAGCAGCGGGAGGTGCTGGTTCTGCCCGTGGATGTCCACCAGGCGCTCGCCCAGCGCGGCGAGCACGCGCAGGGGCACGATGGAGCCGTTGACGCGGCAGACGTTGCGGCCCTGGTGGTTGATCTCCCGGACGACGACGATCTCCTCGGCGTCGTCCGCGGGCAGGCCCGCCTCTTCCAGCACGGCACGGGCGTCGTCCGCCTCGTGCGACGACAACGAGAAGAGGCCCTGCACGCGGGCTTGGGTGGCCTCGGCACGGATGAGCCTCTCCTCGGCGCGCTTGCCGAGCAGCAGGCCGATGGCGTCGACGATGATGGACTTGCCCGCGCCCGTCTCGCCGGTGAGGACGTTCAGGCCGGGCGCAAAGGAAAGCTCAAGGTGGTCTATGAGCGCGTAGTCCGTGATGGTCAGGACGTGCAGCATGTCCTCGTCAGCCGGGTGTGCCGATTGACTCCAACATGGCGGGCACGGGGTTGGGTGTCAAGGGGTGGAGGCGGGCGATTAGGTGGCCGTTCGCCCCTGTATCACGTACGGGGCAGGCTCTGGGCCCGTCGAGGGGCGAGCAAGTGGGAACGCAAGCCAAAGGAAGAAGAGGCCCCCACTGGCGGCAGGAGCCCCTTCCCGTTCCCTGGCAGTTGTAGCGCTAGCGCAGCCGCTCGCCGCGCTTGGCCGTCTCGCCAGCGTCGGCGGCGACGAGCCACGGGTCGTCGTCCGGGCCGATGACGATGTCCTCGGAGCGGATCCGGTGGTACGGGATTTCCCCGTTCACTCCCGGCGGGTCGATGCCCTCCTGCAGGTTTCGGGCGGCCTTCGCCAGCATCTGGCGGAGCCGGACAATGGCGGCGTCGCCGTGGTACAGGTGCTCCTTGGTGCGGTCCATAATGGCGCCCATGGTCTCGGTCACGCAGTAGTCCTGCTCCGCGATAGGCATGATGCCGGGCGGGTGAACGGACCACTGGGCCTGGCGGTCCTGCAGGAACTCGTTGTCCATGCGCTTGAGGCGCAGCCTGGGGTCCACCGGGTCGAAGAGGGCCCTGCGTTCCTCCCGGATGGCCTGCCGCTCCTCCTCGGTGAACGGCTGACCCGGCCGCACCCGGAAGCCGATGCGCATGCAGTTGTGGTCGTCGATGGGAAGCTGTGTCAGGATGCCGCCCAGACCGCGCTGCGAGGCGATCCACGACATGACCGGCAGCGCCAGACAGTTGATGCGCACGTGCTGGTTGCCCTTTGGCGTCTTGCGCACGGCGATGAGCCGGTAGCCGTAGTCGGTGTCTTGCACGTCGATGCGGGCGTACTTCTCAGTGCCCGTGATGAAGTTGGAGAACCGTCGGCTGGGGTGTCCCGGTTTGTCGTACTCCTGGTCCTCCGGGGTCTCGTTCTCGTAGAAGTGGTGCAGCGTGCCGAGGTGTGTGGAGTCGAGGTTGCCCTCCATGCTCTGCAGGTAGTTGCAGTAGATGGGCGTGCGGTTTGCGACGACCTCGTCTTCCGGGAGCACGTTCATCCAGTAGCTTGGCGGCGGCGGCTGCCTGTCCGGCGGGCCCAGGTAGGCCCAGATGGCGCCGGCCGATTCCAGCGTCGGGTACGAGGTGATGTGGACCTTCTCCTTGAAGCGGCTGCCCGGAATGTCCGAAGGCATGTCGATGCAGTTGCCCTCGACGTCGAACTTCCAGCCGTGGTAGATGCACATCAGCCCGCAGTCCCTGTTGAGGCCGTAGTAGAGGGACGCGCCCCTGTGGGGGCACCTCTCGGCGATGAGGCCGACCTTGCCGTTGGTGTCGCGGAAGGCGACCAGGTCCTCGCCGAGCAACCGGACGCGGACGGGAGGGCCATCGTTCTGCGGCAGCTCTTCCATGAGGAGGAAGGGCATCCAGTAGCGGCGGAAGAGCTCGCCCATGGGCGTGCCGCGGTTGGTCTGTGTTAGGAAATCGTTTTCCTGCTGACTGAGCATAACTCTGCCCTCCTCTCGATTCTCCTCTTGGGCTAGCGCAGTCGCTGGCCGCGCGTCGCCGTCTCGCCGGCTCCCGCCGCCACCAGCCACGGGTCGTCGTCCGGGCCGATGACGATGTCCTCCGAACGGATCTTGTGGTACTCAATCTCGCCGTGGACGCCCGGCGGGTCGACGCCCTCCTGCAGGTCGCGCGCCGCCCGGCCCAGCATTTGCCGCAGCCGGACGATGGCGGCGTCGCCGTGGTAGAGGTGCTCCTTGGTGCGGTCGTAGATGGGGCCCATGGTCTCCGTGACGCAGTAGTCCTGCTCGGCGCCCGGCCAGATGCCCGGCGGGTGCTTGGACTTCTGCGCGGCCCGGTCCTGCAGGTAGTCGTTGTCCAGCCGCTTCAGCCGCAGCGTGGGGTTGTTGGGGTCCATCATCATGCTCTGCGACGCCATGCCGGCGCGCTCCTGCTCCGAGAAGGGCCGGTCCGGCCGGAACTGCCAGCCGATGCGCATGCAGTTGTGGTCGTCGATGGGGAGCTGCGTGAAGATGCTGCCGAGCCCGCGCGGCGCGGCGATCCACGACATGATGGGCAGCGCGAGGCAGTTGATGCGGACGTGCTGGTTGCCGTTGGGCGTCTTGCGCACGGCGATGAGCCGGTAGCCGTAGTCGGTGTCCTGCACGTCGATCCGGGCGTACTTCTCCGTGCCGGTGATGAAGCTCGAAAACCGCGGCGACGGGTGTCCCGGCTTGTCGTACTCCAGGTCCGCCGGGATGAGGTTGTTGTAGTACATGTGCAGCGTGCCAAGGTGGGTGGAGTCCAGGTTGCCCTCCATGCTCTGCAGATAGTTGCAGTAGATGGGCGTGCGCTGCGCCACCACGTTCTCTTCCGGCAGCACGTTCATGATGTAGCTGGGCGGTGGCGGCTGCTTGTCCGCCGGGCCCATGTAGGCCCAGATGACGTGGGCCGACTCGATGGTGGGATACGACGTGACGTGCACCTTCTCCTTGAACCGGCTGCCGGGCAGGTCCGAGGGCATGTCGACGCAGTTGCCGTCGACGTCGAACTTCCAGCCGTGGTAGATGCACATGATGCCGCATTCCTGGTTGATGCCGAAGTAGAGGGACGCCCCCCGGTGCGGGCACGACTCGGCGATGAGGCCGACGCGGCCGTCGGTGTCGCGGAAGGCGATCAGGTCTTCGCCGAGCAGCCGGACGCGGACGGGTGGGCCGTCGTTCTCGGGCAGCTCGCTCTTGAGCAGGAAGGGCTGCCAGTAGCGGCGGAAGAGTTCACCCATGGGCGTGCCCGGATCAGTGGTCGTGAGGTATTGGTTTTCTTGCTGGCTGAGCATCGTCAACCTCCTCTCAGTTGCGCTCACGAAGACGGAAAGGGCCTGTTTGGGCGATGGTAGGTATCGGCGGCAGGGGTGTCAATAACAGCAACCCCTTTTGCCATAACTTCGCCACAGTCTCAATCTTGACACCGTTCAAGCCCCCGCATATCATTCGGCGCCGAGGCCCTTTTCCCATAGGGGTTACCTTTGTCTTTCGCGACTGGGTCGGGCCAACCTAACGCAGAGGAGAAGGCAATGACGAGCGGATCGTCCCGGACACTGCTTACCACGGTCGAAGGCCCCAAGGGCACGGCTGAACTCTACGAGGCCAGCGACGGCGGCCCGCAGCCGTCGTACGAGGTCGACTGCGGCGGCCAGACCCTCACCTTCAAGTCCATGGGCGAGGCCTACATCACCGCCGGCGAGCTGGTGGGCACCAAGACCTAAGCGACTCCGTTCCCGCTTCGCGACCCAAAACCAGGGGGCGGTCACCCGCCCGGAAAGGGTTGTCCCATGTGGAACGGGTTGAAGGTTGTTGACGTTCACGGCCACATCTCGCGTCCGCCGCAGGTGCGGCAGTTCGCGGCGGGCCTCATGTCCAACCGGACGCCCGCCAGGATGAACATCCCCGACGACGTGACGGAGCCCGCCTTCCAGCGGCACATCGCCGACCTGGACGACCGGCTCATCGACTTCCAGCTCGTCGGCCCCAGGCCCGTCGACCAGTGGCACTGGATGCCCATGTTCCTGCAGGAGTCCTGGGCGCGCGCCACCAACGACCACATCGCCCAGTCCGTGCGGATGCACCCGGACCGGTTCGCCGGCATGGCGCACCTGCCCCAGGACGCCGGCGCCCCCGACACGGCCCACATGGTGCCGGAGCTGGAGTACACGGTGAACGAGCTGGGCTTCGTCGGCTGCTACCTGAACCCCGACCCCGACGGCATGCGCGGCGCCCCCGGCGTCCACGAGCCGTACTGGTTCGACCTCTACGAGAGCTGCATCGAGCTGGGCGTGCAGATCCTCATCCACCCGTGCCCATCGGAGGACCCGCGGCTGCAGGTGGTGCCCGCCAACTACCAGATCAACAACGTGGTGGAAGAGTACATCGCCCACATGCTGTACATGTACGGCGGCGTGTTTGACGAGTACCCGGAGCTGAAGGTCTGCATCTCCCACTGCGGCGGCGCGCTGCAGCGGTTCATCCCGACGGACTACCAACACTCGGGCCCGGACAAGGACTTCAGCAACAACTTGTTCTATGACAGCAACGCCCTTGACCCGGTGTTCCTGGAGGCCGCCATCAAGCAGAAGGGTGTCAGCCAGATGTGCTTCGGCACGGAGGTCCCGGGCTCGGGCCGTGCGGTGCGCCCGGAGACGGGCCGCCCCGGCGACGACCTCGTCCGCACCATTGACGGCCTGGAGAGCCTGAGCGAGGACGACAAGAAGGCCATCTTCCACGACAACCCGCTCAAGGTGTTCACCAAGGTTGCCGAGCTGATCTAGCCCATCGGGCAGGCAAGAGCGGTCAGGCGAAACACAAGGCGCCCCACCCTACGACAGGGTGGGGCGCTTTCTATTGCATGGGGCCATCTACCCCCCGTTCATCGAGCTCAGCGCAATGACCCCCGCGACAGTGATGACTGCCCCCGCCCACTGGAGCGACCGCGGTCGCTCACGAATGAGGATGACGGCGAGCGCGACGGTCGCCACTGGGTGCGCAGAGGCTATGGGCGCCACGAGCGCAATCGGGGCCGCGTCAACTCCAAGGTTGAAGCTGATGAACCCGCCCGCGTCCAGCAAACCGGCAACCCCAAGCAACAGGAGTCCCACGCCCCATTTGGGAAGGCGCACCCCCTCATTCCGCGCCGTGATGAGCAGGAAGGTCGGCACGACGGAGAGCGTGCGCACCAGCAGCACGGCAAGCATCGGCCCGGCGGCTTCCGTCACTTTGTCGAGAAACGCAAGCGCCATGCCGAGTCCCACCGTCGCGCCAAGCCCGTAGAGGAGACCGGAGCTGGCGCCGGTCCGCGTCGTGGGCTGCGCGGACAGCGTGAGGATGCCGGTCAGCACCACGGCCAGCAGAAGTCCCTGCCCGACCGACACCCGCTCGCCGAAGAGGACGACCGCAGCGATGACGGTGACGGCAAGCCAGGCTGACGACGCGCTCGATACCACCGAGACCGCGCCGCGGTGCATGCCGGTGTAGAAGCTCATGTACCCGCCGCCGAGGAAGGCGGCGCTGAGCGGCGCCCAGACCGCGACTGCGCCCCAGTCGACGGCCGGCGCGGACCCGTCAACATACGCGACGGTCACGAACGAGAGCGGCAGCGCGATGCCGATGGCCTGAATGAGCAGGGAGGTGTTGAGGACGCCGATGCGATGGGCAATGGACCTCGAAATGAAGTCGGCAACGCCCCAGGAGAGCATTGCGGCGGCGCCCCAAAGGATACCCTCCAGGTGCACTACGCGCGCCTTCCGTCAACGAATCGGCGCGGAGCAGGCCGGGCAACGCTCTGAGCGGCCTTCACCATCCTAGCCCGCGTACCCCGCGAACTCGTTCCGCGCCCTGATGCGGTCGTCCAGGTTGCCGAATGCCATGGAGTAGTGGCCCTGGTACCCGGCGTCCTCGATGCGGCGGAAGACCGCGGGGAAGTCGATATTCCCCTCGCCGGGGAGCAGGTGGACTTCCTTGTCGCCGTTGTTGTCGGCGAGCCGCACCTCGCCGACGCGGCCCACGCCGAATGCGTCAATGAAGCCGTTGATGCCCTCGGGCACCAGGTTCGCGTGGTTGATGGTGAAGGCCATGCCGAAGTTGGGCGACTGGATGGCGTCAAAATAGAGCTTGCACTCATCGATGTTGTGGGCCAGGTAGTGCACTTCGGCGTCGTCCGGCTCGAAGTTCAGGTTCTCCAGCAGCAGCCGCACGCCATGGGCCTCCGCGTAGGCGGTGGCCCGCTGCAGCCGAGCCAGCGATGCGTCGACGCGCTGCTGGACGTTGGAGCTGAAGTGGAATCCAGCGTGGACGATAGTCCATTCGCAGCCTATGCGCTGGGCCAGGTTGATGTAGGCGCGCAGGTACTCGTCGACGGCGTCGGAGAGGAAGGGCGAGAACTCGGCCACGTTCACGCCAGACAGCGTGTGCAGGCCGATGTGAATGTCGTGCTCGCGGCAGGCGGCCTGCACGGCGGCGACGCGCTCGTCGTCCCACGACCCGAGCACGTTCGGCCCGAGGTCCGCGCTGAAGTCGAGGAAGTGGATGCCGTTGGCGGCGGCCCATGCGAGGGCGTCCTCAAGCCGCGTGCCGCCGGAGTCGTTGCCGATGCGGTCTTTGAAGTCCATGGCTCCTCCTTCACGCCTGTCGACAGGCTCCTTCGTCAGGCTCTGGACGGGGTCAGGGCGAACGGTGCGGTCAGTTGCTGCTAGTCCTCCACCTCCACCACCATCTCGATCTCGACCGGGATGGCGTTGGGCAGCGCCGCCATGCCGACGGCGGAGCGCGCGTGCCGGCCCCGCTCGCCGAAGAGCTCCACCAGCAGGTCGGAGCAGCCGTTGATGACCGCGGGCGGCGAGGTGAACTCCGGGTCGGCGTTGACCATGCCGAGCACCTTCACCACGCGCGTCACCTTGTCCAGGTCGCCGATGACGCTCTTCAGGTTGCCGAGGAGGTTCAGCGCGCAGCCGCGGGCGGCCTGGTATGCCTCCTCCGTCGTGTAGTCGCGGCCCACCTTGCCCGACCACCGCATCCCGTCAGGCTGGCCGGGGCCGACGCCGCTCAGGAACACCAGGTTGCCGGTTCGGACGCCGGGGACGTAGTTGCCCATGGGCGTGCCGGGCGTCGGCAGCGTCAGGCCCAGCTCTTCAATCTTCGCTTCCACCTGCATAGCGAGACCTCCTCTTTGTTGGCAACGGGGTTGGCTCACGCCAACCGACATACTACGGCAACCTGGCCGTGCGGTACAGTGCGGGGCTGCTATACTGGCGTGCGGCAGCGATACACCCGAGCGGAGATAACCTTGGCACGGACGCGAGTCGGCATCATCGGCTACCCCATCCGGCACTCGGCGTCGCCCGCCTTCCAGCAGGCGGCGCTGGACCACTACGGCGTGGATGCCGCGTTCACGGCGTGGGAGGTCGCACCCGATGACCTCATCAACTGGGTCTGGGACCAGGACCGGCTGGACCTGATGGGGTTCGGGGTCACCGTGCCCCACAAGCAGGAGATCATCCGGCAGTTGGACCACGTGGACGACGATGCAGCGGCGATCGGCGCCGTGAACACCGTCGTCGTCGGTGAGAACAACGACTTCGTTGGCTACAACACGGACACCTACGGCTTCCTGCACGCCCTCCAGCACGACGGCGGCTTCGACGTGTCCGGCAAGGACGTGCTCGTCCTCGGCGCGGGCGGCGTGTCGCGGGCCGTCTGCGCCGTGCTGCTGCGCGAGGGCGTGGCGTCGCTGACGCTGGCGAACCGCACGGTCTCGCGCGCCGAGGCGCTGCTGGCCGACCTCGACGCGCACGGCGTCCCCGCGCAGTCGATCGCGTTGGCCGAGGTCGCCATCGAGCAGGCGCTGGCGTCACGTGACCCCGTTGACCTCATCGTGAACTGCACGTCGATGGGCATGCTGCACGGCCCCGCCGAGGGAGCATCGCCCATCTCGGCCGACCTCATCCCGCGGGACGCGCTGGTCTACGACCTCGTGTACAACCCGCCGGTGACGCCGCTCATGCAGCTCGCGAAGGACAGGGGCGCCGAAACCCTCGGCGGCCTGCCGATGCTCGTCTACCAGGGCGCCAGGGGCTTCAGCCTGTGGACGGGGCTGGAGGCGCCGGTGGACGTGATGATGGCGGCGGCCCGCAAAGCCGTGGGGGGATGAGGGCAGAGATGCAAGAAGTGAAGCTAACGGCTTCCATTTTTGCCGTCTCGGTGGTAGGATCAATTACGGTTCAAAGGTATAAGAATTGCCCTCGGAAAATGTATCGCGAGGGAAGATTATTGCCCATTCAAAAACATGAATGGGAGGGACAGCGGTGACGATCAAGAAGCAGTCTTTGGAAATTGAATATCTGACTCTGCAGCAGTTGGCTGAGCAAATTGATGAGGAGTCCCGCTACTTGCTGGACATGACCGGCTATGAGTTCGTCACGTGTCTTTTGAATGAAAAGCTGGACTACCGTGATTCTCAGTTCTACAACTGGGTGAGGATGACGTTTAATCTTGTCAAGGAATCGCAGCGGCCGAAACTTATTGCAAAGCTACGTCGACTCGCTGAACCGAACGTTGAACACAACCCTAACGGCAAGTCGGTTGACTTTGGAAGCGGGGGCAAGGGGAAGCGGTAGTTGGGTTGTTCAGCATAGGCTCACACGGGTTAGGGGTACCCCTCTTCCGCTGCGGCCAAGAGGGAAATTTCTCTTTCTTCGGCAAGAGCTCGGGATCTCTGGCGATACGATCACTGTGGAGAATTGTCATTACCGCTTCTCCACCTCCCCAGACCTACGCGATGAGACTGCATGGGTGGTGCGGTACGAGTACAGCCTTGCTCCATTGCCCAACCAACCCCACGCCCACCTGCACGTGAACGCCGTCCACAAGCACTCCGGCGCATCGTTGGACCGTCTGCACCTGCCCAGCGGGCTCATCAGCCTGGAGCAGTTCCTGGCCCATTTGCTCATGGAGCATGAAGTTGAGCCCCTGCGGGGAGTCTCGCAGGAAGATGCACTGGCGACATTGCGCCACGGTCACGAGGAGTTCTCAAGCCGTCAAACAGACCGCGCCCTATTCCCCTGATTCCCTTCCGCTATAATATCCACGTCGGCCCATTGAGCGCGGTTTCGGGTCGGGGCCGGCATCGCACCCGGGAGAGGAGCATCCGGTGGTCAAATACATGACTGCAGGCGAGTCCCACGGCATGGGGCTCACCATCATCGTCGAAGGATTCCCCGCCGGCGTCCCGATCAGCGAGGACGGCATCCAGGAGGACCTGGCCCGCCGACAGCGGGGCTATGGCCGCGGCGGCCGCCAGCTCATCGAGAAGGACCGCGCGCAGCTCCTGTCCGGCGTGCGCCACGGCGTCACCATGGGATCGCCCATCTCCATGTGGCTTGAGAACAAGGACTTCGCCAACTGGCACAAGGTCATGAGCGCCATCCCGGTCGAGGAGCCCGGCAACACGGTGACCCGGCTGCGCGCCGGCCACGCCGACATGCCCGGCACCATCAAGTACGGCCAGAGCGACGTCCGGAACATCCTGGAGCGGGCCTCGGCACGGGAGACCGCTGCACGCGTCGCCGCCGGCTCTGTCGCCAAGCACTTCCTCCGCGAGTTCGGCATCGAGGTGCACTCCCACATCATCTGCATCGGCGGCATCTGGGCGGACTACGATCACCCCGTCGACTGGGCGCGCGTCATCGAGTCTCCGGTCCAGTGCGTCGACCAGGCGGCCGAGGCCGAGATGATCAAGCTCATCGACAAGGCCAAGGAGGACGGCGACACCGTCGGAGGCATGGTGGAGGTGGTGGCGACCGGCGTGCCCATCGGCCTCGGCTCCCACGTCCACTACGAGCGCAAGCTCGACGCCCGGATCGCCCTCGCCCTCATGTCCATCCAGGCCTGCAAGGCCGTCGCCATCGGCAACGGGTGGGAGGCCGCCGAGCTGCTGGGGTCCCAGTACCACGACATCCTGCAGCCCATCGAGACCAACGGGGACGCGCAAGAGCGTCCGTACCCCAGCGCCAGCGGCCCCTGGCACCGCGACACCAACCGCACAGGCGGCACCGAGGGCGGCATGAGCACGGGGATGCCCATTGTCGCACGCTTTGCCATCAAGCCCATCGCGACGCTGGCCAAGCCGCTGCCGTCCGTCGACCTCGTGACCGGGCAGACCGTGCAGGCCCACTATGAGCGCTCGGACGTCTGCAACGTCCCGCCCGCCGGCGTCATCGGAGAGGCCGCCGTCGCATTCGTGCTTGCGGACGCCTTCCTGGAGAAGTTCGGGGGCGACCACATAGAGGAGACCCGGCGTAACTACCGGGCGTACCAGCGGACCATCGGCCCGCGCTCGTGGCCCATCGCTGAGGACTAGCAGGACGCCATGCCGCAGCCGCAGAACATCATTGGGATCGTCTACGACTTCGACAAGACGTTGAGCCCCCACTCCATGCACGAGGACACGGTGCTGCCGCACCTCGAGTGGGACCCGGCGGACTTCTGGGAGAAGACCGACCGGCTGGTCGCGGAGAACACCTACGAGGCCGAGTTGGCGTGGATGCGGCTGCTGCTGGAGCGCGACGAGTTCCGGCGTCTCTCCAACACTGACCTGCAGCACATGGGCATGTCCCTGGTCTTCTATCCCGGAGTTCCCGAAGTTTTCGACGAGCTCTCATCCCTGCTGAGAGACGACAAGTACCGGGAACACGGCGTGACGGTGGAGCACTACGTCATCACTTCCGGCATGCGGGAGGTCCTTAAGGGCAGCAACATCAGCCGGTACGTCAAGGAGATATTCGGGTCGGAGTTCGACGAGGACACTCAGGGCAAGCTCTTCTTCCCCAAGCGCGCCATCAGCCACACCCAGAAAACGCAGTACCTCTTCCGCGTCAACAAGGGCTACCTGGACCTGCACAAGGACGTGAACGACCACGTGCCCCATGAGGAGCACCGCATCCCCTTCTCCAACATGGTATACATCGGCGACGGCCCCACGGACGTCCCCTGCTTCGCCGTCATGACGCAGATGGAAGGGCACACCATGGCCGTCTACGACCCGGAGGAGCGGAACTCGTTCGAAAAGTGCATGAACCTCCGCCGGGCGAACCGCGTCGAGGAGATTGCGCCGGCAAACTACCAGCGCGGCACGCACCTGTGGAAGATCCTGGAGTACCGCATCCTGGAGATCGCCGACGCCATCGTCGAGCGGCGGCGCGGCAGCTCCGAATCGAACATCATCCCCGCGCCGGGGTTCTAGTCAGGCCGCGCGAATTGGAGATGGACAGAGGAAAGCCATGCCGAACGGCGGTTCAGACTGCTGCGGAACCTGCTGGTATAATCGCGTCAATGAAGGGAAGTCCGGCTATGATCGCCCGGGCGAGGCCAGGGGCGTGAAGGACTTCTGCGAGATCCGCGGGCTTGAGATAGAAATCCCCTTCTACACCTACTGCGCCAATCATCCGCACAGGATGCCGGACGGGGGCGAAATACCTGTGGGACCCGTTTACACTGGCGATTCTTTTGGCAACCGTGAGGTTTGGCAACCTTCTCCTGATACGGAGGCGATAAGACTCAATCTCCTGCATTTCTTGGAGAATATCGAAAGGCTGGCCTACACGGATCGATATCCCATAGGCATGAGCCTTGGAAGCGTAGTGGTGAGGCAACTTGTAGAGTTCCGGGAACAGCGGGCCATGCCGGTACTGGAGCGGTTGATCGAGCGTCATCCAAATTCGGCGCTGTTCAAGGAAGCGTTAGGACAAATAACAAACCCCTAGGAGGACTGCATGGCGGGCATCGAGAAGCGGACGCTGGGCCGGACGGGATACGAAGTCACCACGCTGGCCTACGGCGCCATGGAGCTGCGAGGCGCCCCTCGCGGCCGAGACATCGACCCGGAGGACGCCGGACGCATCCTGAACGCTGTGCTGG
The DNA here is from genome assembly GCA_034422455.1 of Dehalococcoidia bacterium. GTDB lineage: Bacteria > Chloroflexota > Dehalococcoidia > Lucifugimonadales > UBA1127 > UBA1127. Next base: position 99,577 of record DAOUJQ010000015.1, read on the forward strand.
ACGGCGGCATCAACATGATCGACACCTCCATCGACTACGGCGTCAGTGAGGAGCTTATCGGCCGCTACATCTCCCACCGCCGGGACGAGTACTTCCTCGCGTCCAAGTGCGGCTGCTGGGCCGGCCACGGTGAGCCCCCGGCGGATGCCGCCCTGACCGGTGGCCGTTTCCCCCACGTCTTCACTCGCGAGAACATCGTGGCGGGCGTCGAGCAGAGCCTGCGCCGCATGAACACCGACCACCTGGACCTCGTGCAGTTCCACGCCAGCCCGGCGCAGTCCGTGCTCGAGCAGCACGGCGCGGTCGAAACGCTGCTCGACCTGCAGCGCGAGGGCAAGATTCGCTTTCTCGGCATGTCCGGCACGCTGCCCAACCTGCCCGACCACATCGCCATGGGGGTGTTCGACGCCTTCCAGATACCCTACTCGGCCGTGGAGCGCGAGCACGAGGACGCCATGGCCCAGGCAACTTCTGTGGGCGCGGGCGTCATCGTTCGCGGCGGCGTCGCGAAGGGCGACCCCGATGGCGGCGGCCACGGCGGCGACCGGTGGGCGGCGTGGGACAAGGCCAATCTCAGCGATTTGCTGGAGGGGATGACCCGTACCCAGTTCATGCTGCGGTACACTATCTCCAATCCGAGCATGCACACGACCATCGTCGGTACCGCGAACCCGGACCACCTGGCGGACAACCTGCGCACCGCCGAGCTCGGGCCGCTGCCGCCGGACGTCTACGCGGAGGCACAGCGGCGGCTGTCCGCTGTGGCGTAGCCGGCATGCGGAGGGAACCGATTCGCCCATTGCGGCGTCTAGGCGGTCAACTGCGAAGTGTGCCGCAAGCTTGTCGGTACGCCGTTGGCGAGTGCGAGAGTGCAGCTGGCTAATTCCTAAACCCATTGACCATTCCTATAGAGGTTGCTAGCATTCTCATTCGCAAAGACGCGGTAAGTAGGGCATAGAGCGTTTTGCAGGTTTGGCAGCTTGCACAAATTGGGAAGGAGGTCTCCATGAGATCGTTCACCCTTGGGTTACGACATGCATGGTTGCTGGTGGCCGCCATGGTGTTGGTGTTGGGAATGATCGCCTGCGGCAACGGCGATTCAACCTCCACGACGACCACAGGCACCACTGCGGCCCCGGCCGCCGCCCCGGAGGCGCCGCAGGCGCCCGCTGAGGCGGAGCTACCGCAGGCGCCCTCCTCGGTGGCCTCAGCGCCCATCATCCCGGAGGCGCCCGCGCAGCCGGAAGCGATGATGACGGAGAAGGAACCGGAGAAGACGGGCGAGCCGTTGGTCAAGCGGTTGGTTATCGCCAACCCGGCTCCGGGCCAGGAGTCCAACAACCCGGGCAGGGACCTCGGACCTCTCAGCACCTTCCAGGTCCGCCCAATATACGAGAACCTGATAGGCTTCGACGCCGAGACGGGTTCACTGGTCCCGCAGCTTGCGACCTCCTGGAGTGTTGAGCCTGACGGCATTTCCATCCGCTTCCTCCTGCGCAAGGGCGTGCCCTTCCACGGCGGCAACGGCGAGTTCACCTCTCGCGACGTCGTCTACACCCACGCGCAGCTTACCCAGCCAGATTCCACGCACCCCCACCGCTCCCGTCTGCGGCTGGCAACCATTGAAGAGGCAAACGACTACGAGGTCGTCTTCCGCCACAGCCGGGCCAACGCGGAGTTCATGCGGATGATCTCGGAGCAGGTGGGTTCCATCCAGATCCAGAGCGCCAACGCGGCGGGCGTCGGCCCCGGCGACCCCGCTGACGCCCTCGGCGGCCAGGCGCAACTGACCGGCGCGCCCCTGGCGGGGACCAACGCTTATCAGTTCGTCAGTCGCGAACAGGGACAGAACATCGTCTACGAGCGTGTGCCCTATGAGCACTGGCGGTCCAGCCCGGACTTCCAGGAGCTGGAGTTCAAGTGGGTTGGCGAGGCTTCCACGCGCATGGCGGCGCTCTTGACGGAAGAGGTCCACCTGACCCAGTTGGCCGAGGACCAGAAGGCCGACGCAACGAACAGGGGCATGGTGGTCTACCAGGGCAAGCACGGCGCTCAGCGGGTGTTCGTGGGCTTCCAGGGCGTCTTCCTGGACAGGAACTGGGGCACCTACGAGGCCCAGGGCACGGCGTGCGGATATGCCCACTGCGACTCGCCCTTCCTGGACGTGCGCGTCCGCAAGGCCATGAACAAGGCAATTGACCGGCACCTCCTCAACGAGGCCTTCTTTGGCAACAAGGGCCAGATCATGGTGATGAACCACCACCGGCCGGGCGCGGCGTACCACAACCCCGCTTGGGACACGAACTTCGAGTCCGAGTACGGGTATGACCCTGCCGCGTCGCGGGCCCTTCTGGCCGATGCCGGCTACTCTGCGGACAACCCGCTTGAGATTGCAGTACAAATCTCCACCCACGCCCAGTTCAGCCAGTCCGCGGACGTGCTGGAGTCACTGCAGGGCTTCTGGCGGGAGGTGGGCATCAAGGCCGAACTTGACACGACGGACCCCGCCGCACGGCGGGCGGCGAGTCGCGGGTTCAAGTACAAGAACCACGTTGGATTCAGCGCGACGTTCTCCTTTGACATCCAGGGATGGCGGGTCTACAACTCCCACGTCTCCCCACGCGGCAGCTCTCTGGAGCTGCTGGAGACCAGGGACCTGATCGACACGATCCAGATGACCCTGGACATTGACGAGCAGACGCGGCTCATGCGGCAGCTGGGCGACCTCGCCTACCCGCTCCACATGGGCATCTTCCTTTACTGGATACCGGCGGAGCTGGTCTACAACCCCAAGTTCGTGGAGTCCTACAGCTTCCCGGGCAACATTTCCGACCTGTGGACCCACTTCGAGCGAGTCGTGGCGGTCCGCCAGTAGCCTGAGCAGTGCTTTAAACGTTGTCCGGGGCGTCTCCAATCGCGAGGCGTCCCGGACAGCGCGTTTGTGGAGGATTGAACGATGCTGACGTTTCAGGAAAACGAAACCCTGGCGCGGGTCGGCCCCGGCACGGCCATGGGCGACGTCATGCGCCGCTACTGGATTCCCACCCTCCTCGATTGGGAGCTGCCGGAGCCCGACTGCCCGCCCATCCGCGTGCGCCTGCTTGGCGAGGACCTGGTGGCCTTCCGCGACACCAACGGCGCCGTGGGGGTGCTCGACAACTACTGCCCCCATCGCCGGGCGAGCCTCTTCTTCGGCCGCAACGAGGAGTGCGGGCTCCGGTGCGTCTACCACGGCTGGAAGTTCGACGTGAACGGCGATTGCGTGGACATGCCCTCGGAGCCCGCCGAAAGCAACTTCAAGGACAAGGTCAAGATCACCGCCTACCCCACGGCTGAGTTCGGCGGCATTGTCTGGGTCTACATGGGCCCTCGCGACCTGCAGCCCCCCGTGCCGGAGATGGAGTGGACACAGGTGCCGGCGGAGCACCGCGGGCTGACCAAGGTGGTGCAACGCTGCAACTGGCTGCAGGGGCTGGAGGGCGGCATCGACACGGTGCACACCAACTTCCTGCACCGGCGGTTTGCCGGCTCCGGCACCGCCGTCATGGACCGCGCCCGAGCCAATTCGCTGGCCGCCCACGTCGAGGTCGCGCCGACGGACTACGGCTACACCTACGCGGGCATACGCCCCGTCAGTGAGGACGAGGGCAAATACGTCCGCTCCTACCACTTCATCGCGCCCTTCTACCAGCTCCGGCCCGGCCAGCTCACCAACCGCCAGGGCCGCGCCTCCGGCCACATCTGGGTGCCCATCGACGACGAAAACACGATGGTGTGGAACTTCACCTACCGCTTTGACGGCGAGCCCCTCGCAGAGCGCGAGCGGATGCTGGCCGGCAGCGGCAACCAGCTTGGCGTGGACATCGACGTCGAGGCGGGCTTCCGTTCCCGCGCCACCGCGGAGAACGACTACCTCATCGACCGTGAGGTGCAGCGTACGGAGACCTTCTCCGGCATCCCCGGCACCAACACCCAGGACCGCGCCGTGCAGGACACGATGGGCCCCATCTGCGACCGCACCAGGGAGCACCTGGGAACCACGGACCGCGCCATCATCATGGCCCGCAAGATCCTGCTGGACGCCGTCCGTCGAGTCGAAGACGGGGGCTCCCCGCCGGGGCTGACCCCCAACGTCTTCACGCTCAGGCCCATCGAGAAGGTGCTGCCGATGGACACCGCGTGGCAGTCCGCCCTCTGGGCCGAGCTCTACGACGCCGCACCCTACAACCCGGAGTACGTTCCGGCCTAGCACGCTTACCAACAAGCGAAGTAGGACACAGGGAGCCCTCTCGTGGGGCTCCCTGCTCTTTCTGAGGGAGTGTGAGCTAACGACCTGCTGTGAGGGTGTTGGCGCACCGCGCATATAACGGCATAATCTACCCAACGCGAGGATTAGGGAGCGTCCGTGCGCATTGGCTACATCCACATGATCGGCGGCGCGAGTGGCGACATGCTGCTCGGCGCGCTGCTGGACGCTGGCCTCAGCCCCGCCGACCTGGAGGCCGAGCTCACCAAGCTGCCCGTGCCCGGTTGCGCCATCGCGGCACGTCGCGACCACCGCGGCGGCCTGCCGGGGACCCATGTCACCCTCGACACGGGCGAAGGCACGGCCGAGTCCGTGCGCATGGACTGGCGCGACTTCGATGCCACTATCGCCAAGAGCGGCCTCTCCCCCACCGTCGCGCAGCGCAGCGCCGCCGTGCTGCGGCTGCTGGAGGACGCCGAGCGATCGGTCCACGGCAGCGCCCCCGGCGACCCCTCGCCGCACCCGCACGAGCTCGGCACCCTGGATACGCTGGTGGATGTCGTGGGCACGGTGGCGGGCCTGGAGCTCCTCGGCATTGAGCGGCTGTACGCCGGCCCCATACCCATGGGCTCCGGTGTCATCAAGTCGGAGCACGGTCCCCTGCCCGCTGCCGCGCCCGCGACCATGGCCTTGGCAGCGATGGCCAGCGCCCCCGTCATCCCGCCGCCGGAGGGCTACACGGGCGAGATGGTCACCCCGACCGGCGCGGCGCTCGTCACCGGGCTGGCCGAATTCGACCGGCCGCGAATGCGGCTGGAGCGCGTTGGCTACGGCCTCGGCACGCGCAACCCAGCGGCGTACCCCAACGCGGTCGCCCTCTGGGTCGGCGAGGCGGAGGACGCGCCGCTGCGCAGGGAGATCGCCCTTCTGGAGACCAACATCGACGACGCCAGCCCCCAGCTGCTCGGCTACGCGCAGGAGCTCCTCTTTGACCTTGGGGCGCTGGACGTGTGGCACACGCCAATCCAGATGAAGAAGAACCGCCCCGGCGTCCTGTTGAGCGTGCTGGTGCCCGCGTCCCTCGAGGCGGAGGCCGTGTCCGTGCTGCTGCGCGAGACCACGACCCTGGGCGTCCGCCGCCGCGACGTCGAGCGCTACGAGGCGGAACGGGAGTCCCGGGTCGTCGACACCGCGTTCGGGCCGGTGCAGGTCAAGGTCAAGCTGCTGGACGGCAGGCCCGTTGCGGCCGCGCCGGAGTACGACGCCTGCCGCGCCATCGCCCGGGAGCGCGGCGTGCCGCTGCAGGAGGTGCTCGCCCGCGTGACGCAAGCGGCGCGCGAGCAGTTGCTGGGCGAGCCGACGGCGTCCCACTAGCTGCGAGGTCCTTTGCAGGTAGACTGGTGGCCGTCCGATTATTCGCCCCTTTCCGCGAAAGCTGTACCGCCTGTATTATTTGCGCTATCCTGTTTGTAGCCCTGTGCCAATTCGGCCTACGGTATTCACTTTGTGGCTGCGGTAGGCCGGTACTCTGCCCGAACCCGGGGCCAAACGCATAACACGACTCACTTGTGAGCGACGCATAGAGGGGATTTGTCCGGCGGAATGCATCACCAAGGAGGATATGGTGCAGGACGGCACAGCCGCACAGACGAAGATCCGAAGGCTTATCGACAACGTATCGCGGGTGATTCTGGGAAAGCGTGAGTCCGTGGAACATGCGGTCATCGCGCTGCTGTGTGGGGGGCACATCCTCATCGAGGACGTGCCGGGCGTCGGCAAGACCATGTTGGCGCGTAGTGTCGCACGCTCGACGGGGTGCACCTTCGGGCGCATCCAGTTCACGCCGGACCTCCTGCCAAGCGACATCACCGGCGTGACCATCTACAACCAGCAGTCGTCAACCTTCGAGTACCGCCCCGGCCCCATCATGGCCCAGATGGTCCTGGCGGACGAGCTGAACCGGACGACACCCAAGACGCAGTCGGCTCTCCTGGAGGCGATGGAAGAGCACCAGGTCACCGTCGACGGCGTCTCCCACCCTCTGCCCCGCCCTGCGATGGTACTGGCCACCCTCAACCCCATCGAATATGAGGGCACCTTCCCCCTGCCGGAAGGCCAGCTCGACCGTTTCATGCTCCGCATCAACCTGGGCTATCCGGACGCGCAGACGGAGGTCTCCATTGTGGAGGAGCAGGTGCTCCGTCACCCCATAGAAGACCTGGAGCCGGTGGTGACGCCGGAGGAGGTCATGGATCTGCAGGAAACGGTCAGGCGAATCCACGCGGACCGCACGATCATCGAGTATGCCGTCAACCTGGCGCAGGTGACGCGTCGTCACCCTGAGGCCGACCTTGGCGCTTCTCCCCGTGGCTCGCTGGCCCTCTTCCGGGTGAGCCAGGCCCTCGCGCTGCTGCGTGGCCGCGACTACGTCCTCCCGGACGACGTCAAGGAGATGGCGACGCCTGTTCTGGCCCACCGCGTAATCGTCCCGCCGTCAGCGCGCATGCGCGGCGTCGATGGCCGCGTCGTGGTGGAGGCTGCCCTTGAGGAGGTGGCGGTCCCCGGCGTGAGATCTGCCCAGCGGGCTCCCTCACGATAGGAACGGCCATGCGCTACCGTCCGACGCGCTTTCACGTCGTCCTGCTCCTGGTAACCCTGGCGCTCATGTACGCCTCGGCCACGGGATTTTCCGTGTACTACCAGGTTGGCTATGCCTTCATTCTCGCGCTCATCGGCACCTACGTCTGGGGCGCCATTGGCCTGTGGGGTCTGGACGTCCGCATTCAGCGCCGCCTGGGCTATCGGGAGGTCGGCGGCACCTTTCACTCGCAGATCAGCGTCACCAACACCACCGGCCCCAAGCCGTTGCTGGTCGTGCAGGAGGAGAACACCTTTCCCGGGCCCAAGGGCGGCCGCGTGCTCAACCTCGCCACGCATACCACGGAGATGTGGGCGAACCGGACGATTGCCACGCGCCGGGGCGACTACACCATCGGGCCGGTCACCATTGCATCCTCCGACCCCTTCGGCATCTTCCACCACAAGCGCACCTTCGGCACGGCGCAGCAGGTCACCGTATACCCCGCAACGGTGCCGCTCCCGCTCTTCTCGCTGCCGCGCCGCGGCTCGCCGGGCGAGGGTGAACGCCGCAGCCCCGTCGCGAACACCAGCCCCATGGTCACCAGCGTGCGGGAGTACCTGCCGACCGACACCTTCGGCCGCATTCACTGGCCTACCACGGCCCGCACCGGCCAGCTCATGGTGAAACAGTTCGAAGAGGACACCGGCAGTGACGTGTGGCTGGTCCTGGATATGCACGGCCAGGTGCAGGCGGGGGCCGACGAGGACTCCACGGAAGACTACGCCGTGACAATCGCCGCGTCCATGGCGCACCGCCTGCTCGACACCGGCCTGGCGGTGGGCCTCTTTGCCTTTGGCGAGGAGCCGCTGTACATGCTTCCCGCGCGCGGCTACGCCCACCAGGACCGCATCTTCCGTTCGCTGGCGACGGCGCGGGCAACCGGCCGGGTGCCCCTGGAGTCGGCGCTGGAGGAGGGGCGAAGGCTCGGCCTGGACCAGAGCACGATGGTGGTCATCACGCCCTCCGTCGACCCCGGGTGGCCGGAGACGGCGAGCTGGCTCTTCCGGCACGGCTCGCAGGTGAGCACGGTGTTGCTGGACCCGGCCTCGTTCGGCGGTGAGGGCTCGATCGAGGCGGTTGCAGACCGTTTGGCCATTGGCGGTGTACGGACCTACGCCGTGCGCAAGGGGGACTCACTGGCCCAAGCCCTCGCGCGCCCGCTCTACATGCCGACACACCGGCTCTTCGCACGGCCCAGGGAGGAGGTGACGGCATGACCACGGCCGCCTCCGCTCCCTCCCTCGGGAACGTCTTCGCCCCCGTGACCATGTCGCTGCGGTTCCTGCGCAACGCGAGGCCCGCGGAGGGGTGGGTGACGCTCGCCGCCGTGCTGGCGCCCCTGTTCGTCATCGCGTGGACTCTCGGAGAGGCGGCGTGGGCCGAGACGCCCTCGCTGTACGGCGTGCTCATTATCGCGGGGCTGATGGGCCTGGGCGTCGCCAAGGCCCCCGGCTGGCAGACCGCCTGGCACGCCGGGGCCGCTCTCGTCGGCGCGGCCTTCGTCTACTGGCAGCTCTCGACGATTACGGAGGCGACGGGCTGGCTGGAGCCCTTCCGCGTCCTCAACGAGCGGTTGACGACGTGGGGAGAGACGGCGACGGGCGGGGGAATCAGCACGGACACCATCCCGTTCGCCCTCATGCTGACGGCCCTGGGATGGCTCATCGGCTACGTATCCGTGTGGGCGGCCTTCCGGCGGCGGAGTTTGTGGCTCACCGTGATTCCCGGCGCCGCCGCGATGTTCTCCAACCTGAGCTACCTCCCGGAGCGGTTCGGCACGCAGATGTTCATCTACCTGGCCCTGGCCATGCTCCTCATGGTGCACATGAACGCCCTCAACCTGTCCCACAATTGGAGGAAGGACGGGCTGACCTTTCCGTCGTTCTACAGCCTGCGGGCGGTCTACCGGGGCGCCTGGTACATCCTTGTCGTCCTGGCCATCGCCATGATCCTGCCGGTGCGTCCGTGGCAGTCTCCGTGGATGGACGCCGCATGGGAGTGGACCCGCACGCCGATCGAGTATCTTGAGGAGGACTTTGACCGCCTGTTTGCGGCGCTCCCGGACCGCAAGGGGGGGTACAACCTGAAATTCGACAGCCACCTGCCCTTCCAGGGCGCCATCTCGCTCAGCGACGAGCCGTTCTTCCTGGTGGAGTCGCCTCTGCCCTCGTACCTGCGGGCCCGCGTCTATCCCCACTACACGGCCCAGGGATGGACAACGGGCAAGGTGCAGAACGTGACGCTGGAGGACGACCTGCCGTGGAGCGTGCCGCGGGGGCACGAGGAGAGGTTGGAGCTGGAACAGCGTGTCATCCCGCTCTTCAGCACAAGGACGATGCCGGTTTCCAACCTTCCGCTGGAGCATTCCGGCAGCTCGGGCCTCGAGGTCATCACGATGCCCCCGCCGGCCTACTGGCTTCCCATAGTGCCCGGTCTGGCGGTGCCCGAGGACACGCCGGAGGAGTTCGCAGACATCGCCTCCGCCCTGCAGGAAGTCCGCCTCATCGAGCGGGACGCCGAAACCCAGGCGAGCGTGCTGACCGGCATGATTCCGAGTGACACCGTCATAGCCCAGCTGACGTTCCGGGACACCCTGGAGGGCGGGTCGCAGCGTACCTACCGGGTCGCCGGGTCACCGGCGGACGGTGAATTGGCAGCGCTGGAGGAGGCCCTTCGACGGGAGGACCGCTTGGTGGGGTGGGTGCAGGTGGCCTACAGGCCTCCCGACCCGTCGGACATTCTCGCTCTCCGCAGTGAAGGCAAGATGGACCCGGGCGAGGAGTACACCGTTGCGTCCTCCCTGTCCACCGCCACGCCGGCACAGCTGCAGGCCGCGGGTACCGACTACCCCGGCTGGGTCCGGGACAGGTACCTCCAACTGCCGGACACGCAGCCGGAGCGGGTGGGCGAGCTGGCACGGGAAATCACTGCCGATGCCGGCAATCCGTACGACAAGGTCAAAGCCATCGAGACGTACCTGCACAGCCTTGGCTATGACCAGGAAATCCCCGCGCCGCCGTACAACATGGACGGTGTCGAGCATTTCCTCTTCGAGCTGGAACGCGGCTACAGCGAGTACTTCGGCTCCGCCATGGCCGTGCTGCTCCGGGAGGCGGGCGTGCCGGCGCGCCTCGTCGTCGGATACACGCCAAGCGAGTTTGACTCCAAGGCGGGCCACTGGGTCGTTCGCGAGTCGGACAGCCACGGTTGGGCGGAGGCCTACTTCCCCGGATACGGCTGGGTGGAGTTCGAGCCCACGCCCGATCGCTACATACCCCAGACACCTGAACCCATCGTCTTCGAGGCCCTCGTCAGCGGCGCAGTCGATCCGGGCGACTTTTTCGACGAGGACGAGTTCTTCGAAGAAGACGAGGTTGCGATCATCCCCCAGGACGTGGAAGAGCCCTCCGTCATCGACGGGCAAACGATGAGCATAGCGCTGGGTGCCCTCTTCTTCGTGTGGCTCGTCTGGTACGTCTACCGCCGCACATTCGTCAAGGTGACCTCACCGGCCGACGTGTTTGAGCGGATGTGCTGGATGGGCGCGTGGGCCGGCGTTCCGCACCGGCGCAACCAGACGCCGGCCGAGTACACGGCGCAGCTCGCGGGGGTCTTGCCGGACGCCGCGGGAGACCTGCGCCTCCTGGGCAACATCCACGCAGTCGACCGCTACAGCCCGCGGGAGATCACCCTGGGAGAGAGCGCCCAGGTGGGCCGGGCGTGGACCCACGTGCGCAAGCTGCTCTTCAAGAAGTCGGTCTGGCGCATCCCCTTCTGGTAGCGCGCGGCCCCTCTACGTCATCACGTGGACCGGCGTCCCCGCCAGCCACCGGCGAATGTTGTCCACCACCATCTCCAGGCCGTCGGCGTCCGCCTCCGGCGTGGACGAGGCCAGGTGCGGGGAGAGGACGACGTTGTCCAAGGCGGTGAAGGGGTCGCCCGGCGGCAGCGGCTCCTGGCTGAACACGTCGAGGCCCGCGCCGGCGATGCGCCCCCCGGCCAGCATCTCCAGCAGCGCTCCCTCGTCGGCGACGGCGCCGCGGGCCGTGTTCACGAAGATCGCCCCCGGCTTCATCCTTGCGAGCAGCTCCCGGTTGAGCAGCCCGCGCGTCCTGCCGGAGAGCCGCACGTGGACGCTGATCACGTCGGCCTGCGCCATCACGTCCTCCAGCGAGGCCCATCGCACGCCGGTCCGCTCGCCCCACGCCTCGTCGGGGTGGAACGTCCACGCGACCACGTCCATGCCGATTCCCTTGCCGAGCTCCGCTGCGCGCTTGCCAATGGGCCCCGCGCCGACGATGCCAAGCGTCTTGCCGTGGAGCTGCCCCACCGGTTCCGTGGCCCAGCCTCCCTGCCGCACAGTCCGGTCGTTCTGCAGGACACGCTTGGAGACGGCCAGCGCCAGCGCGATAGCGTGCTCCGCCACGGCGGGCGCGGAGTAGCCCGGCGTGTTGGTCACCAGGATGCCCAGCCGCCGGCACGCCTCCAGGTCAACCATGTCCACGCCGATGCCGAACACGACGATGTGCCGCATGTCGTTGCACCCCTCCAGCACCTCGGCCGTGAAATGGCTGGAGTTGCGGATGCAGATGGCGACGTGGGCGTCCTGGATCCGCTCCAACAACGCGGCCGGCCCCAGCGCGAGGGAGTCGTACACGTGGAGCTCGCCCAACTCCTGCAGCTTGGCCTCCTGCGCCGAGCCGCCCACCGCGGGCGGGGCGTCGTCGGGCACGACAATGCGCAGCGGGCCATCGGGGGCGTTGGTCATGGCGACTCCTTGGGAGGAGCGGGCGGTCTGGCTACTGCTTGTGGCCGATGACCAGGTCGCGGTTGCCCTGCAGCAGCCGGACCTCCACGTCCTGGAAGCCCGCCTGCTCCAGCATCTCGCAGTACGCACCGCTCGTGCGCTCCTGGCCGCCGGTCGTCACGAGCGCGTGGAGGTCCATCAGCGTCGTCAGGAGCGGCCCCGTGCCGTGCTCGTCGAGCAGCTTCTCGCAGACCAGCACGGCCCCGCCCGGCTGCAACGCCTCGAAGCAGTGTCGGAGGATGACGCGGCACTGGTCGTCCGCCCAGTCGTGCAGGATCCAGCCCAGGGCGATGACGTCGGCGCCCGTGGGCAGGCTGCCCGGCTGGAAGAAGTCGCCCGGATGCGTGTGCGCGCGGTCGTCGACGCCGTACTGGCGGAGGTAGTCATCCGCGATGGCGCACACCGCCGGCTGCTCGAACACGATGCCCTGCAGGTGCTGGTACTTCCGCAGCGCCGCGATGACCAGCGCGCCGGAGGTCCCGCCCACGTCCAGCAGCGTGTGGTACCCGGAGAAGTCCACCGCGTCCACGATCTCCTGCGCGTCCGGCACCGTGAGGTTGTGCATGCCCTGCACGAACCCCCGGAGCTGCCTGGGGTCGGCGTAGACCGCGGCCAGCATGTCGAAGCCCGGCCCGAAGACCTCCTTGACCCGCGGCGAGTTTTCGCGGATCGCGCCCGGCAGGAGCTGCCACAGCCGCCAGTGCAGCTGGCTCAGGTGCTCAACCTGTCCGCCCAGGTAGCTCTGCTGCCCCTTGACCAGGTAGAGCGCGGCCTCTTCCGTGTTGCTGAAGCGGCCGTTCTCCTTCTGGATCAGCTCCAGCGCCACCAGCGCGTTCATCAGCCGCTCCAGGGCGCCGGGGTGTAGCCGCAGCCGGTACGCGAGCACCTCTGCGCTCGCCGGCCCCTTGGAAAGCTCGTCGAAGACGCCCAGCTCCACGCCCGTGAAGAGCGTCTTGGACACCCAGAAGGAAGTGAGCATGTCTTGGATATGTCTGGGAGAAAGGGGCATGCCGTCGATAACCTCATCGGCTAGCGTTGCGAATCCGTACCGACCATTGTACCCGTAGCCGCGAAACGCCTACAAGGGCGCGGCGCCTGTTGACCTTGTCCCGTGACGCCGCTAGAATCGAGCCAGCATCGAGAAGCACGGGAGGACGACATGCCTCTGTACGAGTACCACTGCGAACCCTGCGACGAGAAGTTCGAGGTCCTCCGCGCCATGTCCAAGGGCGACGATCCGGCGACGTGTCCCACCTGCGGCGGCGCGGGCCGGCGCGTGCTCTCCGTCTTCGCGGCCATCACCGTCGGCGGCTCCGACAGCGCGCCCACGCCCCTCCCGGGCGGTGGGGGCATGAGCTGCGGCGGTGGATGCACCTGCCACTAGCTGCCGTTACATAACCTGGCGCACAACGAAGTCCCGGACACCCCGGGGCTTCTGCATTCCCACTGCATCGTCGTACCGGCGAAAGCCGGTATCCAGAGTTGGGGCTACACTCCCTACTCCGCCGTCGCCGCTGCCGCGTCGTCTCTCGCGGCCAGCCTGCGCAGCGTGAAACGGCTGACCCCCCAGACCGCCAGCAGCTCCGCTACCGTCGCGAACGCGAGAAGCAGCGTCGCCTCCAGCCAGAACCGGTAGGGAAACATGACCACCAGGAAGTGCTCGCTCGGGCTCAGTATCCAGTAGTCGTTGCTGAAGCTGATCTCGTGGAAGAGCGTGAAGAAGACGGGAAACCCCAGTCCCAGCACGATGCCCGCGACTACGACGCCCACCGTGCTCACGAGCCCTGCCGTTTTCGTCCTCCGCAGGAAGCGCAGCCCCTCCCGTCCGTACCCCCACGCCGAGTACGCCAGCAGCACCGCGCCCGACACGACCATGACCGTGTACACCAGCCGCAGCAGGGCCTTCACGTCGCGCATGTGCTCGACCTCCCGCGCGGTGAACAGCGGCTGGCCGTACAGGAAGATGAACATGTACTCTTGGTCGTTGTTGAAGTACTCCCGGATCTCTGACCCCACGCGGTCCAGTTCCTCCAGCGGCACCCCCGAGCGCTCGGGGATGTCGTTGCGCTGGAAGCCCGTGGAGTAGACCCAGGGCGCGTTGAACATCACCTGCACGTTGAACGTGATCAGGAAGACCGGCAGGGCCACGAGCATCGCCACGCCCGTCCACTTGAATATCCCCGGCTCTACCCGCGCCAGGACCTCGCGCCATGTGCCCACTGCACAGTCCGTCCTTCCATGTCTGTCTGGTGCTGTCGTAAGTATAATGGCCCCATCTCTCCAAGGGGAAACGCAATGCAGGAACAAGGGCAGCACACATACCAGACGCTATGGGACATCGTCCACCGGCTCCGCTCGCCCGGCGGTTGCCCGTGGGACCGCGAGCAGACCCACCAGTCGCTCAGGCGCAACCTGCTGGAGGAGTGCTACGAGGCGCTCGAGGCGCTCGACGCCGGCGACCCGGCGGGCCTTGCCGAGGAGTTGGGCGACGTCATCGTGCAGATCGCCTTTCACTGCCAGATCGCCGAGGAGAACGGCACGTTCACCCAGGCCGACATGTTCCGCCACATTTGCGAGAAGCTCGTCCGCCGTCATCCGCACGTCTTCGGCGACGTGAAGGTCAAGGACGCCCGCGAGGTCGAAAGGAACTGGGAGGAGACCAAGCGGCAGGAGCGCGGCGACCGGGTGTCCGCCCTCGACGGCGTCGCCAGGGGCATGCCGGCCCTCGGCTACGGGCAGGCCGTCTCCAACCGGGCCGCCCAGGCCGGGTTCGAGTGGGCCGGCCTCGCAGACGTCATGGCCAAGGTACGCGAGGAGCTGGCGGAGCTGGAGGCTGCGGAGGACACCCAACGCCGTGAGGAGGAGCTCGGCGACGTGTTGCTCGCGCTGGTGAACGCCGCCCGGTGGATGGGCGTGGACGCGGAGACCGCCCTGCGCGGCGCCAACATGCGCTTCTACCGCCGGTTCACGCACATGGAGTCGGCGGTGCGCTCTCAGGGACGCCAGCTCCGCGAGCACTCCCCCGCAGAGCAGTTCGCCCTGTGGGACGACGCCAAGCGTGCGGAGTCCGCCCCTGGCTAACCCTTTCGCTGGTCGACGATGACCAAATTCCCCTCGTCGTCCACAGACGCCGTCCACCCCGGCGGCACGACCGTCGTCGCGTCCATCTGCAGCACGACTGCCGGGCCCGTCACCGTGCGCCCCGGCGCGAGGGAGGCCCGTTGCAGGAACGGCGTCCGGTGCGGCCCGTCCGCAAACATCACCGTTTCCTCCGCCACGAGAGCGCCCTCCAGCCCCGCCCCATCGGTGCTGCCGGACGTAGCCTCGTGGGCCACGTCCGAGACGCCTACAGCCTTGAGACGCAGGTTCACCACCTCGATCGGCGCGTTGTGGTCCGCGTACCCGAACCGCTGCGCGTGCGTGGCGTGGAAGGCGCGTGCAGCGCTCGCCGCCACCGACTGCCCCAGCCTTGGGCAGTCGACGGTGAGCTCGTAGGACTGGCCGATGTACCGCATGTCCAGCAGCGGCATGAGCCGGGTCCTGCGGCGTGGCACGCCCTCCGCCCGCAGCTCCTCCAACGCCCGCGCCCGCAGGCCCTCGTAGCCCTCGCGCAGCCGCACGGCCGTCACGTCGTCCTGTGCGTACAGCACCGTCTGCGAGTAGTCCTTGGTGATGTCGGCGATGGCGACGCCGTAGGCCGACAGCGCTCCCGGCGTCGTAGGGGACAGCACGCGCGTGATGCCAAGGCCCTCCGCGAGCTCGCAGGCGTGCTGCGGCCCCGCGCCACCGAAGGCGACGAGCGTGAACTCGCGTGGGTCGAAGCCCCGTTCCAGCGAGATAGCACGGACGGCCCGCTCCATCGTCGCGTTGACGACACGCACGACCCCCAGCGCCGCCGTGTCCACGTCCGCGCCCATCGCGGCGGCGAGGCGTCCCAACGCGGCCCGAGCGGCCTCCCGGTCGAGCGGCATCCGTCCGCCGAGAAAGTCCTCGGCGCGGATGCGGCCCAGGACGAGGTTCGCGTCCGTCACGGTCGGCGCATCCCCGACGCCGTAGCATGCCGGGCCCGGGTCCGCGCCCGCCGACTCCGGCCCCACGGTCAGCGCGCCCCCTGCGTCGACGCGCGCGATGGATCCCCCGCCCGCCCCGACGGTGTGCACGTCCAGCATCGGCACGCCGATGGGAACGCCGCCCAGCGACGCCGCTACGGTCTCCTGCAGCCTGCCGGGGCAGAGCGACACGTCCGTGGAGGTGCCGCCCATGTCCAGCGTGATGATGTTAGGGTAGCCTGCCCGCCTCGCCACTTCCAGCGCCCCAACGACGCCGCCCGCCGGGCCGCTGAGCACCGTGCGCACCGGCTCCGTCGCCGCCGCACCCAGCGACACGCTCCCGCCGGACGACTGCATCACCCGCACGCGACCGTGCCCGTCCTCCGCGCCCAACGCTCGCTCCAGCCGCCGCAGGTAGCCCGCCATGACCGGCCCGACGTAGGCGTTTGCAGTCACGGTGCTTGTGCGCTCGTACTCGCGGTACTGCGGGAGCACGCGGTTGGAGACCGACAGGAACGGCGGTGGGTCCAGCGACCCCAGCGCTTCCGCCACCTGCTCCTCGTGCGCGGGGTAGAGGAACGAGAATAGCAGGGAGACGGCCACGGCTTCCGCGCCCGAGTTCCGGACCGCGTCCGCCACGCTGCGCACCGCGTCCGGCGACGCGGCCCGCTGCACGCTGCCGTCGGCCAGCACCCGCTCCTCCAGCCCGAAGCACAGCTCCGGCGGCGCCAGCGGCGGCGGCTTCTCCTGCATGAAGTCGTACAGCGACGGCCGGGTCTGCCGCGCCAGCTCCAGCAGGTCCTCGAAGCCCGCAGTGGTGACCAGCGCCGTCCGCGCCCCCTTGCGCTCCAGCAGCGCGTTCGTCGCCACCGTCGTGCCGTGCACCAGCACGATGCCCCGCTGCGACCAGCCGCCGCTGCGCCAAACGCCCAGGTCGCTCAGTCCCTGCAGGATCGACCGCGACGGGTCTTCCGGCGTCGACGGGACCTTATGGACGCGCAGGCCGTCCGGCCCCAGCAGGATGAGGTCGGTGAACGTGCCTCCCGTGTCCACACCCACGACGATTGCGGCCAATATCTCCTCCGCAGCAACTGGTGCTTGGCCCGACCATCGTACCATGCCAACATGCGTGCAGACGGCTCTTTTCGTTCGCCCTGAGCCCCGCCGAAAGGCGCACACCGCCCCCCACATACCGGCGAATGGTCCCCCCCGTACCCCGATACGGGGCCGGTATCCAGAAACCCCGCGCCCAACGCCGCCCGCTCACCCCGCCGCCCCCGTCCCCCTGCCACCACCCCCTCGCGCGAAAGCCGTCCTCCCCGCTACCCTCGTCCCATGCACCGCCACCACAACACCACAACCGCGCTGCGACCCGTTCCTCCTCCCCCCTCGCGGGGGAGGCTGGGGTGGGGGAAGCGGACGCCGGCCGGGATTCGCTTCCCCTCGGGTAATATCCGTGTTGTATCTGCAACGTGCCAACTCAGCTTCAACACGAAAAGCAAGACG
>DAOUJQ010000016.1:0-139347 GCA_034422455.1 Dehalococcoidia bacterium
GGCTGGGGTGGGGGAAGCGGACGCCGGCCGGGATTCGCTTCCCCTCGGGTAATATCCGTGTTGTATCTGCAACGTGCCAACTCAGCTTCAACACGAAAAGCAAGACGAATCCCCCCCATCTACGCCGGACGCGGAAACACTTCGGCCCCACACACCCCATCCCCCTCATACCGGCGCATGGTCCCCCCCGTACACCGATACGGGGCCGGTATCCAGAAACCCCGCGCCCAACCTCTGTGCGCCCCAGACCGCGCCCTCCTCCGTCGCCCCTGCGTAGGCAGGGGCCCCGACGCTCACCGCGCCTCCCTCCGTTCGCCCTGAGCCTGTCGAAGGGTCGCCCTGCCACCGCTCCCTTGCCCCCACGCTACCGCCCTCGCTACCTTCCCCTCATGGACGTCGCACGCACATCCCGCAACGCGACCCGCCCACTCGTCGTGGCGGTCTCACGCGAGGACCGCGCCCGCAAGCGTTCCGGCGGGCGCAGGGGATCCTACGCAAAAATCTTCGTCTTGTATCTGCAATGTGCCACAACAGCTACGAAGACGAATGCGAAATCAATTCAGCGGCAGCTATAGCGGCGCGGGAAAGAATTCCCTGTTTGACGCTCCCCACACCCGATGCTAGCGTACCGCCATCGCACACGAAGGAGACCGACATGGACATCGTCGACACCCACTGCCACGCCGGCACGAGCTGGTTCGAGCCCATCGAGACGCTGCTGGCCTGCATGGACAACTACGGCGTCCAGCGCGCGCTGCTCACCCAGCACCGCGGCATGTTCGACAACAGCTACCTGCTCGAGTGCATCGCTCGCTTTCCGGGCCGGTTCAGCGCCATCGCCGGCGTCGACGCCGCCGCACCGGACGCGCTTTCGACGATGGAAGAGCTCGCCGCCAACCCCGATGTCTGCGGCGTGCGGCTGCTGCCGCAGGACCGCTCGCCCGGCGACGACCCCGCGGCGATCTGGCGAAAAGCCGGCGAGGTCGGCCTCCCCATCAGCGTCTTCCTCGTCAACACGGCCCACAGCGCCGACCCCGGCTTCCAGGAGCTCATCCTCAGCGTGCCGGACACCACCATCGTGCTGGAGCACCTGTGCGGCATGTACCACCCCCGCAGCCCGGAGTCGGTCGTTGCCCCGTACGACAACTACGTGAAGGCGCTGGAGCTTGCCTCGCGGCCCAACACCTACGTCAAGTTCGGCGGCATCGGCGAGTTCGGCCAGCGGCCGGGCCGCCTCGTGCCGGAGCTGCGGTTCGAGGACGTGCCCCCAGCGATGGAGATGGCCTACGAAGCCTTCGGCGCGCGTCGCATGATGTGGGGCAGCGACTTCCCGCCCGTCGCCGGCCGCGAGGGCTACCGCAACTCCCTCGTGGGCACCCTCGACCACCCGGTCTTCAAGACCGAAGAAGAGCGCGAGTGGGCTTTCAGCATGACGGCGCTGCAGGCGTTCCGGGTGGCAGAGGTTTAGCGAGGCCCCTTCCCCCGTAAGGGGGGAAGGCTGGGATGGGGGGCTTTCCCACAAAGAACAAACCCAGAGGAGATGACCATGTTCCACTGCACCGTTTGCAGTTCAGGCGAATGTCGGGATGAGACGGTTGATTCCGTCTTCAAGGTGGACGGCGAGTACGTGCTTGTGAACGGTGTTCCGGCCGTAGTGTGTCGCCGGTGCGGTGAACGCTCGTTCAGCAGGGAAACAACGGAGAAGGTACGCCTCCTGGTCCACAGCGAATCAGAGGCCCCAAGGTCCGTCCCCATGCGAGCCTATGATTTCGCGTAGCCCTTCGGATGCGCTACCCTGTAACGCATCCGAGAAGCCGGTGATGCCCGACGCACGAGTGCGGCCCAGTCCGTTCGCCTTTAGGCAAGTTCAGAGCGAGCGGACTGGGCCAACCCCTACCCGGCCTCCTGCGCCTTCGCTGCCTGCGGTGCCAACCCTGCGGCAGCATCGGGGCGCGGCGGCCGCGCAAGCAGCATTGCGCCCGCGCACAGCACCCACGACAGCCCCATGCACCACAGGCCAAACGTGTACCCGCCCGTCCGGTCGAAGCTCTGCGCCATCAGCAGCGGCCCGGACGCCATGACCGCCGTCTCGAAGGGCCGGCTGACGCCCACAATCGCGCCCAGGTGCCGTCGGCCGAAGTAGGCAGGCATGACCAGCGAGTTCGTGCCGATGAGCCCGCCGATGCCGAAGCCCGCAAACGCCGCGTACGCCAGCGCCACGTCGCCGGTCAGGAAGATGAGCATCGGCATGGACACTGCGGAGAACACGGCAATGGCGATGATCACCGTCCGGATGTGATAGCGCTCCGCCAGGAAGCCCCAGAAGAAGCGCGCGAGCACGCTGAAGAGACCGTAGATGCTGAAGCCCAGCGCCGCCGTCTGCGTCGTGTGTCCCTTGTCGATGAACATGGGCACCAGCGTCGATGGCACGCCGTTGGGCGACAGGCTCGCCGAAGCGAGGCCGAAGACCAGCACCCACATGAGGGGCGTTCGCACCGCCTCCGACAAGGTGTAGTCGCGTACGTGCTGGACCGCCGCGGCCCGGCCCGCCGGGATAGGCTCGATGCCGCCGTCAGGTTCCAGGCCGACGTCCTCCGGTTGCCGCCACACCAGGAAGGCGAGGGGAACCGTGGTGGCCGCCGTCAGCACGCCCAGGAACACCCATGTCCCACGCCAGCCGACAGCCTCCAGGACGAGGGCGAACAGCGGGGGCAGCACGAACGCCGCTGCGCCAGACCCCATCGTCGCGAAGGCCATGGCCCGTCCGCGCTTGCGGAAGAACCATCGCGGCACCACGGCCGACATGAGGAGGAAGCCCGCGCCGGCAACCGAGAACCCGCCGACGACACCGTAGAGTATGAAAAACTGCCATTGCTCCTCGACGTAGGCTACCCCCACCAGCGAGATCGCTGCCAGCACGCTGCCGATGACGGCCAGCACCCTTGCGCCGTGCTTGAGGTCGGCGAACCTCCCCAGCAGGAATATGCTGGCGGCCCCGATCAGCATCCGCATCGTGAGTCCGAGGTAGATCGACGAGAGGCTCCAGTCCAGATCGTCGCGCATGGGGACCGCAATGACGCTGGTCGCCCAGAAGGCGCCGGCCGTGATGAAGCCCATCACGAAGGTAATGGCGACAATCACCCAGCCGTAGAAGAACGGCAGCCTTGCCGGCCACGACTGTGGATGCTCACCTGTTCGCTGTTCCGCCATCCGCACCCTTCCGGTTGGTTTGGGCTACCCCGCCTCCTGCGCCTTGGCGGCCCGCGGCGCCCGCTTTGCCGGCTCATCCTGCCGAGGCGTCCTCGCAAGACTGATGAACGCTGCGCACAGGATCCACGAAAGCCCCATGAGCCACAGGCCGAACGTGTACGCGCCCGTCCGGTCGAAGCTCTGCGCCATCAGCAGCGGCCCCGCCGCGTTCACCACCGTCGCGAACGGCCTGCCCACGCCCACGATCGCCCCCAGGTGGCTCCGCCCGAAGTACGCAGGCCACACGAGCTGCTGCGTCCCAATGAACCCGCCGATGCCGAAGCCCGCCAGCACCGAGTATGCCAGCGCGACGTTGCCGTCCATGAAGATGAGGAGCGGCAGGGCGAGCCCGGTGAACAGCCCGATGGCGATGATGACGACGCGGATGTGATACCGCTCCGCCAGGAAACCCCAGAAGAACCGGGCCAGCATGCTGAACAGCCCGTAGATACTGAACCCCAGCGCCGCCACCTGCGTCGAATGCCCCTTCTCGATGTACATCGGCACTAGGCTCACCGGCAGGCCGTTCGGCGACAGGCTCGCCGCGGCCACCGCCGCCACAAGTATCCACAGGACAGGGGCTTTCATCGCCTCCGACAGGGTATAGTTGCGCACGGCTTGGGCGGCCGCCGTGCTCCGCGCCTGCACCGGCGTCTCCTCGCCGTCCTGGTGCAGCCCTATGTCCTCCGGCTGCCGCCACACCAGCAGCGCCGGCAGCACGGTGAAGGTCGCCGTCAACGTCGCGAGCACCACCCACGTGCCCCGCCAGCCGACGCTCTCGAAGATGAGCGCCATGAACGGCGGGAGGATGAAGGCCGCCGCCGCAGACCCCATTGTGGCCATCGCTACCGCGCGGCCGCGCTTGCGGAAGAACCAGCGCGGCACCACGGCAGACATGATGAGGAATCCTGTCCCCGCCGTCGTCATGCCGCCAAGGACCCCGTAGAGCAGCAGGAACTGCCAGTGCGACTCCACCTGCGATACGGCCAGCAGCGTCAGCGCGGACAGTCCTCCGCTCACCACCGCCAGCGTCCGCGCCCCGTTCCGCAGGTCGGCAAACCGTCCCAGGATGAACATGCCGGCTGCGCCCACCAGGCCGCGCGTCGTGATGCCGATGTAGATGGACGAGAGGCTCCAGCCGAGGTCCTCGCGCATCGGCACCGCGATGACGCTCGTCGCCCAGAACACCCCTGCCGTTATGAAGCTCATCAGGAACGCAATGACGACGATGACCCAGCCGTAGAAGAAGGGCAGCCTGCCCTGCCACGGGACGGCCCTCTGTTGCTCCCCCCTGTCCATGCGCTCCTTTACCAATGCCTCACAGTACACAAAGAATGAGCCCCACGACCCTCCATGAGGTGAGCCGTGGGGCTCTCTACAGCCACTCAGTAGTTGCCTACTTCACGGTTATGTCTTCCCACACCTCGGAGTCCTGCGTGAAGTATACATCCCTCGGCAGCACGCAGCCGCCGGACCGCACCTTGTACGACTCGGGGTGGTGCGGCTGGTAGGGCTCGATGCCCTCCTCCAGCCTTCGCGCAGCCTTGATCAGGTGCCGGCGCATGCGGATGATCGCCATGTCGGTGGTCGCCAGGTGCTCCTTGGAGCGGTCGGCGATGGTCCCCATGCTGTCCGTCATCGCGGAGTCCTGCGCCCGGACGAACTCGATACCCGTGTACGTCTCGTACTTCTGCGCGTGCCGGTCGATGTTGTAGTCGTTGCGGCGGTTGGCCTTCGCCAGCCAGGAGCCGTCGTCCATGATGTAGTGGTCGAAGTGGTACTCGAACCGCTCCTCTTCCGTGAGGGGCCGGTACGGGTTCCAACGGATGTGCACGAACCAGCAGTTCTCGTCGTCGATGGGCACCATGGCGCCGCCCTGCACGTGGCCGTGCGGCTCCCGCGGGATCATGGTGAAGTACGGGAATAGCCAGCGCGAGATGCGCCAGTAGTAGCTGTCCTCCTCAGCACGCCTCCGCGCGCCGATGAGGATGCCGCCGTCCGTGTCCTCTACGAAGAACTTGGGCGCCCGGTCCGGGAACTGGTACCTGCCTGCGAGCGTCGTGGCCGTGGGGGCCGTGTCGAGGCAGTCCAGCCGGCTGTGCAGCAGGGAGGCGTGCACCGTGTCGATGTCGCCCTCGATGACCTGCACGTAGTTGGACTCGTAGCGCAGCTTGGACACGGAGACGTGGTCCAGCGGCAGGGTGTTGTACTCCAGCAGCGGCAGGGGCGGCTCCAGCTCCGGCGGCCCCATGTAGGTCCAGATCAGCCCGCCGGCCTCCTTGACCGGGTAGGCGGTGATCTTCACCTTGTCCTTGAAGTTGCTCTCGGCCGGCTCCGACGGCATGTCGACGCACGTGCCGTCCTTGTTGAACTTCCACCCGTGGTAGACGCAGCGCAGCCCGCCCTCCTCGTTCCGGCCGAAGAAGAGGCTCGCCCTGCGGTGCGGGCAGTAGTTGTCGAGCAGCCCCACGTCGCCGTTGGAGTCCCGGTACGCCACCATGTCCTCGCCCAGAAGACGAGCGCGCAAGGGTGCGCCATCCGCCTCAGGCAACTCCTTGGAGAGCAGTATCGGGTGCCAGTAACGGCGCATCAGGTCGCCCATCGGCGTGCCGGGGCCCACTCTGCACAAGTATTCCGTTTCTTCCCTGGTCAGCATGAGAAATGCCTCCTCTTTGCGCTGATGCTCCCCCTGACCTAACTTGCAAGCAACTATACCTAACTCCACGCACGCGCGCTAGACGGAAATTTCGATACTCTGCATTCCCCTACGGAATCAGCAGCAGCTTTCCCGTCGTCACGCGGCCCTGCAGCTGGCGGTGCGCCTCCGCCGCGTCCGACAGCGCGAACCGGCCGTGGACCTTCACGTTCAGCGCACCCGACTGCACCCAGCCGAGCACGTCGCCCGCGCGCCACTCCAGTTCCTCCCGCGTCGCCGTGTACGAGTTCAGCCCCGGCCGCGTCAGGAAGAGCGACTTCGGGTTCAGCGTCGCGAGGGTGACCGTCGGCACCGGGCCGCTGGCCTGCCCGTAGAGCACCATGTAGCCACGCTGGGCCAGGCAGGCCAGGCCCTTGTCAAACGTGTCCGCGCCCACGGCGTCGTAGACGACGTTGACGCCCACCCCGCCGGTGATGCGCATGGTCTCTTCGGCAAAGTCCTGCTCGGTGTAGAGCACGGCGTGGTCAGCGCCCGCGCCCATCGCGAGGTCGGCCTTCTCCTGCGTCGAGACCGTCGTGATCACCGTCGCGCCGCGCATCTTGGCCATCTGGATGAGCAGCAGGCCGACGCCGCCGGCGCCCGAGTGCACCAGCGCCGTGTCGCCCTCGCCGAGCGGGTACGTGGTGTGCGAGAGGTAGTGCGCTGTCATGCCCTGCAGCATCGACGCTGCGCCCATCTCGATGTCCATGTCGTCCGGCACCTTGATGAGCCGCCACGACGGCGCGACAACCTTCTCGGCGTACGAGCGGCCCGCGCCGGTGTAGGCGACGCGGTCGCCAACCGAGACCTCGCTCACGCCTGGCCCGACCTTGACGACGACGCCCGCGCCCTCGCCGCCGGGGATGATGGGCAGCGTGGGGTTGTTGGCGCCGGACCGCATGTACACGTCCATGTAGTTCACGCCGGCGGCATTGAGCTCGAGCAGCGCCTCGCCTTCACCCGGCTCTGGGTCCGGCACGTCCACGTACTCGAGCACTTCCGGGCCACCCGCAACTGATACCTGTACGGCTTTCATGTTTCCTCCTAGGTTCGTCATCCCGGCGCATGCCGGGATCCAGGGGTGGGGCTACCCCTCCACCACCGCGATGACTTCGATCTGCACCTTCATGCCGCCGGGCGGGGGGTTGTACTGGCTCGTGTGCCTTGCGGGCCGGTCGTCCTCGTCCGGGAACATCTCCAGCCACGGCCCGTTCAGGGCCGGGCGATCGGCCAAGTCCTGCAGGTAGCACGTGATTCGCACAACGTCGTCCGTCGTCGCGCCCGCGTGCTCTAGGAACGTCCGCAGGTTGCGAAAGCACTGCCGCGCCTGCTCGTAGACGTCCTCACTCAGCTCGCCGTTGTCGGCGTTGATGCCCTGGATGCCGGAGCTGTAGACGACGTTGTCCACTCGCGCGCCAAAGGGGATGGGCGCGTTGTGCGCCACGCCGGGGATGTGGATGGTCTGCCTTCTGCCCATTGCCGCCTCCATGCGTTGCTCGCCCACGACACACTGAGGCGACGCGGGGTGCAGCGGAACGGTAGCAGCAAGGGTCAAGCGTGGCAAGCGTAGCTACGTGACCCTCAGCACCCAGAACTGGTGCTCCAGCTCCGGCTCGCCCTTAGGGAGCAGGTGCTCCGGCGTGGTGCCCTCAACGACCGTGATCTTGCCGGCCGCCGCCAGCTCATCGTGCTTGGCCTGGAAGCCGCTCTCGACGAAAACGTCGGCGCGGACGGAGTAGACGATGTGGCCGCCGGGTTTGGTGACGCGCGTCAGCTCGTCCAGGCCGCTGGCCGGCGCGTGTGCCAGCGTGAACGTGCCGATGCATATGGTGGCGTCGAAGCTGGCGGTCTCGTAGCCCAACGTCTCGCCGAGGACCATCTGGTCAAAGCCCTCGTAGGCGCCGGTCTTCCTCGCCTCGTCCAGCATGCCCTGCGAGAGGTCCATGGCGACGATGGAGCCGTACCCCTTCTCTTTCAGCGCCGCGCCCACCAGTCCCGTGCCCGCGCCGGCGTCGAGGACGCGGGCGCTCGCCGGCTCGTACTTCGCCAGGATGTCCGCGCCGCGCTGCGGCCCGAGGTACCCAAAGTCCCGGTCGAGGTCCGCGTCGTATTCCGATGCCCACTCGTCATAGCGGGCCTGCAACTCGGCTCTGTCCCTGGACTCATAAATCCACTGGACCTTGTTCTGCTCGGTCATGGCCATCTCCTATTCTCCGCACGAGGCTAGCTGACCCGCAGCACCCAGACCTGGTGCTCGACCTCCGGCTCCCCGATGGGGAGGACGTGCTGCGGCTCGGTGGCCTCAACGATCGAAAGCTTGCCCGCCGCCTCCAGCTCCGCATGCTTCTCCTTGAACCCGTTTTCGGCGTACACGTCGGGCCGCAGCGAGTAGATGATGTGGCCGCCCGGCTTGACCACGCGCACCAGGTCGTCGAGGCCGTTGGGGGGCACGTGGCCCACCGTGAACACGCCGACGCTGATGACGGCGTCAAAGCTGTCCGTCTCGTAGCCCAAAGTCTCGCCCAGGACCATCTGGTCGCAGCGCTCGTACGCCCCAGTCTTGCGGGCCTCGGCCAGCATACCCTGGGAGAGGTCCATGGCGACGATGGACCCGTAGCCCTTCTCCTTGAGCGCCACGCCGACGAGGCCCGTGCCCGCCCCGGCATCGAGGACGCGCGCGTTTGTCGGCACGTACTTCTCGAAGACGCCTGCGGCCAGTGCGGGGGCAGACCACCCGAAGTCCCTCTCCAGGTCGGAGTCGTAGTCCGACGCCCACTGGTCGTATCGCTCCTGCAGCTCATTGAGATTCTTTGACGAGTACACCCACTGCACCCGGTTCTGCTCAGTCATGGCGCACGTCTCCTGTGCAATTGACGTTATGTAACACTGGGGATTAGGGCTAGCTTGCCCGTGCGATATAGAGGCCCCAGCCGAGCTCCTCCCGGTCGATGGCCTCAACCATCTTGCCGTATGCGAAGTTCAGCCCGGTCAGCCGCTCCTCCAGCTCGCCGTGCGCGTGCCAGGCCGCCTTCTCGCCGAGCATCACGTAGCTGCGCCGAAGGTACGGCGAAAGGTCCTCTGCCTCCAGGATGGTGAAGCCGATCTCCTTCAAATAGTCCTGGTAGCCGGTGAAGCTGAAGGGCGTGTCGAAAAGCAGGCGGTCGTACACGTACTGCCGGGACTGCTCGCTCACGTCCGGCTTCGGCTTCAGCAGGTCGTCGAGGACCAGCAGGCCGCCCTTCGCCAGCACCCGGCGGCTCTCCCGCAGCGCGGTCTCTTTGTCCGGCACGTGGTAGATGGTCGCCTGGCTCCACACACGGGTGAACTCGCCGTCCGCGAAGGGCAGGTCCGTGGCGGAGCCATGCTCGAAGCGCACCAACCGTTGCAGCTCCTCCGGCTCCCGCATCATCATTTGCTTCGCATTGTCGATGCGGACGCCGCTCAGGTCGATGCCCGTGACGCGGCAGCCGTACCGCTCGGCGAGCCAACGCGAGGTCACGCCGTTGCCGCAGCCAAGGTCCAGCACGTGGGAGCTCGCGTCGATGCGGCCCTTCTCCGCCATGACCTCGTCGAGCCGCGCCGAGGCGCCCAGAAAGTCGCCGTCGGCTGTCCCGTCGAAGTAGCCCCAGTGCAGGCTGCCCTCGGCGTCCCAGAACGACCGGTAGATGGCGTCTTCTTCGTCGTAGAACCGCTCGGTTTGGGCTTCGCTAAACCGGCTGCTCATACTTCGTCCTGAGGTAGTCGACGAAGCGGTTGTTCTCGTCGACCAGGATTTGCTTGGGATCGACGGGCGCGTCCGTGACCTCGTAGGCGAGGATGACGACGATGTCGCCGGGCTCGCAGAGGCGCGCGCCCGGGCCCTGCACGGCGATGGTGCCGGAGCCGTACTCGGCCGGGAGCACGTAGGTCTCCCAGCGGTTGCCGTTGTTGACGTTGCAGATGACGACCTGCTCGTACTCCCACAGGTCGCACCTCTGCATGAGCGCGCGGTCGATCTCGACGCTTCCGACGTAGTCGAGGCCTGTGCCGGTGACGACGCCTCGGTGGATCTTGGATTTCAAGACAATACGCATAGCATCTCCTAACGGGTAGGGTTGAAGGGAAAGCGGGAAGGGGGCAGCGAAAACCGTCAGGGGACGCGATTGAGCAGGCCCAGGTCGGCGAGCGCCTGACCCGGTGCGATCCATTGGTTCTGGTAGAGTGCGACTGTTCTGAACATAGCTGCTAGCCCGAGTTGCCGTACGGCGCGGTCATAGCTCCGCCCCGTCGTTTTTCATTGACAAGCGCATCCTAGGAGTACCCCAAAATGCTTGTCAAATCCTTCCCGCAGCCGATTTCGTAGCATTCCAAGGCTGGAGTCTCAAGAAATAGAAATTATCCGCCAGCCCCTTTGCCTGACTCTGCCGAACCCCGCCGCCTTTTGTCCAATCCGGGGCGATTTTCGAACATTTCATTATTCATTTTCCCGGCAGTGTCATTTTTGTAGCCACCGGTAAAGCGAATAGTGGGCCGAAGGAACAGGAGCCGCCCCTGTCCGCTCAATTCCCAGCCTCCCTCTTGACATCCGCGCTTTCTTGTGGAACATATGTTCCAAATCACCACACCGGAGGAACGCTATGCTCATCAAGCACAGGCCCGACACCTTTGAGAAGCTGAGCATCCTGGGCGGCATGGCCAGCGACGACATCCTGTCGCGCCCCAACGACGTCCCGTCGCCCAACCCGATGCTCGCGGGGGCCAGGGCGCCGCGCGCCACTCCATCGCGCATGCCCGTGCCCGGCGTCTACCGCGCCGCCATGCCTAATGGCAAGTTCATCAACCTCATGCGTGTTATGTTCACCGACTTCTGCAAGATGGACTGTTTCTACTGCCCCAACAGCCACTGGGTGCCCCGGAAGCGCTACGCCTTCACCGTGGACGAGCTGGCCAACGCCTTCATGGAGCTGCGGCAGCGCCACGCCGTCGACGGCCTCTTCCTCAGCTCCGGCATCGCGGGCACCGCCTCCAAGACCACGCAGCGCCTGATCAACGTGGTGGAGGTCATTCGCAAGAAGCACGGCTTCAACGGCTACATCCACATGAAGGTGATGCCGGGGGCGAACCGGGAGCTGGTGGACGCCGCCCACAAGCTCGGCACGCGCCTCTCGGTGAACCTGGAGACCCCCACAGCGGAGATGATGCGCCGCATCAGCACGATGAAGGACCTGGAGCGCGACATCCTCGACCCGATGCGGTGGGTCCATGAGATGAACCGCGAGTCCACCGGCGGTACGGTCGGCCAGGCGACGCAGCTCGTCGTGGGCGCCGCCAACGAGAGCGATCGCGACATCTTCCAGCGCATCGACCAGCTCTACGGCGAGCTGGACCTGAAGCGCGTCTACTACTCGGCCTTCCGGCCCGTGCGCTACACGCCCCTCGAGGAGCACCCCAGCGTCTCCATGACCAGGGAGCACCGCCTCTACCAGATGGACTGGCTGAAGCGCATCTACAACTTCTCCAACCAGGAGATTTCCCAGGCCTTCGACGGTGCCGGTTACCTGGACCTCCACCGCGACCCCAAGACCGCCATCGCCGTGGAGAACGCCGACGCCTTTCCCGTCGACGTCAACACCGCCACCCGCGAGCAGCTGCTCCGCGTCCCGGGCGTCGGCCCCACCTCGACGGACCGCATCCTGAAGAACCGGCGCGGGCACACCATCGACACGTGGCGGGACCTGCAGGCGATGGGCGTTGTGCGGAAGCGGGCGTGGCCCTTCCTGGCCTTCCCCGGCCAGCGACCTCCCACGGCCCGGCAGATCCGTCTCGACCTCTTTGGCGAACGGCAGCCGTCCGAGGCGGCCCCGCAGGCCGCCGGCGCCAGCACAACCCCGTGCGGCGTCGGCTCGACGTGCGCCGGGTGCTCGCTCTACGGCGCGCCCGGTCACCCCGGCGCACCCGAGGCTGACGCGCTCGCCGCAGCGGCGTAGTAGGAACTCTTGTAGCTACCCTATCGTCCGTTCGCCCTGAGGGAAATCGAAGGGCGAACAGTGCCGCCCATTGCCGCGGCCGCCCTGTCGTACAATGGAAGGCAGTGCACGATTCTTGCTGCCGAGGCCCCCTCCAGTGAGCACGTCCGCAGGCATAGCGCCCACCGCCAGGCAACCGGTTTACGCATGGGTGGTCATGGCCCACCTGTGGGGAATGGACTTCGTCAACAACATGGTCTTCTTCTCGCTCGGCGTCCTGGTGCCGATCTGGCGGGAAGACCTTGGCCTCACCCCCACCCAGGCGGGACTTCTAGGCACCGCCGGATTCATGGGCTTCGGCCTGATGGCGCTTCCCGCCAGCATCTGGTTGACCCGGTACAGCCCCAAGCTGGTCACGCTCGCGGCCAGCGTGGGCATGGCGGGGTTCACGATGCTGCAGGCGGCGTCGCCGGTGGCCGTTTTGCTCATGCTCTCGAGGCTTGGCTTCGTCATCTGCTCCGCAGTGCGCATCCAGCTCCAGGTCATGCTCATCCAGCAGTGGTTCCGTCCGAGGCTGTTCGCAACGGTGAACAGTCTCGACTACGGCACCCGGTCCACCGGGCAGGTGATCGCGCTGGCCGCCACGCCGGGGTTGGTGATGCTGCTTGGCAGCTGGCGCAGCCACTACTTCTTCGTCGGCGTGTTGCTGCTGCTCATCACCCTCTCGTGGGTTTTCCTGGGCCGCGAACGCCGAACGCGCCCTGAGGGAGACGGGGCGATGCGGCACGAGCCCAACCCCGCCGGCGTGCTACGCAGGAACAAGACGATGTGGATGGTGGCGACGGCCCAATTGGGCGTTGCCGTATGCTTCGGCTCCTTCTTGACCTTCTACCCGTCGTACGCCATCGACAAGCTGGACATCTCCCTTGAGACGGCGGGGTTGCTGATGAGCGCCTTCCCTGTCGGCGGCGTCTGCGGCACGCTGGCGTCGGGGCCGCTGTCGCAGTGGGTCGGCCGGCGCAAGCCCTTTGTCTTCATACCCGGAATCGTGCTCCCCATCGCGTACTCACTCTTGCTGCAGGCTCCAAGCGTGCCCGTGGCGGCGCTGGTCCTCTTTGTCATCGGCCTCAGCGCCATGGGCACTGCCCCCATCCTCTTCACAATTCCGATGGACCTGCGGCTGCCGCACCGGGAGGTTGCCGTGGCGCAGGGGCTCATGCGGACGCTCTTCCCCTTCAGCGCCATGTGGGGGCCGCTCTTTGTGGGGCTGATGCAGGAAAGCACGGGCTCCCTTTTCGTCGGCCTGATGATCGTGGCGCCGCTGAACATCACCCTCTTCATCAACGGCGTCCTCATGCCGGAAACGGGCATCCGCGGCAGGCTCGACCGCATGCGGGCGACAAGGACGGGCTAAGATTCCCAAGGGGGTTTTCCCGCCTTTCTTGCCCCGGCTCCTCGCTCCCTCTACCATGAGGCCCACCCCAGTTTTGCCGAACGGACGGCTATTTCCCTTTAGCTGGGTGTTCCCGCAGCCGGAAGGACAAGCCACATGCCCCACGAGCTGAACCTCTTCTGGGACATCGTCATCATCTTTGCCGTAGCGTTTGCCGGTTCGCTGGTGGCGCGGCTGTTTCGTCTGCCCGTGCTGGTGGGCTACCTGGCCGGGGGCATGATCATCGGCCCGCATGTCTTGGGGGTGATCGGCAATCAGGAGACGGTGGAGTCCCTGGCGGAGTTCGGGGTGGTCCTACTGCTCTTTGCCGTGGGCGTCGAGGTCTCATTCCGCGATGTCGTCAAGCTGCGCAATATCGCCGTGTTCGGGACGCTTGCACAAATCACGAGCTTGGGGGCCATCGGGTTCGGAGTGGGCCGCTTGCTCGGTTTTGACAACCCGGGCGCCTTGACGCTTGCGCTGGCGGTCTCCTTGAGCAGCACGATGGTCGTTCTGAAGACCCTGAACGACCGCGGCGACCTGCTGAGCCTTCATGGCCGCATATTGACCGGCATGCTCCTGGTGCAAGATCTGGCCTTCGTGCCGATGATTGCCGTCCTTCCGGCCCTTGGCGCGGAGGGCGGCGGTTTCCTGACGGAGCTCGGCATCGGCCTGCTCAAGGCCGCCGCCGTATTGGGAGGCATGGCGCTGTTGGGGGGACGCGTTCTGACGTGGCTCCTTGGACGCGTAACGCGGCTGGGCTCCCGAGAGGTCTTCATCCTCTCCCTTGTGGCCATCTCTTTCGGCACTGCGGCGCTCACCAACGCCGCCGGGCTTTCCGCCGCCCTGGGCGCTTTCGTCGCCGGCGTCCTGCTGAGCGAGTCCGACTTCGGCCATCGAGCGCTCGCTGAAATAACCCCGCTGCGCGACACCTTTGCCGCCATGTTTTTCGTTTCCCTCGGCATGCTCACGGACCCCGTGCACGTCCTTCAAGACCCGATTCCCGTGCTGACCCTCGTGGCCGTCGTGCTGGTGGCGAAATTCGGCGTTACGGCGATTATCGGGAGGGCATTCGGCTACCTCCCTCACACGGCGATGCTGGTGGGGTTCGGGATGGTGCAGATCGGCGAGTTCAGCTTCCTCATTGTCGCCACAGCCCTTCAACTGGACGTTATCGGGGAACGCCTCTTCTCGCTGGTCGTTATTGCCGCCGTTGTCACCATGGCGCTGACTCCGGGCATTCTTGCGGGCGGAGCCGCCGCCCTGCTGTCTGTAAGCGCCCGTTACCGGTCTCTACGGCCCTACCGCTTCAGCCTCACTGAACCGGAATCGCGGCCCCACGCCATGCGGGGTCACGCCATCGTCTGCGGCCTGGGACGGGTCGGCACGCTGGTGGCCCAGGTTCTCAACGAGCACCATGTGCCCTTCATTGCCATTGACCTCGACCCCAACACGCTGCGGGAGTGGCGCGAACGCGGCCAGACCGTTCTTCACGGCGACAGTCACAACGAGCGGGTGCTGGAGGCCGCGAGCGTGCGGCGCGCCCGGCTGCTTGTCGTGTGCGTGACCGACCCCGTTGCAACGTGGCTCACCACTCACAACGCCCTTGCAATGAACCCGGACCTGGACGCGGTTGCCCTGGTGCGCCAGCGAGAGGAGGGCGAGCGGATCAAGCAACTTGGCGTCGCGGAGGTTGTCTGGCCGGAGCTGGAGGGAGCGCTGGAGGCGCTGCGCCACTCCCTCTACCGTTACCGCACCGGCGAGGACGAGGTGGAGGCGCTGGTGGACCAGCTTCGCAGCGAGCTCCGCTTCCGCAGGCCCGGCGACGAGGACACACGCACAACGGAATAGTTCAGGTGAGCCGACGCCCCCTACCTGCCGACGATCACCTGCTCGTGCTCGCCGTTCACGGTCACCGTGTACTCCACGCCCTCCTCAAACGACCCCAGCAGCACGGTTGTCTCCTCGATGGGGAAGTCCGCGGTGCACATGACGTCCCGGTCGGTGATTTCATGGTGCGTGATGCGCACGTTGAGCGTGTTGTCGTTCCTCCGTTCGAGCTCATAGCCGTTGTACTGGGTGCAGCTTCCGGAGGGCCTGCCGGAGACCACCTTCAGCGCATACTGGACAGGGTAGCTCTCCATCTCCAGGACCTCGGCGCGCTGCACGGGAGAATCCGCGACGACCGTGTGGCCCAGCTGCTCGTCCGGCAGGGTGAATGTGCTGAAAGCCTCGCCGTTCACCGTGACGGTGTACGCGGCCCCCGGCTTCAGGTCCGCGCTGATGTGCTCGATGGCGTCCAGCTCCACGAACTCCGCGTCGCAGCCGGTGTCCCACGGCAGATCCTTCGGCTGCTGCAGGGTCAGCGTGACCGCGATCTCCTTGCCCTGCACCTCCAGGCTCTGGCTGCCGGGGCGGGCGCAATTCTCGACGGTGGACTGGTAGAACTCAATGCGGATGTAGTGGTCGTTCCCCTCCCGGAAGTGGTAGCCCCGGATGATCCCCGGCGGCCGCTCCACCCACGTGCGATGGTCGCCGTCCACCTCTGCGGCGAGATCGGGCGGCGGCTGCACCAGCACGAGCGGAATATCCACCCTGTCCGGATTGCTGTGAGTGATGACGTCGTAGGCCGTGTCGTTGGTGAACGCCAGCCGGCCGTCCTCCTCGATGATCCTGACCTGCACCGAGTACGTGTTCCGGTCATCGATGTCGTCACGGTTGTACTCGACCTCGAACGCTATCGGCACCTGCCCGGGGTCCTCGATGGTCTGCCTGGCGATCAGCGGCGCGGCGGCATCCTGCAGCGACGTGTCCCGCAGCTCCACCTCCAGCCGCGCACCCGGCGTCAGCTCTATACCCTCCCTGTACGTGACGGTGCCGCGCACGGAGGCGTTCGGGTCCTTGCCGGATGGCGCCTCCGTCGTAACGGTCGCCGTTGGATTCGTAGCCGGCCTGCCGTCTCCGCACGCCACCGCCGCGGTGAGCACTGCCAGGACCGCAATGACGGTGGGGAACGCTCTTGTAGATACCCTGCCCATCTTCCTGCCTCTACGGGTGTTTCGCTTGTCGGCGTGGGCGCCAACAAGATGTCCTGCATATATAGAGACACCGCAGGGGATGCGAAGGTTCCATGGCAAGAGAGCATTCGCCCTTCCCGCAACCCTCATTGTTGAATGCTGCGATTCATCTATTGCAAGCCATAGAAAAAGGAGGAGGGCTGCTTCAGAGGGTAGCCCTCCTCCGACGCGGGGCGCCTGGTCCCGCTAGTTTTCCGGCCGTGTGCCCAGGGTAACGGTTACCGTCTCCGCCTCGCCGTCCGGGTGGAGGATGCTGACGGTGATCTCGTCGCCGGGACGTGCGTGTTCTACCAGGTAAGAGATCAGGTCGTGCATCTCCTTGACCTCCTCGCCGTTGACGGAGGTGATCACGTCCCCGCCGAGCACGAGATCCCTGCCCTCGACCGTCGCTTCCTCCTCGCCGCCCTTCAGGCCTGCCTTGTCTGCCGGGCCGTCCTCGGTCACGTTCAGCACGAGCACGCCCCGGGAACCTTCCGGCAGATCCATCTCTTCTATCACGTCGGATGTGAGCGTCGTGCCGCTGATGCCCAACCACGCGTACTGGTACTTGCCGTGCTCGATCAGGTCCGGCACCACCTGCTTGGCGATGTCGATAGGCACGGCGAACCCCACGCCCGAGTTGGCGCCTGAGCGGCTGAGAATCTGCGTGTTGATCCCGATGACCTGGCCGTGCCTGTTCAGCAGCGGTCCGCCGGAGTTGCCCGGGTTGATGGGAGCGTCCGTTTGCACGACCAGGGGTATGGAGTACGGGCCGCTGCCGCTGCGGATAGTGCGCTTCAGTGCGCTCACGATGCCGCTGGTGAGCGTGAAGTCCTGTCCGAACGGGCTGCCGATGGCCAACGCCACTTGCCCGACCTTCAGATCGTCGACGTCACCTCGCGGCAACGGCTGGAGATCCCTCGCAGCCGGGTCAATCTTGAGGATGGCCAGGTCGGAGTCCGGGTCGCCGCCCAGGAACTCGGCGTCCACCTCCTGGCCGTCGGCGAAGACCACGCTGACGCTGTCGGAACCCTCCACGACGTGCCAGTTGGTGAGGATGTGGCCCTCCTCGTCCCATACGAAGCCCGACCCCGCGCCGTGCCGGTACTCGTCCAGCGGCCCCTGAGGTCGCTCGCCGAAGAAGTCGAAGCCGAATGCCGAGTCCTCCGGGTCCAGGCGGTGCACGACGCTCACATATACAACCGACGGGAGAGCGTTCTCGTAGACGGTCGTGAGGACGTGCTCACGTGCGGCAACGATGTCCATGGGGCTCAGAAGCGGCGGGTCTTCAGCGGCATCGATGGTGTCCACCGGGCCCGTCGAGTCGGCGACTGCGACCCGCTCCGACACGATCGTTGGCAGGGGTGTTGGCTCCGGCCTTGCAGCGGAGGCCGAGGTATCCGAGTCGGCTGAGTCATCGACGTTGCTGCAGGCGGCGAGGAGGAAGATGAGTGCGGTGCCCAGGTAGAATATGATTCCGGTGCTCATGGTTTTGCGCCCTCCTGGCTGATTTAAATGAAGAGCATTTGCAATACCATTGTTTCGCATTTGATTTGGATTCACCGTTTCCCTTCTTGTCAAAGATGTCTCCGCTATGCTCAACCCGTCTTCCGGGTTCTCCAACCTTCTCTCTACTTGGAAAAACGAATATCGTCGCGTTGCGTTAGCTGGAATTGCATTGGACAATGCCGCAGTTGCGTTGGTATCGTATGGGCGCACCATGACGTAGGGGAGGGTTTGCATGGCAGAGAACTTCGTGAAGGTAGGCCAGGTGTCAGCGATTAGGCCCGGTCAGCTCGCCATGACCAAGGTCGGCGACGTCGAGGTCATGCTTGCCAACCTGGACGGCGAGATCTTCGCTCTGGACAACTTCTGCCCCCACGAGGGCTGGGCCCTTCACGAGGGCATCCTGGAAGACGACTGCGTGGAGTGCCCGGGCCACAGCCACTTCTACAGCGTCAAGACGGGCCAGCGCACAGGTGTGCTCGAGGAGCGCGCCGGGACGTTCGCCGTTCGTATCGACGGCGACGACATTCTGGTCGACCTCGGCTAGCTACAACCTCGTATCTGGAGCGCAGCCGCCCCACCGTTCGCCCTGAGCTTGTCGAAGGGTCCGAAGAACGGATGGGGCGGTCGTTTGTCGCCGCGTTCTCCCTAGAACTCAATCCCCGGCTGCGCTTTGATCCCCTTGTCCTTGAACGGGTGCTTTATCTCCCGCATCTCCGTTACAAGGTCGGCGTACTCCACCAGCTCGTCCGGCGCGCCCCTGCCGGTGATGATGACGTGCATCGGGGCAGGCCGCTGCTTCAGCGTCTCGATCAGGTCGGCCGTAGACACCCACCCGAACTGGAGCGCGTAGGTTAGCTCGTCCATCACGACGACGTCGTCATCGCCGTGGAGGATGGCCTCCCTGCACTGCTGCCACTGCTGCGCGGCCAGCTCTCCGGAGCGGTCCAGGTCCTTGGAGAGCCACGTGAAGCCGTCGCCCAGTGCGTCGATGTTGATGCCCACCTTCTCCGCGGCCCGCTGCTCTCCGTAGCGGGAGCCCGTGTTCTTGATGAATTGGAACATGTGGACCTTCATGCCGCGGCCCCACGCCCGAAAGAGCACGCCCAGGGCCGCAGTCGTCTTGCCCTTGCCGTCGCCCGTGTTCACGATGACCAGGCCGCGGGCGTTCCTGCGCCTCGGCCGGGAGGGCGATTTCTCAGTGCCTGCGTCTTGTGTCATGCACCTTCTCCAACGCTATTTTCGGTGTGTCTCAGCTACAAAATCGGCTGTCTGGCATGTCACATGATTTGTCACAACTGCCCTGATCGCACCCTCATCGTGCGCACCGGCGGCAACCGAGTCAACCCGTCTGCTGGCCCATATGACGCCGCTCTTGCTATCATTGGCGGCAGGCCTCTATTCGGGAACGTTGCGGGACCGCCGCGCAGAGGCCACATCACCAAAGGAGCGCCACCGTGGCCGAAGACTACATCCGCGTCGCCGAAGCATCAGACCTGCCCCCCGGCGAGATCATGCGCGCCGAGGCCCACGGGCTGGAGATGTGCCTCGCCAACATCGAGGGCGAGGTCTATGCCGTCAGCAACGAGTGCCCCCATGCCAGCTGGCCGCTGCACGCCGGATTCCTGGACGGCGAGGAGATCGTCTGCGCCGGCCACAGCATCGCCTTCAACATTCGCAATTACGTCAAGGTCTCGCCCTATGATCCGGGCATCACGCACTACCCGGTAAAGGTGGAGGACGGCGGCATCTGGGTGGCATCCCCGTAGCGCCGGCCCTCTCCTCCCGTTGTCCTCCGGTTGATGGACCTCTCAGGTTGCGGGTCCATAGCTGCCAAACCCGCACGATTTTGCCGCTCAACGGTACTGTACACGCCCCGTTTTGCTGCATTACCCTATGTGCGCGGGAAGGCCTTCCGGGCCGTCAACCCGGTCCCAACCCAATAGAGGACCTTGAGAACTGACTCAGCGATACCGGAGGGCCTTCATGAAAGCTGTCATTGCCTCGCTTTTCGTTTTCCTCGTTGCCGGTCTTGTCGGCTGCACTCAAGGCGGGTCCTCCACCACAGACGAGCCTATCTTCATTTCCGGCGTGCCGGACCAGGAGGTCGCCGTCCTGGAAAGACGCTTCGTCACCCTCGCCATCTACCTCTCCGAGAAGACCGGGTTTGACGTCCAATACAAGCGCTACAGGACATACCAAGGCCCTGTCTCCGCCTTCAAGGACGGCAGGGTGCACCTGGCCTGGTTCGGCGGCCTCAGCGGCGTGCAAGCCCGCCTGGCCGTCCCCACTGCAGAGGCCGTCGCCCAACGCCCCGGCGACGACGAGTTCCACTCCGTTTTCATCGCCCCCCCCGATTCCGGCATCACCTCCCTGGCCGACTTGTCCGGCAAGTCCTTCGCCTTTGGTTCAGAAGACTCCAACTCTGGTCACCTCATGCCGCGCTACTTCATGGGCGAGGCCGGCATCGATGCCGAGACCGACCTTGCCACCTTTGGCTTCAAGGGAACGCACGACAACACCTGGAAGGCCGTTCGGGACGGCGAGTTTGAGGCTGGCGCCCTGAACGAGGTCGTCTGGGAACGGCAAGTCGCCGCGGGCAAGGTGGACCTGAGCAAGGTCGACGTCTTCTACCGCACCCCGGCCTACGTGAACTACCACTGGCTCATCAACCGTTCGATTGACGAGTCTCACGGCGCGGGCACTGCGGACAAGCTCATCGCGGCGCTCCTGGAACTGGACCCGGTGGAGGGCGGCAAGGCGGAGCGAATCGCTGACTCCTTCAGCACGGACGGTTTCGTCCCCGCGGAGACCGCCAGCTACCAGCCCATAGAGGACATCGCACGGGAGTTGGGGATACTGGAGTAGCTGCCCGTTCGCCCTGAGCCGTCCGTGCACCTCATCGTAGGGGCAACCCTCGTGGTTGCTCTCGGCCCTCCGTTCGCCGTGAGTCTGCCAAAGGGTTAGTATGTCTATTCTTCCACCCATTGCGCGTACTGGAGGCACGCCTGCCAGCCGTTGTGCGCGCCATGGGAGGCGTAACGGGTTTGAGAACGTAGGTCTGCAAGACTGACGCGCAGTCACGGGTGGGGAGGAAGCATCACGATGAGAAGGACTCGCGTAGTTGTCGCTGCTGTTGTCGTGCTTGTAGCCCTCGTCGGTTCCGGCGTTGGCTACCTGTCTCTGGAGCTCAGCCAGACCAACGCGGACCTGCAGGAGACACGGGAAGCCCTTGTCCAGTCGAATGCCGACCTCGTGGCCAGCATTGAAGCGCACAACGCCTTGGCCGCCGACTTCGATACCCTCGTCATGCAGCGGAACGCCCTGGTTGCGGAGCGCGACGCCCTCACCGGAAGCTTGGCGGAAACCCGAACGGAACGGGACAGACTGCGCGCCGAGGCGCATGAACTCTCGGAGCAGAACCGCACGCTGGCGCATGAGAAGGCCGTGCTGACGCAAGAGCACGGCCATTTGCAGGGCGTCCACGAACAACTCACCACCACCCATCAGCAACTTGGGGCACAGCACGAGGCGCTGCAGGTATCCCATCTGGAATTGCAGGCGGCCCATGAGCAACTTGGCGCATCGCATGAGGCGCTACAGGTGTCCCAGCAGCAGTTGCAGGCGTCCCACGAGACGCTGCAAACGTCCCATGAGGCTCTCGACTCTTCATACAAGGCCTTGAACCTCAAACACACAGAGTTGCAGCAAACCGCCGGCACCGTGGAGGAGTTGGAGACGCAGGCCGGCAGCCTCCGGACCGAGATCGCCCAGTTGGAGGAGCGGCGAAAGCCTCTCATCCTCTCTCAGCAGTCCGAGAGGATCCGTGGGCTTCTTTGCACTGGCAGTATGGAGCCGAAGTTGACCTGCCTTGATACAGCCACATGGCTCCACGACTATCAGCCAGAGGAAATCGTTGTCGGCGCGACCATCAGTTTTGAGAGTCGTGCCTGCTGGAGTGATGAGCCAAGCAATAGCTGGACGGCGCATCGAGTGATGGACATCAGGGTCACCAACGGTGTCCATTACTACTGGCCGCAGGGCGACGCCAACAGCGGGCCGGACGGCTGTTGGGTCCCCGAATCCAGCGTGACCGGCTACATGATCGAGATTCACAAGAACACAACGCCGGAGAATGCCACACTGCGGGACAACGTGAATGCGGCGAAGGATGCCTACGTTGCCGCTAGAGATGCCTACCGCGATCTGAGGCAGTCCTATGGTTGCTATGACTTCACAGCCACATGCGTTGTCTACAGCGATTTCGCCTACAATGCGTTGACTGCGGCCTATCAACGCTACTCCGAGGCGTACGACTACTACTGGGGCTGCTGGTACCGCAACGCCGAGAACTCGGAGTATCCCGGCCACATTCCGTATGAGTGCTAGCTCCCCGCCGCGCGGCGCGCCGACTGCAGCGTGTTCTTCAGCAGCATCGCGATGGTCATCGGGCCGACGCCGCCAGGCACCGGCGTGATCGCGGACGCCACCTCGGACACCGGGCCGAAGTCGACGTCGCCCGTCAGCCGGTAGCCGCGGTCGCGCGTGGGGTCGTCGACGCGGTTGATGCCGACGTCCACCACCACGACGCCCTCCTTGACCATGTCCGCCGTGATGAACTCCGGCCTGCCCGCAGCGGCGATGAGGATGTCGCCCTGCCGCGTGATTGCGCCGAGGTCCCGCGTGCCGGTGTGGCACACGGTCACCGTCGCGTTGGCGCCCGCCGCCTTCTGCAGCAGCAGCAAGGACACGGGCTTGCCGACGATGTTGCTGCGGCCGCACACCACCACGTGCTTCCCTGCCGGGTCGTGGCCGGAGCGCACCAGCATCTCCTGCACTCCGGCGGGCGTGCACGGCACGAACGAGGGGTTGCCGGCGGCCAGCCGGCCGAGGTTGAACGGGTGGAGGCCGTCCACGTCCTTGTTGGGGTCGATGCTGTAGAGCACCGTTTCCTCGTCCACCTGCGGCGGCAGTGGCAGCTGCACCAGGATGCCATGGTACCGGGCGTCGTCGTTGAGTTGCCGCACCAGGTCCATGACCTGCGACTGTTCCGCGTCCTGCGGCAGCGTATAGGTCTCGGAGAAGATGCCCACCTCCTCGGCGGCGCGGCCCTTGTTTCGCACGTACACGGCGGATGCGGCGTTGTCGCCCACCAGCACCACCGCGAGCCCCGGCACGACGCCCGTCGACGCGGTCAGCGCGGCCACGCCCTCGGCGACCTCCGCCCGGACCTGTCTGGCGATCTCCGTGCCGCTGATAATCTCCGCCGCCATGGGGCATACCTCCACTGTCGTCGTTCGGTGCGCTTACGATGATAGCAGCAGCCTTGGGCTGTGGAACAGACGATTTGAGCCGCTATCCAATGTACGATTCCTTGGTGGCATTGGCTGGCCAGGGATAGTTGCCGTGCGGGGGTTCTGGATACCGGCCCCGTATCGGGGTACGGGGGGACTATGCGCCGGTATGAGGGGGTAGGGTTGGGTCGCGATCTGCGTCCTTTCCTCTTTTGTCTTGTCCTTCAATCGTCCTTCCTATGATCCCGGCCCTTCGACAGGCTCAGGGTGAGCGGGTCGTGCTGGGCCGAATTATTTCCGCGTCCGGCGTAGCTGCGGGTATTCGTCTTGCTTTTCGTGTTGAAGCTGAGTTGGCACGTTGCAGATACAACACGGATATTACCCGAGGGGAAGCGAATCCCGGCCGCCCTTCGCGGGGCGATACGCGGGGCGGTTGTGGTGACGGTGCATGGAGCGAGGGTAGCGGGGGGACGGCGTTCGCGCGAGGGGGTGGTGGCAGGGGGGTGAGCGGGCGTCGTCGAGCGCAGGGTTTCTGGATACCGGCATGCGCCGGTATGAGGGTGGGGGTTGGGGGTTGCCCTGCCCCACACATCGCCCGCCCCTCTGGGTTTCCCCGCCTACGCGGGGACAGGCTCTGCCTGCGCAGGAACGACGGAAGGAGTCTCCTCCTTCGACAGGCTCAGGGCAAACGGCGGGGGTGTGGGCGACCGGGCGGACGTTCCACCCCTTCCCACCCCGCAAGCGCCATGCTATACTGCCTGCGACAGAAAGAGAGAGGAATAGGTCCCGAGGCAACGTGGACAACGAGCAAAAGCAAGCCATCATCAACGATTTCAGGACCCACGCGACGGATACCGGTTCATCCGACGTCCAGATTGCTCTCCTCACAGGGCGCATCAACGAGTTGAACCGTCACCTCCAAGTCCATAAGAAGGACCACCATACGCGTCGTGGTCTGTTGAAGCTTGTCGGGCAACGCCGCCGGCTGTTGAACTACATCGGCAGGACGGAGCCCACTCGATACCGTGCACTATTGACCAACCTCGGTCTCCGCCGCTAGCAATATCCCGCGGTCGACCCCTTCCTCCTCGTACAGAGATTAGAGGAGGTTTCCCCATGCGCCACTCCGTCCAATGTGAGATTGGCGGCAACACGCTTACCATCGAGTCCGGTTGGGTCGCCGGCCAGGCCGACGGCTCCATTACGTTGCGACTTGGCGACTCCGTCGTCCTGGTCACCGCCTGCATGAGCCCCAAGCCCCGAGAGGGGGTCGATTTCTTCCCCCTCTCGGTCGACTACGAGGAGCGGCTCTACGCCGTCGGGAGGATCCCCGGCAGCTTCTTCCGCCGCGAGGGACGCCCCGGCACCGACGGCATCCTTGCCGCCCGCCTGACCGACCGCCCGATTCGACCGCTCTTCCCCAAGGGCTTCCGCAACGAGGTCCAGATCGTCGCCACCGTCCTCTCCGCCGACCAGGAGAACCCGCCCGACGTGCTCTCCATCATCGGCGCGTCCGCGGCCCTCTCCATCTCCTCCATCCCCTTCGAGGGCCCCATCTCCGGCTGCCGCATCGGCTACATTGACGGCCGGCTGGTGGTCAACCCCACGTTCCAGCAACTGGACAACAGCAAGATGGAGCTCGTGGTGGCCGGCAGCAAGAACGCCGTCGTCATGGTCGAGGCCGGCGCCAAGGAAGTGCCGGAGTCGCTGGTGCTGGACGCCCTCGACGAGGCCCAGCGGGCCAACGCCACCGTCATCACCGCCATCGAGGAGCTTGTGCGCCTCGCGGGCAAGCCCAAGGTCACCGTCGAGCCACCGGCCGCGCCGGAGCAGGCCGCGTTCGACGCCGTCACGGACGAGGTCCGCGCCCGCATGAAGCAGGCCATCTTCTCCGGCCGCGAGAAGGGTGAGCGCGACCGCGAGCTCAGCATGATCGAGGCCGAGGTTGCCGAGACCCTGGGCGAGGACGTGTCCAAGGGCGAGTTCGCCGACGCCTACGACAAGGTCGTCAACCAGCTCTTCCGCCAGGGCGTCCTGAAGGAGGACGTGCGAGCGGACGGCCGCAACCGGACGCAGGTGCGCCCGATCACCTGCGAGGTCGGCGTGCTCCCGCGAACGCACGGCACGGGCCTGTTCACCCGCGGCCAGACGCAGATCCTCAGCGTCGTCACCCTCGGCTCCCTGAGCGACGAGCAGCGCCTGGACACCCTGAGCCCCATCGATTCCAAGCGCTACCTGCACCACTACAACTTCCCGCCCTACTCCGTTGGCGAGGTCCGCCGCGTGGGATCGCCCGGCCGCCGCGAGGTTGGCCACGGCGCGCTGGCAGAGCGCGCCCTCGAGCCGATGATCCCGGAAGTTGAGGACTTCCCCTACACCATCCGCGTGGTGTCGGAAGCGCTCAGCTCCAACGGCAGCACCTCCATGGGCAGCGTCTGCGGCAGCACCATGAGCCTCATGGACGCAGGGGTGCCCATCAAGGCCCCCGTCGCGGGCGTGGCCATGGGCCTCATCATGGGCGAGGACGGCGACTACGCCATCCTGACGGACATCCAGGGCCTTGAGGACCACCTGGGCGACATGGATTTCAAGGTCGCCGGCACCGCCGACGGCATCACCGCCCTGCAGATGGACATCAAGGTCAAGGGCATCACCCCCGCCATCATGCGGGAGGCCCTGGCGCAGGCCAAGGAGGCCCGCCTCTTCATCCTGGGCAAGATCCTGGAAGAGATCCCCGCGCCGCGCGGCTACATGAGCCCCTTCGCCCCGCGGATGGTCAAGATCTCCATCCCCGTCGACAAGATTGGCGCGGTCATCGGCCCCGGCGGCAAGACCATCCGCGCCATCATCGCCGAGACCAAGGCGACCATCGACGTGCAGGACGACGGCACCGTCTTCATCGGCTCCCCGAACGAGGAGTCGCTAGAGCTTGCGCGCAGCAAGGTCGAGGGCCTCACCAAGGAGGCCGAGGTCGGCGCGGTGTTCAACGGCAAGGTCGTCCGCAGCACCAACTTCGGCGCGTTCGTCGAGATCCTGCCCGGCAAGGACGGCCTCGTGCGGCTCGGCGAGCTGGCCGAGGAGCCGGTTGCCCGCGTCGAGGACGCCGTGAACATCGGCGACGAGGTCCGCGTCATGGTCATCGAGGTCGACCGGCTTGGCCGCATCAACCTCTCGCGCCGCGCCGTCCTGCAGGGGCTAACGCCAGAGATGGCACTTGCGACCTCGCCGCAGTCCAACGGCGGCGGCCGTCCAGGCGGCGACCGCGACCGGCGGCCGGACTTCCGGCGCGGTGGGCCGCCCCGGGGCGGCAACGGAGGACGAGACCGCTTCAGGTAAGTTGCCATGACGTCGCTCCGTTCACCCTTCGATTTCCCTCAGGGCGAACGGAGTGGCCAAATCAACAACGGGGGAGCAACGATGGCCGCCAACGGCAGTCCAATCCGCGTGCTCATCCACGGCGTCTCGGGCCGCATGGGCCGGGAGGTGCTCGCGGCGGTGACGGCTGCTCCCGACATGCTCCCCGTGGGCGGCGTCGACCTGCGCGCGGCGCCGGAGCTCCCCGCCGACCTGCCCTTCTTCACGGACGTGGGCACGGCCATCGAGGCCTGCACGCCCGACGTGATGGTGGACTTCTCGATTGCCGATGCATCCCCCGGCGCCCTGAAGGCGGCGGCCGGACGCGGTGTCTACGGCGTCGCCGGCACCACGGGAATCTCGGAGGCCGAACTCAACGCCATCGACACCATCGCCAGGGAGAACGGCGTGGGCGTCTTCATCGCCCCGAACTTCGCCATCGGCGCCGTCCTGCTCGTGCAGGTTGCCCGGCAGCTCGGCCGCTTCTTCGAGGCGGCCGAGGTCGTCGAGCAGCACCACGACGCCAAGATCGACGCGCCCTCCGGCACGGCCCTCGCCATAGCCCGCGCGCTTGCCGAGGGTCGCGGTGGGCCCTTCGCGCGGCAGATGCCGGATCGCGAGCCCGCGCCCGGCAGCCGCGGGGCGGAGCTGGACGGCGTGTCCATCCACGCCCAGCGCATGCCGGGCCGCCTCGCCCACCACGAGATCGTCCTCGGCACGCAGGGGCAGACCCTCTCGCTGCGCCACGACACCATCGGCCGCGACTGCTACATGCCGGGCGTTCTCACCGCCGTACGGCAGGTGGTACAATGCAAGGGTCTTGTGGTAGGGCTGGAGAAGCTCCTCGACCTGTAGCTGCACGCCTCTCCCACCGTTCCTCAAAGACCCACATCGTGCGTAGGAACTGCACACATGAGCGGAGCCAACATTGCCATTGTTGGGGCCACCGGCGCCGTAGGGCGCGTGGTTCTCAGCATCCTCGAAGAACGCAACTTCCCCGTCGAGCGCGTCAAGCTGCTCGCCAGCAGCCGCTCCGCGGGCACCAAGCTGCCCTTCATGGGCGGGGAACACACTGTCGAGGAGGCCACGCCCGACACCTTTGAGGGCGCAGACGTCGTCTT
Source organism: Dehalococcoidia bacterium (assembly GCA_034422455.1). Classification (GTDB taxonomy): domain Bacteria; phylum Chloroflexota; class Dehalococcoidia; order Lucifugimonadales; family UBA1127; genus UBA1127. The sequence goes on from DAOUJQ010000016.1 coordinate 27,653, forward strand.
CTTCGCGGCCGGCGGCGGCACCAGCAAGACGCTCGCGCCGGAGGCCGCCAAGCGCGGCGCAGTCGTCGTTGACAAGTCCTCCGCGTGGCGCATGGACCCGGAGGTGCCGCTGGTCATCCCGGAGATCAACGCCGACGACCTTCACGAGCACAACGGCATCATCTCCAGCCCCAACTGCTCCACCATCGTCATGCTCATGGCACTGGCGCCGCTGCACCGGGCCAACCCCGTGCGGCGGGTCATCGTGGACACCTACCAGTCGGCGTCCGGCGCCGGCGGCAAGGGCATCACGGAGCTGTACCGGCAGACCCACGACCTGCTGGAGTCCGACAGCACCAGCGCAGCCACCTTCCCGTACCCTCTGGCCTTCAACGTGCTCCCCCATGTGGAGGAGTTCACGGACGACGGCTACACGACGGAAGAGACCAAGATGGAGAACGAGACCCGGAAGATCATGCACCTGCCGGACCTTCCCGTCTCAGCGACCTGCGTCCGCGTGCCCGTGCCCGTGTCCCACAGCGAGGCCGTCCACGTTGAGTTTGCGAACGTTATGTCGCCAGAAGAGGCGCGCGACGTTCTCTCGGAGTTCCCCGGTGTCCGCGTCGTCGACGACACCGCCAGCAAGAGCTACCCCCTCGCCGACTACGCGGCAGGCAGGGACGAGGTCTTCGTCGGGCGCATCCGGCCCGACCGGGCCCTCGAAAACGGCCTCTCCCTGTGGACCGTGGGCGACAACCTGCGGAAGGGCGCTGCCCTGAACGCCGTGCAGATAGCGGAAGCCCTGTTGGAACGGGGCCTGGCAGGCCCCAGCCGCAACGGGAGGTAGCGTATGGCTGAGGGTATCGGCAGACTCCTGACCGCTATGGTGACGCCCTTCGACTCCGAGGGGAACGTCGACTACGCCCAGGCGCGCAAGCTCGCCCTGGCCCTCGTCGCGTCCGGCAGCGACGGCGTCGTCGTGGCCGGCACGACCGGCGAATCGCCGACGCTGAGGCACGAGGAGGAGGAGCGCCTCTTCGCCGAGATCAAGGAAGCGCTGGACGGGGTGGGCGACGTGGTCGCGGGCACCGGCAGCAACAGCACCGCGGAGGCCATCAAGTACACCGCGACCGCGACGAGGATCGGCGCCGACGCCGTCCTGTCGGTGGTGCCCTATTACAACAAGCCGCCGCAGGAGGGCCTCTACCAGCACTTCAAGGCCATCGCTGAGAGCACGGACCTGCCCGTCATCCTCTACAACGTGACGAGCCGCACCGCCGTGAATATGTCGGCGGAGACGGTCGTCCGTCTCAGCGAGATTCCGAACATCGTTGGCCTCAAGGAGGCCGGCGGCGACCTGGGGCAGGCTGCGGAGATCATCCGCGACGCCGCGCCCGGCTTCCTCGTCTGGTCCGGGAACGACGACCAGACCTACCCAATCATGGCGCTGGGCGGCTACGGCATCGTCAGCGTGGCATCGCACCTGGTCGGAGCGCAGATCAAGCGCATGATGGGCCTCACGCTGGAGGGCGACCTGGAGGGCGCGGCGGCCGAGCACCGCCGGCTGCTGCCGATCTTCAAGGGGCTGTTCGTGTTGGCGAACCCCATCCCGGTGAAGTACGCTGTAAACAAGGCGGGTTTCAACGTGGGCGCTCCGCGCCTGCCGCTGGTCACCCCGGACGCCAAGACGGCGGAGGGGCTAGACAGCCTGATGCGGGACTACGAGGTTGACCTGCCGGTTTCCTAGACCGTCCAATGGTTGAGTCAGGGCCACCGTAGCTCAGAGGCAGAGCAGTTGTTTCGTAAACAACAGGCCGTCGGTTCGATTCCGACCGGTGGCTCCACCTCCCACCACGGTTCGTCATACCGGCGCGTGCCGGTATCCAGAAACCCTGCGGTCAAACGCCCTGGCGTCACCAACAACTCCATCCCATCCCCGCGGAAGCCGAGACTCAAGGGCTCGTCGCCCGCCCCTGCTGTTGGCGCCGACGCTGGCTAGTGCAATAATCTAAGCTAGACCAACTGGACAGGAAGGCAAATATGGCTGAATGGGCCTTGCAGGACGCTAAGAACCGCTTCAGCGCCCTGGTGGACGCCGCCCTCGGCGGTGAGCCGCAGACGGTCACGCGAAGGGGTGCTCCCGCCGTCGTGGTGGTTGCTGTAAAGGACTATCAGCGCCTTCGCCACGCGGAGACGGTCCATGCGCCGACCTTCGTCGAGCACCTGTTGGCCATCCCCAAGGGCGAGCCCGACGACCTGTTTGATCGCCAACTGCTCACGCTGCGTGAAATAGAGTAGCCCGCCTCCTCTCTGTCCCTGCTGTCTGCCCAAGCGTCCCTGACCGCGCCCTCCCACAACCCTGACACCAACCCCTTTCGCTCCGGCCTGTGGCCCCGCTACCCTTGCCCCATGAGACCCGCGTCAATACACCCGCGAAGTCGTTCGTTGTCGGAGTGGCGTCCCACCCGGCGATGTGCAAACTGGTCCAGCGAGAGTTGGGAATTGTTTCCCGTGGGCGCATTTTTCGGTCTTGTAGCTGAAATGCGCCATTTCGCTACAAGACGAAGACCACACGAAACTCCCCGCAGCTACAAAAAACGAAGAAACAATGGACCGTTGAGCCGGGGCATCCCTGGATGCGCCAAAGCGTCAACCCTGAAGGTGCTGACCACGCCGCAGGTATCTGGGTGGGTAGCCTTCGCAACGTTCCATGCAATACCCTCTAGCGCGAGTTGCCAAAGGCATCAGGAGTGGAGACCCAAAGAAGAGGAGCGCTCATGGACATCAGCCTGATGGTGGAGGGGCAGAACGGCCTTACCTGGGACCTCTGGAGCAATATCATCCGGAAGTCGGAGGAAGCGGGCTTGGCCGGGGTCTTCCGCTCCGATCACTTCTTCATCGGCACCCAGCAGGACTCGCTGGAGCCGTACTTGTCCTTCACCATGGCCGCCCTGCAGACGACCCGCATCCGGTTCGGGCCGCTGGTCTCGCCCGTCACCTTCCGCCCGCCCGTGAACGTCGGGCGCATGGCGGCGCAGCTCGACCAGCTCAGCAACGGGCGATTCGTCATGGGCCTCGGCGGCGGCTGGAACGAGTCGGAGCACGCGGCCTATGGCGTACCCTTCCCGCCCGTGGGTGAGCGCCTTAACAGGCTGGAGGAGTCCATCCACGTCATGCGCGCGCTGTGGGGCCCCGGCCCCGCCAGCTACCAGGGCCGCTACTACACCCTGCAGGACGCCGACTGCCTGCCCAAGCCGCCCGCGGGCCGTCCGTCGCTGCTCATCGGCGGTGGCGGGGAGAAGCGCACGATGCGCATCGCGGCCCAGTACGCCGACGAGTGGAACTGCATCAGCATGACCCCGGAGGCCTACACCCACAAGGTCGAGGTGCTGCAGGCCCACTGCGACGCCGTCGGCCGCGACCCGTCGACGCTCAAACGCTCGATGATGACATTCGGCGTTGTCGGGCCAGACCCCGCCGTGGCTGCCGAGGGCTATCGCAGCTTCATGCGCAACGTCCGGGGCGCGACGGTCGAAGACGTGGTGGCGGCAGCCCGGGAACGCGGCATGATCGTGGGCGGCACGGAGGAGGCGATCGAGCGGCTGGGACAACTGGCGGAGATGGGCGTCGGCGAGGTCATGTTCCAGCACATGAACTTCTCCGACGACGCCTTCATCGAGTACTTGGGCGGGGAGCTTGCGCCCAGAGCGGCGAAGCTGTAGCGCAGCGGCAAGGGCTTCCGTTCAGCCGCGACTGTCGAAGGGTCAAGCCAACGGAAGCCCTACACGTCGTCCGCGGGGCTGGTGAAGCCGACGCCGGAGCCCTGGTCGCGCGCTTCCCATCCGCCCGCCTCCACCGCCGTGAGGAAGTCCATGACGGCCCGGTTGAACAGGTCCGGCTCCTCCAGGTTGCAGGCGTGCCCCGTCTGCGGCAGCACCACTAGGCCGCTCCTGGGAATGCGGCGCTTCATGTAGATGGCCGGTTCCAGGCACGGGTCGTCCTCGTCACCCAGGATGATGAGCGTGGGGACATCCAAGGCGCGAAGCTGCTCATCAAGGGTGAAGATGGAGGGCCTGCGGGCCTGGTAGCCCCGCAGCGTGTTCGCCTTGCCCTGGGCCGAGTGGTGAGAGAAGAGCTCTGCGAACTCGGCCCACCCCTGCGGGTCTTTCTGCAGGAAGCGAATGCGCGTCGGCCCGCGCAGGTAGTCCTTGAGCCCGGCGTTGCCGTCGGCATCCAGCATTTGCGCGTACCCGATGGACTGTTGGCGAAAGGTCTCGGGATCAGTGCTGCCGGTCCCGGCGCCGGCGACGACGACCGACCTGCACCGCTGCGGGTAGCGGAGGGCGAAGAAGAGCGCCATGTTGCCCCCCATGGAGAGGCCCGCTACGTGCGCTTGCTGTATCCCCAGGAAGTCGAGGAAATGGTTCAGGTCCTCCACGACCTGCTGCTGTGAGTAGTTGTCAGAGCGCGAGGGGACGTCAGAAGGCGGATACCCCCGGGCGTTGTAGGTGATCACCCGGTACCGCCGGGAGAAGTAGCGGACCTGATTCCGCCAACTCTCGTAGCTGCCGGCCAGTTCATGGGCGAATATCAGCGGGAAGCCCTCCCCCGTCTCCTCGTAGTAGATGTTCAGGCCGTTCTTCAATTCTGCCATGGGCATGGCGCGCCTCCATGGTCGATAGGATTGCCCAACGCGGGATATGGGATGGGTACCGGCACCGTAGCCGTCACCCCATGGCGTGTCAAGGCAAGTCCAGAATAGAGGGGATTGAGCCTGGACGTGTCAGCCATTCGCTACCGCGCGTCCTGTGGGGTATGCTAGTCGCCAGCAGTGCAAGGAGCGCCCGGTGACCACACCAGCGGCCGAAACATCTCCCCGGCTCTTCTACGGCTGGATCATCGTCTTCGCGGCGGCGGTCAAGGGCGCGTTCAACGTCGGCAGCGCGGTCTTCGCCTCGAGCGTTTTCCTCGTCCCCATGCAGGACGACCTGGGCTGGAGCCGCACGCTCATCTTCGGCGCACTGGCCGTGCGGACGCTGGCTGGCGGGCTGCTGAGCCCCATCGTGGGCCCGTGGGGCGACCACCCCTGGGCGCCGCGCGTCGCGCTGCCCATCGGCTCGGTGCTGTTCGGCCTCTCCTTCATGATGGTCAAGTGGGCGGACACGCCGTTCGAGTACTACCTCAGCTACGGCGTGCTTGGGGCCGCCGGGCTGGCGCTGACCAGCAACCCCATCCTGGAGGGCGTTGTCCTCAAGTGGTTCATCCGGCGGCGGGCGCAGGCCATCATGTGGATGCAGGTGGGTCCACCCACCGGCCCGATGATCTTCCCCCTGCTGCTCACCTTCCTCATTAACGCCGTCGGCTGGCGCGACGCGTGGCTCTGGATGGGCATCGGCGCCATCGCCATCTTCCTGCCGCTGTCGCTGCTAGTGCGCACGTCGCCCGAATCGATGGGCCTCCTGCCCGACGGCGACCGCCCCAGCACGGCTTCCGCAGCGGGCGGCGGTCTCCGACGCAGTGGCGCTTCCGAAGAGCACAGCTTCACCCGAGGCGAGGCCCTACGGAGCAGCACGTTCTGGATGATCTGCGTCGCCCTGTCGCTCAGCATCATCGGCCTGCCGGGTTTTCAGGCGCACTGGGTACCCTACCTGGTCGACATCGACTTCACCCGCGAGGTGGCGGCGTCTGCCGTGCTTGTCTTTGGCATCGGCTCGGTGTTGGCGCGCTTCGTCTGGGGCTACCTCACGGCGCGGCATGACATCCGCAACCTCATGGTCATCCAAGCGCTGCTGGCGGCGTTGGGGGTCCTCTTCCTGCTGGCAGTCCAGAACACCGCGATGATGTACGTGTGGGCCATCTATCACGGCCTCACGCTGGCGGTCTTCTTCCAGCTGCAAACGCTCCTGGTGGTCACCTATTTCGGCCGGCGAAACATCGGCGCAATCCGGGGCGTCATGTTCCCCTTCATTACCCTCGGCTCCTCCGTCGGACCGATCCTGCTCGGCGCGCTCTACGACTGGCAGGGTTCCTACCTGGTGCCCTTCTCGCTGGTCACCGTCACGTGGCTGCTGGCGGGGATGGTCGTGCTCATGACGCGGCCGCCAAAGCCCGCAGCCGCGCCGGAGGCCGCCGCATGACGTCCCAGGCAACGCTGAAGTACACCCTTGTCACCGGAACCGCGCAGTTCCTCGACGTTTGTTCCTCACTCGCCAATGAGCGCCGCATCGCCGTCGACACCGAGGCGGACAGCATGCACCACTACCCCGAGCGCGTGTGCCTGGTGCAAGTCGCGACGCCCGAGCGCACGTACCTGCTCGACCCACTGGCCCTGCGCGATCTCTCGCCGCTGTCAGGCGCGCTGGGCGACCGCCGCGTCCTGAAGCTGCTTCACGGCGCCGACTACGACCTGCGCGGCCTCAACCGTGACTGGGGGCTGACCTTCGCCGGCCTCTTCGACACCTACATCGCGGCGCGCTTCCTCGGCGTGGAGCGCGTTGGCCTCGCCGCGCTGTTGGAGGAGCTGCTGGGGGTGGAGATCCCCAAGGACAGGAGGATCCAGCGCGCCGACTGGTCCAAGCGCCCACTGGACGACGTTGCGCTGCAGTACGCCGCAGCCGACGTCTGCCACCTGTTCGCCCTGCACGACGTCATGGCGGACAAGCTGCGCACGCTGGGGCGGCTGGCGTGGGTGGGGGAGGAGTGCGAGCGGCTGTGCGAGGTGCGCCACACGCCCCAGGACCTGACAGCCACCGTGCTTTCGCAGTCGAGCGCGCGCAAGTTCGACGGGCGGCAACTTGCCGTACTGCTGGCGCTCTACCGACACCGCGAGAACGAGGCACGCCGGTTGGACCGGCCGCCGTCGCATGTACTGCCGCCCGCCGCGCTCTCGGCCATCGCCGCCGAGCCGCGCATGAGGCTGGAGGATGTTGAGGGACTTACGCCGCGGCAGGTGAAGCGATTCGGCCGGCTGATCCGGACGGCTGTGCAGGAGGGTCTTAGGGGGCCGCCGCTCGTGCGGCCCGCGCCGACAACCCCACCGCGGCGCAGGCCAACGCAGGCACAGTCGCAGCGGCTGCTCGCGCTGAAGGCCTGGCGCAGCGAGCAGGCGAAGGAACTCGGCATGGACATCGCGCTCGTGTGGCCGATGCGAAGCTTGGAGCGGCTGGCGCGGGAGCCGCAGACGCTCGCCGAGGAGCTGGACTCGCCGGAGGTGCGCGGCTGGCAGCGCGACCGCTTTCAGGCGTCCCTCCAAGGCGTACTTGCGACAAAGTAGGGAAGGGCCCGCGAAATGGCGGGCCCCTCAATGAATGTACTTGGCTGCACCCTATCCCCAGGCGCGGCGGGCCGTTTCCACTACCAGTTCCAGCTTCCGAAGCTGGTCGTCCCATGCAAGCGGGTTGCCCTGCAGCGTCGACGAGAAGCCGCACTGCGGGCTCAGGGCGAGGTCGTCCATGTCGACGTACCTGGCGGCCTCCTCGATGCGGCTCAGGAGCAGGTCTGGCGACTCCAGCTCGCCGGCCTTGGTGGTCACGAGGCCCAGCACCACCGTCTTACCCTTGGGCATGAACCGCAGGGGCTCGAAGCCGCCGGAGCGCTCGCTGTCGTACTCCAGCAGCCACGCGTCCACCTCCAAGCGGGTGAAGAGCTGCTCAGCGATGCGGTCGTAGCCGCCGGACGTGTGGTAGGCGCCGAAGGCGCCGTTGCCGCGGCACAGGTGCATCGCCACGATGGTGTTGCTCCGGTCGACGCCGCTGACACTGGCGTTGTCCGCGTCGATGTCGTCGCTGAGCGCCTGGTCCTGGTCGACGCCAAGGGCCTCCCACTGGGCGCGCCGCTCGTCCGGGATGTAGTCCGGGTAGTGGGGGTTGTCGATCTGCACGTACGGGCACCCCTCGGCAATGAGGGCCGCGACCTCGCCGCGAACGATGTCCGCGGCGTCGGCCAATACAGCGGCCCGGGACTCGTACACCTGGTCCGTCACGCCGGGCTTGTAGCCGCGCGCGGTCACGTAGCTGGCGGCGGGCATCGTCACCTTGTACGGGCCGGGCGCGTTGGCCTTGATGAAGGCCGACTCGTGCCCCGTCAGGCGGCGCACCTGGCGCAGCCGCTCGCCGATGACGCGGCCGCCGGCGCCGCCACCCGGCACGCCGATGGGGTTGTCCGGGGTAATCCCCGTGCCCGTTTGGCTCCAGTCGCTGCGGCCGCCCTGGAAGGGCATGCTGACGGCGGGATCGCCCTCGATGTAGCCCTCCACCGACTCACCGAAGCCGCCAGCCCAGCCGCTGCGCCGCAGCTCGCCGTCCGAGTAGATGCCGATGCCGGACTGCTTCTGCAGCTCTATCACGCGAAGGATGTGCTCATTCTCAATTCCTCGAAGCGCCTCCTCGGAGATGCTCCCGGCCCGGAATGCGTCCCTCGCGTCCTTGACCTCCTGGGGCCGCAGAAAGCTGCCCACGTGGTCCGCTCGAAACTGTGTCGCCATGTCCTTCCCTCACTGTCAGTGTTGCGATGCCGCTGACACAGTGCTCAGAGGCACCCGGTGCAAGTGGCCGCATCATTTATAGCACATTTGGAAGGCAAGGGCGTTGGACATCTACCCCAAACCATGCAGCTGCTTGTACGTGTCCAGGCCTTCCGGCAGGTCGGCGGCCGTGAGCTTCCCCTGGCGGTGCTTGCGCATCGTCTGGCCGAGGCCCTCCGCGAGGTCCGCCATGCGGAGGTAGTAGTACGTCGAAAGCTCACGCCTCGCGAACTTCCATGCGCCGCCCTCACGGCGGTACTCGTCCGCGTAGCGGAAGGCGGCCAGCCAGCCCTCGCCCTGCAGCCCCATCTCGGCGTGGCCGGTGACCCAGCCGTGCGCCGTGTCCGGGCCGTCGAACTCGATGACGTGGGCGTGCGGGGTGTGCAGCGTGAAGCCGTACTGCAGGAACCGGGCCGCGTAGTGCTCCCGCAACGCCTCCTTGCCCTCCAGGTACAGCGAGCGGTCCTTCTGCCCGTGGACGCAGTCGTCCGTGTAGTTGCCGACGAAGGCCTCCAGGTCGCGGTCGTCGATGGCGCGGCAGTAGTCCGCTACCAGGTCGCGGATGGCCTGCCGGTCCTCCAGCCGCCGCAGCCGCTCCTCGATCGACGCCACGCTAGCGCTCCACCGCAACGCGCTCGGAGAAGCGGATGGACTCGTGGAGGGTGATCGCCTTGTCGCGCCATTCACGGAACATCAGGTTCACCGGCTCGCGTTCCGGCGTGCGCATCTCGGCGATGGCGGTGTCCATGTCCTCAACGGTGGTCTCGTAGTCGGTTATGTAAATGTTTTCACCGTTGAACTCGCCGACGTACCGGCGGCACGAGTAGAAGTGGGGCACCTCCGCCATGAGCTTGGGGATGTACCACCCCTCGTACCACGCATTGAACTCTTCCTCGTATTCCGGCTTCACCACGAGCCGGACCTGGTAGATCGCCCGCGTCATGGCCCCTCCCCAGTGTGCGTGTCCTGCCAGCGTATAAGCGAGGCACAGCATCGTCAACGCGACGGGCGACTCCGTCCGTACGGGCGTACCCTTCCAACATCGATTCGTACCTCACATCCCACCCATCGGCCCAATACGCACCTTCATTCGTACCCGGTTCGTACCGAGAGCCTTCAGCTACGATCCGGATATTCGAACTTCAAATTCGAAGGAACGAATCCGTATCTGGGCGGGCCGGTCTCAGCTACGGACTATTCGAATTCCAGCGATTTTTCCCGTGGCCGCCAGGGGCTGTGAAGGCGAAACGCCTGAGATTGCTTGCTTTGCCTCCGAAGTCCATACCGAGAGGCTAGCAAAAGGGCGGCGGTGAGGGAAAGGGGGCGGTGGCAGGGTGGGGGAGTCCCCTTACGCCGGGACGCCCTCGTGCTACCATGCACGCACCACTCACGAATAGAGGAGCCTCGCCCATGGACGACCTGTTTGCACCGGGCCCGGAGGACATCGCGGCCGTTGCCGAGGCTTCCCACGCCCTCCTCGCGCCGCTGGCAGACCGCGACTGGTCGGTGGGCGCGGGCGACCTCGAGTGGGACTGCCGGGAGACGCTCGACCATGTCGCGGGCGTGCAGGTCTTCTACGCCGCCCACGCCGCCAACCCGTCTCAGGAGCGCTTGCCCGCCGCCCGCAGGGACAACCCGCGCCAGTCGACCGTCGAGTTGGTGACGGTACACCGCGCACTGGCCAACGTGCTCGCCGCCGTGCTCCGCTCGATGCCGGACGACGCGCGAGGTTGGCACCCCGCGGGCATGGCGGACCGGTACGGCTTCGCGGCGATGTCCTGCACCGAGATCCTCGTGCACACCAACGACATCGCGCAGGGCCTCGGCGTCGACTTCACGCCGCCAACGGACGTTGCAGCCCGGACGCTCGCTCGCCTGTTCCCGTGGGTGCCCGCCGAGCCGGACCCATGGCAAGCGCTCCTCTACGCCGCCGGACGGACGCCCCTCGGCGACAAGGAGCGACGGGCGCCGGACTGGTCTTGGCAGTGTGCGCCGCTGAGCGAGTGGGACGGGCGGGTCAGGGTCCGCGGGGGATAGTCGCGTCTGTTCGTGCCCCCTTCGACGGTGCTCAGGGCGAACGGTCGCGTACGGCCCCTTGCGCGAGGCGGGGCCCGTGATACCATACGCGGCACCCCCACACCGAGAAGGAGCGCCAACGCGATGGAAGACCTGCGCGAACCGGGCCCGGATGACGTCATAGCCGCGGCGGAGACTGCCTTCGCCCTCTTCTCCACCTTGGTCGACATGGACTGGTCGGTCATTGCGGGCGACCTCGACTGGGACTGCCGCCAGACCCTGGAGCACGTCACCACCGTACAGATTTTCCTCGCTTCCAACGCTGCAAACCAGACTCGCGCCAGATTGCCGGGAGCGCGTACCAACAACCCCGATCAGTCGATCCAGGACCTGATCATCGTCCACCGGGCGCTGGCCAACGTGCTGGCCGCCGTGCTCCGCTCGATGCCGGAGGACGCACGTGGCTTCCACCCCGCCGGCCTCGCCGACCGCCACGGCTTCGCCGCCATGGCGTGCACCGAGACCCTCGTGCACGCCGCCGACATCGCGGAGGGCCTCGGACTCGATTTCGTTCCCCCGCCGGACATCGCCGCCAAGGCGCTCGCGCGCCTCTTCCCGTGGGTGCAGGCCGAGGACGACCCGTGGCAGGCGCTGCTGTACGCGACGGGCCGCATCTCGCTGGGCGACAAGGAGCGGCGGGCGCCCAACTGGTGGTGGCACTGTGCGCCGCTGAGCGAGTGGGACGGGACGGTGAAGGTACGGCCGCCGGCGTAACCTGCCGCCCCGACGATCCGCAGGAGGTGACCCATGCAGCTGCCAATCTCCACCATGCGCTACGACATCACGATGCCCCTGCTCGACGGCCGCGTCGAGATTCCGGGCGTGGAGCTGATCCCAACCGGCACAGGCGCGATGGTCTTCAACGAGGTGCCCGCGCTGCAGACCGGCGATTTCGGCCTGTGGGACCTGAACCTCGGTTATGTCCTGCCCGCCATCGAGGCGGGGTGGGAGATCATCGGCCTGCCGCTGATGGTCAAGCGCAAGCCGGTGTACACCTTCGTCTTCGCACGGGCCGATGCGGGCATCGACTCGCCAAAGGACCTGGAGGGCAAGCGCATCGGGTCGGGTTCGTATCCGACGTCGATCACCGTTTGGACGGCGGGTCTGCTGCAACACCGCCACGGCGTCGACATCACCAAGCTCCGGTGGATGGTCACCAACAACCGGCGCGTCTTCCCACTGCACGTGGACCAACCCTCAATCATGCCCTCCAATGAGGTCACTGACGGCGCGGGGCCCGTCAGCCCTCTGGACCGGCTCATGTCGGGGGACGTGGACGCCATCATCACCGACATCTCCGACGGCCCGGCATTCGCCATGCTGGAGTCCAGCCCGGACGTGAAGCGCGTCTTCCCCAACTACCAGGACGAGGACCTGGCGCTCTGGCGCGAGTCGGGCATCCACACGCCCATGCACCAGATGGTCATGAGCCGCAAGCTAGACCGCGAGGACCCGGAGCTTGCGCGCCGCGTGTACGACGCCTTCGTAGAGGCCAAGCGGTTGGCGTACATCGACGCCGTCAACGACCGCGCGGGGTTCTCCATCATGTACCAGCGCGAGGCCGTGGTGGAGCAGGAGAAGGTGTGGGGCGACCCGTTCATCTACGGCGTCAAGGACGACATGGGGACTATCGACGCCTTCCTCACCTACAACGCCGAGCAGGGCCTGACCAGCCAGCGGCTGTCGCTGGAGGACTGGATGGCCGCCAGCACCCTGGACACGTAGCAGTGCAGCCTCATCCCCTTCGTCAGACCCTTCGACAGGCTCAGGGCGAACGGGATGGAGCGATACACGAACTCAGGCATTTGCCAAGACGGAGGAGAGTCCAATGAAGCACAGCGTTGACCGGATCCTGACAACCCACGTCGGCAGCATGCCGCGGCCGCCGGAGCTCCGCGCGATGCTCGACGCCAAGCAGGCGCAGGAGCCCTACGACGAGGATGCCCTTGCGGCTCTCGTGAAGCAGTCGGTGGCCGACATCGTCAAGCAGCAGGCGGAGGCCGGCCTGGACATCATCAACGACGGCGAGCAGTACAAGACGGGCTGGTCCGGCTACATCCGCGACCGACTCGGCGGCTTCGAGTTCCTCGACGTGCCGCCGGGAGCCGGCAACATGGAGCGGGGCACCGAGCGCGTCAAGGGCGATTACGACCGCTACTTCGCGGACCAGGCCAGGACACGCGCCCGCCCCGCCATCACCAAGCAGATGGTGTGCACCGGCCCCATCACCTACACCGGCGACGCGGAGATCCAGGCGGACGTCGAGAACCTCCGCGCGGCGCTAGAGGGCGTGGACGTCGCGGAGGTGTTCATGGCATCGGTGGGTCCGGACAACGTCGGCTACCAGCCGGAGCAGAACCAGTACTACGCCTCAGAGGAGGAGTACGTGCAGGCCTGCGCGGAGGCGATGCGGGCCGAGTACAAGGCTATCACCGACGCCGGCTTCGTGTTGCAGGTGGACACGCCGGTGATGAAGTTCAACGCGCTCGGCATGGAGCTGCCAGACTTCCGCATGCGATTCGGGCGGCTGGTCGAGCTGCTGAACCACACGCTGCAGGACATCCCGGAAGAGCAGATCCGGCTGCACATCTGCTACGGCGGCATGCGCGGCCCGCACTCGGAGGACATCAATCTCGGGGAGTTCGTCGACCTGCTGCTGCAGATACGCGCGTCGGGCATCTCCTACGACCAGAACCCGCGCCACGAGCACGAGTGGAAGCTCTGGCGCGACGTGAAGCTGCCGGACGGCAAGGTGCTCATCCCCGGTGTCGTCGCGCACACGAACGACGTCATCGAGCACCCGGAGCTCATCGCGGACCGCATCGAGCGGCTGGCCAACCTGGTGGGGCGCGAGAACGTCGTGGCGGGCACGGACTGCGGCCTCGGCGGGCGGGTGCACCCGGACATCGCGTGGGGCAAGTTCCGCTCGATGGTGGAGGGGGCCAAGCGCGCGAGCGCGGTGTTGTGGGACCGGTAGGGCGGGGCTAGCGCGAGGATGGCTAGACACCGGGCATGAGGCTCTTGAGGAGATCAGGTGCGCCGCCTACGTCCGCCAAGTAGGGATGCCGATCCCTTAGCGAAAATAAGTTCAGATAGGCGGACAGGTGCTTCTCTTTCATCCTGCCAATCTGCCAATTCTGGCCGGGTTCTCTCGTGTAGAGTTGATAGCGCTCTCCGCTTGAAGCGACGAGCATATCGCACTCCGGGAAGTCTTTCGCATACCTCTCAACTTGGGATTCCGCGTGACCCAGACCCGTGCCCATGCGCTTAGTTTCCATGATGATTCGAGGGGAGGCAGACTTCACATCCTTCTTGAACACATCTCGAAATAGGGATACGTCGGTATGTCTCCACTCAATCTTTATCCTTTGCTCGGACCACCCAAGTGCCAGCAGGATCGGAATTATGAGGAATGTGCGAATCTCGTGCTCGCTGAGGTCCTGTCCGTTGGCTAGATACCAGCTAGCCAGGCGCCGGACGTGAAATATCGCCCGGATCACGGCTTCCGCATCAGCGGGCCGCAGCCCGTTCTCTATCAGACTGCCTACCAAGTCCTCTTCGGAAATGTCGTTGGCGGGTTGAGGAATGCCGCTTGCCACAACTCTCTCTCCCTCCAGTAGGGAGTCGGCGGCCTTCCTGGGATTGCGCTTGTATACTCTGCTGATAGTGCCCCTTGCGAGTCCGTCTACGTAAATTGGGTCAGGATTCTTGAACCACGTTATCCTTCTGCCGTGCTGTATGTCCCAGCCCTCCACGTCGTCAAACTGCGGGAGCCATTGGTAGTCGCCGGTGACAAGACCTGCAGCAACGATCCGTCCTGTACTTCCGTGTCCTCGCTTGAGAATGACCACGTCGTCGGTCTTTATCCCCTCGGCGAGGGCGACAATCTTACGCTCCCAACCCTTATGTCCCTTGTAGTTCTCTGGGTACTCAAGAAACGAACCGGGATGTCCGCTTCCCATCAGCACAACGCCATACTGCAAGAAGACGTCCGAGTAGTCCCGTGCGCCCTCGCCGGCCGCAATCTGCCAGTAATTCACTAGCGTCGACCCCCAATGCCGCTGACAGGCTGCCTCGACGTATCGCTCATCTTCTAGCCTACCCCTCCCGTAGCGCGCGCCAGACGGTCTCCGGCTTGAGGGGGAGCTGTCGAATGCGCACGCCCGTCGCGTTGCGGACGGCGTTTGCGATGGCTGCGGCGGGCGGCACGATGGGCACCTGTCCCGCCGCGCGGACGCCCAAGGGGTGCTCGGGCGCGGCCTCTTCCAGGATCACCGTCTCAATCGGCGGCACGTCCAGCGACGTGGGCAGGCGGTAGTCGAGCAGCGTCGCGTTGCGCAGCACACCGTTTCCGTCGAAGTCGTACTCCTCGTGGAGCGCCCAGCCGATGCCCTGGGCGACGCCGCCCTGCACCTGCCCCTCCACCTGGTCCGGGTTGATGCTGAGGCCAACGTCCTGGAAGGCCGTGTATCGCAGGACTTCCACCTTGCCGGTCTCAGGGTCAACCTCGACGTCAACGACGTGTGCGGCGGCGTTGGGAGCGAGCACGCCCAAGTTCATGGATGGGGTGTTCACGCTGCCGTATCCCACCATCGCGCCCTTGGGGGAGAAGGCTTTCTTTGCCAAGTCGTGCCAGCCTATGGACATCTCGGAGGCGCCCTGCACGTAGAACCGCTTGCCCTCGTGGGCGATGTCGTCCGCGTCCACGTCGAAGTGCGACGCCGCGATTCCCTTCATCTTGCCGAGCAGGTCCAAGCTGGCCTCCCGCACGGCGCGGCTGGCGACGTAGGTCACCATGTCGCCGGAGCTGGAGTCGGAGTAGCCGACGATGTCGGTGTCGCCGGTCATCACGCGCACCTCGTCCATGTCGATGCCCAGCAGCTCAGCGGCGACCATCGCAAGGCTGGTGCGCGTAGACGATAGGTCCACGGTGCCGAGCACGAGGGCCACGGAGCCGTCCGCCGCCAGCGTGATATGCGAGCTCGCAGTCCCTCCCGGCACCGTCCACATGCCCAACGCCAGGCCGCGGCCGCGGTTCGGCCCCTCCAGCGGCGTCGTCCAGCACGGGTGCGCCGCGACGGCGTCCAGCATCCGGTCAAAGCTCACCGACGTCAGCGGAACGTTGTCCGGCATCAGGTCGCCCGCCTGCGAGACGTTGATGCGCCGCACCTCCAGCGGGTCCATGCCCAACGCGTCCGCAAGCTCGTCCATCGCCGATTCCAGCGCGAAGGCCGTCGGCGTGCCGCCGGGGGCGCGGTAGGCATGCACGTGGGGGCGGTTCGTCAGCACGTCGAAGCCCTCGACGTGGAAGTTTGCGCAACGGTAGTGGGAGAACACCCTACGAATGGAGAGCCGCACCGGGGCCCCCGGGAACGCTCCGGCGTCGTACGCAAAGCTGCCTTCAATTGCGGTAATTGTCCCATCGGCCCGCGCGCCAATCTTGACGCGGCAGTTGATGGCGTTGCCCGGCCCCGCAGTGCGCAGGACTTCCTCGCGGCTGAGGGCGACGCGCACCGGCATCCCGCACTTCCGCGACAGCGCGACGGCGAGGGCGCTGCACCGCACGTTGGTCTTGCCGCCGAAGCCGCCGCCGACCTCCGTCGGGATGACCTTGATGCGGCTCGGCAGCACGCCAGCGATCATGGCGATGTCGCGCCGCTGGCCGAAGATGCCCTGCGTGTTGGCCCACACGGTCACGTTTCCGTTGGCGTCGACGTAGGCCGAGTCCACGTTGGGCTCGATGTAGCCCTGATGCACTATCTGCGTCGTGTACTCCCGCTCCACCACGACGTCCGCCTCGGCGAAGCCCGCCGCGACGTCGCCGCGGTCGAACACCACCTGCTCCGCGACGTTGCTCGGCGTCGTGTCGGAGCCGTCCGGCCGCTTGGTGAACAGGTCGTGGTGCAGGACGAGGGCGCCGGGCTGCATCGCCTGGACGGCGTCCAGCATCGGGGGCAGGGGCTCGTATTCAACATCGATCAACTCCAGCGCCCGCTCCGCCGCCTCCGCCGTCCGGGCGGCAACGGCCGCGACGGTGTGGCCGTGGTAGAGGACCTTGTCGCGGGCGATGACCTCCTGCGAGACAAAGTAGCTGCGCTCATTGGCCGTGCCCCACGGCGTCTCGGTGCCCGGCGGCGCGAGGGGGAAGTCGGCGCCCGTGACGACGGCCATGACACCGGGCACGGCCTCCGCCGCGGACGTGTCGATGCGGAGAATGCGGGCGTGCGCGTGAGGGCTGGGGAGGATGCGGCCCACCAGCAGTCCCGGCAGCTGCACGTCTGCGCCGTACTGTGAGCGGCCCGTCACCTTGTCGACTCCGTCGACCTTGGGCGTCCTTGTCCCGATGACCCTGTGGGTGGGCGCTGCTGTGGTCAAAGCCGGCTCCTCTTGGTTCCGAAATGAGGAAAGGGAATGCTCTTAGCTACAGTATCGAATTGCCGCAGGAGAGCGTCAAGGAAGGACGGAGGAAAGAAAGATGGGCCCCGGGGAGGCCGTCCCGGGGCCCGCAGGAGGGGAGTGCCTGCAAGGATTGTCGTTTGCGCGAAGTCGAGGACTCGTAGCGTGCGCCAGCCTACTCCTCTGACCGCTTCTGGAACCGGTTGCGGATGTAGACGGCCGCCGCGTTCATGGACAGCAGCATCACCAGCAGCACGATGATGCCCGCCGCCGCCAGCGACTGGAACTCGGGCTGAGGCCGGTTTAC
This sequence comes from Dehalococcoidia bacterium, assembly GCA_034422455.1. Lineage (GTDB taxonomy): Bacteria > Chloroflexota > Dehalococcoidia > Lucifugimonadales > UBA1127 > UBA1127. The sequence continues at coordinate 44,932 of DAOUJQ010000016.1, forward strand.
CCAGTTGTATATCTGCACCGGCAGCACGGTGAACCGGTCCAGCGGGGTCGCCGGGACGAAGGTGATGAAGACGACCGCCGCGATGACCACGATGGGCGCCGCCTCGCCGATGGCGCGCGACAGGGCCAGAATCGTGCCGGTCGCGATGCCCGGCACCGCTGCGGGCAACACGATGCTCCGTGTCACCTCCCACTGGGTCGCCCCAAGCCCGTACGCCGCCTCCCGGTGCGACCACGGCACCGCGCGTATCGCCTCCCGCGACGCCAGGATGACGATGGGGAGCACGAGCAGAGAGAGGGTCAGGCCCGCGGCCAGGATGCTGCGGCCCAGCGCCATATACTGCACGAAGACCGCCAACCCGAGCAGGCCATACACGATCGACGGCACGCCCGCCAAGTTGGAAATGTTGATCTCGATGAAGTTCGTCAGCTTGTTCTTCGGGGCGTACTCCTCCAAGTACACCGCGGCGCCCACGCCGACCGGGACCGTGAACAGACCCGTCCAGAACATGATCCATGCCGTGCCGACCGCCGCCGAGAGGACTCCCGACTGCTCGGGGAATCGCGACGTCGACTTGGTCGTCAGGAAGTTCAGGGTCAGCGAGGGGAGTCCATCGATAAGGACCTGTATCAGCAACGTGGCCAGCCCCACAACCCCCACCAGGAGGCAGAGGATGAAGAGCCCGAGGTACAGGTTGCCAATGAGCTTCCGGGCCCCAAGTTTCGGGTTGAACTGCGTGTTATACACCGCCATTAGTACCGCTCCTGCCAGCGGCGCACGACGAAGTGTCCCGCAAGATTCATCGCCAAGGTCATGAAGAAGAGCAGCAAGCCCACGGCGAAGAGGGTGTTGTACTCGACCGACCCGTGGGCCGCCTCACCCTGGCTCACCTGCACGAGGTAGCCCGTCATCGTCTGGATCTGTTCCAAGGGATTGAAGGTCAATTGAGGCCGTGCGCCCGCCGCGATGGTGACCAGCATCGTCTCGCCGATGGCGCGGGAGGTGGCGAGGATGAAGGCCGCGACGATGCCCGAGAGGGCCGCCGGCACTACGACCTTCAGCGCGACCTCAATGCGGGTGGCGCCCAGCGCGTAGGCCGCCTCGCGAAGGGAGCGCGGCACGGCAACCATCGCGTCTTCGCTCAGGGACGAGACGATTGGGATGATCATCAGTCCCATCACCAGTCCGGCGCTGAGCGCATTCCAGATGGGCAGCCCACCAATGAAATTCTGGAGAAGCGGGGTCACAAAGGTGAGGGCAAAGTAGCCATACACGACCGTGGGGATGCCGGCCAGAATCTCCAGAAACGGCTTGAGGACTCGGCGGGCTTTATCGGGGGCGTACTCGGCCAGGTAGATGGCCGTGCCCAGCCCGACGGGCACAGCGACCAGGGCGCCAATCACCGCAACAAGCACAGTGCCGGAGACCAGAGGCAGCACGCCAAATGCCTGCGGCTTGAGGATGGGCCGCCACGCGGTGCCGGTGAGGAACTCTATGACGCCAATTTCCTGGAAGAAGGCCCACGCCTGGCTAGCAAGGGTAAAGAGGATGCCGAGCGTCGTCGCGATTGAAAGCACAGCGCAGGTGAAGAAGAGGTACTTCATCACCTGGCCTTCTACCGCCCTACGCCGCGCCCTGTAGGAGTATGCTTTTCCCGCTTCACGCAAGGCCATTGCGCTGCTGTTGCCCTCAACGAAATCCACGTGGGTTACCCCCTGCAACGCAAGGGGCGGCCCCTCGGTCAGAGGGGGCCGCCCCCGCAGTCTACACTAGTTTACCTTCGCGCGGCTCTCGTCATACTCCGCGTCGGTCAGTGCCACGTAGCCAACCTCAGAGGCCAACTGCGCGGCGTTGTCGAGGTAGAAGTCCACGAAGGCGCGGACCTCCGGGCGCTGCAGGTGCTCCGTGTTCACGTAGATGAACAGCGGCCGGGACAGGGGAGTGTAAGAGCCGTTCTTGATGTTCTCCGGCGTCGGGGCCACGCAGCCGTTGCCGTCGTCGATGGCGACCGCGTTCAGCCTGTCCTGGTTCTCCAGGTAGTAGGCGAAGCCGAAGTAGCCGAGGGCGTTGGTGTCGCCGGCGATGCCCTGCACCAGGATGTTGTCGTTGGCGTTGGGGCTGTAATCAGACCGGCTCGCCTGCGCCTCGCCCACGATCTCCTCGGTGAAGTAGTCGAAGGTGCCGGAGTCCGTGTCCGGGCCGTACAGGCTGAGGGACTGGTCGGGGAAGCTGGAGCGGACCTGGTTCCAGTTGTTCACTTCGGAGCCCGGCTCCCACATGGCCTTCAGCTCGTCCACCGTGAGACAGGTGGCGAACTTGTTGTCCGGGTTGACCACGACGGTCAGGCCGTCCACCGCAACCAGCAGCTCGATGAACTCAACGCCGTTGGCTGCCGCCTGCTCACGCTCTGCATCCTTGATGGGGCGGGAGGCGTTGGAGATGGCCGTCTCGCCGACCGTGAACCGCTTGAAGCCGCCACCCGTGCCGGAAACCGCCACGTTCGGGTTCACGCCATTGTGGAGCTTCTTGAACTCCTCGGCCACGGCCTGCGTGATCGGCTCGACCGTGCTGGAGCCGTCGATCTCGATGGCGCCCTTGAGCTCCATCTTCTCTTCCATCATCGTCGCGCCGCCGGACTCGACCAGCTTGCGGGCCGCGTCATACTCGGCGTCCGTCAGGGAGACGTAGCCGACCTCAGCAGCCAACTGCCCGGCGTTGTCGAGGTAGTAGTCGACAAAGGCGCGCACTTCCGGCTTCTCAAGCTCGGCCGTGTTCACGTAGATGAACAGTGGACGGGAGAGCGGCGTGTACTCGCCGGCCTTGATGGTTTCAGGCGTGGGAGCGACACAGCCGTTGCCGTCGTCGATCGCCACCGCGTTGAGCTGGCCTTGATTCTCCAGGTAGTAGGCGAAGCCGAAGTAGCCGAGCGAATTGGTGTCGCCGGCGATGCCCTGCACCAGGATGTTGTCGTTGGCGTTGGGGCTGTAGTCGGCGCGGCTGGCCTGGGACTCGCCCACGATCTCCTCGGTGAAGTAGTCGAAGGTGCCGGAGTCGGTGTCGGGGCCGTACAGGCTCAGAGGCTGGTCCGGGAAGTCGGAGCGGACCTGGTTCCAGTTGTTGACGGTGGAACCCGGCTCCCACATGGCCTTCAGCTCGTCTACCGTCAGGCAGGTGGCGAACTTGTTGTTCGGGTTGACGACGACCGTGAGGCCGTCCACCGCAACCAGGAGCTCGATGTACTCGACACCGTTGGCCGCCGCGTCCGCAGCCTCGGCGTCCTTGATCGGCCGGGACGCGTTGGAGATGGCCGTCTCGCCGACCGTGAAGCGCTTGAAGCCGCCGCCCGTGCCGGAAACCGCCACGTTGGGGTTCACGCCATTGTGGAGCTTCTTGAACTCCTCCGCCACGGCCTGCGTGATCGGCTCGACCGTGCTGGAGCCGTCGATCTCGATGGCGCCGCGGAGTTGTGCCGCCGCTGCTGAAGACGAGGACGAGGACGAGGAAGTTGTTGCGCTGGAAGTGGTGGTATCGTCATCGCCGCCGCCGCAGGCCACGAGGCCGAGGGACAGGACTAAGACCGACAAGAGTGCCATGAGACCCAACGTCCTTGCTCTGGACATCACACGCATAGAAGCCCCTCCATTCGCTTGTGTTTTCACCTCACCAGCCTAAGGGGCCGCGATTAAATCCAAATAAAGGCCAAGTTAAGGCCCGGTTAATGTTGCCAATCGCCAGGCAAAGCAAGAGACCCGCCGTTCCGACGGGCCCCGTGACGCCTGTGAATTGACCGCTATGCCAGCGGCAGCGTGAAGGTGAAGGTACTTCCTTGTCCGGGGCGGCTCTCCGCCGTCACCTCACCTCCGTAGAGCTGGATGATGTGCTTGACGATGGCAAGGCCCAGCCCGCTGCCGCCGTCGCGGCGTGCGCGGTCGACCTTGTAGAACCGCTCGAAGATGTGCGGTATGTGCTCGGAGGGAATGCCCACGCCGGTGTCCCGCACGCTCACGATGACGGCGTCCTCCCCTCCCCGAGCCGCGACCCAGATGCTCCCGCCCGCGTCCGTCCACTTGAGCGCGTTCTCCAGCAGGTTGGTGAGCACCTGCCCCACACGCTCCCCGTCCGCGGCGACCTCGGGCAAGCCATCCGGCACCATGCCCTCCAAGACGACGCCCTTGTCCGCCGCTCGATCGCTGAAGCGCGCCAGAGCTTCCTGCATGACCGGAGCAAGGCGAAGGGGCCCCGTTGCTTCCGGTTCGCGCCCGCTCTCAATCCTCGCAAGCTCCAGCAGGTCGTCCACCAGCACGGTCATGCGGTCGACCTCGCGGCCTATGCGACCAAGGAAGTCGCGTGCTTTGTCGTCGTCCAACGAGCCGTCTTCCAATGTCTCGGTCATCAGACGGATGGAGGCCAGCGGACTGCGCATCTCATGGGACACGTTGCTGACGAACTCCCGCCGCGTCGACTCCACCTGGCGCAGCATCGACAGGTCGTGGATGGTCAGGAGCACCTCCGGCGGCGTACTGCCCGGGAGCGGGGTGGCGATGATGGAGACGGGGATAAGGTGACCCGCCTGGTTGAGCTCAACCTCGGATGACTGCCGCACGCCGGTGCTCCGGCACCGCGAGAGCATGCCGCGGAGGTCCGGGTCCCGCATCAGTTCCCCTATATCGCGGAGTCCGGCGTCCTCCTCGCGCAGGCTCAGCAGGTTGCTGGCCGCGCGGTTGATGATCTCGATGCGTCCGCTCGGGGCGACGACCACAACGCCGTCGACCATCGTGTCCAGCACGGCGGAGAGCTTGTCCCGTTCGCCGGCAAGGTCGTGGATCATAACCCGCAGCGACGTCGCCATGCGGTTGACCTCGATGGCGAGGTCACGGGTCACGCCGGCGGATGAAACCGTCGCACGATGCTCCAGCTCGCCTTCCGATACCCGCCGGGCGGAACGGGCAACCGACCTGACCGACCGGTCGGTCATCCGCGTCAGCGTGAAGGCCATCAGCAGCAGGAGAGTCACCACGGCCGCAGCCGCGCCAAAGACAATGACCAACAGGGCTGATGCGAGGTCCTGGGAGTCCCTGGGCGTGGCGTTTACTTCATTGATGAGGAGGACTCCGAAACCGGCCATCACGAGGATGGCGAGCACAGCGAATGCGAGGACAATACGCCGGCGTGCCCCGCGCGGGAGTCTCATCCCTGGAACCGGTAGCCTACCCCGCGTATTGTCACGATGCGGTTCGGGCTCCCAGGCTCAGTTTCAAGCTTCTGCCGGATCCAGCGGATGTGGACGTCCACGGTCCGCGTGTCGCCGATGTAGTCCTGGCCCCACAGGCGCTCAAGGATCTGGTCACGCGTGAAGGCCCGCCCCCTGTTGGCCACCAGGAGCGCCAAGAGGTCAAACTCCCGAGGCTTCATCTCAAGCTCGTTGCCCGCCAGGGTTACCTGATGGCTTGCGAGGTCCACGACGAGGTCGCCGGAGGTGAGGACCTCGTTGACTTGCGATGGGCCTCCCTGGCCCTGCCCGCGAGTACGGCGCAGCACGGCCTGCAGGCGGGCCATGAGCTCCCGCATGCTGAAGGGCTTGGTTATGTAATCGTCCGCGCCGAGCTCCAGCCCGACAACCCGGTCTACAACCTCGCCCTTGGCCGTCATCATGATGATGGGCATGTTGGACTCGCGGCGAAGGATGCGGCAGACTTCCAGGCCATCCAGCTGCGGCAGCATGATGTCGAGGATGACCAGGTCCGGCTGGTGCTCCCGTGCCAGCGAGAGACCGCGCTCGCCGTCGCTGGCCGTCAGGGCGGTGTACCCGTCGCGCTCCAGGTTGTGCTTCAGCGCTTCGAGCAGGTTTTCCTCGTCCTCGATGACCAGCACCTTGCCGTCGGCCAAGGGTGACCTCCTGCCGTGCAGAGTGGCGGACTGCCCTTGCCTCGCATTCTACGCCTTGGGCAAGCGGTGCGAAACGCACCCGTGTCATCGTTAACCGACGCTTCATGGGGCGTTAACCGCCATAGACGGCATTGTGGGATGAGGCAGAGAAGGCTGAGGGGGTGATTGAGTGAAGGGTGGTCGGGGCGGGCAGGATTGAACTGCCGACCTCTTGGTCCCAAACCAAGCGCGCTCCCGCTGCGCCACGCCCCGCAGGGATTGCGAAGCGCCCCCGGGGCGACTCGAACGCCCGCACCCGGCTCCGGAGGCCGGTGCTCTATCCACTGAGCTACGGGGGCCACCCATTCACTATACCAGCGCCTACGTACCCCAACAACCTGCGGTCGCCTTCTGAGCCTGTCCGTTCGTGAGATCCGCTGGGACAGGCTCAGGGCGAGCGGGTTGTGCGGGGCCGAAGTGTTTTCCGCGTGCGAGCGTAGCTGTGGGGAATTGTTTTGTTTTTCGTGTTGAAGCTGAGTTGGCACGTTGTAGATACAACACGAAAATTTTTTCATCAGGGGGGAACAATTCCCGGCCAGCCTTCGCGGGGCGATACGCGGGGCGGTTGTGGTGTTGTGGCGGCGGTGCATGGAGCGAGGGTAGTGGGGATTCGTCTTGCTTTTTGTTTTGTAGGGGAGTTGGCACGTTGCAGATACAAGGCGAATATTCACCGAGGGGAAACGAATCCCGGCCGGCGTCCGCCGAGACATCGTGGGGGATGATTCTGGGTGCATTGCGCTCATCATGGGGACAGGGTAGGCACTATGGCGTGGCGAGCGGAAGGGGTGCGTGGCAGGGTGCGGTGCACGCGCGGTGCGGGGGCCATCGTTCGTCCTTCGATTTCCCTCAGGACGAACGGCCCCGCGCTGCCCTGCCCCTGGACACCGACGTTCGCCGGTGAGACGAAGGAGGTTGGGTCGGCGAGCGTGGGCGGCGGTCACCCCGCCCGGCCCCGCCCCTCTGGGTTCCTGCCTTCGCAGGACCCTTCGACAAGCTCAGGGCAATCGGAGAGGGTCGTTGGGCGCGGGGTTTCTGGATACCGGCATGCGCCGGTATGAGGGGGTGGGGGTCAGTGCGAACGGAGGGAACCCCGTGTTTCTTGTTGGGCTGCAAGCCAGCATGGTACCCTCGACATAGGAGGCATACATGGCAAACACCCCCGGCCGCGTTGTGGTCGCCATGAGCGGCGGCGTCGACTCGTCGGTCGCCGCGCTGCTGCTGGCGCGCGAGGGCTACGAGGTCATCGGCGTGACGCTGCGGCTGTACTCGGAGGAGCGCGAGGACGCGGCGCCGCTCAGCCGCGGCTGCTGTACCCTGGAGGACATCAACGACGCTCGCCGCGTGTGCGCTGCCATCGGCGCGCGCCACTACGTCATCAACGCCGAGCGCGAGTTCCGCGCGGCAGTCATCGACCACTTCCTCGCCGAGTATGAGCGCGGGCGCACGCCCCACCCCTGCATCGCCTGCAACGACCTCATCAAGTTCTCCTTCCTGCTCGACCGGGCGCTGGCCATGGACGCGGACGCCATCGCCACGGGGCACTACGCCCGGGCGGAGCGCGGCGGCGACGGCGTCGTACGGCTGCTGAAGGCCGTCGACCCGTCCAAGGACCAGTCGTACGTGCTCTTCGGGCTACGCCAGGACCAGCTCCGACGTCTGCTTCTGCCCGTGGGCCATTTCTCCAAGGCGGAGCTGCGGGAGCTGGCGAGAGAGGCGGGCCTGGGCGTCGCGGACAAGCCGGACAGCCAGGACATCTGCTTCATCCCGGCGGGCGACTACCGGCAGTTCCTCACCCTGCACCGGGAGCCGGCACCCGGCGACATCGTCGACGTGGACGGCAACGTCCTCGGCACGCACCAGGGCGTCGACCGGTACACCGTCGGACAGCGACGCGGCATCGGCATCGCGAGCACGGAGCCGCTGTACGTCGTGCGGCTGGAGCCGGAGACGCGGCGCGTTGTCGTTGGGCCGGAGCCGGCGTTGCTCTCTCCCGGCCTCGCAGCTGAGGGCGTCAACTGGGTGCGCGGCACGGCGCCTGACGGCCCAGTGCAGGCCGCGGTGAAGATCCGCTACAAGGCCGCGGAGTCGGCGGCCACCATCGTCCCCACGGAGCGCGGCGCAAACGTGTGGTTTTCCGAGCCCCAGAGGGCGGTAACGCCTGGACAGGCTGCGGTATTCTACGCGGGGGACGAGCTCCTGGGCGGCGGCTACATCGCCGGCCCGTTGGCCCGCGACGCAGAGGCACGCCCGGAGCACGCCCTTACACCAGCGTAAGGACGCGCCATGAAGACCCTCGAGTTCGTGGAGATGGCAATCTCCCAGTCCCGCAACGCCACCCTCGCCCTTGTGTCAGGGCTGGACCGCGATCAGCTCACGTGGCGGGCCGGGCCGGAGGCCAACACCGTCGGCTTCCTGATCTGGCACGTGTTCCGCACGGAGGACCGCTACATCCGGTTTCTGACGGGCGAGGAGGAGACCTACACCGCCGACGGCTGGAAGGACAGGTGGCCGATGCCGGAGACGATCACCGGCGACCGCGCCACGCTGACCACCGGCAACAGCTGGACCTCCGACGAGGTTGGCGCCTTCGACATCCCGCCGATGGAGGAGCTGCTGGCGTACGGCGAGAGCGTGCGCGGCCGGGTGCTCGAACTGGTGCGCGGCCTCGACGAGGACACGCTCGACCAGGTGCCCAACCAGGAGCGGCCCGAGTGGATGACGGCGACGTACCTCCGCTCCATGATCACCCACGAATTCGGGCACCAGCAGCAGATGGACTACATCGTGGGGCTGCAGAAGGCAGCCTCCGGCGCGTAGCCCATGCCAACGCAGCCTGACTGGTCGGCTGAGCGGCGCCTCTGGCGGCAGGGTTTCCTGCGCGTCGCCGGGGTGGACGAGGTGGGACGCGGTCCGCTCGCCGGGCCGGTTGTCGCCGCCGCCGTCGTCTTCCCCCCGCGCTTCCGCGCCGGCAGCCTGCCCGGACTGCGCGACTCCAAGCAGCTCACCGCCGCCGCCCGCGAGCGCCTTGCGCCACGCATTCGCCGGCTTGCGACGGGCGTGGGCGTGGGCAGCGCGAGCGTCGCGGAGATCGACGCGATGGGCATCGTGCCGGCGACGGTTGCCGCTATGAACCGCGCCATACGCCAGATCGGCGACGGCGCCGACCACCTGCTCGTCGACGCGCTTGTGCTGGAGTGCGACGGGTTGCCCTGTCGCGCAATCGTCCACGGCGACGCGCTGTGCTGCTCCATCGCGGCAGCGTCCATCGTCGCCAAGGCGGCCCGGGACGGACTCATGGAGGAGCTGGACGCCCTGCACCCCGGCTACGGATTCGCCCGCCACAAGGGCTACGGGACGGCGGAGCACCTTGCCGCGCTGGATCGGCTCGGGCCGACGCCGGTGCATCGCGGCAGCTTCGCGCCTGTGCGCCGACTGCTGGAGGCCTCCATTCATCCTTCGATTTCCCTCAGGACGAACGGAGGCGGGTTGGAGGAGAAGGTTGCCTAGCAACCGCACCAAGCTGGGCACAGCCGGCGAAGGCATCGCGCGACGCCACCTCGAAGCACTCGGCTACACCCTTCGCGAAGCCAACTACCGGTGCCGCTGGGGCGAGGTCGACCTGGTCATGGAGCGCGACGGGGAGGTCGTGTTCGTGGAGGTGCGCACCAAGCGGGGCCGTGCCTTCGGGACGCCAGAGGAGTCGGTCACACCGGCCAAGCGGCGGCGGCTCTCCGCGACGGCCTACCATTACCTGGAGGAGCATGCCCTTGACGTACCGTTCCGCATCGACCTGGTGGCCATCGCCATGAACTTGCGAGGCGTCGTGGAGCGGGTCACGCACCTGGAGAGCGTCGTCAGCGGCGAGGACGCGGCGGAGTAGCGCGGGCCGCGGGAGCCGCTAGCGGACCAGGTCCTTCCTGCGGAAGACCGCCAGGGACGCCAGCGTGGTCACGACGAACACTCCGACATAGACGGCAATGCCCGTCCAGTTGACCGCCCCCTCCGCGATGACCTGCAGGGAGTCGTAGTAGTAGAAGAGGGAGCCGTACTTCACCCAGCCGACGGCCTGGATAGCCGAGCCAAGGACGTTCGCGAAGTAGGTCAGCGCGGTCAGGACGCCCGCCACCGCCAAAGAGCGCCCGGGGTCCAGAGTGACACACGAGGCCAGCGTCGAGTAGCCGGCAATAGCAGCAACCAGAAGGTAGGACACGGCGTGAACCGCGACAACGTTGCCCGCGTTGGCGTCCTCGCCAATGGTGAGCGCGCCCAGCAATACAGCGATCGCGGAGAAAGCGGTTGCCGCCAGGGCCAGCGTCAGGAACCCGGCGAGCTTGCTCAGGAGAAACGTCGTGCGCTCCACGGGTTGCGAGAGCACCACGTCAAGGGTGCCGCGCTCCACCTCCTTGGATATCAGGCCGCCGCAGTAGACCACGGCGTAAATGCCCAAGAGGAGGGGCAGCCAGGAGATGTACTCGACGTTCAGGAACCCCACGTAGGTAAAGGCGCCGGCGTCAAAGATCAACGCGGACTCGGCCTCTCCTGCAATTCCCATGGAGGCACGCAACTGATCCGGCATGGCGTTCAGGTAGTCCTCAAAGTTGACGCCGGTGTTTTCCAACGACGGATAGATCCAGACCACCAAAAGCGCCCACAGCACCAGCACGACGCTCCATGCTATGACGCCTACACGGCCCAGGGTGAGCACGTTCCGGTAGAAGGAGAGGCTCATTGCCCGCCTCCCGTCCGTTCGGACGACCCTTCGACAGGCTCAGGGCGAACGGATGCATCGCCTCCCTCGCCGGTGTAGAAGCGGGTGAAGGTGTCTTCCAAGCTCGCCTCCGGGAAGACGATGTCCTCAACGGGCAACGCCGCCAGGCGGCCTATCAGCGCGCCGACGTGCCCGGACACCTGCAGCTCCGCACGGCGGCCCTCGCAGGCGACGACGGTGACGCCCTCCAGCGCAAAGTCGTCCGCTGACGCGTCCCGTGACAGCGTCACCTCCATGCGGCGCACCTGCTGGCGGTGAAGCTCGTCGACGTCCAGCGTCGCGGCGAGCACGCCCTCGCGGATGATGCCGACACGGTCGCAGAGACGGTCGACCTCGCTCAGCACGTGGGACGAGAAGAACACCGTCACGCCGCGGTCGCGCTCCTCCAGCAACAGCTTGAAGAACTCCTGCTGCACCAGCGGGTCCAGTCCCGAGGTGGGCTCGTCAAGGATGAGCACCTGCGGGCTGTGGGCCAACGCCTGCACGATGGCCAGCTTCTGCCGATTCCCATGGGAGTACACCTTCACCGGGCGGTCCAGGTCGAGGCCAAGGCGCTCCGCAATCTCGTCGCCGCGATGCGAGGCGCCGTTGTGGTGGCTCTGCATGAGCGCGAGGTGCGCCCTACCGGACAGGCTCTCGTAGAAGGCGGAGTCGCTGGACACAACTCCGCATGCGCGACGGACCTCCAGCGAGCGCGCCGCCACGTCCATACCCAGCACCGTCGCGGCGCCGCTCGTCGGCCGCAGCAGGTTCAGCAGGAGCCGGATCGTCGTGGTCTTGCCGGCGCCGTTTGGCCCGAGGAAGCCGAACACCTCGCCATGGCGCACCTGCAGATCCAGGCCGACCACGCCGCGGCTCTCGCCGTAGTACTTCGTCAGGCCGTGGGTCTCAATCGCGTTGTCCACGTGCGTCCTTTCCCGTGAGTTCCTCCGCCGCACTGTCACCTATGCTAGCACGGCCTGGCCCAGTTCGCGTGGCCTTGCCGAAAGGCCTGCCGCACGAGGTCAAATACCGGCCACAACCATGCGCATTTTGGCAAATCCCCCATTGACATTCCATACTCAACGGGGGATGATTACTGTGAATTACGTAAGGGCGACTTTATGACTACACAAAGCGACAGCGTTCCCAAGTACTTCGCGGACTTCGTGCAGGAGAACGCACGCCAGCACCAGGAGCTGACTGCGCAGATCAGCGAGGTCAAAGGCGAACTACAGATCATCAAGGCCCTTAGCGTCGCCATAGTCGCCATGGTGGCAGTAGCCGTGATCAAGTACGTCTTCGGCCTCTAGCGGCTTCCCTTCGCTTTACACCTTCCTTTCCCATTGCTACGCTTTCTCAGGCCTCGTGCCCACACTTCGCTCCCCGGAGGTTTCCGTGTCCGACGCTCCCCGTGCCGTGACCATGGACAAGATCGTGTCGCTGTGCAAGCGGCGCGGGTTTGTGTTTCCCGGCAGCGAGATCTACGGCGGCCTGGCCAACGCGTGGGACTACGGCCCCATGGGCGTCGAGCTGAAGCGCAACGTCAAGGAGGCGTGGTGGCGCGACGTCGTGCGGCGGCGGGAGGACGTCGTCGGCATCGAGGCGGCGATCATGATGAACCCGGCCGTGTGGGAGGCGTCGGGGCACCTGGCGGGCTTCACGGACCCCCTCGTCGAGTGCCGGGTGTGCCACCACCGCTTCCGCGCGGACCACGTCGAGTCGTCGGTGTGCCCGGACTGCGGCGGCGAGCTGGGCGACGCGCGGCAGTTCAACCTGATGCTCAAGACGTTCCTCGGCCCGGTGGAGGACACGGCGAGCACGGTCTACATGCGCCCGGAGACGGCGCAGGGCATGTTCGTCAACTTCGTGAACGTGCAGACGGCCACGCGCAAGAAGCTGCCCTTCGGCATCGCGCAGATAGGCAAGTCCTTCCGCAACGAGATCACGCCCGGCAACTTCATCTTCCGCACCCGCGAGTTCGAGCAGATGGAGATGGAGTTCTTTGTGCAGCCCGGCGAGGACGAGGAGTGGCACGACTTCTGGATCCGCGAGCGGCTGGACTGGTACGTGCGGCACGGCGTGCGGGCCGAGAACCTGCGGCTGCGCCCCCACGACGCCGACGAGCTCTCACACTACTCCAAGGCGACGACGGACATCGAGTACCTGTTCCCGTGGGGGTGGGCCGAGCTCGAGGGCATCGCGAACCGGACGGACTTCGACCTGCGGCAGCACTCGCAGCACAGCGGGTCGCGGCTGACGTACTTTGACAACGAGAGCAACCAGCACGTGACGCCGTACGTGATCGAGCCGGCGAGCGGCGTGGACCGGGCGGCGCTGGCCTTCCTTGTCGACGCGTACGACGAGGAGGAGGTCGGCGGCGAGGCGGCGGGCGCCGGGGCGGGCGAGGCGCGGGTGGTGCTGCGCTTCCGGCCGTCGATCGCGCCGGTGCAGGCCGCCGTGCTGCCGCTGAGCCGCAACGCGCGGCTGACGCCACTGGCCCGCGAGGTGTTCACCGGCCTGGTGGACGACGGCCGCTGGCGGGTGGAGTACGACGACGCCCAGAGCATCGGGCGGCGGTACCGGCGGTTCGACGAGGTGGGGGCGCCGCTGTGCATCACCGTGGACTTCGCGTCGCTGGAGGACGGGCAGGTGACGATCCGGGACCGGGACACGCTGCTGCAGGAGCGGGTGGCCATCGCGGAGCTGGCGGAGGCGCTGGGGGAGCGGCTGGGGTAGCCCTTCGACGGGCTCAGGGTGAACGGGGCCGGTTTGTCGGGGTTCCTGCCTCCGCAGGAACGACGGGGGCGGCGCTGGGGGAGCGGCTGGGGTAGCCCTTCGACGGGCTCAGGGTGAACGGGGGCGGCGTTTGGCAGTTCCAGCTACGAATCGTTTTTGTTTCCAATCGAAAAAAATTTTTCTGGGGAACGAATCCCCTATAAAATCGCCCTCTACAGATACGATTGGAAATTTCCATTTTCGGTCGCTTTTGGGTGGCCCCGAGCGGACATTGGGGCAAATTCTGCGACTTTTGGGGCATTTTCATCTCCTCCGTTGAGCTTGCCGGACTCGGACAGTCGAGGCGGGGCGAGCGCGGCGCCGGCATGGAGCAAGGGTAGTGGAGGGGTTTGTGCGGGGGCAAGGGGCGCGTGGCAGGCCCTTCGACGGGGCTCATGGCGAAAGGTGGTGTTTTCGGCAAAACCGGCGTTGACTCCCAATTGACACTTCTTGCGGTGGTCCTTAAGGTCCAGGACCACTCTGTGCGGGGAGTACCGATTGGCGCGCGCGCCGAGCAAAGAGGCCCTTAGTTCCCCGCCTCTGCCCTTGGTCCCCTTCACTGACTTTGAGTCAGTTACACCACAAACCCACCTCCAAAGCCTCAATCTCAACTGGACCGAAAAAGACCTACCCGAACGCATCCGCACCAAGCACGTCCACCGCCTCCATCCCTACCTCGGCAAGTTCATCCCCCAACTCGCTGAAGTATTTCTGCGAAAGTATCGGCCTTCCTTGGTGTGTGACCCCTTCTCCGGATCAGGAACAACGCTGGTCCAGGCCATAGAGTTGGGCGTCCCGTCGGTGGGCTGCGACATATCCGAGTTCAACTGCATGCTCACGCGGGTCAAGACAGCCAAGTACGATCTTGAACTGCTGGACCATGAGATACACGACATTGTTCGCCGAGCAATCGGGGCTGAACAATTGGCCATATTTGAGCCACGAGCCTCCTATGGTGCAGACCCGTATTTGCAGGAGTGGTTTCATCCGAACGCTCTCCGTGAGTTGGAGAGCTTCCGGTCACTGATACGCGACTACAAGAACCAAGAAGTCCTTCAGGTCATTCTGTCTCGAGCTGCGCGGTCTGCGCGTCAGACAACCCACTTTGACCTGGACTTCCCCAAGCGACCTCAAACTGAACCCTACTACTGTTACAAGCACAGCCGTATCTGTAAGCCAACCACAAGCGCCGCACAGTTTCTGAAGAGGTACAGCCTAGACACCCTGCGCCGCATCAAAGAGTTTGCGGGCCAGAGAGACGGAGTTCCCTCCGAGGTTATCCACGGTGACGCCCGCAATGTTGCATTTCCACCCCATGACCTTGTTTTTACCTCTCCGCCCTATGTGGGGCTTATCGACTACCACGAACAGCACCGCTACGCATATGAGCTCCTTGGTCTTCCGATGTCGGAAGACCAAGAGATAGGGCCAGCTAGCAGAGGCAACTCAGGCCGCGCAAAGCAGGAATACGTGGAAGACATGGCGGCCGTGTTTGGGAACCTGAAGCAAAAGCTGGCCCAGGACGGCACGGTGGTCATCGTAGTAAACGACAAGTTTGACCTCTATGAACAGATTGCGACAAAGGCGGGATTCAGGTGCGTGGACGTCTTGAAGCGGCACGTAAACCGCCGCACTGGGCGCCGGGCAGACGACTTCTACGAGAGCATTCTCATTTGGGAGCGGGGGCGGGGATGAAGGAGAACACCCGGCAAAAGATCATCAAAATCATGAGGGACTTTGCTTCTGCGCAGAAGGCCAAGATAGCCAAGATTTCGATAGACGATATCAGAAGAGGTTATCCTTTCCACAGACTAGTCTTTCCTGACCAGGCAATTCTTGCGGCGCGTGCAGAGCGGAGCATTGTGACTTCAATGGGGAGCACCTTGTACCCGAAGCTCGCAGAAGCAGTTGCATTGGACAGCTACAGCAAGGTCCATTTGGAGCATGAAATCACAGGACAGCTCAATGATGCTGCGAGCAACATGATCGCCCAGATTGCGACTGAGTTACGCGCAGGTACTCGCCGACATCCGAATCACGAAGAAGAACGAGAAGAAATCCTGGGTTCTCGCGGAGGGGGTATCCTAAGCACCACAGTGACCGCTGATCTCTACATAGAGGACTACCGAACAGGACCCCTGTTTATTGAGTTGAAGACTCCGCGTCCTAATCTCGATATGGTGGCAGAATCTAAACGTAAGATGCTCACTTTCGAGACAATTATGGCGCGTCGCGGAATTGACAACGCGAGGGCCTTTATGGGCCTCACATACAACCCTTTTCTCACCAGAAAGGCCTACGGGCACAGTGTCACCAAGCGAGTGATGGACATGGAACGTGAAGTGCTTATTGGTGAAGAGATGTGGGACTACATAGGTGGGACGGGGACGTTCGCTGAGTTGCAGGAACTCATAGATTCAACGCAATCCACAGTTCTGGATATGTAGACCTCGCTTGGAGCGGCCGTCGGGAGTGGCGTACGAGTTTGCGTGGGAGATGGCGGGGGATCTAGGCGCCGGCGAGTGGGCTCGCGGGGAGGGGGAGGCGTACCTGTACTTCGAGCGCCGGGCGCTGCGGTCGCTGCTGAAGGACTTCGCGGTGGAGCGGGGGTTGGCGTTCTCGGAGGAAGCGGCGGTGTGGTTGTGGGTGGAGTCGCTGCCGTGGACGGAGTTCGGGACGCTGGAGGTGCATTTCAGCTGGTAGGGGGAGGGGGGCGTTGGCGCGGGGTGGCCGCGTTCGTCGGGGCCCCTGCCTGCGCAGGGGCGACGGGGGACGCTGGGGGTGCACTTCAGCTGGTAGGGGGAGGGGGCCGTTGGCGCGGGTGGCCGCGTTCGTCGGGGCCCCTGCCTGCGCAGGGGCGACGGGAGACGCTGGAGGTGCATTTCAGATGGTGGGGGGCGGGGGCCGCTGGCGCGGGGTGGCCGCGTTCGTCGGGGCCCCTGCCTGCGCAGGGGCGACGGGTGCTAGAGGGTCTTGGTACGACAGGGTGGCGCGGGCGCAGGGTTTCTGGATACCGGCATGCGCCGGTATGAGGGGTGGGGCAGAGGGCGGGCGGCCACAAAGGTCGCCCCTACGGGGGACGCCACCCCACCCTACCCCGCACCTCTGGGTTCCTGCCTGCGCAGGAACGACGGATATGTCGTGGGCTAGCACGGAGGCCGCTGTCCTTCGATTTCCCTCAGGACGAACGGCCTCCTTTCCGTGCCTGGATACCAGCTTTTGCCGGTACGACGAGAGAGCGCAGGCGAACAGAGGGGTGACTTGAGGGAGCAATTTCCAAATTCGTTCCACCGGCACCCTTGCGGCGCCCCGAGCGTGCTGTTATCATCGCGCTTGCCGTCTTCCACGTAGCTGATACAATCGGTGGGCGTGGTATGTTTTACTATCGGGTAGCAGGAGCTAAGCATATGGCAAACAACCATAACGACCAGATTATTGCTTGCCTCCGCACCCTCAGAGAGACCATCGACCGCCTGCAAGACCTCCTCGGCGGGCCGGCCGAGCAGACCATGGAGCGCATGTACCGGCGGCGGCGCGAGCTGCTGACGCGCCTGTACGCCACCGGCGGCCTCGACCAGAAGGGCCTCTTCGCGCTGCTGGACGAGCACGAGACGCCCCACCAGTGGATAGGCCAGCAGGTGAAGTCGGGCTACATCGAGAAGTTTCCGCGCCCCTCCGGCAAGGACCTGTACGTCGCCACGCACAAGGCGGTGGAGGACCTGAACCTGCAGGAGGAGGCTTCCGCCCTGGTCTCAGCTACGGACGAGACCTTCACGACGGACTGGGACAGCGCCGAGGACGCCGCCTATGACCGTCTCTAACGTCCGCCACGGGGACGTCGTCCTGGTGCCCTTCCCGCTGAACTCGCCGACGTCGACGCAGCGTCGGCCGGCGGTGGTGGTGAGCGGCGACTACTTCAACAGCGGCACGAACGAGGTGATCATCGCGCCCATCACGGGCCACGGACGGGCATCGCCCCGCATCGGCGACTACGCGGTCATGGACTGGGAGAACGCGGGGTTGCTGGGGCCGAGCACGGTGCGGGCGCGGCTGACGACGCTGCGGACGTCGCACCTGCTGCGGAAGCTGGGGGAGCTGTCGCGGCGGGACATCCAGGGGCTGTCGCAGTGGCTGCGGCGGGTGATGGAGCTGTAGGGGGCCCCGTTCGCGGTTCGACAGGCTCACCACGAACGGGGAAGGGCGACCACAAGGGTTGCCCCTACGGGAGGCGGCGTTGACATTGCCGCTGTGCGCTCAATATGCTGGGTTGTACGGGGCGTCAGTGCATCTTTCCACAATCGCAGGGAGCGCCCGCTCCCACGCAGGCAAAGGCGGCGTCATGACCGACGGTGACAACCAGGGACAGCCCACCGAGAAAGCGCCCGGCCAACCACAAGAGACCCCTCGCCGAGGCGTCGACCCGGTGGTGACCGTTTCCTACTTTGGGCCCGATGGGGCTGCGCTGGACAGGCTGCCCAAGCATCGGGTCTTTCAGGGCCAAAAGTCGACAGTAAGAGCGCGAACGGGTGGGTATGGGGTGGATCCGGAGACGAGCATCCTCTTCATTGGGCCCAATGGCGAGGTACTCGACAAGCTGCCCTCGTGAACCTGGAATACGCCTTCTTCTGTGAGGACGTGAGCGCCGACTCGGGCAACACCGTCACCGTAACCAGGATTTTCACCGGCCTTGAATCTGCAGCGTTTCCCTACACAGCCCCGGAGCTGGTCGCCGCTCTCTGCATTCGCTTTTCAGTGGCGGAAACCTACGAAAGCAAGACCATAGAGATGCACCTGTTCGACTCCGACGGCCAGGCCGTCATGCGGCCAGTGCGCCGTGAAGCCGTGCAGATTCCGCAACCCGTCGAAGGAAGGCTCTACAGGTCTCACCTGTTTGTGCATCACCTGCGCCAAGTGCGCTTCCCCAAACCCGACGACTATCAACTCAGCTGGCTGGTGAACGGGATAGAGGTCCACTCGCTGCCGCTGCGGGTCTCATTGAGCGCGTAAAGAGGCCGGTTTGCCCTTCGATTTCCCTCAGGGCGAACGGGTACAATACCTGCCATCACCGGTAAGGAAGGGACGTCCGTGCGCATTGTCCATACGGCAGACGTACACATAGGCGTCGAGAACTACGGGCGGCCGGCGACGCAGGCCGACATCGACGCGCTGCCGGGCTACTTTGCGCCGGGCATGGCGCGCAACGCGTACCTGGGCCTGTCCACGCGGCTGCTCGACTTCCTGTGCGCACTCGACGAGGTGGTGGACTACGCGACGCGGAACGACGCCGACCTGGTGCTCATCGCGGGGGACGCGTACAAGAGCCGGGACCCGTCGCAGACGCACCAGCGGGAGTTCGCGCGGCGGATGGCGACGCTGGTGAACCGGGGCATCCCCGTCTTCCTGCTGACGGGCAACCACGACATCGCGCACTCGCCGACGCGGGCGACGGCGCTGGACATCTTCCCGACGCTGGACGTGGCGGGCATCACGGTGGCGGAGCGGTTCGGCACGCACCGGGTCGAGACGCGGGCGGGTACGCTGCAGGTCGTCGCGCTGCCGTGGATACGACGGGGCGCGTTCCTGGCGCGGGAGGAGCACCAGGGGATGGTCATCGACGAGGTGACGCGGTACGTGGAGGAGGACCTGACGGCGCGCATCCTCGCGGAGGCAGAGGCACTGGACCTCGCCGTGCCGGCGGTGTTGGCGGCGCACGTGACGGTGAACGGGGCGGTTTCCAGCTCCGAGCGGTCGATGATGCTGGGGCGCGACTACACGCTACAGCCGAGCGCCGCGGCTTTGACGGCGTTCGATTATGTCGCACTGGGGCACATCCACAAGCACCAGTGCCTCATCGCGAACCCGCCGGTGGTGTACCCGGGCAGCCTGCAGCGCGTGGACTTCAGCGAGGAGAACGACCGGAAGGGCTTCTGCGTCGTGGAGATCGACGCGAGCGCGCCGAAGGGCGAGCGCACGCGGTGGGAGCACGTGCCCATCGACGCGCGGCGCTTCCTGACGATCGAGGTGACGGTGCCGGCGGACGCGCTCGACGCGACGGCGCTCGTGCTGCGGCGCATCGAGCAGGTAGACGTGAACGACGCCATCGTGCGGGTGCACGTGACCGTGCCTTCGGCGCTGGCGGGGCGCGTGAACGAGCGCGCCATCCGCGACGCGCTGGCCGGAGCGCACTCGATCGCGGCGGTGAGCCGGTTCGTGGTGCAGACGCGGCAGCCGCGCATCGGCACAGACGCGCGGGGCATCACGCCGCAGGAGGCGCTGCAACGCTATCTGGGCGGCCGCACAGACCTGGACGAGGCCACGCGGAGGCAGGCCATCGAGTGGGGCAACGAGCTGGTGGCGGAAGAGACGGCGAGGGAGTAGCGCGGAATGGACGTCACCGCCGTCGTGATGGTCGTCGCGCAGTGGGTGCACACGCTGGCGGCCGCGTTCTGGGTGGGCGGCGGCATCGTGTACCTGCTGGTGGTCCGCCCGGCGGCGCAGCGGTCTGAGGCCCTTCGACGGAGCTCAGGACAGGCTTCGACAGGGCTCAGGGCGACCCTTCGACGGGGCTCAGGGCGAACAGAGGAGGGACGGACGCTGGCGGAGGAGTTCCGCGGGCTGGTGGACATCGCGGTGATCGCGATGGTCATCACGGGCGTCGTGCTGGCGTTCGACCGGCTGACGTCGCAGCACACAGGCGTCGGATACGGGGCGACGCTGGGCGTGAAGGTGGCGCTGACGCTGTGGATGTTCTGGCTGGCGGGCGTCATCCGGCGGCGGCGGCCACGGGCGCCCGCGACGTCTGATGCGCCGGTGGCGGCAAGGTCGGGATGGCGGCGGTTCACGGACGCGGCGAACCAGGTGGTGATCATCGGCGTGGTGGTGTTCCTGCTGTCGACGGTGATGCAGGCGTTGTTTGAACGGGCGTTGCGGTAGGTGTAGGCTTCACGCGAACGTCGTCCGTTCGGACGACCCCTTCGACAGGCTCAGGGCGAACGGAGGGGAGATAGGGCAACCACAAGGGTTGCCCCTACGGCCCCGCCCTTGGACACCGGCTTTCGCCGGTGCGACGAGTGAGGGCAGGGCAACCCTTCGAGAGCCTCAGGGTGAACGGAGAGCTAGAGGAGCGTACGATGCGCCGAGACCTGATGGACATCCTGGCGTGTCCGGTGTGCAAGACCGCCCTGCTGTTGCTCGTCGAGGAGGAGAACGACGACGAGGTCGTTTCGGGCACGCTGCACTGCACGGAGTGCCCGCAGTCGTACCCGATCATCGACGCGATTCCGGTGCTGCTGCCGCCGTCGCTGCGGGCGCAGTAGGGGCGCCCCGCCCCAGCCCCGCCCCTCTGGGTTCCCGCCTGCGCGGGACCCTTCGACAGGCTCAGGGCAATCGGTCCCCACCCCTGGATACCGGCATGCGGCCGGTATGAGGGAGCGAGAGGGCGCGCGCCCTTCGACAGGCTCAGGGCGAACGGAAGGGAGTTAGGGCAACCCTTGTGGTTGCCCCTACGGCCCCATCCTTGGATACCGGCCCCGTATCGGGGTACGGGGGAGACCATTCGCCGGTATAAGGGGGCGGCGGGTTAGCGGTCTGAGCCTCTGCCCCGGGTGACTTCCTGCATGAGGTTGGCGAAGAAGTCCTGGTTTGACTTGGACTTCTGGAGGCGCTCCAGGACGTTCTCCGTTGCCTCGGTGTTGTCGGCGCCGGCGGACTGGTCTCGCAGGGAGATCATGCGGCGCAGGAGCATGACGTACTTGAACGTTTCCTCGCTCAGCAGCAGCTCGTCGCGGCGGGTGCCGCTGCGGCGGATGTCGATGGCCGGGAAGATGCGGCGCTCGGCGAGCCGGCGGTCCAGGTGGATCTCGCTGTTGCCGGTGCCCTTGAACTCCTCGTAGATGACCTCATCCATGCGGCTGCCGGTGTCCACGAGGCACGTCGCGACGATGGTGAGGCTGCCGCCCTCCTCGGTGTTCCGGGCGGCGCCGAAGAAGCGCTTGGGCGGGTAGAGCGCGCTGGTGTCGATGCCGCCGGAGAGCGTGCGGCCCGTCGACGGCAGCGCGAGGTTGTAGGCGCGCACGAGGCGGGTCAGGCTGTCGAGCAGCACGACCACGTCCTTGCCGCTCTCCACGAGCCGCTTGGCGCGCTCAAGGGAGACCTCGGCCGTCCGGCAGTGGTCCTCAACCGGCTCGTCGAAGGTGGAGGAGTAGACCTCGCCGTTGATGGAGCGGCGAAGGTCCGTGACCTCCTCCGGGCGCTCGCCGGCGAGCACGATCATCAGGTAGACGTCGGGTGCGTTGGCGAGGACGCCGTTGGCGATGTCCTTGAGCAGGAAGGTCTTGCCGGCCTTGGGCGGGGACACGATGAGGGCGCGCTGGCCCTTGCCGAGGGGCGAGACGAGGTCGATGAGCCGCTGCGACAGGTTGTCGGGGCGCGACTCGAGCACGAGCTGCTCCGTGGGGTACATGGGCGTGAGGTTGTCGAAGTGCGCGCGCGTGCGGGTCAGCTCCGGGTCGGAGCCGTTGACGGCCTCGACGCGGATCAGGCCGAAGTAGCGCTCGCCCTCCTTGGGCGGACGCACCTGACCGGTCACCTGGTCGCCGGTTCGGAGCCCGAAGCGGCGGATCTGCGACTGCGAGATGTAGACGTCGCCGGGGCCCGCGCGGAGGCCCTGCTGCCGCAGGAAGCCGTAGCCATCGCCAATGATCTCCAGCAGGCCGGTCGCCAATACGCATCCCTGCCGCTTGGCGTAGGCCTCCAGGATCTTGAAGACGATCTCCTCCCGCCGATGGGCGCCATCCTCAACACCCATATCCCCGGCCATTTCGACCAATTCTTCCTTGGTCTTGGCCTCCAGTTGCGCCATGGTCATTATGGTCTCTTGCATGATTCTCCTTAGCCCGTGCAGGGATCTCCCGCCCTGCCGACAGCGGCGCCCGTCCATGGGCGGCCAACCGTTTCGTTATGTTAGCCTTCCACCGGCTCGCGCTCCGCCTCGTCCATGGGCAGCGGGGGCTGCATGCCCTCACGGACGACGTTTCGCGCCGCGCCGACGAAGTCGCGGAACAGCGGGTGGGGGCGGTTCGGCCGCGACCGGAACTCCGGGTGGAACTGCGTTCCCACCATGAAGGGGTGGTCCGCCGCCTCCGCGATCTCCACCAACCTGCCGTCCGGCGAGAGGCCGCTGAAGCGGAGGCCCGCGTCCTCCAGCCGCTCGCGGTAGTCGTTGTTAAGCTCAAACCTGTGGCGGTGGCGCTCGTCCACGACGCCCCCACCGTAGGCACGGGCCGCGAGCGTGCCGGGCTCCATGTGGCAGGGATAGATGCCCAGCCGCATGGTGCCGCCCATCTCCTTGATGTCCCGCTGCTCCGGCATCAGGTCTATCACCGGATGGGGCGTATCGACGTCAAACTCCGTCGAATTTGCGCCGCCCAGTCCGGCGCAGCTCTGCGACCGCTCGATCACCATCAACTGCATGCCCAGGCAGAGCCCCAGGTACGGCACATTGTGCTCGCGGGCGTACTTCACGGCCTCCACCATGCCATCGACACCGCGGGGCCCAAAGCCGCCCGGCACGACGATGCCGCACGCCTGCTTGAGGAAGTGGTCGGCGCCCTCCTTCTCCAGGTCCTCAGACGGCACCCACGAGACCTCTACGTCGCGGTGGTGGAACAGGCCCGCGTGGTGCAGCGCCTCCTTCACAGAGATGTAGGCCTCCGGCAGATTGGCGTACTTACCGACGACCGCCACCTTCAGGGGCTCCTTGGGCTCCTTGATCCTGCCGACGATCTCCTCCCAGGGGGCGAGGTCGGGTTCCAACTCGCCGAGGCCGAGGGCGTCGCCGAGGAGTCTCGATAGGCCGGCCTCCTGCAGGATCAGCGGGACCTCGTAGATCGTCTCCGCCGTGAGGAGGGGGATCACCGCTTCCGGCTTCACGTCGCAGAAGAGGGCGATCTTGTCCTTGATACCGTCCGGCACGGGGAAGTCGCTGCGGCAGATGATGCAGTCGGGCTGGATGCCGATGCTGCGGAGCTCCTTGACGCTGTGCTGCGTGGGCTTGGTCTTGAGCTCGCCCGTGGAAGAGATGTGGGGCAGCAGCGTCACGTGGATGTAGTAGACGTTGTCACGGCCGACCTCGTTGGGCATCTGCCGGATGGCCTCCAGGAAGGGCAGGCCCTCGATGTCGCCGACGGTGCCGCCAACCTCCACGACCACGACGTCCGGGTCGGACTCCTCCGAGAGCTTCATCATCTCCCGCTTTATGACGTTGGTAACGTGGGGAACGGTCTGGATGGTGCCGCCGAGGTACTCACCCAGCCGCTCGTTGGCGATGACGCCGCTATAGACCTGGCCCGCCGTCACGTTCGACGAGCGGGTGAGCTCCAGGTCGATGAACCGCTCGTAGTGGCCGAGGTCCATGTCGGTCTCGGAGCCGTCACGGGTGACGAAAACCTCTCCGTGCTGGTAGGGGGACATGGTGCCGGGGTCGACGTTGAGGTAGGGATCCAGCTTTTGAACGGAGACGGTGAGGCCGGCGCTTTTAAGAATTCGCGCTATCGATGCGACGCTGATGCCCTTCCCTACGGAACTGACCACGCCGCCAGTCACAAATATGTACTTCGTCATACAGGGCAGCCGCTTTCTCCCGGCTTGTGAATGGTATGCAACAACGGAGGCTCGGCAGGTGCTCGTGGAATCCGGTGAGCTGCGGGAAGGGGAGCTTCAGTCCCCGCTCCCGGGGAACCGTGGCCGGCGCGGTGGTTTCCGCACCGCAAACAACGGTACGAGTTACGAAAAACTTTGTCAAGTGGGGTTTGGCAATACTATGAATCGGTATTCGAAACCGCCCAGCCCCTCTGCTGGAACGGGCCAAACGGCCCCTCTAGATTTGAGATAGTCAGAGAGTATTGTGCGACAAGCAAATCTTGCACACGCAGCCTAGACGCGTAAAATGCCTAACTCCAACAGAAGCTCCACCAACTCTGTCTGCTCTTTGAAACACAAGATCGAAGAGCTCGTTTTCGGAGTTCTCAAGGTAGCGCCTAAGAGCGTACGCACAAAGATCAGCTATTTGGACCATATTGGTCAATTGGCTGTCGACAAACATCGGAGTCTCAATGACTCGATCAATTTCAGTCCATAGCGTGCCTGTTCTCAAGAACGTCTTCATCAGTTCAGTAAGTCTTCCCGCCACCGTCTGATTGCTGTCGTGGATGAGCATTCCATGGCCTAACTGGATATTCCTCAGATACCGTTCAAAGCGGGAGACCAATTGCTCAAAGGCTTGCTCATGCACAGTTCTGCCCGTAAGCCTTGGGTCAAAATGAACCTTGTCTATGCACTCAGCGAAGAGGCGGGCCTCCCTCCATTCAGACACAAGTTGGGCCAAGTCAAATACAATCTGGCGCCTTTCTTCTAAGGTAAGGTGTATATACGCTTCAGTCTGCTTGTAGGTTTTCTTAGTCTGCTTGAAGGCCTTCCCGTTTGCCCGCTGGAGTCGGTAAAGCTCTTCCCTGCGCTTCATCCGCACTGCTGAGCGCCGCTGCTCAATCGTCATCGAGTCAAAACCGAGAATCGACCGTTGCTCAGCGTACGGCCTCATCATCCAAGCCACATGGAGCTCAGCTTCTTCCAACCCGTGGCTACGTTTGAACACTTCAATTTGGGTATGGAGTTGCTTCCAAAGCCAGTCAGGGACTGAGATACCCGCCAAGACATAGTGTGGCGAAGTGCCCGGGACATCAAAGGTGCCAGACTCGTCTATGTAGCAAAGGTGCACAGAGGTCTCTCCAAAAAGGAAGCGCCTAGGATCGAGGCATATAGCCACGAGACGAGACGCTTAGCGACTCTACCTAGACGCACTCTGATCATATCACAATCGTCGCTACTGTCAAGGTTAGCAATCGACATCGCACCCTTTCCCATCTGTGGGTTTCGACACCAAAACCGCTCCAAACCCGCGTTGACCTCATCCTGACCCTTCTCTAGAATAGCCCACTGAGCAATCTGCAATTGGGAGGGACCATGAACTCTGGACTGATTGGCAAGATAGAGAAAGCCAAGCGGTACGCCCAGGACCCCGGGCGTGTCTCACTCCTGAAGTTCACGGTCCTCTTTCGAGGCGACCATTCCGACCACACCCTCACGTATGACAGCGGCACCTGGAACTGCGAGTGCTCTTTCTTCGCGACGCACCGGACGTGCAGCCACACGATGGCCGTCGACGCGCAGCTTGGGGGGATGATCCCGGCCGAGTTTACGGCGCTGTAGGGGGGCGGAGGCCCTGTCACGCCCCCGTTCGTCCTTCGATTTCCCTCAGGACGAACGGAGGAGTTGCGTCCCTTTTCCCTCACCTCTCTGGATACCGGCATCCGCCGGTATGAGGGAGGTATTGCTACTCCTCAAAGCGGCGGAAGACGAGGCAGGCGTTCTGGCCGCCGAAGCCGAAGCTGTTGGAGAGCACCGTCCGCACGTCCGCTTCCCGCGCCGTGTTCGGCACATAGTCCAGATCGCAGGCCGGGTCCGGCTCCTCGTAGTTGATCGTCGGGTGGATGATGCCGGACTCGATTGACTTCACCGCCGCCACGGCTTCAACCGCGCCCGCCGCACCCAGCGCGTGCCCGATCATGGACTTAGTCGAGCTGATGGGCACGTTGTACGCCGCGTCGCCGAACACCTGCTTGATGGCCAGCGTCTCTACAGCGTCGTTCAGGGGCGTGGACGTGCCGTGGGCGTTGATGTAGTCGATCTCCTCGGGCGACACGCCTGCGTCGGCCAGCGCCCAGCGCATCGCCCGGGCTGCGCCGTCGCCGTTGTCGTCCGGGTGCACCGGGTGGAAGGCGTCGGAGGACACGCCGTAGCCGGAGACTTCAGCGATGATGTTCGCGCCGCGGCCCAGGGCGTGCTCCAGGTCCTCCAGCACGAGGGTAGCCGCGCCCTCGCCAGGCACAAAGCCGTCACGGTTGGCCTCAAAGGGGCGGCTGGCCCTGGCCGGGTCCTCGTTGTTGGACGAGAGGGCCTTGATGACGCTGAACCCGCCCAGCGCGAGCTCACAGATGCCGGCCTCCGTGCCGCCGCTGAGGACGATCCTGGCCGCGCCCCTGCGGATGACCTCGGCGGCCTCACCGATGGCCTGGGTCCCGGCGGCGCACGCCGTGATGACGGTGTTCGTGTAGCCCTTGAGGCCGAGGACGCGGCTGACCTGAGCCGCCGCCATGTTGGGCAGGATCATGGGGATGAAAAAGGGCGACTCCTTCATTCCGCCGCGCTCAAACAGCACCTTGGCCTGCTCCTGGGTGACGGGCATGCCGCCGTTGCCGTTGCCGAGCAGGACGCCGGCCTCGTCGGGGTCAAAGTTCGACTCGTTGAGGCCGGAATGCGCCATCGCGCGCACGGCGGAGGCGACGGCCATCTGCGAGAAGCGCGCCATGCGCCGCGCCTCTTTCGAGTCGATGTAGACCGCCGGGTCGAAGCCGGGGACCTCGCCAGCGATGCGGCAGGGGAACCCGGTGGGGTCGGCCAACGTCATCGGCCCGATGCCCGACCGTCCGTGCACCAGGGCGTCCCAGTACTCCTCCACCGTCTCGCCCAGGGGACTGATGATCCCCATACCAGTTATGACAACTCGCTTTCGCTCTGACACCGTTTACCTCACCCGTGATGAAAATCGAACGTCCTGGAACTCAGGATACTCCTCGGGCGGGATGTCGAAGAGGACCTCCCGCACCTCCACCGCCGTGAACAGCGACCCCGTCGCCAGCACGAGGCCGTCAGGCCCGGCGAGCTCCTTGGCCGCCGCGAAGCCCTCCGCGACGCTTCCACCCCATTGTACGGGCATCCCGGCGTCGCGGAACTCCTGCATGAGCTGATCCATGGCCACCGCGCGGGGGTGCCGCGACTCCGTCACGACGACGGCCTCCGGCTCCAGC
The DNA here is from genome assembly GCA_034422455.1 of Dehalococcoidia bacterium. Classification (GTDB taxonomy): domain Bacteria; phylum Chloroflexota; class Dehalococcoidia; order Lucifugimonadales; family UBA1127; genus UBA1127. The sequence continues at coordinate 72,304 of DAOUJQ010000016.1, forward strand.
GCGGCGAGGGCTTGCACGATACCCCGCAGGTCGTGGCCCATCGACGCGCCGAACAGGAGCACGCGGCGCCGCGGGAGCAGGTAGCGCTCGACCGCCTCGACCAGCTTCTCGGCCGAGTAGGGGTTGTGGGCGCCGTCAGCAACGACGAGGGGGTCGTGGGCGAGCACCTCGAGTCTCGCGGGCCAGTGCACTTCGGCGAGGCCCCGCAGCGTGGACTCGCGCGTCACGTTCGCGCCGCGGGCGGCCAGCGCCTCCGCGACTGCGATGGCGCAGACGGCGTTCTCGACCTGGTGCTCGCCCAGGAGCGGGAGCCAGCCGTCGAACGCGCCGCTGGGGCCGCTGACATGGAAGGACTGACCGCGCAGGTCGAAGCCGGTGGCAGTCCACGCGTAGCGCTCGGCGGTCTGCACGAGTTCCGCGCCTGTTCGCTTGCACGCCTCCTGAATCTCCGCGATCACGCCCGGCGGCTGCGGGGCCGTCACGACGGTTGCGCCGGGCTTGATGATGCCCGCCTTATCGCGCGCTATGGCCTCGACGGTGTCGCCAAGGATCTGCGTGTGGTCAAGGCTGATGGAGGTGATGACGCAGACCTGCGGGGGCTCGACGGTGTTGGTCGCGTCGAGGGTGCCGCCCATGCCGACTTCGAGCACCTGCCAGTCGAGCCGTTGCGCGGCGAACCACTGAAACGCCATCGCCGTCAGCGTCTCGAAGGTGGTGACGCCCTCGGCGCTCATCTCCGTCACGGCGGGCCAGACGGCCTCGACGGCCTCAGCGAACGCCTCCTCCGAGAGGGGCTCGCAGTTGACCTGTATGCGCTCCCGCATCGTATGCAGGTGCGGCGACGTGTACAGCCCGACGGTGTAGCCGCTGGCGCGGAGGATGGAGGAGACCATGGCGGAGGTGCTGCCCTTGCCCTTGGTGCCGGTGACGTGGACTGACGGGACGGCGGCATGCGGGTCGCCGAGCAGGCGCAACAGCGAGTACATGCGGCGCAGGTCGTAGCGGGGCCTGCCGCCGGGGGGCGCGACCATGCGCTCGGCGTCGGCGAGGCTCAGGACGTGGCGCAATGCGCTTGTGAAGTCCAACGCTGCTCCTCTGCCGGGGGCTGCCGGCATAGCGCCACGCATGCAAACCGTGCTGCTGGGGACGGCTGACGCGAGGTCTCGTGCAGTGCGGCCCAAGGTGTTCTGTAGCTATTTCAAGGTAGCAGAGGGGCGAAGCAGCGTCAACGCAGATGACGGTGTCCCTTCCCCCACCGACGGGGGAAGGTTAGGATGGGGGCGTCCCCAAGCCTAGCCCCTCGGAGGCACCCTTGTGAGCAACCTGGACATCACTTTTGCGACCGCGCGGCAACTCCGGCAGTGGATCGCCGACAAGCAGGTCTCTCCCGTCGAGGTCGTTGGTCACTTCCTGGAGCGCATCGAGGCGCTGAACCCGCAGCTCAACGCCTTCCTGACAGTGTGCGCCGACGAGGCCATCGCTGACGCCAAGCGCGCGGAGGAGGAGACGCTGCGCGGCGAGGAACGGGGCCCGCTCCACGGCATCCCTGTGCCCATCAAGGACTTGAGCCGCACGGCGGGGGTGCGCACGACGCGAGGGTCGCTCATCTACAAGGACGACGTGCCGGACGCGGACGACATCGTGGTCGCCCGCATAAAGGCCGCGGGCGGCATCGTCATCGGCAAGACGAACACGCCGGAGTTCGGGCACCGGGGCACGACGGAGAACCTGTTGGGCGAGCCAGGGCGCAACCCGTGGGACACGTCGCGCACGCCGGGCGGGTCGAGCGGCGGCTCGGCAGCGGCGGTGGCAGCGGGGCTGTCGCCAATTGCGCAGGGGAGCGACGGTGGAGGCTCCATCCGGGTGCCGGCCAACTTCTGCGGCGTGTACGGCCTGAAGCCGTCGCGGGGGCGCGTGCCCAGCAGCTACGGCGGCTACGGCGGATGGAACGTCTTCGGCGTCACGGGGCCGCTGTCGCGCGACGTGGCCGACGCGGCGATGCTGCTCAACGTGATGGCGGGGCCCAACCCGGACAACCCCATGTCCATACTCGAAGAGCCACCGGACTTCCTCGACGGGCTGGGCGACGGCGTGAAGGGGCTTCGGGTGGTCTACGCGCCGAGCATCGGGCGGATGCCGGTCGACCCGGAGGTGCGGGAGGTCGTGCGCGACGCCGCGCGGCTGCTCGCGGACCTGGGCGCGGAGGTCGACGAGATCGACCCGGACGTGGACGGGCTGACGCTGCGGGAGAGCTTCCGCACTATCTTCGTCAGCGACATGTCGGCCAATATGGGCCACCTGCTGGACACGGACGCGGAGCTGCTGATGGACACCATGCGCGAGTACCTGGAACTGGCGGCGGCGTGGACCGTGGCGGACCTTTCCCGCGCCCTGCGGGAGATGGAGCGGTTCAACGGCGTGATGCGCGGCGTCTTCCGCGAGCACGACCTGCTCATCAGTCCGGTGAACGCGGTGCCCGCCTTCCCCATCGAAGGCTGGCCGGACACCATCGACGGGCAGCGTGTCGAGGCGCGATGGGGGTTCACGCCCTTCTGCTACCTGTTCAACATGACCGGCCAACCGGCGGCCAGCGTGCCGTACGGTTTCTCCAGCGGCGGGCTGCCCATCGGGGTGCAGCTTGTCGCGCGTCACGCGGACGAGGCGACGCTGCTGAGGGCGTCGGCGGCGCTGGAGGCGGCGCACCCGTGGGTGGGGCGGCGGCCGGGGGTGAGCTAGGGCGTCCTCGTTCGGCATACGCCCTTCGACGGGCTCAGGGCGAACGGAGGGTGCATGGAGGATTCGCAATCCAGTGGGGACTAATGGCAAACAAGTCAATGTCGTAGGGGATTCCCAAGCCTAGAACTATTCAATCTTCCCCACGGATTTCGTTCTCTAGTCTCCCGCTGTAATTCTCGACTGCAACATCTACAAGCCAATCATAGCTATGTATGATGATTTTCTCCCTGTCAATCATTTGGCGCCTGAACTCGTTGAATCTCTCACTGTTCTCTTGGCGACGGCCGATTAGGACAAGACCCGGGAGTGTAGAGTCGATCCCGACAAGGCCAAGTCCGCCATCCGCTTTACGTCGTCTAGCGTAGTCAAGGTTGTTCCGTATCCACGTTCGCCAGTCTCGAATCTGACCAATTGCGTGATTCAGTTCTTGTGTTGCTAGTCCGTCTTTCCGTTCCACTGGAGCTGTTGGCGATTCTATCTCGACTGCATGCCATTCAATTCCAATGGAACTCATATCAGCTATAAGAAAATCTGGGACATATTCTGAGCCTAGTTTTGGCTTGGAAAGCTGATACCGCCCGTGGCCGCCAGTTAGGGTCTGGACAAGAAAGCTAGGATTCCTTTCCAGAAACTTGTGGACTTCCTGTTCCTTAGGTTCACTGTTCAACAAGCTGAGAAGAGCCTCAGCTGCTGTGGGTCCCAGTCGATCCCAGCGTACGGAGGCGTCATCTAGTTCGGTGTATGCTCTATCCTTCTGATAGGTTACGCGAGCAAAGTTTACCTGACCTTCAACGACCTCTCTAAACGTGGAATGAGGTTCTCCTGAGAGTTCGGCGTATGTTAGGAACCCACCCTTCGAACGCTCCCAAGTTTCTCTCGTTTCACGCTCGAGTCGCTCCTGTTCGTCCTCGGGTTGGGCCTGTTTTTCACTGGACATAGAAACGCACCCTTCAAGGTCTAGGAATCTCCATGTGCCCGTCCCAACGGGCACAAGCGGCGTTCGTGTTCGCGTGCTGTTGCGGCTAGTCGTCGCCGCGGCCGGCGGAGGCGCGCTCCAAGAGCCGGTCGACGGACTGGCCGAGCAGGAGGCGGCCCAGGCGCTTGTGGCCCAGCGCGTAGTAGTGGCGGTTCCACCACCGCTTCACGTCGTTGGCGCTCTCAAGCTCCTCCAGCTCGTCCGCGGCGGCCTGAATCCTGGTTTCCAGTTCTTCAACGCTTCTCGTAGTCATGGGTCTCTCTCCCGGTAACGGTCCTTTCTTCTAGTTTTGCCTGTTTGCCATCACGTCGACCAGCTCGCGGACGGCGTCGGCGGAGCGCTGGAGCGCGGCCGACTCGTCGTCCGTGAGGTTGAGCGTGATGACCTCCTCGACACCGTCGGCGCCGAGCTTGACCGGCACGCCCACGCACAACCCCTCGATGCCGTACTCGCCCTGGAGCTTCACGCAGCAGGGGACGATCTGCTTGCGGTCGAAGAGGACGGCCTCGACCATCTGGGCGACCGCAGCGGCGGGGGCGTAGAAGGCGCTGCCGGTCTTGAGCAGCGAGACGATCTCGCCGCCGCCGTCGCGGGTGCGCTGCACGATCTCTTCCAGGCGGTCCCTGGGGATGAGCTCGGACACGGGGATGCCGCCGATGTTGGTCGGGCCGACGAGGGGCACCATCGTATCGCCGTGGCCGCCGAGGACGTAGGCGTGCACGTCCTGGACAGAGACGTTCAGCTCCGCCGCGAGGAAGCTGCGGAAGCGGGCCGTGTCCAGGATGCCTGCCATGCCGAACAGGCGCTCGCGGGGCATGCCGGTGACGTCGAGCGCGTGCTGGGTCATCGCGTCCAGCGGGTTGGTCACGGTGATGACGATGCCGCCGGGTGAGTTGTCGACGACCTGCTGCACGACGCTGCCGACGATGTCCATGTTGGTGTAGAGGAGGTCATCGCGGCTCATGCCGGGCTTGCGGGCGATGCCGGACGTGATGACCGTCAGGTCCGAGCCCGCCGTGTCCGCGTAGTCGTTGGTGCCGACGATGGAGGCGTCCGAGCCGATGACGGGGCCCGACTCCAGCATGTCCAGCGCCTTGCCCTGCGGCAGGCCCTCAACGATGTCCACGAGCACGACGTCGGCGTACCCGCGGTCGAATATGCGCTGCGCTGTGGTGGCGCCCACGTTGCCCGCGCCGACGACTGTTACCTTCTTACGTGCCATATGTGCCTGTTTCCTTCCGTGTGTTTTGTGTGGCCCGTTCGCCTCAAGCCCCCTGGATTCCCGCTTTCGCGGGACCCTTCGACAAGCTCAGGGCAATCGGCCCCCATCCTAGCCTTTCCCCGTAAAGGGGGAAGAACTCCCCGCGCCACCCGGCCCCTCTGGGTTCCTGCCTTCGCAGGACCCTTCGACAAGCTCAGGGCAATCGGCCCCATCCTAACCTTTCCCATCAAGGGGGAAGGGGTGTCAGGTCGGCTAGCCGGCGTTGACGTATGCCTGCCAGCGCTGGCCGACGTTGGCGTCCTCGACCGTCGACATGATGTAGTCGCCGAACTCCGCGCCGGTGGCGCCGGTGCTGCGGCCGGTCATGACGACCTCGCGCTCGTACTGGCCGCAGATGTCCAGCGCCTGGTGCAGCCGCTGACCCAGGTCGGGGTAGCCGATGTGCTCCATGAGCATGGCGCCCGCGCGAAGCATGGAGCTGGGGTCTGCGTACTGGGCGCGGTTCTCCTGCACCATGCGGGGCGCGCTGCCGTGGATGGCCTCGAACATGGCGCTGCGGTTGCCGATGTTGGCGCTGCCCGCGGTGCCGACGCCGCCCTGGATCTGGCCGGCCTCGTCCGTGAGGATGTCGCCGTACAGGTTGGGCATGACCAGCACCTGGAACTCGTTGCGGCGCGCCGGGTCCAGCAGCTTGGCGGTCATGATGTCGATGTACCAAGCGTCCATCTCGATGCCCGGGTAGTTCTTGGCGATGTCCTGCGCAAGGTTCAGGAAGTTGCCGTCGGTCGTCTTGACGACGTTGGCCTTGGTGACGGCGGTGACGCGCGTCTTGCCGGTGCGCTTGGCGTACTCAAACGCGGCCTCGATGATGCGCTGGGAGCCGGGGCGCGTGATCACGCGGAAGTCGATGGCGAGGTCGCTGTCGACGTTGATGCCCTGGCTACCGACGGCGTACATGTCCTCCGTGTTCTCACGGAAGAAGGTCCAGTCGATGCCCTCGGCGGGGATGCGCACGGGGCGCACGTTGGCAAAGAGGTCCAGCTCCTTGCGCATGGCCACGTTGGCGCTCTCCAGGTTGGGCCAGCCATCGCCCTGCTCGGGGGTGTGGGTCGGGCCCTTCAGCGTGACGTGGTGCTGCTTGATGTCGGCCAGCACGTCGTCCGGAATGGACTTCAGGTGCGCGGCGCGGTTCTCGATGGTCAGCCCCTCGATGATGCTGAACTCGACCTTGCCGGAGGTCACCTCGTCGCGGAGCAGGTACTCCAGCACGCGCTGGGCCTCGGCCGCGATGTAGGGGCCGATGCCGTCGCCGCCCATGACGCCAACCTTGATCGTGGGCACGGAGGAGAAGTCGGTGGCCGGTTCCGCCGACTTCAGCCGCGCCACGCGCTCGAGCTGCTGCTCCAGCACGACGCCAAAGTGCTCCTTTGCTGCCTCAATTGCCTGGGTGTCTACCATCCCTCTCCTCCTTGCGGGGCCGCGTTTTCGCGTGCGCCCGCGCTCTTTCACTTACCTTTGCGCTCCTCCGTCCGTTCAACCCTTCGACAGACTCAGGGCGAACGGGCGGGCAACCACAAGGGTTGCCCCTACCGCCGCCCCTCTGGATTCCCGCTTTCGCGGGAATGACGTGAGGGGTCTACTCCGTTGCGATGACGGCGAGGACGTCGCCCCGGCCGACGCGGGCGCCGGCCTGCTGGGGCAGGCTCTTGACGACGCCGGCGACGGGCGCAGGGAGAGTGTTCTCCATCTTCATCGCTTCCAGCACGACGACCGTCTCGCCCGCGGCGACGCGCTGTGATTCCGAAACAGTATAGCGCACGACGGTGCCGGGCATCGGCGCGGTCAGGAGACGCTCGCCGGGCGCGGCCTGCGCTCGCCCTTCGACAGGCTCAGGGCGAGCGGCGGATGCCGGTTGGGCTGCGGGCCGCGGCGCGGGCTGGGGCCGGGGCCCTTCGACAGGCTCAGGGTGAACGGGGGCGGGCGGTTCCGACGGCCCTTCGACGGGCTCAGGGCGAACGGAGGGTTGGCCCGACGGCGAGACCTGCACGCTGAAGGAGCGGCCATCGACGGTGACCTGCGCGGCACCGGGATCGGCGGACTCGGCCTCCGTGACGGTGACGGACAGCTCGACGCCGTCCACAACGACGTCGAAGGTGCGCGCGTCCTGCTGCTCCGGGCTCACAGCGGGATGTTCCCGTGCTTCTTGGGCGGCAGGTTGTCGCGCTTGTCCCGCAGCATGTCAAAGGAGCGGATCACGCGCATGCGCGTCTCCGCGGGGTCGATGACGTCGTCGATGAAGCCGCGGGAGGCCGCGACGTAGGGGTTGGCGGTCAGGTCGCGGTACTCCTGCACGAGGCGGGCGCGCTCGGCGTCAGGGTCGTCGGCGTTGCGGATGGCCTCGCGGTGGATGACGTTGACGGCGCCCGAGGGGCCCATGACGGCGATCTCCGCCGACGGCCACGCGTAGTTCACGTCGGTGCGGAGGTGCTTGCTCCCCATGACGATGTAGCCGCCGCCGTAGGCCTTGCGGGTCAGTACGCTCACCTTGGGCACGGTGGCCTCGGCGTAGGCGTAGATGAGCTTGGCGCCGTGCTTGATGATGCCGCCGTACTCCTGCTCCGTGCCCGGCAGGAAGCCGGGGACGTCGATGAAGGTGAGGATGGGCACGTTGAAGGCGTCGCAGAAGCGCACGAACCGCGCTGCCTTCAGCGACGCGCCGATGTCGAGGGACCCGGCGAGGTACGCGGGCTGCTGTCCGACGATGCCGACCGTGTAGCCGTCCATGCGCCCAAAGCCCACGACGATGTTCTGCGCGTTGTTGGGCTGGACCTCCAGGAAGTCGCCGCCGTCCACCACGGCATCGATGACGTCCTTCATGTCGTAGGGCTGGTTCTCGCCGTCGGGGACGATGCTGCGGAGGGTCTCGCACAGCCGGTTGGGGTCGTCGCCGGTGTCGCGGCGTGGCGGGTCCTCGGCGTTGCTGGACGGCAGGAACTCGAGGAGGCGACGCACCTGCGCCAGGCATTCCTCGTCGCTGTCGTAGGCGAAGTGGGCGACGCCGCTGATGCCGGTGTGCGCGTGGGCGCCGCCGAGCTCCTCGTGGGTGACCTCCTCGCCGGTCACGGCCTTGATGACGTCGGGGCCGGTTATGTACATCTGGCCGGTGCCCTCGGTCATGAAGATGAAGTCGGTGATGGCGGGGGAGTAGACGGCGCCGCCCGCGCAGGGGCCCATGATGACGGAGACCTGGGGCACGACGCCGGACGCGAGCGTGTTGAGCAGGAAGATGTCGCCGTAGCCCTTGAGGCTGGAGACGCCCTCCTGGATGCGCGCGCCGCCGGAGTCCTCGATGCCGACGACGGGGGCGCCCACCTTCATGGCGAGGTCCATGATCTTGCAGATCTTCTCCGCGACGACCTCCGACAGGGAGCCGCCCATGACGGTGAAGTCCTGCGCGAAGGCGAAGACCTGACGGCCGTTGACGCGACCGTAGCCGGTCACGACGGCGTCGCCGAGCACCTTCTGGTCGGCGAGGCCGAACTCCGTCGCGCGGTGCGTCGCGAAGCTGTCGAGCTCCTGGAAGGAGCCGGGGTCGACGAGAAGGGCCAAGCGCTCGCGGGCGGTGAGCTTGCCCTTCTCGTGCTGCTGAGCGATGCGCCGCTCGCCGCCGCCCAGAAGGCTCTGGGCGCGGAGTTCTTCAAGTTGCTCAAGCCGGGACGCTTGCCTTTGTTCCACAGGCGTACGCTCGTTGTCCTCAAGGGTGTGCCGTAGGGAAAAGCCGAATTATCCTAGCATGCGCGCGGAGGAGGCGGCAAGATTGCCCCCTGCTCGCTTGACGCTTCGCGGGAAGGGGAGGGCAACCACGAGGGTTTCCCCTACGGGGACGACCCCGCCGCCCCTCGAAGGGATACCCCGCGCCGGGCCGAATTGTTTCCGCGTGCGGGCGTAGCTGCGGGGAATTGTTTTGTTTTTCGTGTTGAAGCTGAGTTGGCACGTTGCAGATACAACACGAAAAATTTTTCATCGGGGGGGAACAACTCCCCCTGTCGCCCACGATTAATGGATGGGTCAGGTGGCGGGATGTGCGTGCGATGTCCATGAGGGGAAGGTAGCGAGGGGGACGGCGTGGGCGCAAGGGAGCGGTGTCAGGGCGAAGGAAAGGGGCGCGCGGTGAGCGTCGGGGCCCCTGCCTGCGCAGGACCCTTCGACAAGCTCAGGGCAATCGGAGGGGGCCGGGTATGCGACTGCCGTTGGACGCGGGGTTTCTGGATACCGGCCCCGCATCGGGGTACGGGGGGACCATGCGCCGGTATGAGGGGGTGGGGGTAGCTGCGGGGATTCGTCTTGCTGTTCGCTTTGTAGGGGAGTTGGCACGTTGCAGATACAAGACGAATATTCACCGAGGGGAAGCGAATCCCGGCCCTTCGCGGGGCGGTTGTGGAGTTGTAGTGGCGGTGCATGGGGTGAGGGTAGCGAGAGGGACGGGGTTCGCGCGAGGGGGTGGTGGCAGGGGGGCGGGGACACCCCGCCCTACCCCGCCCCTCTGGGTTCCTGCCTGCGCGGGGACAGGCTCTGCCTGCGCAGGACCCTTCGACATGCTCAGGGCAATCGGAGGGAGTCCGGGTATGCGGATGTCGTTAGGCGCTGAGTTTCTGGATACCGGCATGCGCCGGTATGAGGGTTCAGGGGTGGGGAGCGTGAAGGCCCGTGCTCCAAGTGAATGCCAGTCTCAACTATTCCGAAACGCGGCCCAAGTATGGACATCTGGAATGCTTATTGTAGAATATGCGCGATTGGATTATGTTGCCTCAAAGTGCTCCGGGGGGACTACTAGAGGCGCTCGCCTGAGCGTGCTTTCGATAAGAGGACTGTATGAAGCAGAACATCGACACCTACCTGAACCACCTCGCCGTGGAACGCGGCTTCTCCGGCAACACCATCATGGCCTACCGGAACGACCTCTATTCCCTGCACACGCACCTGGAATCCAAGGGAGTCTCGGACTGGCGCAACGTGTCGTCCAACGCGCTGGCCGAGTACGTGCTGCTGCTGCAGGAGCGCGGGTACTCGGAGACGACGCGGGCGCGCAAGACGGCCGCCGTGCGCTCCTTCTTCGCCTTCCTCGTCGACGACCGCGTCGTGGAGGACAGCCCCGCCGTCGAGCTGAGCTCGCCCAAGGTAGGGCGCAGCCTGCCGAACGCGCTGACCGAGGACGAGGTGACGCGGCTGCTCGAGGCGCCGATGGCCGTCGACACGCCGGAGTCGCGGCGCGACAAGGCGATGCTGGAGCTGCTGTACGCGACGGGCATGCGGGTGTCGGAGCTCGTGTCGCTGAAGGTGGGCGACGTCAACCTGAGCGGCGGATTCGTCCGGTGCATCGGCAAAGGCAACAAGGAGCGGCTGATCCCCTTCCACGAGCAGGCGCTGGACGCCGTCGATTTCTACATCGAGGACGCACGCGACTCGTTCCTGAACGGGAACCCGAGGGAGCAGGCGCTGTTCCTCAACCGGCGCGGCGAGCAGCTCACCCGGCAGGGGTTCTGGCTCATCCTCAAGGGGTACGCGAAGAAGGCCGGCATCACCACGCCGGTGACGCCGCACACGCTGCGGCACAGCTTCGCGACGCACATGCTGCGTGGCGGCGCGTCGCTGCGGCAGGTGCAGGAGTTCCTGGGCCATGCCAGCATCGCGAGCACGCAGATCTATACCCACCTCACGGACGAACACCTGCGGGAGCAGTTCGAGGAGGCCCATCCCCGGGGCAGATAGCCGACACCCATCGCTTCCGCCCACGGTGGAGCAGACCAGGGCACAATGATCGAGGCGAGGGACCCGAGCGAGATGGCTGAATTGCGTATCGCCGTAGGGAGCGACGAGCGGACGGAGCTGACCGACGCCGTGGTCGCCGACCTGACAGCCCGCGGCATGACGACCGAGCTGTACGGCGCCCTCGTTCCCGACCAAGACGGCAACTGGCCCGTGGTGGCGCACGCCGTAGCCACGCGCGTCGCGTCCGGCGAGGTCCCGCAGGGCATCCTCTTTTGCTGGACGGGCACAGGCGTTAGCATGGCAGCAAACAAGGTGCCCGGCGCCCGAGCCGCCCTGTGCGCCGACGCCGCCACCGCAGACGGCGCGCGACGCTGGAACGACGCCAACATCCTCGCGATGAGCCTCCGCGGCGTCTCCATCGCGGTCGCGCAGGAGATCCTCGACGCGTGGTTCGCCGGGAAGCCGGACGACTCGGAGCGCGACAACATCGAGCGGCTCAAGGCGATGGACGGGGCGGAACGGCAGGCCGTTCACCCTTCGATTTCCCTCAGGGCGAACGGCCTCCAACGTCGTTCTCATAAAAGCGGGAGCCTCAACCCCCGCAAAGGAGGCGGACGATGACCGTTATCACGCTGAACGGACAGCTCGGCGGCGCCGCCCGTGAGGTTGGGCAGCAGGTGGCCCAGACCCTCGGCATCGATTATGTAGACCGCATTCTCCTTGCCGAGGCTGCCAAGCGCGTCGGGGCGCCCGTTGCGGCGCTGGAGGAGAAGGAAGAGCAGGACCAGTCGCTCGGCAGCCGACTGACGCGCCTGGTCCAGACGGCCTTCGAGCGCTCCGCCTACTCCGGCAACGGAGGCGACCCGTTCTTCGGCACGGGCGTCGACACGTTGCTGGCCCGTCCGTACCCGGAGGGCGAGGACGAGGAGGGGAGCGCTTCAACAGGCGGCAGGGAGATCAACGACCTGCAGTTCTTCCAAGTGCTGAGCGACGTCATGCACGACCTGGCCAAGGAGGACAACGTCGTCATCATGGGGCGCGGCGGCAACATGGTGCTGAAGGACGTGCCGGGGGCGTTCCACGTCGGCGTCGTGGCGCCGATCGAGTTCCGCATCCACACGGCCATGTTCCGCAACGGCATCGACCGCGAGGACGCGGAGCGGTACGTTATGATGGAGGAGCGGGCGCGCATCAGCTTCTACCGCCGCCACTTCAAGGCACACCCGGACGACCCGCACCTGTACCATATGATGGTGAACCCTGGTACCCTTGGTATAGAACGAGCGGCCAAGCTGGTGGCGCACGCGTTCCCATCCCTGACCGACTAGCGTTTCCATCACGGACACACCAACTCAGCCGGACGCTCTCGCGATCGTCCCGCAACGGAGGTTCCCATGCCCCGCAGTTCCAGGGGAGCGACAGGACACAGAGGACACCGCAACCGCAAGCGCAGCAGCACGCGGGCGCAGCCGACGGCAGCCGCGCAGTCGGTGGCGCCGGCCCCGGCAGCCGCGCCTGCCGAGGCAAGCGAAGCGACAGCTTCAGAAGCCGCGACACCGCAAGTCATCGCTACCGCAGCCGCGCCCGCCCGCACTCGCGCTCCGGCGCCGCAGCCACCGGGGACGACGGTGTCCGGCATGACCCTGCGCGGCGACCCGCTGCTGAAGAAGGAACTCATACGCATCACGTTGTATGCGGGGGGCATCGCCGTGCTGCTGGTCGTGCTGACGACGTTGCTCAGGGGCTAGGCGCGGCGCTCTCAAGAACTTCGACAGTCTCCCGCTCCAAGGGCGTCAGGGCGATTCATGGCGTAGAATAGCCTCATGGTAGAGCCAATGGAGATGCCCACCCTCGCGAACGGCCCCATGCGCGAGCGCCTGGCCTCCGTCCCCGCACGCCCGGGCGTCTACCTCTTCAAGAACGCCTCCAGCCAGTTCATCTACGTGGGCAAGGCCGCCAACCTGCGCAACCGGGTCCGGTCGTACTTCGGGACGCCGTTCGGGCTGGCGCCGAAGATCCGGCGCATGGTGCAGCAGGCCAAGGACTTCGAGTTCGTGGTCACGGACTCGGAGAGCGAGGCGCTGATCCTCGAGAACACGCTCATCAAGCGGCACCGCCCGGCATTCAACACGCGGCTGCGGGACGACAAGACCTACCCGTACATCAAGATCGACCCATCGGAGGATTTCCCGCAGGTCTACTTCACCCGCCGCGTCCAGAACGACGGCGCGCGCTACTTCGGCCCGTTCGCGAGTGCAGGATCCGTGCGGAAGACGCTGGCGCTGCTGAAGAAGCTCTTCCCGTACCGTTCGTGCACCAAGACGATCACCGGCACGGACCCGCGGCCCTGCCTGGAGTACTACATCCACCGGTGCGTCGCGCCGTGCGTGGGCTATGCGGACCGGAACGACTACATGGAGGTCATCGAGCAGGTGCTCATGTTCCTGGAGGGCAAGACGACCGACGTCGTGCGGCAGCTCAACCGGCGCATGCTGGAGGCGGCGGAGAAGCTGGAGTTCGAGCGGGCGGCGCGGCTGCGCGACCAGGTGCAGGCCATCGAGCGCGTCGGCGAGGACCAGAAGGTCGTATCGCTGCGGGGGCAGGACATCGACGTCATCGCGATGGCGCAGGAGCGCAACGAGGCGTGGGTGGAGGCCTTCTTTATCCGGAAGGGCAAGCTGGTCGGCCGCGACCACTTCATCATGGACGGCGTGCAGGACGAGGAGGAGGGCCGCGTGCTGGCCACCTTCGTCCAGCAGTTCTACGACCGGGCGTCCTACGTACCGCCCGTCATCCTACTACAGCACCCGGCGGACGACACGCCGCTGCTGACCGAGTGGCTCACCGGCCGCCGGGGGACGAACGTGCAACTCCAGGTGCCCGTGCGCGGCGAGAAGCGGCGGCTGGTGTCGATGGTGGCGGACAACGCCGCGCAGGGGCTCAGCATGTCGCGGGCGCAGCGGCTGGCCGGGCAGGGCGCGCTCGAGGGCGCGATGTCCGAGGTGCAGGAGGCGCTCAGCCTGCCGCGTATGCCCAAGCGCATCGAGTGCTACGACATCTCGCATATCCAGGGCTCGGACTCCGTCGGCAGCATGGTGGTATTCCAGAACGGCGCGCCGCGGAAGGAGCACTACCGCCGCTTCAAGATCAAGACGGTGGAAGGCAACGACGACTTCGCCAGCATGCGCGAGATGCTGCGGCGGCGGTTCGGGCGGATGGCCTCCGCGCTGCAAGAGGCGGTGGAAGCGCTCGAAGCGGCTGAAGGCGTTGGAGACGCGGAAGAGCAGGCGCCCGAGGGCAAGGCGTGGGAGAACGTGCCGGACCTGGTGCTCATCGACGGCGGCAAGGGGCAGCTATCGGCGGTGCACGGCGTCTTCCTTGAGATGGGCCTCTCCACAGACGTCGTGCCGCTGGCATCGCTGGCGAAGCGCGAAGAGGAGCTGTTCGTGCCGCACAGCCCGGAACCGACGGCGCTGCCGCGCAACTCGCAGGGGCTCTTCCTCATGCAGCGCGTTCGGGACGAGGCCCACCGGTTCGCGGTGACCTACCACCAGCGGCTCCGATCGAAGCGGCAGACGCGCTCGGGACTGGACAGCGTACAGGGAATCGGCCCGAAGCGGCGGCGGATGCTCATCCAGCGGTTCGGGAGCGTGCAGGGCGTGCGCGAGGCGTCGCTCGAGGAGCTGTCGGCCGTGCCGGGGATGACGCGCGCGCTGGCGCAGAACGTGAAGGACCAGCTGTAGGGGCTGCGAGATCCGCCGTTCATCCTCGACGGAGCTCAGGACGAACGGAGGGCGACCACAAGGGTCGCCCCTACGAGAGATCCCCCCACCGCCCCGCACCTCTGGGTTCCCCGGCCTGCGCCGGGGCAGGCTCCGCCTCCGCAGGAACGACGAGTGGTGTGGGGCGTCCTTCGACGGAGCTCAGGACGAACGGGATGGCAGGGTGTCGCGTTTGTCGGGGCCCCTGCCTACGCAGGGGCGACGATGAGGGAGCCCATAAGCGCGAAGGCAGTTGGGTGCGAGGGTTTCTGGATACCGGCCCCGTATCGGGGTACGGGGGGACCATTCGCCGGTATGACGAGGGGGCAGGCGCCTAGGCGTTCACTTGGTCGACGGAGAGCCCCAGCCGGTTGCGCACCTGCCAGAGCAGCATCGACGCGTCTCCACGAGGGTGCGGCTGCAGGCCACGCGACCGGAGCAAGTCCTTCAGTTCGTCCAGCGACTGCATCACCCGCGATGAACCATCCTCGAAGATCACGCGCGGGAACTGCCCCCGGAACCACCGCGCCCGGCGTCCGGCCTGTGCGGGCGCAGGGGGGATGGGGGCAGGCAGCGCCGCGACGGGCTCCTCCTCGACGACTGCCGGCTCAGGCGCGGCTGCAGGGACAGCCTCAGCGGCCTCGACGGCCTCCGGCCCGGACTCGGGAACGGCCTCTCCAGCTTCAAACGCGTCTATAGCGGGCGTTTCAGGCTCCGAGCCGACCTGGGCACCGCTCATCGCCTCTTCAGGGGCGGTTTCGATGGCCTCCGGAGCGTCCGCGACCGCAACCGCCGCATCGGACGGCGCAGGCGAAGGAGGGGCGGGCGCCGGCTGCATTGGGCCCTCGTCCTCCAGCTCCTTGCGGCGGGCGTCCAGCACCTGCACGGCCAGTGTGAGGTACAGGGGCGTCTCAGGCGCCTTCAGTGACACCTCACCCATCTCAAGCGCGAAAGTAGGACGTCTCTGCTCAACCATGACACAACCATACTGTCACGAGACGACTCTGTCAAGAGGTCTTTTAAAAGTCACATCGGACGTCTTTCTCAAACTTCTCCGGCCGGCAAGTTTTCAACCACAGGTGTGTCACTCCGCGTCACATGCGGCCAGGAGCGCCTCGTTCAGAAAAGCAACACGTTTCCCACGATGGGTGTGGGAAAGGGGCCTGCGCCAAGTACCGGCAGGTGTGGGCTCGGCGTGGGAAACCGTGTGGGCAACAGCGGCGTTGAAGCGGGAAGGCGAGCAAAATGGACGCTGCGCAAAAGGAGAGGCCGGTCCAGCTTGAGGGCCGGCCTCTCGGTCGTTTATGTGCAGGCGCTACGCCAGGAACAGCTCTACCACTGCACGAACATGGGCATGACGACGTGGACGTAGTTCTCCGTGTCCTTCGGCCGGAGCACGCCGGGGCTGGACGGCGTCGTGACCTCCAGCGCCACCCGTTCCGTGCCGATGACCCCCAGCACGTCCATGAGGTACTTGGCGTTGAAGGCTATCTTGGCCTCGTCGCCCTCCACTTCGGCGTCGAGCTCCGCGCTGTTCTCGCCGACCTCGTCGGCACGGGCGAGCACCTGCAGGGCGCCCGGCTCGCCCGGCTGGATGTGCAGCCGCACGATGCCGGAGCTGTCGCGGGCAAAGATGTTCGCCGTGCGGGCCGCCCGCAGGCACTCGTCCACCTGGAGGCCGGCGCGGGTGGTGTACCGCTCCGGGATCAGCTGCGAGTAGTTGGGGAAGGACCCCTGGATGAGCTGGGACATCATCTCGATGTCCTTCAGGCGAAAGAGGGCCTGTCCCCTGCCGCTCGAGAACACCATCTCGACGGCCTCCTCGTCGTCTCCCAGCAGCCGGTTGAGCTCCGTCATCGTCCGCGCGGGAATGATGACCTCCGCGCTCTCGCCGACCGCCTCCTGGAGCGCCCCGTGATGCACCGCGAGGCGGAAACCGTCCGCGGCGGCCAGGGTGAAGCGGTCCTCGTCGATCTCCATCTTGACGCCGGTGAGGACCGGCCGGGACTCCTCGGAGGCCGCCGCGAACACAACCTGGTTGATGGCCGCTCGAAGCGCCCGCGCGGAAATCTTCGCGGTGACGCCGTCCTCCACCGTGGGAATCGGCGGGAACTCCGAGGCGTCGGTGCCGATGATGCGCGCCTGGTTCCGCGCGCAGCTGAGCGACATCGCATGGGGCTGCGTCGTCGTCACCATGTCGACGCGCTCGTTCTGGAGCGACCCGACGAACTCCGACAACAGCCGCGCCGGCACGGTGATCTCGCCTTCCTCCTCGACCGTGGAGCCAACCCAGGTGCTTATGGCGACCTCGAGGTTGGTGGCAGTGAGGCGCAGTCTGCCCTGGTCTGTGGCGATCAGCACGTTCTGCGTGATGGGGAGGGTGGTCCGGCTCGCCACCGCCCGGCCGACAACGTTCAGGCCCCTGTTCAACGTCTCCTGAAGGCAGGATACGTTCATAAGCACCTCTCCTACGGATTTGCACCAGTATAGGGCGATGTGCTAGCGCGTAGCAACGCGTTTGGCAAGCACTCGCGCGGGATTTCTCAGCGGTTTGCCGGGCAAAGAAAAAGCCCCTGCGTTCCCCCTCTGAAGCGCAGGGGCCAATTCCACGGCCACGCGGACTTGGCAGGTGGTTACCTGCCCTGGTGCTTGATCTCCAAGGTCTCATCCGGCGCCAGGGCTACCCGCCGCACCTGGATGCCCAGCTTCAAAAGCCAGTACCCAACGGTCGCCTTGCTCACGCCGAACTCCGCAGCGGTGCCGGTGAGGCCCTTCTCGTTGACCATATCCGGCAGCAACCGCTCCAGCGGCCGCTTGTACTGCTCCTCCACCCGGATCATGGCTGGCGTCATCCTTGCCATTGCTCTCACCCCCGTTGCGGGAACTGACCTACTGGAGATAGGCTACACCCTGTTCCGGCCCTTGTCAAGCCCCTGTCAATAACAGATTTCAAACTAGTTTAAAACTTTCTAAGATATTGAATAGAACACCAAGATTTACAATAGGATAAAGAAGTGTATCTGAGCATCTGTGACAGAATAGCGCACGGTGCTAAAGAGGTCAAGCAGCCCCTGCCGTCGTGTTTGTGACGTAATGCACCCGAGGGGCTCTTGGCTTTCTGCCTAGCAAAATGGTGTTTCCTTGCTTTCAGCGCTGTTCAGCAATCGATGTCACAACCTGGCGTCGGCGGCCGGCATCGAGGCTCAGCCCCATAGGCCAATCGGCTGCCTGAACGCTCCCTTCGTGGACACTGCTGGGGCCGCCTCCTATAATTGCCCTCATTCAGGCGGGCGTACTTCATGCACCTGCCCAGCTTCAAACCAAGGACGCCACATGCTGCGCACGGGCGTTGACATCATCGAGATCTCCCGCATTGGGGACGCGGTCGCTCGCTGGGGCGACCGCTTCTTCAACCGCATCTACACGCCCGGCGAGCTGGCCTACGCCAGGGGACGCCTCCCGCAGTTGGCCGGCAGGTTCGCCGCCAAGGAGGCCGTCATGAAGGCGCTGGGCACCGGCGTCCGCGGCGTGGGCTGGCGCGATATCGAGGTCGTGCGCAAGCCGGGGCAGGCACCGATCGTCGTGCTCCACGGCCGCGCCAAGGCCCGCGCGGAGCGGCTCACGCTGGGCGAGATCGCCATTTCGATTTCCCATTCCCGCGACTACGCCGTCGTGGTCGCCGTGGGGGAGACCCGTGAAGATAGTGACGCCTGACGCCATGCGCTCCCTGGAGCGCCTCGCCGTGCAGGACAGCGGCTCCCTGGACGACCTGATGGAGCGCGCAGGCCTGCTGTCGGCGAAGGTGGCTTGGGACATGCTGCACCCGGCCGGCGGCGGGCCGCAAGCACGACCTGTCATGCAGCCGCCCCCGGTTATGTCCAGGTCACCCGTGTCGGAGGAGATGGCCGCACCGCGCATCGTGGTCCTCGTGGGGCCCGGCAACAACGGCGGCGACGGCCTCGTGGCGGCGCGGCACCTTCAGCGTTGGCACGGCGGCGTCACGGCGCTGGTCCTCGGCCCGCGCCCCGGTGACGACCCCAAGCTGCCGCTCGCGCGAGACGCTGGAGTCGCGGTGGTCCTCGCCCCTGACGCCGACCCCATCGCGGCGCTCGAACAGGCCCTCCCGTCGGCCGACCTGGTGGTGGACGCGGTGCTGGGCATCGGGGCGTCGAGGCCGTTGGAGGGCGCCATCGACGACGCCGCAGCGCGCGTCAACGCGGAGCGCGACCGGCGTCCATCGCTGGCGGTCCTCGCGCTGGACGTGCCGACGGGCATCGACTCGGTGACCGGCGAGGCTGACGACAACACGCTCGGAGCCGACGCCACAGTGACCTTCGGTTTCCCCAAGCACGGGCACTTCCGGTTCCCCGCGGCGGACAGCGTCGGCCAGCTCATCGTCGCCGACATCGGCGTGCCCGGTGCGCTTGCAGCGGACGTCCCGGACGAGGTGATCACCAACGCATGGGCGCGGGATCGGCTGCCCCGCCGGCCGCTGAGCGCGCACAAGGGGTCGTTCGGCCGCGTGCTGGCCGTGGCCGGGTCAAGGAGCTACGTCGGGGCCGCGCACCTGGCCTGTATGGGCGCGGCGCGCTCCGGCGCGGGCTACGTCACGCTGGCCGTGACGCCCGCGGTTCAGGCATTGGTCGTCCCGAAGCTCACGGAGAGCACGTTCCTGCTGCTGCCCGACGACGGCGACGGCGTGGCCGACCCGGAAGCCGCGGCGACGCTGCGCGAGGCGATGGCCTCCTGCAATTCCCTGCTGGTGGGCTGCGGCCTGGGCCAGCACGACACGACGCGGCTGCTGCTCGACCGGCTGCTGCTCTCGCCCACGCCGTTGCCGCTGCCCGCCGTGCTGGACGCCGACGCCCTCAACCTCCTGGCGCGCACGAACCAGTGGTGGGAGCGCCTCCAGGGCGACGTCGTCCTGACGCCGCACCCGGGCGAGATGGCGCGGCTGCTCAGCTGCGGCATCGGCGACGTCGAGAGCGACCGCATCGGCGCGGCCCGTAGCGCGGCGGCCGAGTGGGGCGTAACCGTGCTGCTGAAAGGCGCGTTCACCGTGGCCGCGTCGCCCGACGGCGCCGCGCGCGTGCTTCCCTTCGCCAACCCGGCGCTGGCGACGGCGGGCACGGGCGACGTCCTTGCGGGCGCGATCGCGGGCTTCCTGGCGCAGGACCTGCCGCCCTTCGATGCCGCGTGCCTCGGCGCGTTCGTCCACGCCGCCGCGGGGGAGCTCGCGGCCGAGGAGATCGGCGAGGCGGGCGTCGTCGCGAGCGACCTGCTGCCGCTGCTGCCCGAGGCCATCCGCGCGATCAGGAGCGGCTCGTTCGCCGGGGGGATCCAGCACGTCGCGTAGGGCATTGCCCCCCGCGCCCCACCCCTCTGGGTTCCTGCCTCCGCAGGACCCTTCGACGGGCTCAGGGCAATCGGAAAGGGCCGTTGGACGCGGGGTTTCTGGATACCGGCATGCGCCGGTATGAGGGTCGGGCCTGTCTGGTATACTCATTCCACAGGTAAATGCCATGCTGCTTGCTATTGACGTGGGGAACACAAACATCACGATGGGCGCGTTCGACGGGGACGCGCTCAACGCGACGTGGCGCATGTCGACCGAGGCGCGGTGGCAGCCGGACGAGTACAGCGTGCTGCTGAAGTCGATGCTGGCCATGAAGGACGTCGACCCAGGGGACATCGACGCCGTGGTCATGTGCAGCGTCGTGCCGCCGCTCACGCCGGTGTTCGAGGAGGCCTGCGTCAACACCTTCAGCGCCGCGCCGCTGGTGGTGGGCGCGGGCACGCGCACGGGCGTCCGCATCCTCTACGAGCCGCCCCGCGACGTGGGCGCGGACCGTGTGGTGGACGCCGCCGCCGCCTTCCGGCTCTACGGCGGGCCGCTGGTCGTGGTGGACTTCGGGACGGCGACGGTCTTCGACGCGGTGACCCGGGAGGGCGACTACCTGGGCGGAGCGCTCTTCCCCGGCATGGAGATCGCGTCGGAGGCGCTGGTGCAGCGGACATCGCAGCTGCGCCGCGTGGAGCTTTCGGCGCCCAAGTGGGCCATCGGGCGCAACACCATCGCCGCGCTGCAGTCGGGGCTGGTGTTCGGGCACGTCGCCCTCGTCGAGGGGATGATCGCGCGGTTTCGGACGGAGCTCGGCGAGGACGCGCGGGCAATCGCGACGGGTGGGCTGGCGGACCTGGTGGCGTCGCAGACGGACGTTTTCCACGCCGTCAACCCCAACCTGACCCTCATCGGGCTCCGTTTGGTGTACGATATGAACAGGAATGGAGGCGCGTCCTCCTGATCGGGCCCCGGCCCTTACCCCAGAAAGGAAGGGACCATGCCAGACCCGTTGATTGGCAAACACGTTGTCCTGGGCGTCACCGGCAGCATCGCCGCCTACAAAGCAGCTGACCTGGCCAGCAAGCTCACACAGGCGGGGGCGCTCGTGGACGTCCTGCTCACCGAGAGCGCGGCGAAGTTCATCACGCCGCTAACGTTCCGCAGCCTCACGCACCGCGCCGTGGTGACCGACCTCTTCGACCCCGACTCCCCCGAGGCCATCGAGCACGTGGCGCTGGCGAAGCGCGCCGACGCCTTCCTCGTGGCCCCCGCGACCGCGAACACGATCGCCAAGCTGGCCGTGGGCCTCGCCGACGACCCCGTGTCCACGACGGCGCTGGCCGTCACCGCGCCCGTCATCGTTGCGCCCGCCATGGACGCCGGGATGTGGGAGCACCCGACGGTGCAGCTGAACACGGCCACGCTCGCCGGGCGCGGCGTACACGTAGCAGGGCCAGCGCCGGGGCGGCTGGCGTCCGGTCTCGTTGGCTACGGCCGGATGCTGGAGCCGCCGGAGATCGTGGAGCGGCTGCGGTGGGTGCTCGCGCAGTCGGGCGACTTGCAAGGCCGCAAGATCGTGGTCACGGCGGGCGGGACCCGAGAGCCCATCGACCCCGTGCGCGTGGTGACAAACCGCTCCTCCGGCAAGATGGGCTACGCCGTCGCCCAAGCTGCCCGCGACCGCGGGGCCGAGGTCACGCTGGTGACAACGACGTCGGCACTGCCCACGCCTTACGGCGTGACGGCCAGGAGCGTCGCCACCGTCGCCGACATGCGGGACGCCGTGCTGGACGCTTGCTCCGGGGCGGACGCGCTCGTCATGGCGGCGGCGGTCAGCGACTACCGTCCCGCCAACGTCGCCGGCAGCAAGATCAAGAAGACCGGCGCCGCGGCCAGCGACGGCCTGACGCTGGAGATGGAGAAGACCCACGATTTCTTCCTCGAAGTGCCGGATGGCGTCCTCCGCGTGGGGTTTGCCGCCGAGACCGAGGACCTGCTGGAGAACGCGCGCTACAAGCTGCAGGCCAAGTCGATGGCGCTGATCGTCGCCAACGACGTCACGAAGGAGGGCAGCGGGTTCGAGGTGGACACCAACCAGGTGACCATCATCGGCGCGGACGGTGTGACAGATGAGCTGCCCTTGCTCACCAAGTATGACGTCAGTGACAAAATACTAGACCGTGTCGTCTCTTTGCTCTCATAACGTCACAATGTAGTCACATGTTGCCTCATTGTGTCACTGTTGTCACATCAATGGCCTTTGGGGTTATGTCCACTTTCCGCGGGCCCCGTCGATGGGCCGTGAGTGATCGCGCTCGCGGCTCCAACAACACCCTCTCCGGTGCGGCGTCAAAACGCGTCGATTGCGCGCTTTGCCGTGGTGGAGACTGCCCCCACCCGCAAAAACGCCGCTTTGGGCGGTGTTTGTATCTGCGGGTGTTTTGATGGGTTGCGTTATGTCCATGATGCTGATGAGAGCCTGACACCTGCGTTCGCCATCGGTCCGCCCAGCCGCTTCCACCCATCGTCGTGTCTGCCTGCGCGGGGACGGCGGCGGGGGTAACCAGTGACTCGATTGGTTTTCGTTTTGTAGCGGCAGTGGCACATCCCAGCTACAAAGCGAATATTTACGTACAGGAAACGAGTCCTGGCCGCCGAGCCGTTCGAGGCGCGTGATTTGGGGTGTAGCGCGATCATCATGCGGATAGGGTAGGCAGGAGGGAGCGGTTGGCGAAAGGGGGATGTGGCAGGGTGGGATGAGTGTGCGGTGGGGGCGCCCCTCTCCTCCCCTGCCCCTCTGGGTTCCTGCCTTCACAGGACCCTTTGACAGGCTCAGGGCAATCGGCCCCACTCTGCGCGGCGGCCGTTGGGCGCGGGGTTCCCCTGCCTGCGCAGGGGCAGGTTCTGGATACCGGCATGCGCCGGTATGAGGGGGAGGGGATCCGGACTGGCTGCTCGCCCTTCGACAGGCTCAGGGCGAACGGATGGGTTGAGGTCAAGGCGAGCGGGCTTCGCTCCTCTCTCCCGCATTCGCCGGTTGGGGCTGCTCTTCAGGGGGGCGGACGTTGCGGAACTGCTGCCAGAGGAGGAGGTCGTAGACGACCTTGATCAGGCCGCCGACGATGAGGGGCGCGCTGGTGAGCGAGGCCTGCACCAGGAGGCCCGATATGTACGGCGCGGGCATCTGGCCGCCCTGTCGGCCCAGCGTCGTCATGCCCGCCGCCACCGTCTGCTCCTCCGGCCCGACAACGGCCATCGTGTAGGACTGACGCGTCGGGACGTCCATCTGCGACATGGACTCGCGCAGGAGCAGCATGGCGACAGAGAGCCAGGCGAAGGGCGAGAAGGCCATCGCCACGACGAGCAGGTTCGCGGGGATGTGCGTCCACACCATCGTGTTGATGAGGCCTATGCGCCTGGCTATCCACGCGGCCATGATGGCGGAGAAGCTGCTGATTATGTTCGCCGCGAAGAATACGCCGGCCAGCGACTCCAGCGACAGGTCGTACTTCAGGCTGAACCAGTAGGCCATGAAGGTCTGGAACATGAAGCCGCCGCCAAAGGAGTCCATCCCGCCGAGCACGGCCAGCCTGTAGATGATGCCCTTGGACCGCCGGGGCAGCGTGATGCCGGCCCGCCGGCCGTCGACCGCGGGGGCTTCCGCCGCCGGGGAGAGGCGCAGGTAGACGACCGTGACGACCGCGCCGACGGCGGCGTACAGGAAGAACATCATGCGGTAGCCGTCGAGGAGGTCGATGCCGAAGGCCTGATCGAGCAATACCGGCATACCGCTGCTGAGCGCACCGAGCGCCGAGGCCAGGCCGCCGATGACGTTGTAGTAGGCGAACAGGGTCGTGCGACGCTCGGACGGGGCGGAGCGGGCGAGGACGGGCTGCTCCAGCGAGCTCTGCGCCGCGCGGTCCTTGCCGCCAAGGCCGAAGCCAGCGATGCCGCTCACGACCAGAAGCAGCGGGAACGAATTGGTCAGCGGGAAGAGGGCGCCGCCGAGGATGGTGAGCATGCTGAGAGCGGCGAAGGACCGCTTGCGTCCGAAGTGGTCGGCGAAGAGGGAGGCCAGTGTGGTGAAGAAGGTGTTGCCGGCGAGCACGGCCGCGAGCACAGCGCCGACCCGGACCGGGTCAAGGCCCGTCTCCTTCAGGTAGAGCGCCAGCAGGACGCTAACGAAGCCGACGGCGAACGAGCGCAGGCTGGTTGTCAGGAGGATGAGCCGACCGTCGGGTGCGAGCCAGCTCAGCACCGGCTACTCCGCCAGCTGTGAGAGCAGCTCCCGGAGCCGCGCCTTCCGCTCCTCCGTCGACCGCTGGCGGTCGCGCTCCCGCTCGACGACCTCTTCCGGCGCCTTCGCGAGGAACTGGGCGTCGGACAGGCGCGAACCCAGCCGGCCGAGGGCCTGCTCGGCCTCGGCGAGCTCGCCTTCGAGGCGGGTGCGCTCGGCCTGAATGTCGACCAGCCCCGCCAGCGGGATGGCCATCACGGCACTGCTGACGACGGAGGTGACGGCGCCGGCGGTCGGGAGTTGCCCGCCGCCGTCGACGAAGCGCAGCGGCTCGACGCGGGCGAGGGCCCGAATGAGCGGGGCCTCGGCCTGCAGCGCGGGGCCGTCAGCGCCGGGGTCCACCAGCAGCTCCAGCGGCTGCGCCGGCGGGATACGGAACTCGGCGCGGGCGTTGCGCACGAGGCGGATCGCCTCCCGCACCGACGCGATGGCGTCCTCCGCCTCCTCATCGTAGGCGCCAACGTCAGTCACGGGGTAGGCCGAAATCATGATGGAGCCGGCGAGCTGGCGCTCCCGGGGGGCACGGGCGACGAGGTTCGTCCACGCCTCCTCGGTCACGAAAGGCATGAAGGGGTGCAGCAGCCGCAGCGTGGACTCCAGCACATGCACCAGCATCGGCACGGGCGAGGGACCGTCGGCGCTGCGGATGCGCACCTTGGCGGCCTCGATGTACCAGTCGCAGTACTCATTCCACAGGAACTCGTAGATGGACTGCTCCGCCTCGCCAAGCTGGTACTCCTCAAGCTGGCGGGTGACGCGGGCGATGAGCCGGTTGAGGCTGCTCTTGATCCAGCGGTCCTCCAGGTGCTCCGGTTGCGGGTCGCTCCAGCCGGACAGGTCGGGCGCCTCCTCCATCGCGCGGACCACGTAGCGGGTGGCGTTCCAGATCTTGTTGGCGAAGTTTCGGGCGGCCTCGAGCTTGGCATCGCCGAGGCGGGCGTCGTTGCCGGTCGCGTTGCCGACGGTGAGGGCGAACCGCAGGGCGTCGCAGCCGTACCGCTCGATGGCCTCCAAGGGGTCGAGCACGTTGCCACGGGTCTTGCTCATCTTGGCGCCCTCTACGTCGCGGATGAGGCCGCTCAGGTAGACGGTGTGGAAGGGCGCCCGGCCGGTGTTCTCGATGCCCAGCATGATCATGCGGGCCACCCAGAAGAAGAGGATGTCGTGGGCGGTCTCCATGACGCTGGTGGGGTAGAAGTAGTTCAGGTCCCGGGTCTCGTCAGGCCAACCCAGCGTCGAGTGGGTCCAGAGGCCCGACGAGAACCACGTGTCGAGCATGTCCTCGTCCTGCGCCAGCTCGCGGGAGCCGCAGACGGGGCAAGCGGCCGGGTCGTCGTACTCCACGATCTGGGCGTCGCAGGCGTTGCAGTACCAGACCGGGATGCGGTGGCCCCACCAGAGCTGGCGGCTGATGCACCAGTCGCGCAGGTTCTCCATCCAGTTCTCGTAGATGCGGACGAACCGCTCCGGGACGATGCGCACGGTCCCGTCGCGCACCACGTCGAGGGCGGGCCCGGCCAGCGGGCCGATGCGCACGAACCACTGCATGCTGACCATGGGCTCGACCATCCGCGCGCACCGCTGGCAGTGGCCGACGGCGTGCCGGTGGGGCTCGACGCGCTCCAGCAGCCCCTCAGCTTCAAGCTGCTCCACGATCTTCGTCCGGGCCTCGAACCGGTCCATGCCCTCGTAGGGGCCGGCCTCGGCGTTCATGGTGCCGTCCTCGTGCATCACGGTCACAATGGGCAGCCCATGCCGCTCGCCGACCTCGAAGTCCGTGGGGTCGTGGCCGGGCGTCACCTTGAGGGCGCCCGTGCCGAACTCGGTCTCGACAGCCGCGTCGCCGACGATGGGGATGCGGCGGCCAAGCACGGGCAGGACGGCCTCGCGGCCGATGAAGGCCGCGTAGCGTGGGTCGTCCGGGTTCACGGCGACGCCGGTGTCGCCGAGGAGCGTCTCGGGCCGCGTAGTCGCGACGGTCAGGCGGCCATCGCCGTCCGCGAGGGGGTAGTGGATGTAGTAGAGGGCGCCGTCGGTCTCCTTGTGCTCGACCTCCAGGTCGGAGAGGGCGGTGGCGCAGCGGGGGCACCAGTTGATGATGCGCTCGCCGCGGTAGATGAGGCCCTTGCGGTAGAGGTTCACGAAGGTGTGGCGGACGGCCTTGCTCGGGCCGGGGTCCAGGGTGAAGACCTCTCGCGACCAGTCGCAGCTCACGCCGAGGCGGCGGTGCTGCAGGCCGATGCGGTCGCGCGACCGGCCGACCCAGTCCCACATGCGCTCCAGGAACTTCTCGCGGCCCAGGTCGTGGCGGGTCAGGCCCTCCTCGGCCAGCTCGCGCTCCACGACCACCTGGGTCGCGATGCCCGCGTGGTCGAGGCCGGGCAGCCAGAGCGCCGAGTAGCCGCGCATGCGGTGCCAGCGGGTGAGGGCATCCTCGACCGTCGCGCGCTGGGCGTGGCCGAGGTGGAGCTCGCCGGTCACGTTGGGCGGCGGCTGGATGACGACGAAGGGCGTCCTGTTCTCATCGACGACGGCCGTGAAGTAGCCAGCGTCCAGCCACTGCCGGTACAGCCGTTCCTCCACGGACGCGGGGTCATAGGCGCTGGGAAGCTGCTGCGGGGTCTGTGAGGTCATGACGCTGCCTGCTCAGTGAAGTCGCGCGACGGGCCGACGGCCGCCGCACCGTTCCATTGTAGCGCAGTACGTCATGGGGTGTCCGATTGGGTTTTTCCCCACCCCGTTGTTGCGGTTTGCGTTGCATTGTCCCGCCCTGCACACCACAGCTACGGGTGGGATTGTTTCGTCCGGCGTAGCTGCGGGGATTCGTCTTGCTTTTCGTGTTGAAGCTGAGTTGGCACATTGCAGATACAACACGAATATTCACCGAGGGGAAGCGAATCCCGGTCCTTCGCGGGGCGGTTGTGCTGGTGTGGTGGCGGTGCATGGGGCGAGGGTAGCGGAGGGGACGGCGTTCGCGCGAGGGGGTGGTGGCAGGGCCCTTCGACAGGCGCAGGACGAGCGGCGTGGGAAGGGCAACCAGGAGGGGGACCGCTACGGTGGTTCGGCAATCGCCATTTCTGCTACGCGCTGTCTGATGTTCTCTATGTAGTCAGTTGTTTCACCACGAAGCAGGTAGTCATTGGCACGTGCGAAGTCCCTGCATTCCTCGGGCAGCTTCTGGTACTCATCAATGAAGTTGGCATTGCAAGTCTGACACAAGAGCCCGCGAATGAACCTAGCCCCTTTATCGTGATTGTGGTCTACTACCAACGATCCGCGCCCTCTGCCGGGTTTCTCAATCCCACAGAAATAACAACTGCCCCCCTGAGCGTCGTACATCGCCTGGTGGATTTCAGGGGTAATGCCATACTCATGCTTTAACTTGGACTTCCAAACACTGTACCCTTGTCTCGCTCTACGCTCAGGAGATTGCGCACGTAATTCCCGAGCTCTCGCATTATCCAGTTCCTTACGCAATTGCCGACGTTCAGTATCCCGTTGTCGTTGCTCTGGTGTGCGGTTCGCGTAATCTTGGCGGCCCCTTTCCCGAATCGCCTCTCTCTGCTCCGGTGTGCGGTTTGCCCTTCTTTCCTTGCGCTTCTGAACCTGATCTGGTCTACGGCTCAGTTCGCGAGCTCTTGCCAAGAGGCAATCTCTGCACCGAGCGCTCTTAGGAGGAAAGACTGTCTTTTCAAACCATCGTTTGCAGTCCCTACATTGCTTGTGCGATGTAGCGGTGCTTTCAGAAGTCATTGTCCCTTGCCCCTCTTGAGGTATTCATTCATGTACGGCCAATCCCAGACCAAAAACTTCTTCTCATATTGCGGGACCAATTTTAGATTGCAATTCTTGCACAGTAGCCCCCGCACTGAATGCATGGTTCCCTTTACATGAGTCTCGTGGTCGTGATCAACTTCCAGATCTTTCAGGAGCGCACACCTTTTGCAGATGGCGCACTTGCCATCTTGTTCCGCGTAGAAGCTGTCCAAATCGAAGTCAGGTCCGTACTCCCTGCGCAGTTGAGCCCTACGCTCCTTATCGTTTAGTAGGACTTTCTCTTCTAGTGATAGATTGGCCCTTTGCTCCTTCTCGCGCTGCCCCTGGATGCGGCGTCTTTCTTTCCTTACCTCAGGGGGCAAGGCTCCGAGATAAGCCTGAGTCGCATCCGCCTCACAGCGTTTGCAAACTGCGTTCCTACGCCCGTAATGTAGCCGGAATTCAGAATAGGGCTTAGTCACCCCGCATTTGTTACACGTCTTTGTGTATCCTTGCTGCTCTTTTACACGTCGGTCTTCAATGATGCACTCATCGCTGCAGTGCTGGGTTCTGGTTCCCTTTGCCTTGAAGGGCCTATAACACACTACACACGTTCGGGTTAGGGGCTTTGAACAGTCATCACATAATTTGGCCCTGTGCCCCCTCTCCACGGGAAGCTGGTCTCCACATTCTCTACAGGTTCTGCCTTGCGGGTTATACCCCGTCTTCTCCCGATGCGCCTGTCTCTTACGGTCTCGGTATACCTCAAGCCTTTCTGGATTCTTCTCCCTCCACTCTTGGTGCTTCTGCTTGCCCTTGGGCGATTGCTGGTACTTCTTGACTTGTTGCAGCACTGTTTCTCGGTTTGCCTGGTAGTTGATCCTGCCGCGCTCCCTTGCTCTCGCCTTCTCCCTCTCGTAGGCGCACGACTTGCAGCGAAGCGCCTTTGGGCTTAAGTCCGAGATGTCTTTTGGACAATCCAAGCAAGGGCGATAGCTACCAGAGTTCTGCGCCTCTTCAAGAACAGTTGGCTTGTTTGCCATTGGTGTGCCTTCCGCATTCTGCTTTGCCGTGATTCTGGGAGTTGCCATCTGCCCGCGAGACGATCTTCACATACCTCAAAGAAATTTTCAATGGAGTGTTCTTTATCACCTAAGACGTAAACACAAAACAAATCGCCAATGTCAGATGCTTCTTGTGCATTTCGGCGGGGATCGGGCGACCACTAGGGTCGCCCCTATGGGGTGCGTGTGCGGCGGAGTCAGTTGGCGGCGGGGTTTCTGGATACCGGCATGCGCCGGTATGAGGGTGGGGGTGGCGTGAACGAGAGCCGCACCGTGTTGGCTTGCCCCGCCGCAGCACAGCCCCTCTGGGTTCCTGCCTGCGCAGGAACGACGATAGAGGGGGAGGACAGCGGGGAGTCAGGTGGGTGGCAGCAGGATTCCTAGATACCGGCATGCGCCGGTATGGGGGTGGGGGCTAGGGGAGGCGGTCTCCGAAGGCTACGACGATACGGTCGTCGTCCTTGAAGACGATGGCGCGGTAGTCGTCCGTGTAGGGTTGGCCGTTGAGGGAGACGTTCTCGACGGCCGAGCCGGGGCGCTCGTCAGGGCTGTCCTCCCAGACCTCGAAGAAGTCGCCGACGGTGTGCTCATTGCCGTCGGAGATGTAGACGTAGGAGGAGTCGTCAAAGGTGTGGACGGGCCCGGCGCAGCCGTCCTCCACGCCGATGCCGGCGGGCAGGAACTCCGGGTTGCCGTTCCAGACGGTGACCAGGGTGACCTTGATGCCGGCGGCGCGCTCGCTCTCACTGACGCACGAGTCATCGCCGTCGCGGCATGCGGCCGACAGCAGGGTGAGAGCGGCGAGGGTGGCGGCTGCGACCGACACGACAGGTATGTTGCGTATAGGCGCCCGCATATCTGAATTTCCTCTATCTTCTCCAGGTGTGTTTTGCACGCCGGGTCCCGTTGACACGGGACGGGCGACCACGAGGGTCGCCCCTACGGCACCCCCATCTAACCTTCCCCCATCAAGGGGGAAGGGGCTTCATTCCTGGATACCGGCCCCGTATCGGAGTACGGGGGGTCATGTGCCGGTATGGGGGCGTGGTTTTATGTCCGGTGGGAGGCCAGGTGGGCGGAGAGGTCCTCTTCCGCGACGGACGGGAGCGAGCCGAGCCTGTCGTGGAGCCACTCCAGCCCTTTGCGCGTGTCGCTGGCGACCCGCGCCGGGTCCGAGCGGTAGACGCGCAGCTTGAAGAGCCAGTAGGTGAAGGCCTTCAGCTCGGTGCCGGGGGCGTCCAGCGCGTCCGCCCATGGCCAGTCGCCGCGGAACTCCTCCAGCAGCTCGCCGCGAGGCCGGCCGTAGATCCGGCTGAAGACGGTGTCCGTCATGCGGCGGCGCGATCGGACGCCGAAGCTGAGCCGCTCCTTGCGCACCTCCTGGTTGACGGCGAGCTGCAGGGCTTGCTCCACGGTGACGCCGTACCAGTAGTTCAGGTGCGCTCGGTACTTGGTGACGCCCAGCAGCCGCCGGATTTCTTCTACGGGCATATCAAGGAGGAAGCGTCCCGTTCGCAGCAGACCGCGCTGGTCATCGTCGGGGATGAGCTCGCTGACGGTTGACGCCAGGCGTCGCGCGAGAAGCTGCCAGTCAAAGGCCTCACCCATGAGCAGGTAGCGGCGGCGGACGCCCGATAGAACCTCCTCCGGCATCGTCCACTGCTCCATCGCCTGCAGGAGGGCCTCCTGCCAGGGTTGACCGCCCTCGATGGCCCGCCGGAGCGCGAGCGTCGTGTCCGCTACGAGGGCGTCATCGGAGACTGCGCCGTTGGTGGTAGCAGCACGGTCGCGCGTGTCCGTCATGGCCGCACCGCCGTCACGCGTCGTTCGGCCAGGAGGGCACGGATGGCCTCGACGGAGCGGGAGCCGGTGCTGGGCAGCCACGCGCCCGCGCCGGCGTCCAGCGCGGCCTCGACGTCCGACTCGGTCGCGGCGCTGGTCTCGTCCAAAAGCCTGCGCACGGACGCGCCGCCGATACCCTCGACATCGAGCAGCGTCAACGCAAGAGGCGGCACGTTTGCCGCCTCTCTCTCGTAGGTGCGGACGTGTCCCGTTTCCAACAGCTCATGCACCTTGCCGTCGATCGCTTTTCCGATGCCTGGGACGGCCTGCAGGTTCGAGCCGCTCGCCACCATCTCGGTCAGCGAACCGGGGAGATCCCGGATGGCCTGCGCGCCCTTGCGGTAGGCCCGCGCCTTGAAGCCGCCGCCCTCCTGCATCTCGTACAGGCCGGCCAGCCGGTCGAACATCGCGGCGATGGACTCGTTCGTATGGCTGGAATCGGCAGACATCACGCACCGGCCCCGTGGCACTTCTTGTATTTCTTCCCGCTGCCGCACGGGCACTGCTCGTTGCGGCCGACCTTGCGGCCACCCGCGCCCGCCAGCTCCGGCTGGCGCTGCCCGGCGGAAACAGGGCTGCCGCGCACGGCGCGAGCGCGGTTCTGGGCCCGGTTGGACGACTGCCCCGCAGGGCGGCCCTCCAGCAGCGTGGCGTGGTAGATGGTGTGGACGATGTCATGCTGGATGGTGGACATCATCTCCTGGAACTTCTGGTGGCCTTCCGTGCGGTACATGACGAGCGGGTCGCGCTGGCCGTAGGCGTGGAGGCCGACGCCCTGCCGCAGGTTCTCCATCGACGTCAGGTGGACGACCCAGTGGGAGTCGATGGTGCGAAGGGTGACCAGACGCTCGATGATGCGCATCTGCTCGACGCCGACGGCCTGCTCGCGCTGGTCGTAGAGCTCGGCGGCGTAGTCCTGAAGCCGCTCGGCGATCTCGTCGCCATCAAGCTGCTCCAGCGCATCCGCCTCCAGGCCGGGGGTGATGGGGAAGATGGTGCGCAGCTCCTCCACCATGTCGTCCAGCGCCCACTCCTCGGGGTCGTTGCCGGACACGTAGTTGTCCAGAATGGTGTCGAGCTCCCGCTCCACCATGCCCTGGATGTTGCTCTTCAGGTCCGCGCCCTCCAAAACCTTGGTGCGCTCCTCATAGATGACCTTGCGGTGGGTGTTTATGACGTCGTCGTACTCCACCAGCCGCTTGCGGATCTCGAAGTGCGAGGCCTCGACCTTGGTCTGGGCGTTGCCCAGGGCGTTGCTGACCATCTTGTTTTCCATAGGCATGTCGTCGGTCATGCCGGCCATGCCCATGATGGACTGGATGCGGTCGCCGCCGAACCGGCGCACGAGGTCGTCCTCCAGCGACACGAAGAAGCGGGTGCTGCCGGGGTCGCCCTGCCGGCCGGATCGGCCGCGGAGCTGGTTGTCGATGCGGCGGGCGTCGTTCTTCTCCGTGCCGATGACGTACAGGCCGCCGAGGTCGACCACCTGGTTGTGCTCGTCATCCCACTGCTGCTGTATGCCCGCCCGGGCCTTCGCCACGGCGTCTTCCGGCGCGTCGTCGATCGAGGCGTGGCCGGCCTTCCGCAGCGCCTCGAGCACGAGCATGTCCGGGTTGCCGCCGAGGATGATGTCCGTGCCGCGGCCGGCCATGTTGGTGGCGACGGTCACCGACCCGACGCGGCCCGCCTGGGCGACGATCTGCGCCTCGAACTCGTGGTTCTTGGCGTTGAGCACCTGGTGCGGGATGCCGGTGCGGCGCAGCATGCCGTCGAGGACCTCCGAGCTCTCGATGGAGGCCGTGCCCACGAGGATGGGACGTCCCTCCTCATGGACCTCCCTGATCTCCTCGACGATGGCCTTCCATTTGCCCTCCTGCGAGCGGTAGATGAGGTCCGTGTGGTCGTCGCGTACGCGGGTCTTGTTGGGCGGGACGGTCACCACGTCCAGGCCGTAGATGCGCATGAGCTCCTCGGACTCGGTCATGGCGGTGCCGGTCATGCCGGCGAGCTTCGGGTACATGCGGAAATAGTTCTGCAGGGTAATGGTTGCGTAGGTGATGCTCTCCTGCTGGACGCGCAGGCCCTCCTTGGCCTCCAACGCCTGGTGCAGCCCGTCCGAGTACCGCCGGCCGTACATCTTGCGGCCGGTGAACTCGTCGACGATGACGATCTCGCCGTTCTCCACCAGGTATTCCTTGTCGCGCTGGAAGAGGACCTTGGCGCGCACGGCGTTCTCGACGTAGTGGGTCAGGTAGTAGTTGGCAGGGTCGTACAGGTTGCCGACGTTGAGGTGGCGCTCGACCTTGGCGATGCCGTCCTCGGTGAGCGAGATGGTGCGGTGCTTCTCGTCGATGGTGAAGTCGTCGTCGACCTCCAGCCGGGGGGCGAGGCGCGCCATTGTCGCGTACGCCTTGGTCGCCTCCTGCGCCGGGCCGCTGATGATGAGGGGCGTCCGGGCCTCGTCGATGAGGATGTTGTCCACCTCGTCGACGATGGCGTAGTGGTGGCCGCGCTGCACCTGCGAGGATGCGTCGACGGCCATGTTGTCGCGGAGGTAGTCGAAGCCGAACTCGTGGTTGGTGCCGTACGTTATGTCAGCGTTGTAGGCGTCCTTGCGCGTCACGGGCCGCAGCCTGTCCAGCCCCGGATTGTCGGAGTGCACCTCGGGGTCGAGCACGAGGGAGCGCTCGTGCTGCAGGCAGGCCACGGTCATGCCGAGGGCGTGGTAGACGGGACCCATCCACTGGGTGTCGCGCTTGGCCAAGTAGTCGTTGACGGTGATGATGTGGACGCCGGTGCCGTTGAGGGCGTTGAGGAACGCCGCCAGCGTGGCGACGAGGGTTTTGCCCTCGCCGGTGCCCATCTCGGCGATCTTGCCCTCGTGGAGCACGATGCCGCCGATGAGCTGGACGTCAAAGTGGCGCAGGCCGGTTGTGCGCCGCCCGGCCTCCCGCACTGCGGCGAAGACGTCGGGTAGCAGGTCGTCCAGCTCCTGCCCGGCGAGCAGCCTCTCGCGGAAGCGGGCCGTGCTCTGCGCGAGGTCATCGTCGCTGAGCTTTTGCCACTCGGGCTCAAGGGCGTTGATGTCGTCGACCACGGGCCAGTGCTTCTTCACCGCCCCTTCAGGGTTGCCCTTGAACAGCTTTCCGAGAACTCCAACCATGAACAGTCCCTTCTCCCATCGTCATCCCGCGCAGGCGGGATCCCCCTTGCGCCCCTGGATCCCCGCCCCCGCCTTCGCGGGGGTGACGTTCTTTTGCGGGAATGACGGAGGGGGGTGCGGCGCGCCTACACGTCGTTGAATAGCTCGCCGACTGAGCGGCCCTCGTGGATGCGGCAGATTGCCTCACCCAGCAGGCTGGCCACGGACAGCACCTTCACCTTGGACAGGTTGGTCGCGGCCGCGCTCGGGAGCGTGTCCGTCACCACCATCTCCTCGATGCCCATGCTATCAAGCCGCTCCACGGCCGGGCTCGTGAATACGCCGTGGGTTGAGCTCGAGTAGACCTCCCTTGCCCCCGCGTTGAGGACTGCGCCGACGGCCAGCTCCAGCGAGCCGCCGGTGCCCGTCTCGTCGTCAAAGGTGATGGCCGTCCGGCCCTTCACATCTCCTATAACGTTCATGACCTCCGTATGGTCATGGTTGTCGAGCCGCCGCTTCTCGATGATGGCCAGCGGCGCGCCGAGCTTCGTCGCCATGTCCCGCGCGCGCTTGCTGATGCCGATGTCGACGGACACCACGACCGGGTCCGGCAGCTCCTTGCGCAGGAAGTAGTCCGCCAGGAGCGGCAGGGCCGTCAGCTCGTCCACGGGGATGTTGAAGAAGCCCTGGATCTGGCCTGCGTGCATGTCGATAGTCACCACGCGGTTGGCACCGGCGACGGTGAGCAGGTCGGCGAGCAGCCGCGCCGTGATCGGCACGCGGGGCTGGTCCTTCTTGTCGGTGCGGCCGTAGGCGTAGTAGGGGATGACCGCCGTGATGCGGCCCGCCGAGGCCCGCTTGGCCGCGTCGATCATGATGAGCAGCTCCATGATCGTGTCGTTCACGGGATAGGAGAATGGCTGGACGATGAAGATGTCCTGCTGCCGAATGTTCTCCTCGTACTGCACGAAGGTGTTGTCGTTGGAGAACTTGGTCACGCGGGCCTTGCCCAGCGGCATTTCCAGGTACTCGCAGACGTCCTCGGCCAACGCCGTGTGCGAGTTGCCGCTGAAGATCTTCATCTCTTCCAAATAGGGCATGCCAACCCCTCCTATCTCTAAGGGAGATTTACCCCGCCGGCAGCGCCAAAGCTGCCAGGACGCCGCCAAGCACCGTGGATTATACCATGCGACCAGTACAAAAACCCCGTAGAACCGGTCTCTTGAGACCCCTTCGAGGGCGAGGGCTTTGGCGCCGCAGTCCATGATTCCAATGAAGCGCCCTGTCTGCTAGAATAACTATTCGCGGATTCGAACCATCAAGCCCTGGAGGGGGTATGCCTGCCTACGCGGTCATTGGCGGCCAGTGGGGCGACGAGGGCAAGGGAAAGATCATCGACTACCTTGCCGAGCACGCCACTATGGTCGCGCGTTACTCCGGCGGCAACAACGCCGGCCATACCGTCCTCAACGAGGCGGGCGAGTTCAAGTTTCACCTGATGCCCTCCGGCGTCATCCGTCCGCACGTCACGCCGGTCATCGGCAACGGCGTGGTGGTTGACCCCGACGTCCTCATCGACGAAATCAACGACCTGCGCAACCGGGGGATCGACGTCGGCAAGCTGCAGGTCAGCGACCGTGCCCACGTCATCATGCCCTACCACGTCCGGCTGGACCAGCTGGAGGAGATCGGCCGGGGGCAGAGCGCGCTGGGCACGACCGGCCGCGGCGTCGGGCCCGCGTACGTCGACCGCGTCGCGCGCTCGGGCATCCGCTTCGGCGACATGCTGGACGCCGAGGGCCTCCGCGACCGGCTCACGCAGGCCGTCGCCAAGGCCAACAAGGTCATCACCATGGTCCACGAGGGCGACCCTTTCTCGGTGGATGAGCTGTTCGAACAGTGCCTGAACTGGCGCGACGAGCTCCTGCCCTTCATCGCCCCCGTGGAGGAGCGCGTTCGGGCGGCCCTCAGCCGCGAGGAGATCGTGCTGCTGGAGGGCGCGCAGGGGACGCTGCTGGACCTGGACCATGGCACGTACCCTTACGTCACCTCGTCCCACTCCAGCATCGGCGGCGCGTGCGCCGGGCTCGGCATCGGGCCGCGGTCCGTGGCCGGCGTATTCGGCGTGTTCAAGGCGTACACGTCGCGCGTGGGCGCCGGGCCCATGCCAACGGAGCTCAACGACGACATGGGGGAGGCCATCCGGACGCGCGGCGCCGAGTTCGGCACGACGACCGGGCGGCCGCGGCGCTGCGGCTGGTTCGACGGCGTCGCCTCGCGCTACGGCGTCATCGTCAACGACCTCACGTCCGGCATCCTGACGCGCCTGGACGTGCTGGACGGCTTCAACCCCGTTAAGGTGTGCGTCGGCTACGAGCTGGACGGGCAGCCCATCGAGGGCTTTCCGGCACAGATACGGGCGCTGGAGCAGTGCAAGCCCATCTACCGGGACTTCGCGGGGTGGGACAAGCCGACGGCGGGCCTGACCAACTGGGACGACCTGCCGGCGGAAGCGCAGACGTACGTCAGGGGGCTGGAGGAGATCATCGGGTGCTCAATCGACCTGGTGTCCACCGGCCCGCACCGCCACGAGACCATCGAGCGGAAGGCGCTGATTCCGTAGGGGGGTCAATCCGTTCTCAAGGCCCTTCGACAGGCTCAGGGCGAACGGATTGGGAGGACGTTGACGGCACCGTTGGGCGCGAAGTTTCTGGATACCGGCATGCGCCGGTATGGGGGTTGGAGCTCAGGGGGGATGAGCGTCGCGCCGCGTTAGCCTGCCCCGCCTCCCATCGCCCCTCTGGGTTCCTGCCTGCGCAGGAACGACGAGAGTGCGGATAATGGATACCGGCTTTCGCCGGTAGGACGAGTGTCGGTTAGCCGACGCGGGCGCCGTCCAGGAAGCAGCCGAGACGGTGTTCGGCGACGACGCTGACCGTGACTTGCGTTCCCACGTCGTACTGGCGGGTGTGGTGCTGCATGACGCGCACGGTGCGGCCGTTGTCGAGCGCCACCTCGTAAAGGTACGTTGGGCCGAGGAAGACGCGCTCCATGATGACGCCCTGCCCGGACTCCGACGGCGCTATCGACATGTCGTCAGGGCGCAGGAGGACCTCCGCGCCAGACGGAGGCGGCTCGCCTGCCCACTCGACTGCGCCGATTGCCGTCGCCAGCTTGCCTTCGGCATAGCTCACGGGCAGAAAGTCTCCAATGCCAATGAACTCCGCGACAAAGCGCGTAGCGGGGGTGTGGTAGATCTCCTCCGGTTTGGCCACCTGCTGCAGCATGCCCTGATCCAGCACGGCGATGCTGTCTCCCATGAAGAGGGCCTCGTCCTGGTCGTGCGTGACGAAGATGGCCGTCGTCTGGGTGAACTTCAGGATGTCGCGGACCTCACGCCGCACCTGCTTGCGGAGGGCCTCGTCCAGGTTGGAGAAGGGCTCGTCCAGCAAGAGCACCGCGGGCTGGGGGCAGAGCGCCCTTGCCAACGAGACGCGCTGCTGCTGGCCACCGGAGAGCTCGTGGGGCATGCGGTCGCCCAGCCCGGACAGGCCGATCAACGCGAGCGCCTCGTCAACGCGCTGCCGCCGGACCGAGCCGTCCTCGATGCCGAATCCGACGTTGCCGGCGACGGTCAGGTGCGGAAAGAGGGCGTACTCCTGGAAGACCATCCCGATCCTGCGGTTGTTGGCCCGGACGAAGCGCCCCGGCCCGGCGACGAGATGTCCGGCTATCTCGATGGTCCCGGAGTCGGCCGACTCAAAGCCGGCAATCAGCCGGAGGGCCGTCGTCTTGCCGCTGCCGCTCGGGCCCAGCAGCGCGAGGATGCTCCCTGCCTCCACCGACAGATGGAGGTCGTGAAGGGCATGGGTGGGCGAACTGCCAAATCGCTTGGTCAGCCCGGAGCACACCAACGCAGGAGCGGTCACGGTCCTCTCCTCGGCTCTCGCAATATGAGGAACGCCGTCGGCACAGCCGACACGGCCACCAAGAGCAACGCAGGCACAGCCGCCTGCGCGAAGAACGCCTCTTCAGCGGCGGCCCAGATCGACGTCGCCAGCGTACCAAACCCAATGGGGCTGAGCAGGAGCGTCGCCGGCAGTTCCTTCATGGCCGTCAGGAACACCAGCGCCCCACCGGCGAGCATGCCGGGCACCAACAGGGGTAGCGTAACATGCAGGAGCGTTCGCGTGGGCCCGTACCCAAGGCTGAGGGCGGCGTCGGCCAGCGCCGGGCTGATCTGCAGGTAGCGGGCCCGCACCGCTCCCATCGCCTGCGGGAAGAAGAGCACGACGTACGCGAACACGAGCAGCGCGAGCGTCTGGTAGAGCGGCGTGGCAAACCGCGCGCCAAAGAAGATGAGGGCCAGTGCGACAGCGATGCCGGGCAGCGCGAAGCCCGTGTACGACAGCCGCTCCACCAACCAGCTTAGCCGGCCGGGGAACCGCACGGTGAACACGACGACTGGCACAGCCGCCGCGACAGCTACCAAAGCCGCAAGCCCGGACGCGTACACGGAGTTGAGCGCGTTGCCCCACAGCAGCCGTACGGGCTCGCCCGCAGCGATGCCCCGTACGGCCCAGTACGCCAGCAGGGACAGGGGCGCGGCCAACGAGATGGCCGTGACGACAGCCGCGAAGCTGAAGGCAGGCCATCGCCACCGGCCGAGCTCGACCGGCGGAGCGGGGCGGGCCGCGCCGGTGGCCGCGCGGTAGTAGCGCGAGCGACCGCGAGCCTGGGCCTCGAACACCACCAGCGACAGGGCGGCAGCGATCATCACCAGCGACAGGGCGGCCGCCAGCGCCCGGTTGAAGGCCGTCTCATACTGGAGGTAGATGGCCCACGTGAAGGTCTCGTAGCGCAGCAGGGACACGGCGCCGAAGTCGCTGAGGGTGTACAGCGCGACCAGCAGCGACCCCGCCGCGATGGACGGCCGGAGCTGCGGCAGCGTCACTCGCCACAGCGTCCGCCACTGGCCGTGCCCCAACGACCGTGCCATCTCGTCCAGCGCGGGGTCCTGCCCCCACAGCCCGGCGCGCACACTCAGGAGCGTGTACGGGAAGCTGAGCAGCGTGATGGTCAGGGCGGCGCCGAAGAGTCCCGAGATGTCGGGCAGCCGCTCAACGCCGAGGGGTTCCAGGAAGTCCTGCAGCATGCCTCGCGGGCCCAGGGCGACGACGACAAGGAAGGCGCCGACGTAGCTGGGGATAACGAGCGGCAACACCGTCACCACCGACCAGAAGCGCCGGAGCGGCAGGTCCGTCCGCACGGTCAGCCACGCCAGCGGGACCGCAATCAGGGCTGACGCCACCGTTACGACGACCACCAGCGCCGCGGACCGAAAGAGAATCTCCGCCGTCCTCGTACGGAACAGGAGGTCGACTACCTCGCCGCCGCCGTCCAGGGCGCGCTCCACCAGGTAGACCAGCGGGAGCACCATAGCCAGCGCGACGACGACCGCCGGCACCCAGAGCACCGGCGGCGCGCGGCGCGTGCCTTGCGGTCGCGGGCCACCAAGCCCGATCGCCCGCAAGAACCCGCTCCTCGGCTGTTGCTCTATAGCTGCCATATCTCCCTAAACGCCGTCACAGTCCCCTTTGTTCGCGTCTACAACACTCCGCGCGTTCGCTCGTCACGCCAAAGGCCAACGGCGAACGGCCCCTCCAGTCGCACTCCCAATTCCGGCAGTAGCCGGTACGCGAGAGGTGAGCAGGAGCAGCCGTCCCCATCAGCGCGCAACCCATGAGGTTGCGCTATTCGCCGGCGCTACGGCGTGATGCCTACTTCACGCAAGAGCGCCTGTGTTCCCTCCAGATCCGCCAGGTCCCTGGGAGCGATCCTCGGATTGTTGATCTCCTCGATGGGCGTCAGCACCCGATTTGTCTTCACGCCTTCCACCAGCGGGTACTCGAAGGTCTGGCTGGCGAAGTACTGCTGTCCCACCAGCGAAAGCATGAACTCGATGAACCGCTCGGCGTTCTCCGTGTTCCCGGCGGTGCCGAGGATGCCCGCGCCGGCCACCATGACCAGCGCGCCGGGCCCGCCGCCCCGCAGGTGGTAGTTGCGGGCCTTGAAGGCGTCACCTTCCTCAGCCAGGAACCGGTGCAGATAGTAGTGGTTCACCAGACCCACGTCTATCTCGCCCGCAGCGGCCGCGGCCACCTGCGGCGTGTTCTTCGGGTACACGATGGGCTCGTTGGCCTGCACGCCCTCCAGCCACTCGCGCGTGGTGTCCTCACCCCATACGCTGCGCATGCCGGTGACCATCGTCTGGAAGGAGCCGTTCGTCGGCGCCCAGCCGATGCGCCCCTTCCACCTGGGGTCCGTCAGGCCGTGAAGGTCGTCGGGCAGATCATCCTCGGTGAGGGTTTCCGTGTTGTACACCAGTGTCCGGGCGCGGCCGGAGGTGCCCACCCACCGGCCATCGGCTGCGCGCGCCCATTCCGGCACACGGTCCAAGATCGACTGCGGCAGCGGGGTGAGCAGGTCGTTCACCGAGCCGAGGCCGCCGGGGTCCTGGGCGAAAAAGACGTCCGCGGGCGAGTTGCCGCCCTCTTCGCGAAGCGTCGCGGCGAGGGCCGCCGTGCCCGCGTACTTCACCTGCACATCGATGCCGGTGGCGTCGGCGAACTGCTCGATGATGGGGGCAACCAGGGACTCGCTACGGCCCGAGTAGACCGTCAGCGTGCCCGGGCCGGTGTCTGCGGCAACGGACGCTGTTGTCGACTCACTCGTCGGCTGGCGGGCGGCATCGTCGCCGTCATCGCCACACGCCACGGCCGAGGTTCCCAGCACTGCAACGGCGCACAGCAGGCCCAGCAACACGGCTCGAGAACCCACCAAATGACGGCTCGTACCGCGTCGCCAGGCCCACATACGTTTCCCCAAGTCCATTTCCGCCTCCTGAAGTGATTTGGATACTCGACGTGCTCCGCACCTGGGCTAGAGCACATCGTACTTTCGGCGGAGTATATATATCATCCGATGATATTAGTGTCAACACCTAATTTTAGTTAGTATGCATTACTTATCCTGAATGTCCAGCAAAACACGTGTATCTCGATAGATACAGCGACAGCTGCAGGCAGGGGTGTTGCGAACGCCAACTCCGGGCCCAAAACTCTTTTCGACACCCACCAACATTCGCCGCAAATCCGCATTCCGCCGCATTGACGCTGCGCATCGCCCGCGTGCTAGCATCGCCTCACCCTAGAGGCACACCTACGGAGGCCGCATGGAAACGCTCGCGACCCTAGCCCTTGCTGTGGAGTCCTGCACCGACTGCGGCCTGTGCCAGACCCGCACGCGCGCCGTTCCCGGCGAAGGGCCGGACAAGCCGGACCTGCTGTTCATCGGCGAGGGGCCCGGTTACCACGAGGACCAGCAGGGACGACCCTTCGTCGGGCCCGCCGGAAAGCTGCTGGAGGACCTGCTCGCGGCCATCAGCCTGACGCGGCGGGACGTCTACATCGCCAACGTCGTCAAGTGCAGGCCGCCCGGAAACCGGGACCCGCTGCCAGCCGAGATCACTGCCTGCCGCAAGTACCTCGACCAGCAGATACGACTGCTGGACCCCGCCATCATCGTCACGCTGGGCCGTTTCTCCATGGCCCGCTTCATCCCCAACGCCGTCATCTCGCGCATCCACGGCAAGCCGCACCCGTGGGGCAAGCGCACCATCTTCCCCATGTACCACCCGGCCGCGGCGTTGCACCAGGGCAATCTTCGCCGCTTCCTCGAAGAGGACATCCGCAAGCTGCCCGACCTGCTGGCAACGGCCCGCCAGAACGCGTCCGCAGCGGATGTGCCCGAACCCGAGCCTGAGCCCGAGCAGCTGACACTGCTGTAGGGGCCCCTTGGCGGGCGATTCACGAATTGCCCCTACGCCGCCTCTCCGCCACACCCCTCTGGGTTCCTGCCTTTGCAGGAACGACGAGTGTGGGGTTGGAGGTTGCAAGTGCCGTTGGCCGCAGAGATTTCTGGATACCTGCATTCGCCGGTATGAGGGGGTGGGGGTCAGGGCCACCCTTCGACAGGCTCAGGGTGAACGGGACTGACGCGGTAGCCAGCCGCCCCTATGCCGTGTACCATGGAAGGAAAGGGCCGCTTGAATTTCACGCGGCCGTCCCAGAGATTCAGAAAGCAAGACTTCCTCCATGCAACACGTAGGACGCTGGTTTAACCGCGCAGACGGGCCCACAGGCAGCGACCCCGCACCCCAGGCATCGACGGCGCCGGCCTCAGCCGGAGCGGACGCGCTGCGCGTGATTCCCCTCGGCGGGCTTGGCGAGATCGGCAAGAACATGATGGCGCTGGAGTGCGGCGAGGACATCATCGTCGTCGACGCCGGCGTCATGTTCCCCGAGGAGGACATGTTCGGCGTTGACCTCGTCATCCCGAACATCGCATACCTGCGGGCGAACGCGCACAAGGTGCGGGCCATCCTCATCACCCACGGCCACGAGGACCACACGGGCGCCGTGCCCTTCGTCCTGCAGGATCTGAACGTGCCCG
Organism: Dehalococcoidia bacterium; assembly: GCA_034422455.1. Classification (GTDB taxonomy): domain Bacteria; phylum Chloroflexota; class Dehalococcoidia; order Lucifugimonadales; family UBA1127; genus UBA1127. The sequence continues at coordinate 114,727 of DAOUJQ010000016.1, forward strand.
TATACGCGCCGCGGCTCGCGCACGGCCTGATCGAGGTCAAGCTGCGCGACCACCGCATCCTGTCGGCGTCGGAGCTGCACTCCATCGAGCCGGGCGCCACCCTGACATTCGGCGTGTTTCAGGCGGAGTTCTTCCACGTCTGCCACAGCATCCCGGACGCCATGGGCATCGCCATCCACACGCCGCACGGGCTGGTAATCCACACCGGCGACTTCAAGTTCGACCATACGCCCGTCGACAAGGTGCCAACGGACTTCGCCCGGCTGGCGGAGCTCGGCATGGAGGGCGTCATGCTCCTCCTGTCAGACTCCACCTACGCCGAGTCCGAGGGCTACACGCTCTCGGAGGCGGTGCTGGACCCCAACCTGGAGCGCATCATCGCGGAAGCGCCGGGGCGCGTCATGTTCGCCACGTTTGCGTCCCTCATCGCGCGGATCCAGCAGATCGTCAACGCCGCCGCCAAGAACGGCCGCAAGGTGGCCGTCATCGGCCGCAGCATGGTGAACAACGCCGCCATGGCGCAGCAGATGGGCTACCTACGGGCGCCGGAGGGCGTCCTGGTGCCCGCCGAGAGCCTGGCGGGCCTGCCGCCGGAGGAGACCGTCATCATCATGACCGGCGCGCAGGGCGAGCCCACGGCCGCGCTCTCCCGCATCGCCAACCTGGACCACCGCGACCTTTCCGTCATGCGGGGCGACACCATCGTGCTGTCCGCGTCGCCGATTCCCGGCAACGAGGCGGTCGTCATGCGCACCATCGACAACCTGTTGCGGCAGGGGGCGCGCGTGCTGCACGCCAACAACGCGACGGTGCACGTCCACGGCCACGCCAGCCGGGAAGAGCTGAAGCTTATGCTGCGCATCATCAAGCCCCGCTTCTTCGTGCCCATCCACGGCGAGTACCACCACCTCGTCGCCCACGCGAGCCTTGCCGTGGGCATGGGCGTCGAGCCGGAGCGCGTATTCATCATGGAGGACGGCGACGTGCTGGAACTTGCGGGCGACTTTGCGGAGGTGGTCGACCGGGTGCCCGCCGGACACGTGTACGTCGTGGGGCGGCGTCTCTGGGACCCCTCCAACGGCGTCTTCAAGGAGCGGCAGACGCTCGCGCGCGACGGCGTCGTGGTGGTGGCAGTTGCCGTCGACGTCGCCACGGGCCGCCTCAGCAGCCCGCCCACGCTGACGGCGACGGGCTTCGAAGCGCCGGACGACCACGCCGAAGTCATGGCAAACGCGGCCCAAACGCTGGAGGACTCCTTCGCGAAGCAGCACTGGGCGGAGGACGGTATCGAGGAAGCCGTCCGTGAGCACGCCTCGCACGTCCTCTCCACGTACCTGCGGCGGACGACGGGGCGACGACCCGTGGTGCTGGCGCTGGTGTCGCTGACGTAGCGGGGGCGCGTTCCGCTCACACCCGTTCCGTAGCTGTACCCCTTGTCCAATCGCCCACTTGATGGTATTAGTAAAGGGTGAATGTGGCGGGCGCAGAACGCCTCCCGCTACCGAGAGGTGCCCAAATGGTAGATACGCTGAAGCCCCCAAGGGGCAGGCGGCAGGCAGCGCCGTCGCCGGAACCAGTCCGCTCCCCAAGGTCCCCGTCTGGGGGCCAGTCCTCCGCGCGGGTCTTCATCTTTGCATTGGCCAGCCTGCTGCTTGTGGGCGGGGGTGTTGCCGGTTATGTCTGGTGGGAGGCCGTCCAGGCATATGCCCTCAACGTCTGGGGGGCTCTTGGCTTCACCTTGGTCGCCATCGGCGCGTGGACGGCGGCCTTTGCGTACGTCCTCCACGGACCCCGATACCTGCTGAAGCAGCACCCAAACTACTGGGCGTCGGCGCTCATCATGGTCCCTGTCGCGGCCGCCTGCCTGCAGCTTTCCGGCCAGGGGTTGGGAGGAAACTTCGGCGGGTGGATCGTCGGACCGAGCGTTGCATGGGGCATCGCGCGCACCGCCCTCATCTTCACCGCGGGCCTTGCGTTCGCCGCGCCGCTGCACGCGTACGTGGTGGGCAGGTACGCGCTTATCGGGCTCGGCTTTGCGGCGGTGTACACCTGGGAGGGCCTGGCCCACGTCTTCCGATGGCTGCATGCGGCCGGCGTCTGGATCGGCCTGAAGTGCACGGCCATCTCGCCCCGGCTCTCGCGCGCCGCCGCCGCCGTCTGGCGGGGCATCTGCGCCGTCTACCGCCGCGTTCCCGTGCACATGGTCTTCGTGTGGATCTTCGTGCTCATCGGCAGCGTCGTGTTCCGGCGCTCGTCCGGCGCTCGACGCCGCGCCAGGGTCTACGGCAACGGCCATGACGCGTACCCGTACCCGCGCGGCCTGATAGACGACGAGGGCGCGTACGGCGAGACGGTGACTCCACGGCCCGCACAGCCGGCTCCCGCCACATCGTACCAGCCGCCGGTGCAGCCCGAGGCGGAGCCGGAAGCTGAGCCCGAGGCAGAGCCGTACCGCTCGCCGTCGTTCCTGCTGCCCGAGCGGCCCGCACGGTCAACGAACGGCCACGCGCATCCAATGCCTCCCACTGCCGCCGAACCGGCGGACATGGAGGAGGATGAGGACTACGATGAGGACTTTGACGAGGACGACGACCCCGACTTCGAGATAGACGACGAGATGGAGGACGTCGAAGACGATGAGGAAGACGACTTCGCCGACATTGCGGAGCCGGAAGTCATCGACCTGCGCAGCTCGCAAGCCCGCACCGGCGGCCGCATCGCCTCAGCCACCAAGTGGGAGCTGCCCCCGCTTGACCTGCTGAAGAGCGTCCCGATCAAGGAGGAGTCCGAGGAGGTCCACAAGGCCACCGCCCGCCTCATCGAGGAGACGCTCTCCGACTACGACGTCGAGGTTGCCGTCAAGGAGATCCGGCCCGGCCCAGTGGTCACCCAGTACGGGTTGGTCCCCGGGTGGGTGCGCCGCTACAAGGACGTGAGAGAGCGGAACCCGGACGGCACACCGGCCCGCGGGCCGGACGGCAAGCTCCTCACCCACCGCGTCGAGGAAAAGACCCGAGTCCGCGTCGACCGCGTCCTCGCACGTGAGAAGGACCTCGCCCTCGCGCTGGCGGCGCCCTCGCTCAGCATGGCGCCCATTCCGGGAACGTCCTACATCGGCGTAGAAGTGCCAAACGGGCAGCGGGCGGTCGTGACCCTGCGATCCTCGCTGGAGAGCAGCGCATTCCAGTCCATGCAGAAGAAGGCGCGGCTGCCGGTTGCCCTGGGCCTCGGCAGCGGCGGCGAGCCGGTCATCGCGGACTTGGCGGAAATGCCCCACCTGCTCATCGCCGGCTCCACGGGCAGCGGCAAAAGCGTGTGCATGAACACCATCATCTGCTCGCTGATGATGCAGTGCACTCCCGACTTCCTGCAGATGTACCTCGTCGACCCCAAGCGAGTGGAACTGACGGGCTACAACGGCCTGCCGCACCTGGCCGGCCCGGTGCTGGTGGACGTGGAGCAGGCCGTGCCGTCGCTGCACGCGATCATCGCCGAAATGCAGTCACGTTACAGGCGATTCGAGGCGCGGGGAGCGCGCAACATCCAGTCCTTCAACGGCAAGCTCGGCAGGGGCGAAGAGAAGATGCCCTACCTCATCCTGATCATCGACGAGCTGGCCGACCTTATGATGACGGCCTCAAACGACGTGGAGCCCGCCCTCATCCGGCTCGCACAGCTGGGCCGGGCCGCGGGCATCCACCTCGTGGTGGCGACGCAGCGGCCGTCTGTTGACGTGATAACCGGCCTCATCAAGGCGAACATCCCAACCCGTATCGGCTTCGCCGTGTCCTCCCAGGTCGACTCCCGCACCATCCTGGACACCGTGGGCGCCGAGAAGCTGCTGGGCCGTGGCGACCTCCTCCTCTCCGGGAAGGAGGGCGGCAAGCTGAAGCGGCTGCAGGGCGCGTTCATCTCAGACGAAGAAGTGGACTCCATCGTTTCCTTCTGGAGAAAGCAGGGAGGCCTGCCCAATCCGACCATTAAGATGGAGATCGCGGTCCCTAACGACGAGGAAGACTCGATGGTGCAGGAGGCCCAACGCCTCGCCATCAACCACAGCAGGATTTCCGCATCGCTGCTACAGCGCAAGCTGGGCATCGGCTACGCAAAAGCAGCCCGACTCCTCGACCATCTGGAGGAGCGCGGCATCGTTGGACCCGGCGACCCGGGCAAGTCCCGGGAGGTGATCACCCCAAGCGTCTAACCTTGGGTGTATCATGGTAGTGGTATGAGGGTTGGCCGTCCCTTTGCGGGGCCGGTCAGTTGAGGGGGTCCAATGGTCCCGAGGCGTCTAGCGGGCGTTACCGGCGCTATCGGTACGCTTCTGGGCCGGCGTCGCACCGTCGCCGGCGAGGTCGCGCTCGCGCAGGACACCTGCCTGTTCTGCGGCGCGTCCCTCATCGAAGCCGTCCTCTACCACGAGGCCCGCGTCTGCCCGGAGTGCCGCTTCCACTACAGCATCTCCGCCCGTGACCGCATCCGGCTGCTGGCGGACCCCAAGAGCTTCAAGGAGAAGTTCCGGTCCGTCATCTCCATCGACCCGTTGCTCTTCAACAGCCGTGACACCTACCGCAGCAATATCTACGACGCCCAGCTGCGCACGGGGCTGACGGAAGCCGCAATCGTGGGCCAATGCCGCATCGAGGGAATCTCAACGGTGCTCCTGGCCCTGGACTTCAGCTTCCTGGGCGGCAGCATGGGCCTCGTCGTCGGCGAAAAGGTGGCGCTGGCCTGCGAGCTTGCGCGGAAGAAGGACCTGCCGCTGGTCGCGCTGGTCACCAGCGGGGGCGCGAGGCTCCAAGAGGGCGCGCTCTCCCTCATGCAGATGGCCAAGGCGGCCACCGCCGTGAGCGGCGTCCACAACAAGGGCCTCCCGTACATCGCCGTCTTTGCGAACCCGACGACGGGCCAGGCCTACGCCAGCTTCGCCAACATGGCGGACGTGCTGCTGGCCGAGCCCGGCGCGCTGATGGGCTTCGCTCCCCTGCGCGTGTTGCAGGAGTCGGCGGGCGAGGTGCTGCCCGAGGACTCGCACACCGCGGAGTCCCACCTGCACAACGGCATGCTGGACAACGTCGTGGACCGCGAGGAACTGCGGCCGGCAATCGCCTCCCTGCTCCGGCGGCTCGTCCCGGCGCGGACCCGCCTCCGCCTCCTGGTCCCCCGCGAGCGAAGCCGCCGTCCGCACGGCAAGCTCGACGCGTGGGCCGCCGTTCAGCGCACGCGGCACCCCGGCCGCCCGACGGCCCGTGACTACATCGACCGCGTATTCGGCGATTTCGTGGAATTCCACGGCGACCGCCTCGCCGCGGACGACCCGGCAATCATCTGCGGCGTAGGCGACCTCTACGGCGCCTCGGTCATGGTGGTCGCGCAGCAGCGCACGGTCACCGAGGATGGTGAGAGCCAACCGCCCTACATCGGACCGGAGGGGTTCCGGAAGGCCCAGCGGGCGATGAACATGGCCGCCAAGTTCCGCATCCCGGTCATTACGCTCATCGACTGCGCAGGGCCGGCCCTCACGCTCGAGGCCGAGGAAAAGGGCCTGGGCAACGCTCTCGCCAGCACCATTGCGACCATGTCAAACCTGCCGGTCCCGATTGTCGCCGTCATCCTGGGCGAGGGAGGCCGGGAGAGCGCGCTGGCCTTCAGCATCGCAGACCAGATCCTCATGCTGGAGGGCGCCATCTACACGCCGGCCTCACCGGAGTCGGCAGCCTCCATGCTCTACCGGGACGACAGCCGGGCAGCGGACGTGGCCTACTCCCTTCGCCTGACCGCCAACGACGTCAAAGAGCTCAAGATCATCGACGCCGTAGTGCCGGAACCGTCCGGGGGCGCCCACGTGGACCCGGAGGAGTCCGCGTACGCCCTGGAGCGCGCGCTGGTCCGCGCCGTTGCGAGGATCGAGCGGTATTCCACCAAGCGCATGCTCGCGCAGAGGCATAAGCGCTTCCGCAAGAAGGGTGAGTACAGCGCCTACTACCAGCAGTTCCTCACGAAGGAAGCCAAGCACCTTCACGAGGTCAAGGGCGACACCACGCGCCTCAACGAGGCCGACGAAATCGACGAGGCGTGGGAGACCGAAATTGTGGCTTTCCCCGTCCTGCCGCAGGACTTCGAGGACGAGGACTTCGAGGGCGACGACACGGAGGAAACGGGAACCCCGTTCCTCACCTTCACGACGGACCCGGCCTCACCTGACTCGCCGGAAGGCGTTCCTCCCGGCGGCTAACCGGCCGTTCATCCTTCGATTTCCCCCTTCGACGGGCTCAGGACAGGCTCAGGACGAACAGCCCTTTTCGCCCACTCCTGGACACCGGCTTTCGCCGCTGAGACGCAAGAGGGGATCAGGGCGAACGGGTGGCTGCATCAAAGGAAAGAGCGCCGGGGGTTGACTCCGGCGCTCTTTCCTTTCGTTATGTCTAACCGTAGCTCGCGATGGCTACTCGATGTCGAACACCGCCAGCACCGTCACGCGAACGTCCTGCTCGCCGGGGCTCAGCGGCGTCGCCACGGACGCGTCCGCCGCGACGGCGAAGGCCCGCTCCGAGAAGGGCGCCGGCTGGCCGCCCGTCACCTCGGACAGCAGGACCAGCCTGCCGAGGGTCACGCCGGAGTGCGCGGCCAGCTGCGCGGCCTTGGCCATCGCATCCGCCACGGCCTTCTCCCGCGCCTGCCTGGCCAGCCCGGTCGTGTCCTCTATGGTGAAGTTGATCCCGTTGACCCGGACCACGTCGCCGCCGGCCTCCACCGCGCCGTCCAGCAGCTCGCTGGCGCGGTCCATGTCGCGCACCAGGACAATAGCCGTGTTGGTGACCTGGTAGCCCGTCAGCACGCGCTCGTTGATGCGGCCGCCGCCCGGCCGGATGATCTCCTGCCAATCGTACTGCGGATGGATGGAAAAGTGCCGTGTTCGGATGTCCTTCTCCTCGATGCCGCTCCCGGTGAGGTAGCCGACAATGGCCGTCATGGCCGTTGCAGCGCTCTCACGCGCCTCAGACACGGTCTCCGCCGTCGCCGACACGCCCAGGTCCAGCTCGACCAGGTCCGGCGGCGCTGAAACCGTGCCGACGCCGTTGACCCAGATGCCCGCGTCCTGCGACTCGCCGATGGCGCCGCTCTCCTCCTCGAAGGCTGCCTCGCTGAAGCTGCCGATCACCTCGGATATCAGCGTGGCGAACAGTTCGTCGTCAAAATCGCCCTCCAACATGCCGGCGTACTTATCGTCACGGGAGAGCTTGGCGCCATCGTCGTCATGGCCCTTCACCGCAGCCGTTCCGTCGGATGAGTCGTCGGCATCCGATACTGTTGCCGTTGGCGCTGTCTCCGCATGGCCCGCATCGTCGTCGTTCTCGTCCTCGCACGCCACAGCCGCAAACAGCATCAGCAACATCGCCAGACTCAAGATGATTCCAAGCGCGCGCACGTTGCCCAAGGCTTACCTCCTGTGATGGTCAAGGGAGTTTTTTCCCTGTACTAGAGGGGACGCGGAGCAGGGTCAAGGGGTTCCCGGCACGCGCCTAGGCGGATGTCGAGCGGCGGCGCACCAGGATGGAAATGGCGGCCAGGACAGCCGTGAGGCCAAGCAGGGCAACTTCAAGGGGCCACAGCTCCAGACCGAGCCATGAGCCCTTCGGGAGGGCTGTGGCGGCAGCGGCCGCCGTTCCGTCTTCGACAGGCGTGTCCACGACGGGGTTGTTGGCAGGAGCCTGCAAGGGGTTCTCACCCAAACGCAGCGGCTGCTCTGGACCGGGCGGGTTACCCGTGGTTATGAACTCGCCGGGCTGGTTCAGACCAGTCTGAACCGGCGCCTCCGGCGTGCCGATGACGCCGGACATGTCGCCCGCAAAGACGACGGCAAACGCGAGGGCCGCAGCGGCGGCCACTGCACGGAAGCCGGCAACCGGAGCGGGCTGCCACCAGCGCCGCGCGGGCTCCCGCACATACACCGGGGCGGCGGGAGCGGGGACGGGGACCGCGAAGCTGCGAGGGGCCGGAACCGTGGGCATTGCCCGGAGCACACCGACCACCGACTGCAGTTCCTCTACCCGGACGGTGCAGTACGCGCACGACGCCAGGTGGCTCTCCACCCGCTGCATCTCCCCGCTTCGCAGGGCGCCATCGATGTAAGAGGAGACCGTTGCCAGTGAACAGTGTTGGTCCCGAAAGCCCTCGCCAAAGAGCCGCATGGACAACCTCCACTAACCAGAACGAATCTGGGCGGGCAAAAGTTCCCGCTGGGCGGAGAGCGCGGCGCGCATCGCCTCCCGTGCCCGGCTCAGCCGCGACTTCACGGTGCCGACGGGCGTTTTGAGCGCCTGCGCTGCTTCGTCGTAGCTGAACGCCTGGATGTCGACGAGGACCAGCACCATGCGCTGGTCCTCCGGGAGCGTCAGGAGCGATTGCTGGATGAACCCCGACAGCTCCCGCCTCACGACGTACTCTTCAGGCGATTCGCCTTCGCTGGCGACGTTGAACGTGGGGCTCTCCACGAGGCCGTCCAGCGACACGTTCCTGCGCACCTGCGCGGAACGCAGGTGGTCCCTGCACGCATTGGTGGCGATACGGAAGAGCCAGGCGCGGAAGTTTCCGGCGGAGAAGGTGTGCAGGGCCTTGAATGCGGAAACGAAGGTCTCCTGCGTGATGTCCTCCGCAACCGCGGAGTCCCCGACCATCCGCAGGGCCACGTTATAGATCGATGTCTGGTAGTGCTCCACCAGACGGTTGAAAGCCCCTGCATCACCTGTTTTGCTGGCCTGCAGAAGCGTTTGCTCGTCCATTCCGTTTCCCGTACTTCAGCTATTGCAAGTATAGCATGGCTGCAAAGCGTGAACACACACTCCAGCCGGGCGATTTCGGCGCGGGCGGAAACCCGCGCCCAGGCCTCCCGCGAGACCCAAATCCACCCCGTCTACGTTACACTAGTGGTGCACCACTCCCAAGTCTGGCTCAAGGCAACATGAAGACGTTCCTGTTTGAGGCATTGGAGACCCTGCTTCTGGGCCTGGGCGCCTTCCTGATCCTGCAGGCGTCCGTCCAGAACTTTCGCGTGCAGGGCGAGAGCATGGACCCGACGCTGGCGCACCAGCAACACCTGCTGGTCAGCAAGCTGGCCTACTCGGTCTTTCCCTTCCAGGACGCCCTCGCAGCCACCATCGGCGCCCCGGAGGGCGACCAGGCGTACCTGTTCAACCCGCCCCAGCGCGGCGACATCATCGTCTTCCACCTCGCCGACCGGCAGCAGGCCGACCTCGTGAAGCGCGTCGTCGGCCTCCCCGGCGATACCGTCGAGATGCGCGGCGGCCGCGTCTACGTCGACAGCGAGCTGCTGGACGAGCCCTACCTTGGCAGCTTTGACGACTCCAACCACCCCGCGGAGGTCGTGCCACCGGACCACTTCTTCGTCCTCGGAGACAACCGATCCGTCAGCTTCGACTCGCGGAGCATGGGACCCATACCGCGAGAGAACATCATCGGCAAAGCCTGGGTCTCCTACTGGCCGCTCCCGCGGCTGGACGTGCTGGACTCCAACCCTCCGGTGGTCCCGTAGCCGGAGCCGGCGTTCGTAGCTGTCTCAGCTACAAATCGGTATATGTATAGCGATTGTTATTCATATGATTGGCAATCATTAAACGTTTAAAACGCCATGACACGCCAAAGCTGGACTGCTACAATGCAGATACGGGCCGTTAGCTCAGTTGGCAGAGCACCGGACTTTTAATCCGGGTGTCCAGGGTTCGACCCCCTGACGGCCCACCACCACAGACGGTCACTCCGGTCCGCTCGCGACTCTGCGCCCGCGCTGTGCCCCGCAGCCCCGGCACTGCCGGCACATGAGGCGCGGGAAGCGGGGTTTTTCCGCCGCACCTCTCCCAGGCCCCCGGCCACGAGACAAGGCTTGGCCCGACCTGCACACTTTGAATTTTATGTGAATTCGCATAGTTGCAGTATCAATTGCAAGCTTATTATTGCGACATTCGATTGACACATCGGCAGTCACAAGCTACGTTTCTCCGAGCCCAAGGGTCAGCTGAGGGGCTCAACTCTCAACAAATGCCTTTTCGTTCGAGCAAATGGCCTGGATCACGAGGAACGGGACGCAGCGCAAGCCGGCTTGACGCCGCAATCCAACAGACGATTCAGAAATCAAGTGCCTGGTTGTGGGGTGGAGGAGAGAGCAAATGCCTGGATATGTCCGCATTCGTCTGAACATTCGCGGATTGCTCGCCATCGCGTTGGCGCTCACGACCCTCCTAAGCATCGCCGGATGCGGGTCCGATCCCGAACCAACCCCGGTTCCCACGCCAGCGCCAACTGTCGCACCCACGCCCATCCCGGCTCCATCGCCCGAGCCTGAGCCAACACCTGCCCCGCAGGTTGAGCCGGCAGGCTCCCTCGAGGACCTGTTCATCACCGATACCACAACCGGGCGCGACGTTTTCGCCCGCATTTCCGAGTCCGAGACGGACTGCGTCAAAGCGGCGATTGGAGAGCAAGTGTTCACAGCCGTTCTGAACCTGCCGATGAAGACGTTAGTCAATGAAACCGGGGCATCAGGCGCGGGTTCCTTCCTGGGTTGCCTCACGGAAGACAATGTCGTTCTCATGGGCCTGGTGCTGATTGACTCCCATCACGGAAGAACCGACAGCGAGGCGCGCGAGTGCAGCATCGACGCCGCGCGAGCGAACCCGGACGTTATCCGCGTCAGGTACACGGTGCTGCGCTCGGCAATGGGGACGATCGACACCGACGCACTGCTGGCCTCCAGCAAGGAGATGTTCGACTGTCTCAACGTGGAGGACCAGGTGAACGTGCTCGTCCGCCTCACGACAAGACTGGACCAAGAGGACTCCTTCACCGGGCAGGATATTGTCGAGATGCTCTCCGAAGAGGAGGCTTCCTGCATACGAGAAGAGGTCGGCGAGGCGCAGTTTGCTATCTTCCTCAACCTGACGGTCACGGCGGCGTTCGCCCCCTCCATCTCCCTGCTCGACTGCCTCACGCTGGAGAGCAAGACGGCGCTCTTCGCCGCCTTTACCGCATCAAGGGTGGAGGGGCTGAGAACAGAGGCCGTGACTTGCATAGCCGGCATCGTTGCGGACAGTCCCAACATCCTGGCCATCGGCTTCGGCACCCTCGATGTAAGCCAGGTGGAAGAGAGTGAACTCGCTCAACTCGGCGACGAGGCCGCCAAGCTCTTCGATTGTCTCAACTCCGATGAGGTCCTGCAGGTGCTGACGTTGCCCGCCGTCGTCGTGCAGTAGCGCTGACTCGCGCGCTTTGGGGGTGAGGCCCCGGCGGTGCAGGTGGCGGGCGATTGACGAAAGCGCCTTCAGGGTGTTTGTGCGGGAGGCCGTCGACTACAAAATCAGGAACTCGCTCCCAAAGAGCAGGGGATTCAGGGTCATGCGAGGCGCTGGCGGATACGAGGCACGGGGCAGACCACGTTACGTCGTCAGCCTAGTCGCCGCCCCGCGTCTAGCGTTGTCCTACTCCAACCCGTACAGCCGCTTGGGGTTGTCGACCAGGATCTTGCGCTTCTGGTCCGGCGACAGGTCTTCGCGGGCTTCCAACTCGTGTAGCGACTCGGGATAGCTGTTGTCCCAGTGAGGCCAGTCGGAGGCGTACATCACGCAATCCTCACCGATGATCCGCATGGTCTCCGGCAACAACCGCTCCTCCGGTTCGCAAGAAACGAAGATGTTGGGACTGGCAACGTATTCACTCGGCAGTTTCTTCAACAGCGGCGCTTCCTGGTAGCCGCGGAACTCGAAATTCTCGTCCATCCTGTCCATCAGGAAGGGCACCCAGGTGCAACCGGCCTCCAGGTACGCGATCTTCAGGTCCGGGAACTTCTCCGGCACCCCCTCCATGATCATGCTCACCATGTGGCGCATCTGCGCCCCGGGGTGCGCCAGCGTGTGGCTCTGAATGAAATGGTTGACGAGATACTCCTCGAACCCGCGGCCTCGCAGCGAACCGCCGGCATGAAGGCCGACCATTGTGCCCAGTTGCTGCGCCTCCCGGTAGAGAGGGTCGAACTTTGGGTCCCCCAGGACCCACGGGCCGTCGGTGGCGAGCATAGCGCCCACCATGTGCAGCTCGGTCACGGCGCGCCGGAGCTCCTTAACGGCCTCGTCGACGTCCTGCAGGGGCAGGAGGGCCACTGCGTGCAGCCGGGGGCTCACCTTGATGAACTCTTCAGACATGAAATTGTTGTAGGCGCGGCAAAAGGCCGCCGCAAAGTCCGGCTCGCGAATGAAACCCACGCCAAGCCCGGCGGTGGGGAAGAGCACGGTCTTGTCGAGGCCGCCCTGGTCCATGACCTCCAGCCACACCTTGGCGGTGGTGTCCATGAATTGCGGTATGGCGCCGTTCATGCTGCGGTCAAAGCTGTCGCTGCCCACAGCAAGGGTCTGCCGCTGGTCGTAGGGCGCCTCGATGTATCGACGGAAGGCGTCGCCCTCGAAGATATGCCCGTCCGCGTCTATGTAGCCCTTGTTTGCCGCCACGGCTTGCCTCCTTCGGCGGGGAGCACTGCGACGCCCCGGCCTGGACTTGGTCGTCGTATTCTACTCCGTATGGGCCCATGGTGCCTGACGGCGGCGCGCGAACCGGGCACTCAGAGCCGACGTAGAAACGCTGCTCGCGATTACCGTACTCTCTCCTTGACGCTTACACCGCCATCTTTCAAAATGTGCAATCGTTCCCGCTGTGCCAAGTCTCCCTCTTTTGCAAGTGAAGAGTGGCTAATGGGAGGACATGGGCTTGGAACTCCATGAAGCCCTTTTTGCCGTCGGCGCCCTCATCGTGGGCGCCAAGCTCCTTGAGGGCATCTTCAGGCGGTTTGGCCTGAACTCCATATTTGCTTACGCGGTTGCGGGGGTCATTCTTGGACCCGCCACCGGCCTCGTCCACACGGGCAAGGAAGTCGAGCTCGTCCTGAGCATCGGCATCTTCATGTTTTTCTTCCTCATCGGCCTGGAAGAGCTTGACATCGGCGGCTTTCTGGCGGCTATCCGGGGGCGGCTCTTCATAGCAGCAGTCCTCTCCGTGACCCTTTCGATGCTCGTCTCGCTGGCGGTAACGACCGACTACTTCTTCGACCTCGGCCTCGGTTTGAGCTTCACGGAAGCCCTGGGACTGGCCGGGGTGCTCTCGTTGTCCAGTCTCGGCGTCGTCGCCAAGGTGCTCCTCGACGAGGGCCGCCTCAGGGAGCCCGTGGGCGTCCAGATCTTCACGGCTGTCATCATCGCCGAGTTGATCGCTCTCTTCGTAGTCGGGTTCGCAATCAGCGAGCACTTCTCGGGCGGTGAACAGGCGGGCAGCCCGGATGCACAGGGCGTCGCGATTCTCATAGCGCAGATCGTTGGGTTCGCCATCGTCACGTGGTTCGTTGCCAACAAGCTGATACCACGGCTCCTGGGACTGCTGCACCGGGTCCTCCGCGTACCCCAACTCGCCTTCGGCATGCTGCTTGGCGGACTGTTCCTGGTGGTGGTGGCTGCCGAGAATGTCGGGCTGCACGGCTCCCTTGGCGCCCTGCTCTTCGGCGCCGCGCTCTCATTCCTGCCCTATCAGATGCGCCGCGACATCATGCCCGGCATGCGGGGAGCCGCCGAGGGGTTCTTTGTGCCCCTGTTCTTTGCTTCCGCAGGGCTCCACTTGAGCCTGGACTTCGTGCAACTGCCCTGGGAGACCGTGGCGACCCTGGCCCTGGTCCCCGTGGCCGGCAAGATTGCCGCGTCGTTCCTGAGCACCTACGTTACGCGGGTCGACGCCCCATTTGCGACGTCAATGGGCCTCACGGCAAAGGGCGTCGCGGAAATCGCGCTGCTCCTCGTGATGCTGCATACTGAGGCAATCGGCAAGGACATCTTCTCCCTGCTGGTCCTTGTAATGCTGGCGTACATCATGCTCACGCCGCTGGGCATCGGTTTCGCGCTCAGGAGGACGGCGTACTCCACGGGCGAAATCCCGTCCGACGAACTGCCGCGGTCCTTCGAGCGCTTCGTCCTAGACGAAATCAGGGTGCGCGACATCCTGGACGACTACCGTGCGCACCCGGAGGCGTCGCAGACCGTAAAGACCTTTGCGGAGGACTGGCTTTTGCAGGAACAGCAAGACTACGTTGTGGTGGACAATGGAGATCTGTCGGGCATCGTGTCCGTGGGCATGCTCCGGTACCTGCCGCGCAGTGAGTGGGACCACACCCCGCTCAGCCAAATGCTGCGCCATGACCTGCCCTCCGCCAGTCCCGAAGACTACCTGGAGGATGCCCTGCAGCAGATGACCGAACACTCCCTCACCGCTTTGCCCGTAGTCGACTCCAAGACGGGCCAGTTCAAGGGCTCGATCTCAAGCTACGAGATCCTGGAAATGCTGGTCTTCTCCGCCAGGGGGCAGTAGGTCCATCCAACGCACGCCGCACCGAGCGGCCGGAGGCCACCTGCCCTCACGGCTTCCCTTTACGCCCCCGGAGGCCGGTAGTTCACCGTCTTCTTCGCCGCCTCGTCCATCGTCTCCGGCGTTATGAGCACCGTCGCGCGGAACGTGATTGCGCCGGCCTTCGCCACCTCCATCGAGGCAGCCGCAGCCGACGCGTCGTCCGGAAGTTCCACGATGATGTACAGGTCGTCGCCGCCAAAGCCGTAGTAGAAGGCCTCCATGCTACCGCCCAGGCCCTCAAACAGAGCGGCAAACATGTCGCGGCGTCCGGAGCCTCCCTCCTTTTGCAGCCCGGCAATTCCGGAGGCAGTGTAGTCTGCAGTGAACAGGTACTTCGGCATTATCACCCTCCATGTCTGTGGTGGCGCAAGGCTAGCAGCACCGTTCGGCCGCGGTCAACACAAGTGTGTTACCTGAGACACGCTGTCGCCGGACCTTGTCTCACTAGCCATTCACCCGGTCGAACAGCTCGGTCACCTCTCGCGGCGGCGGCGGGGTCAGCAGCGTCACTCCGATGGCAGCCGTCATCGAGATGACGAAGGCGGGAGTCGCCGGCGCGATGTCCCAGACGCCTCCCGGGCCGCCGCTCAACAGCTGCCACGCGGACGCCGCCAGCGTCCCAGCCACCACCGCCGTTCCTGCGCCCCACACGTTGAACCGGCGCCAGTACAGCCCCAGGATCATGACGGGGCCAAAGGCAGCCCCCATGCCGCCCCATGCATAGCTCACCAAGTTGAAGATTGAGTCCGGGAACCACACGGACAACACGGCCGAAACCACTCCGATGACCAGCAGCAGCCCTCGCCCCATCCAGACGCGGGCGTTGGCGGCAAGCCTCCTGGCGATGCGCTTGAGCACCGGCAAGTCGTCCGTGGCAATCGCCGATGCCAGCAGCAACTGCGAGTCCGCCGTGCTCATCACCGCAGCGATGACCGCCGTCAGCAGCGCACCCAGCACCATCGGGTGGAAGAACACTTCCGAGACGATGAAGTAGACGCGCTCCGTGTCCACAACCTCGCCCAGCAGCCCAGCCTCGAAGAGCGCGGGCCGCGCGACCATGCCCACGAGGAACGCCAGCCCGTACACGGTCACGAGCCACGCGACGGCGATGTTGCGCCCCTGCCGGACCTTGTCCTCGTGCTCGATCGCCATGAACCGTTGCAGGATCCGGTGCGCGCCCAGCCCGCCGATGATCCATCCCGACAGAGAGGCCACATAGGCCAGCGTGATGGGCGAGCCGTCCGTCAGCGTGAATGGGTCGAAGAAGCTGGGGGCCGTGCCGTGCCGGAACGGGTGGACCGTCTGGTAGAACAGGGTGACCACCAGCAGGGCCAGGCTCCCCATCATCAGCAGCGCCTGCACCACGTCCGTCCGCGAGACCGCCATGAACCCGCCGATCAGGGTGTAGGCGGCGATGGCCAACAGCGTCAGGATGACTCCCGCAGTCAGGTCCAACCCGAATATCTGCTCCAGCAGCTTTGACCCGCCCACCAGCCCGGAACTGATGTAGAAGACGACGAACAGGATGGTGATGAGGCCCGATACCGCCCGCAGAGTCCCCGTCGCGTCGCCGAACCGGACCTCCAGGAACTCTGGGATGGTGACGGCGTTGTCGGCGGCGACGCTGTACCGGCGCAGGCGCCTGGCGAGGAGCGTCCAGCTCAGGAAGATGCCGATGGTCGCGCAGATGGGCACCCACATCTCGACGAGGCCGCCGGTGAAGGCCAGCGCGGGGAGGGCCAGCATCGTCCAGGCGCTCGTTGTCGACGATCCGGTGCTGAGCGCCGCGGTGAAGCTGCTGAGCCGCCGGCCGCCCAGGGTGTAGTCGGCCATGTCGCGCATTCGGCGGGCCCCCGCCACGGCGATGCCGATCAGCACCCCGAAGTACACGGCAAACCCGAATATCACCCAGATGTTGGCCATGGTCTTTCCAGCCCAAACCCGCCCGGCGGGGGCGCGTTGACCGCGGAGCGCGGCAGATTGACGATTCGCATTGATTGTCCGGACAGGGCGGACGTGTGAATTCGGCTGTCGGGTATCAACCTCCGGCAGGCTCCCGGCCTGGTCGAAGAGCCGGCTTCCTGCTGCTACGCGCGCTCCAACACGAAGCTCTTCTTACCGTCGCGGCTGACCACGTCCATCCGCATGTGGCCCATAGTGCGGTTCAAGCTGGAGGCTACCAGCAACACTTCCTGGCCATTGTGGCGGTATACCAGGTCCGTCAGCCCCGGTGAGTCCAGCTTGAACCCGAAGCCGTCGCCCTCGGAGATGAGGCGCATAGTCTCACCCTCCTTGTGCCCGGCGTCCACCCGGCCTTTGTACAAGGCCTCCAGCGCGGCTTCCGTCACCTGAAACATAGCGCAGCCAGTATACCATCCGCCAAGCGACGCGTTCCTCCCGACCCGATACTGAGCCTGACGAAAAAACATCCAGAGGGGCGCCCAACCGCAGCGAACCCTTCTCCCCATTCCGCCGTATACTCATGCGAGGAAGGAGACGCGCATGAAGTTCGGTCTGTCCCTCACCGGCATGCTCCAGCAACCCGCGGGCACGGACATGGTCAAGTCCCTCGAGGAGGCCTGCGCCCTCGTGCGCCTGGCGAAGGAGCTCGGCTTCACCTGGCTGTACGCCGGTCAGCATTTCCTCAGCCACCCCTACCGCATGCTCCAGCCGCTCCCCGTCATGGCCCGGCTCGCCGCCGAGGCCCCCGGCCTCGACCTCGTCACCACCGCCGTCCTGCCGCTGCACAACCCCGTCGACGTCGCCGAGCAGGTCGCCACCCTCGACGCCATTTCCAGCGGCCATGCCGTCCTCGCGACGGCCCTCGGCTACCGCGACGAGGAGAACGACGCTTTTGGCGTTGCCCGCCGCGACCGCGTCCCCCGCATGCTGGAGTCGCTGGAGGTCCTGCGGCTGCTGTGGACCAGTGACGCTCCCGTCACCTACGAGGGCCGCCATTTCCGGCTCCACGAGGCGCATGCCGGCCTTCCCCCTATCCAAACCGGCGGCCCGCCCGTGTGGATCGCAGCCAGCTCCGACGCCGCCGTCGCCCGCACCGGCCGGCTCGGCTACCCCTGGCTCATCAACCACGCGGACTACCCCACCATCGCGCGGCAAGTCGCTCTCTACCGCGACTCCCGCGCCGAAGCCGGCCACCCCGACGATGTGACCCTGCCCGCTCTGCGCGAGTTCTTTGTCGCGGAGACCTCATCGGAGGCCGTCCGCATCGCGCAGCCCTACGTCTCGGGCAAGTACGCCACCTACGCCCAATGGGGCCAGGACCAGGCCCTGGAGGGCGAGCGTTCCTTCACGTCCGAGTTCGAGGCCCTGTCTCGCGACCGCTTCATTGTCGGCGACGTTGCTACCGTCATTGCGGACCTCAAGCGCTACGAGGCCCTTGGGGTCACCCACATCGGCCTGCGCATGCGCTGGGCCGGCATGCCCCCGGAGCCCACAGCCAACGCCATGCGCCTCACAGCAGAGCATGTGTTTCCCCACTTCCGGTAGCGCCTCCCCTCAACCCTGTGTTTGCCGAAGGGCACAATTCTCTTACACTCTAGGTGGTGACTGTCGACAGGCGTGAACGGCCTGGCGGCTGCTGACGCCGAGAAACCGATGATGAAGGAAGTGACCATGTCCAAGAGCCCGATGAGCGTCGTCCTGCTCCTGGCGGCCCTGTGCTGCCTGATCGCGATGGGCGCGTGCGAACAGACCGACCCGGAACCGGCACCCGGTTCTGAGACGCAGGAGGAAATCGTCGCGCGGCTGCGCAGCAATGCGGACACCTTCGAGTACGCCATCGGCGAATATGGCGGGACGATTACCTACTCGACGATCTCGGAGCCCTTAACCTTTAACCTTCCGCTGGCGAACGACGCCGGCTCCTCGGGCTACCTCAGTTACGTGTTCGAGGGACTGACGGAGACCTCCTGGCTGAACGACGCGATCGAGCCGGCCCTCGCGGAGTCGTGGGAGCGTTCCGACGATGGGCTGGAGTGGACCTTCAACCTTCGGCGTGACGTCGTCTGGCACGATGGGGAGCCGTTCACCGCGCATGACGTGGACTTCACCTTCAACCGCGTCGTATTCAACGACGACATCCCCACAAATGACCATGAGGCGTTCACCTTCGTCTACGAGGATGAGACGACCGGCGAACAGACCGAAGGCCGCATGACCGTGACTGCGCTGGACGATCACACGGTCCGAATTGTGCTGCCTGTCTCCTCCGCCCCATTCCTGCGCTCCATGGGCTACGCGATTTACCCGAGGCATGTCCTTGAGCCCTACATTGACGCAGGGACGTTTGAGGAGGTGTGGGGCGTAGACACGCCGCCTTCGGAGGTCATTGGGACCGGGCCCTTCACCATTGAGAGCTACTCGCCGGGCGACCGCCTCACGCTCAAGCGCAATCCAAACTACTGGATGCGGGACAGCGACGGCAACGCGCTCCCCTACCTGGACGGCATCGTCTACCTCCTGGTCGAGGAACTCGACGAAGAGCTGGCCCTGTTCAAGGCCGGTGAGACAGACGCTCACGGCGTGCTGGGCGAGGAGTACCCCGGGCTTGAGCCGCTGCAGGAGGACGGCAACTTCACAATCTACAGTCGCGGCCCTGGCTTCGGGACGACGTTCCTCACCTTCAACGTCCACCCGGGCACAAACATGGACGGCGCGAACTACGTGCGGCCGAAAGCGCGAGCGTGGTTCGAGAACGTGGCCTTCAGGCAGGCCGTGGCGCACAGCGTGGACAAGGACGCGATCATCGAGGAGACGCTGGGCGGCCTCGGCTATCCCCAGTGGTCGTCCATCAGCCCCGCCACGGGCGATTTCCACAACCCGGGTGTCCAGCGGTATGCCTACGACCTCGACGCCGCGAACGGCCTGCTGGACGGCCTGGGCTGGGTCGACTCAGACGGCGACGGAGTCCGCGAGGACGGCGACGGCAACCCCATCGCCTTCAGGCTGGTCACCAACGAGGGGAACGACGTGCGCGAACGCGCGACGATGATCATCCAGGAGGGCATGCAGCGCATCGGCCTCGGCGTTGACTTCCAGGCCATCGACTTCGGCGAATTGGTGGGGCAGCTCACAGCGACATACGACTGGGAGGCAGTCGTCATCGGCTTCACCGGCGGCCCCGACCCCTACGGCGGCATCACCTTCTGGCACAGCGACGCCTCCTTCCACCTGTGGTACCCCAACCAGCCGGAGCCGGCCACCGCGTGGGAGGCGGAGATCGATGAGATCTACACAGCGGCCAGCCAGGAACTGGACCACGGGGAGCGGGTGCGGTTGTATCACCGTGCGCAAGAGATAGCCGCGGAGCAGGTCCCGGTCATCTACACCGCGCTCTCAGAGCGGCTGAGCGCCATTCGCAACGTGTTCGGCAACATCACGCCAACGCTCTACGGCATATGGGACGACCGGTACGTCTACCGCACTGACGGGTAGGGATACGAGGCCCTCGACGTGACCCATGTCGTCCTGCGCATGCGCTGGGCCGACATGCCGCTGAACCGACCGCTACGGCGATGCGCCTGACGTGTTGCTGGCGTTCCGGTAGCCCCTTCCCTTCTCCCGTGGTGTAAAATCCCCTCAGCATCGCAGGAGGCGGAGGACATGCTGACCCATATCGAGAACGACACGCTCGCACGCGTGGGGCCAGGCACGACCATGGGCGCCCTCTTCCGGCGCTATTGGCTCCCCGCCCTCCTGTCGTGGGAGCTGCCGGAGCCCGACTGCCCGCCCGTGCGCCTGCGTCTCCTCGGCGAGGACCTCATCGCCTTCCGCGACACGACCGGCGCCGTCGGCATCGTCGACAACTACTGCCCGCACCGGCGCGCCAGCCTCTTCTTCGGCCGCAACGAGGAGGCGGGCATCCGCTGCGTCTACCACGGCTGGAAGTTCGACGTGGGGGGCAACTGCGTCGACATGCCCTCTGAACCCGCCGAGTCCAACTTCAAGGACAAGGTGCGCATCACCGCCTACCCGACGGAGGAGTTCGGCGGCATTGTCTGGACGTACATGGGCCCGGCAGACCTCGTGCCGCCCGCGCCGCGCATGGAGTGGACGCAGGTCCCGGACACGCACCGGGGCGTCACCAAGGTCGTGCAGCCTACCGGCTGGCTCCAGGGGCTGGAGGGCGGCATCGACACCGTCCACAGCACGTTCCTGCACCGCCGGCTCGCCGGGTTCGGCATCGGCGCGCGGGACCAGGCGTTTCGCCGCTCGGCCTCCGCCATCGTGGAGGTCGTGCCCACCGGCTACGGCTACACCTATGCCGGCATCCGGCCGCTGCCCGACGACGGCGGCAACTTCGTCCGGGGCTACCACTTCGTCATGCCCTTCTACCAGCTCCGGGCCGCCCAGCTCGGCTCCGTCCTCAGCGGCCGCAGCGAGGTCCGCCGCATCGTGTCCGGCCACGCCTGGGTGCCCATGGACGACACCCACACGATGGTCTGGAACTACACCTACAGCTTCGGCGACGACCCACTGACCGAGAGCGACCAGCAGCTCTACGGCAGCGGCAACGAGCTGGGGGTGGACATCGACGCCGCGAACGGCTTCCGAGCCGTCGCAAACGCGGACAACGACTACTTCATCGACCGCGAGATGCAGCGCACGGTGAACTACACCGGCATCGCGGGCATCAACGTGCAGGACCGCGCCGTGCAGGAGAGCATGGGCGCCATCTGCGACCGCACGAAGGAGCACCTCGGCACCACGGACCGGGCCATCATCATGGCGCGACGCATCATGCTCAACGCCGCGCGCACCGTCGAGGACGGCGGCGACCCGCCGGGCCTCGGCACCGATATCTACAGCCTCCGCGCCATCGAGAAGATCCTCCCCGCCGGCGTCCACTGGCGGGACGCCCTCCACGAGGAGCTGTACAACATGCGCCCCTACTCGCCGGAGTACACGGCGGCGTAACACTCCTATATCGGCGCAGAGCAGGCCCGGTTCATCCTTCGATTACCCTCAGGACGAACCGGCCCGTACCTCCCGTCGCGCGAGCGACCTCATTCGTGCTACAGTACGCCCGACCGCGTGAAAGCCCACCGGAAGGGAAGGTACGCATTATGACAAGCATCGGCATCGTCGGGTGCGGGGCAGTCGGGCAAGCGCTGATGAAGGCAAGCGAGTCCGGCGCCCTGACCCTCCCCATCGCCGCCGTCACCAGCCGCACGGAGGCCACGGCCCTCGAGTTCCTCGAGACCCTCGAGTCGCCGCCGCCCTACTGCACGCGCGACGAGCTCATCGAGCGCTCGGACCTCGTCGTCGAGGCCGCCGGCGGGCCCGTCGTACCGGACCTGGCCCGCGCGACGTTCGAGGCGGGCAAGGACCTCATGGCTATCAGCATCGGCGCGCTGCTGGACCACCCGGACATCCTGGACATGGCGAAGGACCGGGGCTGCAAGCTGTACGCCCCCTCCGGCGCTATCGCGGGGCTGGACGGCATCAAGTCGGCGTCCGCCGGGCAGCTGCACAGCGTCACGATGACCACCCGCAAGCCGCTGAAGGCGCTGGAGGGCTCGCCGTACCTGGTGGAGCGCGGCATCTCCGTGCTGGGCTACACGGAGGAGACGGAGATCTTCTCCGGCACCGCCCGCGAGGCCTGCCGGGGCTTCCCCGCCAACGTCAACGTCTCCGCCGCCGTCAGCCTGGCCGGCATCGGCCCCGACGCGACAAGGATCCGCATCATGGCCGTCCCCGGCCTCGACCGCAACTGCCACGACATCGAGGTGGAGGGCGACTTCGGCCGGCTGCGCATCCAGATCGAGAACATCCCGACGGAGAACCCGCGCACCGGCCGGCTCACCGTCATGAGCATCATCCGCACGCTGCAGAACCTGGCCAACCCGCTGCAGATAGGGACGTAGGGGGTACTTCGCGCCGGGGGTATAATCAAGAGACGCAGGGGTGTCCGCCAGGAGGCAGCCATGACCACAAAGCGCAGGCCGCTCAAGACCGCCGAACTGAAGGCCGAGTTTGACCGGCTGGCGGCACAGTGGAGAGAGGAAACCCGGTACCACTCCTCGTCGACGATCATTGAGGAGCACCCAGCGTACCAGGCCATCATCGCGATGGGGGAGAACGTCATCCCGCTGATCTTGGAAAACCTGCGCGCCTCCGGCGGACACTGGTTCATGGCCCTCCGCTCCATCACCGGCGAGTCGCCCATCCGCGAGGAGGACCGGGGGAAGATACAGGCGATAAGGGCGGCGTGGCTGGAGTGGGGCGTGAGGGAGGGGTACATCAGGCCGTCGGCCGATAAGGGGTAGCCTTGCGATCCCACCTTCACCGGAGTTTCCCAAGCCTCCGGGACTTCCGGGTGACCAGCCCTCCCAGCGAAGACTACAACTGCATTGCGTGGGCCGCCGGAATCGACAACGATTG
Source organism: Dehalococcoidia bacterium (assembly GCA_034422455.1). Classification (GTDB taxonomy): domain Bacteria; phylum Chloroflexota; class Dehalococcoidia; order Lucifugimonadales; family UBA1127; genus UBA1127. Next base: position 137,581 of record DAOUJQ010000016.1, read on the forward strand.
GTGGTGGCCTGATCCCAACTGCACTTGGCCGCCCAGCGCTCCCCGGGAAGCGACTCTCTCAGCCTTCATCGCCGCCTTTGCCACCCTTGGCTATGAACCCTGTGGCGACGGCACACTTGAAGAACAGACCGAAAAGGTCGCAATCTACGCATTCCCTGACGGGCGCACGACCCACGCGGCCCGGCAGCTTCCCTCCGGTCGATGGACCAGCAAGCTCGGCGAAGCGGAGGACATCAAGCATGGGAGTCCGGCCGAACTGGAGGGAGTAGTCTACGGGGCAGTGGTGCAGTACATGCGGCGGGAGGTTGGGCGCTAGGCAACCTCATTCACTACACCCATACCGTCGCAACTCATGATCCAACCATTATGTCGGCATATTTGAGAGACGCTCGGAACCTTCCCCCTACACCGCATGCACGCCCGGGCCGTAGGTGGGGCCGAAGGAGAGGGTCTTCATGCGCTCCGTGATCTCCTCGTTGGACAGGTCGGCGGGGAGGGAGGTGCGGACGGAGTGGGTGCGGAACGCGTCGGGGTTGTTGGGGCCCGGCGGTTCCAGGCCTTCCTGCAGGTCACGGGCCGCTCGCAGGAGCCGCTGGCGGACGCGGATCATGGACTCGTCCGTGCGGACGAGGTGCTCGCGGCTGCGGTCGGCGCGGGGGCCCCACTGGTCTTCCACCAGCGCGAGGTCCTGGATGGGGAAGGACTTGATGCCGGTGTACGAGAAGTTCTTCTGCAGCAGCCGGTCGACGTTGTAATCGTTGTCCTTGTTCTCGACGGCCATGAACGTACCGGGTATCTGCTCCGGGTAGGTGAACCCGCCGAAGCGGTCCTGGTTGCGCTGGTGCTCGGTGAACGGCTCGTAGCTCCAGCGGAAGCGGTACATGTAGCAGCTCTCGTCGTCGATGGGGATGCGCATGTTGCTGCAGTACACGCCGGGCCCGGCGATGCCCGCGGAGCTGAAGCTGGGGAAGAAGAAGTTGTTGACGAGCGCCATCTGCGTCCCGCTCGACTCCGGCGTCAGCGAGATCTGCCGCATCCCGTAGTCCGTCTCCTCGAACAGGAACGACATGCGCATGAACCGCTGGTCGCCGAAGAGCGCCCCCAGCGCCGGCGACGCCTCCTTGATCGTGCCCGGCATCGCGCGGTCGCGGGTCATGTGCAGGAAGGCGCCGTGGCTCGGGTCGTAGTCGCCCTCCATCGCCTGCATGTAGTTGCAGCGGAGCTGGTACTTGCGCACGTAGGTCCGGTCGTCGAGCAGGTCCATCCAGTCGAAGCCCGGCCGGGGCGGCGGCGGGTCCTGCGGCCCCAGGTACGCGAACACCATGCCCGCCGCGTCGAAGCACGGGTACGCCTTCACGCGCACTTTGTCCTTGTACGTCTCGCCCTCCGGTGAGTTCGGCAGGTCGACGCAGTTTCCGGCGGCGTCGAACTTCCAGCCGTGGTAGACGCAGCGGATGCCGCACTCCTCGTTGCGCCCGAAGAAGAGCGGCGCGCCGCGGTGCGGGCAGTAGGCGTCGACGAGGGCGGGCGTGCCGTTGCTGTCGCGGAAGGCGATGAGCTTCTCGCCCAGCAGCGTCACGCGCACCGGCGGGCAGTCCGCCGTGGGTATCTCCTCCGACAGCAGCGCGGGCAGCCAGAACCGGCGGAACAGCTGGCCCATGGGCGTCCCCGCGCCGGTCTGCGTGAGCATGTCATTCTCTTCGCGACTGAGCATCCAATCCCCCCTCGTGGTGTTGCCTCTCAGCTAGGCTATATCGAACGCCCGCG
>DAOUJQ010000017.1:0-90571 GCA_034422455.1 Dehalococcoidia bacterium
TGCCGGTATCCAGAAACCCTGCGCCCGACGACGCCCGCTCACCCCCCTGCCACCACCCCCTCGCGCGAACGCCGTCTCCCCCGCTACCCTCGCCCCATGCACCGTCACCACAACAGCACAACCGCGGCGCCATTTCCCCCTCCCCCGCGAGGGGGGGAGGGCTGGGGTGGGGGGCGCACGCCGGGCCTGTCCTGAGCCTGTCGAAGGGCCGGGAATTGTTCCCCCCCAGATGAAAAATTTTCGTCTTGTATCTGCAACGTGCCAACGCAGCTTCAACACGAAAAACAAAACAATTCCCCGCAGCTACGCCGGACGTGGAAAACAATTCGGCCCCGCACAACCCGCTCATCCTGAGCCTGTCGAAGGGCCGGGACCAGAGGAAAGACGATTGAAGGGCAAGACAAAAGTGGAAAACACGCGGACCGCGCGACCCCCCTCCGATTGCCCTGAGCTTGTCGAAGGGTCCTGCGCAGGCAGAGCCTGCCCCTGCGAAGGCAGGGGAACCCAGAGGGGCAGGGCGGACGCGGGGCGCGCTCCAACCCCCATCCCCTCATACCGGCGCATGCCGGTATCCAGAAACCCCGGGCCCAACGGCCGCCCGTCAGCCCTAAATCGGCCGGACCGGCACTCCGCGCTCCGAGAGGTACGCCTTGACCTCGGCGATGGAGTACGTGCCGTAGTGGAAGATGCTCGCCGCCAGCCCCGCGTCGGCGCGGCCCTCCTGCAGCGCGTGCAGCATGTGCTCCGGGCTCCCCGCGCCGCCGCTCGCCACGACGGGCACCGTCACCACCTCCGACAGCGCTCGCAGCAGCTCGATGTCGTATCCCGCCTGCGTGCCGTCGGCGTCCATGCTGTTGACCACGATCTCCCCCGCGCCCAGCTCGACGGCCCGCGCCGCCCACTCGATGGCGTCGAGTCCGGATGGACGTCCGCCCCCAGCCCCGGTGCGCGTCCGCACCTCCCAGCGCACGGGGTCGGCGTCCGGGATGCGCATCGCGTCCAGTCCCAGCACGATGCACTGGGAGCCGAACCGGTCGGCGCCCTGCCGGATCAGGTCCGGGTTGTCGACGGCCGCGGTGTTGATGGACACCTTGTCCGCGCCCGCCAGCAGCATGGTGTGCATGTCCTCGACGGAGCGCAGCCCGCCGCCGACCGCCAGGGGGATGAAGACCTGCTCCGCCACCTGCGACACCACGTCCAGCATGATGCCGCGCTCGTCGGAGGAGGCGGTGATGTCGTAGAAGACCAGCTCGTCGGCCCCCGCCTCGTTGTACATGGCCGCCATCTCGACCGGGTCTCCCGCGTCGCGGTGGTCGAGGAACTTGACGCCCTTCACGACGCGGCCGCGCTTCACGTCCAGGCAGGGGATGATGCGTTTCGTCAGCATGTCGTGCTCAGCCGCCCCTTTCCGTTCGCCCTGAGCAAGTCGAAGGATCGCCGGCATCTTGGTGTAGGGGCGATTCGCGAATCACTCCCAAGCCGGGAAAGCCTGCCCCTTCCCCCTGGATGGGGGAAGAGCCTGCCCCGTACTCGATACGGGGTTGGGATGGGGGTGTACTCCCCACTGCTATTTCCTCAGGAGCACCAGGTAGTAGCGGCTGGAGAGGTCGCGCTTCTCCGCGAACCGGAGCCCGGCCTGCTTGCCGACATCGACGATGTCCGACTCCGAGAGCCGCTTGTCCATGGCTGGCCCGTCCTCGCCGTCGGCCTTCGTCCACTCGATGACCGCCGCCCAGCCGCCGCGCTTCAGTGCCTTGCCGACGCGCTTCATCATCGCGGGCTTGCTCGTGCGTATGGTGGAGAGGGCCAGGGCCAGCAGCGCGCCGTCCAGCGACTCCGCCTCCACTGTGGCGTCCTCGTCCTTGGGGTCGTAGACGACGGAGTTGGAGAGCCGCCACTGCTGCAGCTTGTTCTCCAGCTCCTCGCGGTTGGCGACGGACTCGTCGGTGGCGTAGACCTTCCCGTCGAAGGTGTGCTTGGCCAGCGGAATGGTCAGCGCCCCCTTGCCGCACCGGAAGTCGCCCAGGAGCTGGTACGGCCGCAGCGGCAGCTGCGCCAGGATGCGCAGCGGGTCGATCTGCTCTGTCAGCGTCTGGGATGGTACGGATTGGTCCGCTTTCGTCGTCATGCTGTCCCTCTCCCTTGGTTGAAGGGTTCCCCGCGACCCGCGTCAGCCCGTCGCCGGCGCGTTCCCCACGAGCTGCAGCGCCTCTCGCAGGTCCACGTTTCCCGTGTACAACGCCTTGCCGACGATGGCCCCACTCACGCCCAGCCCTGCCAGCCGCTCCAGGTGCCGCGTCGAAGCGATGCCCCCGGCCGCGATGATGGGCGCGGAGACGTTGTTCACCGCCTCCGTCAGCGCCTCGAAGTTGGGCTCCGTCAACGTGCCGTCGCGGCTGATGTCCGTGTATTCCAGGTGTTGCACGCCCAGGGACGTCATCTGCTGCAGCAGGTCCATCGCCCGCATCCGCGACGGCTGCTTCCAGCCGCGGAGCGCCGCCCAGCCGTCCCTGGCGTCGACGGAGACCACCACGACGTCCCGGCCGAAGCGGTCCAGCATCTGCACGACGAAGTCCGGGTCCTCGACCGCCGACGTGCCCAGCACCAGCCGCTTCGCTCCGGCTGCGGCCAGCGTGTCGGCCTTGTCCGCGTCCCGGATCCCGCCGCCGACCTCCACGGGCATGTCCACCGCGTCGATGATCGCCCGGATGGCGTCGAGGTTGGCGGGCTCGCCCGTTGCCGCCCCGTCCAGGTCAACCACGTGCAGCAGCGCAGCGCCCTCGGCCTGCCAGCGGAGCGCCACGGCCACGGGGTCCAAGCCAAAGACCTCTTCCTGGTCGTAGTCGCCTTGGTAAAGCCGGACGCAGCGCCCATCCCGCAGGTCAATTGCCGGAATGACGTCCATGGAGTCCACCTTGGAAAGGAATGGGGCGCCCTGCGCCCCGGGGTTGTCCTCCGCGCCGAAGTCTAGGCCGATTGCAGGTTGTGCTCTTCCACGAAGTAGCTGTCCCGCACGCCCTCGAAGCGGATGAGGTACACCGGGTCGCCCTCGCCGTACGTGGAGGCCATCGTGCGCTCCGGGACCTCGGTGATGACGTGGCCCTTCTGCCCTATGATCTCTTCCTGGATGCCGCGGATGGTGCCGGGGACTTGTACCAGGTCCCCCTTCTGAAACTTGCCCATAGGTCATCCTCCAAAGAAGCCGAGTGCTACGTGCAAGAGGTTACGCCAAAGACCGTACCATGCGCAAGAAGTTGCCGTAGAGCCGCAGTCCCGTGGGGCCGCTCTTCTCCGGGTGGAACTGCGTGGCGACGACGTTGCCCTGGGCCACCGCGCAGCAGAACCGCAGCCCGTAGTCCGTCACCGCCGCGACCGGTTCGGCCGACACCGGGTCGGGGTAGTAGCTGTGCACGAAGTAGAAGTGGCTGTCCTGCGGCACGTCGGCAAAGACCGGGTGGTCCGGCTGCAGCAGCTCGGCGGTGTTCCAGCCCATGTGCGGCACCTTCAGCCCCGGCGGGAACCGGCGCACCTGCCCCGGTATGACGCCAAGGCACTCGGCGCCGCCCTCCTCCGTGTAGTCGAAGAGCAGTTGAAGCCCCAGGCAGACGCCGAAGAACGGCTTCTCGCCGGCGATGGCCTGCTTGACCGACTCCGTGAGGTCTTGCGCCTCCAGCGCCACCATCGCGGAGTCGCAGGCGCCCTGCCCCGGCAGCACCAGCCCGTCCGCCGCGGCGATCTCCGCCGGGTCCGCCGTCACGAGCACGTGCGCCCCCAGGCTCTCCAGCGCCTTCGCGACGCTGCGGAGGTTGCCCGCGCCATAGTTGATGATGGCGATGTTCGGTGTGCTCATTGGGTGAACAGCTCCAGGAGCTCCAGGATCCTGTCCCGCACCAGCTCGCTGTGTCGGCCGTACACGAGGTCCGTTCCGTGCTCGCCTCCCGTGAACACCTCGAAGTACCGGGGTTCGCTCGACGCGTCGTACAGGGCGGCCCCGTCCAACCGTGCGCTGGTGTCGTCCTCTGCGACCATGAAGAACTTGGGCTCCTCTACGCCGGCGACGTAGTCCGCTGCGGACAGTCCTTCTATCTCCTTCGGCGCGGAGATGGCGATGATGCCGGCCACGTCCCGGTTGGCCGCCGCCTTGACCGCCGCCGTGCCTCCCATGCTGGCCCCCACGACCACGGGCCGCGTCACGCCCTGCGTCGCCAGGTAGTCCAGCGCGCCCCCAAGGTCAAGGTCGATCATCCCGATCTCCTTGTCGCCCTGCGATGGCCGGTATCCGCGGAAGTTGAACGTGAAGGCCGCGTACTCTGCGTCCGCCAGTGTCTCGGCAAAGGGCGCCCAGCTCGTCTGGTCCGAGGGTCGCATGTGGGCCAGCACCACGGTCACGTCGCCCGCGCCGTAGTGCTTCCCCCGCAGCGTGATGCCGTCCGTGGACGTGAACTCCACCTCGCCCGGCCCCAGCGGCGGCGGCGGGTCCTCCTCTTCCGAGCAGGCCGCCAACCCAAACGCAAGAACGGCAAGCGCCGCCAAAGCGGCCAACAGGCCTGCGAATCGCAGTCTCCGGGAGCGGGGCAGCATAGGGCGGGACCTCTCGAGCCACAGGGTTCAGGCGTGCGTGACGGAAATCACGACCTTTCTGCCATTATAGCATTGTGGTCCCTTGCCCAATGCGTTCGCCCTGGCCGCGTCCTGAGCCAGCCGAAGGAGATTCCCCGATAGTAGTGGGAGCGTCCCTACGTCGGTCGCCGGTAGTTGCCGTAGGTATTCTCGTAGTCGCGCTGGACTTCAGCCGGCAGGAACGTGTCCTCGACGGCTCGCACGAGTGCGCCGCCGGGGTAGACGAAGTCGTGGAAGTTTGTTGCGCCCCACTTGCCGGCTGCCGCCTGCTGCCTGCGCTCGTCCATCGCGACGATGCCGCGCTCCTTGAAGTCGTTCAGCAGTTCCCACACGGCTTGCAGGCCGACGGAGCTGGTCATCGCGGGGAAGATGGCCACCGCGACGCCCCACTCCTGCAGCTCCTCCAGCGTCGGCGCCGGCGGGCGTCCGCCGAAGGTCGGCATGACCGCGCCAGGGATGCGCTCCGCCGCCTCCTGCACCTGCTCCCTGTGCTGGACGTTGTTCAGCCAGATGAGGTCCGCGCCCGCCTCCTGGTACCGCAGGCACCGCTCGATGGCGCCCTCGAAGTCGCCCCCCTCCGCGCCGATGAAGTCGCACCGCGCGCAGATGACGAAGTCGGGGTCGATCGAGTTCCGCGCCGCGACGGCGGCCCTGTACTTGCCGACGGCCTCCTCCGTCGAGATGCAGCGGCGGCCCGCGGCGGTACCGGACATCTTCGGGAACTCCTGGTCCTCGATGTGCAGTCCGCCTGCCCCGGCGCGCACGTAGCCCTCCACCGCGTGGTAGACGCTGACGGCGTTGCCGTAGCCCGTGTCCGAGTCCACCAGCACGGGGATTGACGACACGGTCGTGATGTTGCGCGCGGCCTCCAACATCTCCTTGTGCCCGGTCAGTCCGATGTCCGGCTTGCCGTAGACGTGCGCGTTGGTCTGCGAGCCTGCAAGGAAGAAGGACTCGTAGCCCAGCGACTCCGCCATCCGGGCGGCCAGCGGACTGAAGCCGCCGGGCATGATGAGGAGCTTGTCGTCGTTGATGGAATTGCGAAGCCTGGTGGTGGCCCTGTCTGCCATGTCGGTGCTCCTCCTTTGATGAGCTGGCGGGAGTTGGATGTGCGCAGTCTACTTGAACGCCGTCGACCTGTGCCACCGCCCCGGGCAAGCAACAAGGGCCCCGGGATGCCCCGAGGCCCTTGCAGGCGCCTGTTCGTGCGAAGGGACTAGGCGTGGACGGCCGTCTCGTACTCGGCGTGGCCGACCTGGTCCTCGCCGAAGATGCCCCACTCGACCATCCACCGGTGCGTCCGCTCGAAGGTCTCCTTCGTGTACGGCTCGAAGACCAGCCGTTCGCCGATGCCCGCCTTGCGGTAGTCGAAGTACTGGTGGAACCGCTCCGGCAGCTCCCGCAGGAAGTAGTGCTGGTAGAGCTCCTTGGCCACGTCGATCTCCCGCTGGGCACGCTGCAGGGCGTTGAAGTAGGCCCAGAGCTGCTCGTCGGTGGCGTCGCCGTTGATCAGGAAGCCGATCATGAAGGAGGTGTCGACGACCTTGCGGAAGCCCTGCTGCTCCAGCACGTAGGACGGCGTGCCGAAAACGTTCGCGGCCTGCACCCGGCGGTCGAGGGCGAGTTGGCAGCGGTCCTGCGGCCCGCCCACGAACTGCAGGTTGATCTGGTCCCGGGACAGAAAGGGTTCCAGCGCCTGGATGGCGGAGAAGTGGCTGCCGGAATGGTAGCCGACGGCAACTGCAACGCCCGCCAGGTCCTCGGGCTCCTTGATGTCCGACTCCGGCGCGACCCAGATGCCGGAGGGAGTCACCGAGTAGGCGTGGCCCCACATGCGGCCGGACTGGCCGTGGGCGGCCATGTTGACGGCCCAGTGGCAGGCGGAGCTGATCTCGCAAGCGCGCCCGGCCTCCATGTGCTCGAACGCGCCTCGCTTCACCTCGACCGGCGCCTGGTCTGTGCTGGAGACGGTGGGCTGGGCGAAGAAAGCGCTCGCGTCGGCGCCGACAAACTCGTAGTCCAGACCCTCGTCCTCAAAGTACCCCTTCTCCACGGCCACCCACTCCTGTAGGCGTCCATGGGGCATCACGCGGAACTTTGCCATGACGATCCTCCTTTGGCTCGTGTGCTACATCGATTGTACAGGCAGCATCCGGTGCTGCACATCACACGGGCCCCGGTCAACCCGAGGCCCGTGCGGGCGCCTGTTCGCGTTGAGGGACTAGGCGTGGACGGCCTCGGCGTACGAAGCGTGGCCCACCTGGTCGTCGCCGAAGATGCCCCACTCGACCATCCACCGGTGCGTCCGCTCGAAGGTCTCCTGCGTGTAGGGCTCGAACACCAGCCGCTCGCCGATGCCCGCCTTCCGGTAGTCGAAGAACGGGTGGAAGCGCTCCGGAAGCTCGGTCAGGAAGTAGTGCTGGTAGAGCTCCTTGGCCACGTCGATCTCCCGCTGTGCCCGCTGCAGGGCGTTGAAGTAGGCCCAGAGCTGCTCGTCGCTGGCGTCGCCGTTGATGAGGAAGCCGATCATGAAGGACGTGTCGACGATCTTGCGGAAACCCTGCTGCTCCAGCACGTAGGACGGCGTGCCGAAGACGTTGGCCGCCTGCACCCGCCGGTCCAGCGAGAGCTGGCAGCGGTCAACCGGGCCGCCGACGAACTGCAGGTTGATGTCCTCCTTCGCGAGGAACGGCTCCAGCGCCTGGATGGCGGAGAAGTGGCTGCCGGAGTGGTAGCCGACGGCCACCGGCACACCCGCCAGGTCCTCGGGCTCCTTGATGTTCGACTCCGGCGCGACCCAGATGCCGGAGGGGGTCACGGAGTAGGCGTGGCCCCACATGCGGCCGGACTGGCCGTGGGCGGCCATGTTGACGGCCCAGTGGCAGGCGGAGCTGATCTCGCAGGCGCGGCCCTCGGACATGCCCTCGAACGCGCCCCGCTTTACCTCGACGGGCGCCTGGTCCGTCGACGATACCGTCGGCTGCCGGAACATCGCGTTTCGGTCGCCTCGCACGAATTCGTAGTCGAGGCCCTCGTCCGTAAAATACCCCTTCTCCTCCGCCACCCACTCCTGCAGGCGGCTGTGAGGCATGATCCTGAACTTGGCCATGACGTTCCTCCCTTCGGTCTGCACACAGTTCTACGGATTACTGCTGAGTATCCCCAGTGCAAAGCCCCGTTGTCAAGGCATGGGTTGTTGTAGTATCTATTCCAATGGGGAATGAACAGAAAGGACGATAATGGAGTTTCGAGAACTGCGCACATTTTGCACTGTGGCCCGGCTTGGAAGCATTTCTGCGGCGGCCCGCGCACTGGACCTTGGCCAGCCTGCGGCGACGAAGCACCTGAAGAAACTCGAGGAGGAGGTCGGCGTGGACCTGCTGCTTCGGGGCAAGCGGCCGATCCAGCTCACCGCCGCCGGCACGGTCCTCCTAGAGATGGCCGGTCCCCTCGTCGAGGGCATGGGCGCCCTGGAGACCTTCCGGTTCGACCTGCAGCAGGCGAGCCCCGTGACCATCGCGAGCACGGCGATCCTGATCGCCCAGGCGCTGCCGGGCCCGGTCCGCAGCTTCCGGCAGAGGCACCCCGGGCACCTGCTGCGCCTCTGGCCCCGGAACGAGTCCGACATCCTCTCCATGGTTGCCTCGGGCGAGGCGGACTTGGGGATCATCCCCACCGCCGACGTTCCCGTAGGGTTCGACTTTTTGCCGCTGTTCACCATCCACCGGGTGCTTATTGCCGCAAAGGACCATCCGGTGACCGACCTTTCGGAAATCACCTACAGCGCGTTGGCCAGGTGGCCGATGGTCATGATGGGAGCACGCTCCCGGACCCGTCGCCTGCTCGACGATGCCTTTCAGCGTCGCGGCATCAGCTATGAGCTCGCGGTGGAAACGGACAGTGCGGAGGCCATCAAGCAGTACGTCGCCGGCGGCCAGGGGATATCCGTCCTGCCGAACATCGCCCTCTCAGCGGGAGACGCGGCGGACCTGGACATTCTGCCCCTTTCCAACCTCATGCCGGATGACCTGGTCGGCGTCGTGACGCTTCGTGGCAGGCCGGTGTCGCAGATGGCCCAGGACTTCATGGAAGAGTTGGGCAGTCTGCGGGCCGAGGGCGGCGACGGCTCGCTGCAGCGGCGCTTGTAGCAGTCACTGGTGTCTATTCACCTTGAGCCTGTCGAAGGGTTCGCCGCACGGGAGTGAGACTCTTTCGCCATTGCAATTCGAACCTTAAAGTACGACAATACTCTTGTGAATGGCCGTGAATTTGTCCGCCGGGCACGGCGGTACGCTCGCAAGACGAGACAGACCTTCACCTTTGATCCGGCGCACGGCAAGGGCAGCCACGGGCGAGTGCACGTCGGGGATTATTCCACCACGGTCAAGTACGGTGAAATTCCCCCCGACCTGTTCGCGGACATGCTGAAACAGTTGGGCATCAACCGAAGGGAGTTCTAGCGGTGCTCTACGTCTATCCATGCACGCTCAAGCGCTACAAGGGTGGCGAGTTTGTCACCCACTTCCCGGACGTGCCGGAGGCCTTGACCGGCGCGTATGACCGTGCGGAGACCCTCGCGCTGGCGGAGGACGCCCTTTCCGTCGCCCTGGCCGGCCATGCCAAGATGGGTTGGGATATCCCAACCCCCAGCGCGCCCAAGCCCGGCCAGGTGATGATTGCCGTCTACCCCATCGTCGCCGCCAAGCTCGCGCTGTACACCCTCATGCGGCAGCGGGCCATCACCAAGGTCGCACTGGCCGAGAAGCTCGGCATCAGCGAGGCTGCGGTCCGCAAGCTCGTAAATCCGGACCACCGCTCGCACATCAGCCAGGTGGAAAGGGCGCTCAAGCTCTTGGGCTATTCCCTGTCCCTCTCCGTGAAGCCTTATGGTGCGCGCATGGATGAGTCCGTCATGGCTTCAAGTGTGCGCGAGTAAGACGTCTCCCTCTACTCCAGCATCACCCGCCGCCGCTTCTGCGGCACGCCCAGCAGCGTCAGGAACATCACGCTCTTCCCCGCCGCGTGGGGCGAGAAGAACTGCGTCACCTCGTCGTCGAAGAAGGTGAGGCCCGTCGCGCCGAGCCCCAGCGTGTACGCCGACAGGTACAGCCGTCCCGCCCGGATGCTCGCGTCCAGCTGCGCCGCCCGGTAGCCGCGCGCTCCCATCGTCGCCGTCACGGCGTCGAGGTCCGTCAGGAAGTAGCAGTTCACCGCGGCGTCGTGGGCCAGCGCCTGGTTCAGGCCCAGGTGGCCCGCGATGAACCTGTTCTCGCCGGAGCGGAGCATTTCCAGATCGCCCGTCTCCGGGTGGTAAACGTGTCCGCCGGGCGCGAGTCCCTCGACGTCGTTGACGATGAGGTACAGCGTGTTGACCGGCCCGCTGTCCAGTGATGGCCAGTCGCCCGGCACGGGGCGCATCGCTGCCGCCAGCATCGTCCTCAGCGCGTCCTCGCCGATGGCCACGGGGTTGAACCGCCGCGTGGACCCGCGCCGGCGGATAACCTGCTCCACAGACTCCATAGGCCCGCTGTCAGTCCGTTCGCCCTGACCCTGTCCTGAGCTTGGCGAAGGAGGGAAATCGAAGGGCGGGCCCGCCGCCGACCGCCACGCCTCGACGCCCGCCGCGTCCAGCGATGTCGCCGCATGCGCCGTTCGGATGAGCGGGTAGTCGATCTCTTGGCCCGAGTAGGGCAGCGTCTCCAGCATGACCCGCGCCGGCGCCTCCATCGGCGATACCGCGGTGGCCGGATCGCTTCCGAGCGGGACAATGGCGACCGCGGCCTCGTGCACGCCGTCCACGTCCACAACGCCGTTGACGTCGGAATCGACGAAGCCCGTGACCACCGCTGCGGGCAGCCCTCGCGACGCAGTCACGGAGAGCGAGTTCGCCAGGATGGTGCCGCCGTCCCAGTAGGTGTGCCGGTACGCGCGGCTCTGGTACTTCCACGCGTTCCGCCAGAACACGCTCGTGTACACAATCGACACCGGCGCTGAGGCCACTCCCTCGTGCCCCGCCGTTGCCGACACCAGCGCGCCGCGGTAGTCGCCCTCACGCACCCGCCGCAGTGCGTCATCCTGCGCGCCGTACTGGTAGACGCCGGCGGGCAAGCCCGGAAGGTCGCCGCACACCAGGTAGAGCTCGATGTGGTACAGCGCGCCGGTGCATGACGCCGCGCGGAAGGCCATGCGGCCGTTGGGCACCCTGAGCCACTTGGTGATGCCCGCCGACAGCTTCAGCACCGCGGCCACGTCCTCCAACGACGGTGTCCCCGGCGACGTCGCCACGGCCCCGGCGATGGCCGTGAGCGCCGGCGCCGTCGAGTGCCCCGTCTCCTCAGGGAGAGGCACGGCCTCCGCGCGCCGGTAGAGCTTGTACAGCCTCGGCAGGATGGAGAAGTCCAGCCGGATGTTCCCCGCCCGCACACTCTCGACGGAGTGGTTGGTCTCGCGGTGGTAGTCCAGGATGGCCTGCACGGCCTCTGTTGCGTTCATTGCTCCCTCGCGGTCAGGATACCACTCTGAGACACCTCTGTAGTTGACATTGAGACTCCCCAATCGCTACCATCGCCCAACATTCATTGTCTGTTGAGAGGAGAACGCAATGGCAGACCAAGCAGCCGTGAAGGAGCTTGTACGCGGCGCGTACGACATGCACATCCACAGCGAGCCCGACGTGCTGCCCCGCAAGTTCAACGACATCGTCCTGGCGGAGCACGCCGTCGAGGCCGGCATGGCTGGCGTGGTGCTCAAGTCGCACTACATCTGCACGGCAGACAGGGCCACCCTAATCAACCAGATGTTCCCCCAGATCAGGGCCTTCGGCGGGCTGGTGCTGAACAACTCGATGGGCGGGATGAACCCCCTCGCTGTCGACGTCGCCGGGCGCCTCGGCAACAAGGTCGTCTGGTTCCCGACGGTCGATGCGGAGAACGAGGTCAAGAACATCACCGGCGAGAACAATGACGGCAGGCCGCAGCCCTACTGGATGACCATCGCCCGGGCCATGCGCGAGAAGGGCATCGCCGGAGACCCGGTCAGGGTGGTCGTCGACGGCAAGGTGACCCACGCCGCCCGTCAGTGCATGGAGGTCATCGCCGAGTACGACATGATCCTGGCCACCGGCCACATCGCGCCGGAGGAGATGCTGCCCGTGGTGCTCGCCGCCCGGGAGGCCAAGGTCAACCGCGTGATCATCACCCACCCGGAGTTCCCTGCCACCTACCTCGACCAGGACCAGCAGCGCGCGCTGGGCAAGTACGATGTCATGTTCGAGCGCTGCTTCACCCAGCCCTACACCAAGAAGGTGGAGTGGGAGACGGTCTACGACAACATCCGCACCATCGGCCCCAGTTCCACCATCCTCTCCACCGACCTTGGCCAGAGCACGGCGCCCTGGGTCGAGGAGGGTCTCGGCATGTTCATCGAGAACCTGCTCGACAACGGCTTCTCGCCCTCGGAGATCGAAACGATGTCCCACCACAACGCAGGCCAGATCCTGGGCCAGCTTGAGCCCGCCAAAGCCTAGCCGCCGAACGAACGACCAGCAAGGAGGGGCCTTCCACCGGGAGGCCCCTCCTGTTATGGTCATGGCTTCTCGGAGGTGTCATCAGTGCCTCTAAATGAGCAATGAGCATGAAATGAACGGGAAATGAAATGGAAGTGAATCCAGCTTTTCGATGGTGTATCATATCTTAAATTGGTGCAATGATCTCGAAATGAACTGGAAACGAGCAGCACGTGACCACTCCATCTGCCAGTCGCTACATTTTCCCCCAGCAATGGCTGCGTTATGATGTCTTGTCCATTGCTGGGCTGCTGATTGAGGCCAAGACAGCAGCGGGCGTACTGCGTCAAATGCCTTACCTTCCCCACTGGATAGAACAGGCGCACAATGAGCAATTGCGGTTGGAGGCTGTCGGAACCACGCGGATTGAGGGTGCGGTGTTCAGTCCTCAGGAGCAGGTTCAGGCCTTGGACCCGGACGCGGTAGTCGCCAACCTCAACAGGTCCCAGCGGCAGCTCCGCAGCGCCAACGATGCATATCGGTGGCTGCGTGACCTGCCCGCCACCCGCCCGGTCACCGAGCAACTGGTGTTGGAAATCCACCGCCGAATTGTCACCGGTTGTGACGATGACCATTGCGAGCCAGGGGCCTTGCGCCGCACCGGGTCAAACGTCACGTTTGGGTCTCCCCTCTGCCGAGGAGCGAAGGGCGGTGAAGAGGTCGCTGTTGCCTTTGACGCTCTCTGCCAAGCCATTGCAACGGAGTTCAGGGGACACGACCCCATTATTCAAGCAATGGCTACCCACTACCACATCGGGGCAATGCATCCCTTCGATGACGGCAATGGCCGCACCGCCCGCGCTTTGGAGGCCTTCATGCTGCAGGCAGCGGGGGTCAACGACATGGTGATGGTCAGCCTCTCCAATTACTACTATGAGAATCAGAATGCGTACCTGGTTGCCCTATATGAGTCACGAAGTAGGGGCCACGACCTTACGCCCTTCTTGGCCTTTGCTCTGCCGGCAGTCACGGAACGTTGCAATGCTCTTGTTCAAGACATCACGGCTCACACCAAGCGGCTGCTGTTCCGTGAGTTCGCTCAGTCGCTATTTGGCAGATTGCGGAAACCTCGCCGCAGGGCACTGGCGGCGAGGCAGTTACGTATACTTGACCTGTTGTTGGATTCAGGACCGCTCAGTCCAGACGAGTGGGTACTCAGATCCATGCCGTATTACACAGGCCTCCAGCATCCCGCAAGGGCGCATGGCCGGGATATTGCAGGATTGTTCAATATCTCCGCTATAGACATGCAGGATGGCAGGATTGCCGTCAACCTGGATTGGCCAAAGCAGTTCTCGGAGTCGGAACTCCTGGAGAGATATGAGAATATGCCATTGACTGGTGGCGTCGCTCATCCAGCCATGCCCGAGCTGTCGCGGCTGCTGGGTCGCCAACGCTAGAGCAGTCCTTCGTTTCCCGCTCACTTTCCGGCAAGCAGCTACCCCTCCTGCCGCAGCCCGTACCAGTTGCCGTCCTCGTCGATGAAGATCGCGAACCATGCCCATGGCATCTGCCGAGGTTCCATGGTGAACTCCACGCCCCGGCCGGCCATCCCCTCGTAGGTGGCTTGGATGTCGTCGCATGCGAAGACAATGGACGGCTTCCGCTCCGCCCAGTCCTCCATCATCGTCTTCGGGTAGATCACGAGGTGCGATTCGCCGCCCGGCGGGCCGACCTCGATCCACTTTGCGTTCGGGCCCATGTCGGCCTCGAAGCGCAGCTCGAATCCAACCCGTTCCGTCCAGAACCCGACGGCCGCTGCCTGGTCATCGACGTACACTGCTTGCGTTGCGATCTTCGTAATCATCGGTTGCCTTCTCCGGCTCGTACTGAATGTCAACCTAGTCTACTACGTGAGGGCTCTGGCGTTGGCGCCGATCAGGCGGAACCGCGACTGCCCATTGAAGCGCGTTCAAAAATGCCGTATTCTAGCTTGGCCACACACGTTTGAGGGGGATTGGTATGACCTCTGGCAGCACTCGCACCCTGCTCCACACCGTCGACGGCCCCAACGGCAGCGCCTTGCTGTACGAGGTGGTGAGTCCCGGCCAGGCCCAGCCCAGCTATGAGGTGGAGTTCGGCGGCACGACGAGCCAGTTCAAGAGCATGGGTGAAGCCTACATCGAGGCCGGCGTCCTGTCCGGCACGCCTACGTAGCCCCAGGGCGCTTGGGGGTGCGGTTGCCGCTCGGCTGGCCGCGCCCCCGTGTCCCGTTCAACGTCCTCCGTTCGACGTCCCGCTCCCGTCGCGTCAACACCTGTCTGCGCAGATCGGCCCACCGTCGCGCGGGCAGGGGCGGCCGTTTTGCTGCCAGGAAGAACACCGCCCCGATCCCCGTTATGGCCGCCAGGATCACGAACCCCAGCTGGTAGTCGCCGCGTGCGTCCCGCATGAACCCCGCAAACACCGGCCCGGACATGATGCCGAGCGTCACGATGACTGCGGACAGCCCCATGATGGTCCCCAACGACTGCCGCCCGAAGTAGTCGGCGCGAATGGCGCCCATGAGCGGTCCTCGGCCTCCCCACGCCAGTCCGTGGATGATGGCAAAGACGTAGACTTGCCACAGCGACGCGGCGAACGTGATTCCCAGGAGCCCCACGCAGTGCGCCACCATGCCCGCCGCGCAGATGAGCCGCTTGTCCACTCTGTCGCCAAGAAACCCTCCGCCGATCTGTCCCACCATGGAGGTCATGGTCATCACCGTGACCACCACTGCGGCCGATTCCAGCGATACCTCCAACCGCTGAACAATATGGGGGATGAGGTGCAGCATGATCGCGCCGACGACGAGCAGGGCGCTCCCATGGCCGAATGAGATCAGCCAGAAAGCGGGCGTGCGAATTGCCTCACCAACGGTGAAGTCGCGGCCTGTGTCGACCGGCCGGGAAGCGTTGCCGCTCGATGCGAGGCCGGGACCGCCGTCGGGCTGCATGCCGTAGCGCTCCGGCCGCCCGCGAATGAGCGGCATCAGCGGCAGCCCCACGGCGAGGATGATCACGCATGACGCGATGGCCGTCGCCCGCCATCCGTACGTGTTCAGCGATATGGCCACGAGGGGCACCAGCATGCTGCCGAGCCCCAGCCCCGTCGTGGACAGGGCCAGCGCCATTGCCCGGTGCCGCCGGAACCAGTTGGCCACGGCGACCATCAGCGTCAGGTATCCGCTCAGCCCGAATCCCACGGACAGGACCACGGAGACCAGGTAGAAGCCCAGCAGCGTTTCGACCTGGCTGAGCAGCAGGAACCCCAGGGCAAGGACTACGACGCCGGCGGTAAGCACCACCCTCGGCCCCAACCGGTCGACGAGCAGCCCCTGCGCAGGCCCCAGGATCCCGTTTTGCAGCTGCAGGATCGAGAACGCCCATGCGAGGGCCGCGCTGCTCCAGCCGAACTCGTCCTGAAGCCGCAGGAAGTAGGCGCCGAACGCCTGCAGCAGCAAGCCGATTTGCAGCCCCTGGACGACTACCGCCGCAAAGACAATCCACCAGCCAAAGAACAATCGGCCTGCGTTCTTCTTGACTATGTCGGTTGCTGTTGGCAAATGAAGACCCCAATCTCGTACAACGGGAACGCGCGGGGCATGGTTCGCCCGCGATGGCTCGTTCCTGCTGGAAAGGCGATTCGCTCAGCCGGCTATCGTCCCTCGCGCAGACGGCGCGCCAGCGCCATTTGCCGCATCCGCGCGAACCGGCTCGCCGGCGGCCCAGGCTTCTTCGCCGCGAGGAAGAACACCGTCCCTACGCCCGTCATCACCGCGAGGATGACGAACCCCATCTGGTAGTCGCCCTGCACGTCCGCCATCCACCCCGCGAACACCGGCCCGAACACGTTCCCTATGGTCACGATGAGCGACGACAACCCCATGATGGTCCCAATCGCCTTCAGGCCGAAATAGTCCGCCCGTATCGCCCCCATCAGCGGCCCGCGCGTGCCCCACGACAAGCCGTGGATCACGGCAAAGACGTACACCAGCCAGAGGGAGCTCGCAAAGGCTATTCCCAGGAGCGCCACGCCATGTCCCAGCATGCACACGGCGGAGATGAGCCGCTTGTCCATCCGGTCGCCCAGGAACCCGCCGCTGACCTGCCCGATGATCTGGGTCGCGGTGATTGCCGCCACGACAGCCGCCGCCGATTCCAGCGATACATCCAGCTTCTGCACCAGATGGGGAATGAGGTGCACCATGAGGGCGCCCACCACGAACAGTGCGCTCCCATGCCCAAGGGAAATGAACCAGAAGGCCGGGGTCCGCAGCGATTCGCGTACGGTGAAGTCATGCCCCTGCTCTGGCGCCGCCGAAGCTGTTTCCGTCCTGGCCGTCGGCCTTGCTCCGCCGTCGGGCAGCATGCCGTACGGCTCCGGACGCGACCGGAAGAGGGGAACGAGCGGCATGCCCACCACCAGGATGACGATTCCGCTGAAGAACGCCGTGTCCCGCCACCCGTGGGTCACGAGCGCCCAGGCGACCAGTGGGACCGCCATCCCGCCGATGCTGGCCCCGGTCTGCGACAGCCCCAGCGCCTTTGCCCGGTGTCGCCGGAACCAGTTTGCAACCGTGACGAAAAGGGTGAGGAACCCGCCCAGGCTGCTGCCTACGGCGATGACCAAAAAGACAAGGTAGAAGGACAGCAGTGAGTCCACTCTGCTCAGCAGCATGAACCCGCCGGCGTAGATGACCAGCCCGATCGCCAGCACGGACCGCGCCCCGAACCTGTCGATGAGCCAGCCCTGCACGGGTCCCAGGAGCCCGCTCTCCACCCGCAGCAGCGAGAAGGACCATGACAACGTCGCCCGGGTCCACCCGAACTCCTCTTGCAGCCGGACGAAGTACGCGCCGAAAGCCGAGAACAGCAGCCCGCCATGCAGGAACTGGATGGCGATTGCCGCGCCGACAATCCACCACCCAAAGAACACCTTGTTGGCGCTCAGTCCGGTCTTCTTCTGCGTTTCCAATGCCAATACGCCCGCCATGAATCGGGGTCTTCCGCCCGCTCGACCGCCCATTGCCGTGAGGCCAACCGCCGAGAAACTCCTGCCCCCGCGAAGCCTGCCCCGTACTCTGATACGGGGGCGGGGACGGGGGTGAGCTTGGCTACATCCCCAGCCGCTCGCGCGTCTGCCGCAGCGCCTCCGCAACGCGCGACGGCGCGGTCCCTCCGACGACGTTGCGCGACTCCAACGCGCTCGCAACGGTGGTGTCCAGCACGTCCGCGTCAAACAGCTCGGAGAAAGCCCGGTACTCCTCCAGCGACAGCCCGTCGAAGCCGACGCCCTTCTCCTCCGCGTGGCGCGTGAGCTGCGCCGCCACGCCATGCGCCTGCCGGAAGGGCATACCCTTCCGCACCAGGTAGTCGGCAATGTCCGTTGCGAGGCTGTATCCCCCACCCGTAGCAGCCTCCGCCATCCGCTCCCGGTTGAAGGACGCCCCGCCGAGCATCCGCGTGAAGGCGGCGATCGTCGGCAGCAGCGTGTCCACCGTGTCGAACAGCCCCTCCTTGTCCTCCTGCAGGTCGCGGTTGTAGGTCAGAGGCAGGCCCTTCACCACGGTCAGCGCCGCCATCAGGTGGCCGTACACACGGCCCGTCCGGCCCCGCGCCAGCTCGGCCAGGTCCGGGTTGCGCTTCTGCGGCATGATGCTGCTGCCCGTCGTGTCCTCGTCCGCCAGCCGCAGGAAGCCGAACTCCTCGGACGACCACAGCACGAACTCCTCGCCCATGCGCGACAGGTGCCCCATGCACGCCGCCGCCGCGTAGAGGTAGTCGAGCACGAAGTCCCGGTCCGCCACGGCGTCCATGCTGTTGGCGGAAACGCCGTCAAATCCCAGCTCCCGCGCCACCGACTCCCGGTCGAGGGGGTACGGCGAGCCGGCGAGCGCCCCGCTGCCGAGGGGCAAGACGTTGGCGCGCGCCCTTGCCTGCTGGAACCGCTCGGCGTCCCGGTCGAGCATCTCCACGTAGGCGAGCAGGTGGTGCGCAAGGACCACGGGCTGCGCGCGCTGCACGTGCGTGTAGCCGGGCATGGCGGTGTCCACGTGCTCGCCGGCGGCCGTGACGAGCGCCCGCTGCAGGCCGCGCACCGTCTCGACTGTCTCACCCGCCGCGCGGCGCACGAAGAGGCGCATGTCCGTCGCCACCTGGTCGTTGCGGGAGCGTGCCGTGTGCAGCTTGCCCGCCGCCTCGCCGATGAGGTCATGGAGCCGTGCCTCCATGTTCATGTGCAGGTCTTCCAGCTCCCTGCGCCACGGGAACGTCCCGCCCTCGATCTCGCCGCGAATGGTGTCGAGGCCCGCGCAGATGCGCTCGGCCTCGTCCTGGGAGATGACCCCCTGCCGCCCAAGCATCCGGGCGTGCGCCTGCGACCCCGCGATGTCCTCGCGGTAGAGCCGCCAATCGTAGTGGATGGAGGCCGTGTAGTCTAACGAGGTATATTCGTCCGCCATCACGCCGGCCTCTTTGGGGCGAGGAAGCGGCGGCGGTAGGTCAGCACGCGCTCGTCGCGCTGGTTGTGCGCCCGCGTCTCGATGTACACCACGCCCCTGTCCGGGCGCGACGCGGACTCCCGCACCTCCAGCACCTCGCTCTCGGCGTAGATGGTGTCCCCGGGGAAGACCGGGCCGTCGTGCACGACCTTCTCGTACTCCAGGTTGGCAATGGCCTTGCCGGAGGTGTCGATCACGCTCATGCCCACCGCGACGCTCAAGACCAGCGGGCCGGCCACCAAAATGCGCCCGTGCTGGTGTGACGCCATGTAGTGCTCGTCCAGGTGCAGCGGGTTGTGGTTCATGGTCAGGAGGCAGAAGAGGTTGTTGTCGCTCTCCGTGATGGTCTTGCCGGGCCAGTGGCGATAGACGTCGCCCACCTGAAAGTCCTCCAGGTAGCGGCCATAGCGGTCTTTGCCCTCATGGATCATGTGCGTCTTCCGGTGTGCGGGCGGCCGGCTAGCCCTCCCCGGGCTCGATGACCTTGTAGATGATGCGGTTGCGGTTCCGGCAGTGGGGCCGGATCTCGCCCGGCCATCGCCCCCACTCCGCCTTCTCGGTCCACGCGGGGCTGCCGGGGATGTCCGGGCTCTCCAGCTCGTACACCGCCAGGTACTTGGGCGATCCCTCCAGGGCCTGGTAGCGCGTCGCGCTGAGGACGCCCGGCACCGTCAGGAGCGCGGGCACGTGCTCCGTGTCGTAGACCTCGTTGAAGTCGGCCTCCTTCTCGGGGTCGACGTCCATCGCCGCGATGTATACCCACTTTGCCGCCATGTTTCTCCTCCAGCCTGTCGCTCCCGCGGAGCCTGCCCCCGCGAAGGCGGGGGGCGGGAACCCCGTTCCTTGCTCGTGCCTAAGCCTTGCGAAGGCTACCCCTGCTTCGGCTGCCGCCGTGACTGCGTGCGCACCGGCAGGCCGAAGACCTTGATGAACCCCACCGACGCCATGTGGTCGAACTGGTCGGCCTCGTCGTATGTGGCGAGCCCGTAGTCGTACAGGGCGTGCGGCGATTGCCTTCCGACGACCGCGCAGGTGCCCTTGTGCAGCCGCACCCGCACCGTGCCGGACACGCACTCCTGGGTGCTGTCCACGTACGCGTCCAGGTTCTCCCGGTGGTGGGTGAACCAGAGGCCGTTGTACACCAGGTCCGCGTACTGCTGGGCCACGTGTTCCTTGAACCGCACCTGGTCCTTGCCCAGCGTCAACGTTTCCAGCGCCCGGTGCGCCGCGTGAAGCACCACGCCCGCGGGCGCCTCGTAGATCTCCCGCGACTTGATGCCCACCAGCCGGTTCTCCAGGTGGTCGATGCGCCCCACGCCGTGCTCGCCGGCCAACACGTTCAGGTGCAGCACCAGCGACTTGCCTCCCAGCGATTCGCCGTTGACCGACACCGGCGTGCCCTGCTCGAACCCGATCTCCAGGTACAGCGGCGCGTTCGGCGTGTCCGCCATGGAGCTTGTCCAGACGTAGACCTCCTCCGGAGGCTCCTGCCACGGGTCCTCCAGCACGCCGGCCTCGATGGACCGCCCCCACAGGTTCTCGTCGACCGAGTAGGGGCTGGCCTTGGTGTTGGGCACCGGCACGTTGTGCGCCGCTGCGTACTCGATCTCCTCGTCGCGGCTCATGCCCCACTCGCGGGCCGGCGCGATGACCTGCAGCTGCGGCGCCAGCGCGCCCACGCTCACGTCGAACCGCACCTGGTCGTTGCCCTTGCCCGTGCAGCCGTGCGCGACGAATGCCGCGTCCTCTTCCAGCGCTACGTTGGCCAGGTACTCCGCGATGAGCGGCCGCGCCAGTGCCGTCGCCAGCGGGTACTGCGCCTCGTAGATGGCCCCCGCCCGCAGCGCCGGCCACACGAACCGCTCCACGAACGCGTCCTGCCCGTCGATGACGATGGCCTTCTCCGCCCCGGTGGCCAGCGCCTTCTGCCGGACCTCCTCCAGGTCGCGGCCCTGCCCCAGCTCCGCCGTCAGCGTGATGACCTCGGCGTCGTAGTGCTCCTTGATCCAGGGGATGGCCACGGACGTATCGAGTCCGCCGCTGTAGGCCAGGACCACCCGTTGTTTTGCCATTTCCGTCCTTCTGTGTTCTTCTACCGGGTCCCTGTTTGCTATTCCCTACGCTTCCCCAACCCGTTCGCCCTGAGCCTGTCGAAGGGCCAACCGCGTGCCCGTCGTTCCTGCGAAGGCAGGAACCCCGACGCAGGCGCCTCGTTCGACCTCAGCTTGCGGAAGGAGACTGCCTTATGACGCCTTGGCGACCCGCTCGACGGCGTCCTTCAGCGCGCGCTCGAACCGGTCCACCGCGATGTCCACCTCAGCCTCGGAGATGTTCAGCGCCGGCATGAACCGCACGGCCGTGGGCCGCACGGGGTTCAGCAGCAGCCCGCCCGCGTTGCAGGAGGTCACGACCTCGCCCGCGATGGCCTCGTGGAACTCCACGGCCAGCAGCAGGCCCATGCCGCGAACTTCCTTCACGGAGTCCTCATTGGCCGCCTTGACGCGGTCGAGCCCGGCCTTCAGCCGCTCGCCCATGACGCGGCCGTGCTCCACCCACTCGCCGTCGATGACCTCCTTCACCACGGCATGGGCCGCGGCGGTCGTGAGGGCGTTGCCCCCGTAGGTGCTGCCGTGGTCGCCGGGGCGCAGCACGTCGCACGAGTCCTTGCACATGAACGCGCCGATGGGCACGCCGCCGCCCATGGCCTTCGCCAGCGTCATCACGTCCGGCTCCACGTCGAACTGCTCGTAGCCGAAGAGCGTGCCCAGCCGCCCGATGCCCGTCTGGATCTCGTCCAGGATGAGTAGCAACCCCTTCTCGTCGCACCACTCGCGGACGTCCTTCAGGTAGTCTGGCGGCGGCACGTTCACGCCGCCCTCGCCCTGGACCGGCTCCAGCATGACGGCGCACGTGCCGTCGTGCGTCGCCTTCTTGATCGCGTCGATGTCGCCGTAGGGCACGTTCACGAACCCGGTCATCAACGGCTGGAAGTTCGCCTGGTAGTGCGGGTTGCCGGTGGCGGCCAGCGCCCCGAGCGTCCGCCCGTGGAACGAGTCCGTCGCCGTGATGATCTCCACCGCGCCGTTGCGGTTCTCGCGCCCGTACTTGCGCGCCAGCTTGATGGCGCCCTCGTTCGCCTCCGCGCCGCTGTTGCAGAGGAAGACCTTGTCCAGGCAGCTGTTCTCCACCAGGATCTGCACCAGCTTCAGCTGCGGGAGCGTGTAGAACTGGTTGGACGTCTGGATCAGCGTCGCCGCCTGCTCGGCGATCGCCTGCACCATCACCGGCGGGCAGTGGCCAAGGCAGTCGACCGCCCACCCCGCGGTGAAGTCCAGGTACTCCTTGCCGTCCGTGTCCCATACGCGTGAGCCCTGCCCCCGCTCGATGACGACGGGCTGACGGCGGACCGTCCCCATGTAGTATTGCTTTTCCGTCTCTATGTACTGGTTCACGAGTTCTGCTCCTCCGCCAGCCGGTTTAGTTCTTCCAGTGACTGCCTCAATTGCTCCAGCGACCTGTCCAGGGCGTCGATGGCGTCCGTGGCGTCGCCCAGCGCCTCCTGGATCGTCTCGCGCTCCGTCGGCGCCGTCGGCGTCACGTCGAGCGAGGGCGCGTCCAGCGACGGCGCCGGCGTGGTCGAGCCGGACAGCGCGTCCAGCGCCGAACGCAGCGTCGGCCGCATGACCACCTCGCCCGCGTCCGCGACGATGATCTGCTTCAGCTCCGGGAAGGCCAGGTTCTCCGCCTGCAGGAAGACTGGCTCCACGTACAGGATGGTGTTGTCGATGGGCACGACGAGGAGGTTGCCCCTCAGCACCTCTGACCCCACCTGCCCCCAAAGCGTGAACTGCTGGGAGATGTCGGGGTCGTTGTTGATGCGGGCCTCGACCTGCTCCGGGCCGTCGAGCTGCTTGCCCCGCGGGAATACGAAGTTCACCAGCTGTCCGTACCGCTCCCCGTCGTTGAGCGCCGCCAGCCATGACACCATGTTCGGCCGTTCCGCCGGCGTGAAGGGCATCAGCAGCACGAACTCCTCCTGCACGGAGTCCGGCAGCTTCATGATGAGGTAGTACGGCTGCATCACCAGGTTGGTTTGGTCGAAGTAGGTCTCCTGCGGGATGCTCCACTGGTCCTCCTTGTTGAAGAAGACCGTGGTGTCCGTCATGTGGTACTGCAGGTACTGCTGCGCCTGCGCTTGGAAGAGCCCCTCCGGGTACCGGATGTGCTCCCGCAACCCCGGGTGCCGCGTGTCGATCTCGTCGATGGGCGTGAAGAGCTTGGGGAACATCTTTTGGTATGTCTGCACGAGCGGGTCCTCCGGCTCAATGACGTAGAAGGTGAGGTCGCCGTGATAGGCGCTCATGACCACCTTCACGCTGTTCCGTATGTAGTTGAATTCCCCCAGCTCTCCGGTGAACGGCGTCGAGTATGGGTACCGGCTCGACACGGTGTAGGCGTCCTGGATCCACTGCAGCTCGCCGTTGACCACCACCACGTACGGGTCGCCGTCGAGCACCAGGAACGGTGCGACGTCCGCAACCCGTTCTTGGATGTTGCGCTGGTACTGGATGCGGCTGCCGGGGATGATCCGGTCGCTGATGAGGACGTTGAGGTCCCGGAACTTCCAGGCGTAGGCCAGCTTCCTTACGAAGCCTTCCAGGGGGACGCCGCCTTGGCCCTGGTATTTCTGGTACACCGGGATGTCCGTCTCCGTGGGGTAGGAGAACTCCTCGACGGCGGAGCTGACGATCACGTAGTCGCGGGTGTTCTCGCCGTAGTACACCTCCGGGCGGTCCACCGGGATCTGCCCCACGGGCGGCACGTCTTGGAGCACGAAGTCCGGCTTGCCGTCCTCCGTGAACTCCGTCACCGGCGCTGCCACCGCGCCGAACCCGTGGGTGAACTGCAGCTTGCGGTTCACCCAGTTCTGCGCTTCCTGGGGCAGCCGCTCCGGCGAGAGCTCCCGGGCGCTCACCATGAGCTGCGTGTACTCGCCGTCCAGCGTGTACCGGTCAACGTCCACGTCCTGGAAGTCGTAGTACAGCCGGATGAACTGGATCTGGTTCAGGCTGTCCAGGAACGGCCGGTGGTCCCAGAGGCGCAGGTTGTCGATGATCTTCGGGTTTGCGTCAACGATCTCGTTTGTGACCCTGGGGTTCTCCCGGATCGGGTAGGCGGACTCGGCGATGCGGTTGAGGCCGAAGGCATCCCGCGTCGCGTCGATATTGCGGCCGATGAACTGCCGCTCCCGCTCCAGCTCGTTGGGGACCACCTGGAAGCGCTGCACGGCGTTCGGCCAGGCGATCTGCAGGACGATGAGCGCGCCGATCCACAGCAGTCCGATGCCTACCAGCAGGCGGATGCCCTGGATCCAGAAGGCGTTGATCAGAAGCACCACGCCCCCCGCCGTGACGATGAAGATCAGCGCCCTCAGCGCGGGAACGCGGGCGTTCACGTCGGCATAGGTCGCGCCTACAACCGCGCCGTTGGTCGAGAAGACCAGGTTGTGGATGTCGATCCAGTAGCCGTAGCCCAGCGTGAAGAGCAGCAGCGCCCCAAGGATGGACAGGTGCGAGCGCACCTGCGGGGTCAAGGTGAACACCGCGCCGCGCAGGCTGAAGTGGATGAAATACATGCCAAGGGTCACCAGGGTGGTCACCACGAACGCGCCCAACAGCCACCCCTGCACCAGTTGGTGGAGCGGAAGGCTGAAGACGTAGAAGGATATGTCCCGGTTGAACTGGGCGTCGGCCATGCCGAACTCGCTCGCGTTGATGAACCCCAGCACCACGCTCCACCCGCCGCCCGCGACGCCTCCAAAGATCAGGGACGCGATGACCACGACGAAGATGGCGCCCGCCAGCGTCAGCGGCCGCAGCAGCTCCAGCGTCTCTTCCGGCACCGGCGTGACCTGCGGGCCGCGGCCGTAGCGGTAGGTCAGCAGGATGCTGGTGCTGGCGATGGCCGCGAAGAGGAGCATACCCGTGAAGAAGAGCCAGACCCGCTGGACCAGAATGGTGCGGTACACGCCCTCGAAGCCCAGGTTGCCGAACCAGAGGAAGTTTGTGTAGACGTCCAGCAGCCAGAAGAGCAGCACGAACAGGCCAACTACGAGGCCGATTCCGCCGCCCCACAGGATGAGACCGCGCCAGGGGATCTCCGGCGTGCCGATTTGCCCCGGCTGGCCGAAGTTTGGGAAACCACCACCGCCGCCGAATCCTCCGCCGAAGCCCCCGCCTCCGAAATTGCCTGCCATTAGCGTCTCCTTGCCTCAGCCGATCCGAGTGCCTTTGCCCCTGCCCTCCAGACACTTCAGGAGCGCGTGGGGTTCTCTTCCGTCCAGAATCTGCGCCGTCCCAACCTTTGGCAGCGCCTTGAGGCACGCCTCCAGCTTCGGGATCATACCCCCGGCCGCGACACCGCTCTGGATGAGCGCTTGCGCCTGCTCCGGCAGCAGCCGGGGTATCGTGCGCCGGGAGGCGTCCATGACCCCGTCCACGTCCGTCAGGTAGATCAGCCGCTCCGCTTCCAGCGCGGCCGCCAGTTCCCCTGCGGCGACGTCGCCGTTGATGTTGTAGAGCGTCGCCGGGCTGCCCGACGCGCCGTTTACATTCACGGCTACCGGCGCGATGACCGGGATCCAGCCCATCGCGACCATCTCGCGCACCGGCGCGGCGTCCACCGTCGTGATGTCGCCGACGTAGCCCAGGTCCGGGTCCAGCGTCCTCGCCTGCAGGATGCCCCCGTCGGCCCCGCTGAAGCCCATCGCCCTGCCGCCGTACGCCAGCACCGACGCCACCAGTTGCTTGTTCACCAGCCCGGTCAGGACGGCGAGCACGATTTCGAGCGCCGCCTCGTCCGTCACGCGCATGCCCCGCACGAACTGCGGCGCCGCCCCCGAACGCTCCATCCACTTGCTGATGACCTGCCCGCCGCCGTGGATGACGACCGGCGCGAGCCCCTGCCGCTGCATGGCGACGACGTCCTCCAGGGTCGTGTCACCGCTGCCCAGGGTGCTTCCCCCGATCTTGATGACGATGGGCCTCTGTGTCGTCGCCGCGCTCACGGTTTTCCCTGTCAAATGGGTTGGACGGTGCCCTGCTTCTACGTCGTATACGCGCTGTTGAAGGTGACGAACTCCTCGCTCATGTTGCAGCCCCAGCCGACCGCGACCCCGTCGCCGATGTTCAGGCTCACGCGGATGCGGATCTCCTCTCCGAGCATCGTCGCAACCAGCGACTCCTTGAAGAACGGCACCGGCAGCCCGGCCTCCATGATGCAGATGTCGTTGATGTGCAGGGTCAGCTTGTCCTCCACCACCTCTGCCCCGCTCTTGCCCACGGCCATCATGATGCGTCCCCAGTTGGGGTCGTTGCCGTGGATGGCCGTCTTCACCAGGATGGAGCTCGCCACAGAGCGGGCCGCCATCCGCGCGTCCGCCACGCTCGCCGCCCCGTCTACCGTCACCTCGATGAGCTTGGTGGCGCCCTCGCCGTCCTTGACCATTTCGCGCGACAGGTGCGTGCATACCTGCGTCAGCGCCGCCGACAGGGCCTCGCCCTCTGGCGTCCCCTCGCCTGCCGGTACCCCCGCTGCGCCGTTCGCAAAGACGAGCACCGTGTCATTGGTGCTCGTGTCGCCGTCCACGTCCACCATGTTGAACGTGGAGTCCACCACCTCGCTCAGCGTCTCCTGCAGGAATGCGGCATCCACCTCTGCGTCGGTGGTCAGGTAGGCGAGCATTGTTGCCATGTTCGGGTGGATCATGCCGGAGCCCTTGCAGCACCCGGCCACGGTCACCGTCTTGTCGCCCACCGTGAATGAGACCGCCATCTCCTTGCTTACCGTGTCCGTGGTCATGATGGAGCGCGCGAAGTCGTGTCCGCCGTCCCGCGTCAGCTCGATCTTGCCCACGGAGTTGCGCAGGAGTCCCATCGGCAGTTCGACGCCGATGATCCCCGTGCTGCTGACGGCCATGTCCTCGGGTGCTGCGCCTGTGGCGCCGGCGGCCAGTTTGGCCATCTCTTCGGCGTCCTTCAGCCCCTGGTCGCCCACGGAGCAGTTGGCGCACCCGCTGTTCACGATGACCCCGTGCGACACGCCCCGCTCCGCGATCCGCTTGCTGACCGTCACGCAGGCCGAGACGACCTTGTTCTTGGTGAACGTCCCCGCTGCGGACGCGGGGCTCTCGGAGTAGAGCAGGCCCAGGTCGACTTTCCCTGGCGCATAGGTGCGGATGCCCGCATAGGTGGCCCCTGCGGTGAATCCCAGCGGGCTCGTAACGGACCCGTCAGGGACTACGGTGATTTCGTGCGTCATTGGTTTCTCCTAAGTGTTGTTTGATTGTTCCAGCGCACAACGACAACGGTGCGATTCATGTGATTTCCGCTGTGGAGGAACAGGCAAACAACGCTAGCGAGTATAGCACAAGCCCTATTTGGCTTCACCCTCGGCGGCCTCCCGGCCCTCCGTTGGCGGCTCGCGTCGCAGGGGGCCGTCGTCGCCGGTGGATGCGTCCTCGGAAGGCACGCCCGCGGGGATGACGCCGTCGGCGGCCAGCGTGCTGTTCATCGCCGCCGCCGCGACCTCGATCTGCGAGTGGTCGGGGATGCGTGTGGTGAGCTTCTGCAGCATCAGGCCGGGGAACGCCAGGGCCTGCGCCCACGCCCTGTCGCTGTGGGCGCCGCTGAAGCGCAGGAACTCGTAGCTGACCGCCGCGATCACCGGCAGCAGTGCGATGCGCGAGGCCACCGCCAGCACCAGCGACGGGCGGCCCACCAGCGTGAACACCAGCACGGACACCAGCACCACCGTCAGCAGGAACGCCGTCCCGCAGCGCGGGTGCGCCGTCGGGAACTGCTCGATGTGCTCTGGCTCCAGCGGCACGCCGTGCTCGTAGGCGTGTATCGTCATGTGCTCCGCGCCGTGGTAGGCGAAGACCCGCTTGACGTCCCGCAGGTTGCCGATGAGCCAGATGTAGCCCACCAGCAGCGCCAGCCGGATCGCGCCCTCCAGCAGGTTGCTCGTGATGGACGATTCGATGTAGGCGTCCAACGAGCGCGCCCCGAACAGCGGCAGCAGGAAGAAGATCGCGATGCCGAACACCAGCGCGATGGACATCGAGACCGCCATGCTGACACGCTCGGCCCGGCTGACCTTGGGGAACTCGCCGTCCTTGATGGGCGGCTCGTCCGGGTCGGCCATCGCTATCTCCGCCGACCGGTTCAGCCCCCGAATGCCCATCGTCAGCGCCTCTGCCAGCACCAGCACGCCGCGCACCAGCGGCACACGGCGCAGCCACCCGCTCGTCAGGCGGCCCAGCGGCAGCGGCCCGGTCCAGATGCCCCCGTCCGGGCGGCGCACGGCCATGCGCACGTTGCGCTGTCCCCTGATGAGCACCCCCTCGATCAGGGCCTGGCCGCCGTAGTAGAACGGCTGCGGCATTCCGCTGTTCTCCCGTATAGACTCGTCATTCCCGCGGAAGCGGGAATCCAGATGGGCGGTGGACCTGGCCCACTTGCTCCGTTCGTCCTGAGCCCGTCGAAGGATGAACGGCAGTCCCCTCAATCACTGAAAAGAAATCGGGGTGGCTTGCACCACCCCGAGGCCCGGCCTTGCTTCTACTGGAGGTTGAACCTCCGCTTGATTCGCTCGACCCGGCCCTCGGTGTCCACAATTCGCTGCTCGCCCGTGAAGTACGGGTGGCATCGGTTGCAGATCTCAACCCGAAGCTCCGGCTTGGTGGAGCCGGTCGTGAACGTGTTGCCGCAGACGCAGTGCACCACTGCCTCCGCGTGCCACTGTGGGTGAATCGCCTGCTTCATTGCCCTGTCCTATGCCTGCGGGTAGACGCTGGCCATCTTGCGGTCCTTGACCGCCCACTCGTACTTCACTTCGCCGTCGGCCAGCGCGAAGAGCGTGAAGTCCCTGCCCAGGCCGACGTTCTTGCCGGGGATGATGCGCGTGCCGCGCTGCCGGACGAGGACTGCTCCCGTGCGCACCTGCTGGCCGCCGTAGACCTTGACGCCCAGGCGCTGCCCCTTGCTGTCTCTTCCGTTGCGGCTGGAACCGCCGCCCTTCTTGTGGGCCATTACTTCTTCTCCTCGCCTTCCGCGGTCTCTTCAGACGTGGCCTCTTCCGCCGGAGCCTCTTCCGCAGCCTCAGCCTCTACCGTCTCCTCAGCCGCGCTGTCGACAGGCTCAGCAGTCGCCTCAGCCGCAGCGGCCTCCTCGGCGACAGGCTCTTCCGCAGGCGCCTCTTCTGCCGACGCCGTTGGCTCCTCGACAGCCGCCTCCGCCGCTGGCGCCTCCGTGGCCTGCGCGGCGGCCCGCGTCGTGCGACGCCTGCGCCGTGGCGCAGGGGCCGGCTCGGGCTCGACGGGCTCGTCGTCCCCGCCGGTCAGGATGTGCCGGATGCGCAGCCGAGTGTAGCTCTGCCGGTGCCCGTTCTTCCGGCGGTAGCGCGTCTTGGCCTTGTACTTGTAGACGATGATCTTGGGTCCGCGGAACTGGTCAGCGACCTCCGCCGTCACCTTCGCGCCGTCGATGGTGGGCGCGCCCACGGACACAGCGCCGTCCTCGTCGACGAGCAGCACGCTGGACAGGTCCACCCGCGCGCCGACGTCGCCGTCAAGCTTCTCGACGTCGATGACGTCGCCTGGCGATACGCGGTACTGCTTCCCGCCGGTCTGGATCACTGCGTAGCTGGGCACGATGCTCAGGTCCTCTCGCGCGAATGTGCGACAAATCACTATTGTAGGCGGCAGCTATGAGGGTGTCAACGGAATTCGTTACCCCCTACCCCACCACCGCGTCCAGCAGCTCCGACACGCTCGCCAGCCCCTCCACGCCCCACGCCGTCGCGATGGCCTTCGGGATGGCGTCCGCCGGCAGCACCCCCGCGGCGCAGTCGGCGAACTTCTCGCCAAGCTCCTCCCGCGTCATCGGCCACTCCGGCGTCCCCCGCGACGCCGACGCCTCGCGCGACAGCACGCTGCCGTCGCCGAGCTCCACCTCCACCCAGCTGCGGATGCGCTCGAAGCCCTGCGCCTCGATCTCCTCGTCCAGGTACGGCTTCACGCGTCCCATCATCTCCCGCACATCCGGGCTCCGCACCACGTCGTCCCGGAACTCCGCGATGCCCGCCCGCTTCCGCAGCGCCAGTATTCCGAGCATGAACTGCATGCTGAACTTGGCCTGCAGCGCGTTCTCCGGCTCGGCGTACCGCAGCGCGTTCAGCACGTTCGACGCCGTCCCCAGCCGGACCTCGCGGATGTCCTCCGCCGCCACCTCGTGCTCGATGAGCAGCGACCGCAGCGCGTCCATCGCCGGGTGCAGCAGCGACCCGCACGGGTACGGCTTGACCGACACGCCGGGGTCCAGCAGCGCCCACGGCCTGCCCAGCTTGCCCAGCACGTACTCCTCGTCCGCGCCGCCGCCCGCCACGGCGAAGAACCCCCACTGCCCGTCCAACCCCGACGGGTCCGCCGTGTAGCCCAGCGACGCCAGCTTCGCGGCCACCACGCCGTTCTGTCCCGCCGCGCCCGA
Organism: Dehalococcoidia bacterium; assembly: GCA_034422455.1. GTDB lineage: Bacteria > Chloroflexota > Dehalococcoidia > Lucifugimonadales > UBA1127 > UBA1127. Next base: position 30,212 of record DAOUJQ010000017.1, read on the forward strand.
GTGGTACGGCTTCGTCATCGTGCCGAAGTTGACGCGCAACCCCGCGCTCTTGGACCCAGCAATGCTCAGTGCGACGCGCGTGCGCTCATGGTCCAGCCCCAGCAGCGACGCCGCGGCCGCCGCGGCCCCGAACACGCCCAGCGTGCCGGTGCTGTGGAACCCCCGCTGGTAGTGCTGCGGGTTGACCGTCTCCGCTAGCTTGCACTCCACCTCTAGGCCGACGCTGAACGCCCGCACAAGGTCCTTCCCCGACGCCCCCGTCTCCTGCCCGACGGCCAGCGCCGCCGACAGCGCGGGCACCGTCGGGTGGGTGAGCAGCCCGTAGACGCGGTCCGGCGTCGACGCCAGCTGCGTGTCGTCGTAGTCGTGCGCGTGCCCGCTGACGCCCGACGCCAGCGCCGCGAACTCCGCCGGGTACGACACCGCCGCGCCCGGCACTCGCGCCGCGCCGGACACCCCCAGCGAGCCCACGTAGCGGTGGATGATCCGCGTGCACTCCTCCGGCGCCCCGGCCAGCATCACGCCCAGCCCGTCCACGATGCACCGCACGGACTCCGCGCGGAGGGCGTCCGGCAGGTCATCGTAGCTGGTCTCCACGATGAACCGCGCCGTCTCCTCCGTAATGGCGCCAGTCAACGTCGTCATGGTTTGGGGAACCTCCTGAGGTGGTGTACCATGCGTGCGGCTGCGGGACGGTGAAGTATAGCATACCCCCAGCCGAGCCAGGGGTGGCGATGTTCCTGAACTACGAGACGTGCCCGGTGTGCCGGGGCCCGGTGACGGTCCGCACCGTCGACGGCCAGTGGCGTCCCTACTGCCCCAACTGCCGGTCGATCCTGCAGCTCGGCCCCAAGCTCGTTGCCACCGTCCTCATCGGCGACCCGTCGCGCCTGCTCATGGTGAAACGCAGCTACGGCGAGGAGAAGGGGCTGTGGGCGCTGCCCGGTGGCTACGTCGAGCAGGGAGAGGTCGTCGAGGAGGCCGCCGCCCGTGAGGCCCTGGAGGAGACCGGCTTGGAGGTCGCCATCACCGGCCTCGTCGGCCTCTACTCCGCGCCGGGCCGCCCCATCGTCGTCGCGGCCTATGGTGCGACGGCCACTGGCGGCGCCCTCTCGAACGAGTCCTGGGAGATCGACGGCGCGGGCTACTTCTCCGTCGACAACCTCCCGTCGCTCGCCTTCCCCCAGGACAGCGCCATCATCGCCCACTGGGCCGCGGCGTTTGACGTGAAGAGCCGCGACTAGCCCGCTCGAATTCGCGCCCCCGTTGACACCCCCGCCCCATGCGCTATCATGAGTGCGTCGCCAACCCCACGTGGGAGGCGAACGGGTTCCGGCAACCCCATCCTGTGGCCGCGGGGATCAGCATGACCGCGACGGCGTCTTCGAGAGCTTGGTCTTCCCCCTTGCGTAACCGCTCGCGCCTCGTCGTGCGTCCTGCCGTCTCCCGCGCGCCCGCCCCCAGGCGGTCCCTTTGAGCGACCCGACGACCCTCGGCGACATAGGCTTCATCGGCGCTGGCGCGCTCGGGTCGGCCTTTGCCCACGCGATGGCTCGCCACGGCTATCCCGTCCGCGCCGTTGCCGGCCGCACGCCCGCGTCCGCCGAACGCCTCGCGTCGGCGCTGCCCGGCTGCGAGGCAGTCTCGCCGCAGCAGGTCGCCGGCCGCTGTGACACCGTCTTCCTCGTCGTCCCCGACGACGCCATCGCCTCCGTCGCCGCGTCCCTGACTTGGCGCGAGGGTCAGGCCGTCGTCCACTGCTCCGGCGCCACGCCCCTCGCTGCCCTGAACGCCGCGCGAGATTGCGGCGCGGCGTCCGGCGCCTTCCATCCCCTGCAGACCTTCACTGCGGACGCCGACCCCGTCGCCGTCACGCGCGGCATCGCCTACGCCGTCGAGGCTCCCCAACCCCTGCGCCGCGCGTTGGAGCGGCTGGCCGAGGACCTCGGCGGCTGGCCGATCGCCCTCGCCTCCGAGGACCGCGCCGTCTACCACGCGAGCGCCATCGGCGCGTGCGGCCTCGTGGCGACGCTGCTGAAGCTCGCAAGCGGCCTCTGGGACGGCGTGCCCGGCCTCGAGGGCCAGGGCATGCGCGCGCTTTTGCCCCTCACCCGCACCACCCTCGACAACATCGAGCGGCAGGGCTTCCCCCAGGCGCTCACCGGCCCCGCCGTCCGCGGCGACGTCGGCGTCGTTCGCTCGCACCTCGACGCCCTCGCCGAGCGCGCTCCCGGCTTCCTGCCGCTCTACGCAGCCCTGTCCCTGGCGTCGCTGCCCATCGCCCGCGACAAGGGTGGGCTGTCGGAAAGCAATGAAGTGCAGCTCCGGGAGCTGCTGACCGCCTCGCTGGCTGAGGCCAACTCCGGAAGGGAAGGAGCCCCATGCGCGTAACCACCCTGGACGTCCAGCGCTACAAGACCCGGGGCGAGCGGTTCCCCGTCATCACCGCCTACGACTTCCCCACCGCCAGGTTGGTGGAGGAGGCCGGCGTGCCCGTCATTCTGGTGGGCGACAGCCTGGGGCAGGTGGTGCTCGGCTACGCCTCGACCATCCCCGTCACCATGGACGACATGCTGCACCACACGGCCGCAGTCGTGCGGGCCACCGAGCGCGCCATGGTGGTCGCCGACATGCCCTTCCTCTCCTACAACCTCAGCGACGAGCAAGCCCTGCGGAACGCCGGTCGGCTCATGCAGGAGGCGGGCGCGCAGGCCGTGAAGCTCGAGGGCGGTCTGCGGGTCGCCGACACCGTGCGCCGCATCACCGAGGCCGGCATCCCCGTCATGGGCCACGTCGGCCTCACGCCCCAGTCCGTCCACCAGCTCGGCGGCTACCGCGTGCAGGGGCGCAGCGAGGCTGAGGCCGAAGCTCTCACCCACGACGCCCTGGCCCTCGAGGAGGCTGGCGCCTTCAGCGTCGTGCTCGAGCTCGTGCCCCCGGATCTGGCCGCCGCCGTCTCCCGGAGGCTCCGGGTCCCCACCATCGGCATCGGCGCCGGCCCCCACTGCGACGCCCAGGTGCAGGTCATCCACGACCTGCTCGGGTTCAGCACCGGCTACATCCCCAAGCACGCCCGCAAGTACACGGACCTGGGCGAGACCATCCGCAGCGCGGTGGCCGCCTACGTCTCCGACGTGCAGAACGACACCTTCTCGCCCGGCAACGGGACCGCCTAGCCGCCATGCAGGTCTGCGCCACCATCGCCGAGGCCCGTGCAGCCCTCAAGGACGTCGAGCGGCCCCTTGGCGTCGTGCTCACCATGGGCGCCCTCCACGCCGGCCACCTTGCCCTCGTGCGGCAGGCCAGGGCCGAGTGCGAGACCGTCGTCGCGACCATCTACGTGAATCCGTCCCAGTTCGGCGACTCCGCTGACCTCGCGACCTACCCCCGTCCGGTGCACGACGACCTCCGCGATCTCGAACGGGAGGGCGTCGACGTCGTCCTCGTCCCTTCCGACGCCGAGATCTACCCGGCCGGTTTTCAGACGTGGGTCGAGCCCGGCGACGTTGCGGCTCGCCTTGAAGGCGAGCATCGTCCCGGCCACTTCCGCGGCGTGGTGACCGTCGTGCTCAAGCTCCTCAACATCCTTGGGCCGGACAGAGGCTACTTTGGGCAGAAGGACGCCCAGCAGGTGCAGGTCATCCGCCGCATGCTCGCCGACCTCGACCTGCCCGTGGAGGTCGTCACCGTGCCGACCGTCCGCGAGCGCGACGGCCTCGCCATGTCCAGCCGCAACGGCAACCTCGACCGCGACGAGCGCCTTGCCGCCCGCGTCCTCTACCGCGCCCTCTGCCGCGCGAGCGACCTTGCCGCCGAGGGCGAGCGCAACGCCGACGCCCTCCGCGCCGCCATCCACGATTGCTTCGCCGAGGAACCCCTCGCCGCCGTCGACTACGTCAGCATCGCCCACCCGGAGACCCTCGCGGAGCTCGACGCCCTGGACGGCCCGGCCCTCGCCTCCCTCGCCGTCCGCATCGGCCACACCCGCCTCATAGACAACGTCATCCTGCCTGGATAGTCCTACCCTCTATCGTCCCTGCCTCTTGGAGGCCATCGCATGACCTTTCCTCCGTGCCCAATGAGGAAAGGAGCGGGCTGCCCGGATTCGATTTGATAATCGAATCCGTATCTGAGGAAGTGGTCCACACATAGGAGATTCGTCAATGGAGAAAACGAAACCGATTTCGCGGTGACATGGGCGCCTTCAGTGGTGTTGTTGCACAGGGAAGCTGCGGCTTCCATGGACGCAGAGTAGCTTGGGGTGAAGTAGCGGGGCAAAGGAGCGGTGTCAGGGGCAGAACGCAAATCCTGTGGGCAGGCGCGACTAGAGAGCAAGAGCGAAGCGATATATCCAGTACCCCACCAGCCCGTAGCCCGCCCATTCGCCGATCAGAGTAAGCATTCCACTGAATTGAAGCAAAGCTCTGAAATCGCGTCCAGCGTTTTCATACAGAGCTGCAAGACCTTCTTGCAAATAGAAAAGAGGACCTCGCAATACGAACATTACAGCGGCAGAATATGCGAGCCAACGCAACGGCGCTACTTCACCAGAGAAATAGGCGGCTATTCCCGCAGCGCCAAAGTATATGAAAGATGTCGGAGTTCTGTTAGGAAGACTTATCAAAGGATCCTCTTTCTCACCACCGTATCACAACTATATGGATTTCTGGCAGTCCGCATGGAAGCCGCTAAGGAACCATGCACAAAATCATTTGAGCTGGAAACCCTTTCCTATCCGCAGGCCCATAACCTGAGTGCTGGAAAACCAGAGGCCGTTCTGTACCATACGCGAATCCCAACGCCAAGCTCGCATTTCCTAGAGAATAGCGGAACTCCGGCTGGCATCTTCGCTTCTGCGCAGGGGAACATCAACAAACAGCCCACCCCCCACCCTGCCACCAACCCCTCGCGCGAAACTCGAACTCCCCGCTACCCTCGCCCCATGAAGAACAAGAACACGGCCCCTAACCAACACGGCGACGACGCCCACAACCCGGCAATCAGCCCAAAGCGAAAGCGCGGCGGCCAGCCCGGCAACCAGAACGGCCGCAAGAAGCGCCTCTACACCAGGGCCCTCACCCCGGAGCAGCGCAACGCCCTCAGGGCCGCCCGGCGCGCCGGCAACCTCTCCGAAAGGGTCAACGTCTTGCGCATCAGGCTCGCCGCCATGCTGACCGACCCCCACGCTGACCTTGACCGGGTGTTGCGTGCCAACCGCCTGCTGATGCGTGTGCTCCGTTTCGAGTACCGGAACCGCGGGGACCGCTGGGGCTGGATTGAGCCCGGTATTTGAAAAATTTTTGGCTTTGTAGCTGCAACGTGCCAAAACAGGTTCAAAGCGAATGCCAAAACAATTCAGCCGCAGCTACGGAGGGGGAGAGAGACAATTCCACGGGGAACTGGCGTCAGCCTACGGCTCCACCACCGGCGGGTCGTCGCCCCGGTCGCGCGCCTCCCGCGCCTTCTGCCGGAAGTGCTGCACCACCGGCGACAGCACCGGCACGCCCACCCGGTACTTGCCGACCATCTGGAAGTACAGCCACTGGGCGAGCCCCTGCACCCCATGCGCCTTGGGGTCGAACGTCACCGTCCACCGCGTGCCGCCCTTGACGGCCTCGAACACGTCCTCCCGGTCGGCCCACGACGACCGTTCGCCGACCATCACGCGCCGCGTCGGGTACTCGAACGAGCAGTGGAGCAGCACGTCGCCGTCCTCGTCCGGCGCCCGCGTGACGACGGTCCCGCCGTCCTCCTCGACCGTCTCGCCGTACTTCTGCGAGAACAGCACGCGGTCGACTGGCCCTTCCGGCCCGAACGCCGTCACGTGCTCGAAGACCTCCTCGATGGGGCCGGGGACGGTCGTGTGAAAGCTCAGCTTCACGCTCGACCGCTCGGTCTAGGCGTCCGCGAAGCGGGCTTGCACGCCGGCCATCGCCTCCAGCGCCTTGACGTACGCCTGCGTGCCCTCGTCGCCGTGCCCCGCCCCCTCGACGGCGCGGTAGAGGTGGTGCACCAGCGGCGTCGTGAACAGCGGCAGGTTCATCGCTGTGGCCGACTCCATGATGAGCCGCAGGTCCTTCTGCTGGAGCCGCACCATGAAGCCGGGGTTGAAGTCGTCCTTCAGCAGCCGCGCGCCCAGGTTTTCGAGCTGCCACGAGTTGGCCGCGCCGCCTGTGACCGCCGAGAAGACGGCCTGCAGGTCCGCGCCCGCCTTCGCGCCGAAGACCAGACCCTCGCACACCGCCGCCATCGTGCCCGCCACGATGACCTGGTTGACCAGCTTGGTCACCTGCCCCATGCCCAGCTCGCCGCAGTAGGTGATGCGTGTGCCCATCGCCTCCAGCACGGGCTTCGCCTGCTCGAATGCGTCCGGGTCGCCCCCCAGCATGATGGAGAGCGCGGCGTTCTGCGCCCCCAGCACCCCGCCGCTGACCGGCGCGTCCAGCATCGGCACGCCCCGCTCCGCCAGCGCCGCCCCCACCGAGCGCGTCACCTCCGGCGAGATCGTGCTCATGTCGACGACCACCGTTCCCGCTTCGACGCCCTCGATGACGCCGCCCTCGCCGAGGATGACCGCCTGCACGTCCGGCGAGTCCGTCACCATCGTGATCACGACCTCCGCCCCCGCCGCTGCGTCCGCGGGCGACGTTGCCGCCTCGCCCCCGTCCGCCACGAACGCGTCCACCCTGGACGACGTGCGGTTCCACGCCCGGACGCTGTGCCCGGCCTTCAGCAGGTTCCGGCTCATCGGGGCGCCCATCAGCCCCAGCCCTATGAATCCCACGCGCATGGCCTGTCTCCTAACGCCAATTGGCCCCGTAGGGGCAACCCTCGTGGTTGCCGGCGTCCCCTAACTATCTATCAGTCGTGTCCGCTCCCCACCTCGTCGTTCCCGCTTCCCTCCCCGTCGTTCCCGCGCAGGCGAGAACCCAGAGGGGCTGGGCCGAGCGGGGAACCCAAACCATCACCCTCCCACCCCTCATACCGGCGTATGGTCCCCCCGTACCCCTATACGGGGCCAGTATCCAAAGCGGGGCCGATTGCCCTGAGCCCTGTCGAAGGGTCCTGCGGAGGCAGGAACCCAGAGGGGTGGGCGATGGGCGGGGGCATAGGGACGTGGTTGCCCGCATCCGTTCGCCCTGAGCCCCGTCGAAGGGCGTCTACGAAGGCACTCCCCCTACCCTCCCGCCTTCTCCCGCTCGCGGCAGCTCTCGATGTAGTGCCGCGCCCCCGCGGCCAGGAACGCTGGCGTGCCCGTCGCCAGGTACTGGTAGCCCACGTTGCGCCAGTGCTCGTAGGCGTCGGCGTCCCGCGCGATGGTGCCGGCCCACTTGCCCGCCGCCACCGCCGCCTTGCCCACGTGCTCGATGGCCTCCATCACTGCCGGGTGCGTCGGCTGGCCGGGGTACCCCATCGAGATCGACAGGTCTGTCGGCCCGACGAAGACGAGGTCGACGCCCTCCGTCGCCACGATGTCCGCCGCCGCCTCCACAGCCCGCGTCGTCTCGATCTGCACGCACAGGATGATCTCCTCGTTCGCCAGCTTGACGTAGTCGGCCATCGGCATGCCCAGCCCGTAGCCGCCGGCCCGAACGCCTGCCAGCCCGCGCAGGCCCTGAGGCGGGTACCGCACCGCGTCGACGGTCGCCCGCGCCTCGGCGGCCGAGTTCACCTGCGGGATCTGCGCGCCCATGATGCCCGTATCCAGGTAGCGCAGGATGTTCTGCGGCGAGTTCAGCGCGATGCGGCACATGGTAGAGATGCCCACCGCCTCCGCCGCCCGCACCTGGTGCTCGCACGACTCCAGGTCGGACACGCCGTGCTCCGCGTCGATGATCACGAAGTCCATGCCCAGGAAGCCCAGGATCTCCACGGCGTCCGGCGACGGTATCGAGTTGAACGCGCCCACGACGCCCTGCCCGTTGCGCAGCTTGGCCTTGAGGGTGTTGGTCCCAATCATGCGAGGTCCTCCGTTTCAGAGTGGAAGGCAGCGGCCCAGCGGCGCACGACGCCATGCGGACGCGAGTGGGCCGGGGACACTGTAGCCGAGGGGGTGTGCCGGGGCAAGGGTTGGGGGAACTTAAGGGTTATAGAGGCGATGAAGCCAAGAAACCAACTTCTCAGCAGCAGGCGCATGCGCGTCAAAATATCCAGCTGTGATGGCTGTGCCATAAGGCCTTCCAGGTTCCACCTGCCATGCAAGCCAAGTGTGCATAACCGCCTTAATCTTGTCGTTGACAGTGAAATTGGACAGAGGTAAGGAACTCACAACCACCCTTGCATGATCAATCAGAACGTCTGAGGCTGGCACCATCTGCTTCAGCAGATTCTCCAACTTGCCCGCATTTAAGTTGTCTGGCATTAGCCAAACGCCTACTCGAGGCAGCAGAGTGTTCTGAGGGGGATCCAGAATCGCGCCATCTGGTTGTGGTCGGTTGGGCACAGCAACATACCCCAAATCTAGGAGCCTGTTGCGGATTGCTTGCCATCGAGCATCAACATTGGTGTCTGCGTCGACAACTATGCCTAGGGTATCCCCTTCTCTATTGAAGAGAGGGACCTCTTTTTCAAATGCTGAAAGGAGGTCCACGACGCCTTCACGGGTCACTATTGGCTCTAACCTGCCAATTCCGTGGATTTCGCACATGTGCTTGATAACATGCTCTTCGTCTTTACCTTCTACATATAGGCCCTTCCTACCCGACATTTAACGAACCTCTATGCGGTCACGACTAGCAAGATATAATGCTTCTTCCCCCAAGACCGAGGCAAACGTCTCATCGCCTCTCCGAGTCAGGTGGACTAGAGACCCCTCTTCCTGAGTTTCAGCAGCAGCTTCCCTAAAAGCCTCAACAGCGTCCTTGCTATGAGAAGTGGCGAAGACCTGAACGTTTAATCTCGGAGCCAACCTGAATATGAGTCGCCATGCGTCAAACTGGACACTATGATGCAAACCATTCTCAAACTCGTCTACCAGCAATATGCCGCCGCGTGCACCGATAAGAGAGAGAACTACTGCAAATAGATGGTTCATGCCATCCCCAAAGGATCGTAACGGTATAGGACGATCGATATGGCTGGCACCAACTATGACGGTCCTAGCTCGTGTTGGACCGTCCCCTCCTATAGCTCTAACGGCGTCAATGCGCGGTTCAATGATCTGCAAGGCTTCAATTGCATCCCTTTCACTTGCGGTTAATGCGATGTCATCCAACAGTCCGGCTAAAGTGTTGGTCGTAGCACCTACATAAGGCCCGACTACCTGACAGGGTATTCTTGGCAGATCCTCTGGTGGTCTACCTCTTGAACGCGCGTACTGTGGCAGACGTTCTATCCGGTGAGTTCGCGTCCTGCGCTCTGTCTTCACAACTAGAACTGGGATCGCATCAACCACATCATCTATCAACGTCATCTGCGGAACCAGACGAAGAACCCCTTCCGAGTCAATTTCTTCAAAGTGCCATTCCACGCGTAATTCCAAAGTCCTCTTCCTACGGTTGGAGCGAGTAGAAATAGAAATAGGTTCGATCTTGCCATGGAGAGAAGGGAAGCCATGGAAGATGGAAGACACGTGAAACATTGTCTCTGGATCAAAAAACCACTCGTCTTCGTTAGTGCCCCGGACGTATTCCTCACGATAGGCAAGGATGCTATAGAGAGTAGTTGGAGTTGCGTTCTGGGCATAAAGCCGCAAAGCTTCCAATACAGAGGATTTGCCAGCATTGTTTTCGCCAGTTATGAGCGTCACGCGTCCTAGAGGCGCAATGTCAAGCTCTCGAATTCCCCTAAAGCCCTTGATCGACAAATCCGTAAAGTGTATATCTGCCATGACGCACGCTCCTTTGAGCGGTCTGCCTGTCTCCAAATCCTAGTAGACTCTAGTATCTACGACAGTTCGGGAAGGATGTTTGTTCTCCTTCTAATAGTAACGCAGTCTGGCACATATGTGTGCAAATAATGCTCAACGCCTACGCTCTCCCCAGTACCCGCTTCCGCAGCGCCGACAGGTCGCGCTGCACCGCCGCGTCGCGCGACAGCCGCTCGCCGACCTTGCCGACGGCCTGGAAGACCGTGCTGTGGTCGCGCCCGCCGAACGCCCGCCCGATGTCCGTCAGCGGCAACCCCATGTCCTCCCGCATGACGTACATGGTCAGGTGCCGCGCGTGGGCCAGGGTGCGCTCCCGCTTGGGCCCCTTCAGCGCCGCCGTGCTGACGCCGAACAGCCGTGCCGCCTGCTCGATGACCCCGTCGGGCGTGTGCACCACCGGCTCGGGCGTGTCTTCGAGGCCGCCCAGCGCCCGGTCGCTCAGTTCCATCGTGACGGGCTGGCCGGTCAGGTCCGCGTACGCCGTGATCCGGTTCAGGAAGCCCTCCAGCTCGCGGACGCTGCGGCACTCGCGCCGGCCCAGCGCCTCCAGCACCTCCAGCGGCACCCGCGTGTCCAGCGCCGACGCCTTGGCCCGCAGGATGGCCAGCCGCGTCTCCAGGTCCGGAGGCTGGATGTCGGCGATCAGCCCCCACTCGAACCGCGACCGCAGCCGGTCGTCCAGCGGCTTGAGCGCCTTGGGCGGCCGGTCGCACGCCAGCACCACCTGCCGGCCCGAGTGGTGCAGCTCGTTGAAGATGTGGAACAGCCCCTCCTGCGTCTGCTCCTTGCCGCTGAGGAACTGCACGTCGTCCATCAGCAGCACGTCGGGCCGCCGGTACCGCTCGCGGAACTCCGCCGCTTTCCCCTCGCGGATCGACGACACGAACTCCGTGACGAAGCGGTCGCTGCTGACGTAGAGGACGCGCAGCCCCCGCTCCCGTGCCCGGTGGCCGACGGCGTGCAGCAGGTGCGTCTTCCCCAGCCCCGGCGGCGAGTACAGGAAGACGGGGTTGTACTTCGCCCCGGGGTGCTCCGCCGCCGCCCTGGCCGCCGCCACCGCCAGCTCGTTCGACGCGCCGACGGTGAACCGGCCGAAGACGTAGCGCGGGTCGAGGGGGAGCTGCGCCGAGCCCGCCGCGACGGGCACCGGCAGCGGGTCGTCGTCCACGGCGCGGGCCTGGCGGGCCGTCGGCCCCGTTGCGGCCGCGGCGGCCGGTTGCGCGGCTGCCGCCACCTCGAACCGCACGTCCACCGGCGATTGCGCCACCCGGCCCAGCGCCCGCTGCACCACGCCCTTCATGCGCTTGTCCAGGTATTCGGCGGCAAAGGAGCTTGGCGCGCTGACGACCAGGCACTCCTCGTCCCACCGCATGCCCACGGTTTGCTTCAAGAATGTATCATAGCTGGGCCGGGCGACCTGCACCTGCAAATCGCCCAGCGCCGCTTCCCAAAGCTTGTTGGGTTCCCTGGGACTCACGCCAGGATACCTCCCTGGTGTACGCGGATCCGGTTGCATAGGACAAACGCTGAAGCACAAAGGCTGGGGCTGCACAGGTGAATCTACCAACGGCTGCGGGAGGGCTTCAAGGCCCAAAATTCGCGGGTTTTTCGCGGTTTTGCCCCGGTTTAGGGCGTTCTATCCGTAGGTGCGGTGGTGTTCTGTCGCCGTCCAAAACATATATTTGTGAGCATAAACTGCCCAATTGTCCCGTACGGTTTGCTCAATCAGGCAGGTTTGTTGCCGGCGCCCTATGTGTCAACGGGCCTAAAGCCCGTATTGGCAGACACATTCCGGCAAGCGTGATATTCAGGTGGAAGTCCGCACGGCGCCCTTGGTTGTCGCGCCGATTCGCGCCAAAAAAGGCTTTTGGTGGAAAGGGCCATGCGCATCATTTTCCTCGGGACGCCCGATTATGCCGTGCCGGTGTTGTCAACCCTCTACGACGCCGGTTTTGACCTCGCGGCCGTCGTCACGCAACCTGACCGGCCCGCCGGTCGGGGCCGCGCCCTCACGCCGCCCCCGACGGCGCTCTGGGCCCGCGGCCACGGCGTCCCCGTCCTGCAGCCGCCGTCGCTGCGCCCGCCGGAGGTTGCCGAGCAACTCTCCGCCCTCGACGCCGGTGTCATGGTCGTCGCGTCCTACGGCCGCATCCTGCCGCCGCCGCTCCTGTCGCTGACGCCGCACGGCTGCCTGAACATCCACCCGTCGCTGCTCCCCCGGCACCGCGGCCCGTCCCCGATCGCCGAGGCCATCCTGCAGGCCGAGGCCGTCACCGGCGTCACGATCATGCTGCTGGATGAGGGCATGGACACCGGCCCCGTCCTGGCGCAGGAGGAGCACCCCATCGCGCCCGGCGACACCGCGGGCGCCCTGACCGCGCGGCTCTTCGCCCGCGGCGGCGAGCTGATGGCCCGCACGCTCCCGGCATGGGCCGAGGGCCGCGTCACCGCCGTCCCGCAGGACGAGTCGAAGGCCACCTACAGCCGCAAGCTGGAGAAGGCCGACGGCTTGCTGGATTTTGCGCGGCCCGCCGCTGAGCTCCACAACCAGGTGCGGGCCATGAACCCGTGGCCCGGCGCCTTCACGACGTGGAGCGGCGCGACGCTCAAGGTGCGGCGGTCGATCGCGCTGCCGGCGGGCGGCGATGCCCCACCCGGCGCAGTCGTCGCCCTTGACGGCCCCGCGACGCTCGGCGTCGCCACCGGCGACGGCGTCCTCGGCCTCCTCGACCTGCAGCTGCAGGGCCGCCGAGCCATGGACGCCGAGTCCTTCCTCCGCGGCCACCCGCACTTCCTCGGCGCCCGCCTGCCCACGTAGTCCTCGCGGCAATATCGTAGGGGCGATTCGCGAATCGCCCGCCCAGCATTTGCTGGGCTCTTGCCAACCCACATCCAATCCCGTTCACCCTGGGATCCCATGATCGTCGTACCGGCGAAAGCTGGTATGCAGGAGAGTGGGGGCATACGTAGGGGCGACCCTTGTGGTCGCCCTTTCCTTTGCTCGTTCCGTCACGCCCAAGCCAGTCCGTTCGCCCTGAGCCCCGTCGAAGGGCGACCCACGAACGGAGGGCCGAATTGCGCTACAGCATCCGCTGCGCCCCCGCCTCCAGCGCCAGCAGCGCGTCCTTCCTGTGCAGCCCGCCCCCGTAGCCAACGAGCTTCCCGCTCGATCCGATCACCCGGTGGCACGGCACGATGATCGACACTGGGTTGCTCCCGTTCGCGCTCCCCACCGCGCGGCTCGCCGTAGGCCGGCCGATCGCCGAGGCCACGTCGCCGTACGACCACGTCTCGCCGTAGGGAATGTTGCGCAGCTCCTCCCAAACGCGGCGCTGGAACGGCGTCCCTCGCATGTCCAGCGGCACGTCGAACGCCGTCAGTTCGCCCGCAAAGTAGGCATCGAGCTGCTCCGCCGCCCGCAGGTTGACCTCGCCGCCCTCCTCGTACCGGGCGCCCTCGCGCTCCCACCGGTCCAGGTCCGGGAACGACTGCTCCTCCGGCTTGACGCACGCCAGCCCCGTCTCGGAGCTCACCAGCACGTACGTCCCCAGCGGGCTCTCATAGCGGCGGTAGTACAGCGTCTCTTCCGGCATCGTGGCGCCCCCTCAGGTGCGGATAGCTCGCCCTGCACTGTATCCGATGCTGCCTGCGAGCGCGAGCGACCGATTGTCGCGAATCCTGGGGTTCTCACAGCGCAGTTCCTTGGGTTTTGGGGTATGATAGGGACTGACTTCCACCCCCGTGCCTGTACGCACGCTCGTAGGGTAAAGGAGGCTGAACATGGACATCGCCAAGCTCGCCGCCACCGCCAAGGCCCTGGTCGCGCCCGGCAAGGGCATCCTGGCCGCCGACGAAAGCTCCGGCACCATCAAGCGCCGCTTCGACTCCATCAACGTCGAGAGCACCGAGGAGAACCGCCGCGACTACCGCGAGATGCTCTTCCGCACCATCGGCGTTGACGCCTACATCAGTGGCGTCATTCTCTACGACGAGACCATCCGCCAGAACGGCGCCGACGGCGCCCCCCTCGTCCAGGTCCTCTCCAGCCGCGGCATCATCCCCGGCATCAAGGTCGACAAGGGCACGCAGCCCCTCTCCTTCTCCGCCGGTGAGCTCGTGACCGAGGGCCTCGACGGCCTCGGCCCGCGCTTGGCCGAGTACCGCGAGCTGGGCGCCCGCTTCGCCAAGTGGCGCGCCGTCATCAACGTCGGCCCCGGCATCCCGACGGCCCGCTGCATCGACGTCAACGCCCACGCCCTCGCCCGCTACGCCGCCCTCAGCCAGGCCGCCGATCTCGTCCCCATCGTCGAGCCCGAGGTCCTCATGGACGGCGACCACGACATCGACGCCTGCTACGACGCCACCAGGGCGACGCTGCTGGAAACCTTCGCGCAGCTCGACCGCCAGGGCGTCTCCCTTGAGGGCATGCTCCTCAAGCCGAACATGGTCCTCTCCGGCTCCACCGCCGCCAACCGCGCCCCCGCGGAGGCCGTCGCCGAGTACACCGTCGACTGCTTCAAGCGCACCATCCCGGCTGCCATGCCCGGCATCGTCTTCCTCTCCGGCGGTCAGAGCGACGACGAGGCCACGGTCAACCTGAACGCCATCAACGTCCTCGCTGCCCGGGTTGGCGCGCCGTGGACCATCAGCTACTCCTTTGGTCGGGGTCTCCAGAGCGCGCCCCTCAAGGCGTGGGCCGGCCAGGCCGCCAACGTCCCTTCCGCGCAGGCCGCCTTCCACCACCGGGCGCAGCTCACCAGCGCCGCCCAGCAGGGCAAGTACTCCCCCGCCATGGAGGGCGCCGCCGCCGCGGTGTAGGCTAACGTTTTTGGAACACCTCAATGGTACGCATGAAGGATCGCGACAAGCGTCTCATCGCCTTGGTTGAGGCGAAGTACAAAGAGGACCCCGACGGCCTGGCTGCATCGTTGCCGGGCCTGCATGGTCTCATGTCGGCTGAGGCTGCTCCTGAGCCGGAAGCGCAGCTGACCCAACCCCCGGAGGAAATTGAACGCCGCAAGGCCGCTCTTGCAGAGGCCCTGACTAAACTCCGCGACTGTGCCCTATCTCCAGAGGATGCCCTCGTGGCGCTTGAGCACACTGCCCGCGCCATCGTCGATGATCCGTTTACTGATGTCATTGGCTATGAAACCGAAAAGGCCTTGTTCAAAAGGGCCTTCGGCAAGTCCCCAGGCTCATTCCGGGCCAAGACCACCCTCCCTGTGGGGGTTGGTGAGGTGGTTCTCAACGTGACCGTCATGCGGGGCGTGTATTTGGGCCTCAACAAAGAAGGCCAACTGGCTGCCGTCACGGTCAATCCTCGAAAGGTCAGGGAGTTCCGGAAGCTGATGAAGTTTGTGGGGGGAAGCAGGGACCCGGAATCGGACGTTGCCTTGAGGCACGACGACTACCTGGCGATGCGGGACCCCCATGGCGGAACCTAGCAGAGTCCTGGTTGACACTGCGGCCTTCTATGCCCTCCGCTCTGAGGCCGATCTGTTTCACGCGCAAGCCAGGGTCATTTATGAGCGGCTTTCCGCTCGAGAGCACGAACTGTGGACAACATCCTACGCGCTTGTCGAGACTATTGTTCTCTTGGAAAGGCGGCTGGGGTTTGACGTGACTATGGAGTTCGTCAATTGGTTGGAAGACAACAATGTACAGGTCCTGTGGGTTGACTCCCATCTCCATGAAGAAGCATGGCATCGCTATGTTGCCCAACAGGGAAGAGGTCTGGGGTTTGTGGACTGGACGACTGCCGTAGCTTCTGCACAGTTGGGTGCGCCCGTCTTCACCTTTGACGCTGGCTTTGCTCAAGCGGGACTCGCCGTATTGCCGGTCTAGTCCCCCCCTACTCCTCGAACCGGATCTTGTCCAGCCGCGAGAAGTCGTGGATGGAGTCAATCCACCGCACCGTCCCCGACCGCGACCGCATCACCAGCGTCTGCGTCCGGGCGCCGCCGTCCTCCAGCAGCACGCCCTTCAGCAGGTCCCCCGTGCTCGCGCCCGTGGCCGAGAAGAAGACGTCCTCGCCGCCCACCAGGTCGTCGGTGTTGTAGATCTTCTCCAGGTCGACGCCGTCGGCGATCGCCTGCTCGCGCTCGGCGTCGTCACGCGGCCACGCCTTGCAGATGATCTCCCCGCCGATACACCGGATCGCCGCCGCCGTCAGCACCGCCTCCGGCGACCCGCCGATGCCCAGCAGCATGTCGACGCCCGTCCCCGGCAGTGCCGCCTGGATGCCCGCGATGATGTCGCCGTCGGTGATCATCTTGACGCGTGCGCCCGCCGCCCGCACCTCCGTCAGCATCTCGGCGTGCCGGGGCCGGTCCAGCATGATCACCGTCAGATCGGAGACGCTGCACCCCTTGGCCTCCGCCACGTTGCGCAGGTTCTGCGGCACGCTCGCCCGGATGTCGATGGCCTCGCGCGCCTCCGGCCCCACGGCGATCTTGTTCATGTAGAAGACGTTGCCCGGCACGTTCATCGTACCCCGCGCCGACAGTGCGACGACGGCGACCGCGCCCGGCAGCCCCTTCGACAGCAGCGTCGTCCCGTCGATCGGGTCGACGGCGATGTCCACCTCCGGCGGCATCCCGTTGCCGATACGCTCGCCGTTGTAGAGCATCGGCGCCTCGTCCTTCTCGCCCTCGCCGATGACGACCGTGCCGTCCATCGACACGTACCCCAGGGTGTAGCGCATGGCATCGACGGCGGCCTGGTCCACCAGCTCCTTGTCGCCCATGCCCATGTAGCGGACGGCAGCCATCGCCGCCGCCTCCGTCACGCGGGCGAGCTCCATGGCCAGGTTGCGCTCAATGGGTTGGCGGGCACGTTGCGTCGTCATACCACACCTCCAGCCGTTTGGGGCGCCGCGATTATATCACCATGCAAGGCCAAATCCGCGTCCCGCCGGTCTCATTCGCCGCCGAACCCGGTGTTCTTGCCAGGGTGGAATTGAGAGGGTTCGAAGGGGGCGGACCGTCTGGGCTGACGGCAACGGAATACCACGCTCTCACCGGTCGTTCCCGCGCCGGGCGCACAAGGCGCTCCTACGTGCTTAAGTTGGCCATCGCCATCAGGATTTCACGCTGCCTCTCTGACAGGTGCCCCATGCTTCTGATTGTCGCGCTAACCTGCGCGGCTCCATTCTCGACGCGGCCGTCACGATTGAACCAGCAATTGCTCCGGTCCGGTGGGCAGTGGAGAGTGTGCAACAGTTGCAGGGCCTGCAGGACGGCGCCAAAGTTGGCCTGTTCCAATTCAATGCCTGCTGAGGCGTCCAACTCCGTTTTGTACAACCGGAACCGGGTGAGGTGGAAACTCACATGGAAGTTCCAATATCCCCGTGATTCAGCCCACCACTCCCAAGGTTCCTGGTCTCCCAGCGTGTTGATGAAGTCCACCAGCATCTGACGGTCGGCGCTTCTCAGTGAGGTCCTGAGGGGTTCCGGTATCCGTGTCCTGGAAACGTAGTTCAGCTCGCGTGGCGAGTTATGCAGGATGGCGTGTGTGACCAGTGGAAACCACAGGTGTCGGTCGGCGTCCTCAAGGCTGGTGTACCAGTCCAGCTCCTCGTCCCACGTTCTGCTTTCCCCATCACGCATAAACCCATCAAAATACTTCCTGACGTGGGGCGGGATCAGCGATGGATGATGGGGGTTGAAGCCGGGAATGAGTCTCTCAAGTTCGTACCAAAGCCGGCCGAACCTGCCATATTCACCTCGTTCTAGGACGTCCCAGTAGTCCTCCCCGTCCAGATCTTGAAGGGCGAGGATCGCCACGATCAGGTTGTAGTAGGGTCGCCACGGCGCCAGATGGTTGTCGCCTCCTGACCTTTCCAGGTCGCGGAACTCTATGGCGAACTGCGCTAC
Source organism: Dehalococcoidia bacterium (assembly GCA_034422455.1). Taxonomy (GTDB): domain Bacteria; phylum Chloroflexota; class Dehalococcoidia; order Lucifugimonadales; family UBA1127; genus UBA1127. The sequence continues at coordinate 47,954 of DAOUJQ010000017.1, forward strand.
ATCTCGTCTGAACGTGTAGATGTTCATCTGGTCGCAGGGCTCAGAGAAACCGTCCCAGTATTCCCAGAACGCTCGCATCACGTCTGCCATCAGGTGGCCTGCGTTGCTGTGGCCCATGCCGACGAGTCCAAGGTGAGAGCTTCTGTGTCTTGGTTCGCCGCGTTTCCGTTCGATTAGGATGCGGTTGTTCATCCAGTCCTCTGCGGCCTCGGTGAGTCCGTGGATGGCGGCGGCGTCGCGGACTCGGGCCTTCACCCACGGGTCCTGAGTACCGGAGTGTCCCCAGGTGTGTATCCACCGCGCACCTTGGACTGCAGGGCCACCCTCCTCTGCGTACTGGTTGGCCGCCTTAGTCGTATTCCCTTCCAGGTTCCTTGCGATGATGGTGATGATGTAGTGTTCGCCGGGTACAAGGCCTTCGAACGTCCTGCATTTGCTCGTGCTCCAGTCGGACACCGATGTGGGCAGGCCTCGACGGCTGAGAGTCACCTGATACTCCGTGTAGTCGGGATTGACCTCGTCGATGATGGGTATCTGCAGACCCGTCTTGTGGGTGGCCATCTGCCTCGACAGCATAGGGAGAGCCGCATCTGTCGTTCGCTCCAGTTCGTCCGATAATTCCGTGCCGTCGGCCTGTCTCGACACCAGTCGGTAGACGTATCGCGTGTTTGGGCTGAGGCCCGTGTCCCGATACGCCCGGTCTTCACCTGAGGGACTGGTTATGAGGACGTTGTTCCTGAACAGTGAGAATTGCTCCGGCTCGTCAACAGTGGTCCTCCATTGCAACGCAACGGTGTCCGGCGATGGGGAGAAACCCAGGAGCGCCAAAGGACGTGGAGTGGGAGTAGGTACTACCGTTGGGAAGGGATAAGCCGTAGGGGTGGGCGCGGGCGTTGCGGTGTGAATGACAAGCACCGTGGCGGTAGCCGTATGCAGGGGCGTTGGAGCGGGGACCCGTGTAGCAAAGATATTTGGCCTTGGCGTGCTCGTTGGCACGGACGAGGGCTCGCTGGCGTGCGTGGGCAATGCGGTCGGCTCTGGAGTATCCGTGGGCGTGGGTGCAACCCTTGTTGGTGATTCCGTTGGTTCCATCGACGGAGGCTCTTCGACAGGAACGCAAGCCCACGCGGCGACGGCGAGGACCAGCGCCGCCGCCAGGCCCCATGCGGCAACAGGCCAGTTTCTCGGCAAGGACAAGTCGTCACCCGTCCACCGTCGCGCCCCCGCCCCCTACGCCGGCTCCGCCAGAAACACCGGGATCTTCCGCTCGGTCCGCGTCTGGTACTCCTCGTACGGCGGGTACGCCTCCACCGCGAGGGCCCACAACCGCTCGCGCTCGGCGTCGTCCTCCACCTCGCGGACCCGCATGCTGTAGACCTCGGTCAGGTCGCGGACCTCCACCTCGCCGTTCGCCCGCAGGTTGTACACCCACTCGGGGTGCTTCGGCGCGCCGCCCCGCGAGCCGACGAGCACGTAGTTGTCTCCGTCCTTGACCCGCATCAGCGGCGTCTTGCGGATGCCGCCGGTCTTGTTGCCGACGTTGGTCACGATGATGACCGGCATGCCTGTGTCCCGCAGCGTCGTGCCCTGTGTGCCCCCGCTGCTCTCGTAAAGCTCCACCTGCTCCCGCACCCACTGCGCGGGCGACGGTAGATACTCCGCCATGGCTCCCTCCTGTAGCATTTTCCTTGACTGTTCCGATGGCCTCCGTTCGCCCTGAGCCTGTCGAAGGGCGTCCCCGCTGGCGCTACCCGTCCTTCGCCTCTCGCGCCTGCTGCTGCAGCGCGTACAGCTTGTTCAGCGCCTCCAGCGGCGTCATCTCCGTGATGTCGAGTCCAAGCACCGCGTCGCGAAGCCCGTCGTCCGCCGCCGGCAGCAGTGGCAGCTGTGCGCTCTGCGGCGCTGTCCCCTGCGGTCTCCTCCCCCGTTTCGGCGCGTCGTCGGCCTCCAGCTCCGCCAGCAACTCCGTCGCACGGCTCACCAGCGGCGGCGGCAGCCCCGCCAGCCGCGCGACGTGTACGCCGTAGCTCCGGTCCGCGCCGCCGGGCACGATGCGGTGCAGGAACGTCACCTGTCCGTCGGCCTCCACTGCCGTGACGTTGTAGTTGACCGCGTTCGGCAGGTAGTCGGCCAGCGCCGTCAGCTCGTGGTAGTGCGTCGCAAACAGCGTCTTGCACCCCAGCCGGGGGTGGCTGTGCAGGTACTCCGCCACCGCCCGCGCGATGGCCAGCCCGTCGTACGTGCTCGTTCCGCGTCCGATTTCGTCCAGGATCACCAGCGACTCCGCGGTCGCGTGGTGCAGGATTGCCGCCGTCTCCACCATCTCCACCATGAACGTCGACTGCCCCGTCGCCAGGTCGTCCTGCAGCCCGACGCGCGTGAAGATGCGGTCGACGATGCCCATGCGCACCGCGTCCGCCGGCACGAAGCTGCCCACCTGCGCCATGAGCACGATGAGCGCGACCTGCCGGATGTACGTCGATTTCCCCGCCATGTTCGGCCCGGTCAGCACCATCAGCGATGCCCCGGCCTGCCCCATCGCCGTGTCGTTCGGCACGAAGGCCCCCGCCGGCAGCACGTGCTCGACCACCGGGTGCCGGCCGCCGCTGATCTCCAGCACGCCATCGTCGGCGAACGCCGGCCGCACGTACCCGTTCCGCGACGCCGCCTCTGCCAGCCCGCGGAAAAGGTCCACCTGCGCCACCGCTGACGCCGTCTCCAGGATGCGCGATGCCTCGTTGGCGACCTGCCTGCACACCTGCCGGAAGATGGCGTTCTCCAGCTCCTCCAGCCGCTCCTCCGCGTTCAGGATGAGCGCCTCGTACTCCTTCAGCTCCGGCGTGATGAACCGCTCGGCGTTCACCAGCGTCTGCCGCCGGATGTAGTCCTCGGGCACGCGCGCGAGGTTCGCGTTCGACACCTCCAGGTAGTAGCCGAACACCTTGTTGTACCCGACCCGCAAGTTGCCGATGCCCGACCGCTCCCGCTCCTGCCGTTCCAGCCCCGCGATGAACTCCTTGGCGTCACGGGACGCGCTTCGCAGGTTGTCCAGCTCCGCCGAGAACCCCGGCCGCACGACGTCGCCGTGCCCGCCCAGCGCGGCCGGGTCGTCGTTCACCGCCTCCGCGATGACCGCCGCCACGTCCTCGCACGGGTGCAGGTCCTCCCGCAGCCGACCGACGGCCTCCTCGCCCTCCGCCAGCAGCGCGAGCATGGCGGGCACCGCTTCCAGACTCCGCCGCAGCGACACCACCTCGCGGGGCAGCGCCGTCCCCGCCGTCACCCGGTTCACCAGCCGCTCCAGGTCGCTCATGCCGCCCAGCAGCGCCGCCGTGTTCTCTCGCCGGATGCTGCTCGCGTGGAACCACGCGACGGCGTCCAGCCGGCGCTCCAGCTCGCCACGGTCGAGCAGCGGCTGCCCCAGCCACCGCCGCAGCAGGCGTCCGCCCATCGGCGTCTTGGTGTAGTCGAGCACGTCCAGCAGTGCCGTCCCGCCCCCGAAGCGCCCCGCGCGAAAGAGTTCCAGGTTTCGCCGCGTCTGGTAGTCGAGCGTCATGTACCGTTCGGGCGAGTAGGTGTGCAACGACGTAAGCTGCCCCACCTTGCCCCGCTGCGTGTCCTGCAGGTAGGCCAGCAGCGCCCCCGCAGCCTGGATGGCGAGCGGCAAGCCCTCGCACCCGAAGGCTTCCAGCGTGGTTACGCCGAAGTGCTCCAGCAGCGTCCGCCGCGCCGCCCCCAGCCGGTACAGGCTGTCCGCCGTCGGCGTGACCGACGGCCCCGGGTCGTCGGCCTGCGACGGCTTCAGCGCGCCAACGATGCTCCCCGCGTCCGCCTCCTCGGGCACAAGCAGTTCGGCGGGCGACAGCCGCTCAAGCTCCAGCGGCAGCGTCAGCAACGGCACCTCCGCCGTCGCGAACTCCGCCGTTGTGATGTCCGCGTACGCCAGCCCCGCCTTGTCACCCGACAGCGCCACCGCCGCGATGAAGTTGTTGGCCCGCTCGTCCAGCAGCCCCGGCTCCACCACCGTGCCCGGCGTCACCACGCGCACCACGTCCCGCTCGACGAGCCCGGCGCTTGCCGCCGGGTCGCTGACCTGCTCGCAGATCGCCACCTTGTAGCCCCGCCGGATGAGCCGGGCGAGGTAGCTCTCCAGCGCGTGCGCGGGCACCCCCGCCATCGGCACCCGCTGGCCCTTGCCCATGTCGCGCCCCGTCAGCACGATCTCCAGCTCGGCCGCTGCCGTGCGCGCGTCGTCGTCGAACGTCTCGTAGAAGTCCCCCAGCCGGAACAGCACGATGGCGTCCGGGTGCTGCGCCTTCACCTCCAGGTACTGCCGCCGCAGCGGCGTCAACCCGCGCGCAGCCCCGCCGTCACCGTTGGCAGCCGCGCTGCCTTGTTTCCCGCGTTGCTTGTCGGATACGCGTGCCATAGCGGCCCTTGATTGTCCTGTGGAGGGGTTGCATGCATGATACCCCGCCGGCGAGGGCGATTCTACGCACCAGTGTCCCGCATTCGTCGTTCCTGCGAAGGCAGGAACCCAGAGGGGTCGCGGTGGGAGGGGTGCCTCCGTGCCTCTCAGCTTTCAGGAGCCTAGCCCCCTCCCTCATACCGGCGAATGCCGGTATCCAGAAGAGTGGAGAGGGAGAGACGTGGGGCGCCCCGCCCCGGCTCGCATGCCCTGCCACCAGCCCCTCGCCCCAACCCCGTGGCGTTCGGTACCCTCCTCTCATGCATAGCGCATGCAAGAAACGTGAACCGGACGTCGCCATCCCCCTCTTGCCCCCGCGGCGCGCAACGGCCCGGATTCGTTTCCCCCGGGTGAAAAATCGTGTTGTAGCTGGAACGTGCCACGTCAGCTACAACACGAATAGCAAGCGAATATCCCGCAGCTACGAATCAGGAGATTGGAAGGGAACACTCGAAAGAGTTAAAACGCCCTGCGCCCTACTGTTGCCCGCCCGCCTCCAGCTCCCGCAGGTACGCGAGGTCCTCCTCCGTCAGCGGCGCGTCCTTCAGCAGGTCCGGCCGCCGCTGCCGTGTCCGCAGCAGCGCCTGCTGCCGCCGCCACTTCGCGACGGCCCCGTGGTCGCCGGAGAGCAGGATGTCGGGCACCGCCATGCCCCGGTACTCCGCCGGCCGCGTGTACGATGGCCCCTCCAGCAGGCCCTCGCTGAACGACTCCTCCACCGCCGACGACTCGTCGCCCAGCACGCCGGGGAGCAGCCGCACCACCGCGTCGACGATGGCCATCGCTGGGATCTCGCCGCCGGTGAGCACGTAGTCGCCCACCGAGATGACGTCCGTCGCCAGCGCCTCCTCGGCCCGCGCGTCCACGCCCTCGTACCGGCCGCAGATGAAGATGAGCGCCGCGTGTGCCGCGAGCTCACGAGCGACCGCCTGGGTGAACGGCCGTCCCTGCGGCGAGAGCAGGATGACCGGCGCGGCCTCTGCGATGTCCTCGCCCTGCCGCGCGGCCAGATCGGCACGCACCGCCTCGACGGCCAGGAAGAGCGGCTCCGGCTTCATCACCATGCCGGGCCCGCCGCCGAAGGGCGCGTCGTCGACGACGTGGTGCCGGTCGTGCGCGTAGTCGCGGATGTTGTGGAGTGTGATGGACGCGAGCCCGCGCTCACGCGCGCGGCCGATGATGCTCTGGTCCAGCGGCCCGGTGAACATGCCGGGGAAGAGGGTCAGGATGGAGATGTCCATGAAGCCTCGATTTTGCCTTCTCAAAACGGGGGGTCTACGCCCTCTGGCAAGCCTGGAGACCGTCCCGGCCCGAAAAACGCGCGCTTTGGGCCTGCTCAGCTACGATCATGTGGTGCCGGGGCTCAAAAACCGGCCTCCGCGCCTACAGGGAACCCGTCGGGTGCTGCTGCGTCGGTCCCTCCATGGTCTGCAGCGCGTGCGGCAGCAGCGGCAGCAGCACGTCCAGGCACTGCCGCACTCCACGCGGGCTCCCCGGCAGGTTGACGATGAGGCACCCGCCCCGCGTGCCGGAGACGCCGCGGCTGAGGTAGGACAGCGTCGTGAACTCCGATGTCTTGTACCGCATGATCTCTGAGAGCCCCGGCGCGAGCCGTTCCGCCACGGCCCGCGTCGCCTCCGGCGTGACATCGCGCGGACCGAACCCCGTGCCGCCCGTCGTGAGAACGACGTTCACCTGCTCGGACCAGCGCGTCAGCCGGTCTACGATGGTGTCGTAGTCGTCCGGCACCACTTCCCGCACCGTCACACTGAACCCGGCGGCAGTCGCAAGCTCGTCTATTACTCGGCCGCTTTCATCCTCCCGCGCGCCCTGCGCGCTGGAGTCGCTGCTGGTGAGAATCCCTACCGTGTACACGGGTCGTTCCTCCATAGTGTGGCGGCTGTTGCCATCATAGCACAGGGCAGAACACGCCCGGGTTGTCCGTCTTGGAGGTGTTCGACTCTTGCTCTTGGCTTGGTCGGTGGTACACTCTCCGGAGGGGGATTCGGTGGACTGGGAAGCGGTCCGACTGACCTCTTGATGAATGGATGACGCTATCTGCAGAGAGCCAAAACCGTATCTGATATACGTGGCTGCATCGGAATAGGCGTCATTCACCGTGTCACTGAGACATTTTTGAGAAAAGTTTCAAAAGGGGTTGACAAACCATTTTCGATGGCTTTTAATGCCTCACATGCCCCGCGTATGGGCTATATCTGGGTTGAGACGTTAAAAAGTGACGCCACATGACACTGGACAACAGCCAGTGCACCAGCCGGTGCTTGTCACAGAGGTGCTGGAGGCCTTGGCCGTTGCACCAGGAGGCGCGTATATCGACTGCACGGTGGGCGAGGGAGGCCACACGGAAGCCATCCTCAACGCCGCACCGGAATGTCTAGTCATAGGACTGGACCGGGACCCAACGGCGCTGGCGGCCGCGAAGGCACGGCTGGCACGGTTCGGAGACCGCGTCCGCCTCGTCAACGACTCCTACACGACGTTGGCGGAGCAGGCCGGGTTGCAGGGGGGCAGTACCGTCATGGGCGTCCTCCTCGATCTGGGCCTCTCCAGCCTCCAGTTGGAGTCGGAGGACCGGGGTTTCAGCTTCCTCCGCGACGGGCCGCTGGACATGCGGTTCGGTCCGCAGGACGGCATGACGGCCGATGACGTGGTCAACCGCTTCTCAGAGCGTGACCTCGTCCGCACCATCCACGAGTACGGCGAGGAGCCGAGGGCGCGAAGGGTCGCCAGGGCAATCGTCCAGCGGCGGCCAATCCGGGGGACAGCGCACTTGGCCCAGGTGGTGCAGGACGCGCTGGGACGCCGGGGCCGGATCCATCCGGCCACCCGCACGTTCCAGGCGGTCCGCATGGAAGTGAACCAGGAGTTGGCGGCCCTCAGGACCGCGCTCGCGTCTGCGGCGGAAACGCTGCAGCCCGGCGGCAGGTTGGCGGTCATCAGCTACCACTCTCTGGAGGACCGATTGGTGAAGACGACGTTCCGGGAGTCCGCCGTGCTGAAGGTGCTGACCAAGAAGCCCATTACCCCCTCCCGAGAGGAGGTCGTGTACAACCCGCGAAGTCGGAGCGCCCGTTTGCGGGCGGCCGAGCGGTTGGAAGGAGGCAAGGCCTCCAAGTAGATAGGAACCTGTGATATAGGGGTGCTGGCCCCCTCCATCAGGCACCCCTCGAAAGAAGGCCTGGCCACGCGGACGGCAATTGCCTACTCATGCCTAACCGTCCTCCCCTCGGCCAGTGCCCCTATATCTCGGGTATTTGGCGCCCAGGAGACTGAGAAGAATTCCTCAGCCGGCCCCACGCCGGGCGAGGCTGAGACCGTTGAGCCGCCGGTTCTGCTACGCGCCGCGGGATCGGGGAAAGGGACGCGATATGGCGAAAGACGTCACGTTTAGTGCTATAGACGTGGGGACCACCAAGGTGCTCACGCTCATAGGCCGTCACGACGGCATGGGCGGCGCTGAGATTTTGGGCGCGGGCTTGGCCCCCTCCTCCGGCCTCCGCAAGGGGATCATCGTCGATGCGGGCGAGGCGCAGGAGAGCATCCGCGCGTCCCTGAACGACGCCCGGCAGGCTGCCGGCGTTGCCCCCGCATCCGCATTCGTCACGGTTTCCGGTGTCCACGTGGAGTCCTACCCCTGCGCGGGAACGCTCCACTCCACGCGGCAGAACGTTCCCGTCTCCCAGGCCGAGTTGGACCGCGCCCTGGCCGAGGCGCACCCCATGGACCTTCCTCCCAGGAAGAGAGTGCTGCACAAGCTCCCGCGCACGTATTCCATCGACGGGCTGAACTCGGTGCGCAACCCCATTGGCATGCACGCCCTGCGCATCGATGTCGAGGCCGTCTGCATGGCGGGAGACGCCTCTGCCGTCTCAGCCGTGGTCAACGCCGTGGAGAGCGCCCGCCTACGCGTCGAGGGTGTTGTGGCCGCCCCCATCGCCGTTGCTGAAGCAGTCCTCACTGAAGATGAGATGGAGCGGGGCGTTGTGGTTATGGACATCGGCGGCGGCGTCACGACACTTGCCCTGTACCGCCATGGGTCCCTCTGGAGCGCAGGCGTCCTCCCCCTCGGCGGCAGCCAGTTCACCTCGGACCTGTCCGTAGCGCTCAACATCTCCTATGAGGGTGCGCTGGAGCTGAAGGAGCGCCACGGTGTGGCGGCCCTGGATGTGATGGGCGACGACGAGGCAGTCGCGATCGAGGACCCCGCCGAGGGCCGTTTCCTGCGCGTCGAGCGGCGCACAATCGCTCGCTACCTCCACGAGCGCGCCGGCGAGCTGTTCAAGCTGGCGGCGCTCAAGCTCCGTGGCTACAACCACGCCACCCTGCCGTCCGGCGGTCTCGTGCTGACCGGAGGTGGGTCCAGCATCCGCGGCATCGAGCGTGTCGCGCGGCAGGTGCTCGGGTCGCCCGTGCGGTTTGCCCTGCCTGACAACCCCGCGTTGCCCTACGACCTGCGCGACCCCGCCTTTTCCGCGGGTATCGGCGCGTTCTATTGGGCTGCACGGCGCCCGCACTCCGCAGAGTCCGTGCGGGGAGACGAACGGAGGCACAGCGTCAACGCAAGCCACGCCCAGGCAAACGCAAGCCCCCTGGGCTGGTTCAAGGGTCGCATGAGCAAGGTGGCTTCCTAGCTCATTGCTTAGATACGTCATCCAGGAAGGAGAAGTCCCATGCCAGAGTTCCCATACCAGCCGAGCGAGTTTGGCTCTGTCAACAACGCGCCCACCATCAAGGTGGTCGGGGCGGGCGGCGGCGGCTCCAACGCCGTCAACCGCATGTTCCGCACACCCATTCCCGGTGTGGACTACTCGGTCGTCAACACGGACGCCCAGGCCCTGCAGCGCTGTGACGTTCCCTTCCGCATTCAGGTTGGCGAGCGCCTGACCCGCGGCCTTGGCGTCGGCGGCGACCCCGAGACCGGCCGGCTGTCCGCCGAGGAGAGCCGCGAGCGCCTGACCGAGCTGGTCAAGGGCGCGGACATGGTCTTCGTCGCCGCCGGCATGGGCGGCGGCACCGGCACGGGCTCCGCGCCCGTCATCGCCGAGATCGCCCGGGAGACCGGCGCCCTCACCGTCGCCGTGGTCACCAAGCCCTTCTCCTTCGAGGGTGCCCACCGCCGCCGGCACGCCGATGACGGCATTCAGCGCCTCCGCGACAAGGTCGACTCCCTCATCGTCATCCCCAACGACCGCCTCAGCGCCATCAGTGGCGAGGAGGTCACCATGTCCAACGCCTTTGGCATGGCCGACGACGTGCTACGCCAGGCCGTCCAGTCCATCGCCGAGCTGGTCACCACCCCCGGCGAGATCAACCTGGACTTCGCCGACGTGAAGAGCGTCATGTCCCACGCGGGGCCCTCCTGGCTCGGCATCGGCACCGGCTCCGGCGAACGCCGTGCCGTCATGGCGGCCCGCGCCGCGGTGTCCTGCCCACTGCTGGAGGTCTCCATTGAAGGCGCCAGGGGCGTACTCTTCAACATCACCGGCGGCACGGACCTCACGCTGAGTGAGGTGAACGCGGCCGCTGACGCCATCCAGGAAGTCGTGGACCCGGATGCCAACATCTTCTTTGGCATGGCCACAGACCCGTCGATGGAGGATGAGGTCCGGCTCACCATCATCGCCACCGGTTTCCCAACCCCGGACATCCTGGTTCCAGACAGGCCGGAAGCAATTGCCGGCTGGGACGACCAGGAGCTTGACATTGATTTACCGCCGTTCTTGCGGAACTCCTCCTCCCTAGCACGGCGCCAGGTCACATCCTGGACTTCCGGGCTATAACCTCCAACCCTCTCATAGCGCCCGAGAATTCGGGCCCCTCCCTCGCCACCGGGCCGCCCTGCCACCAGGGCGGCCCGCTTACGTCTGCCCCCTTTCATCGCAAATTGTGTACTGATGCAATTATTGATGCTGGCATAAGCCAATTCCGTGTGGTATGTTATGTCTTGCTTGCACTAAGCTGTGCAGCTGCCTTGCGAAAACATCTGGTGCTTGGCCAAGGCCCGCTTACCGGGCATCGAGGATCCCCCCGGCCGGCTCCTCACCCGAGCAGGGCAAAGAGGCGGTGCTGCGTTCCGCGAGAGGGACGCTCCCGGTCCGCCGCGCAGCCGAGCAAAAGGAGGCTGACATGAGCAAGATTGTCACGCTGACCATGGTGTTCCTGCTGGCGCTTGCTGCTGTGGCGTGTGATTCCGGCGCCTCCGACGAAGAGCTGCAGGCGGAGTACGACCGCGGGTTCGCGGCGGGCCAGGCCGCTGCGGGTGAGGGCATGGAGAAGGTGTCTACCGTCGGTGTCGCCCTCGCTGAGTGGAGCATCACGCCCACCCCCAACACCGTTCCCGCGGGGTTGGTCCGCTTTTCGGTTGCCAACGGCGGCCCGGACGACCCGCACGAGCTGGTCATCTTCAAGACCGACCTGCCCATCGATCAGTTGGAGCAGATCGCCATAGCGAATACTGAGGAGCGCGGCTTCCTTCCGGAAGAGGGCGTCGACGGCGTTGAGTTCATCGGCGAGATCGAGGAGTTCGACCCCGGTCAGCAGCGCTCCGGCGTCTTCGAGCTGAGCGCCGGCAACTACGTCTTCATCTGCAACATCGTGGAGCCGGAAGAGCTGGACGAGGAAGGCAATCCAGAGAGCCACCTCCTTGAAGGGATGGCTGTTCCCTTCACCGTCACCTAGGCGGTTGCACGGACGGGCCGCCCCGTCCCGGCGGCCCGTCTCTCAGGGTATTCGATTACTTCGATGCAAGCCTGCTGGGTGGGTGCCATTCCCGGACAGGCTGCGCGAGTGGGCGTCCTTCTCCGCCCGCCCCCGTTTCCCACGCGCACCGCAACTAGGTAGGGGTGACCCTTGTGTCGCCCCCACCCGTTCGCCTTGGCCTCCACTCGTCGCCGCCGCGAAGGCAGGGGCCCCGACAAACGCGCCCCATCCCGCCTAGCAGTCCGCACCTGCGCGGGGTAACATGAGGGGGACGCGTGCGCCACGTCGTTCAGTCGACTTGCGCGCGCCGAAAATGCCCAAGGCCGGCGGATACGCCCTTACCCCTATCGCCCGGTATGCCGGCCGCGTGAGGAGCGTTACATGCCGGACGGCAACCTGGAGACCCTCTGCATCAACACCCTGCGCCTGCTCGCGGCCGACGCCGTGCAGCAGGCGGGCAACGGCCACCCCGGCGCTCCCATGGGCGCCGCCCCCATGGCCTACACCCTCTGGGACCGCTTCATGAAGCACAACCCCTCGGACCCCAACTGGCACGACCGCGACCGTTTCGTCCTCTCCGCCGGCCACGCCTCCATGCTCCTCTATGGCCTCCTGCACCTCACCGGCTACGACGTGCCCCTGGACGAGATCAAGCGGCTGCGCCAGTGGGGCAGCATCACCCCCGGCCACCCGGAGCGCGGCCTCACCCCCGGCGTCGAAGTGACCACCGGCCCCCTTGGCCAGGGCTTCGGCCACGCCGTCGGCCTCGCCCTTGCCGAGCAGTGGCTCGGCAGCCGGTACAACCGTCCGGGCCACACCGTTATCGACCACCACACCTACGTCATCGCGTCTGATGGCGACCTCATGGAGGGCGTCGCAGCCGAGGCCGCGTCCCTCGCGGGCCACCTCGGCCTCGGCAAGCTCATCGTCCTGTACGACGACAACGAGATCTCCATCGAGGGCTCCACCGACCTCGCCTTCACCGAGGACGTGCCCGCGCGCTTCCGCGCCTACGGCTGGCACGTCACCGACGTCGAGGCCGGCATGGACCCCGCCGCCGTCGAGCTCGGTCTGCGCGAGGCCCTCGCGGTCACGGATCGCCCCAGCCTCGTCGTCTGCCACACCGTCATCGGCTACGGCGCCCCCAACAAGGCCGGCACGGCGTCCGCCCACGGCGCGGCCCTCGGCGCCGAGGAGGTCGCCCTCGCCAAGGAGGCCCTCGGCTGGACCTACGACGAGCCCTTCGCGACGCCCCGGGAAGCCCTCGACTACTGGCGCGGCGCCGTCCCTCGTGGCGAGCAGGCCCAGCGCGAGTGGAACGAGCGCTTCTCCGCGTACCGCGAGGCATACCCGGAGCTCGCCGCCGAGTTGGAACGGGTGTGGGACGGCGGCCTCCCCGAGGGCTGGAGTGCAGACGCCGACGTCCTCTTTACACCCGACGACAAGCCCATCTCGACGCGTGAGGCCTCCGGTCGCACGCTGAACGCCCTCGTGCAGCATGTGCAGGGCCTTGTCGGCGGCTCGGCCGACCTCGCTCCCTCCAACAACACCCGCCTCCGGGAGCACGGCGACTTCAGCATGGACGACCGCGGCGCCAACAACCTCCACTTTGGCGTCCGAGAGCACGCCATGGGCGCCGTAGCCAACGGCATGGCCCTCCACGGCGGCCTCGTGCCCTACACCGGCACCTTCCTCACCTTCTCCGACTACATGCGCCCGCCCATGCGGCTCGCCGCTCTCATGGGCATCCGCGTCGTCTACGTCTTTACCCACGACTCCATCGGCCTTGGCGAGGACGGTCCCACGCATCAGCCCATCGAGCACCTCGCCGGCCTCCGCGCCGTGCCGAACCTCACCGTCGTGCGTCCTGCCGACGCGACGGAGACCGTGGAGGCGTGGAAGGCCGCCATTGAGCGCACTGACGGCCCGTCCCTCCTCGTCTTCAGCCGTCAGAACCTCCCCGTGCTCGACCGCTCCGAGCTGGCCCCCGCGTCGGGCCTGCACTTTGGCGGCTACGTGCTGTGGGAGAGCGGCCCCGCGCCCGACGTCATCCTCATCGGCACCGGCTCCGAGGTTCACGTGGCGCTCGACGCCGGACGGCTGCTCGCCGGGCAGGGCGTCGCCGTCCGCGTTGTCTCCCTGCCCTCGTGGGAGCTCTTTGACGCCCAGCCGCGCGAGTATCGCGACAGCGTCCTCCCACCGGAGGTCACGGCACGCGTCTCCGTCGAGGCGGCGTCCTCCTTCGGCTGGGAACGCTACGTCGGCCCAAACGGGCGTATAGTCGGCATAGACCACTTTGGTGCGTCGGCCCCCGGTGGCGAGCTCTTCAAGCAGTTCGGCTTCACCCCGGAGCGCGTCGCCGCCGAGGCTGCTGAGTTGCTGGGGCGGGTGACGGCATGACTAGGCGCGTAGCCATATCCGCGGACCACGGCGGCTTCCCCATCAAGGCGGAGCTGGCCGAGTGGCTGCGCTCCCAGGGGCACGAGGTCGTCGACCTTGGCGCCCACGAGCTTGACCCGCTGGACGACTACCCCGACTTTGCCGAGATTGCGGCCCAGGCCATCGTCTCCGGCCAGGCCGAGCGCGCCATCGTGCTCTGCGGCAGCGGCGTTGGCGCCAGCATCGCCGCCAACAAGGTGCCCGGCGTCCGCGCCGCCGTCGCCCACGACGTCTACTCGGCCCACCAGGGTGTTGAGCACGACGACATGAACGTCCTCTGCATCGGTGCGCGCGTCGTCGGCATCGAGGTCGCCAAGGAGCTGGCGGACGCCTTCCTCTCCGCCCAGATGCTGGAGGGTGAGAAGTACCATCGCCGGTTGAAGAAGGTGTTTGACATGGAGGAACGCGCCATGCGTCCCCAGGGAGGTGAGCGTGGCTAACACGCTTCAGGAGACCCGGAAGCTGGGCCAGTCCATCTGGTACGACAACGTCAGCCGCTGCCTGATCGCCTCCGGTGCAATGGCCGTCCTGGTCGAGGCCGGCATCACGGGCCTGACGTCCAACCCGACCATTTTCGAGAAGGCCATCTCATCCGGCGCCGACTACGACGAGCAGCTTCTCGCCCTGGCCCTCGCCGGCGCTGACGCCACCGGGGCCTTCGAGGGCCTGGCCATCGAGGACATTCAGGCCGTCGCCGACCTCCTCCGCCCGGTCTACGACGCCACCGGCGGCGCCGACGGCTTCGCCTCCTTGGAGGTCAGCCCGACGCTCGCCCACGACACCGAGGCCACCGTCACCGAGGCCCAGCGGCTCTTCGCCGCCCTGGACCGACCCAACGTCATGATCAAGGTCCCCGGCACGCCCGAGGGCGTCCCCGCCGTCGAGCGGCTCATTGGCGAGGGCATCAACGTCAACGTCACCCTCCTCTTCCACCGCGATGCCTACAGCCGCGTCCGCGACGCCTACATCGCCGGCTTGGAGCGCCTCGCCGAGTCCGGCGGCGACCTGTCCCGCGTCGCCTCCGTCGCCTCCTTCTTCGTCAGCCGCGTCGACACCGCCGTCGACGGCCTGCTGGAGCCGCGCGTACAGTCCGGCGAGGAGGAGCTGGCGGATCTGCTCGGTAGGGCAGCCATCGCCAACGCCGCTCTCGCCTACCGCGACTTCCAGGAGACCGTTGCTACCCAGCGCTTTCAGGCGCTCAAAGCTAGGGGCGCCCGTGCGCAGCGGCCCCTGTGGGCCAGCACAGGCACCAAGAACGCCGCCTACAGCGACGTCCTCTACATCGACTCCCTCATCGCCCCGGACACCGTCAACACCATGCCCCCGGCCACGCTGGACAGCTACCTCGACCACGGCAGCGTCGCCCTCTCCCTCGAGCCCGCCATCCCCGAGGCTGAGCGCACTCTGGATGCTCTGGAGGCCGCGGGTGTCAGCATGGCGGAGGTCACCGATAAGCTTCTCGCCGACGGCGTGAAGGCCTTTGCCGACTCCTTTGTCACCCTCCTCGCCAACGTGGAGGAGAAGAAGGCCGCGCTCTTGGCCGACCACTACGCCGCGAGCGCCGCCCTTGGCGACTCCGCATCCGCCGTGGACGCGACGGTCACCGATCTGGCCGGGCGCGACGCCGTCCGCCGCGTCTGGCAACTCGACCACACCCTCTGGAAGCCGGACCCCACGGAGCTGAGCAACCGCCTCGGCTGGCTCACCCTCCCTGCCGACATGCGCGCCCACGCAGACGACCTCCAGGCCTTCGCCGACGAGGTTCGCGACATGGGCATTCGCGACGTCGTCCTCCTTGGCATGGGCGGCAGCAGCCTCGGCGCGGAGGTGCTCCACTGCGTCTTTGGGGTGGCCTCTGGCCGCCCGCGCCTCACCGTGCTGGACACCACCGTGCCCGACTGGATTCACGCCGCCCGCAACGCCATCGACATCCGCCGCACGCTCTTCCTCGTTTCCTCTAAGTCCGGCGGCACTCTTGAGACCCTCACCGGCTACCGTTACTTCCGCTCACTGGCCGACGCTGCGCTTGGCGAGGACGCCGGCAGCCATTTCGTCGCCATCACCGACGCTGGCAGCGGGCTGGAGCGCCTCGCCCGCGACGAGGGGTTTCTCCGCACCTTCCTCAACCCGGAGACCATCGGCGGGCGCTACTCCGTCCTCTCCTACTTCGGCCTCGTGCCCGCCGTCCTGATCGGCATCGACGTCGCCGCGCTCCTCGACCGTGCCGCCCTCATGCAGTGCGCCTGCGGCGAGTCCGTCCCTGCCGCCGACCACCCCGGTCTGCAGCTTGGCGCTGCCATTGGCACGCTGGCGACCGCCGGTCGCGACAAGCTCACCTTTGTGACCACGCCGTCCCTCGACAGCTTCGGTCTCTGGGCCGAGCAGCTCATCGCCGAGAGCCTTGGCAAGGAGGGCACGGGAATCGTCCCCGTCGCCAACGAGCCGTTGACAGACCCCGCGCACTACGGCGCAGACCGCGTCTTCGCCTACCTCCGCCTGGACGGCGACGATGCCCAGGCCACTGACGACGCCGTCGCCGCACTGGAGGCCGCCGGTCACCCCGTCCTGCGCTTCACCCTTCGTGACCGCGCGGACCTTGCCGCCGAGATGTACCGCTGGGAGTTCGCCACCGCCGTCGCGGGCGCGGTCCTCGGCGTGAACCCCTTCGACCAGCCCAACGTGCAGCTCGCCAAGGACAACACCGCGGCGGTCCTCTCGGTGTACGAACGAGACGGCGCGCTGTCGGAACCCCCCGCCACGCCGTCCGTCGACGAGCTCTTGGCGCAGGCCGCCCCCGGCGACTACCTCAGCGTCATGGCCTACGTCCACCAGACGCCGGAGGTCGACGCAGCCATCGACTCCCTGCGCCGCCGTGTCATGGAGCGCCACGCCATCGCCACAACCTCCGGCTACGGCCCGCGCTTCCTCCACTCCACGGGGCAGCTCCACAAGGGCGGCCCCTTGACGGGCCTCTTCCTGCAGATCACCGCCGCCCACCCCTACGACATCGACGTTCCGGGACAGCGCTACACCTTCGGCACGCTGGCCGGCGCCCAGGCCCTCGGCGACCTGCAGGCGTTGCAGGCCGCTGGCCTCCGGGTTGCCCACGTGCATCTCACCGGCGACGTCGCCGAGGGCATAGCCGCCCTGTAGCCTCTGCCCCTGAAAGGAGCGAGCCATGGAACTGGGTATGATTGGCCTGGGTCGCATGGGCGCGAACATGGTCTTGCGTCTCATCCGCGGCGGCCATCGCGTCGTCGCCTACGACCTCCGCCCCGAGGCCGTCCGCGAGGTCGAGGCCCAGGGAGCAGTCGGCGCGTCGTCCCTCGCCGAGCTCGCCGCCCAGCTCACCCCGCCCCGTGCCGCGTGGGTGATGACCCCCGCGGGCGAGGTCACGGAGCGCACCATCACCGCCGTCTGCGGCGCCCTCTCCCCCGGCGACATCGTCATCGACGGTGGCAATGCCAACTACAAGGACAGCATGCGCCGCGCCGCCACCCTGAAGGCCCAGGGGATCCACTTCCTGGACGCGGGCACCAGCGGCGGCATCTGGGGCCTGACCGAGGGCTACAGCCTCATGGTCGGCGGCGAGAAGGAGGCCTTCGACTACGTCGAGCCCATCTTCCAGACCCTTGCGCCCGCTCCTGACCGCGGCTACGGCCACGTCGGCCCCCCCGGCGCCGGCCACTTCACCAAGATGGTCCACAACGGCATCGAGTACGGCATGATGGAGGCCTATGCCGAGGGATTCGAGCTCATGAAGGCCAAGGAAGAGCTCAACCTGGACCTCGCCCAGATATCCGAGATCTGGCGCTACGGCAGCGTCGTCCGCTCCTGGCTCCTCGACCTCACCGCAGAGGCCCTCCAGAACGACCCCGACATGGCCGGCCTCGCTCCCTACGTCGAGGACTCTGGAGAGGGCCGCTGGACCGTCGACGAGTCCGTCGCCCTCGGCGTCCCCGCGCCGGCCATCACTCTCGCGCTCCAGATGCGCTTCCGCTCCCGCCAGGACGATTCCTTCGGCGCGAAGCTCCTGGCCGCCATGCGCAACCAGTTCGGCGGCCACGCGGTGAGAAAGGCCGAGTGATGCCCGCAGAGGCCATCACCATCGTCATCATGGGCGCGACGGGCGACCTCGCCCGCCGCAAGCTCATCCCCGCCCTGTTCGAACTTCGCTGCAACGGCGGCTGCCCGCAGGAGATGAATCTCGTCGGCTTTTCGCGCACGCCGCTCACCCACGAGGGCTTCCGGCAGCTCGTGTGGGAGAGCGTCCGCGAGTTCGGCCCGCTGGCCGTCCGCACCGACGAGTGGGAGGACTTTGCCCAGCACCTGCACTACGTCACCGGCAGCCTCGACGACCCCGAGGACCTGGAGCTCCTGAAGGAGCTGCTCACGGAGTTCGAGCGCGGCTTTGAGGGCGTCGCCAACCGCCTCTACTACCTCTCTATCTCTCCCACGCTATACGAGGTCACCCTCCGCAACATGGGCGCCAGCGGCATGACCGACCCGGCCAACGGCTGGCGCCGCGTGGTCATCGAAAAACCCTTCGGCAGCGACCTCGCTTCCGCCGAGGCCCTCAACCGCGTCGTCCACTCCTTCTTCCGCGAGGAGCAGGTCTACCGCATCGACCACTACCTCGGCAAGGAGACCGTGCAGAATCTCATGGTCTTCCGGTTTGGCAACATCCTTTTCGAGCCTCTCTGGAACAGCCACTACGTCGACAACGTCCAGATCACCGTCGCCGAGGAGCTGTCCGTCGGCGACCGTGCGGGCTATTACGATGCCTCCGGCGTCGTCCGCGACATGGTGCAGAACCACCTCCTCCAGATCCTGACCATCATCGCCATGGAGCCGCCCAACGGCATCGACGCCGACTCCCTCCGCGACCGCAAGGTCGACGTACTTAAGGCCATCCGCCGCTGGACGCCTGAGGAGGCCATCGCCAACGCCGTCGCCGCCCAGTACGACGGTTATCTCGACGAGCCGGACGTCCCCAGGGGCTCCAGGACGCCCACCTACACCGCCATGCGCCTTTTCGTGGAGACGTGGCGCTGGCAGGGCGTCCCCTTCTACCTGCGCTCCGGCAAGTCCATGGCGGGCAAGGTGTCGGAGGTTGTCGTGCAGTTCCGGCGCCCGCCCGCCGTCATCACCGGCCCCGACGCCGGCCTCCCGCTCAACTCGAACCTCCTCGCCATGTGCCTCCAGCCCGACGAGGGCGCGCACCTCCGCTTCGAGGTCAAGGTGCCCGGCCAGGGCCTCGCCATGCGCTCCGAGCATATGCAGTTCCAGTACGAGTGGGCCTTCGGCCAGCAGGCCATCCCCGACGCCTACGAGCGGCTGCTGCAGGACGCCATCAACGGCGATCCGGCCCTCTTCATCCGCAGCGACCACATCGAGGAGGCATGGCGCATCGTCGACCCGCTGCTGCAGGCGTGGGAGGCGCCCGACGCGCCCCGTCCCGAGCGCTACGCCCCCGGCAGCTGGGGCCCCGCCGCCGCCGACCGCCTCCTCGCCGAGCACGGCCACGAGTGGACCACCGTTTGCGGTCAGCGCTATGGCCTCTAGCCCGGAGATCGAGGTCTTCTCTACGAAGCGCGAGGCAGCCTACGCCCTCGCTTCGCTGGTGAGCTACTGCTCTGAAGCGAGCATCGCCGGGCGAGGCCGCTTCACCATCGCTCTCGCCGGCGGCTCGACCCCCGCAACCCTCTACCGCGCCCTCGCCCTGCCCCTCTTCGCCCGCGACATCGACTGGTCGCGATGGCACGTCTTCTGGGGCGACGAGCGCTGCGTCCCGCCGGACCACCCCGACAGCAACTACGGCATGGCCCGCCGCGCCCTCCTTGACCGCGTGCCCATCCCCCCGTCGCAGGTGCACCGCATGCACGGCGAGGCCCCGCCGGATCAGGCCGCCGCCCACTACGAGCGCACGTTGCACGACGTCCTCGGCCCCGGCGGGCGGCTCGACCTCGTCCTCCTCGGCATGGGCGACGACGGCCACACCGCCTCCCTCTTCCCCAACACCGTCGCACTGGACGAGCGCGACCGCCTCGTCGTCGCCAACTGGGTCCCCCACCTGAACGACTACCGTCTCACTCTCACCTTGCCAGCCATCAACGCCGCCCGCACCGTCGCCGTCTTCGTTACTGGCGCAAGCAAGGCCAAAGCCGTCCGCCGCGCCCTCGCTCCCGTTGCACGTGACGAGACTCCGCCAATCGCCTTCGTCGCGCCCGTCGACGGCCCCACCTGCTGGTTCCTCACCGAATCCGCGTACTCGTCTTTCTGGCAGGGGGTCGCTTCATCCGCATCCCGCCGCGTCGTTCCTGCGAAGGCAGGAACCCAGAGGGGCTGGGCAGTGGAGGGGCCGACAACCGCCCACGCTGAGCGCCCGCACCACTCCGTTCGCCCTGAGCCTGTCGAAGGGTCCCACGAACGGAGTGGCCCACACCCCACGGGCCAGGCGTAGGCGCGCCCCATGGAAATGGCGGAAGTCCTCTCCCTCTGGTGGGTCTACCCCGTCTGCGTCTTGATCGCCGCCACCGCCATCGCCAACGGCATCAGCGGCGCGCTCTTCTTCGCCCCCTTCTTCCTCCTCGTCGTCGGCCTTCCCCCGGCCGAGGCCATCGGCGGCGGCCTCATGACGATGGTCTTCGGCACCGCGTCCGGCACCTTCAGCTACACCCGCCAGGGCGTCGTCGACTTCACCATCGTCCGCGCGCTGCTGCTGGTCACCGTGCCCCTCGCCATGGCCGGTGCCCTCGTCGCCATCATGGTGGACGCCGACGCCCTCCGCGTCGTCCTGGGCGCGGGTCTCATCGCCCTCGCCGCCTTCCTCCTCTGGAACAACGTCCGCCGCAACCGCGCGGCTTCCCAACCCGTTCGTCCTGAGCCTGTCGAAGGGTCCCGCGAACGCGGGAACCCCGACGGGCAGGACGCGACTGCCGCACCCGTTCGCCCTGATCCCTCACACGAAGCCGTTCGCCCTGAGCCTGTTGAAGGGCCGTCCCCCGCCGTCATCCTCGCCCGCGACGGCCGCGAGTACCGCTACACCCGCCCGGGCCGCACCGGCACCCAGGCGATGGGCGCGGGCGGCGCATTCCTCCAGGGCCTCATGGGCGCCGGCCTGCCGGAGGTCACCACCACGCAGCTCGTCCTTCGAGGCAAGCTCCCGCCCCGCATCGCCGTCGCCACGTCCGTCACCACGCTCACCGTCACCGTGTTCTTCGCCGCGCTCATCCACGCCATCGGCGGCGAGCCTCCGTGGCACGTCGCCCTCTGGTCGTGCCCCGGCGCCCTCACCGGCGCCCAGTTCGGCGCCCGGCTCCAGGCCAAGCTCTCCCCCAACGTCTCCGAACGCCTCCTCGCCGTCGTTTTCACCGCCGTCGGCATCCTCGTCATCGCGCTCCAGGGGACGGGGTAGCTCCTCTTCGTCGTTCCTGCGAAGCCTGCCCCCGTACCCCGATACGGGGGCAGGAACCTGGAGGGGCGGCGAGGTGTGGGGGCTCCGCAGCCCACTCTCGTTTCCCCAACCCCTCGTCGTTCCTGCAAATCCAGAGAAGTGGTCAGCGGAAGGCGCCTCCGCAGTTCTTTGATCACCCCCCTCTGCTATACTCTCCCCAGCCCCCCCACCCCCACCGCAGGAGCCGCCCATGCCCGCCTTCGCCGAAAAACTCCTCGCCGCCGCCGAGCGCAACCACAGCCTCCTCTGCGTCGGCCTCGACCCCGACCCCGCGCGCATGCCCGTCGCCGATGTCGCCGAGTTCAACCGCGCCATCATCGACGCCACGGTCGACCTCGTCTGCGCTTACAAGCCCAACTTCGCCTTCTACGAGGCCCTTGGCATCCCCGGCCTGGAGGCCCTCCGCGCGACCCTCGACGCCGTTCCGGACTGGGTTCCCGTCATCGCGGACGCCAAGCGCGGCGACCTGGACATCTCCTCTGCAGCCTACGCCCGCGCCCTCTTCGACTACTGGGACGTCGACGCCGCCACCTTTCACCCCTACATGGGCCACGATTCCATCGCACCCTTCCTCGCCCGCCCGGAGCGCGGCGTCCTCGTGCTCTGCCGCACCTCCAACCCGAGCGCCCGCGAGTTCCAGGACCTGCTGGTGACTCCCATGACCGGTGGCGACACCCGCCCCATGTACGAGCACGTCGCGATGACCGCGGTGAAGTGGAACGACAACGGCAACGTCGGCCTCGTCGTCGGCGCCACCTACCCCGACGAGTTGGAGCGCGTCCGCGAGATCACGCCGGACATGCCCATCCTCATCCCCGGCGTCGGCACGCAGGAGGGCTCGCTCGAGCGTTCCGCGGCCGTCGGCGTCGACGAGCGGGGACGGAACGCCATCGTCAACGCCAGCCGCGGTGTCATCTTCGCCGGCGACGACCCCGCAACCTACCCCGACGCCGCCCGGCAGGCCGCCCAACACCTCCGCGACCGCATCAACGCCGTCCTCGACGAACGCGGCCTCGGCTGGGGCGCGTAACCAATGTCCCTTCCCCCCTTTGTGGGGGAAGGTTAGGATGGGGGGAGTCCCCCACTCCATTATTCCCGTGAAGCCTGCCCCGCACCCGATATGGGGGCGGGAATCCAGAGACGGCTGGCAAAGGGCCCCACATAGAGGGAAAAACATGCCGGAGATCCTGGACCTGCACCTCGGCGACATGCTCACCCTGAAGAAGCCGCACCCCTGCGGCGGCTCGGTGTGGGAGGTCGTGCGCGTAGGCATGGACATCGGCATCGTCTGCCAGACGTGCAACCGGCGAGTCATGCTGCCGCGGAGCGAACTGGAGCGGCGCGTCAAACGCCACGAGCGCGTTCAGTAGGGGGGGGCCGACTAGGAGCGGGCCCGGACGCGTTTCTCCACGCGACGGGGCTTTCGAGGGCTGGCTGTGGCCGTATTTGCCTGATTGCTCTGGCGGCGAGGGTTGCCGTCCCACCGGGCGGCTACGGGAATTGACCGGATCTCTCCGATGTTGGACAGCTTGTCCATGGTGCGCTCGTCGTTGGTGGCAAAGGTGACGTCCGACAGGCGGCCGCTCTCGACCAGCTTGACGATGATCCCGTCGAGGAAGGACATGGAGATTGGACTTTCGCCGGGAAAGACGCGCAACTCTACCTGCTCGCCCGCTTGCAGCACCTCACACAACTGGGCGTAAGCCTGCTCTCCGCGGCTCCGGGTGATCGTTGCAGGGGAGAGTTCCCCGATGTCGACTACCTTAGTCATTCCTATGAACGCTCCGGTATGGACAGCCACTCTTCAATCTGACCTGAAAGTGCTTGCCAAGGGAGTTGTGGTGCCTCAGAAATTGGCCGAGGTACACGAGGGCGTAGGGGTCAATCTCCGCTACATCGGTCAAGTCGATGGTTGGTCGGTGCGGGCGTAGAGAGACGGCGGCACAGAGTCGGTCTATGGTGAGAAAATTCAGACGCATGGTACGTTGGTGCTGGAGCGGAAGAGGGGACTCGAACCCCCGACCTCCTCCTTGGCAAGGAGGCGTTCTACCACTGAACTACTTCCGCTCGTGCAGGGCTTCATTATAGGAATCCCGGCCCCCGCTGGTCAACCAACGTAATCGTCATACCGGCGAATGCCGATATCCAGGAATCCCGCGCCCAATTGAATCTGCGATACCCAACTCTCCTCTCGTCGTTCCTGCGCAGGCAGAGCCTGCCCCTGCGTAGGCAGGGGAACCCAGAGGGGCGGAGGTGAGGCGGGGCGTCCCCCGTTCGCCCTGCCCCCGCCCCCATACCGGCGGATGCCGGTATCCAGGAATCCCGCTACCAGCCCGTCAAACCCCGCTCGCCCTGAGCACGTCCTGAGGTTCTCGAAGGGCCTGTCGAAGGCCCCCTACCCCTCCACCCGGCTCGGCATCGGCTCCCCCTTGCACGCCGCGATGGCGTTCTCCACCGCCAGCATCGCCATCCGCCGCCGCGTCGCGTGGCTCGCGCTCCCGATGTGCGGCGTCAGCACCACGTTCGACAGCGCCAGCAGTGGGTGGTCGGCCGAAATCGGCTCCGGCGCCGTCACGTCCAGCCCCGCGCCGGCGATCCGGCCCTCCTGCAGCGCCGCTGCCAGCGCCTCCGTGTCCACAACGTCGCCCCGTGACGTGTTGATGAGGAATCCCGTCGGCCGCATGCACGCCAGCTCCGCTGCGCCGATGAGGTTGCGCGTCGACGCCGTCAGCGGCACGTGCAGCGACACGAAGTCGGACCGCGCCAGCAGCTCCGTCAGGTCCGGCACGAACTCCGCCCGCAGCGCGGCCTCCGCCTCCGTGCGGCGGTTGTTCGCGGTGTACAGGATGCGCATGTCGAAGCCCCGCGCCCGCCGCGCCACCGCGCTGCCGATGGCCCCCATGCCGACGATGCCCAGTGTCGCCCCGTACACGTCCGTGCCCAGCCACAGCGCCGGGTGCCATAGGCCCCAGTTGCCCGCCCGCGTGTCCGCGTCCGACGCCACGACCCGCCGCGCAACCGCCAGCATCAGCGCGAATGCCAGGTCCGCCGTTGTCTCCTCCAGCACGTTCGGCGTGTTGGACACCAGCACGCCCCTGCCCGCGCACGTCGCCACATCGACGTTGTTGTACCCCACCGCCATGTTGGCGACGACCTTGAGCGTCGGCGCCGCGTTCAGCAGACCGGCGTCCACCCGGTCCGAGATCATCGTTACGACGGCGACGCATCCCTCGGCCCGCCGCGCAAGCTCCTCCGGCGTAGGCGGGTCGAACGCCTCCCACACGTCAACCTCGGCAAACTCCTCCCGCAGCCGCGCCAGCGCATCCGGCGCAATCTCCCGCGTCACAAACACCCTTCCGTCGATCATGGCTCCCTCCGGCTGGCCATAGTCCCATTGTATTGTGGTCGGCGTACTGAATTGGAATGGGAGAGCAACGCCGGCAGGTCCTATAGGGCACTTCTATAGCACAAGCTCCTCCAATTACCCGTCTGGCATTTGGAGTGCGCACTCCGCCCCTCCGTGGCAGGCTTCCCGCGCTTGCCCTCAGTCGACACTCTTGAGTACCATTGGGCCATTCTGTGGAAGCTGAGAATTCGAGTGCCGCGTCACCGTTGCACGGTCGGCGCCGGCCCAACAATCGGGAGAGGAGCCCATCCATGGTGAACCGGAACAACCCCAGCATCGCCTATAGCATCACCATCCGGGCCCAGTACCCCAACCGCGCCGGCATGCTGGGCGTCATTACCTCCGCCATCGGCGAGGTGGAGGGCGACATCGGCGCCATCGACACCGTCAACTCGAGCCGCACCTCCATGACCCGCGACATCACCGTCAACGCCCGCAACGTCGCCCACGGTGAGCAGATCGAAGCCCGCGTCCGCAAGGTGCCGGGCGTCAGGGTCCTCAGCGTGTCGGATCCCGTCTTCCTGCGCCACCTCGGCGGCAAGATCGAGGTCAACAGCCGCTCACCCGTGACCACCCGCAACGACATGTCCATCGTCTACACGCCGGGCGTCGGCCGTGTCAGCATGGCCATCTACCATGACCCGGCGGCCCTGTGGACCCTCACCGGCAAGGGCAACACCGTCGCCGTCGTCACGGACGGCACCGCCGTTCTCGGCCTCGGCGACATCGGCCCCGGCGGCGCCATGCCCGTCATGGAGGGCAAGGCCGTCCTCTTCAAGGAGCTCGCCGAGGTAGACGCCTACCCTATCTGCCTCGACACCAAGGACCCAGATGAGATCGTCGAGATCGTCAAGGCCATCAGCCCCGGCTTCGGCGGCGTCAATCTGGAGGACATCTCCGCGCCCCGCTGCTTCTACGTCGAGCAGCGTCTCAAGGACGAGCTGGACATCCCCATCTTCCACGACGACCAGCACGGCACCGCCGTCGTGGTGCTCGCGGGCCTGATCAACTCCCTCAAGATCACCGGCAAGCAGATGCAGGACCTCAAGGTGGTCGTCAACGGCGTGGGGGCCAGCGGCATCGCCTGCGCCAAGATCCTCATGACCGCCGGCTGCTTCAACATCATCGGCTGCGACACCCAGGGCATCGTCTACCGCGGCCGCGACAACCGCGGCAACACAGCGAAGGACGAGTTCGCGGAGATCTCCAACCCAGATAACGTCGAGGGCGACCTCGCCAAGGCCATGCAGGGCGCCGATGTCTTCCTTGGTCTGTCCGGCCCCAACACTGTCACCCCGGCGATGGTCAAGGAGATGAACGACGAGCCCATCGTCTTCGCCATGGCCAACCCGGACCCGGAGATATGGCCGGAGGAGGCCCAGGGCCTCGCCCGCGTAATGGCCACCGGCCGCTCCGACTACCCCAACCAGATCAACAACGCCCTCTGCTTCCCCGGCATCTTCCGCGGCGCCCTCGACGTCCGCGCCCGCGAGATCAACGAGGAGATGAAGCTCGCCGCCGCCCAGGCCATCGCCGCCGGCGTCCCCAACAGCGACCTGAACGAGGACTTCATCATCCCTAGCATCTTCGACAAGGGTGTCGTCCGCCGCGTCGCCCGCGAGGTGGCCTCCGCAGCCCAGAAGACCGGCGTCGCCCGCCGCTCCCGCCGCCGCGTCACCACCTACTCCCCGCGGCCGGGGGTGTAGGCGGCTACCCCGGCAGCGTCCTCCCCCGCTGGTTGATCGCCCTGCGCACGACCGCCGCGTTCGGTATCTCCTTCTCCACCACCCGCCAGAACGCCCTCGAGTGGTTCCGGACCTTCAGGTGCGCCAGCTCGTGCACGGCGATGTACTCGGTGTCCGAGTCGTCCAGCATCATGCACCGCCAGCTGAACCGCAGCACGCCGTCGCGCGAGCAGCTCCCCCACTGCGACCGCGCGTTGCTGATGCGCACCGTGGGCTTGACCCTCGGCGCGATGTAGGGAAGCAACTCGGCCACCTTCTCCCCGAAATGCTCCGCGGCGCGCGCCCGGTACCACGCCGTCAGCGCCTCGCGGACCCTCTCCTTGAGCGCGGCCTCGTCTACGTGCGACGGCACGGTCACGTGAAAGTGCTGCCTGCCGAGGTATATGGCTCCGGGGTCCTCGACGAACACCTTGCAGTCCTCGTCGCGGAGGCTCACCTCAACCGGGCCAACATGCCCCAGCGTGATTCGTATTGGTGTGTCTTGGCCCAGGTACGGCACGCTGTCGCCGTACCCGAAGGGCGGGATCTCCGGCCGCTTCCTGTGCTCGATGAGCTTGTCCCGCACCCACGCGCCCTTGGCCTCCACGAACGCGCGAATGTCCTTCATCGGTGCCCGCACCGGCGCCCGCACCTCCACCTGCCCGCCCAGCACGCGCAGTCCCAGGGTCCTCTTGCGCTGGGGGCTGCGAATGACGGTGAACGTGATGCGGACGCCGTTCCACTCGACGGAGTCCGGCTCGGGCGATGGCGGCGGGCGCACAGGCCGTCTGCGCGGCCGGGTGATGGCGAGTCTCATGCGAGTAGTGTAGGAGCGTGGATGTGGAGACGCTACGGGCTCAGGAGAGACTTTCGGGAAGTGCGCGGGCCGAGGGGAGCGAACAGGTTCCCCTACCGCCACTCCACGTTCGGCACCGTCTCGTCCACGCTGATGATGAAGTTCCGCAGCAGCCGGTTCATCGTCTCCGGCCGCTCCGCCATCGGCAGGTGCCCCGCGCCGTCGACCACCGCCAGCCGCGCGTGCGCCATCCGCTCCCGCAGCCGTTCACCCTGCGACACCGGCGCGATGCCGTCGACGGCTCCCCACACGAGCAGCGTGTCCGCCGTCAGCGCCTCCGTCGCCTTGGTCAGCTCGAGGTCGCCGATGCCGTCCGTCAGCTTCCCCAGCGTCTCGCGCCCCTTCGACTGCCGCATGAATTCCGGCCCCTGCCGCACGTTCTCCCACTGCGTCCCGAAGCCCGTGCGGTCCGCCATGGCGACCATGCCCAGCCGCGCGAACATCCCTGTCGCGAACTCTTCGTCGTCCAACCCGCCCAGGTCCACCGATGGCGCGTCCTCCCACGAGAGCCCCAGCGGGTCGATGAGCGCCAGCCGCCGGAACCGATCTGGCTGCGCCGACGCCAGCCGCAGCGCCAGCCACCCGCCGATGCAGTGGCCCACCAGCGTCGCCTTGCCGACTCCCCCTTGGTCGAGCAGTCCCCCAATGAGACGCGCGTAGTCGTCGATGCCCGAGACGCCTTCTGGCGGCTCACCGTCCGCCCAGCCCGGCAGCTGCGGCGCCCAGACGTCCGTCACCGTGCCCAGGGCCATGTGGAAGCTGTCCCACCGGCCCGGTGGCCCCATCCCGTGCAGGTACACCACCGGCGCATGGCGCTCCAGCCGGCCGCCGCGGAAGTAGGCGACCTCCACGCCGTCCACCTGTGTCGTATGCCGGGCGTACACCGCCCCGTCTGCCGCTCCCATTTGCTACCTTCTTCGTGCTGTCTTAAAGGCATGTTGTAGGGGCGATTCGCGAATCGCCCCTCCCCGTT
Source organism: Dehalococcoidia bacterium (assembly GCA_034422455.1). GTDB lineage: Bacteria > Chloroflexota > Dehalococcoidia > Lucifugimonadales > UBA1127 > UBA1127. The sequence goes on from DAOUJQ010000017.1 coordinate 75,996, forward strand.
CGCCCTGAGCCTGTCGAAGGGTCTCACGAACGGATTAGACCCTACGCCGACTCGTTCCACCACAGCTTCACGCAGTCGATGCGAAACCCCGACCCCGGCGCCGTCGGGTCCGGTACGGCCCCGCCCTCGGCGACGGCCACCTCAACGCGCACCAGGTAGTCCTCTCCCGCCTCCACCCGCCGCTGCGCCGACAGCGTCGAGTCCGGGTCGTCCTGGTCCGCGATGGCGCTGAACTCCCCGTACGGCCCCGCGAAGACCGTCTGCCGCTCTGAGCCCGTCTTGTAGAAGCTCTCGATGAGGACCTGCGCGTCATCCGGCGCCGGGCCGCCGTCCTTTGTCGCCATGTGCAGCCGGACCGCGCTGCCCCGGTGCTCCGCCGTCGGCCCCACGAAGATGAACAGGAACGGGTTCCCGTCCGGCCCCGGCTCCGGCACGGCCAGCTCCCAGCCGCCCACGGCCATCCCGTCGCGAGTCTCCTGGATGAACCGCGTCACCTCCGGGCAGTCCTGGTCGAGGACATAGTTCGCGTTGCCGTACAGGGGCAGGGGCATGGCGATCATCTCCTTTGTTGGTGAAGCCGGACAACCTCTCGGTTCCCGTAGGGGCGACCCTTGTGGTCGCCCACCCGTTCGCCCTGAGCTTGTCGAAGGGCGCTCCCACCGTCGTTCCTGCGCAGGCAGAGCAACCTCAACGCCCCCCCCCGTTCGCCCTGAGCCCGTCGAAGGGTCAATGCCGGAGCCGCCCTACCCCGCGTTCACCCCCGCCAGCTTGGGCATGACTTCCTCTGCGAAGAGCTTCTTGGACTTCATCACGTGCTCATGCTTCAGCTTCCCGCACCGGAACATGCCCAGGAAGTGGCCGTAGCCCGCCGTCTCCATGTCGTTCCGCAGCCACTCCGTCACGTAGTCCGGGTCGCCGCACACGATGTACCCTGTCTCCCGCAGCTTCTCGAACGGCGTCCCCGGCGCCGGCATCTCCGACCCCCGCGAGCGCTTCCGGTAGTCGAAGCTCCGGTCCGTCTGCACGCCCGGCAACGGCGCCGGCATCGGCACCGGCCGGCTGAACGCCGTCAGCCGCCGCACGTACATCACCGCCTCGCGGCACTCCTCGATGGCCTGCTCGTTCGTCTCCGCCACGTGCAGGTACCGCGACCCGATGCAGTAGTCCGGCGTCGCCTCCCACCCGAACTGGTCACGGGCCACGTCCTTGTAGTACTCGAAGGCGTCCTGGAACACCGCCGTCGGGTTCCACACCCGCGCGATGGGGATGCGCCGTTCCGCCGCGAACTCGATCGTCTCCGCCGACCCTGCCGGCATCCAGATGGGAAACGGGTTCTGCAGCGGCCTTGGCCACACGGAGACCGCCCGCAGGTTGTAGAACTTCCCCTCGTAGTCGAACAGCTCCTCCGTCAGGCACCGCTTCACGATGTCGTACGACTCCGCGAACCGCTCCCGGCTCGTGAACGGGTCCACGTTGTAGGAGATCAGCTCCTGCGGCACCCCCCGCACGATGCCGCCGATGAACCTCCCGCCCGACAAGCAGTCGAGCTGCGCGAACTCCTCCGCCGTGTGGACCGGGTGCCGCAGGGGCAGCACGTGCCCCATCACGCCCACCTTCATCGTCTTGGTCTTCGCGATGAGCGCCGACGCCAGCGGCGTGCTCGAGGGGTTCAGGCTGAAGTACGTGAAGTGGTGCTCGTTGACGAACACCCCCTCGAACCCCAGCTCCTCGCAGAGCAGGAACTCCTCCATGTGCTCCCAGTACGTTTCCGCCGCCAGCCCCGGGTCGCAGAACCGGTTTGTCTGCAGCGTCTCCGGCCCCACCTCGTCGGGAATGCCGGGGTACGTGAACTCGTCAAAACCGTAGAACTTCATAGGGCGGTGAACTCCTCTCTAGCGTGGGCTCCCCCCGCAAACTACAGAGTGATACCACGCCGCAGCGTGTGGCGCAACCTCGCCCACCCCCCTGCCACCGCCCCCTCGCGCGAGCGCCGCCGACCGCGCTACCCTCTCCCCATGACGCACATCGCGCACCGCACGACAATCGCCCGCCCGGCCCGCATCCGCGGCTGCCACGCCTCGGCGCGCGATGCCCGGAATTGTTTCTCACGGGCGGAAAAAATGGTTCCCGTAGCTGAAATGCGCCACAACAGCTACGAAACGGCAACGCAGGGCATTTCCCCACAGCTACGCCGGACGACGAAACAATTCGAGGGCCTCAGATACGGATCGCTGGACGTCACATGGCCCACAAATGAGAAATCGCCCCACTCCGTTCGCCCTGAGCGCCGTCGAAGGGCGCTCCCGCCCCCGTGCTACAATTCCCCCATGCCCGTAGACGCCGTATCCCTTGAGGTCTTCAAGAACCTCCTCGCCTCCGTGGCTGAGGAGATGGGCGTCGCCCTGGGCCGCACCGGATTCTCGCCGAACATCAAGGAGCGCAAGGACTACTCCTGCGCCCTCTTTGACCCCAACGGCCACATGGTCGCGCAGGCCTCCCACATTCCCGTCCACCTCGGCGCCATGCCCGCCTCCGTCGCCGCGGCCCTTGAGGGCTTCGACTTCGCCCCCGGCGACATCATCGCCCTCAACGACCCCTACCTCGGCGGCACCCACCTCAACGACGTCACCCTCGTCGCCCCCGTCTTCGCCCCGATCACCTCTCGCGTCATTCCTGCGAAGGCAGGAATCCAGGGGCAGAGGGGCGGTGGGGCCGTTCGCCCTGAGCCTGTCGAAGGGTCCCGCGCAGGCGGGAACCCAGGGGTGCGGGGCCGCGTGGGGGGTCCCGCCCTCGTCGGCTTCGTCGCCAACCGCGCCCACCACGCCGACATCGGCGGCATGACCCCCGGCTCCCTCCCCCGCTCCACCGAGCTCTTTCAGGAAGGCTTCATCATCCCGCCGTTGAAGCTCGTCAGCGCCGGCGACGTCAATCAGGAGGTCGTGGCCCTCTTCTGCCGCAACTCCCGCACCCCCGACGAGCGCCGTGGCGACCTCGCCGCCCAGATCGCCGCCTGCCGCACCGGCGAGCGACGCCTCCAGGAGATGGTCGACCGCTATGGCTGGGCCACCGTCGCCGAGCATGAGGCCGCCCTCCTCGACTACTCGGAACGCCTCACCCGCGCCGCCATCAGCGCCCTCCCGGACGGCGACTACTCCTTCTCCGACGTCATGGACGACGACGGCCTCACCGACGAGCCCGTCACCATCGCCGTCACCGTCTCCGTTCGCGGCGACGCTATGACCCTCGACTTCTCGGACACCGCTGCACAGCGGCGCGGCTGCGTCAACGCTCCCCTCGCCGTCACCCTTTCCGCCGCCCTCTATGTCCTCCGCTGCGTCGTCGGCGAGGCCGCGCCCTCCAACCAGGGCATCCTCCGCCCCGTCACCGTCGTCGCGCCCGAGGGCTCCGTCGTCAACCCGCGCCCGCCCGCCGCCGTAGCCGGCGGCAACGTCGAGACCTCCCAGCGCATCACCGACGTCCTGCTCGGCGCGCTGGCCAAGGCTCTGCCCGATGTCGTCCCCGCCGCCAGCCAGGGCACCATGAACAACGTCCTCGTCGGCGGCCACGAGCACGGCGCAGACCGCGGCTTCGCCTACTACGAGACCATCGCGGGCGGCATGGGCGCCCGCCCCGGCGCCGACGGCCTCTCCGCCGTCCACACCCACATGACCAACACCATGAACACGCCCATAGAGGCCCTGGAGCTTTACCACCCCATGCGCGTCCGCAGCTACCGCGTCCGCCGCGGCTCCGGCGGCGACGGCCGCTACCGCGGCGGCGACGGCGTCGTCCGCGACACCGAGTTCCTCGCCCCCGCCGTCGTCACCGTCCTCGCCGAACGCCGCCGCTCTGCCCCCTACGGCCTCCAAGGCGGCGCCGACGCCACCCCCGGCGAGACCGTCCTCCTCAAGGACGGCGTCGAGGAGGTCCACCTCGCCCCCAAGGTCACCCTCGACGTCGCCCCCGGCGACGTCCTAAGCGTCCGCACCCCCGGCGGCGGCGGCTGGGGGGTGCCCACCAAGTAACCCTCATACCGGCGCATGCCGGTATCCAGAAACCCCGCACCCAACGGTCTCATCCACCCCCACGCTTGGTGTACAATCCCCCCGCAATCCCGCTGCCCGCCTCGCATCCTTCCGGGCAGCGCCCCACCGGAGGCCTCCATGGCTGAGACGATGACCGGCAAGCATGCGATGCTTGAAATGCTCAAGGCAGAGGGCGTCGAGTACATCTTCGGCAACCCTGGCACCAGCGAGGCGCCCTTCATCGACCTGCTTGGCGATTACCCGGAGCTTCGCTACTTCCTGACCCTGCAGGAAAGCGTCGCCGTGGGCATGGCCGAGTCCTACGCCCGCGCCACCGGACGCGCCTCCTTGGTCAGCCTCCACGTCGATAGCGGACTCGCCAACGGCATCGCCCTCATGCTTGACGCCCTCAACACCGGCACCCCCATGGTCGTCACCTCCGCCAACTACGACGTCCGCAAGGTGAACGAGTCCATGACCGACTTGGCCCAGCTGGTCCGGCCGGTCACCAAGTGGGCCGTCGAGCTCTCCCACCCCGGCCAGGTACCCAGCGCCCTCCGCCGCGCCTTCAGCGAGGCCAACAGCCACCCGAAGGGCCCCGTCTACGTCGGCTTCTCCTCCAACGCCCTCGAGGGCATCGCCGAGATGAACATCGTGCCCTCCCGCCCCGTCTACGACGCCGCCCGGCCCAGCCCGGAGGGCATCGCCCGCGCCGCCTCCCTCCTGCTCGACGCCGCGCGTCCCATCATGCTCGTGGGCGACCGTCTCTCCGACGATGACGCCCTCGATGAGGCGGTCGAGCTTGCGGAGATCATGGGCATGGCCGTCTACCAGGTTCGCGGCGCGGAGGTGGCCTTCCCCACCGCCCACCCCCAGTTTCTCGGCAACCTTTCCCTACGCGTCGCCGCATCGCGCGACGCCGTGCAGCGTGCCGACCTCGTCCTCGCCGTCGGCGCTGACCCCTTTGAGGAGCTCTTCTACTGGGGCGACGTCATCCTGCCCCCCGGCGCTAGCCTCGTGCACATCGACCCCGTCCCCGGCCGCGTCGGCCGCTCCGAGCCCACCGACGTTGGCATCGTCGCCCACTGCGGCCTCGCCCTCGCCGAGTTGACCGCCCTCTTGAAGGAGCGGCTGTCTCCCGCCCGCCTCTCCGGCATCGAGGAGCGGCGCGGGGCCGTCGTCGCCGAGGACCGCCTCAACCGCGAGGCCTACGAGGCGTCTGTCGCCGAGCGCTGGGACCACCGGCCCATGAGCCCGGCCCGCATGATGTCGGAGCTGGCCGCCGCCCTCCCCTCCAACGCCGTCATCATCGACGACGCCATCAGCAACCGCGGCCCCCTGCGGCATTACGTCCACGCCGCCCGTCGCGGCGACATCCGTGCCGTCCGCGGAGGGTCCATCGGCGGCGGCATCGGCGCGACCATGGGCGCCCAGATCGCCTACCCCGGCCGCCCCGTCTTCGGTATCATCGGCGACGGCAGTGCGATGATGACGGTCCAGGGCCTGTGGACCGCGGCCAACGACAACATCCCCTGCGTCTTCGTCATCTGCAACAACGGCATGTACCGCGTCCTCAAGACCAACTTCAACGTCTACCAGGGTGAGGTCCTCGGCCTGCCGGAGACGTCGGGGGGCAGGTTGCCCTACGCCGACTTCGGCGCGCCCTTCGACATGGCCGCCATCGCCAACAGCATGGGCGTCCACGGCGAGCGCATCACGGATCCCTCCCAGATCAAGCCCGCCGTCGACCGCGCCGTCGCCTCCGGCAGCCCCGCCCTCCTGGACGTGGTCATAGACGGCGCGTTGTAGCACACGATTGTCGGCGACGGCTGGGGGCGCCAAGGCAATTTCCGTCGTTCCTGCGCAGGCAGGAACCCAGAGGGGCGGGCGATGCGTGGGGCGGGCCCGTCCTCCGTCGTTCGCCCTGAGCCTGTTGAAGGGCTGCGGCAATCCCTTCCCCCGCTCGCGAGGGAAGGTTAGGATGGGGGCATGCGCACCAACACCACCAAGGCCAAGCTAAACGAGGGCAAGACCGTCTTCGGCGGCATCGTCACCCGCTACGCCCCGGACATGGTCGAGATCTTCGGCGCCCTCGGCTACGACTTCGTCATGATCGACTGCGAGCACGGCCCTGCCGGCCTTGACCAGGTCGAGCACATGGTCCGCGCCGCCGAGTCCTTCGGTATCACGCCCATCGCCCGCATCCCCGACCACTCGGAGCAGACCATCCTCCGCTATCTCGACCGCGGCCTGCAGGGCATCATCGTGCCCCACGTCAACACCGGCGATCAGGCCGCCGCCGTCGCCCGCGCCGCCCGCTACTACCCCGACGGCTACCGGGGCGTCGCCGGCGGCCGCGCCCACAACTACGGCATCGGCATCTCCATGGGCGAGGCGACGGCCTGGATAAACTCCCAGCTCCTGGTCATCCCGATGGTTGAGGACATCGAGGCCGTCAACAACCTCGACGACATCCTGCAGGTCTCCGGCGCCGACGTTCTCCACGTCGCCCCGTCCGACCTCGGCCAGAGCCTTGGCAACCCCGGCGCCGCCGAGGTCCGCCGCGTCATGAGCGAAGTCATCCCCCGCATCCGCGCTGGCGGGGTGCACGTCGGCGTCGGCGGCAACAGCCCCGCCGACACCGCTGCCGTCGCCGAGTTCGTCCGCCTCGGCGCCAACTTCGTCACCGTCTCAGCCTGGGCCCTCCTCCACAAAGCCGCAGAGGACTTCCGCCACTCCGTCAACGCGCACCTTTGGGATGAGCGTCCCGATCTGACTGTGAAACAACCCCCGGTCCGATGGAGAGGCAACAGAGCTGAGGGAGTTGCCCAACGAATTCGTCGGTACCTATGTGGTCAAGTGGAATTGGCGAGAGAGCGAGGCGATAGGACCCTCATATTCCGCGCAGGAGATGTTCACAAGGCCCTGCACTTGGAGCAACACATGCCAAATGTCTGCCAGGTGCTTGAGGGTAGACTGTTTCACGACATGTGCGGAGTAGAGGTCATCCGAACTATTTCCTCTCCTCCGTCAGGCCGGGGGGCGAATCTCATCATCGAGTTCCGTATCCTGTAACCCGTCGTTCCTGCGCAGGCAGGAACCCAGGGGCGGGGCCGGGTGGCGGGGCTCCCCCTCCTCCGCGCCCAACGCCGCCCCCGCGCCAACCCAACCCCCACGCAAACGTAGGGGCGAGTCGCGACTCGCCCGTCCCGCCGACAGGCGGGAACCCGGAGGTGGTGTAACGGCGTCGTAGGGGCGACCCTTGTGGTCGCCCTCCCCCGTTCGCCCTGAGCCTGTCGAAGGGCCCCTACCGCGCCGCCGTCGCCGGCTGGTGCGCCCGCAGAAAGTCCCGCACCTGCTCGATCGTCCGCGCCTTGATGTCCTCCTGCTCCTTCCACGGGTACGCCGTCACCTCGGCCCGCGGCGCAAGCGCCGCCAGGTCCATCGCCGCCTGGTACGAGTGCGCCGGCGTGTCGTCTGGCATCACCAGCAGCGGCGTCTGGCACGACGCGGCGAAGTCCCGCGACACGCAGTACATGAAGTCCGGCTGCACCCGGTACAGGTTGTGCAGGTACCGCTCGACGGCCTCCATCGTCACGTCGGACCGCTGCTCCAGCAGCGCCGGCGCCCAGCCCTCCATGCCGCCGTTGTACATCGCGTCCGGCGTCGCCTCCGCGTGCCCCACCGGCTGGCACAGCACCGCCGCCAGCACTCGCTCCGGCGCCCGCTCGATCAGCTTCATCGCGAACGGCCCGCCGATGCAGTACCCCATGAACAGGAACTCGCCGATGCCCAGGTGGTCCATCAACCCCAGCTGGTCGTCCGCGAACGCGCCCCACGGGTCGTCGACCTGCACCGGCCCGGTGGACTCGCCCCCGATGGCGTTCCGCTGGTCCATCGTGATGCACCGGAAGTCGTCCTTGAACGCCTCCATCGCGTTGAACACCTGCCCCGGCCACACCTCGACCCGCGAGTTCAACCCCCCGCCCGGCGTCACCAGCAGCGGAAACCCGGATCCCACCTCCTCGTACCGGATCCGCACATCCCCCCGCTCATACACAGGCATACCAACACCCCCTTCTCGGTCACCGACAACGTTTCAGGCGATTCTATCTCATGTCAGCGACAGCCCACATCTCGTCGCCCCTGCGCTGCCCCTGCGGAGCCTGCCCCGTACTCCGATACGGGGGCAGGGGAACCCAGAGGGGAGGGCGAGGTGTGGGGTGGCCCGACCGCCACGCACTCTCGCCGCCCTCAACCCCTCCATACCGGCGCGTGCCGGTATCCAGGAAGTCCGCCGCCACCCAATTGACCCCCCGCCGGTCCTCCCTCTCAATCGTCGCGCCGCGATCATGCGCTGGGGGCTGGTGCCCTCGTGGGCCAACGACCTGAAGGTGGGCAACCGCATGTTCAACGCCCGCGGGGAGACGGTGGCCGAGCGCCCCCGGTGCGGCATACCAGGGGGGTAGCGGCGTTGTTCACCTTCGGCTTCGTGGGGCTGGGCGGACTTGGGCATACTTTTGCTGTCTGCCCGCACGTTACCATATGGTTATGAAAATGAGTGCCAACTTTACCCCAAAGTTATTCCATGGCTCCTATCCTACGAAGTGGGATACATGTGGCGCTTCCGCCATCACGTTGCCTGAGGTTACGCGATTTGCAGAACAACGGCATCCACGGCATTCCCGCCATCGCACGGGCCGCCGCATGGTGCGCGCTCCTGCTGCTCGCGGCCCTGCTGCTTTCGTCGCCCTTTCCGCCGCCGCTCCACGCGCAGACCAACAACGACCCGTATTTCCCGTCCGACGAGGAGGGTCTACGCAAAGTTGCGGAGAATACGCCCGCCGGCAGGAACATCGGCGCGCCCATAGCCGCAACGGACGATGACGGCGACCCGCTCACCTACTCGATCACCGGCCACAACGCTGACCTCTTTCAGATCGTGCCCTCCACCGGCCAGCTGCGCACCAGGTCCCGGTTCAACTTCGAGCAACTGGATCACCCCGCCTTCGTCTTCACCTTGGAAGTCCATGACGGCAAGGATGCCAACGGCCAGCCGGACGACACTCTAGACGTCTTCATCTCCGTCCAGATAAACATCGAAAACGTCGATGAGCCGGGCTCCCTCACCATCCTGCCCACGCAACCCTACGTGGCCAGCGTCGTCAGGGCACGGATCGTAGACCCGGACGGCGTGCTCGATTCCGCACAGTGGGAGTGGAGCCGGTCCCGGAGCAGTTCCGGCGGCTGGAGCACGATCGAGGACGCGGTCACAAATTCCTACATTCCGCGGCCCGCCGACGCGGGCATGCACCTGCGCGTCAGGGCCACGTATTTTGACCACGCAACCGAATTCGCGGAGCCCACGACCCTGGTGCGCGTTTCCGCCCGCGCAGGAGCGGAGAAAACCCCGCGGCCGGTCAAGGTCGAGGAGGTCGTCACCGGCCTCTCCATCCCCTGGGACCTGGCCTTCACGCCGGACGGGACCATGCTCTTCACGCAGCGCGGGGGGCACATTAGCGCCCGGCGCACAAACGGCACAGAGCAGCCCATCATGGCGGACATGACCGACCTGTCCAAGGGGCAGGAGGCGGGGCTGATGTCCATCGTCGTCGACCCGAGCTTCAGTTCCAACCGGCGCTTCTACACCTGCCAGGCCCACACGGACGGGCCAATCGGCGATGAGACGGACGAGGACGACGAGGTGCAGGTCATCGCCTGGACGGTCAACGCCGGTTACACCGCGGCCACCCGCGCCAACAACCCCCTCGTCGGGGGCATTCCCTCGAATAGCATGCACAGCGGCTGCCGGCTGCGGTTCGGACCGGACGGCTACCTCTGGATAACCACCGGAGACGCGCTGGAGGGGGGTCATCCGCAGGACCTGATGTCGCTGGGGGGCAAGGTGCTGCGCGTCAACGCCGCCACCGGCGAGGGCGCGCCCGGCAACCCCTTTTCGGCCTCCGGCTCGCCTCCCGGGTCGCCGCTGGTCTACACGTACGGCCACCGGAACGTGCAGGGCCTGGCGCGCCGGCCCGGCACGCGGCAGATGTGGTCCGTGGAGCATGGCCCCGACAGGGACGATGAGATCAACGTGCTGGTCCCCGGCAGGAACTATGGCTGGGACCCCAGGTCTGGGGACGACTATTCCGAGCACGACGACTTTGTACCCATGACCGACACCGAGAAGTACCCGGATGCCGTCGAGGCGAAGTGGTCGTCCGGCTATCCAACCATCGCCGCCAGCGGCGGCGTCTTCCTGGAGGGGAGCAACTGGGGCCCGTGGAATGGAATGCTGGCCGTCGCCTCCCTCAGGGACAGGACGCTCCGGGTCTTCGATTTCGACTCAGGCGGCCGTCTGAGGAGCGAATTCGTCGTGCCGGAGCTCGATCATGCCTATGGGCTGAATTACTATGGCCGGCTCCGCTCGCCGGTGATGGGGCCGGACGGCTCCCTCTACGTCACCACCTCCCAGGGCGGGGGCATGGATGCCATCCTCAAGGTGACCCCCGTTGCCGAGCCCAGGTTTCCCTATCACCGCCCGCTGCACCGGACGGTCCGCACCGGCGCGCCCGCCGGAAGCAACGCCGGGGCGCCGGTCACCGCCAGGCGCATCGGCGGGGGCCGGTTGACGTACAGCCTGGGCGGCCCTGACGAGTACGCTTTTGACATCAATCCTTCATCGGGCCACCTTCAGACCAATGCCCATTTCGACAGCAGCACTGAAGGGGTGCAGTACAAGGTCGAGGTCTCCGTCCATGACGGTTCCCCCGACACAACCATCGACGACACCGTCGAGGTCCTCATCACCGTGGAGGGCCGTCCCCGGCCCCCACCGCCGCCTCCGCCGACAAATAACGGCGGCGGCTTCGGCGGATTTGGCCCCGCACCCGTCGCCCCCAAGTTCGCCGAGGGCTTCCGGACGGAGCGCGAGGCCTTCGAGAACGCCAAGGCGGGAGACCCTGTCGGCGAGCCGGTGATCGCAACCCACCCCGATGACCTCGGCATCACCTACTCCCTCAGCGGGGAGGACGCCGCCCTCTTCGCCGTCGACGAGGACACCGGCCAGGTCCGCGTGCGGGAGGGAGTCGATCTGACGCTGGGGGACTCGTACAGCGTGAACGTCACCGCCACTGACACAGCGGGCACGGGCACGATCATCATCGTGGAAATCGCCGTTACGGAGGCGCCCTACCATGCATACGACGCCAACAGGAACGGGGTGATCGATTTCGACGAGGTCCTGGCGGCGGTGAACGACTACTTTGCCGGGGACATCGAAGAGGACGAGGTGATAGAGGTCATCAACCTCTACTTTGACGACTCGTGACGCCTCCTGGCGACGGTACCCGTGCAGGCTAATTCCAGCGAATTTCACCAAAGTTATTACTGCGTTATCTAACTGCCCCGCGCGTTTACCCACACGTTATTTACGATTCCGTACACTGCCTAAAGCGTGTCTGCGAAACGTGTCAGTCCGTTGATGGGCCCCGCGGCATCTGCAGTGCGCCGCCGGAGGACGCGCCGGACCCCGGCAACAAACCCGGCAGGGCAGTAGGACCGGATGAGGAAACCAGGCGAAGCCATTTCGGTTCTACGCCTCCTTCGGGAGGCGGCGATGTTCGTTACCCCCCCCCCCCCGGAGCATATGTTCTGCCGCTTCCTCTCCGCCGTGCCGAGGCCCGTCATGAGGCGGGCATTCTTCTTGCTCCGGCCCTGGCTGCTGCTGACGGCCGCCCTCGCCATCGCCGTCGGCCCTCAGACGCCGCCCGTGCCCGTCCACGCCCAGTCGACGACCGCCGGCTCGCTGGACGTGTCCTTCGGCGGCGACGGCATCGTCACCTCCAGCGTCAGCTCCGCCCAGAGCAAAATCAACGCGCTTGCGGTGCAGTCCGACGGGAAGATCGTGGCGGCGGGTAGCAGCTTAGCGGGGAGCGACCTGGACCTCACGCTGGTGCGCTACAACTCCGACGGGACGCTGGACACCACCTTCGGAGACGGGGACGGCAAGGTCACTACCGACTTTGGCAATGAAGACACCGCCTATGCGGTGGAGGTGCTGTCCGACGGGAAGATCCTGGCCGCTGGCTACACGGGCAGCGCGGCCAACTTCGATTTCGCCCTGGCTCGCTACACCGCCGACGGAGTCCTGGACACCGATTTCGGGACCGACGGCAAGGTCACCACCGCCATCGGCTCCGGCCACGACGAGATCCGCGCGATGGCGGTGCTGTCCGACGGGAAGATCCTGGTGGCAGGGAACAGCCACAACGGGACCAACAGGGATTTCATCCTCGCCCGCTACACCGCCGCCGGGGCCCTGGACACCACCTTCGGCTCAGGAACCGGCCAAATCAAGAACGGCTGGGTCCTCACCCCCATCGGCTCCGACGACGACTCCGCCACTTCGTTGGCGGTACACACCGACGGGAAGATCGTGGTAGGCGGGTCCACCAAGGTAAGCGGAAACAACCGCGATTTCGCCATCGCGCGCTACACCAGCGCGGGGGTCCTGGACACCACCTTCGACAGCGACGGCAAGGTCACGACTGACTTCGCCTCCGGCAACAGTAACGACCGAATTCACGGCGTGGCGGTGCTGTCCGACGGGAAGGTGCTGGCGGGAGGGTATAGCTCGCATCCTGCCCCGCGATTCACCGATTTCACGCTGGCGCGCTACACCGCCGGCGGGGCCCTGGACACCACGTTCGGCAGCGGCTCACCCAAGACCGGCTACGACGTCTCCATGCGGACCAGAAGCGACACCGGCCTTGCCATGCTGTTGCAGGGCGACGGAACGGTCCTGATCGGCGGATACGTCTATACCGGGACCGGGAACGACTACGATTTCGCGGTGGGGCGCTTCACTGCCGCAGGGGTCCTGGACACGACCTTTGGGACCAGCGGCGTGGCCACCACCCCCATCGGCTCCGACAATGACGAGGCCTCTGCGCTGGCGGTGCAGAGCGACGGGAAGATCGTGCTGGCCGGGTTCGGCCACAACGGGACTCACGAGGATTTCGCGCTCACGCGCTACAGCAGCGCGGGGGTCCTGGACACCAGCTTCGGGAGCAGCGGGGTGGTCACCACCGCCGCCGGCTCCGGCACCGACTACGGCTATGGGGTGGCGTTGCAGTCCGACGGGAAGCTGGTCATGGTCGGGGACGTCACCACCGGGAGCGCCATAGATTTCGGGCTGACGCGCTACAACTCCGACGGGACCGTGGACACCGGCTTCGGCAAAGACGGCAGGGTCACCACCGACTTCAACTCCGGCGCCAGCGATCACGGCGAAGCAGTTGCGGTGCAGTCCGACGGGAAGATCGTGGCGGCCGGCCGCAGCAACAAGGGGACTGCCAAGGACTTCGCCGTGGCCCGCTACAACTCTGACGGGTCCCTGGACACGGGCTTTGGGACCGGCGGCAAGGTCACGACCGACTTCAGTTCCGGCGAGGACAGGCCGTATGCGGTCGCCGTGCACACCGACGGGACGATTGTAGTCGTTGGGTATGCCCACAACGGCACCAGCAACGCTTTCGCCATCGCGCGCTACACCAGCATGGGGGTCCCGGACACCTCTTTCGACAGCGACGGCAAGGTCACGACGGACTTCGGCACCAGCAACGACCGCGCCCGCGCGGTGGCGATTCAGTCGGACGGGAAGATCGTGGTGGGCGGAGGGGCCAAAGGGGACTTCACGGTGGCGCGCTACGACACCGACGGGTCGCTGGACACGAGCTTCGGGGGCGACGCGGACGGCAACAACGTCAAGGACGGCTACGTGACCACCACCATGTCCTCCGCCGATGACACGGCCCTTGCCGTTGCGTTCCAGTCCGACGGGAAGATCGTGGCGGCCGGGGCCGCCGTCATCTCGGGCGACTACGATTTCGCGGTGGCGCGCTACAGCGCCGACGGTGCCCTGGACACGGACTTCGGCACGGTCAGCGGCTCGACCAGGACCGGCTGGGTCACCACCCCCATGAGTGACCACCGCGACATAGCGTATGGGCTGCTGCTGCAGGGCGGCGGGAGGATCGTGCTCGCCGGGTGGGCCGGCAACACGGCCGGCGGCGCGGCTCGCCCTCTCGATTTCGCGCTGGTGCGCTACACGGAAGACGGGGATTTGGACACCGACTTCGGCACCGGCGGCAAGGTCACCACGCCCATCGGCCCCGGCGACGACCGGGCCTACGGGGCCGTGCTGCAGGACGACGGGAAGATCGTGGCTGCCGGGTTCGCCCACAGCGGGAAGACCTACGAGTTCGCGTTGGCGCGCTACCACGCCCCCACCGCCAACACCGTTTCGCTGTCGGTCTCGCCAAGCAGCCGGGTGGACGAGGGCCTGCCGGTGACGGTGACCGCAAGGCTGTCGACGGCGCTGGAACAGCGGGTGACCATCCGCCTGACGGTGACGGACGGCACGGCGGAATCGAACGACTACCGCTCTCCCCGCAGCATCAGCATCGCCGCCGGGGAGACCAGCGGCACGGGCATCATCACCACGGCCCAGGACGCCGACACGGAGGACGAGACCTTCACGGTGGCGCT
>DAOUJQ010000018.1:0-76054 GCA_034422455.1 Dehalococcoidia bacterium
GGCTGGGGTGGGGGAAGCGGACGCCGGCCGGGATTCGCTTCCCCTCGGGTAATATCCGTGTTGTATCTGCAACGTGCCAACTCAGCTTCAACACGAAAAGCAAGACGAATCCCTGCAGCTATGCCGGACGCGGAAACACTTCGGCCCCGCACACCCCCCACCCCCCATACCGGCGCATGGTCCCCCCCGTACCCCGATACGGGGCCGGTATCCAGAAACCCCGCGTCCATCGGTCGCGACCCTGACACCAATCCCTGGCCGCAGTCCCACCTCCCTCGCTACCCTCTTCACATGAACGCGCACATCGTGGCCCTCCAAATCAAGGACGCACTCGGACCTCTTGCCCGCAACAGGTTCGCGAATTGTTTGTCTTGGATGAAAAAATTTCGTCTTGTAGCTGAAATGTGCCATCTCCGCTACAAGACGAAAAACAAATCAATTCAGCCCAGCTACAGGAACTCAAAGACAATTCTCCCTCGCCGGATAGGGAGTGGGGGCACACTTGGGCCCAGTGTGCGGGCAAGCGCCGTGCCCCCGCCCCTTGCGGCCCGCGCACCGCACGGCTACAGTCTCTGGCACCAGCATTTGCATTACAGGGAGAGGGCATTGGCAACCTACCCGGAGTTCCGCGTCATCGGCGTCACCGGCGTGCCTGAGATCCAGCCGGGCGACGACCTGCCCGGCATCGTCATCGCCGCCGCCGAGGCCCAGGGCACGCCCATCGAGGACGGCGATGTGGTCGTCGTGACGCAGAAGGTGGTCTCCAAGGCGGAGGGAGCGCTGGTGCGGCTGGCGGACGTGGAGCCCAGCCCCCTCGCCCTGACCATCGCCGGCGAGATGAAGGACCCCCGCCACGTCGAGGTCGTCCTCCGCGAAAGCCGCCGCATCGTGCGCATGGAGCGCGGCGTGCTCATCACGGAGACGCACCATGGCCTGGTGTGCGCAAACGCCGGCGTGGACGCCTCCAACGTCCCCGGCGACGACGTCCTCTGCCTGCTGCCGAGGGACCCCAACGCCTCCGCGCGCCGCCTCCGCGACGCCATCCGGGAGCGGACGGACCGCACCGTCGCCGTCATTATCTCGGATACCTTTGGCCGCCCGTGGCGCGTGGGCACAACGGACGTCGCCATCGGCTCGGCGGGGATCGCGCCGCTCAAGGACTACCGGGGGATGGTCGACCGGGACGGCCGGACGCTGCAGGTCTCGATCTCCGCCATTGCGGACGAGGCGGCGGGCGCGGCGGAGCTGGTGACGCGCAAGACCATCGGCGTGCCGGTGACGATTGTGCGGGGGCTGCCCTACGAGGTGTCGGACGAGGGTGCGGAAGTGATCATCCGGGACCCGTCGATGGACCTCTTCCGCTAAACCTAGCCTGCCGCTCGCCCTGAGCTTGTCGAAGGGTCGTCCTGAGGCTCTCGGAGGGGGAAACGGAGGCGGCTACGTCACCGCCTCCAGCGCTGCCTCGACGACCTCGGCGGGCACGTCGTTGCGGGTGACGGACCGGCCAAGGCCCTCCAGAAGCACCCAGCGGATGGAGCCCGCCGCCGTCTTCTTGTCGACGCTCATGGCGCGCCGCACGGCGTCGCGGTCTGCGCCGGGGAACGAGGTCGGCAGGTTGAAGCGCCGGAGCAGCGCGTCCTGCCGCTCGACCAGGTCGTCGTCGATGAGGCCCATCCAGCGGCTGATGCGCACCGCCGCCGTCATGCCGATGGCCACCGCCTCGCCATGGAGCAACTCGCCGTACTCCGTCGCGGCCTCCAGCGCGTGCCCGATGGTGTGGCCGTAGTTCAGCAGGATGCGCAGGCCCAGCGTCTCGCGCTCGTCGCGGCTGACCACGTCGGCCTTGACGGCCATGCTGCGGCGCACCACGTCGTCGGCGATGGGCCGTTCCAGTCGCTGTATGGCGTCCGCGTGGCCCTCGAAGGTCTCAAAGAGACCGGCGTCGAGGATGAGGCCGTGCTTGATCGCCTCGGCCCAGCCGGACGCCAGCTCGCGCTCCGGCAGCGAGTGCAGCGTCTCCACCTCGGCAACCACCATGCGCGGCTGGTGGAACGCGCCGACGAGGTTCTTGCCGGCCTCCAGGTTGACCGCCGTCTTGCCGCCGATGGAGGCGTCCACCATGGCCGCCATCGACGTTGGGGCCTGCACCAGCGGCAGCCCCCGGTTGAACGTGGCCGCCGCGTAGCCCGCGAGGTCGCCCACGACGCCGCCGCCAAGCCCGACGACGAAGTGGCCGCGCTCCGCACGCTGCTCGGCCAGCCACTGGTACACGGTCTCCAGCGTCTCCAGGCTCTTGGAGTTCTCGCCCGCGGGCACGACGAAGGTGTGCACCGGGATGTCCGAGGACTCCAGCGCTATCTGCGCCCGGCGTCCATGGGTGTAGAAGACGTTGCTGTCCGAGATGAGGTAGGCCGTGGTCGTCAGCCCGACGATCCGGCACATCTCGCCGAGCCGGTCCAGCACGCCCGTGCCCGCGAAGATGGGGCAGGAGTGCGACGACGCCCGCACGACCGCTGCCAAGTCCGGGTCGTCCGCCGCCGGCACGCCGTCAACGCCCCCGATGGTCCTGGCGGCACGCAGCACCTCCTGCGCCACATCAGTGATGGAGAGGGTGTCCGTGTGCACCGTCCAGTGGGCTTGCGCGTAGGCGGCGGCCCGCTCCGCCTTCAGCGTCTGCGCGCGCTCCAACGGGGTCTCGCCGTTGGGCCCGGCGAGCAGCGGCCGCACCGCACCCTGTCTGGCGCCGTCCGGGTACAGCCGCCGCACGATCGTCTCCGGCGTCGCTTCCAGGCATACGACGAACCCCGAGGCGCGCATCAGTGTACGGTTGCCCTGCGCCTTGACCATGCCGCCGCCGGTGGAGATCACCTGCCGGTCGCCGGAGCAGACCTCGGCGAGCGCCTGCGCCTCCAGCCGCCGGAAGGCGTCCTCGCCGTCCTCGGCGAACACCGCCTCGATTGACTTCCCCGCGATGCGTTCCAACACGTCGTCCGTATCGACGTACGGCCACCCAAGCTGCCGCGCGACCTCCTGCCCGACGGCCGTCTTGCCGGTGCCCATGAACCCGGTGAGGATGATGTTAGCCATAAGGGTAGTGTATCTGTGCCGCGTAGGGTTGTCTAAGGGGAAGGTTGGGCTAGCCCTTGCCGAGGGCCCGGTTCAGGCTCCCCATTTGGTAGCCCGCCAGGTCCAGCGTGACGTAGAGGTAGCCCAGCTCCCGGAAGCGCTCCACGACGCCCTGCCGCACCGCGCCGTCGGCCAGCGCGGTAAACTCTTCCGGGCCGACCTCAATGCGAGCGATGGTGTCGTGGTGCCGCACCCGGAGCTGCCGGAACCCCAGCGCGCGCAGGTGCGATTCGGCGCGGGCCACGCGGGTCAGCGCTTCCACCGAGACCTCGGTGCCGTAGGGGATGCGCGACGAGAGGCACGCCTGCGCGGGCTTGTCCCATGAGGGCAGGCCGCGTTCCCTGGACAGCGCCCGGATGTCGTCTTTGGTCAACTCCGCCTCCAGCAGCGGGCTGCGCGCGCCGTGCTCCTTCCCAGCCGCGATGCCGGGCCGGTAATCGCCGAGGTCGTCTACGTTGGTGCCGTTTGCAATCCACGCGAACCCCTCAGACTCGGCGAGAGGCCGGAGCACGGAGTAGAGGTTCACCTTGCAAAAGTAGCAGCGTGCGCCGTCGTTGGCGGCGTATCGAGGGTCATCAACCTCGTGGGTCTCGACGATTCGGTGGCGGAAGCCGAACTGCTCGGCGTAGGCGCGCGCGTCCTCCAACTCCTCCGGCGCCAGCGACGGCGATGCGGCCGTTACCGCCAGCGCGCGGTCGCCCAGGGTATCCCACGCCGCTACGGCCAGCAGCGTGCTGTCGACGCCGCCGGAGTAGGCGACGATGACCGAGCCCATGTCGCGCAGGATGTCGTGGAGCCGGTCACGCTTTGCCGTCAGGTCGTTCATGCGGGCGCCTCCACGTCGATGTCGATGGCGCGGGAGGCCGTCCCCGCGCCATTGGCCGGGCGTCGCCGGGGGAAAAGCTCGCGGATAGCCTGCGACACGGTCGAGACTCGCACCACCTGGATGTCCCCGGTGTCCAACGGGTCCGTTTCCGCGGCCGACGCCGTGACCACGCGCCGCAGACCCAGGCGGGCCGCTTCCTGGAGTCGCCGACCCAGTTGCGCCACTGGCCTGACCTCGCCGCCCAGCCCTACTTCGCCCACCGCCGCGATGCCCGCGTCCAGCGGCTGGTCGCGGAAGCTGGATGCCATTGCCAGCGCGAGCGCCAGGTCGGCGCCGGTGTCGTTGACCCGCAGCCCGCCGGTCACGTTGACCACCACGTCCTGTGACCCCAACGGCACGCCTGACCTGCGGCTGAGCACCGTGGCCAGCATGACGAGCCGACTGCCATCAAAGCCGTTGGCCACGCGGCGCGGCGTCGGACCGACCACGGGCGCGGTCAGCGCCTGCACCTCCACCAGCATCGGCCGCGTGCCCTGTAGCGCCGGCGTCAGCACGGAGCCGGTCACCGACCCGTGGCGGTGCGCCAGCAGTTGCCTGGAGGGGTCAGGCACCTCCACCAGCCCGGTGTTCTCCATCTGGAACAGCGCAACCTCGTTTGTGGAGCCGAACCGGTTCTTCTCGCTGCGCAGGAGGCGGAGGGCGCCCATCGACTCGCCCTCAAGGTAGAGCACCACGTCGACCATGTGCTCCAGCACGCGCGGCCCTGCGACGTCTCCGTCCTTGGTCACGTGCCCGGCGATGATCACCGGCGTGCGGTTGGTCTTCGCCCACGCGATGAGCAGCCGGGCGGCCTCCCGGATCTGGGTCACGCTGCCCGGCGCGGAGTTGGAGGCGTCCGAGTGCAGCGTCTGTATCGAGTCCACCAGCACCGCGCACGGCTGAACGCGGTCCATCCAGCCAAGCACGTCGACTGCGTCGGTCTCGTTGGAGAGCAGAAGGTTTCGGCCGCCTACGCCCAGGCGCTGCGCCCGCATGCGCACCTGTGCCGCCGACTCCTCGCCAGCGATGTAGAGCACCGGTCCCCGGCCGTCGTCAAGCGCGCCCTTTGGCGCCAGCGCACCCGCCACCTGCAGCATGAGCGTCGACTTGCCGATGCCGGGGTCGCCGGCCAGGAGCGCAACGGAGCCGGGCACAAGTCCCCCGCCAAGTACGCGATTGAGCTCGGGTAAAGGCAGGACGATGCGCGGATCGTCGTCGACGGAGACGCCGGCAAGCTCCACGGGACCGGAGGACGTCGTGGCGCGGCGGGAGGTGTGTGTGCGTGCCTTCGCGGACGAGAAGACGGCCGTCTGCGGTGCGGCTTCAATCAGGGGCTGGCCGGAGCCGCAGGCGTAGCAGAAGCCCATCCATTGGGAGTGGCCGGCGCCGCATTCGGGGCAGATGTACTGAATGCCGTCTGGCATGGGCGGGGCTACCTCCGCTTCTCCTGCGGGAATTGTACCAAGGGTGGAGCTAGAGGCGCACGAGGCGGATGGAGGTGATGGCGGGCGTTTTGACCAACTCGTCCAGCAGGGCATCCGGCATCGGGTCGTCGAGGCCGACCACCATTGTCGCGCGGCCCCGCGTCCGGACCCGGCCAACTTCCATGAAGCTGATGTTGATGTCGTGCTGGCCCGCGAGGCTGCCGACGGCGCCAATGATTCCGGGTCGGTCCTCATTCTCTATCACCAGCAGGTACGGGCTGTCGATGATGGCGTCCATGTGGTGCTCGCCAAGCCGCGTGACGTGTGTCTGGCCGCGGAGGTGCGTGCCACCGACGACGGCCTCGCCGGCGGTTGTGGCCAACCGGACGATGAGTTCATTGGCGAAGTCCTCCCTGGCCGGGTCCTTTTCCTCCACCACGCGCAATCCTTGTTCCTCGGCCAGCAAGCCAGCGTTCACCAGGTTCACGCGCTCTTCCCGGCCGGGCTGCAACAGGCCCATGAGCACCGCCGCGCGCAGCGGGCCCGTCTCCCCGCTTGCGAGCTCGCCGTGGTAGACGATGGTCGCGGCGGTTGGCAGCCCCTCCGCCATCTGGATGGCGATCTTGCCTACGTCCACGCCTGCGGAGAGGAAGGGCTCCAGCAGCTCATGCACCTCCTGGGAGACAAGCGGAGCGTTCACGGTAAAGCGGGCGGGCTGCCCTCGAAGCACCGTGAGCACCTGGTCGACGACCTCCAGCGTGACGCCCACCTGCGCCTCTTCCGTCGACGCGCCAAGGTGCGGGGTGCAGACGATCTTGGGGTGCTTGGCGATGGTGAAGTCCTTGAGCGGCTCGTCGACGAATACGTCCACGGCGGCGCCCGCCAGCCTTTCCTCGTCGAGCGCCTCTATCAGCGCCGCCTCGTCAACCAACCCGCCGCGGGCGACGTTCACTAAGCGGGCCCCCGGCTTCATTCGCGCCAGCTCGTCCGGCCCGATGAGGCTCTTGGTCGTGTCCGTCAGGGGCGTGTGCAACGTCAGGATGTCGCTCTCGGCCAGCACCTCGTTGAACGTGGCGATCTCCACGCCCAGCCGCGAGGCGCGCTCCGGCACCAGGTAGGGGTCGTAGCCCAGCACGCGCATCTCCATGCCAACCGCCCGCTTGGCCACCTCAGACCCGACGCGGCCAAGGCCGATGATGCCCAGCGTCTTGCCCTTTACCTCGGTGCCGATGAAGGAGGACCGGTTCCACTTCTCCTCACGCAATGACGCGTTCGCCTGCGGGATGTTGCGCGCCATGGAGAGCATGATGGCGATGGTGTGCTCCGCCGCGGCGATGGTGTTGCCCGAGGGCGCGTTGACGACGGCGATGCCCCGCCGAGTTGCGGCGTCCACGTCGATGTTGTCGACGCCGACGCCCGCGCGCCCAACAACCTGCAGCCTTGCGCCCGCCTCGATGACGGCGGAGGTGACCTGCGTCTCGCTTCGGACGATGAGGGCGTCGGCGTCGGCCACGGCTTCGAGAAGCTCTGCCTCAGGGGCGCGAGACAGGCGCGCAATAGTAAGGCCCGGCTGGGCCTCCAGAATGTCCATGCCCTCCTGGTGAATGGGATCGGTGATGAGGACTTTCACGTGCGCTTGGCCTTCTCTCAGTCGGTTACGGCCGCCCTGCCGGTCGGAGCTCCCGCACCACTTGCTCCTGGAGCGTGCGACGACTTAACCGGCTGAAGCCCCCACAGGGAAGCCGGTCTGGGGCAGCACCGCCGCCAGCGACTCCATGACGTCTGCCACGTCGTCCTCCGTAATGTGGCCCATGTGGCCGACGCGGAAAATCTTACCGCTGAGCGATCCCTGCCCGCCCGCCACCACCACGTTCCTGTCAGTGCGCAGGAGGCCACGTAGCTTCGCAAGCTCCACGCCCTCCGGCACCTTCACGGCGGTCACGGTGTTGGACGCGGTGGCCTCGTCCCTGGGGAAGAGCTCCAGCCCCAGGTCCTTCACGCCGGCCCGCACGTCCGACGCGATCTTGGCATGCTTGGTGTAGACGGCCTCCATGCCATCATCCAGGAGCTTTTGTATTGCGAGGTCCAGCGAGAACAGCACGGACACCGCCGGCGTCCATGGTGTTTGTCCCTGCTGGAAGTAGCTGAATGCCTTCTCGAAGTCGAAGTAGAAGCGGGGCATGGTCGCCGTCTTAGCTGCCTCCCGCGCCCTAGGCCCAACGGCCGCAAACGCGAGGCCGGGGGGCACCATGAACCCCTTCTGCGAGCCAGTAACCACCACGTCCAGGTCCCATGCATCCGTCTGGACAGGGATGCAGCCCACACTGCTGATGGCGTCAACCAGAAGCAGCCGGTCGTGCGCCCTGACGGCCTTGGAGATGGAAGCGATGTCGTTCGTGACACCCGTTGAGGTCTCGTTATGGGTGACCAGCACGGCCTTGATCGCAGGGTCGTCGGCCAGCGCCGCGTCGATCATGTCCGGGTCGGCCGCCGTGCCGTACTCGATGGCCGGCTTCACCACCTCCGCCCCGTAGGCCTCGGCGATCTGGCCGAACCGGTCGCCGAATACGCCGATACTGATGCTGAGCACCCGGTCGCCCGGCGAGAGCGTGTTGACGATAGCCCCCTCCATGGCGCCCGTGCCGGAGGCGGTCAGGATGGCGATGTCGTTCTTCGTACTGAAGATGGTCTGGAGGCCGGTGTGCACCCTGGCAATGATCTCGGCAAACTCCGGACCCCGGTGGTCAATCATCTGCTGGGCCCCCGCCAAGAGCACGTCCTCCGGGCACGGCGTGGGGCCGGGAATGCGCAAGTTCACTACGGGCCTCCTTTGCATTGAACGGGAATTCGCCGTATCGATGGTAGCATAGCGACTTCAGCGATGGAAGGCGGAATCAGGCGGCTGAGGGCTGCGGACAAAGGGGCGACTACGAAATCCGTCGCCTAGCTCCGGTCTTCCAGCAACCGCAGGTAACGGCGTTTGCCCACGCGCACCACGGAGCCGTCCCTGACGGAGAGTAAGTCGCCCGCGCGCTCGCCGTCCACCTCCACCGCGCCCTGTGCCACCAGCCGCTTGGCTGCGCTGCGGCTCTGGGCCAACCCAAACGGCTCATGCAGGTGGTACAGGAACTCCACCGTCGCCAAGGACACCAATGTCTTCTCCCCGCCGGGCTCCAAGGACAGGGCGACCGCACCGGACACGTCGCTAGGCAGCGCGAACCACATTGTGGGCGCTTCGTCCGGCGCCTGCCCGCGCTGCACCGTCTGCTCGAAGTGCTGCTGGGCAGCGTCAGCGTCCTCCGCCGACCAGTACGTCGTCACGACCTCGCGGGCGAGGCGCTTCTTGAACTCCATCGGGTTCACGGCTCCGCGTTCCATCGCCTCGGCCATCTCGTCGATTTCAGCGTTCGGCACATCGGTGATCAGCTTGAAGTAGGAGACGATGAGGGAGTCCGGCAACGAGAGCGTCTTGCCGAACTGTTCCTCCGGCGGCTCGTCCACGCCGATGTAGTTTCCGAGACTCTTGCTCATCTTCTGAACGCCGTCCAAGCCCTCAAGCACAGGCACCATGAAGCACTGCTGCGGCCGCTGACCACGCATCTCCTGGAGCTCCCGGCCCATGAGCAGGTTGAACTTCTGGTCGGTGCCGCCGAACTCGACGTCCGCCTCCACCATGACGGAGTCGTAGGCCTGAAGCAGCGGGTACAGCAGTTCCGTGATGGCGATGGGGCGGTTCTGGTCCCAGCGTCGCCGAAAGTCCTCGCGGGCGATCATCTGCGCAACGGTGAAGCTTCCGGTCAGCCTCACTACGTCCGTGAGGGTGAACTTGCCGAACCATTCACTCTGCCAGAACACCTCCGTCCGGTCCTGGTCCACTACCTTGAAAAACTGGCGCATGTAGGAATCCGCGTTTTCCAGCACCTGCTCATGCGTGAGCACAGGGCGGGTGGCGGAGACCCCGCTTGGGTCGCCGATCTGCGCCGTCCAGTCGCCCACAATGAGCACGACCTTGTGCCCGATGTCTTGCAGCTGCCGCAGTTTTCGCAGCCCTACCGTGTGGCCAAGGTGGATGTCCTTGCTGGACGGGTCGAAGCCCATCTTGAGACGCAGGGGCCTGTCCTGCTCCAGCAGCCGCACGAACTCGTTGGCGTCGATGACCTCGGCGACACCACGCTCCATGATCGTCTTCAGTGTGTCCTGCGATAGGGGCATCATTGCCTCACACGAGTACAGGTCTTCCGCCCATTATACGATAGGGACGACTGCACCGAATTACGGCAGGCGCCTACCAGCCGCTCGGCAGCATGGCGCGCTCTTCGTCCAAAATGCCTCTCGCCGCGGCCACGTCGCGCTGCAGCTGTGCCGTGAGCTCGCCTATGCCGCTGAACCTGGTCTCGTCCCGCAGCTTCCGCACGAAAGCCACCCACAGCTTGGCGTTGTACAGGTCGCCGTCGTAGTCCAGCAGGTGCGTCTCGACCTGCCGTCCGCCTCCGCCAAACGTCGGCCGCACGCCGATGTTGGTCGCCGAGAGGTGGGTCCTGCCGTCTGCCCGCGTCCATGTCGCATAGACGCCGTGCCCCGGCACTATGCAGCCGGGCTCAACCGCAACGTTTGCGGTCGGAAAGCCGATCAGCCTGCCGCGGCGGTCACCCTCGACGACGTAGCCCGAAATAACGAAGGCCCGTCCCAGCATGGCGGTGGCGTGCTGCATGTCCCCGGCCTCCACGCAATTGCGCACCTCCGTGCTGCTGACCACGAGTCCGTCAAATTGCACCGGCTGTACAACGTCTACGAAGAATCCCATCTCCTCGCCAAGAGCAGTCAGCACTTCTGCCGTGCCTTCCCGTTGGTAGCCGAAGGCGAAGTCCGGCCCGATGACCAATCCCTGCATGTTCAGGCTTGATCGCAGGACGTTCACGAATTCCCTGGCCCGCAAGTATGAGAGCTCCAACGTGAAGCCGAGGGGCACCACCAGGTCCACGCCCTGCTCGCCCAGAAGCCGGAGCCTGTCTTCCGCGCTGTTCAGCAACGGGATGCGCGTGTCAGGCCGCATCACGGAGCGCGGATGATTGGTGAAGGTGATGACGGCGCTCGAGCAACCCCGTTGGGAGGCTACCTCTTTCAGGCGGGAGAGCAGGTACTGGTGCCCCCTGTGAACGCCGTCGAACATGCCCACGGATACGACAGTAGGCTTGTCGGAATGCAAACGGGCAAGTTCGTCGAGTACGGTCATAGACGTTTCACGGGGCACTCACGAAACAGCCTTGGCCCATAGTTGGCGAATCCTAGCACGCAGCTATGGAAGGGTCAACGATGGCGTCTCCACGGCCGGCGGTGTCCGGCCTAGCCGCCAGCCTCCGCCGCCACCGGCGAGGCCACCTCGCGTCCCAGGGACGCCGCCACCGCTCGAATTCCGTGCATCAGGTTTTGGAAGTTCTCGAAGGTCAACGACTGGGGGCCGTCGGACAGCGCTTTGTCCGGGTTTGGGTGCACCTCTATCATCAAGCCGTGGCAGCCCGCAGCCACCGCGGCGAGCGCCATCGGCGGCACGAGGTGCCAGCGGCCGGTGCCATGGCTCGGGTCCGCGACGATGGGCAGGTGGCTCAGCCTCTTGATGACGGGAATGGCCGCCAGGTCCAGGGTGTTGCGCGTGTACTCCTCAAAAGTGCGGATGCCCCGCTCGCAGAGGATCACGTCCTGGTTTCCGCCGGCCAGGATGTACTCGGCGGAGAGGAGCCACTCCTCGTACGTGGTCGCAAAGCCCCGCTTCAGCAGGACCGGCTTGTCGACCTTGCCCACTTCGTCCAGCAGGATGAAGTTCTGCACGTTGCGCGCGCCCACCTGCAGCATGTCGGCATACTCCGCGACCACCCCGACGTCCTCGGCGGTCATGACCTCGGTCACCACCGGCAGGCCGGTCTCCGCTCTCGCCTCGTCCAGCAGCTTGAGCCCCTCGACGCCCATGCCGCGGAAGCTGTAGGGCGAGGAACGGGGCTTGAACGCGCCGCCCCGCAAAATGCGCGCTCCCGCCTCCCTGGCCATGCGGGCGGTCGACAGGAGTTGCTCCTCGCCCTCGACGGAGCAGGGGCCTGCCATGACAACCATCTCGGCACCGCCGACGGTCACACCCCCGACGTTGACGAGCGAGTCCGCCGGGTGAAATTCGCGCCCCGCCAGCTTGTACGGTTTCGAGACCCGCAGCACCTCCACCACGCCCGAGAGCTGCTCCAGCTCCGATTGCAGCTCCGGGTAGATGTGGCCTATGACGCCGACGACGGACCGCTCCTCGCCGCGCCAGACCGGAGCCCTGAACCCCGGCTTGCTCTCGATGGCCTGCTGCACGGCCTCGATCTGGGCGTCCGTGCAGCCCTGGCCCATGACGACAATCATCCCGCAACTCCTTTACGTAACACCGTTGAATCCTCTGAGAGCAGTATCTGCCCCAGGGGTGTCCTTGTAAACAATTTTCCAGGCTACGTGCGCGGCGGGTTGACCCCCAAGGGGCTTTCTGCTACACCTTTGCCAAGCATATTTCCCAAACCCTTGCCGCCCTTTGCAAAGGAGGATGCACCATGGCCCTCACACTCTCGACCGCCACCGGCAACTACGGCCACACCAAGGACATCGTGGAAGGCTCCCTCAACAACGACAAGCTCGCCCTGGAGTGGGTGGAGGTGAGCCCCATCATCAACGCCTTCCGGCGCATGATCCGCGGCCTGGAGTTCGACGTCTCCGAGATGGCCATCTCAACGTACCTTTGCGCCAAGTCCTTCAACAAGCCCATCACCGCCATCCCCGTCTTCCCGGTGCGCGGCTTCCACCACGGGGCCATTGTTCACAACACCAAGGTGGGCGTTTCCAGCCCCAAGGACCTGGAGGGCAAGAAGGTGGGCGTCCGTGGGTGGACGGTGACCACCGGCGTCTGGGTACGCGGCATCCTCGCGCAGGGCTACGGCGTCGACATCGACAAGATCACGTGGGTGCTGGCCGGCGACGAGCACGTCGCGGAGTACGAGTACCCCCCGAACGTCCAGCCGGCGCCCGAAGGTTCGAGTCTGCCGGACATGCTTGTGTCCGGCGAGCTTGCGGCGGGCATCGGCGTCGGCAACGTGGACTCGGAGGACGTGAAGCCCCTCATCGGCGGCGCCCGCGCGGCCGCCGTGCAGTTCTTCAACGACACCGGCGTCTACCCCATCAACCACACCGTCGTCGTCAAGGACGAGCACCTGGCGGCGAACCCGTGGCTGGCGGAGGAGCTCTACAACACCTTCAAGGCCGCCAAGTCCTCCTACATGGCGAAGCTGGAGGCGGGCACGGACCTGTCGGACGCCGACCAGGCCATCGTTCGCAACGGCGAGGACCTCGGCGGCGACCCGCTTCCCTACGGCATCGAGGCCAACCGGACGACCATGGAGGCCATCATCCAGGCCTGCCTGGACCAGAAGGTCATCCCGAGCCGGGTGTCCGTAGAGGAGGTCTTCCATCCCAGCACGGTAAGCCTGTCCTAGCCGGAGGACCGGTCAAAGCCCATGGTTGAGCGCGAGGACCACGGTCTGGAGCTCACGGAGGCCGACCTGCGCTTCATCGCGGACGAGGTGGAGGCGGGCGGCCTCGACGCAGAGCGGCTGAAGCAGCTCGTGCGCGGCGATCCCAGCTTCCGCGACGCCATCCTCGCCGACGGCCGCGTCTTCGAGAAGGCGGCCGCCGCGGACGAGGAGTTGCTGCGCATCTCGCCCGCCCTCTACTTCCAGGTGCTGCTGCGGCGCGCCCAGAAGGACCTTGGCAACGTCAGCCATACCCTCGAGCGGTCCGGCAGCGAGACGGTCGTGGTCTTCGACACGGACAACGTCAGCGGCTTCCTCGCCAGGCCCACGGTGACCGACTACCTCGCCGCCATGCTCGCGTCCTTCACGCGGGTGGAGAGCTACGTGATGCCGGTGCGCGTCCGGCGCGGGACGTGGCGGCGGATGCGCTTCAGCGACATGGACATCGACAGCCTGGCGCGGCTGGCCGCGTCCGTCGACGAGGAGCACCGGTTCCGCTACTTCAAACGCATCGCGGACGTGTGCCTCTTCATCCTGGGCATCTTTCCCAACAGCGCGGCAGCCGCGGCGCAGCGCGGGATTCGCGGCGGACGTCGAGGGAGACGGACGGCGGAGGAGTACGCGGACATCGGCCGCAGACACTACGAGGCCGCCGGGGAGCACGCCGCCGCCCATGCCGCAGGCCTCGCCGAGCCGATGGGCCTGCTGCGCGACAACTTTGCCATGGCCGGCAAAGCGCTGAACTTCATTGTAGAACAGTACCTACGGTACTCCCGGACCCGCGTCTTCGACGTGGGAATACCGTAGGCACTGCGTATCGGCTATGTGAGGGCTACTTCTCCGACATGACGGCGCCGCCGTAGTTGGTGATCCGCTCAAGCTCGATCACGACGCCGAAGCCCTTCTTCTCCGGGTCCGCGTTGCGCTCCTGCTCCACGGTCTTGTCCCAGACCGCCTCGCGGGTGTCGCCGGACTCGTGGATGGTGGCGGTGCCGTAGAACTTCCAGGCCTGCCGCGTCTCCGGGTTGCGGAACATCACCAGCACCTGGGGGTTCTCCCTGATGTGGGCGATGCCGTCCTTGTAGGAGCGCTCCCAGTAGGCGAGGTTGGCGTCGTCGAACACCATCATGCTGCCGCGGTAGCCCATGCTGGGCCAGCCGTCGCTGCCTGCCGTGGCCAGGATGCAGGGCACCCGGTTGGCCAACGCGGTGTTTACGCCTTCCACCATTTCCTCAGTGATTTCGATAGCCATGTGTCTCTCCTCCCGACGCCATTGGCGCACCGCGCCATAGCTGCTTTTTGGTGTGGGGAAAGTGTAGCCAGCCCCCGCGAGGGCTGTCAACGGGCGGGGTCACCATTCGCCCTTGCCCGCCGGTGCGCGGCCCACTATAGTCTAGCCACTCCATTCGCTCAGGCACACGACACGCAAGGAGGGCGCCATGGCCGACAGGATTGGCATGGACCGGTTCGTCTACGAGACCGAGGAGGGCTGGCCCAAGATCCCGGAGGGCTACGAGTTCCCGGACGCGTCCGGCGTCACCGTCGACCAGGACGACAACGTCTACATCCTCAATCGCGGCGCGCACCCCGTCATCGTGCTGGACAGGGACGGCAACTTCCTGCGCTCCTGGGGCGAGGGCGAGTTCGACCAGCGGGCCCACGGCATCCACTGCAGCCCGGACAACTTCATCTACACGGTCAACGACAGCCAGCACTGCATCAAGAAGTACTCCCGCGAGGGCGAGCTGCTCATGGTCATCGGCGACGAGAACCAGGCCGCCGAGAAGTGGAGCGGCACGCCGTTCAACCGCCCCACAAACATGGCCGTCTCCCCCAACACCGGCGACGTCTACGTCACGGACGGCTACGGCAACAGCCGTGTCCACCGCTACACCTCGGAGGGGGTGCACATCGTGTCCTGGGGCGCGCCGGGCGTGGAGCCGGGCGAGTTCCAGGTGCCGCACAACGTCGTGGTGGACAGCGACGAGAACGTGTACGTCACCGACCGGGAGAACTACCGGCTGCAGGTCTTCGACCGGAACGGCAACCTGCAGGCCATCTGGCAGAACATCTACCGCCCGCAGGCGCTGTGCATGGACCAGAAGGGCATCATCTACGTGGGCGAGATGCTGATGGACACGGAACTCATCGACTACCCGATGGTGGGGCACCGGCTCAACGCCTTCACGAAGGCGGGCGAGCGCCTCGCGCGCATCGGCGACGCCATGATCGGCGACGGGCCGACGCAGTTCATCGCGCCGCACGGCTTCGGGGTGGACTCCAAGGGCAACCTGTACGTGGGCGAGGTCTCGCACACGGTCTACGGCCGCCGGATGGACCCGCCACAGACGTTCCGCTGCTTCCGCAAGCTGAAGCTGGTGGGGTAAGCGAGGGAGATACGCCGCCATTCCGCCTCCAAGGGCTTCCACCTCCCGTGCATCGCATTGGGGGAAGCGGCGGCCCGGCAGGGTATTCGTCTTGTGATTCGCTTTGTAGCTGCTTTGGCACATTTCAGCTACAAAGCCAATAATGCCCCCGGGAGACACGAATCCCCGGTTTCGGGGCATTCCCTTGGGCAACACCTCTCCATTGCGCTCCGAGGAAGCGGCTGCTTGGCGGCGTATTCGTCTTGTGATTTGTTTTGTAGCTGCTTTGGCACATTTCACCTACAAAGCCAATAATGCCCTGGGAGAGGCGAATCCCCGGTTTCGGCGTTTTCCCTGCGCGATACGCCTCCTTCCGTCTCCCGTGCGTCGCCCTGGGGGAAGCGGCAGCCAGCCGGTGAACTCGTTTGGTGATTGATTTGTAGCTGCTTTGGCACATTTCAGCTACAAGACGAAAATGCGCTGAGGGAAACGAGTCCCCGGATTGGGCGATTTCCCTATGCGCCGGCATGGCCGCGGCGAGCGATGCCAGCGGAAGCGCGGTGCGGCGGGAGGTCCGGTTGCGGTCGTCGTCCATAGCGGAAAGGTAACGGCGGGCACGGCGCAGGGGCAATAGCGCGGTGGCAGGGTGGTCCGTCGCTGGTCAAGGGGGCGATTCCGGGGGGCGTGCCGAGGGGCAGGATCGCGCCATAGGTAGCATGGCGGTGCGTGGAGGGATGTCGGCGTAGCTGAATCGGGCCTCGCGCGGCGGGACAGGTTGGCAGGGGCGCGTAAAAGGGCCACATGGGGGAGGGACAGGGCGCTATGGCGGCGGGGGCTGCGCGGGTGGGCCGTCCGGGTGGTCGTAGGCGCCCACGGCCATAAGGTACTCGCGCAGGTCGCTTGGGCGCTGGACCAGTTTCGGCAGAGCTTCATCGGCCCCAATGCGCCCGTCGTACTCGCGTACTCGCTCTTCGTGCGCCGCCTTTATCTCGCTGACGAACTCCTCCAGCGGTTTGGGCTCTTTCGCCTCCTTAAAGCTGGGAATGTCTGCCTCGCTCCTAATCATCCAATTAAGGGAGCCCTCGAAAAGAGGGTTGATGGCTACAATGCTCCCGTCAAACAGCTGTCTCACATCCCACGGATTCCCTATGCCCCAAACCTCGACGGCAACATCCCGTGGCGGCCTGAGGAACATGACCCACTCGTTGATGGCCATCCGGAAACGCAAATACCCTATTGTGCCTCCCTGCGCGATGGCGTGCTCAACGTCCGTGATCAAAGGCTGTTCACCGTCCGGTGCATAGTCGAAGTGTGCAGCGTTCAGATACAGGATCGTCAAAGTGGCGGGGCCATTCCCGACAATGTACTCATTGACCCGAACATCAACAAAGCAACGGAGTCTGGTGTCTCCTCCTCGCCACTCGCCTTCTCTCGCGCTGGGCAAGTTACGGGACATTCCAAACCTACAGCGAATGGTGTCGGGAAGGGTTGTCGCACGGATGACGATATGCGCCACGCCCTCAGGGTAACCACGGTCAAGATGACCCTCTGCATAGGCGTACTCGGCTTTCCACACGCCGTCTGCATGGACGTTGGGTATGTCTATATGGAATGGGCGGCCGCTCGGTCTGCAGGGATCGATGACAGAGCCCTCAACGGGCGTGCACGGGGGGATCACGTCAAGAGGGATCACGTCATCGGCACAGGCGACGCCAAGGAGGGCGACGAGCGCCGCCAAGGCCGCGAGCGGCGCGCCGGCAGTGGACACGGAGCTCATGTTCACGACCCAGTGGACTGCCATCCCCGCCCCTCCGTCCCGTACCAAAAGGGCCACGCCGGGCGTCAAAACGGCGTCTATCGGATACCAAAATAGGGGGGCGTGCCGAGGGGCAGGATCGAACTGCCGACACACGGATTTTCAGTCCGTTGCTCTACCGCTGAGCTACCTCGGCTTGACCTTCATGGTAGGGGCCGCTCAATAGGAGTGTCAAGCTGATATACTAGCTGTGTGAAGCTGTCGGCGGCATACCCGTGGCCGGGGAACCTGGAAGCGGCGGCGGCCCTGCAGCTCAGGCTTGCGGGGCTGGTCTCCACCGTCAACGAGGCGGCCCAGCCGCCGCAGTACGTGGCGGGAGTGGACATCTCCGCGCCGGACGCCGATGGCTGGGTGCGCGGCGCCATCGTGGTGCTGCGCTGGCCGGAGTTAACACTGGCGGAGGTCCGCATCGGGAGGGCGCAGCCGCCGGTGCCCTACGTCCCCGGCTACCTGGCCTTCCGGGAGGTCCCCGCCGCGGAGGACGCCCTGGAGCGGTTGGAGACCGTCCCGGACGTCATCCTGGTGGATGGCCAGGGAATGGCCCACCCGCGCCGGTT
Organism: Dehalococcoidia bacterium; assembly: GCA_034422455.1. Classification (GTDB taxonomy): domain Bacteria; phylum Chloroflexota; class Dehalococcoidia; order Lucifugimonadales; family UBA1127; genus UBA1127. The sequence continues at coordinate 17,699 of DAOUJQ010000018.1, forward strand.
TGGCGTCGCGTGCCACCTGGGGCTGACGGCGGGCGTCCCCACAATCGGCTGTGCCAAGTCGCGGCTGACGGGCCGCTGGGAGGGCCTGGCCGCCGAACGCGGGGCCTCCGCGCCGCTGGTGGACCGGGGCGAGGTGATCGGGGCCGCCTTGCGCACCCGGACAGGCGTGTCACCGGTCTTCGTCTCGGTGGGCCACCGGATCGACCTGGAAACGGCCATTGACCTGACGCTGGGGTGCTGCCGCAAGCACCGGCTGCCGGAGCCGACGCGGCTGGCGCACCTGGCTGCGGCGGGCCGCTACGCCGAGGGCGTCTACCCGGCGGAGGCGCTGCAGGGCGTGTTGCCGGTCAACCCGGGGCCCGGCCCGGCGGCATGAGAAGGCTTCAGGCCAAGAAACGAGCAGAGGAAGGCGATGATAGAGCTGCGGTCACAGATTGAGGAGCTTCAGGGGCGGATCTCCTACCTCCTGGAGCGTCTTTGACGTTTCCTCCAAAGAGCAGGAAGTGGCCCGGCTCCAGGAACAGTCCGGCAACCCAGCCTTCTGGGATAACCCCACGCGGGCCCAGGGCGTCATGCAGCGTCTGTCCATCCTCGGGCAGGAGATCGGCGCGTGGCGGGGCGTCGAGTCCCAGGCCGCCAACCTGTTGGAGCTCGTACAGATGAGCCTGAACGAGTCGGCGACGGAGCTGGTGGAGGACATCAGCAGGGAGACGGCCGAGCTCAGGGCCGAGGTCGCCGACATGGAGTTCCAGCTCGTGTTCTCCGGCCCCCACGACGACCAGAACGCCATCTTCGCCATCCACGCCGGAGCGGGCGGGTCGGACTCGCAGGACTGGGCGCAGATGCTCCTTCGCATGTACCTGCGCTGGGCCGAGCGCAAGGGATGCCGGGCCAACGTGCTGGAGACCTCCCCCGGCGAGGAGACGGGCATCAAGAGCGCGATGGTGGAGGTCACCGGCCCCTTCGCCTACGGCTGGCTCAAGGTCGAGCGCGGCGTGCACCGGCTGGTGCGGCTCTCGCCCTTCGACGCGGACCACATGCGGCACACGTCGTTCGCGCTGGTGGAGGTGATGCCGGAGCCGACGGACGAGGGGGAGGTCGAGATCCGCGACGAGGACATCCGCGTCGACACCTTCCGCGCCAGCGGGCACGGCGGGCAGAACGTCCAGAAGGTGGAGACGGCGGTACGCATTACACACATCCCGACGGACATCGTGGTGACGTGCCAGAACGAGCGGTCGCAGGCGCAAAACCGCGACGTGGCGATGAAGATCCTGCAGGCGAGGCTCATCGAGCGGGAGGAGCTGCTGCGGGCCGAGGAGCAGGCGCGCATCAAGGGCGCGCACGTCACGGCGGGCTGGGGCAACCAGATCCGCAGCTACGTCCTGCACCCCTACCGGATGGTCAAGGACCACCGCAGCGGTTTCGAGACCCGCGACCCGCAGGCGGTGCTGGACGGCGAACTGGACGACCTGCTGCGGGCGGAGCTGATGAACACCGTCGGGAACGGCGGCGGGACGTAGGGGCGCTCAGGAAAGCAAGGGCAACATCCTTGGAATCTAAGAGACGTGGCAGCTACAGCGCGATGTTGTTGATCTTTGGAGGCCTGCCCGGCGCCGGCAAGACCGCAATTGCCGCCGGACTTGCCACGGCCATTCAGGCTATGCATCTTCGGATAGACTCCATCGAACAGGCACTGCGCAAGTCAGGCATGGCGGTATCGGGGCCCGAAGGCTACGAGGTAGCCTATGCAGTGGCCGAAGACAACCTCAAGCTGGGACACGTCGTGATTGCCGATTCCGTGAATCCCGTGGAGGTTACACGAGCCGCCTGGCGGAATGTCGCCAAGCGATCGGGCACGGGATGCATCGAAATTGAGGTTGTCTGTTCCGACCGGACGGAACACCGTCGCAGGGTCGAGACACGGCAGCCTGACATCGCCGGTCATCGATTGCCTACGTGGGAGCAGGTATGCGAGCGGGAGTATGAACCCTGGGAAGCGGGCATCGTCGTCGACACAGCCGGACAACCTATTGAAGCGTCCGTTGCGGCGCTGCTCGCAAGGATTGGGGGCTTGGAATCTGCGCCTGAGGCAGCCGGCGGAACGCTGAAGCAAGTTGGGCCTATAACACCACCCGAGTAGCTTTCAGAGATCGTAGCGTTACCCATACAATTGCTACCCTATTGGGGTCTCAAGGCGTTCACAGGACAGACGAGATGCGACGCTGGCTCAACATAACGCTCCTGATTGCAACGCTCGTCGTTGTTGGGCTGGCCGTCGCGTGCGGCGGCGAGGGAGAGACCTCCTCCGGGGGAAGCTCGTCCGGCGAGGCGGAGACGCGCAGCGGCGGGGGATCGGACAACGTCTTCCGGAGGCTGTGGCAGGAGCCGCCCACCCTCGACCCCCACGAGGCCGGCGACGTCACTTCCGCGGGCGTCCTGGTCGAGGTGTTCAGCGGCCTTGTGGCCCTGAACACCTCGCTGCAGGTGACGCCGGACCTCGCCGAGCGCTGGGACGTGAGTGAGGATGGCCTGACGTACACCTTCCACCTGCGCCCGAACGCCAAGTTCCACGACGGCAAGCCCGTCACCGCGGAGGACGTGAAGTTCTCCATCGAGCGGGCCACCGACACGGAGACGCAGTCGCCGGAGGCCTCCGCCTACCTGGACGACATCGTCGGCGTGCTGCCCAAGCTGGCCGGACAGGCAGACGAGGTCACCGGCGTCCGCGTCGTCGACCCGAGCACCGTCGAGATCACCATCGACGCGCCCAAGCCGTACTTCCTCGCCAAGCTGACGTACCCGACGTCGTACGTGGTGGACCGGGCGAACCTGGAGGCGGAGGGCGACGACTGGGTGTTCAAGCCCAACGGCACGGGCCCGTTCAAGCTGGCCGAGTACCGCGTCGGCGAGATCATCGTGCTGGAGCGGAACGAGCACTACTACCGCGGCCCGGCGCTGCTGGACCGGGTGGAGCTCATCCTCTCCGGCGGCTCCGCGATGGCGATGTACGAGAACGGCGAGATCGACATCACCGGCGTGGGGCTCTCGGAGCTCGACCGCGTGACCAACCCGCTGGAGCCGCTGAACGCCGAGGTGGTCGTCGCGCCGCCGGGGTTCAGCCTGGCCTACATCGGCTTCAACCTCTCGGAGCCGCCCTTCGACGACGCGAACTTCCGGCTCGCGCTGGCCCACGCCATCGACAAGCCGACCATCGCCACGCGGGTGCTGGCCGACCTCGTCTACCCGGCGACGGGCATCCTGCCGCCGGACTTCCCCGGCTACAACCCGGAGGTGCAGGCCCCGGCCTACGACCCGGCGCTGGCGCAAGAGTTGCTGGCGCAGTCCAGGTATGCCGCCGATCCGCCGCGCATCGTCGTCACCATCCCCGGGACGGGCGGCTCGGCGGGCCTCGACCTGCAGGCGATCCTGGAGATGTGGGAGGACAACCTTGGCATCAAGGTGGAGCTGCAGCAGGTGGAGACCGCCACGTACTGGGAGGACCTGAACGACGGCCGTCTGCAGGCGTTCGCGGGGCTGGGCTGGCAGGCCGACTACCCGGACCCGCAGGACTTCCTGGACATCCTCTTCCACTCGGAGAGCCAGCTCAACCAGAGCGGGTACGCCAATGCCGAGGTCGACCGGCTGCTGGAGGAGGCCCGCGTCGAGCAGGACTGGCCCACGCGCATGGCGCTCTACAACGAGGCTGAGCAGATCATCGTGGACGAGGTCCCGTGGATCATGCTCTGGTTCAGCGGCGAGGACATCGTGCTGCTGAAGCCGTACGTGAGGGGCTACGCGCTGACGCCGCTCATCGTGCCCAAGCTGAAGGACGTGTACATAGAGGGGCGGTAGGCCCGCCGTCCCCACTTGGCCCTTCGACAGGCTCAGGGCGAACGGGGGATGTTCCCGCCTATCGGCGGGACGGGCAACCACAAGGGTTGCCCCTACGGCCCGGGCCCTGGATACTGGCATTCGCCGGTATGACGGGAATGGGGGCGGCGGCTACGGTTTCGCGCAGAGGTCCCCCCACACCCCCCGCCCCTCTGGGTTCCCCTGCCTTCGCAGGGGCAGGCTCTGCCTGCGCAGGAACGACGGGAGTGGGGCGCCCTTCGACAGGCTCAGGGCGAACGGGGGATGTTCCCGCCTATCGGCGGGACGGGCAACCACAAGGGTTGCCCCTACGATGTGTTGGCCGTGGGGACCCCGCCCCTCTGGGTTGCTGCCTGCGCAGGAACGAAGGAAGGGGGGCGCCCTTCGACGGGCTCAGGACAGGCTCAGGGCGAACGGGGGATGTTCCCACCTATCGGCGGGACGGGCAACCACAAGGGTTGCCCCTACGACCCGGGCGCTGGATATCGGCGTTCGCCGGTGTGATGGGAATGGGGGCGGCGGCTACGGTTTCGCGCAGAGGTCCCCCACACCCCCCGCCCCTCTGGGTTCCTGCCTGCGCAGGAACGACGGAAGCGGGCCGTCCGAAGGACCCTTCGACAGGCTCAGGGTGAACGGACTGCCGCCCTTTACCCCGCCGTTGGGACCGTTGCGGGGACGTAGCGCTCGATGAAGAGGGCCATGTGCGCCGACACCGCCTCCGCGAACTCCGGCTCACGGTCGAAGATGTGGTCCTGGCCGGCGTACAGGTACAGGTCGGCGGGGACGCCGGCCTCCTCCAGCGCGTCGTAGAACCGCGTGGACATCGTGTGGTGCACCATCGTGTCGGACGTGCCGTGCACCAGCATGGTCGGCGGGTTGTTGGCCGACACCTGGTAGATGGGGCTGGCGGCCCGCAGGAACTCCGGGCTGGGGTTCTTGCCGTACAGCGGCTCGCGGCTCTCATCGTTGCCGCGGTCGGTCACGTCGGTCACGGGGTAGACGGCGATGACGGCGGCGACGTCGCTGCTGACGCCCTCGTTGCCGCCGCCGCCCTCGTAGGCGGGGTTGCCCTGCGTGCCCGACGCGAGCAGCGCGAGGTTGCCGCCCGCCGACGCGCCGCCCAGCACGATGCGCGCCGGGTCGATGCCGAGGCGGCCGCTGTTGGCGCGCGCCCAGCGGATGAGGGCCTTGGCGTCGTGGATCTGCGCGGGCCACGGGGCCTCGTCCATGACGCGGTACTCCGTCGCGATGAAGACGTAGCCGCGCTCGGCCATGCGGTAGGCGTAGCGCTCGTGCAGACCGGCCTTATTGGCGGTGCGGAAGCCACCGCCGGGCAGGAAGACGATGCCCAGGCCGTTGGCGTTGCCGCCGGGGTGGAAGACGTCCACCTTCAGGTCGCGGCCCTCTACGGAGACCGCGGTCACGTCCTGCTCAACTCTCACGTCAGCCATGTCGCTCCTCCCGCTGCGGTGTGCGGGCAGTATACAACCGAGCGCGGGTCGGGGGCAGTCCCGGCCGGCAGGCGTAGTAGAATCACTGCGGGCGGCGCCTCAGATGAGACCGGGCCCTTCGACAAGCTCAGGGCGAACGGGGGTCTTTGGAGCGCTGCACGAGACCAAGCCAAGTGAGGCTTCATGCCGACCTTTGTCCTGCGGCGGCTCCTGTGGCTGCCGTTCCTGCTGGTCATCGTGAGCTTCGTGACGTTCGTGCTGGGGCACTACGGCCCCGGCGACCCGGCGGAGGTGCGCCTCGGCGACCGGGCAACGCCGGAGTCGGTGGCTTTGGTGCGCGAGCAGCTTGGACTCGACCGGCCCTTCTTCGTGCAGTACGGCGCCTACGTGGGTGGCGTCGTGCGCGGCGATCTCGGCGACAGCTTCGCCTACCGCGGCCGCACCGTCGCGGAGCTGGTCGTGCCGAGAATGTGGGTGTCCGTGCAGCTCGGGCTCGCGGCGATGATGATCGCGGTGAGCCTCGGCGTCCCGCTGGGGCTCATCGCCGCGTACAACCAGGGCCGCTGGCTGGACACGGCGCTGGTCAGCCTGACCCTCTTCTTCCTCTCGACGCCCGTCTTCATCTCGGCGCCCTTCCTCATCCTGCTCTTTGCGGTGCAGTTCGGCCTGCTGCCGGTCAGCGGCTGGGACGGGCTGTTCAGCGCGAGCATCGTCATGCCGGCGCTGGTCATGGGGCTGCCCGGCGTCGCGGGTGTCGTGCGGCTGACGCGGGCGAGCGCCATCGACGTGCTCGGCGAGGACTACGTCCGCACGGCGCGGGCCAAAGGGCTCTCGGAGGCGACGGTGCAGACCCGCCACGTGCTTCGGAACGCGCTGACGCCGCTCATCACGGTGCTCGGCCTGAGCCTGGCGACGCTGGTCGAGGGCGCGTTCATCACGGAGACCATCTTCGGCATCCCGGGCATCGGCAAGCTGGCGGTCGAGTCCATCTTCAGCCGCGACTACCCGGTCATCATGGCGCTGGTGCTCATCGTGGCCTGCGCTTTCGTGTTCGCCAACATGGTGGTCGACATCCTCTACGGCTTCCTGGACCCCAGGACGCGGCAGGAGCTGGGGGCTTATGGCGCACGTTGACGACAGCGCAATCGCGCGCCCCGACGACGCGCTCCCCGAGGAGCAGCCGCGCCGCTTCCGGGCGCCGTGGGTGCGCGCCCTGCTGCAGATGCTTCGGCGGCCCAAGGCGGTGTTCGGCATCGCGGTCATCCTGCTGCTGTACGGCGGCGGCATCCTGGCGCCGGTGCTCGCGCCCTACGGCTTCGACGACCAGGACCTCTACGCGGTGCGCGAGGGCCCCAGCGCCGAGCACCTGCTCGGCACCGACTTCGTCGGCCGCGACGTGCTGAGCCGCGTCATCTACAGCCTGCGGACCAACCTCATCGTCACGGCGACGGCCGTCGCGACGGGGAGCCTCGCGCTGGGGATCACGCTGGGGCTGCTGGCGGGCTACTTCGGCAAGCGGGTGGACACGGCCATCATGCGCACCGGCGAGGTCTTCCTCGCCTTCCCCGGGCTGCTGCTGGTCATCCTGCTGGCGGCGACGGTCAAGCCCCGCGTCCTGGACTGGGTCCGCGGGCTGGAGGAGTCCACCGGCATCGAGGGCCTCGTCCAGTGGGGCGTCGCCGACTATCTCGTCGTCTTCGGCGCGCTGGCGGTGTTCAGCTGGGTGGGCGTCGCGCGGCTGGTGCGGGGGCAGGTCATCCAGCTGAAGGCGATGCCCTTCGTGGAGGCGTCGCGGACGACGGGCGCGACGGCCCCGCGATTGCTGGTGCGGCACCTGCTGCCGAACGCGCTGCCGCCGGTCATCGTCGTCGTCACGATGGGCATGGGCGCGATCGCAGGCGCCGAGGTGGTGCTGAGCTGGCTGGGCATCGGCATCCAGCACCCGGTGCCGAGCCTGGGCAGCATGATCCGCGAGGGGCAGGACGTGTCGATCCTGCGCAACCAACCGCACCTCATCCTGCCGCCGGTCGTCGTGGTGGGGCTGCTGGTCTTTGCTTGGAACCTCCTCGGCGATGCGCTGAACGACGTGCTGAACCCGCGGGCGCGGTAGGGTCCCACTGCTCAACAGTCCCATTGTTTCCGGCCCCGCTGTAGCTGCGGAGATTTGTTATGAATTGTTTCCGCGTATCTGTTGAGGGGCCGAGCAGCTACGGGGAAAAATTTCCGCCCGTGAGAAACAAATCCTGCCTTTCGCACCCTGAACCCCACCGGGTCCGGGATGCGGGACATCCGGACAACAAAAGAATTGGTACGCATGTGGTCCAGGCACAAGGTGACCGTGACTGTGGTGTTGTTGGGACCGGTGATTTGGCTTTCCATAGAGGCAATGTAGCGGAGGGCAGTTACGCCGGGCAATGGAGTGGTGGCAGGGTTTCCGCCGTCAGGCGGGCCGGGCGATTCACGAATCGCCCCTACGATGCGTTGGCCGTGGGGATTCCCCGCCTGCGCGGGACCCTTCGACAAGCTCAGGGCAATCGGAAAGGGCCGTTGGGTGCGGGGTTTCTGGATACCCGGTTGTCCAGCGCCATATCGGCCACTACTCGCTTCAGGCGGCTGTTCTCCGACGACAGACGCTTGAGGCGCCGGGCTTGGTCGATCCCGAGACCCCCGTACTCGCTGCGCCACCGGTAGAAGGTCTGCTGGGTGACTCCTATCCGGCGGGCGGCCTCGGCGACGGTGGCCCCTCGGCCATCGCCACCTCAGCCTCTCTGAGCTTGTTGATCACCTGCCCCGGCGTGTGTTTCCTTCCGGCCATATCGCCCCCCATTCTCACGGCCCATGACTACCTTTTGACTTGGACCAGCTTGGGGGGGCAGGTCAGGGAACTCATGGGCACCTGACCATCGCGGGTGTTTTCAAGCGCGCCCACCTTATTCCCGATCGCCCGGCGCGGTCTGCTGCTTGCACGGGATGTCTCCCTAGACAAGACAAGGACGGGCCTCGGTCCGGTCTCGAGAGCGGGAGAGTTTGAGGAACACAACCCTCCTGGAAGAACTACCCACCCGGCAACCATTCACTTCCCGGCATCCAGTCCCAGCTGGCCGAAGAGGCAATAGGGTTCAAATGCCTATGTCAATTTTGAGTGTATTCCTATATCGGGGAGAGCGCTGTCCCTTCAAAAGACCATACCCAAAATGGGCGCGGAAACCTTACCGGGAACCTAGAGGTACGGCTAACTTCAAAGGTGTCAACGGAAGCGCCACGAATCCGGCGGCCAGGAACTTGGAGAATGGGCCGAACACCCTTGATCAACCCAGAGGGCATCCGGTCCGACCGATAACTGTTAACGGCGAGAGGACATTTGGAGACCAAGGGCCAATCAAGTTCGCCACGAGACCCAGCAGAAGGGAGACAATTGAGTTGAACGCCTCTAAAGGACCCGGACGCGCGGCCCCGACCCTTCCGGAGAGATTGCCTAACGCATCCAGCGGTTTCCGACCTGCCTTGGCCGTTGTTCCAATCCTGCTCGTTGCACTCGCGGTGTGGCTGATGGACATGCCCTCAACGATATCGGCCCAGTCCGTTCCCGATGCGCCCAGCGGACTGAGCCGGAGCGTGGTGAGCCATGCCAGCGTCAGCCTCTCTTGGGACGATCCGCAAGACGGCTCGATCACCGGCTACCAGGTCCTGCGGCGCGACCTCAGCGTCCACGTCGCCGGCGTCTTCGACGTGATCGCCGACGACACGGGTTCCAGCACGACCACTTACGTGGACGACACGGTGGCGCCCGCCCGGCGCTACGTCTACCGGATCAAAGCGCGCAGCGCGGACGGACTCTCCGCCTGGTCCAATTACGTCAACGTGACCACGCCGACCGCACCCAATAACGGCGTCGACAACCAGGGAACCAACACGGGCGACCCGCCGGCTGCGCCCACGGGACTCACCCAGACGGCGCTCGCGCACGACGGCGTGACCCTGTCCTGGGACGATCCCCAGGACGCCTCGATTACGGGCTACCAGGTGCTTCGGCGCAACCTCGCCGTCCATGCGGCCGGCTTCTTCGAGGTGATCGCCCACGATACGGGCTCGGCCGCGACCGTCTACGTCGACACCAGCGTCGAACCGTCCAGCGACTACGTCTACCGGATCCAGGCGCGAAGCGCGAACGGCCTCTCCGCCCGGTCCAACTTCGTCAAGCTGAGCACGCCCGCCGCGCCCGCCGTTATCGAACCCGTGACCGTGGTCCGGGAGCCGGTCGACCCCGATGAACCGCTGGTGGCCGCGCTGCAGGTCCAATGCGGCTCCGGCCCCGAAAAGTTGGCGGCGATCATGACAGTCGCGGCCAGTGGCAACAATGTCGGTTATAACAGCGGCTCATACGGGACTTTGTCGAGCGATGTCCTGCCTAATGGCACTAATCTCTATTGGATCTCTTACGACACGTCAAGCATGGTGCTCACGCTCAGGTTCAGCAGCACTAAGCACGGGCTTTCCGACAGTCACTCTCTGGTCATCGGCAGCGAGGTGTACGCCATCCGGCACGCCGGGCCGCTGCCCGGGGGGGATCCAAATGATGGCTTCACGTGGCGGCTGTCAGCACGCCCTGCCTGGGCCGTGGACGGTGGCGAGCACTGCGTCCTTTTGACCAGGGGGACCGCAACCTGCATTGAGCTCGAGGCCGCCGACTACGCCGCCCATCCGCGCGACCGCAACGTGCTCAAGATCATCGAGCCGAATGGCGGCCTCTGCTTCATGCTGAACATGACCAGCCGCAGAGCCAGCAACTACTTCGGCTTCCCGGTCGAGCAGGGCAACAGCTACCGGGTCCGCCTCTACTACTCGACGCCCGACGGCGATTTGCGCGAGGACGAACCATTCAACAGCTGGCGGCATCCCTGGATGCGCGCGGCGATCGCCTCCGACGGCCGGTCCGTGCCCACCGGCTGGCACCACTGGCAAATCCCCGGCGGCGCGGCTGGATGCGCTACCGCCGAGTTCTCTGCTGAAGGTCGGCAAAGATGCATCGACAACGACGGGTGGTATTGGAAGCACGGCACCATCGATTTCGCCACCGAGCACGCCCACCGCGACGGGGTGCTGTTCATTGCGATCGGCCACCAACACGGCCTGATCCACCCGGACTTCGACTACCAGGAACGCGGATGGCGGGTAGTTATACGCGTCGACACCCTCGATTAGCCGACATGCCCGCAGCATCGGCGTCATCTCCTCCCAGGGGTGAGCGGGGGTGGGCGGTGGTTGGGGTTCCCCGCTCGTCCCCGCCCCTCTGGGTTCCCCTGCCTTCGCAGGGGCAGGCTCTGCCTCCGCGGGGACGACGGAGCATTGCGGGCGCGGTAGGCCCACCTGGTCATCACGCCCTTCGACAGGCTCCTTCGAGGGCCTCAGGACGGGGTCAGGGTGAGCGGGGTGGCTATGCCGCGTTGCGGGGCACGATGCCGGTCATGGTGAGGGCGTGCTCGTCGACGAGGGACTTGGATTCCACGACGCGGCCGGTGTATGCCATGGCGTCGCGGCAGATGAAGGCGACGGCGCGGCCCGTGACCTCGGGCGAGTTGGCCGTGGCGTAGTTGACGCCAGGGATGGGGTTGACGATGTTGCGCTCGACCACCGTCCGGCCCGGGTCGACGGCCACGATGGCGATGTTGCGCAGCCGCAGCTCGCCCGCGACGCCCGCAACCCATCGGTTGAGGGCCGCCTTGGTGATGCCGTAGCCCACGTACGTCCGGCCCTCGGACAGCTGCCAGTCGGGCCCCGGCGGCGGGGGCAGGTTCGCGCCAAGGGATGTGATGTTGATCACCGTGCCACCGCCCTGCGCCTCCATATGCGGGCCCACCAGCGTGGTGATGAAGTAGGGCGCGCGGACGTTGGTGCGGTAGTAGGCGTCCAGGTTGTCGGGAGAGCTGCCCCAGAAGTCGCCGCCGCCCTGCCCCATGCGCGCGGCGTTGTTGACGACGACGTCCAGCCGGCCGAAGTCGCGCAAGATGGCGTCGACGACAGCGCGGACCTCGTCATCGTCCGTCACGTCGAGCTTCATGGCGACGGCCTCGCCGCCGAGGTCGCGGGCCTCCTGCGCCGTCTGCTCGATGGAGCCGTAGGGGTTGGCGGCCGACTCGTCGCTGCGGGCGCACACGACGACCGTCGCGCCCTCGTCAGCGAGGCAGAGCGCGATCCCGCGCCCGATGCCGCGGGAGCCGCCGGTCACCATCGCGACCTTGCCGGCCAGGGGTTTGTTCATAGTGCGTGTCCTTTCGCGCCCTCCATTCGCCCTTCGATTTCCCCCTTCGAGAACCTCAGGACAGGCTCAGGACGAACGGGGGGGTCTGCCGTTGCCCTTCGACAGGCTCAGGGCGAACGGTTGTGTGAAGCGGGGGAAGGGTACCGCCATGCGCTTCTTCCGGCAACCGCTTGACGCTTGTGGCGGCTATGGTAGCCTAGCGGCACATTCCACCGCCGGAGGTGGTCTATGCTCGTGGAGAAGCGGCTTGGCCTGGACGAGGCGAACAGGGTCATCGTGGCGGTCATCGAGGCTGCGAAGGAGCGGGGATCGCAGCTGGCCGTCGCCGTCGTAGACCAGCACGGCGACCTGATCGCGGGCTGCCGCATGGACGGGCGGCCGTACCGGTTCATGAAGGCGGCGTGGCGCAAGGCGTACAGTGCGGCGGCGTTCGACATGGACACCAGCGGCATCATCGCGTTCTGGGACCGGCAGCAGGCCGAGGGCCACCGCGGGCCGTCCGACTGGAACGACCCGATGCTGACGACGCTCCCCGGTGGGTACGCCATCATCTACGACGGCAAGATGGTGGGCGGCATCGCCGTGGCCGGCGGCGGAGGCGGCGAGGGGAGGGGCGACTGGGACTACGTCGCCATCGGGCTGGAGGCACTCGGCGAGGGGTTTACGCACGCCGAGTCCATGTTCCGGTACACGCCGGAGTATGAGGCGTAGGGCCTTCGACATGCTCAGGGCGAGCGGCGGCCCAGCGCGCCCCGCCCCTCTGGGTCCCCCTGCCTTCGCAGGACCCTTCGACAGGCTCAGGGCAATCGGAAAGGGTCGTTGGCGCGGAGTTTCTGGATACCGGCATTCGCCGGTATGAGGAGTGGGGGCTCAGGGCGAACGGTAGGAATGAGGAGCCGCACATGGCGAGAGAGATGCTCACGGAGGTCTTTGGCGACCAGAGCGTGAGCCCGCTGCCGGTGGCGGTGCGCTCCGGGGAGTTGGTGCGGGGCTTCCGCATCGTCGGCACGGACCCGGACACGGGGGCGCTCGGCGACGGCATCGAGGCGCAGCTGCGGTTCGCGCACGAGCACATGCGCCGCAGCATCGAGAGCGCCGGGGGGAGCCGGTCGAACATCGCCCACGTCAGCATGTACTTCCAGGACTTCGCGCGCGACCGGGAGGCGATGAACCCGCCGTGGGTCGACGCCTTCCCGGACGAGAACGACCGCCCGACGTACAAGTTCCTGACGGCGGACCTGCCCGGCGACATGCTAGTGTACATGGACTACCACGCCGTGCTGGGGCACCTTCGGCAGGTACTCAACGTCGAGGGCGTGGCCCACACCAACCCCATCCCGCTGGGCGTGCAGATGGGGCCGTACCTGTTCTCGTCGCGCGTGCTGCCGTACGACCCCTCGACGGGCCGCCCGCCGGAGGACGTGCGCGAGCAGGCGGAGCACCTGTTCCGCAACACGGAGGCGCTGCTGCACGCGGGCGGCATGGCTTGGAGCAACGTGAAGCAGGGGCGGGCCTTCGTCGCCGACCTGGCGAACCTGCCGCTGGTGTCGGACCGGTGGGCCGCGCTCTACCCGGACGCGCCGGCGCGGCCAGTGCTGCACCACCTCCGCTACGGCGGCGGCGCGCTGCAGGTGATGATCGAGGTCATGGCTTCCCTGGACACGGAAACCCGCACAAGGGGGCTTGTCGATGGCTGAGCCACTACGGCAGTTCTTCGAGATCTATCCGGCGGACATGCGGGCGACGATGCCCCTGGGCTTCCGCGTCAACGACATGGTCTACGCCAACGGGCTGGCGGGCATCGATCCCGTCACCGGCGTTCCCGCCCAGGGCATCGGGGCGCAGATGTGGCTCATCCTTGCGCACCTGCGGCGGCTCATGGAGAGCGCCGGGGGCAACCTGGACGGCGTGCTCCGGTGCGCGGCCTACGTGACCAACATGGAGGACCGGGAGACCATCTACGGCCCGTGGGAAACCCTGTATCCCGACCCGAAGGACCGGCCGGCCCTGAAGGCGCTCATGGTGGAGCTGCCGCCCGGCCATCTTGTGCACCTGGACGTCGTCGGCCTCGTCGGCGGGAGGCGCACGCGCATCGACATCCCCAACGTGCACGCCCGCGACCCGGGCGTGACGATGGGCAACGCCTACTTCACCTCGCGCTGTCACGGCAACGACCAGACGACGGGCCAGATCGTGGAGGGCGGCGTGGAGGCCGAGGCGCGCCAGACAATGGAGAACCTGGCGACGCTGGCGGGGCTGGCGGGCGGGAGCACGACGGACATCGTGCAGCTCAACATGTTCGGGCGCGACGACTCCTACAAGGAGACCGCGCGGCGCGTGTTCGAGGAGCGCTTCCCGGACCCGGCGGCGCGGCCCGTGCTGCACCAGCTCGTGAACGTCGTGTCAGCGCGGATGCAGGTCGCCATCGAGATGATGGCGCTGCTGCCGGACAAACCCGGCCCGTCCGGCGAGCGGTTCGAGGAGCTGTACCTGTGCGAGGAGGGGAACGCAAAGCCCGCCGGAGCGCGCATCGGCGACGTGGCCGTCGCGCCGTTCCTCGAGCCGGTCGACCCGTGCACGGGGAAGCTGGCGGCCGGGGACCTCGACGGGCAGATCGCGGCGGTGAACGCGGCCATCGAGCGCTTCCTCAGCGTCAACGGGCTGGGGCTGGACGACGTGGCGCGGGTGACCTACTTCCTGCCGGACCTGTCGGAGCGGCTGAAGCTCAACCCGCCGTGGGAGGCGTGGTACCCGGACATGGACGACCGCCCGCCGCACAAGTACGTGCCGTCGGCGCTGCCGGAGGGAATGCTCGTGGGCGCGCAGGTCATCGCGCTGGTGGGCGCTGGGGCGCGCAAGTGCCTGGAGGTGCCCGGCGTCGTCCACAACGACCCGATGTCCATGGGCGCGCTGACGGGCAACCTGGTCACGTCGTCGCGGGTGGTGACGGGCAGCCGCGAGGGCAGCCTCGCCGAGCAGACGGCGATGGTCTTCGCGAACGTGGACGCCATGCTGCGCGACGGCGGCGGCAGCTTCGCCAACGTGACGCAGGTGACGGCATTCGTGGGCGACGCGGCCTACGTCGCGGACGTGGAGCGGGAGCTGCTGGCGGTGACGCCGGCGGGGAAGGCGCCGCCGGTGCTGCACGTGCTGGAGACGAACCTGGGCGGCAACGGCTTCCCGCGGCTGGAGGTGCTGGGGTTGATGTAGGGGGTGGGGGCTGGGGCCTTATAGAATGTCCTTCTTGGAGAGTGCCCAAATCTCAATGGGCTTATCGGTGGCGTCGCTTTGTCTGGGGTCACGTCGAGCCCATTGACGATTGAGCATTTCCCAAGCTAAATCTTCCAAGTCAGCGTCCCACCTCTGCCGGCCAATCTGACTCGATATGGTCTCCCTGTCCAGCGTGAGGGCGTGAATCAACTCAACCCAGCGTTCTATGGCTTGTTCACGCTGCAAACGGGTCTGCCCAGCTCTGGCAATCCGGCTCTGATGGTCAAGCTGATCTTCAAAGCGCTTCCACCTCTTCTGTTCCACCATATGCTCGAGGTTCTCACGGCGCCCATCCCTCTCATTGGGAGCGTGGAAGAAAATGTAGCGATGCGCACTTGGGTGAGTTTGGAGACGTTCCCAGCATTTTGGCAGTGCAGCATTCTTTTCGGTGCTTACGGCGTTGAAGGCCTCTGCCACCACACTGTACTGAGATCCGAGGCTCTCGATTTCCGGCTCCTTGCCCCGCCTGTCTCCCAGGTCGAGGCTCAATTGGATGCCCGGATACCATTCCATGATTCGCTTGGCGGCGGCAAGGGTGACCATGATGTTGAATGATCGAAACAACTGGTCGCCAAGGCTCATTCGATGTTCCTTGGGGGTTCCCTCACCACGCCGGACGGCCTTTAGCGAATTGTCAGCTTGCCCCTCATTCTTCAGTGGATCGCGTGCGTGCCGCTCGAGCTTCAGCCGGTAGAGGAAGTTCATGGGTCCATCTTTGACGCTGTCTGTGGCCTGGGCAATCAATTTGACGTTCCGGTGGGCCTCTTCCGCAGCCCCCCGAACGGCTTCCCTAATCGCCTCAAGTTCACCGGGTCCTTCAACTACCCTCCGCTTGCGTCTAATATACGGATCGTACGTTGACTGTCTGAAGATTCCCACCACAGCTTCACCTCCAAGTGACGACGCTTGCGCGCCACCTTAGTACAGGTGGAATGGGATTGCCCACCTTTCACTAGGTTGAGAGTGAACAGTACGTCCCCTCGGCGGGCTACACCTTCAGGTTGAAGCAGCGGGCGGGGTTGTCCCAGAGCAGTTGCTTCATGAAGTCCGTCGAGACGCCTTCCGCGCTGGTGAGGATGTCAAGGCCGTTGGGGAAGTCGATCATGGCATCGCGGTGGGGGTAGTCAGACGCCCACATCGTAACGCCGCTGCCGAGGGCGTTCTCGATGAGGGACAGCCCCTCCTCGCCAGCCTCGCACGAGATGAAGCCCTGCCCGCGGCGGAAGTACTCGGACGGCTGGTGTCGGCCGCCGTAGCCCGCGTTCAGCATGGGGTTGCCCGCCTGCTGGTCCAGCCGCTCGAGCCAGTACGGGAGCCAGCCCGCGCCAGACTCGAGGAACGACACGGTGAGGTTGGGGAAGCGGTCGAAGACGCCGCCGCTGCACATCGCGAGGCAGGCGGCCATCTGCTCCATCGGGTGGCAGGCCGCGTGGTGGGCGAAGCTCGTGTTGACGCGCCCCTGCGGGAACCACGGCAGCCGGTTCTGGATGCCCTCGTGGACGGAGATGTTGACGCCGTACTCCTCGGCGATGGCGTAGATGGGGTCGTAGGCGCGGTCGGACATGAGGCGGCCCATATGCGGGTTGGGGCGCCAGAAGATGCCGACCATGCCGAGCTCCGTCGCGCACCGGCGCAGCTCCTGGGCAGCCAACTCGATGTCCTGCAGCGGCAGCAGGCAGACGCCCTTCAGCCGCTCGGGGTTGTGCGACATGAAGTCGTAGAGCCAGTTGTTGTAGGCGCGGCACATGGCCGCGGAGAGGTCGGGGTCAAGGTCGTTGCCCCACGTCGCGTACAGGCCGATGCCGGTGAAGCAGACGGCGATGTCCACGCCCTCCTCGTCCATGTCCTCCAGGTAGGCCTGCGGCTCGAAGTTGTGGGTCATGCCGTGCTTGAACTTCTTGCGCCAGATGGGGTCCGTCGCCATGCCCGCGCCGGGGGAGCCGAGGGAGTCATCGTTCTGCAGGACGCCGCCGATGCGCGTCGCCAGGGTGAAGCGGCCGCCCATCTGCACGTTGTAGTGCTGGAACTTCTTGTCGAGGTAGCGGTCCCACATGTCGAAGGGCTCGACGACGTGGCGGTCGCAGTCGATGGTCCTGTAGCCGGCTTTCATGGCGCGTTCTCCTCCTGCCGGGTGAAGATACGGGGCGGCGGGTAGGGTGTCAACCGAGGCGGAACCGCCTGCACGTTCGCCCTTCGATTTCCCTCAGGACGAACGTTGCATCTACGGCTTTCGACGGCGTGCCAACAGCCCGAGCAGCAGCACCGACGCGATAACCGCCGCGTCCGTAGCGCCGCTCTCCGCGCGGGTGCAGCCGCCCGACGCCTGCTCCTGGGCTGTAGTTGCCTGCGTGGGCGACGGCCTCGGCCGCGTCGGTTCGGGCGGGGGCGTGCCGCCGACGCCGAAGGGCACCAGGGTCGGGCGGGGGATGGGCGTGGGCAACGCCGAGCGGCTGGGCGTCGCCTCCAGCGGCAGGGCGCCGACGCTCGACCGCCACGCCTGGTCGAGCGCAACGCGGTCGAGGCCGTAGGCGGCGGTCAGCGCGTCGTCGATTGGCTCGCCGTCGCCCAACCGGCGGAGGAGGTCCTGGAGGGGGGCCTCCCCGTAGGCGTCGATCATGTAGGTGACCACGCTGAGGCCCTGGCCGTACATGAGGAGCGTGTCCTCCGGCTTGCCCGGCGGGATGGTGAGCGAGGTCAACGGGAGCAGCGTGTTGGAGGCCGTGCGGCGCAGGAGGACCCTCGCGAAGGTGTCGCTGGGGAACGGGTTGGCGTACTCGGCCAGGCCCTCGTTGAGCCACGCGGGGACAGAACGGGCGCCCCGGCCGACGGCGAACCGCATGAGGAAGTGGACCGTCTCGTGGGCGGCCACGCCCTCGACCTCCGGGTTGGAGCCGAGCAGCATCACGACGCCGGTGTCGCCGATGGAGATGCCCTCGGTGACCAGCGTCTCCTCCTGCACCTGGCTCCTCGGCGGCAGGGCGCGGCGCATGTGCCCGATGCTGTTGTACATGACGAGGCGCAACGTGTCCGTCTCCGCGACGCCCATGAGGGCGCCCATGTCGGTGAGCGCTTTCTGCGCGGCCTCGAGGGCTCGACGGGCACGTCCCTCCTGCCCGCCGTAGTAGAGGAGGTAGGCGCCGTCCGCGTCCAAGCGGCTCCACTCGTGGCGCGGGTCCAGCAGGACGAAGCGCCGGGGCGCGGACTCCGAGCGGCCGCCGTTCGCGTCGGTCGTCTCGACGCTGTACTCGATCTCCGCGCCGGGCGGGATGTAGCGGGCCAGGGTGTCGGTGCGCACGAGCAGGCTGCTCTCAACGTTGGGGGACGGCGTGAACTCCAGCGGGGCGTTGCGGGTGACCTGCTCGCCGAGCACGCGGAAGCGGACGCGCGCCTCGACGATGTCGACCGGACTTGCAATCGAGACGTGGAAGAGGATGCCATCGGGGAACTGGCTCTCGGTGGTGGTCGTGACGGAGACGCCCGTCGACTGCGCGGAGGTGCCGCCGCTGACAATGAGGAAAGAGACGGCGGCAACCAGCAGGAGCGTGGCGCTGAGGACTGCACGGCGCATGGCTTGGCGGGCTAGCCCCCCAGCGTGCTCGTGGGGCCGCCGGCGCCCTCGTCCAGCAGGTCCTCCTGCCCGACCACCGAGAGGATGCGCTGCAGCAGGGTACGCTCGTTGACCGCGCCCAACACCTCTGAGACGCCGTTGATGACGGTCTTGGGCACGGCCTGCACCCGGTACATCTGCGACAGGTGGGGGAACTCCTGCGCCTCGACGACCTCGGCCCGCACCATGGGGGTCTCCATTGCCATTGCGTGCGCCAACCTGGCGACGGTGGGGCAGTGCGGTCAGGTAGGCGTCACGAACACCTGCAGGTGCACGGGCTGCTCCAGCTTCCGCAGCGCCTTGCGGGTCGTGAGCTGCAGCGGGCTGACGCCCTTTGCGACCGTCGTGATGTCCTCGATGAGGGTGAGCACCTCGTAGCCGGCGGGGATGCCGTAGAAGAAGACGTTGGACGGCTCGCCGTCGACGGCCTGCAGGGTGATGCACGGGGCGCGCTCGATGCCGCGCTCACGGGCCTCATCACCGTCGGCGAAGAGGTCCTTGACCGTCAGGTGGAGCCGCGGCGAGGCGGCGGCAAACTCCGTGAGGAGCTGCTCGGTCTGCGGGCAGGTGGGGCATTCCCTGCCCGGCAGGATGAGGCCGCCCACGGAGCGCACGGTGTAGAGCGTCATGGAGACGTTGCGCTTCAGGTCCTTCTTGAAGCGCTGCTCCAGCGCCTTGCGGTCCTGGTCTGAGAGGAGCGGCATGATGCACCTGCGCTAGTTGCTGTCCTCGTCTTCCGGCGGATCGGCGTCGCCCAGGCCGTTGGTGACGAGCTCTACGGTGGGCTGGGCCGCAGCGCGGATCTGTTGCTCGATTTCGTCAGCGGTGTCCCGGTGGGAGCGCAGGAAGTCCTTGGCCGCCTCCCGGCCCTGCCCGAGGCGCATCTCGCCGTAGGAGTAGAAGGCGCCGCTCTTCTTCACGATGTTCTGGGCCGCGCCCAAGTCCAGCAGGTCGCCCTCCTTGGCGATGCCCTCGTTGAACATAATGTCGAACTCGGCCACGCGGAAGGGCGGGGCCACCTTGTTCTTCACGATCCGGGCGCGCACCCGGTTGCCCAGCACCTCGCTGCCGTGCTTGATGCCCTCGATGCGCCGCACGTCAACGCGCACGGACGAGTAGAACTTGAGCGCGCGTCCGCCGGGCGTCGTCTCCGGGTTGCCGAACATGATCCCCACCTTCTCCCGGAGCTGGTTGATGAAGATCACGCTGGTGTGCGAGCGGTTGATGGAGGCCGTCAGCTTACGCAGGGCCTGCGACATCAGCCGCGCCTGCAGGCCGACGTGGATATCGCCCATGTCGCCTTCCATCTCCGCGCGGGGCACGAGGGCGGCGACACTGTCCACCACGACAACGTCAACGGCGCCGCTGCGCACCAGGTAGTCGGTAATCTCGAGGGCCTGCTCCGCGAAGTCGGGCTGCGATATCAGCAGCTCCTCCACGTTGACGCCGATGCGGCCGGCGTAGTTGGGGTCGAGGGCGTGCTCGGCGTCGATGAAGGCCGCCACGCCGCCCAAACGCTGCGCCTCCGCGACGATGTGCAGGGTGAGGGTCGTCTTGCCCGACGCCTCGGCACCGAAGACCTCGATGACGCGGCCGCGCGGCACGCCGCCGACGCCGAGGGCGAGGTCCAGCGCCAGCGAGCCGGTTGGAATTGCGTCCTGCTCCATCTTGGCGGCGGCCTCACCCAGCCGCATGATGGAGCCCTTGCCGAACTGTCGCTCGATGTGGCTCATCGCCATGTCAAGGGCTTTCTGCTTCTCGACGGTGGTCATTCACACCTCAATCTGCGGCGGCTGAAATTGGGGGTACTCTAGACCCCACTATTCTACACCGTCAAGCGTTCCACGGCGTGCTTTCTGCGCGTCTTGCAAGCCCGTTTTGAACGTGCTTCCGGCAACTGTTGTCCCCCTCAAACTGAGCTGCCAGAGGGGCACCTGCCGCGTTGACAGGGCAATAGGCCGTAGGTACGCTGGCGGCGTCCTTCAGCGGGACAATGCAGAGCGAAAAGGAGCGCGTATGCAAGCCGCAGCCAACCCCCGGACACTCATCGACGCCATCGTGCCGGTGTACCGGCCGGACGACCGCGTCTACGCCATCGCCCGCGACGTTGCGATCATGGTAGGCTTTGCCTTCTTCGTGGGCCTGTGCGCGCAGATCGCGATCCGGCTGCCGTGGACGCCGGTGCCCATCACCGGCCAGACCTTTGCCGTGCTGGTGACGGGCGGAGCGCTGGGCGCATGGCGCGGCGCCGGCTCGCTAGGCATCTACATGCTCATGGGGTCGGCGTGCATCCCCGTGTTTGCGCCGGGGGCGGAGGCGACGGCGGGCACGTGGGACGCGCACTTCATCCTGCCGTGGAGCGGCTCCTGCGGCCTCGTGTGGAGCCTGTCAAGCGGGGGCTACATCGTCGGTTTCATCCTGGCTGCCGGCCTCGTCGGCTGGCTGGCCGAGCGCGGGTGGGATCGGAAGCAGTGGGTGCACCTGTCGATGTTCCTGGGCAACGCCGTTCTCTACATTCCCGGCCTCATCTGGCTGAACATCGACGCCGCGGACGGCGACTGGGCCAAGACGCTCGAGTGGGGCCTCTACCCGTTCATCGTCGGCGACATGATGAAGCTCTTCCTGGCGTCGCTGACGCTGCCGGCGGCGTGGGCGCTGGTGGGGAGGCTGCGGGGGCGGGGGTAATTCGCCTAACCCTTCGTAAGGAGACCTTCCATGACCTACCGCACTGACCACGTCGGCAGCCTGGTGCGGCCGGAGCGGCTGCTGGTCGCGCGCGAGGCGTTCAAGGCCGGGCGGCTGCCGCTGGAGGAGCTGCGCGCCGTCGAGGACGAGTGCATCCTGGAGGTGCTGCAGCGGCAGAGGGACATCGGCATCGAGGTGTTCTCGGACGGGGAGTACCGCCGGCAGTCGTACACGACGGACCAGTACGAGGCGATCGAGGGTTTTGCCGCCGAGTACCCCAAGGTCGAGACCACGCGGCCGGACGGCGAGAAGGTGACCGTGCAGATGCACACCAAGCCCGTCGTCGGCAAGCTCCGCAAGCTGCGCCGCCTCACGGGGCACGAGTCGTCGTTCCTGCTGGCGCACGCGCCGCGGCCCTTCAAGGTGACCATGCCCACGCCCGTGCGCAACCCGGGTGAGCAGCCCACGATTCCAGCGCCGTATGCCAGCTTTGCGGAGATCAACGAGGACATCACCGCCATCTTCCGCGACGAGATGGCCGCGCTGGCCGACGAGGGGGTGACGTACTTGCAGCTTGACAAGGTGCCCAACCGGTTCGTCTCGCCGGAATCGCGCGAGGCGATGAAGACGCAGGGCATCGACCCGGCGGCGGCGTTCGATGAGGAGGTCGCGCTGGAGAACTCGTGCTATGACGCCGCGCGCCGCGAGGGGGTCACGGTGGCGATGCACTTCTGCCGCGGCAACCGGACGTGGTGGCAGGGCGGCTCCGGCACCTACGACGCGATCGCCGAGCAGGCGTTCCAGGGGCTTCACGTTGACCGGTTCCTGCTGGAGTACGATACGGAACGCGCCGGCGGCTTCGAGCCGCTGCGGTTCGTGCCCAAGGGCGTGTCCGTGCACCTCGGACTGGTGAGCACCAAGAACCCGGAGCTGGAGGACCAGGACGCACTGCTTCGACGCATCGACGAGGCGTGCAGATCCATCGACCTCGACCAGTTGGGCATCGGGCCGCAGTGCGGCTTTCACTCGGCGTCGGAGCGCGACGGCGCGAACATGAGCGAGGAGCAGCAGTGGCGAAAGCTGGAGCTCATTGTGGACACGGCGCGCAAGGTGTGGGGCTAGGGCATCAACACAGCCGAACGAGCGCATCCAGGCAAGACAGGAGGAGGAGGCTCACCATGGCCTACCGCACTGACCACGTTGGCAGTCTTGTCCGGCCGGAGCGGCTGCTCGTCGCGCGCGAGGCGTTCAAGGCCAGGCGCCTGCCGCTCGAGGAGCTGCGCGCCGTTGAGGACGAGTGCATCCTGGAGGTGCTGCGGCGGCAGAGGGACATCGGCATCGAGGTGTTCTCGGACGGGGAGTACCGCCGGCAGTCGTACACGACGGACCAGTACGAGGCGATCGAGGGCTTTGCCGACGAGTACCCCAAGGTCGAGACCACGCGGCCGGACGGCGAGAAGGTGACCGTGCAGATGCACACCAAGCCCGTCGCCGGCAAGCTGCGGCAGCTTCGGCGGCTGACGGCGCACGAGTCGTCGTTCCTGCTGGCCCACGCGCCCCGGCCCTTCAAGGTGACCATGCCCACACCCGTCCGCGCCCGTGGGTCTCAGCCCACTATTCCCTCGCCCTACACGAGCATCGCGGAGATCAACGAGGACATCACCGTCATCTTCCGCGACGAGATTGTTGCGCTGGCCGACGAGGGGGTGACGTACCTGCAGCTCGACAAGGTGCCGACCGTTTTCGTCAACCCGGAGACGCGGGAGGCGATGCGGGCGCAGGGCGTCGACCCGGACGCCGCCTTCGCGGAGGAGGTCGCGCTGGAGAACCAGTGCTACGACGCGGCCCGGCGCGAGGGCGTGACGCTGGCGATGCACTTCTGCCGGGGCAGCCGATTGTGGTGGCAGGGCGGCTCCGGCGCGTACGACGCCATCGCCGAGCAGGCGTTCGCCGGGCTGCACGCGGACCGGTTCCTGCTGGAGTATGACACGGAGCGGGCCGGAGGGTTTGAGCCGCTGCGGTTCGTGCCGGAGGGCAAGTCCGTGCACCTGGGACTGGTGAGCACCAAGAACGGCGCGCTGGAGGACCAGGACGATCTGCTCCGCCGCATCGACGAGGCCAGCAAGTACGTCGACCTGGACCGGCTCGGCATCGGGCCGCAGTGCGGGTTCCAGGGCGCTTCGGAGCGGGACGGCGCGCACATAACGATGGACGAGCAGTGGCGCAAGTTGGAGCTCATCGTGGACACGGCGCGCAAGGTGTGGGGTTAGGCAGGGGGCCTAAGGAGCCATTCGGTTTCCGTGATTTCCTCAAACGCCATGCCATGGGCGCGGCCGACGATGGTGAAGGTATTGGCCGTGTGCGGCGGCGCGTTCAGGATGCGCAACTGCAGGCCGCGGATCGCGTCGGCGGGCAGGCGGGCCTTGATACCGCGCACCAACTGCTCTGCAAAGGAGGGGGTGACGGCCATGATATTGATGAAGTCGACTGCAATGGGCGTGGCGGGGTCAAGAAGATCCGCGTCAACTTTGCTCAACGCCTCATCGGCCGTCTCCCGGATGAACAACCCTGGCCTCTGGCTAAGTTCGTGAAGTGCGATTGCTGCCATGAGTGGACTCCTTTGTTACATAACGTCATAACCAATAAACGCCAAGGTGCCAGGGAAGGGATTGGTCCCATGCGGGATCCCCTTATCGTTTTCGTTCACTCGCAACACACCGTTCCCAGAGTGAATGATGAGTCGGCGTCTGCCGCTTCGAGCGTATTCCGTCGCGGTGAATAGCCCCATTCCTCTGTGGGGGTCGCCCGTTCCGGAGACCATTTCTCGCGTGGCCAAAGCTATTGCAGCTTGATCATTATCTAGTTTACCACGCAGGTTAGGATTATTGCTAAGGCTCTTGCGGATGCCGATTCCCCCATCGCCTACAGCAATGACGAAACGCGACCCCTCTCGAAAACGATAATATTGGACCATACCGATTCCCCCGATAGGGGACTGAGCATGTTGGGCTGCGTTGTTGGCAAACTCGCTGAATCCCTCGCTTACAGTTGCGGCCACCTGTGGACCTGGGAATCCCATTTCAGTGAGTCGTTCAAGGGCGATGTTGCTGCACTGGTCGGCTTCAAACACTGTTGTGAAGCGGGACAAGGGCAAGATGGTTTGTGCCGTTGACGCTTGGCTAATCCCGTGGGTGTCCACTTCGACTCCGGCCTCCTGTAACATTGAGAAGAGTGCCGCCGCCTGTAGATAGGCAGAGACTCCAGTGTCCTCTGGGATGACCAGTTCGCAGTCTCGTCCCAAGTTGCGGACCAGCAGGGCATAGCAGGCGCACCAAATTACAGCTGAGGGCCAGATGAACTTGCATTTGCTGAGATCAATGACGACTTTGGACGGCTCGAAGTCATCACCCAGCCTTGGGTCATTGCCCCGAAGCTCCAACAGTTGGCCTGCGTGTTGGAAGTTCAGGGGGGCAGTAATCTTGCGGAGACGACCCTCTACCCTCTCATCTTGATTTAGCCGCCTCGGCTCAGGACGCAAGCCTCCTGGGTGGGCCCGGTCCTCCTGTGCCCCTGCCGCCACCCGCCGTATCTCCTTCAGCGCGTCGTCGATGTCTTCCGCGTTGATGCCGTAGTGGGTGACCATGCGCACCCTGGGCGCGCCGGTGGACGACGCCAGTACGCCCGCCTCGGCCAGCTTGGCCATGAATGCGGCGTGCGGGCCGCCATGCCACTCGAAAATGACGATGTTGGTCTCGATGCGCTCCGGGTCGATGACGATGCCGGGGATTTCGGCGAGACCGTTGGCTAGGCGCCTGGCGTTCTGGTGGTCCTCGGCGAGCCGGGGCACCATCGTCTCAAGCGACACGATGGCCGCTGCGGCGATGACGCCGAGCTGGCGCATGCCCCCGCCGAGCATCTTGCGCCACTTGCGGGCGGTCGCGATGAAATCGGCGGGACCGCACAGCGCCGACCCGATGGGCGCGCTGAGTCCCTTGGAGAAGCAGAAGGTCACGGAGTCGGCGTGCCCGGCCAGGACACCGGCGGGGATTTCCTGAGCGACTGCGGCGTTGAAGATGCGCGCGCCGTCCAGGTGCAGCGGCAGTCCGTGGCGGTGGGCCACTTGGGCGACGTCCCTTGTGTCGCTCGGTGAAAGGGCCGCTCCGCTGCACCGGTTGTGGGTGTTCTCCAGCGCGACGAGCCCCGTCGGCGAGACGCCGGGCCGGTACGAGCGTACGGCGTGCTCGATGTCGTCCGGGTCCAGCATGCCGCGCGGGTCGTTGGGGACGGGGCGCAACAACGTCCCGGCGATAGCCGCACTGCTGGCAGACTCGTGCCAGAGGATGTGCGCCTCTGAGCCCAGGATGACCTCGTCGCCCCGCTCGCACCAGCTCAGGACGGCAAGAAGATTGCCCATGGTGCCGCTCGACACGTAGACGGCGGCCTCCTTGCCCATGCGCTCGGCGGCCATGGCCTCGAGCCGGTGCACCGTCGGGTCGTCGCCCAGGACGTCGTCGCCCACCTCCGCCTCGGCCATCGCTTGGCGCATCTCCGGCGTCGGGTGGGTCACGGTGTCGCTGCGCAGGTCGATTGTCCTCATGTACACTTCTCCGTTGTGCTGATGGCGCCCTTCGACATGCTCAGGGCGAGCGGACTCTATTTGAGATTGTAGAAGGCCTTGGCGTTATCGTGGGTGATCCTCTGCCGCATCTCCGCCGACAGGTGGGCCATCTCCCGGTCCACCACAGCCATCGAGTTCGGCCACGTGCTGTCCGGGTGCGGGTAGTCGGACGCCCACATCATGTGCCCGTCGCCGAAGAAGGGGATCAGGTTCAGCCCAACCAGGTCCTGCTGGTAGGTGGCCCAGACCTGCTGCTTGAACACCTCGCTGGGCATCTTGCTGAGGGGGTAGTCGGCCGGGTTTCGCCGCTCGAGCGCCTGCTCCATGCGGTAGTCCATCTCCTGCACCTGGAAGGGGATCCACCCGGTGCCCGACTCAGCCAGCACCAGCCGGAGGTTGGGCCGGCGCTCCAACACGCCATAGCTGAAGAGGCCGACGAACGGCGCGAAGAACACCGTCGAGCCCTCGCCGAGGCCCATGCCGAAGGCCGGCTTGCGCGTCTCCTCCTCCGGCGCCTCGCGGGCCAGGAAGCCGCCGGTGCGCGTCGGCCCGCCGACGTGGTAGTTCACGACGATATTGTTGGCCTCGGCCGCGTCCCAGAAGCCGTCCCACTCGGGCTGGTACATGTGGCTGGAGACGGTGCCGACAAGGAAGTTCACCTGCCGGACCCCCATTTCGGCGCAGCGGAGCATCTCCGCCGTCGAGCCGTCCGGGTCGTCAGGCAGGAGCTGGGCCACGACGCGGAAGTTGTCCGGCGCGCACGCCTCGAACTCCGCCGCCCAGTCGTTGTACGCCTGAACGACCGCGACGCCGAGGTCCCTATCCTCCATGCGCATGCCGAAGATGGGCGGGTACATGACGGAGAACTTCACGCCGTCCCGCTCCATGTCCTCCAGCCGCAGCTCCGGCGTAGTAGGCCGGATGCCGAAATTGCCGTCAAAGTCGACGCGGTCCAGCGCCACCTTGACGCGGTTCTCCGTCTGGTACCAGCGACCGCGCCGCCAATCGCCCCACACGGCGCCGTCGCAGACCCACATCTCCCGGCCGTTGCGCTCCTCCACGCGGGGGCCCCGGTCCTTGTACTTTGCGGGCAGCCGCTCCAGGAAGAGGTCCGAGGGCAGGTACCCCAGGTCGATGTGGTCGTCGGCCGAGATCATCTTGGCGGCCATGGCTTTGCTCCCTCCTCTCCGTCCGGAAAAGGGCTTGGCGGAAGGTCACGAGCAGGATTCTCAAAAGCGAGATTGTTGTACCACGTTCCCATAGGTACACGCAACCTGAGCAAATAGGGGCGGGCTGCTCAGGGGGGCGGTGTTTTTGATACAATCAATTGGGCTTTCGTGCTTTCGAGGGCCCGTCGAACATCTACAAGCGGAGCGCGGGACACGCATGCGGAGCGTCGATGAACTGAGACAGGGGTTCCTGGACTACTTCCAGGAGCGCGGCCACCTGCTGGTGCCAAGCTCTTCACTGGTGCCCGCCGGCGACCCGACGCTGCTGTTGACGACCGCCGGCATGGTGCAGTTCAAGCCCTACTTCCTCGGCGAGGCCCCGGCGCCACGCAGCCGCATGACGTCCGTCCAAAAGTGCTTCCGCACCACCGACATCGAAGAGGTCGGCGACCACAAGCACCTGACCTTCTTCGAGATGCTGGGCAACTTCTCCGTCGGCGACTACTTCAAACAGGGCGCCATCGAGTTCGCGTGGGAGTTCGTCACCCAACACCTGGAGCTGCCGCCGGAAAAGCTCTACCTGACGGTCTACACAGACGACGACGAGGCCGAGGCCCTCTGGCTCGAGACGTCCGGGGCACCGCCGGAGCGCATGTACCGCTACGGCAAGAGCGACAACTGGTGGGGGCCGCCCGGCGCAGAGGGCCCCTGCGGGCCGTGCTCGGAACTCCACTACGACTTCGGCGAGGCGCTGGGCTGCGCGCCGCTGTCGTCGCCGGCGGAGGTGGCCGCGTGGATTGCGGCCGGCATGAAGCCGGAAGAGCAGCCGGGGTGCCACCCCAACTGCGACCGCTGCGAACGGTTCGTGGAGTTCTGGAATCTGGTGTTCATGCAGTTCTACCAGGACCTGGAGGGCGAACTGAGCCCGCTGCCAAAGCCCAACGTCGACACGGGCATGGGGCTGGAGCGAATAGCCATCATCAAGCAGGGCGCGAGCAACATCTTTGACACCGACCTCTATCAGCCCATCATCGGGAAGGTGGGTGAGCTTGCAGGCGTGCGCTACGGCGCGTCGCTCGACACCGACGTGCCGATGCGCGTCGTGACGGAGCACATTCGCGGCGCGACGTTCCTCATCAGCGACGGCGTCATCCCCGGCAACGAGGGCCGCGGCTACGTACTGCGGCGGCTGATCCGGCGCGCCGTGCGTTTTGGGCGGAAGCTCGGCTTGACCGAGCCGTTCCTCGCCGATGTCTCCGGCGTCGTCATCGAACGCATGGGCGGCGCGTACCCCGACCTGGTCCAGAACCGCGCCTTCATCCTGCGCGTGCTGGAGGGCGAGGAGCAGCAGTTCGGCCGCGTGATGGAGCAGGGGCTCAACATCATGGAGGATGCTCTCTCATCCACCAATGGCCACAGCGGCGGTGTGCTGTCAGGTTCGCTGGCCTTCACCCTGTACGACACCTACGGATTCCCCGTCGAGGAGACGGTTGAGATCGCCAGGGAGCGCGGGCTGACCGTGAACATGGACGAGTTTGAGCGCGAGATGGAGGCCCAGCGCGAGCGGGGCAGGGCCGCGACCGGGGCCCGGCTCGGCAGCGGGGGCGAGGCCAAGATATTCAAGTACCGCGACCTTGGCGTGGGCCGCGTGACCTTCGTTGGCTACGAGCGGATGACGCAGCAGACGGACCTGCTCGCGCTTCTGACGCCGGAGGGCGATGCCCTCGACCGCGCCGAGGCCGGCCAGGACGTCGAGGTGGTGATCGCGGAGACGCCGTTCTACGCCGAAGGCGGCGGCCAGGTCGGCGACACCGGCGTCATCCTGTCGCTGAAGGGCCACATTGACGTGTCCGACACCCAGTCACCCATCGACGGCCTCATCGTGCACAAGGGGCGGGTTCGCAGCGGCGCCTTCGCCACCCGCGACCAGGTGGAGGCGCGCGTGGACCGGGACCGGCGCATGGACGTCGCCCGGAACCACTCGGCGACACACCTGCTGCACGAGGCGCTGCGGCGCGTGCTGGGCAGCCATGTCCGGCAGGCGGGATCGCTGGTCGCGCCGGACCGCCTGCGCTTCGACTTCACACACGTGCAGGCCATGACGCCGGAGGAGATCGGCGAGGTGGACCGATTGGTCAACGAGCAGGTGCGCCGGAACGCGGCTTCCGTCCGCAACGAGCTCGCCTACACGGAGGCGCTGGACGCGGGCTACCTCGCCTTCTTCGGCGACAAGTACGGCGAGAAGGTGCGCGTCATCGACATGGGGCTGGACGACCCGGACGCCGCAAAGGCCGAGCCCTTCAGCCGGGAGGTCTGCGGCGGCACGCACCTGGACCGGCCAGGCGAAGTCGGCCTGTTCCTGATCACCAGCGAGAGCTCCATAGGGTCCGGCATCCGGCGCGTGGAGGCCGTGACGGGCCGCGCCGCGGAGGACCTCGCCCGGAGCAACCTGGCGGCGCTCGAAGCCGTGGCCTTGGAGCTCGAAACGTCGCCCGCCGACGTGCAGGCCCGCATCGAAGTGCTGAAGGCCCAGCTCGATGCGGAGCGCCGCCGCGCCGACTCGCTGGAGCGGGCCAACGCGCGCGCCGAGGCGGGCAGCCTGGTGTCGGAGGCGCAGGAGGTAGGCGGCGTCAGCGTCGTGGCGGCCAGGGTGACCGCGCCGTCGGCGGACGTGCTGCGCGAGATGGCCGTGCACCTGCGCGACCGCATGGGCAGCGGCGTCGTCATGCTGGGCGCCGTCGCCAACGACAAGCCGCTGCTGGTATCGTTAGTCACACAAGACGTGGTGGACCGGGGGGTCAGCGCCGCCACGCTGGTGCGAGAGGCCGCAGCCGTGGTCGGCGGCGGCGGCGGCGGCAAGCCGGACATGGCGCAGGCCGGCGGATCCAGGCCAGAGAAGCTGGAAGAGGCCCTGTCGCTGGCGCCGGAGCTGGTAGGAAAGGCCGTGGGCTAGGGGGGAACAAGTCCATCGCCGCGCGGCGGGACCGCGCAAGGCCGGGAGTTTGGGAGCCATGAGCGAGTCATTGGTAGCGCTAGCAGTCTTCGAGGGGTTCTGGGGGCAGATCTTCGAGTACTGGCCCTTCTTCCTCACCGTGGGGGCCACGCTGGTCTTTGGAGCGATTTCCATAGGGGCCGACCTCTGGTGGCGCAAGGAGATTCCTCCCCCGGAAGGCGCGTTGCCCCGGGTGGAGATCCCCGTAGACCCACGAGTGCCGTTCAGGCGGTGGATCAGCCGAGGCAGGACGATGTTGCGGTTTGGCTCCGGCATCGGCATATTCTTTGGGCTCATCTACGCCAGCTTCGCCATCAGTCCGCAGGGTCTGAATGACCAGTTCGGGTTGCAGCAGGAGACGGACCCGGAGCTCGTCGCCGGATCGCTCATTGCGCTGGGCGCCCTAATCGTGGCGTTCGCGTCTACGGTCTATCTCCGGAACCGGCTCCAGATTCAGTTGGGAGTGCTTGTGGTGGCTGCTGTCCTGGCGATGATCAGCCCTTGGATCGTCACGGGCGACATCACGAAGCTGTTCGCGAGCGCTGGCGTCGTAGGCGCCCCGGTCCTCTTCATGGTGCTGGGTATCGGATACACCTACTACGGCCTGCAGGGACTGCGCGCACTGGCGCGCCCGCCGAGCGGCACCGCTCCGGCGAGCAGCCAGGCCCCGTGACGCGTGTCCTGGGCCTCGACGTCGGCGACCGGCGCATCGGCGTCGCGCTGAGCGACCCCACCGGCGCGCTGGCGACGCCCCTGGGCGCCATCGAGCGGCGACCGTCGCGACCGGGCGAGGACGCCGTCGCCGAGCTGGCGAGCAGGCATGAGGCCACCGCCATCGTCGTAGGCATGCCGGTGTCCCTGAGCGGCGAGCTCGGCCCGCAGGCGATGGCCGTTCAGGCCTTCTGCGACGCCCTCCGCGAGGCCTGCCCGCTGCCCATTCACACGGTCAACGAGCAGTACACGTCGGCGGAGGCGGAGCAGCGCCTGCGAGACGTGGGCGTCGAGCCGTCGCGAGACCGCGCCCGGGTCGACGCACTTGCCGCGGCGATCATCCTGCAGGAGTGGCTGGATACCCGCTTACCTTGAAGGGCAGGTATGCCTCTGCTACACTGCCTACGGTTTTCGTAACGCATTTGTGGGGGATTCCATGGCCCTTTCCCGCGAGGAAGTCCTGCACCTGGCAGACATCTACCACATCTACCTGTCCAACGACGAGGTGGAGGTGATGCGGGAGCAGCTGGGCAGCATCCTGGAACAGTTCGAGGCCCTGAGCGAGTTGGACACGGATGGCGTGGAGCCGACCAGCCACGCGGTCCCGCTGTCGACCGTCATGCGCGAGGACGTGCCCCGCGACCCCTATTCCACGGAGCAGGTGCTCAGCAACGCCCCCGACTCCTACGGGCAGTATTTCCAGGTCCGCACGGTGCTGGAGGACTAGGTGGAACCCTTTGACCTCACCATCCACGAGGCCCGCGCCCTGCTTGACTCCCGCGAACTCTCCGCCGCCGAGCTCACCGAGGCCGTGCTGGGCCGCATCGCTGCAGTGGAGCCGCAGGTCGGCGCCTTTGTCACCTTGACAGAGGACGTGGCCCGCGAGGCGGCCGCGGCGGCGGGCCGGTCGATCGCGGACGGGAGCACCACGCCGCTCACGGGCATCCCCATGCAGATCAAGGACGTCATGTCCACCAAGGGCATCCGAACCACGTGCTCGTCCCATATCCTCGAGAACTTTGTGCCCCTCTACGACGCGGCCGTCGTCGAGCGCCTCTACTCCCAGGGCCCGGTGCTCATGGGCAAGGGCAACATGGACGAGTTCGCCATGGGCTCGTCGACGGAGAACTCCGCATTCCACGTTACGCACAACCCGTGGGCGCTCGACCGGGTGCCCGGCGGCTCCAGCGGGGGCAGCGCGGCGGCGGTCGCGGCGGGCGAGGCCTTCTTCTCGCTCGGCAGCGACACGGGCGGCAGCATCCGGCAGCCCGCAGCGCTCTGCGGCATCACCGGCCTCAAGCCCACCTACGGCCTCGTCAGCCGCTATGGGCTCGTAGCCTTCGCAAGCTCACTGGACCAGATCGGCCCCCTGACCCGCGACGTGGAGGACTGTGCGACCGTGCTCAACGCCATCGCCGGTCACGACCCCCGCGACTCGACGTCCATCCCCGGCGGCCGGCCGGACTACACGCAGGCGCTGTCGGGCGACATCAGGGGCATGCGGCTGGGCATCCCGCGCGAGTACTTCGGCGACGGCATAGACGCGCCCATCGACGCCGCAGTGAAGCAGGCCATCGGCGTGCTGCAGGACGCGGGGGCGGTTGTGGAGGAGTGCTCCCTGCCCCTCACGTCGTACGCCCTTGCCGTCTACTACATCATCGCGCCGTCCGAGTGCTCCACGAACCTCGCGCGGTACGACGGCGTGAAGTACGGCTACTCGGTCGATGACGCCTCTACGGCGTGGGAGACGCAGGAGTGGACACGGTCGCGCGGTTTCGGGCCGGAGGTGAAGCGGCGCATCATGCTCGGCACATACGCCCTCTCCGCCGGCTACTACGACGCCTACTACCTGAAGGCGCTCAAGGTGCGCACGCTGATTCGCCGCGAGTTCGAGGAGGCATTCTCGCGGTTCGACGCGCTGATCACGCCGACGACGCCGACGGTGGCCTTTCGCATCGGCGAGAAGACGAACGATCCCGTCGCCATGTACAAGAGCGACGTGCTGACGATTCCCGTAAACATCGCGGGCATACCGTGCATCTCGGTGCCGTGCGGCTTCTCGGAGGGGCTACCCATCGGCATGCAGGTCATGGGCCCGACGCTCGGCGAGGAGGCCATCCTTCGCGTGGCCCACGCCTACCAGCAGGCGACCGAATGGCACCGCCAGCGGCCGGAGGGGCTGGGAGGTTAGGGGTCAAGCTGGCGTGCGGAGTCTACCAGTTCCTGGGAGATTAGTACCCGTTCGTCAGCTTCGCGCCACAAATCCGTGTGGTAGGTGGGGCCGTGGTAGAGTCGGACCAAGACTCCCTCTGCCTTGGCCGCCGAAATGGCGGGGATGAAATCGCTATCTCCGGCGACGAGGACTGCTTCTTGAATCGCTCCTTTTGTGGCAAGTGAAACCAGATCAACGCCTAGCAAAATGTCCACCCGCTTCTGCTCAAAGACCGTGTTGCCATCGCTATCCCAACCTCTGCGTTGCAGTCTTCCCAGGCGAACGGCAAATCTCGGTAGCCCCTCCAGCGCATCAAAGAATTTTCGTTGGGCGGCAAAGCGTGTACGTTCTTCCGGGGTTGGAGGGTTGCTCTGATAGACGGGGCAATCGTAGTAGTAGCTTCTAAGCAACCTGGAGCCGGTGGCTGCCAATTGAGCAAATTGGCCCATATCTATTCGCGCACCACCATGTCCCACTCTAAGGACTTGCCTTAGGTAGTTCGCATCAATAAACACGGCGGTGCGATTGGCCAAATCGATTATGCTCAGCAAAAAGAAGTGGGATGCCCGAAATCTCGCCGCATCCCACCCCTTGTAGTAACCTGACGTGCGTCCTAGGAACGGACGCCAGGGGTTCTAGTAACCTGACGTGCGCAATTGTGAGCGGACGCCAGGGGGTATAACAACTCTATGCTATCGTAATTACCGCAATTGTCAAGTTAATTTGGCCGCGATTCTCTAGTCCCTCCACCTCGCCAGCGCGTCTCCGGCGCCCAGATCGCGATCAGCATGGCGCTCACCAAGAGCCACGCGGCCACGATCACAAAGGTGCCCTGGAAACTCCACCACTGCGCGAGCCCGCCTACGGCCAGGGGCGCCACAAAGCCGCCCGCCGCCTGAAACAGCGACCACACGCCCAGGAACGTGCCCCGCTGCTGTGCGGGCGAGATGTCCATCGCGTAGGTCTGCGCCGTCCCCTGGCTCATGCCCCACGCGATGCCGTACACGGACACCATGACCAATAACAGCACATAGGTGTCGCTGAAGCTGAGCAGGTAGGCGGAGACGGCCAGTATCGCCAGTCCCGGAACGAGGGCGAACTTGCGTCCGTACCCGTCGCTTACCATGCCACTCGGGAAGGCGACGAAGACGGAGATGAGCCCGCCGACGCCAATGAGCGTGCCGATGCTCGCCTCGTTCAGGTTTGCAAGCTCCTGGGCGTAGATGGGCAGCAGCCCGCTGAACACGCCCTGCCCCATCATGCTCACCGCGAACGTTGCGAGGATCACGAGAATGAACGCCCTTGTCAGGAAAGGCCGGATGGCCGCCAGACTGAGCCGCGATCCCTGCCGTCGCGGCGCGTCCGCAGCACCCTCAATGCGACTCTCCTTGATGAGATAGAGCGTGATGAACAGGGTCAGGAACTTGGCTACCCCGTTGACCAGGAAGATGGTCCTGATGTCAAAGAACGCCGCCACCAGCGCGCCCAGGAGCGGGCCCGTGATCTGTCCCGCCCGCATGGACATGCCGCGCATCGCGACGACGCGGCCCCGCACATGTTGCTCCGTCACATCGGCAATGAGGATGTTGGCGCTGGTGTTCCACATGGCGATGCCGACTCCGCCGATGAACTCCAGCACAAAGAACTCGATGTAGCTGTCGGCGAAGAAAGACAGGAAGCCCGTAGCCCCCCGTACGGCCGCGCCCGAAATGAGCAGCGGCCGGCGCCCCCACCGATCCGTCATGAAGCCGGTTATCGGCGATGAGACCAGGCGGGCGATTGCGCTGAAAGCGAGAAGCACAGTGACCAAAAAGAGGCTGCCTTCCAGCTCGTAGGCAAAGAGGGGACGGGCCAGGTTCTGAGCCCCGGTGCCGGTGCCCCATACCAGGAAGGCTGCGTAGATGGGCAGCGTGCGGGCGCTGAAGACGCCTGACGGGCGGGGGCGAGGTGAGGTCGGATTCGCGTCAGCCAAAGTGGAAGTCAGTATAGCGCGGTGGGCCGTGCCCGGAAACGCGTCAGCCTATCTCCGTCACCAGCGCCTGTACGCGCTCGCCTATCTCGTCGAAGATCTGCCACGCGGCCTTCGGGTGGTCGACCGGGTCCGGCAGGTCCCACACCGTCAGCTTGCCCGACTCGGTGAGGAAGGCCGGGACTTCCTCCGTTGGCAGGATGGCAATGATGCGGTCAGCCGCCGTGACAAGCTCCGGCGTGAGCTGCGTCCGTTCCTTCTCCGAGATGTCCACGCCCTTCTCCAGCATGTACGGCAGCGAGTGTTGCGAATTGTCCTTCAGCTTGTTGGACGCCGGCTTGTTCCGGGCCATCGACTCGTCCACGCGCAGCCCGCTGCTGCAGACCTGGTGACTGGACGCGCGCTCGAAGTAGGCCTCGGCCACCTGGCTTCGGCCGACGTTGGCCTGGCAAACGAACATAACGAGCATGCCGTCGCTCCTGTCGGTGAAAGGTGGGGCGCCACGGGCATTGTACCCGTTGCAGAGAGAAAAACGCCCTACTCTTCACCAAAAACCGGTGAGAAGTAAACGGTCCCCTTTACGCCGTCAAGGGCCCCGGGCTCCAGCGCCATCACCATGCGGGACTCTTCCCGCCGACCCAGCACCATCTCGATGCCCAACGGCCTGCCACGCTGGAACCCGAAGCGCGGGTAGTAGGACGAGTGGCCAATGACCACGGCAATGGTGTGCCCCTGCCGCCGGCATGCGGCGAAGCCCTCCTCCACCAGCTGCGACCCGATGCCCTGCTGCTGCAAGTCCGGGTGCACGGCGAGAGGCCCGAGCGCCGCTGCAGGAATGGTCCCGCCCTCTGTCTCGATGTAGGCTGCGCTGAAGATGATATGCCCGACGACTCCCCCCTCGCGCACAGCCACAAGCGACAGCTCCGGGTTGAAACTCTCCTCCGCCCGGAGCGCGTCAATCAGGTCGGCCTCGCCCTCGTCGTCGTTTGCAAAGGCCAGGTTGACCACCTCCCGCACGGCGGGGTAGTCTTCCCGGGTCTCAGGGCGCACGATGACGCTTTCCAACAAGGCCTCCTTGACGGACTAGTGACTGCACTTTAGCACACGGGCTATGGCCGCTGACGAGAACCCGGCCGTTCCTTAACCTGCCTCAGCCGCTGCCTGCCGCCTGCGCCGCGAGACGACACCCCGCACGCCGATGACGATGACGGCCAGCAACAGCACCCCCAACACGATCACGGCGCCAACGATGAAGATCCAGGAGTTGTCCGGCTCCCCCAACTGCACGAAGATCTCCGCGCCGGGCCTCCGCTCCTCGCCCCCGTCGACGTCGAGTACGGGCTCGCGGATCGACTTGGCGTCCACGTCCCCTACGCGTTCCAGTTCGTCAATCACCGTGCGGAAGTCGGCGTAGAAGACCCGGGCCTCGATGTTGGCGCTCTGCCCGCTCTCGTCGTCGAAGATCGTGCCGCCACGGATTTCGCCGTCGTAGGAGGAAATGATACGGCGCACGGTGTCGAGGCTGCCCGGCACGTCATCGACGGTGAGCCGGAGATTGCCAAAGGGCGGCTCGACGAAGGGCCCCTCTTCCGGCACCAGCTCCACGTAGATGGTGGAGAGGTCGACGCGGCGGGACAGGAAGTCCAGCTGCCCCTGGTACCGCTCGATGTCCGAGCGCACGCGGGCCAGCTCCCGTTCTATGGTCAGGACATCGCTTACGGTGTTGGCGCGCCCCAGAAGGTTCAGGAAACTCTGCTCCTCCCGCTTGGCGCTGTTGAGCCGGGCTTCAAGGTCTATGAAACGCTCGGAAACGTCCTCACTGCCCTGATGCTCGTTCAGCACATCGCCCAGCTGGCGCATGCGGTCGTAGGCGGAGGCAAATTGCCCCTGGGGCACACGGATGGTCAACGAGGCCCGGCTGAACTCATCTCCGCCGCTTCTGGACAGCGACTCCACGTAGCCGCCCATGCTCTCGACGAGGGTCTCAACCGACTTAACGGCACTCTCGACGTCCTCCACTTCGACGGTGATGCTGCCTGTCGAGATGATCTTGCGGTCCGCAACCTGCAGCGCGCCGTCTGAAGCCCCCGTCTCGCCTCCGGCCATCGCATTCTCCATCATCGCTTCAGGCGCGAGCGCCGCAGGCTGCGCGGGCGCCGCCATAGCCGTCACGCTGTCCTCCATGGCCATGTCGAAGGAGTCCGCGGAGGTTGCGGCGGTAGAGAAAAAGGACGCTTCTTCCGAGTCGTCTTCTCCAGCGCACGCAATAACGGCAAGCAGCACCGTGATAAGGGCGATAACGGCCAGCAATCGTGTCATGTGGTGACCTCCGGTTCCGGATAACCTTCCCTTAGTGAGACGCAGCGGGTGTTGCCGCCGTTCCCGCACGATACGGACTGAGGGTCTGGGAAACAAGGGTGTTTCATGCACAGAATGCCCCGCCGCAAAGCTGCGGCGGGGCATTCCGAGATCTCTTGCTTTGTGTCTCCTGCCGAGGAATCTAGTCTCCCAGGACCTCCTGTATCGTCGTGCCGATGTCCGCGGGCGAGGGGATGATGGCCGCGCCGGCGTCGCGCAGCGCGGCGACCTTGTTCGCCGCCGTCGCGCCCGCGCCGGTGATGATGGCGCCCGCGTGCCCCATGCGCTTCCCCGGAGGCGCGCTCTGTCCGACGATGAGCGCCGCCACCGGCTTGTTCATCTCAGCCTTGATGTACTCCGCGGCCTCCTGCTCCTTGGTGCCGCCGATCTCGCCGATGAGCACCACGGCGTCCGTCTCCGGGTCGTCGTTGAACATCCGCAGCACGTCGACGAACGTCGTTCCGCTGACCGGGTCGCCGCCGATGCCGACGCAGCTCGACTGGCCGATGCCCAGCCCAGAGAGCTGGCCCACCGCCTCGTACGTCAGCGTGCCGCTGCGGGAAACGACGCCCACACGGCCCGGCATATGGATCGCCCCCGGCATGATGCCCACCTTGCACCGCTCGCCCGGCGAAATCAGGCCGGGGCAGTTGGGGCCAAGCATGCGCGTGCCGGAACCTTCCAGCGATCGCGCCACAGGCACCATGTCCCGGGGCGGGATGCCCTCCGCGATGGGCACCACCAGGGCGACGCCCGCCGAGGCAGCCTCAAGGATGGCGTCCGCGGCCAGCGGCGCCGGCACGAAGATGAGGGATACGTTGGCACCAGTCTCCGTTACCGCCTCCGCGACCGTGTCGTATACGGGAACGTCGGTCTCGCCGAAGTTCCGGCCGCCGCGGCCGGGAGTCACCCCCGCCACGACGTTCGTGCCGTACTCCATGCACCGCAGGGTGTGGAAGCTTCCCTCCCGGCCGGTAATGCCCTGCACCAGGACCCTGCTGTTGCGGTCTACCAAGATGCTCATGGGTCTGCGCTCCCTGATCCACAGTTGTGTTGGCCTCGAACTGTCCATTCGTGGGCATGAACTTGCGTCTAGCTCGCCCGCAGGGCCTCTGCCGTGTCCTTCAAGGTCTCCACGATGGTGACGTCCAGGCCAGAGTCCAGCAGGATCTGGCGGCCCTCGTCGACGTTGGTGCCGAGCATCCGGGCGACGATGGGCGCCTTCGAGCCCGTGTCCTGGTACGCACCCACGAGCCCCCGCGCCAGGACGTCGTTGCGCAGGATGCCGCCGAAGATGTTGACCAGCACACGCTTCACGTTGGAGTCCGAGAGGAGGATGCCGACAGCCGCGCGAATGCGCTCCTCGTCCGCGCCGCCGCCAACGTCGAGGAAATTGGCGGGCGAGGCTCCCACCGCCGTCACGATGTCCATCGTCGCCATCGCCAGCCCCGCGCCGTTTACCAGGCAGCCGACGTCACCGTCAAGCCGGACGTAGATGACGCCGATGTCGTGCGCGCGCGACTCCAGCGGGTCCTCCTGGCCCTTGTCCCGCAGGTCCTTCAGGTCGGGGTGACGGAACAGGGCATCGTCGTCAATGGTCAGTTTGGCGTCTACGGGCAGCACGCGGCCGTCGCCCGTGATGACCAGCGGGTTGATCTCCACCTGGGAGCAGTCCAGCTCCGCCATCAGCCTGGCAAGCTTCACGATGAGGTCCGCAGCGGGCCGTACAAGCTCCGGCGGCGTGCCCATGCCGTAGGCGAGCGCCCGGCCCTGGTAGGGCTGCAGGCCGACGATGGGGTCGATGACCTCGCGAAGGATCTTCTCGGGCGTCTCCGCGGCGACCTCCTCGATCTCCATGCCGCCCGCGGCGCTTGCGATGACCACCGGCCGCCGCTCACTTGGGTCCAGGAGGATGGCGACGTAAAGCTCCTGGGCGATGTCCATGGTCTCCTCGACCAGCACGGAGTTGACGGGGACGCCTTCGGGCCCGGTCTGGAATGTGACAAGCTGGGTGCCAAGGATGGACGCGGCGAACTCCGCGGCAGCCTCCGGCGTGTCGACGACCTTCACGCCGCCGGCCTTGCCGCGGCCGCCCGCGTGCACCTGCGCCTTCACCACGACCTTTCCGTCCAGCTCCTCGGCGACCTGCCTCGCCTCTTCCGGCGACGCGGCCATGCCGCCGCGCGGCACGGGGATGCCGAACCTGGCCATCAGCTCCTTGGCCTGATACTCGTGGATCTTCATCTGGACTCCTTCACAAAGCCGCGCCCGGCAATGAAGCGTATTGCGGGCGCGACGGCTATTGTAGCACAGGGGCGGCTGGCGGCTTCCTACCCAGCGGGGCGGAACTTGGGCAGTGTGATCTCCTCCGTCACGTCGTCAAAGACGACCTCCACCGGCATGCCGACGCGGATTGCCGACGGGTCCGGCTCCACGTCGATGAGGTTGGTGGGCATGCGCGCGCCCTCGTCCAAGTCGACAAGCGCCACCACGAACGGCGCGTCGTCGCGGAAGGCCGGCGTTGGCGCGCGGTGCACGATGGCGAAGGTGTGCAGCGTCCCCTTGCCGCTCGCCTGCACCCACGTCGTGTTGCGCGAGAAGCAGATGGGGCAGATGTCGCGGGGGTAGAAGTACGCCTGCGAGCAGTCATTGCAAAAGCGGAGCCAGAGCTCGTGCTCCTTCGCCTTCTCCCAGTAGAAGTCCGACTCCGGCTGAGGCGTCGGAAGCGGTTTGCCGTAAGGCTGCTGCGTCATGGTTGTCTCCATCGATTCAGTCTCGTGTTTGCGGTCGTGTCCTAGTCCCTGGCCAGCACGACCGTGCCCGTAGACGACAACGCGCCGCCGGTGCCGTTGACCAGCGAGATGCCGCAGTCGGGCACCTGCCGGTCGCCACACTCCCCGCGCAGCTGCCGGACGGCCTCGATGACGAGGAAGATGCCGTACATGCCGGGGTGGGTGTAGCTGAGGCCGCCGCCGCTGGTGTTCATGGGGAAGTCGCCACCGGGCGCCGTCCGCTGTCCGGCCACGAAGTCCGGGCCCTCGCCGGGGCCGCAGAAGCCGAGCCCCTCCAGCGTGATGAGCACCGTGTACGTGAACGAGTCGTAGATCATCGCCAGGTCGATGTCCGAGTGCGAGAGGCCAGCCATCTGCAGCGCGGCGGGGCCCGTGTTGCGCGACACGGTCGAGGTCAGGTCCGGCATCGTCGAGATGCCGAGGTGGTCGTGGTTCTCCGACGCGCCCAGCACCCAGACCGGGGGCTTCTTCGCGCTGCGGGCCCGCTCGGCAGACGTGACCACCACCGCGGCCCCGGCGTCGGTCACCAGGCAGCAGTCGAACAGGTGGAAGGGCCAGGCGATCCACCGCGAGGCGTGGTAGTCGTCGAAAGTCATTGGGTCCTTCATCGCGGCCTTGGGGTTCATCAGCGCCCACTTGCGCGTTGACACCGCTATCTCCGCCAGCGCCTGCCGCGTCCGGTCCTCGCCGTACTGGTGCATGTACCGGGTGGCCGCCATGGCGTAGTTGATCGGCTGACCGATGAAGCCGTAGGGGATCTCGTACTGGAGGGTGGGCATGATCGGGTCCTGCGGCACGGGCGCGCGGCTGCTGCGGCCCGCCTGGCCGTGGGTGATGAGCGCCACCTCGCACCACCCGGCGTTGATGGCGGCCATGGCGTGGGCAATGTGGATGATGAAGGACGAGCCTCCGACCGTCGTGCTGTCCGTGAAGCGCGGCTTGATGCCCAGGTAGTCCCCGGTCATGTACGTCGAGTAGCCGGCGGTGAAGAGGCCGTCGACCTCGTTCTTCGAGATGCCCGCGTCCTCGAGGGCGTTGTACGCCGCCTCTGCGTGGTGCTGCAGCGACGACTTGTGGGGCACCGTGCCGATTTCGTCGGACTCGGCCACCCCGACGATGGCGGCAGTTCTGGAGAGGTCTGCCATACGTGCTCCTTGTTGAAATGATTTACGCTTCCAGCGGGACGCCTCGTGCCCTTGTGGCGCTACGAGACTCGGAACTCCTTCAGGTCCGGCGCGATGACCAGCGTCGCCTCCGTGGCGGCCTGCACCTCTTCCGGCGTGTAGCCGGGGGCTATCTCCCGCAGCACAAAGCCCTCCGGCGTGATGTCGAACAGCCCCAGATTGGTGACCACCTTCTTGACGACGCCCGTCGCCGTGACGGGCAGCGTGCACCGCTTGAGCAGCCGTGGAGCGCCCTCGCGCGTCGTGTGCTCCATCGCGATGAAGACCTGCTTCGCCCCGACGGCCAGGTCCATGGCGCCACCGATGCCGCCGCCTTTGCGGCCCGCCGTCTTCCAGTTGGCGAAGTCGCCGTTTTCGGCGACCTCGTACGCGCCCATGACCGTCACGTCGATGTAGCCCGCGCGGATGAGCGAGAACGAGTCGGCGTGGTGGATGATGGCGGCGCCCTGCTGCAACGTCACGTGTTGCCCGCCCGCGTTGACCAGGTGGATGTCCTCCTCGCCCTCGGGCGACAGCGGCCCGTAGCCGATAACCCCGTTCTCGGACTGGAAGAGGATGTCGGTGTCGCCAAAGTCGTAGTTAGAGCAGAGCGTCGGCATGCCGACGCCCAGGTTTACCACCCAGCCGTCCTGGAACTCCATGGCGATGCGGTTGCACATCGTCTGCCTGTCGAGCGGTGTCTTTTCCTCTGCCATCGAGCCTTCCTCCGCCGCTACCGCCGGTTGGGTGTGTCCCAGATGCCTTCCGGCGGCGGCGGTATCTTCACGACCCGATCCACGACAATGCCGGGGGTGTGGATGCTGTCCGGGTCCAACTCGCCGAGCTCAACGATGTCCTGCTCCACTTCGGCGATGGTGATTTTCGCGGCCATCGCCATGACGGGGTTGAAGTTGCGCTGCGAGCGGCGGAACTGCAGGTTGCCGAAGGTGTCGGCCCGGTATGCCCGCACGAAGGCGTAGTCGGCGTGGAGCGGGTACTCGAGGACATAGGTGCGCCCGTTGAACTCCCGGTGCTCCTTGCCCTCGGCAGTCTCCGTCCCGACGCCCGTCGGCGTGTAGAACGCGCCGATGCCCGCGCCAGCGGCCCGCATACGCTCGGCCAGCGTCCCCTGCGGCACCAGCTCCGCCTCGACGAGACCCTGCTCGTTCAGCTTCTCGAAGAGGTTTGCGCGGGACGGGTGGGGAGCGGCGCTGAATGCACAGACCATCTTGCGGATCTGCCCGTTCTCCACCAGCTTGCCGA
The DNA here is from genome assembly GCA_034422455.1 of Dehalococcoidia bacterium. Classification (GTDB taxonomy): domain Bacteria; phylum Chloroflexota; class Dehalococcoidia; order Lucifugimonadales; family UBA1127; genus UBA1127. Next base: position 60,091 of record DAOUJQ010000018.1, read on the forward strand.
CATCTATGACCTCGCCCTGGCCGCCGGTGTTGTTGGAGATGCCCGTCAGGTCCTTCGCGCCCTGCCGCACCAGCGCCATGAGGAGGTTCCGGGGCACGCCGATGCCCGCGAACCCGCCGGACATAAACGTCGCGCCGTCGGGAACGTCGGCGACGGCCTCGTCAAAGCTGGCATAGACCTTGTTCCGCATAGGCGCAGCAACTCCAATCCGAGGGGCATTGCGGGAACGCGGGGTCATTCTAGCATAGGCCCGTGGCGTGTCCAGAGCGCCCCCGTCCGCGCGGCGGTGCGGGCGATTCGCTGCGGGTGTAGACTGACGCTTGCCCATCACGGAACCGACATGCGCCGCCCTGCAGGCGAGCGGCAAGGAGAGGAACAATGGCGATGCGGACCCCCATCATCGACTCGCAGGTACACTCCTACGAGAGGAACAGCCCCGAGCGCCCGTGGGCCGGCACCCTGGACGGCCCAGCTGAGGTCAACGGCGACCAGATGGTCGAGGCAATGGACGCTGCCGGTGTCGACGGCGCGTTGCTGGTCTCGCCGTACTCCATGTACCGCTATGACGGCAGCTATGCCCTCGAGGTGTACTCCAAGCACCCGACGAGGTTTCGCTTGATCAAGCCCTTCGACCCGCACTCGGACAGGGTCAAGGACGAGGTGGCCGAGTGGGTCTCCAATCCCGGCGTGGTCGGCGCGCGTCTCATGCTTACCCGCGATCCTTATGAGCCGGACGACCCCGGTATTGACCGACTCTTCGACGCCGCCGCACGGGCCGGCGTGCCTCTCAACGTGATGGCGTCCGGCAAGCTGGCCCTCTTCCGCACCTACGCCGAGCGCCACCCGGACACGCAGTTGGTCATCGACCACGTGGGGCTGCTCACGTACAACTATCCGCCGATCCCGGATGATCCCTTCGAGGAGCTGCCCATCGTCCTCTCCCTGGCCGAGCTCGACCACGTCGCCATCAAAATCTCCGCGGCCTGCACCCTCTCCCATGAGCCCTTCCCGTACCCAGACATTTGGCAGCCGCTGCGCCGCCTGTTCGACGCCTACGGCATCGAGCGCTGCATGTGGGGCACGGACTGGACGCGCACCGTCGGCCTCCTCAGCTACGAACAGGCCGTCGAGGCGTTCAGGGTGACCGGGGAGCTTTCCGGCTCCGAGCGTTCCGCCCTCATGGGCGGCTCGTTATCGAAGATCTACAACTGGTCGTCCGGCACTGCCGGGTAAGGTGCGCCGACCCGCTACCCCGCCACTGCTTCTCTCGCAGCACGACGGCGCCGTGGGGGCGCCGCCAGGAACACGACGCTCGCCGCTAAGACCCACGTCAGCGTCGCAAGCAGGAATGCCTCTTGGTATGTGCCGAAGATGTCGAACATGCCCGCGATCAGCAGCGGGCTCATCGCGCCGCTCAGGGTGACGAAGGGCCGCAGGATGCCGTTGATGGCGCCCAGGTGCTGCCTGCCGAAGTAGTTGGCGATGATCAGCGGCCGCAGGATGAAGAACCCGCCCAGCGCCAGCCCGTGGGACGCGCCTGCAATGACGAGCGTCGTCACGTTGGTGATGTTCAGGAAGAGCATGATGCTCACCGCCGTCAGCAACGCCTGCACTACAAGCAGGTACCGCACCGGGAACCGGTCCGCGACGAGGCCCCAAACCAGGCGGATGCTGATGGAGCAGACACCGTAGGCCGTCGCCGCCCACGCGCCGACTGCCGGCGAGAAGCCGATGTCCTCGAAGTAGGGGATCCAGTTGGCGTGGAAGCCGCCCATCCCCAGCATCGCCAGGAAGAATGCCAGGATCAGCAGCCAGAAGGCGTAGGTGCGCATGGCCTGCCGCCGCGTCATGCTCCTCTCGGCCCGCGCCTGCTGACGTGCGCTCTGCTCCGGCCTTTGGACAGAGGAGGCCTCGGGCATCGGCTCCCTCGCGCCGTCGGGGAGCAAGCCGATGTCCTCGGGCCGCGACCGCACCATCAGCGCCAGTGGCACCATGATGACCATCGACCCGATGCCGAGCACCATCCAGGCGTCGCGCCAGCCCACGAGGGAGATGATGCCGTGGACGAGGAAGGGGAAGAAGAGCGGGCCCATCGCTGTGCCCGTCGACGCGAGCGCCACGGCGCGCCCACGCATTCGCACGAACCACTTGGGCACGATGGCCACGATGAGCATCTCGGCGCCGCCGACCATGGTGAGCGCGCCCAGCGCGCCAAAGAGCACGTAGTAGAGGACGATGTTGTCGACCCACTTGAGGGTGATGAGCGAGAAGCCCATGGTGAGGCCGGTGAGCAGCATGAGGACGCGGGGGCCGGACCGGGTGTCCTGCAGCGGGCCGATGAAGGGCGAGAGCACGCCGCCCACGATGGCCCGCAGGGTGAACGCGCCGAAGAAGGCGGAGCGCGTCCAGCCAAGCTCGTCCGTCATGTGCGACGCGAAGACGCTGGCGCCCCACACGCTTCCGCCGCTCTGCACGGCCCCGGCCAGCACCGTCGCGATGACCACCAGCCAGCCGTAGAAGAACCGTGGGCGTGAATTGCGCATGCGTCCCCTTGGTGCGGCGTCAGGGTGAGGTCACCGGCGACGCCCGGCAGGCGTGCAACAGCTAGGGAGTGTATTGGGGTGGGGGCGGGGGCGTCAAACTTGGAGGGAGACGGGGGATTTGCTGTGGGGCTTCCCCCGGCCCTCGACGTGTCCTATAGTCCACCCAACGCATTCTCTACCGTAGGAGGCCCGCTATGGTGTCCACTCCACACGGCCAGCTGTTCGCGTCCAACCGGCCCGTTGTCATGGGCCGGCGGGGCATGGTGTCGAGCGGGCACCCGCTGGCGTCGCAGGCCGGCGTGTCAACGCTCCAGCGCGGGGGCAACGCCGTCGACGCCGCGTTGGCTGTGGCCGCAGCCGTCAGCGTCGTCGAGCCGCTCATGTCGGGCATCGGCGGCGACGGCTTCATCATGGTCTACACCAGCGCGGATGACTCGCTGCAGGTGATCAACGCCACCGGCTCCGCGCCCTACGAGGCGACGCTGGAGCGCTACCAGGGCACGGGCATCCCCATGAAGGGCGTCCTTTCCACCTCTGTGCCCTCGCTGCTGCGGGGCTGGACGGCGGCGCACCAGCGCTACGGCACGCTGCCGCTCGCGGACGTTCTCGCGCCCGCCATCGACCTCGCGGCCAACGGCTTCCCTGTCTCGCACCTGCTGGCGAAGAACATCGCCGAGGACCCGGTGCTGACCGTCTTCCCCACGTCGTCGGCGGTCTACGCGCGACAGGGGCGGCCCATTCGCGCGGGAGAGATGCTCTACCAGGAGGACCTCGCGCGCACCTTCGAGCGCATCGCCGCGGAGGGCGAGGGCGTTTTCTACGAGGGCGACGTGGCGGAGGCGATGGTGCGGTTCATCCAGGAGCAGGGTGGCCTGATCACGATGCAGGACCTCGCCGACCAGCGCGCCCGGTGGTCGGACCCCATCTCGACCACGTACCGCGGCCACGTCGTCTACGAGGCGCCGCCCAACTCCAGCGGCCACGTGCTGTTGCAGGAGCTGAGCCTCGCCGAGCACTTCGACCTGCGAGCGCTCGGGTGCAACTCGGCCGAGAGCGTGCACGTCATGGTCGAGGCCAAGCGGCTCGCCTTTGCCGACCGCGAGGTCTACATGGCCGACCCCGAGTGGGTGGAGGTGCCCGTCCCCGGCCTGATCTCCAAGGAATACGCCGCCGAGCGCGCCAAGCTCATCGACCCGGACCGCGCAGCGTCGAGCGTGGCCGCCGGCGAACCGTGGCGCTACCAGGGCTCTCAGCCCCCCAGGGCCGTCGCAGGCGTCTCCGCGCCGCGCGAGGACACCACCTGCTTCTGCGTCGTCGACCAGTGGGGCAACGCCGTCTCCATGCTCCAGAGCCTGCAGACGGCTTTCGGCTCCAGCATCATCGCGGGCGACACGGGCGTGTTGCTGAACAACCGCATGACCTACTGGCACCTGGACCCCAGCCACATCGACGTCCTGGAGCCCGGCAAGCGCGTCCGCCACACCATGAACCCGGTCATGGTCTTCAAGCAGACGGACGGGGGCCGCAAGCTCGCGCTGGTCTGCGGCACGCCCGGCGCCGACACGCAGGTGCAGACCAACTTCCAGGTCATCACCCATGTGCTCGACTTCGGCATGAACGTCGCGGGGGCCGTCGAAGCGCCGCGCTGGCGGCACGTGCAGGACGGCACCGAGTCGACGATCCCGCACACGGCCCCGGACGAGCTCCGCATGGAGGGACGCTTCCCGGCCAAGGCGCTCGACGGCCTGCGTAGTCGCGGTCACCCGGTGTCGGTCATCGGCGACTGGGCGGCGACCGGCAGCGAGGTGATGATCCAGGTGGACACGGAGACGGGCGCCTTGTACGGCGCGGCGGACCCGCGTCGCGACGGCTACGCCATCGGGTGGTAGAGTGAGCCTATCCGTTCACCCTGAGCCCGTCGAAGGGTTCTACGAACGGATTGGATAAGGGAGGTAAGCCATGCAGCAGACGGAAATCCAGATCAGGACGACGGGTATCGACCACGTGGTGCTGTGGGTGACCGACCTGGAGCGGTCGAAGCGGTTCTACATCGACCTACTGGGGATGACCGTCGCCCACGAGTCGGACTGGCAGTCGTTCCTCTGGTGTGGCAGCGAGCAGGTGGCGCTGTTTCGCGTCCGCGAGGGGATGGAGACCAAGGGCGGCGTCGAGCTAAACCACATGGCGCTCAGGATGGAACCGGAGTCCTACGAGGCGACCAAGGCGAGGCTGGAGAACGCGGGTGTCTATGTCCACGGGCGGCCCGGCGACCCCACGTGCATCTACTTCGACGACCCGGACGGCCACGGCCTGCAGCTGCTGTACAAGGGGTACGACGGGTAGGCTGCTCCTCTAGCGACCAGGCTCGCTCCAGTTGCGCACGTAGTCGTGCTGCTCGTCGGTCTGCGGCGTGCGCAAAATGCGGGCCGACTTCTCAGTGCCCTGCCACCACTCGGCAATCTGCGCCAGGGCGGCTTCGCCCGACCACCCATGCCGGACCAGCCAGCACCCCACTGTCGTGCCGGTGCGGCCGACCCCCGCGAGGCAGTGCACGTACACCGTATGCCCAGCGTCGATTGCGCTGTCGACTGAGTCGAGGATGCGCACCATCTGGCCGGGCGACGTCGGGATTTCCATGTCGACAATGGCGTGGCGCTCGTACCCAACCTCGATCCCTCGGCGCCTTGCCTCCTTAACGAGGTCGTAGGTGTAGGGCTTGTTCACACCCCTCTCCGTCAGGTCGATGAAGTGTGTCACGCTCCCGTCAAGGAGCCCGTGCATGTTCTCCAGGGTCGGACGGCGAAGGGTCGCGCCCGGGTACTCGCCTGCCAGGAACCGGCCGGGGGCCACCCAGTAGCTGTTGGCGATGGGGCGGACAAGGGTTTCGACTGCCGGCATATGGACTTCCTCCTCTTGTACGGATGTTCTTCCCTACACTTACGAGTGTGACGCACAAGGGGAGCCAGTCAACGAACAGGACGTTAACGGATGACGAAATCAGCAACGGGCAAGCGACTCGTGAGGCGAAAAGCTTATGGACGAGGGTTGTCGGAACGCGGCGACAACCCCGACCCCTCGTACAGCGCGTCCGCCATCGCGGTGATCTCCGATGCCATCGCAAGTTTGGCCCGCCATGCGCCGGGAATTCCGTCGACCCCGTAGTAGGCCCCTGCGATCTGCCCGTAGATGGCAGCCGTCGTGTCGGCATCATCACCCAGGTTCGCGGCAAGCAGCGCCCCTTCGCGGAAGTCTTGCGACTTGTAGAAGGCCCATAGCGCCGCCTCCAGCGCGGGCACGACGTATCCCTTGCCCTTAATCTCCGGCGGCTCCTTGTCCTTGAAGGAACCGGCCGCGATGACCGCGATCCCCTCAGCCAACGGCTCGTCATGCCACAACCCTGTGACCGGGCAGTAGTTGGGCGCTAACAGCGACGCCTTGTCCACACCACTCACTACTCCGACCAAGAGCCCGGCGAAGTACCGGCATGCGTCCACCGCCTCCCGCGCGCCGTGCGTCGTGCGGGAGCTGTCGGCGCTCATGGCAATCGCCTCGTGCGGGTCTGCTGCGAAGTAGAGCGGCACGGGCGCCAGCCGCATCAGTGAGCCGTTACCCGCCGAGTTCGGGTCCGTTGACCCCGCAAACGGCTCTCCAGTGCGCTCGTAGCGAGAGAGCGCGCTCGACACAGTGCGGCCGATGTCGAAACATCGCCCATTCGATGCCATGTAGCCCTCGCGCCGCCAACGGACATAACGACGCATCTGGTCTTCCGCGTCAAACCCCTGCCGCTCGATGAGGCTGGCGGCCAGGCACAGGGCCATGGACGTGTCGTCGGTCCACTCGCCCGCCCGCAGGTGGAACGGCCCGCCGCCGACCATGTCATCGATGGGGCGGAAGCTGCCGGGCCTCGAAAACTCCAGCGCTGTGCCAAGCGCATCGCCCGCCGCAAGCCCCAGCAGTGCGCCGCGATACCGGTCTCGCGCTGTCGGTCCGCCTGTCATCGGGCCGGCTCTGTCCAGTTGCGAACGTAATCGTCCTGTTGGTCGGTCTCCGGAGACCGTGGATGGCGGTAGGCTTTGTCCATTCCCCGAAACAACTCTGCCACGCGCTCCAACGCCTCGTCGCCGGTGTGACCATGCCGCACAAGCCAGCAGCCCACAACCGTTCCTGTCCGCCCGACGCCGCCCAGGCAGTGCACATACACCGTCTTGCCGGCATCGATGGCTTCGTCTATGGAGTCGAGGATGGCCGTCATCACCAGCGGCGACCGCGGCACGCCCGCATCCCTGACTGGACGACGCACATGCGCCGCGTCGACGCGGCGTTTCCGGGCTTCCTCGTCCAGCAAGTTGTCATAGGGGATGTTCACCCCCTCTTCCGTCAGATCGATGAAGCGGGTGATCCCTGCCCCCAAGAGCATCCGGATTTTCGTACGTGCATCAGCGGCAATAAGCGCGCCGGGGTACTCCCCTGCAGCAAAACGGGCCGGGACTACCCAGTAGCTATTGGGAATGGGACGTATAAGACCGCTTGCAGACACAGGCAATGACTCCTGACAGGTAGGGTTCATTCCATTGTGACCGGTGGAAGAGGAAGGTCAAGCAGGGGCTCGACTGAAAGCAATGGCGTTGTGGCAGGCAGTCACGGAATCGCAAAGAAGCTCACGTTGGCGGAGGGAGTGGGATTCGAACCCACGGTGGGTTGCCCCACACCTGTTTTCAAGACAGGCGCCATAGTCCGCTCGGCCATCCCTCCGCGATGGGGCGCTGCTTTCAGGCTAGCCCATTTCGGCTTTCCGTGCGAGCTACGCGATCACGTCGGCGCCCATGTACGGCTGGAGCACGGCCGGCACCTCGACTGAGCCGTCCTCGCGCTGGTACGTCTCCAGCACCGCGATGATGATCCGCGGCAGCGCCAGTCCGGAGCCGTTCAGCGTGTGCGGGTACTGGGGCCGGGCGCCCGCTTCCGGCCGGTAGCGGATATTGGACCGCCGGGCTTGGAAGTCTGTGCAGGTGGAGCACGAGCTCACCTCCAGCCACTCTTCGCACCCCGGCGACCACACCTCGATGTCGTACGTCTTGGCCGACTGAAAGCCCATATCGCCGGCGCACAGCGACAGCACGCGGTAGGGCAGCCCAAGCTGTCGGAGCAGGTCCTCTGCGTCGGCCACCAGCGACTCCAACGCCGCGTCGCCTTCGTCCGGTTCGACCAGGTGGTACATCTCCACCTTGTTGAACTGGTGGACGCGCTTGATGCCCCGGGTGTCGCGGCCCGATGCCGCCTTTTCGCGTCGAAAACACGGCGTCTGCGCCACGTACTTGAGCGGCAGCGTGCCGGGGTCGAGGATCTCGTCGCGGTGCAGCCCGGTCAATGCCACCTCGGCGGTGGGCAGCAGCCACAGGTCCTCCTCGATGTCGCGGTACAGGTTGTCGCCGAACTTGGGCAGATTGCCGGAGCCGAGCATGACCTGTTCCCGCACCATGGCCGGCAGGGCCATCTCCGTGTACCCGTGCTCCCTTGTGTGCACGTCCAGCATCCAGCTGATGAGCGCCCGCTCCAGCTTGGCGGCGGCGCCGGTCAACACGTAGAACCGGGCGCCGGAGAGCTTGGCCCCACGCTCCATGTCGATGGCGCTCAGCTTCTCGCCGAGGTCCCAATGCGCCAGCGGCGTGAAGCTGTACGATTGCGCCTCGCCCCATGAGCGTACGACGACGTTCGCCGACTCGTCGAGGCCGTCCGGCGTCGAGTCCAGCGGCAGGTTGGGGTACTCCAGCATCATCGACTCGATGGCCGACTCCGCTTCGCTGATGGCGGCGCCGAGTTCCTCTACTCGCGCATTGAGCGTTTGGGTCTCCCCTCGCAACTCCTCCAGCCTTGCCGGGTCGCTGTTCCCACTGCGGGAGGCCGCCATGAGCCGCCCAAACTCCCGGCTCATCTGGTTGTGTGTCGCACGAAGGTTGTCGCGCTCCGTCACGGCCGCGCGTCGCTCCTCGTCCAGCCGCAGCAGCGCGCTCAGGTCGGCGGACTCCCCTCGGCGTGCAAGCGCGGCAGCCACCTCGTCAGGCGCTCTGCGTATGAGATCGATGCTCAACATGACTCAGAGGTTCCTTCAGTTGGATTCGATCGCCCAGAGGGTCGCTAACTACAAATCATAGCTTGCCCATCCTGGCGAAGGAAGGGGGAGGAGGTGTCTCCGGGCCCGTGGACGTGCTACAGCGCAGGCGAGCGCTTGTGCCATTCCGTGCTCTGCTCGTAAGCGTGGGCGAGCCGAAGCAGCGTGCCCTCTTCGAACGGCTTGGCGACAAGCTGGAAGCCTATGGGCATGCCGCCAGCCGCGAACCCGCAGGGCACGGAGATGGCCGGGAAGCCCGTGAGGTTGAAGGGCTGCGTGTACCAGGTCACGGCCGCCCGCAGGTCTATGGGACTGCCGCCGACCGTCACCTCGTTCTGGCCGATGGGCGGCGCTCCCAGCGGAAGCATCGGCGTGGCCAGCGCGTCGAAGTCCCCCATGGCCGACAGGAGCTGCTCGCGAAGCTGCACCTGCCTCTCCCTGGCGTTCACGTAGTCCGCCGCGATGTTCCCCCGGCCGGCGGTCAACCGACCGAGCACGTCTTCGCCGTAGTCCTGCGGCCGCTCGTCGAGGTTGGCCGCGTGGTACGCCGCCGCCTCCGACGAGAGGATGGTGAAGTTGGTGGGCAGCATTTCCTGGATGAAGGGCAACTCCACAGGGTCGATGACATGCGCGCCCAGGCCAGCAAGCACGGCGAGCGCCGCCTCGACCACGCGCTCAATGTCGTCGTCCATGACGAGGCGATAATTGCCGCGCAGGACGCCGACACGCAGGCTGCTAGCGCCTGTAGACAGCACTTCGAGGTAGTTGGGCACCGGCGTGTCGACGGAGCGCGGGTCCAGCGCGTCGTATCCGGCGATAGCCTGCAGCATGATCGCGGCGTCCTCCACTGTGCGCGTCATCGGCCCCGCGTGGTCCAGCGACGTCGAGAGAGGCAGTACGCCGCGCTTGCTGACACGGCCGTAGGTCGGCTTCAGGCCGACGATGCCGCAGAAGGCCGCCGGTATGCGGATGGATCCGCCCGTGTCGGACCCCAGCGACGCCGCACAGAGGCCTGCGGCGGTGGCGGCCCCTGAGCCGCCGCTGGACCCGCCGGTGATACACTCCGTGTTCCAGGGGTTCCGGGCGGAGCCGTAGTGCGGGTTCACGTTGGTGATGCCGAAGGCGAACTCGTGCATGTTGAGCTTGCCCAGCAGCACGGCCCCCGCGTCCGCGAGGTTGGCCGCCACGGGGCAGTCCTCGTCGGGCACGTTCTCTGCCAGGATCTTGCTGCCGCCGGTGGTCGGTATCCCTGCCGTGTCGTACAGATCCTTCAACGCGATGGGGACACCGTGCAGCGGCCCACGATGCTGCCCCGCAGCGATCTCCGTCTCCGCCTGCCTCGCCCGCTCCATCGCGTGGTCAGCGGTGACGGTGATGTACGAATTGATCTTGGGATCGACGGCCTCAATGCGGTCGAGGTAGGCCTGGGTCAGCTCCACGGGTGAGAGCCGCCGCGCCGCTATCTCTCGCCCGGCGTTGGCTGCGCTGAGGTTGTACAGGTCTGTGTCGGGCATGGTTGTCCCCCTGGACTTGAGGTGAATCAAGCCCAAGCATAGTGGGGCAACCCTGCTTGGGCAAGGCGCGCCTGTAGTGCATCGTGATATAATCGGAAGGTAACATGGGGATATAGCTCAGCTGGAAGAGCGCTGCGTTCGCATCGCAGAGGCCGGGGGTTCGAATCCCCCTATCTCCACCAACCACCCCTCCGCATGCATCTTGCCTCGCCCCATCCATCCCCGAATTTATATTTGAAAATGGTGTTTTCGTACCCATCCGTGCTTGCTGTGCCCTGTGAGTTCCCTTCCCAGGTGTGGTAAAATATGTGGGAACAGACCAGCACGGAGGGGGAACGATGCCACTCTCAGCGACGCGGGCGAACGCTCTAAAAGCCCCGGGACGCTATGCCGATGGCGGGGGCCTCTATCTCTACATCAGCAAGGCGGGGGGCAAGTCCTGGGTCCAGCGCATCACCGTCGACGGCCGCCGGCGGGACATCGGCCTGGGCGGTTATCCGGCGGTCGGCCTTGCCCAGGCGCGGGCGAAGGCGGCCAGCAACCGGGCCGCCTTGGCCGAGGGCCGCGATCCCGTGGCGGAACGGCACGCGCCGGTGATGCCGACCTTCCGGGAAGCCGCCGAGGCGGTGCACCGGGCCAACCTCCCCCGGTGGCGGAACGAGCGGCATGCGGCGAGCTGGCTCCAGACTCTGGAGCGGCACGCCATGCCGGTGCTGGGCAACGTGCCCCTGGACCGGATCGACCGGGGGGCCGTGCTCCGGGTCCTCACGCCCATCTGGACGACCCGTCCCGAGACCGCGCGGCGGGTGCGGCAGCGGATGCGGACCGTCTTCAAGTGGGGTATGGCCCACGGCTTCATGGAAACGAACCCGGCGGGCGAGGCCATTGACGGGGCGCTGGCTCCGATGCCGAAGGTGAAGGCCCACCATAGGACGCTCCCCTATCGGGACGTGAGTGGGGCGCTGGCGACGGTGGCGGCGTCCCAGGCGTCCATAGCCGCCAAGCTGTGCTTCCGGTTCTTGGTGCTGACGGGGACCCGCTCCGGCGAGGCCCGGGGGGCCACCTGGGATGAGATCGACGTGGAGGGCCAAGAGTGGCGCATCCCGTCCCGGCGGATGAAGGCGGGGATGGCGCATCGGGTCCCCCTGAGCGGGCAGGCGCTGGAGGTGCTGCGGGAGGCCAGGATCCTGCGGGACGAGAGCGGGTTGGTGTTCCCGTCGCCCCAGAAGGAGGGGGCGACCCTGTCGGACATGACGCTGACGAAGATCCTGCGAGCAGTGGGGCTGGCGGACCGGGCGACGGTGCACGGGTTTCGCAGCAGCTTCAAGAACTGGACGCTGGAGCGGACGGACACGCCCTGGGCGGTCTCGGAGGCGGCGCTGGCCCACGTCCTGGGCAACGCGACGGAGCAGGCCTACGCCCGCTCGGACCTCTTCGAGCGGCGCCGCACGCTGATGCAGCAGTGGGCGGACTACCTGACCGGCGATACCGACCAGGACCGGGATCACGGGTCCGCGTTGCTTGATGCTGGGCGGAGTGGACGAGGCTAGGCCCAAGCGTACGGATCCTGCGGGCTGCCGGTCGTGGGCCGGGACGCCATCCAGGCTTCGATGTCCGACAATCGCCAACGGACGGCACTGGGGCCCACCCGTATGGGTCGGGGAAAGGTGCCGTCTTTCATGAGCCGATAGATGGTCGATCGTGCCAGGCCCGTGATCGCTTCCACTTCCCGTCGTCTGAGCAGCCGCTCTACCATTACGGCCTCCTTCTTGCGGACCCGTGAAATGAGTCCTTGAGAAGAAGGTAGTTGGGCGGGAGAGCGGAGAGTGGGTAATTAACTCAGAGAGTGGAAAACGCTCTGTGCAAGCCTACAGGGAGGGCCTGCTGCGCCATCCACTGGCGCGTCATGGGGGGTGAGGCAGAACACGGAAGGGACTGACGTTGGTCGGCCCAAGCGTGGCCTGGCAGGGAGGAGCCGGAGCGTGTGGGAGACGAGGGCCTGAGGGGGAACGATAGAGTCCCATGCGAATGGCGATGGCCTCCGAATACTGCCGCATTGTCGGCAGAAAGGACTTCCTCCAGGGACAACGGTTCCAGATTTTCACGACCGCGTCTTCCGACACGTACTTGCCTCGCAAATTGGTCAACGCCTCCGCCACGATGCGGCAGCCCGAGGCGTCTTTTCCTCGGGGTTTCATGCCAAGCTTGTCTAGGAGTTCGATGGTGAACTGCAGGTGCATCTCATAGGCCACCTGGGCCGGGTTGGCGGGACGATGGCTCTGAATGGGCTGGAGGTCGGGACGCGTGCGGCGACCGTCGGCCACCTCCCGCCACCACCGGGCCAGTTGCGTGGGGATGGCGAGGCCCAGCTTCGTCCATTCCACAACCATGTCCCGGAGGGCGTCGAAGTAGACGCGGATCTTTCTGGACTTCCTGATGTACTCACGCCACCGGGCACGGCGGCGGATCTGATACGTGAACAGCCCGTGGCCCGCCAGGATGCTGGACATGAAGGCGGCCTCCCATTGGGTGTTCAATGGGTCCGGCGGGCGCACGCCATCCAGCAGGGCCGTGGCGAGCCGGAGGGCCTCGCGTCCTGAGGGGGGGCGCATGCGGTCCTCCTTGTCGGAGTTCTCCTTCCGGAGGGCGGCGCGCTCATAGAGGCGGAAGAGGAGCTGCTTTTCAGCGAAGTCCCGCAGCCACTTTTGGGTATGGATCCGCAGGTAGTCCGAAATCGCCGCTTCCTCAGCCTTCCGGTCCCACTTCGCCACGGCATGGCCAATACGCCGCTTTGCTTCCTGCTCGGTGAGCTCGCCGGTATAGGGGTCCCAGGGTTCGCGCACGACTTCCTGAAGGATGCGCAAGATCTCGTCGATCAACCATCGGAGATTGGGGTCGAGCTCGGCGATGCCCTCGGGAAGCGATTTCATCCGCCAGTCCTCCTACGTTCAGGGGGCCTAGCATTAGGGTATGCACAGCCCTATGCCGGTTGCAAGAGGCACTCGTGCCTCGGAGTGCCTTGTGACGGGCGAAACCGATTCGACGCGTCGCGCGCGATGGGCATGGGTCCCGACGGAGCGTTGTGCGGATCCCCCATCGGGTCTCGTATCAGGACGTGAGTCTCGCGGCCGCTAACGGACGAGGGCCCCCGACAACTCCTCGCCGTCGTCTTGGCGTCCAGCGGTCGGCGCCTGGCGAGGCGGGCAGCAGCAGCAGCAGTCGTGTCGTTCAAACCCCCCTATATTATATAGACAGGGGATCGTCACCTTAGGTCGAAAAATCGCCTCCAGCATGGCCCGCTGCTGCACAGCACCCGGTCGTCCATGAGCGACGCAATCACCTACCAGCGCACGTAACGCCGCCAGGCGCACCTGCGAGGCCGGACCCGCCAGGGGGAGCGGCGTCGCCTTGCTGCCTATCCGGGTCCACCGCCAAGCCCATCCCTTGAAAAAAGCACGTTAGTTCTATATCATGCCATCTCCCAAGGCTGTCTGCCAGGAGACGTCGTGACCGTTGCGTGCGTGCTGATCACCCACCTGCGGGCGAAGGTGGAGCTGCTGCTGCGGCCCGACCTAGAGGGCACGCCCGCCGTCATCGTCGACCGCTCCCAGGGCCGGCCCATTGTGGTCGACCGCCTGCCGGCCGCCGTCCCTATCGGCGTCGCGCTGGAGGAGGCGCTCTCGCTGCACGCCGGCACCGTCGTCCTGGAGGCGGACGAACCCGCCTACCGGGCCGCCTTCCAGCGCGTCCTCACGACCCTGCAGGGCGTCAGCGACCGGGTAGAGCGGCTGTCCGTCAGTGATTGCCCCACGTCCAGCGGAGCAAGTGGAGTGAGCGCCAAGCTAGGTGTGAGGTGTGTCCTGGCGGCGGCGGATTCTGTCCCAAATCCGGCGTATGCGGCGTCGAAGGCGCCTGATGACCAGAATGAGCAGCGCCGCGATCGATGCCGCCACGACTGCCAACCACCATAGCGATTTGAGTCCCGCTTCCCACTCTCGCGCCGGCGGCGGCGCAGCGGGTGTCGCCGTGGGAACCGAAGTGGGTGTTCCAGCAATTGCCGGGGTAGGCGCCGGCGCTGGCTCCGCCGTGGCTGTCGGAGTTGAGGACGGCGCCGGAGTGGACGTGGGGGTCGGCGTTGGCGTGGGTGTGGCCGTAGCAGTGGGAACGGGGGACGGCGCCGGAGTGGACGTGGGGGTTGGCGTTGGTGTGAGTGTGGCCGTAGCAGTGGGAACGGGGGACGGCGTAGGCAGAGACGTGGCAGTTAGCGTAGTCGCAGGCGTAGACACGGGCGTTGGTGACGGTGGTGGGTCATCATCTAGGCCGGGCGCCAGCGGCATACCCTGCGCGGCGCTCCAGCCGCTGCCGGGGTCGATGCCATTCAGCGCCGCGACCTCCACGTCGTATCTCCCTCCGTTGGTGAGACCGGCAATAATGTGGTTTGTAGCCGTATCGGTATGCACGCCGGCACTTTCGTTCCACGAGCCGGCTGACGTATTGGTGGAGGGCACTGCGGACGTGCGCCAACGCACCAAACACGCGGTGATTACCGCTCCGGCCCCGCCTTTGTATTCAGGCTCCACCCAGGTCACCCTCAATTGCCCACTGCCGCTGCCGGCATTCAGGTTCGTCGGCTTGTCCGGCACGGTCCAAGTCGTTGTCCGCTTCGAGGCGGTTGAACCGCCGACGTTCAGACTGCTGTCATATGCGTGTGCCCGCACGTCATAGGCCGTGCCTGGGCGGAGCCCGGTAAGAACCGTGCGAGTGGCGGTTGTCAGGGAGGCGACCGAACTCACGCCGGGAGGGTAGGAGTTGCCCACCACGGGCGTGGGGAAGCTGTTGGTCGACGCCGGTTTCACCTGGAGGGCTATGCTCTGGCTGGCCGGGAGCGCGTTGTATGTGACGATGAGTGTGGGCAACCCCTGGTGCGCACCGGGGACCACCTTCAGATTGACCGGCGGGGCGATGGTTGGGGGTATCGGCGGCGGAGGTGGAGGTGGCTGCGTGTCGTTATCGTCCACTCTCACCGTGACCGAGGAGACCGGCACGCCGGAGTACTTGACGTCAGAGCTGGTAACGCCGTGTCTGATGGTGACCAACTCGTCAGCGGCGTCGGCATCCTCGACCCCGGAAACGGTGAAGCGCTGAGGCGTGTCCCAGTCGTCGGGGGTGAAGGTGCGCGACCCCGGAGCGACTGTCGCTGCCCCCGTGTCCTGGCTGGCCGCTTCCACCGTCACGCTGGCCGTGGGCTTGCTAGCCAGGACGACGGTGTAGACCCCTGAACCGCCCTCCGCGACACTCACGGTCGTGGGGCTGACGGTGACTCGCGCGGTGTCGTTGTCGACGATGGTCACCGTGGCCGTGTCCTCTCCGTCGCCCGCCTTGGTCCAGCCCGAGACGGTGGTCGCGATGGTGACGCTGAAGGTCTCGTTGTCCTCATCCAGCCTGTCGTCCTCGATGGGAATAGTGATGCCCAGCGTGCTGCTGCCCCCGGCCACCGTCACCGGTGTGGTGACCGTCCCGACGTCCGCGGCCACGGCGTTCCCCGTCCCCATCGTCGAGTACTGGGGCGTCACGCTGAACGTCACACCTCCCGTCGGCGCGTTCTCGCTCAGGGTGACCGTCAGGGTGGCGTCGCCCCCCTCCGCGGCGCTGGCCGCAGCGGTGATGGAAAATGTCTTTGCCTCCGGCACGTCGTCGTCGGTGATGGCGACGGACGTGGTGCTGGTGGTGCCGGCGGAGACGCCGGTGGGGAAGGTGCCGAAGCCGAGGGAGACCGACTCGTTGTCGTCGTCGATAGT
>DAOUJQ010000019.1:0-21266 GCA_034422455.1 Dehalococcoidia bacterium
ACGGCCCCCCCCCCCCGCACTGGACCCGCGCTCTGCAATCTCGCGTCCGCACATGGAGCCTTGCCGTGCTCGGCATCCGGGCGCTGATGCTGGGGATGGCCGTCGCCATCATCGGCATGCCGGCGATGCTGCCCGCGCCGCCCGCGCAGGCCCAGAGCGCGAGCAGATG
The DNA here is from genome assembly GCA_034422455.1 of Dehalococcoidia bacterium. Lineage (GTDB taxonomy): Bacteria > Chloroflexota > Dehalococcoidia > Lucifugimonadales > UBA1127 > UBA1127. The sequence continues at coordinate 170 of DAOUJQ010000019.1, forward strand.
GCTGGACGCTTCGTTCGGCGACGGCGGCATAGTCACCACCGACTTCGGCAATCGCGATGAGCACCTCCGTGCGGTGGCGGTGCAGCCCGACGGGAAGATCGTGGCGGCCGGGTACACACAACAAGGGCATGATTTCGATTTCGCGGTGGTCCGGTATACCGCCACCGGAGAGTTGGACGACTCGTTCGGCAATGGCGGCAAGGTGACTACTGAATTTGGCCACCACGCCCACATTCACGGAATGGCGCTGCAGCCCGGCGGGAAGATTGTGGCCGTCGGGCACACCTACACCCATGGGAACGACAATTTCCTGGTGGCGCGCTACAAGGCAAACGGCTCGCTGGATGCCTCGTTTGCTGGCGATGGCAAGGTGGCCCTCGACTTCAGCGGCGGGTTGGACTACGCCTTTGGGGTGGCAGTGCAGCCCGATGAGAAGATAGTAGTGGCCGGGACCGCCTTTGTCGGCAGCACTTACGATTTCGCGGTGGCGCGGTACAGCACGGACGGCTCCCTGGACACGTCGTTCGGCAACGGCGGCAAGGTGACCACCGAATTCGGCCCCACGGGCGACCGTCAGAATGACCAAGCTCAGGCGCTGGCGTTGCAGTCCGACGGGAAGATCGTAGTGGCCGGATACAGCTCGACCAAGAAGCCGGGCGAAGATGCCTCAACGGATTTTGCGCTGGCGCGGTACAACGCGGACGGTTCGCTGGACGCCTCATTCGGCACAGACGGCAAGGTGACCACCCACTTCGGCAACGGCAACGACCGAATCTACAAGGTGGAGGCGCTTCCCAACGGGAAAATCGTAGCGATGGGGCGCAGCTTCAGCGCGACCAACCGTGACGTGGATTTCGAGGTGGCGCGATACCACGCAAACGGCTCGCTAGACACGTCGTTCGGCAACGGGGGGAAAGTGCGCACGGACCTGGGCTATGGCGAATACGGCTATGCGGGCGCGGTGCAATCAGACGGGAAGATAGTGGTGGCCGGGTACATCTACGACGACGCCCCCGCCTCCCAGGACCAATTGGTAGTGCGGTACAACGTAGACGGCTCACGGGACACATCGTTCGGCAACGACGGGGTAGTCCGCACAGACGTCGGCGGCGACGACCAAGTGTATTCGGTGGCGTTGCAGCCCGACGGGAAGATACTGGCGGCCGGGAACAGCGGTATTGGCGGCGATTTCGATCTCGTGGTGGCGCGGTACCACGGCAGGGCGCCCCAGCCACCACCGCCGCCGCCTTCACCTTCACCGTCGCCACCGCCGCCCGACAACACGTCGGGAAGCAGCGGGGGAGGCGGCTTCGGCCCCGCGCTGATCGCGCCGAGCTTCGTCGACGGCTTCCGGACGACCCGCCCGCTGCCGGCGACCGCGCGGGACGGCGACGCGGTGGGCGACCCCGTTGCCGCCACGCACCCGGAGGACGATGTCATCACGTACTCGCTCAGCGGGGCCCAAGCCGGGCTGTTCACCATCGACGAGGAGACGGGCCAGATCCGGCTCGGCGAAGGGGTCTCGCTGGAGGCCGGACAGTCGTTCACGGTCAACCTCACCGCCACCGACAGCACGGGCACAGGCGCGATCATCATCGTGGACATCGAGGTGGTCGAGGGACCCGCCGACCCCTACGACCTGAACCGCAACGGCGCGATCGAGCTGGATGAGGTGATGCAGGCCGTCTCCGACTACTTTGCCGGCCTCATAGAACTGGAAGCGGTGTTGGAGCTTGTCTCCCGCTACTTTGCACAGTAACGGGTGTGGGCGGGGGGGATGCCCCCATCCCAACCCCGTACCTCTGGGTTTCCCCGTCTGCGCAGGACCCTTCGACAGGCTCAGGGCAATCGCCCCCGCTCCTGGATACCGGCATTCGCCGGTATGAGGATATGGGGGTTGGCCCCTTCCTCCGGTGGTTGGCGGTGAGGACGCCCCACCCGGCCCCGCACCTCTGGGTTCCCCTGCCTTCGCAGGGGCAGGCTCTGCCTGCGCAGGAACGACGGGTTTGTCTAGTTCGCGGCCGCAATGACCTCCATCACATCCGCCAGGGCGGACTCACGGTCGTCGGTGGTGATGACGGGGTGGGCCATGAGCTCGCCGAAGCCGTAGGAGAGCCAGCGGTGGAGGCCGTCGGCGACTTCCTCCCGGTTGCCCCAGACGACCGTGCCGTCGATCATGGCGTCGCTCCAGGTGCCCTCGGCGGCCTCGGGGTAGCCGGCGTCGGTGAACATGCGGACGTAGAAGGGCGCGCGGGGGTAGTTGGCGAGCTGCACCCGAACGGCGTCGCGGACGGCGTCACGGTCCTCGCTGATGCAGACGGGGACGTGGGCGATGAGGGGCGGGGTGTCGCGGCCGGCCTTCCCGGCGCCGCGCTGCATGGCGGGCAGGGCGGAGTCGCGCAGGTAGGCGGAGGGGCAGACCCACGAGAGGGCGGGGATGCCGCGCGCGCCGCAGAACTCGAAGGACGCCGAGCGTAGGGCGGACGCCATGAGGGGGACGTCGGGCGCGGAGGGCGTGCGAGTGTGGGCGGTGTAGAACTCGCCGTCCACGTCGACCTGGCCGCCGGTGAGCAGGGCGTCGACGATGTCGAGGTATTCGCCGAGGCGGGACAGGGGCTTCCTGAAGTCAAAGCCGAAGGTGTTCTGCATCGTGGTCTGGTGGCTGGGGCCGATGCCGAGGCGGAAGCGGCCGGGGGCGAGCTGGGCGACGGCGACGGCCTGCTGGGCCATGATGATGGGGTGGCGGGGCATGTTCGGGACGATGGCGGTGCCCATGAGGACGCTGGTCGTCTGGGCGCCGGCGGCGGCGAAGATGGCCATCGGGTCCGCGCCGCCCGCGCCGCCGATGGTCATCCACACGGCGGGGACGCCGGCGTCCTCGGCCTGCTTGATGCGCGCGACGGCGGCGGCCGCGGTCGGTTCCTGCACGACGAGTCCGATCATGGGTGGCTCCTTTCCTGCTTTTCCTTCCGTCGTTCGCCCTTCGATTTCCCTCAGGGCGAACGGTCGGCACCCCCATCCCAGCCTTCCCCCATCGAGGGGGAAGGGGATTCCACCCCGCCCCGCACCTCTGGACCCCGGCTTTCGCCGGGAAGTCGAGCGTGGGGCTCAGGGTAAACGGGGGAGCGGGCGGCCACAAGGGCGGCCCCTACGAGACGCGGGCCCCGTTAGCCGGGGCGCCGGCCTCCTCAGGACGCGGGCAAATGTTCCTGCGTCGATGCTCCGCCCTTCGGCATCCGGGGCTGGCCTCGCTCAGACGGGAGAGGCGACCCCGCAGTTCCGCTCTCTCCTGCATCAACTCGTCCGGCCGTTAGCCATCACCGGGGGGATCCGATTCTCCCGGCCCAGCAATGTTGGCATGGACGGCGCCGGCGGCCCATGCCAGCGCCGCAAGCATGCGCACGGGGTTCAAGACCTGCCAGAGGACCCCGTTGTCGACGAAGTATGCATTCGCGAATAGGAGAGCGCCGAGCGCCGCCGAAACCACCGCGGCCACACGGCCTTCGACGGACCCGGTGCGCCACAGAGCGGCGGCCGCCACGGTGGAGGAACCAATGAACAGCGGGTTTACGGTGCGCCATACGTTGCCCCAGTGGTCGCCGAACAGGTCGCCGTAGCCGTTGGCGAGCACCACGAAGGCCAGGATGCCCAGCGCAAGGCTCCGCACCCAAGGGACGCGGCGGGTGAACGACCAGACCCACCAGGCACCGCCGAACCCCATTAACAGCGGGGCGATTTGCCATAGCTTCCAGGGCCAGTAGGGAACGGACATCCCATCCGGGTCGACAAGGACCGTCCTCTCCGTCCAGGAGAAGACCACCAATGCGACGAAGGCCGTCGCTGCGATGGCCGGGACCGGGCCAAAATCCCGGCGGGCGAAGATTTTTGAGAATATGCTCATGTGGATTGCGGTCCCTCCCTTCACGCTCCTTCGGCCCTGTCCCTTCCAAGAGGGCACGGGCGCCTCCTTTACCTAACCATGGACGAAGCAACCTCCGTCGGCTGTAGGGCCATGAAGCGTTGAGGCCGGCGGGATGCCTCACATCAGCCCCATGACTCCCATGTCGCCGTTCCCGTTTCTCCCCTTGCTCATCGGGCCGGTCAGAGGCCTGACCCAGCGTGTTTGATGCAACTCAATGCGCCACACGCGGGGGCAGAAGCTGAGCCTACTTTGCCTCCACCAGGGGCATGCCGTGGTGGGCGCGGACCTCGTTGATCATCTGCAGGACGCGGTCGCGGTAGGGCGCGTACTCGAGCTCGAACTCCGTCAGCAGGCGGCTGTTGTCGACGAGGTAGTTGTCGGAGTGCTCCAGGCCACCCTCCTCGTCGAAGGTGATCTGCGCGTCCGGGATGAACTCGCGGACGATGTCGGCGATCTCGCCGAGGCTGATGTGGGTGCCGCCGGAGTTGTAGACCTCGTAGCGGGAGGAGTCGGCCAGGGTGACGCGGGTGAAGATCTCCGCAAGCTCGTCCACGTGGAGGGGCAGGCGGCGAATCGACTTGTGGGGGAAGTTGACCGGCAGCCCCTCGGCGGGGAGGGTGATGCAGTTGACGTGGTCGGTGGAGCCGCGCACCTTGTCGTAGCCGGTGACGTTGGACGGGCGGATGCCGGTGATGCTCATGCCGTAGATGAGGTTGTAGCGGGACGCTTGGTACTCGTTGAACATCTTGTGCTTTGCGTACTGACGGGTGCCGTACATGGCGTCGTCCTCGGTGGTCATGCGGTCGCCGAAGTTGGTCTGGAGGCCGCTCACGGCGATGGAGCTGGCGTAGGTGACGCGGTTGACGCCGCAGAGCCGCGCCGCCTCGAAGACGTTGTCCATGCCGAGGATGTTGATGCGGAAGGAGAAGTGGGGCGTGTCCTCGCCGGAGCCGAGCAGGTAGGCGAGGTTCATGATGCGGTCCGGGTTGGCGTTCATGACCGCCTTGATGACATCCTCGAAGCTGGTGATGTCGCCGGGGATGACGCGCACGGCGTCGCCGAGGGCCGAGTAGTCGGCGCTGGCGGGGTTGAGGTCGACGACGACGACCTGCTCGCCGGCCTGCACGAGCCGCGGGATGGTCCGCCGGCCGATGAAGCCGGTGCCGCCGAATACGAGGGTGGTCATAGTTGCTCCTTTGCGTGTTGTGTGGGTTGTCCGTGCTCTATTCTACTCTCTGCCCCTCGCCACGCCATCCGGATACCGGCCCCGTATCGGGGTACGGGGGGACCATGCGCCGGTATGGGGGTTGGGGCGCGCCCCGCGTCCGCCCTGCCCCTCTGGGTTCCTGCCTGCGCAGGGGCGACGGAAGGGGATAGCGGGGATTCGTCTTGCTTTTCGTGTTGTAGGGGAGTTGGCACGTTGCAGATACAAGACGGATATTCACCGAGGGGGAAACGAATCCCGGCCCTTCGCGTTCGGGTTGCGGTGTTGTGGTGGCGGTGCATGGGGCGAGGGTATTGGGGGGGACGGCGTTCGCGCGAGGGGGTGGTGGCAGGGTCCTTCGACAGGCTCAGGACGAGCGGGGACGGTTGGAGCAGCGGGCGTGGTCCGTCGCGGGGTTGCCCCGCCCGGCCCTGCCCCTCTGGGTTCCTGCCTGCGCAGGAACGACGAAAAGGGGGGCTGGGGTGAGCGGGTGGGGGATTATTGGGTGGCCACCAGGGGCATGCCGTGGTGGGCGCGGACCTCGTTGATCATCTGCAGCACGCGGTCGCGGTAGGGTGCGTACTGCAACTCGAACTCGCTCATCAGTCGGGAGTTGTCGATGAGGTAGTTGGGGGAGTCCTCGAGGCCGCCGTCGCTCTCGAAGGTGATGTCGGCGTCGGGGATGAAGCCGCGGACGATGCCGGCGAGCTCGGCGAGGCTGACGGGCGTGCCGCCCGTGTTGTAGAGGGTGTGCTTCGGCGCCTCGGCGAGAGTGATGCGGGTGAAGGTCTCCGCGATATCGTCGACGTGGAGGGGGATCTGCATGACGCCGCTCTGGGGGAAGCTGACCGGCAGCCCCTGGGCGGGCAGCGTCACCATGCGGACGTGGGCCATGGAGCCGCGCTCCTTGTCGTAGCCGGTGACCATGGGCGGGCGGATGCCGATGATGTTCATGCCGTAGACGCGGTTGAACTGCGCCGCCTGGTACTCGTTGTAGCGCTTGTTCATGGCGTAGATGTTGCTGCCGTAGGCGGGATCGTCCTCGTTGAGGGCGCGGTCGCCGAAGTAGCGCTGCAGGCCGCTGACGGCGAAGGAGCTGGCGTACACGACGCGCTTCACGCCGCAGAGCCGGGCCGCCTCGAAGCAATTGTCCATGCCGAGGAGGTCGAGCCGGAAGGAGAAGTGGGGGGTGTCCTCCCCGCCGCCGATCATGTAGGCGAGGTTGATGATGCGGTCCGGCTGAGCGTCGATGACGGCCTTGACGACGTCCTCGAAGTTGGTGATGTCGCCCGCCCGGACCGTCACCTTGTCACCGAGCGTCGAGTAGTCCGCGGTCGCGGGGTTGATGTCTACGGCGACGACGTGCTCCCCGGCCTCGACAAGGCGGGGGACGGTGCGGCGGCCAATGAATCCGGTGCCGCCGAATACGAGCGTGGTCATGGTCATTCCTCCGTGTGCATGAGAAGCCCGCGGAGCGCGAGACCCGCGGGCCTCGCCGGGAGCCTGCCGGGTGGCGGCTACTCGGCGAGAAGCTCTGCCAGGTCGGCGCGGCTGGTGCGGCCAGCGTCGGCCAGCGACTGCACGCGCGCCGCGCGGTCCCGCCGGATTTGCTCACTCGCGGAGAGGTTGGCCGGCTGGCTCTCCCAGACGAACGACTGCGACTCGCGGTCCCAGCGGCACAGCAGCCGGCTGCGGGGTGCGCCGCCGGTGACGCTGTCCACCTCCCAGATGCTCGATACCCACCGGACGGGATTCTCCGGCCACCCCCGGACGCCCAGGAACACCAGATAGCCGATGCTTCCAAGCTGGTTGTCCGGTATGGCGCCGTGGGAGCCCAACTCCCAGAAGGTGTCCTCCGGGGTGTCGGCGTGCAGCGTTCCCGCGATGGAGAAGCCGCGATCCGCCGTGTCGAAGACCTGCACCACCTGCTGGCCGCGCAGGTAGGACGGGGTGTGGTCGCTGAACTCGGGGACGAAGAGGTAGCCGCCGTCGGGCGACGCCGCGAGCGCGTCCATCTGCGCCCTGTCGCCCGTGAGGTCATGGCGCGGAACGCCGGCCGGCAGGAAGTCGAGGATGGCCTCGGTCGTCGTGCTTTTTCCCGCCTGCCGGGGGCCGGCGGCGACGATGAACGAACGACGATCGTCCATGGCCGACCAGAGCGTGGAGGCCATCTCCGCGCTCATGCTGCCGTTCCGGACCAGTTCCAGGACGGTCAAATCACCGGGCATGCTCCGGCCCCTCCCGTCTGCCTAGCTGAAGTCCGTGATGACGCCCCGGCCGGGCAAGCCCTTCTCCAGGTCCTCGTAGGCCTCCATGATGTTGTCCAGCGAGTAGTGCTTGCCCTCCAGCGAGTCCAGGTCGATCTTGCCGTTCAGGTAGAGGTCGACCATCGTGTCGAAGTCCACACGGGGGCGAGCGGAACCGTAGTAGCTGCCCTTGAGGGACTTCTGGTTGCGGACCAGGTCGATGCCGGGGATGACCGGGTCGTCGCCGATGGGGGCGAGGCCGAGGATGGTGGCGGAGCCGCCGCGCCTGAGCGCGTGGTAGGCGGTCTCGATGGTCTCGGAGCCGCCGAAGGCCTCGATGGTGTAGTCCGCGCCCGCTCCGTCTGTCAGCTCCTTGATTTTAGCAATGGGGTCGCCGTGAGTGGGGTTCACGAAGTGCGTCGCGCCGAAGCGCCCCGCGAACTCGAGGCGACCGTCGTCGATGTCGACGGCGATGATCTTCGTCGCGCCCTTTACGCGCGCGCCCTGCAGCGCGTTCAGGCCAACGCCGCCACAGCCGATGACGGCCACGGAGCTGCCTGGCTGCACGTCGGCGTTGAACAGGGCGCCGCCGACGCCGGTGGTGACGCAGCAGCCGATGTAGGCGGCCTGCGGGAAGGGGAAGTCGTCCGGCACCTTGACGCAGCCGGCCTCCGGCACGATGGACTCCTGCGCGAAGCAGGCGACCTTCCCCATGTGATGGATGCGGGTGTCGCCCTGGTGCAGGCGGGTGGTGCCGTCGAACATCAGGGCTCCGGTGGAGGCGTGGGCGGAGCACAGGTTTGCGCGGTTGGTCAGGCAGTACTTGCAGCGCCCGCAGTTGGGTACGAAGGAGAGGATGACGCGGTCGCCGACGTCGAGCGTCGTGACGCCGTCGCCCAGCTCGATCACGGTGCCGGCGCCCTCGTGGCCGAGGACGGCGGGGGTGGCGATGGAGCCTTCGCTCTTCATGTAGTGGTGGTCGCTGCGGCAGATGCCCGCCGCGCCGATCTTGACCCGGACCTCGCCGGCCTTTGGCGGGTCCAGCTCGACCTCTTCAATGGACAGTGGCTTCCCAAGCTCCCAGAGAACAGCCGCCTTCATGCTCAGACTCCTTTGCACAGGTTGAGTTACGTCAGGATGGTACGTGCGGCAAGATTGCCCCAAGCGCGCTGCTTCGTCAAGTAGCGAAGGCGCTGCCCGCCTTGTCGGTAGGCGGGGCATGTGCCACAATCCGGCAAACCCCTCTGGAGGCATGCCATGGCAACGTTGGCTTCGGTTGAAGAGCTCATCGGCAGGCGCGACCCCAACCACACGGTGACCGTCGAGCCGTGCGCCAAGTGGGTGCGCGTGATGCACAACGGCCAGTTCATCGCGGACAGCCGGCGCGCGCTGCTGCTGTTCGAGACGCGGAACGTGCCCGCCTACTACTTCCCGCGCGAGGACGTGCGGATGGACCTCATGTCGCCGACGGAGCTGGTCACGCAATGCCCGTACAAGGGCAACGCGGAGTACTACACGCTCAACGTCGGGGAGCCTGTGGAGAACGTCCTGTGGGCGTACACCGCGCCCTTCTCGGACACGTGCCCGGACATCTCCGGCTATGTCGCCTTCTACTGGGGCAAGGTGGACCACTGGTTCGAGGAGGACGAGGAGGTCTTTGTCCACGCCCGCGACCCGCACAAGCGCGTCGACTGCCTGCCGAGCACGCGGCACGTGCGCGTCGAGCAGGGCGGCGTCACGCTGGCGGAGAGCACGCGCCCGACGCTGCTCTTCGAGACCGGGCTGCCGGTGCGCTACTACCTGCCGGTCACCGACGTGCGGATGGACCTGCTCACGCCCACGGAGAAGACCACGCGCTGCCCGTACAAGGGCGAGGCGAACTACTACTCAGTCGGCGGCGTCGAGGACGGCGGGGACCTGGCGTGGTACTACCGGATCCCCACGGCCGAGTCGGTGAAGATCGCCAACCTGGTGTGCTTCTTCAACGAGCGGGTCGACGTGTACGTGGACGGCGAGCTGCAGGAGCGCCCGGCGACGCGGTGGTCGCGGCGGTAGGGGGCGCGGGGGCCGTATTCTCGCGCCGGCACTCGACTCAGCAGCGGGGACAGTCGTAGCTGTTCCGCTGCCCGGCGTCTGCGACCGCGAACTGAAGGACTCCATTGCCGTGCATCAGTGAGGACTGTACACTTGATGTAACTGGAATTGCCCCTTGAGGTATACGAAGATGGGTGCCAAAAGGAAGCGTTTGATCTTGGAATTAACCTCCGACGTGCAAGAGCGATTGGAGGCGGTGGCTTTGCGCAAGGGCGTCAGCATGGGGCAATACTGCCGCTCAGTCATCAATGAAGCGTTGTCAAAGGATGAAACGGACAGCCAAGAGCCAAAGTTGACGATCTGGGATCTGATTGCTCGTCGAAAGGCCCTCTATGGCGACAAGGTATTTCCTGGAAGCAGCGTTGACTTGATCAACGAAGCGCGTGAAGAGCGAGACCGCCAGATGGACAGTTGGTAATGGCGGGCTACGTCGTTGTAGATGCCAGCTTGGCCGTTAAGTGGTTGTTGACTGAAGAATTCACAGACCAAGCCGATGCTTTAGCAGAGCACTGGCTACGAGAAGACGTACAGATGGCCGCCCCAAGCCATATGAGAGTTGAGGCGACCAACGCACTCTTCAAGCGTCTCGTCAGGGGCGAACACTCTTTGGCGGACGTCCAAGTCGGGATTGAGAGCCTGCTGGCACTCGATTTGCAGATCCACAACGTCAGTAACTTACACGATCGTGCAACGGAGCTCGCCGCGATTCTGCGCCAAGGCGCGGTCTATGACGCTCACTACCTCGCGCTGGCGGAGTCGCTGGGGTGCGAGCTGTGGACGGCGGACCAGCGGTTCCAGGGTGTGGCGAGCTCCGCGGGCCACTCCGTCCATTGGGTCGGCGATTTCGTTACCCCCGGCGCCCCATAGCAGGTCCCTCTCGCAGGGCCACCAGCTCCTCCGTCGTCAGCTCCCGGGCCTCGCCGGGCGCGAGGTTTCCCAACCGCAGCGTGTGGATGCGGACGCGCTCGAGCGCAACCGGCGGCGCCCCCAGCGACGCGAGCATTCGCCGCACCTGCCGCTTGCGACCCTCGGCGAGGGTGACGGCGTACCAAGTCCCTTCGCGCTCCGTCAGGCGAGCCACCTTCGCCGGCGCAGTCTGTCGGCCGTCCAGAAGCACTCCTGCCGCGAGTGCGCGGATGCCGGCGTCCGTCAGCGGCGACTTCAACTGGGCGTGATATTCCTTCTCGTAGCCGTAGCTGGGATGCATTAGCCGGTACGCCAGGCCGCCGTCGTTGGTCATGAGGACGAGGCCCGTGGAGTCCATGTCCAGCCTGCCGACGGGGAAGAGGCGCAGACGGCGTAGGTCGGCGGGCACGAGGTCCGTCACGGTGGGCCGGCCGCGAGAGTCGGTGACGGCGGAGAGGACGCCGGCGGGCTTGTGCAGCTTCAGGTAGACGTGCCGCTGAGTCGCCGCCACTCGCTGTCCGTCGGCTACCACATCGTCCGACGTCGGGTCGACCTCAAGCGTGGCGTTGGTGACGACCTCGCCGTTGACGGTGACCTTGCCCTCGGTGATGAGCCGGAAGCATGCACGGCGCGGCCCGATGCCCGCTCCGGTGAGCGCCCGTATCAGCGGCGGCACGGCGCGATGCTCCCTAGTCGGGCGATGCCCACGCCTCGAAGCCGCCGTAGCCGTTTTCCTCGTTCCACTTCAGCGCGTCGATGGCCTCGCCGGTGAGCGTGGAGGCGTCCTGCTGCGCGAGGTAGAGGGCGGCGGGCGCCGTGTGGTCGGGCCGGACGGGATTGCGAACGCGGATGCGCCCCATCTCCTCCTGCAAGCGCGTCTGCTCCTCGTAGCCGGTGCTGCGGGTGCCGCCGGGGATGAGCGAGTTGACGGCGATGTTGTACTCGGCGAGCTCGCCTGAGAGGGACTGCGTCATGTTGTGCAGGGCGGCCTTGACCGCGCCGTAGGGTTGGTTGCCCGGCCTGCCGATGACGCCGGACCCGGACCACACGTTGATGATGCTGCCGCTCCTGTTCTCGATCATCGGGCGCACGAAGCGGCGAATGGTCTTGACGATGCCGAACATGCTGGCCTCGAAGGTGTATTGCCACTGCTCGTCGGTCGAGTCCAGGATGTTCAGGACCGCCGAGGGATGGACGTCGCGCATGCGCATGGAGGCGTTGTTCAGCAGCACATCGACGGTGCCGAAGCGGTCGATGGTGGCCCGGTAGGCTGCGTCGAGGTCGGCGTCGCTGGTGATGTTGCCGGAGAGGACGAGGGCCTCCTCGAAGCCGCTGAGCTCCTCGGCAAAGTCGTCGACGCCCTCCCACGATTGGTCGAGGGCTGCCACCTTGCTGCCCTCGCGAAGGAACCAGCGGACGTACTCGCGGCCCATCCCGCGGGCGCCGCCGGTTACCACCACTACCTTGCCGGTCAATGACATGACTCCCCTCCTGGTTGCACTGCAGGTTGAAACGTGGCGCCAGTGTACCCCGACCGTTGGGCGTGGTCTAGGCGGCCCGGTGCAGTGCAGGTGGCGCAGGTCTCAGGGATGCGAGACCGTCGAGAATCTTCACGATTCGGCCCAATTCAGTTTGAATTCGCACACACTGGAAACAAACATCAGGTTTTCTTGTGCCTCTTGAGAAGTTTCTGTACCATGCGCCCCGCTCGGACTCGTCCTGCAAGAGGCGCCTGGCGCGTGGAGGCTGTGAGGAAGGGAGGCTGTCATGGAAGTCAAGATTGACTCGTCCCGGATGAACGTGGTGATGATCGGCAGGGTTATGGGAGCGGTGGTCATCGGGATTGCCCTTGTCCACGCGATTGCGTGGATGGTCGAGGGTGAGTTCTACGGAGTCATGGAGGCGCTCAGCGGCCTGGGCATAGCCTTCCTGATTCTGGTGGCGACGGAGATCCTGGACGCGCTGAAGGAGTCCAACCGCCGGGCGGCAACGGACGACGGCGGCTCCGACGAGGCCTCACCCTAGCGAGCGCGAGTCTCCATGTCCTGAGGCCCTCGATGGGCCGTGCTGGAACGCCAAGGCGTGCTCGTGTAAGCTAGATGGAAGCCGCAGAGAGCAGGCGCGACAGGCGGGACGCATGGCGGAGGCACAACAAAAGGCGATAGACACGGTTGCGGGGCCGCTGTCCGCGTCCGTCGTCATCCCCGGCTCGAAGAGCATCTCCAACCGGGTGCTACTGCTGGCCGCGCTCGCCGACGGCGTGTCCACCCTGACCAACCTGCAGATCAGCGACGACACCTTGGTCTTCGTGCGGGCGCTGCAGGCGCTGGGGTTCAACGTCGAGGAGACGGGCGAGGCCGTCTGCACCGTCACGGGCGCCGCGGGCGGGCCGCCCAACGACACCGCGTCCGTGTGGTGCGGCAGTGCCGGCACCGCCGCCCGCTTCCTGCTGGCTTCCGTCGCGGCGGGGCAGGGCGACTACCACTTCGACGCGACGGCGCAGATGAAGCGCCGGCCGATGCACACGCTCATCGCCGCGCTGCAGGCCCAGGGCGTCGGCATCACGACGGCGACGGGGACGTTCCCCCTCGACATGGCGACGCGCGGGCTGGCTGGCGGCCCGGCTGTCATGGACGCCCGCGAGAGCAGCCAGTTCACCTCGGCGTTCCTGATGGCGGCGCCCCTGTGCCACGCGCCGCTGGAGCTGGAAGCCGACGTGCGGGTCAGCCGACCGTACATCGACATGACGACGCGGCTGATGGAGCAGTTCGGCGTCGGGGTGGAGCGCCCGCGCCACGACCTGTTCCTCGTCGGCAACGGCCACGGCTACCGGGCGCACGACATCGCCATCGAGCCGGACGCGTCCACGGCGTCGTACTTCGCGGCAGCGGCGGCGGTCGCGGGCGGGCGCGTCACCGTCGAGCACCTGCCGGTGGAAGGCTCGCTGCAGGGGGACACGCAGTTCCTGCGGGTGCTGGAGGAGATGGGCTGCCGTCTCACGCAGGAGGGCGGCTCCACGACGGTGGAGGGCCCAGGGGCCCTGCGCGGCGTGACCGTCGACATGGGCGACTTCTCGGACACGATGATGACGCTCGCATGCGTCGCGCCCTACGCCAATTCGCCGACCACCATCACCAACATCGCGCACGTGCGGGGCAAGGAGTCGGACCGCGTCCACAGCGTCGCGGCGGGCCTCCAGGCGATGGGTGTGCGCGTCGACGAGACCGAGGGCACACTGACTGTCCACCCGGCCAAGCCGCACGGGGCGACCATCGACACCTTTGGCGACCACCGCATCGCGATGGCCTTCTCCGTGATGGGCCTCGTCACGCCGGGCGTGGTCATCGACGACTACACGTGCGTGGACAAGACGTGCCCGGAGTTCTTCGACCTCCTTGCGGACATGGCAGTGCAGGGGTAGGGGGCGATTTAGCGGCATGGAGGCAAGTAATGACGGTATGGGTCGTTAGAGGTGGCAGCAGGGGCGAGTACGAGGAGACGTTTTTGTCCCAGAGGTTGGTAGGCGTTGACTTCGCCTTAGGGCAAAGCGCTGCTGATTTCAGGAACAAAGATGCACTTCAGGAACATTCGGAGTCGAAGAGCGCGGCAGATCAGGTATGGCGTTTTGTCCACGATATCCATGTTGGTGATCTGATGGTGCTACCTAGGAAGAACCCCAAAGTCGTCCATGTCGGGAGGGTGGCGGGCGAGTATCAGTTTCGGAACGACTTGTCAGCCCCTCATGTGCGTCCTGTGGACTGGGAGCAAGCGGAGGTCCCGCGCGCCAATTTTGACCGGGACTTGCTAAATTCCATGGGCTCGCTGTCCACAGTGTTCACCCTGCGGGCACCCGATGCCGAAGAGCGAATTTCAAGAATCGTGGAGGCATATCTGCACCCTTCTGATCTCGCTGGTGCCGAGCCTACCCCCCAAGAGAGTGATGATGCGGAAGAACGGGTGGACTTGGAGGAAGCTAGCCATGACCGGATTGTCGAGCGCATCCGAGAGAGGTACTCGCGCACACGTTTAGAGTACTTCGTGGCTGAGATACTGCGTGCGTCTGGCTATCACACGCTGGTTACGCGCCAAGGACCGGATGGTGGGATAGACGTTCTTGCCGGGCAGGGCGACATGGGTTTTGACCCTCCAAAAATCTGTGTTCAGGTGAAGTCTGGCCGCTCTGCCATTGGCCTGCCAGACTACACTAGCCTCTTGGGAAACATCGAGAGATTTGGCGCCGATTACGGCCTGTTGGTAAGCCTCGGTGACTTTACACGAGAGGTCCGAAAAGCGAATGAAGGCTCTTTCTTCCGTATAAGGTTATGGGCGGCTAATGACCTTGTAGTCAAATTGCTGGAGACCTATGACCGCCTGCCGGACGATATTCGAGACGAAATCCCGCTTAGAACAATAAAGATCCTCGCTGAGTAGTAGTGGCGGTCTGTTTCGGCCCTGGCCGCCTGCCACCCGCGCGACACGCTCCGGGCGATTGCTATATCGTCCTCGTGGTGTCAGCAGTTCAGAGACATCTCCCCCCTTGTCTGCACGGGCTACCATTAGGGCGACGAGTCTCGCCCGATGGCTTCCATCATTCCCCTCGGCTCCAAACTCCACCGAGAGAGGGTCGCTATGTCTCGGACACGCTTACTCATCGCCATTGCCGGAGTCGCTGCCGTGCTGATCGCTGCCGGCTTCGTTTTTGCCTTCGTCTTCCGGGAGCTCGACCGGACAAACACGAGTCTTCAGGCGGCGGAGGCGGCCCTGCAGGACACCACCGCCATCCTTCAGGAGACGCGCGCGGCCCTCTCCGAGTCCAACACGGTGCGCATTGCGCTCGTCGCCGAGAGCAACCGGTTGGAGCAAGAGATGGACGGACTTCAGCGGGCCAACTCGGGCCTCACGGCGGACAGGGACGCGCTCATCGGGTACCTCAACGACGCGCTGGAGCAGGGCGCCGCGCTCACGGACGAACTGACGGCAGCAGGAGTTGCCTACGGAGACCTGCAAGGGAAGCTCACCGAGTCAGAGGCGCAGGTCAGGACGTTGACGGGAGACAAGGCGGACCTTGACGTGCGGCTTGCTCAAATGACGCACAGGTACGAGGTGCGAGACTCCGAATATGCTTCGCTGCAATCCGATCACCGAGACCTGCTGCGGCTGGCCGGCACTGCGGAGGAGTTGGAGACACAGGTCGGCGACCTGCAGGACGAGATTGCCGGGTTGGAAGAGCGCCGCCAGCCGCTTTTGCTGGCCATGCAGGGGGAATGGGTCCAAGGGTTCCTCTGCACGGGAAGCATGGAGCCCAAGCTGACCTGCCTGGATGCGGCCAGGTGGACACGACCCGTTTCCCAGGACGAAATCGTCACCGGCACTGTCATCATCTTCGACAACCGGGCCTGCTGGGCCGGCGCGGGCGGCGGCAGGTCGGCGCACAGAGTCGTGGACATCAAGGTCGTTGACGGCGTCCACCACTACTGGCCGAAGGGCGACGCCCTCCCCCGTGCGGACGGGTGCTGGGTGCCCTACACGGCCGTGCAGGGCTACATCATCGAGCTGCAAAAGGATGCGGTGCCGGAAAACGCAGAGTTGCGCGACAACGTGAACGCGGCGCGGGCCGCCTACGACTCGGCGTGGGATGCGTATGTCGACGTCATCGAGGAATACTGCGGGCACCGGGAACCGCAGCGTTGCAGCGTCGACGTGGCCAACGCTTTGGGCCGGCAGGCGCAATCGCTGTGGAAGGTTGTCGAAGAGGCATCGGAATACTACGTCTGTTGGTACGCAAACGCTGCGGACTCCCGGTACCCGGGCCACATTCCGTATACGTGTTGATGAGGCGGCGGACGTTGGGCACGGCTAGAGCCTGGACATCACCTCACCGGCGAACCGCTCCATGGCCGCCAGGGTCTCGTCGAGCGTGGCGCGCTCGAAACGGAACGTCATGTCGTCGACGCCGACGGCCCCGAACGCGCGAATGTCGTCCGCGACCTGCTCTCCGTCGCCCGTGAAGGGCCGTCGGCTGCCATCCGGCAGTTGCGCTGCCTCGCCGAGGCTGAACGCGCCCCCGCTGTAGGCCACCCCTACGTCCGACGGTCCGCGACCCGCCTCCCCGGCGTATTGGCGCACCCGCTCCATGGACTGCGCGAGCTGCTCCGGCGTGCGCACGGGGTACGCCGGGTTGCTGCCGATGGGGAACCACCTGTCGGCGAGCCGTCCCGCGCGGCGGAGGGCCGCGGGGCTCTCGCCGCCGGTCCAGATGGGCGGGTGCGGCTTCTGCACGGGCTTGGGCTCAAAGTGGAGGTTGGAGAAGCTGCAGAACTCGCCGTGGAAGGTGGGTTCATCGCTGGTCCAGAGCTCCTTGAAGGCGCGGATGTACTCGCTCGTCACAGCGCCGCGCCGGTCGAAGTCGGGCGCCTCGATGGCCTCGAACTCCTCGCGCAGCCAGCCCGCTCCGCAGCCGACGATGAGCCGCCCGCCGGAGAGCACGTCGACGGTCGCGAGCACCTTGGCCGTCAGCACGGGCGGCCGGTGGGGCACCACCATAACCGCCGTCAGCAGCCGGAGCCTGGTGGTGACCGCTGCCAGGTAGGCGTGGAGCGTCAACTGCTCCATGCACTCGGCGCCGCCGGCGAAGGAACCGTCGGCGCTGTACGGATACGTCGAGTTGGCGGTGCGCGGCATGACGACGTGGTCGCTGACGGACACGATGCCGAAGCCAAGGGCTTCCCCGTGCGCGACCAGCCTGGCCAGCGCTTCCGGCGTCGCCTGCGGGCCGCGCGTCGGCGCGCTGAATCCGAAGTTCATGGGCGGCCTCCGCTACCCGCCCGCTACCTGCGCAGCGCGACCGCGGCGGATGGCGGCGTAGTCCTCGCGGCGCCAGCGGTAGGGCAGGTGGACGACGGAGCCCGGTTCGGTGGCCGTCTCCAGGATGCGGAGGGCGTCCTCCAGCAGCACCCGGCTCTGGTCGGCGTTGCCCGGCTCGCCCATCGGCCGTCCGAAGGGGAAGCGGACGTGCGCCACGCGGGGCGGCTGCATCTTCTCGGCGAGGCCGGTGTTCATCATCACCAGCACCGTCGAGATGCCCTCGGCCTCCAGGGCGCGTGCTATCAGTCCACTGGACCGATTGCAGATCGGTCAGGTTGCGGTGATGACTGCCGCGTCCACGCCGTCGTTCTTGAGCAGCCGGGCCACCTCCGGCGCGGTCTCCGAGGCCAGCAGGTCCGGCTTCTGGATGAAGCCCATGAACGAGTAGTAGGTGTCGTTGAGGCTGCCGATGAGCCCCTCGGCGTGCATCTCCGCGGCACGGTCGATGGGGAAGACGCAGTTGCGGTCCGCGCGGGGGCCGGAGAGGTCGTAGTGGATGTGGGCGACGTCCATCTCCTCGGCGGCTGCGATGCGCGGGATGGCGCGGTACGACCAGTCGCCGAGGTTCTCCGGGCCGTCGGTCTCGTACGGCTCTTGCGTCTTGAGGTAGAAGCCGCCGGTGGTGACGAGGGCGAGCCTGGCCTCCCGGATGGGCTTTGCCAGCGGCGTCCACGGCGTCTCGTCGAGCTCGATGGGTGACTGAGCCCGGCTGTAGACAATGGCCATGCCCTTCTCTTCCCACGCCTCCAGGTAGTCGTAGAGCGCCTCGGCGTTCCCCGCCTCGCGGGCCAGCACGGCCTGGTTGAAGAGGCCCTTGAGGAACTCTGCCTGCTCCTCCTGCGACATGAGCTGCCCAATGTAGCGGACGCGGTTGAACCCGGCGTCGCGGGTGACGGCAAGCACGTCCTTCAACAGTTCTTCGGTGTCCACACAGCCCTCCTGCAGCCTGCTGGGTTTCGGACAATCCTAGTCGCTGGCTGGCGGAGGCGCAATGGACGCTCCGGCGCTCGTCTGCTACCCTCCGCGCCAACCGAATTCGCATACGGAGGACGTGCCATGACGCAGCAACCACCGGTTGGCTTTCAGCAGCTTTACGAGGAGAACGCGCCCGACCTGGCGGCGATGATCGGCGGCGCCCGGGCGAGCATCACGGAGGACGGCGCGCTGCCGGCCCGCATCAAGACGCTCATGATGATGATCTGCGACGCCTTGCTGAACCACGAGACGGGCGTCACCAACCTCGCCAACCGCGCGCGGGGACTGGGCGCGTCGGAGGAGGAGGTCGCCGAGGCGCTGGGCGTCGCCTACCTGATGGGCGGCCTCCCGGCGGCAGTCGCGGGCGCGAACGCGTACCGGAACGTGTAGCGGTAGGGGGAAGCGGAGGCAGAGGATGCCGTCCACGCTCAGCTATCCGAAACGAGTGCCAATGTCCTCCGGTTCTATATCGTCCCACAGAACGTCGGCACGGTTTGCGCCGATGGATGGTCGCGACATTAGACTAACGGGTCCTCAATCTAGTTACCGCAAAATGAACGCCACTGCGGTTGCTATGGAAGCACCAAGAGTAACGGCGCCGGCCATAACGCCAAGCATCCACTTGGTGAGTTTCGTCTCCATCTGTGCGAGGTCAGCCTTTGTTGCAAACACATCGGTCATGGCCACCCGCATGGTCATGTCCTGGTCTCCTTGATGGAGTGGACTTTGCATATTCTATTTTTCCTCGATGATGTGGAAAACGTCTGCCACACCAAGGCTGAAGATGTTGAATAGCATCATATACCCACACGTCTGACAGAGCACCACGACTGCGGGGAACTGCCTGTCCGCCTGCAACATGGGTATGTTGGATGCAGGGATGGCCGTCACCAAGTTCTGGACAACCATGTTCTTCGCGCGACAAGCCGGACATGCCCCGACACTTGCTTTATCATTGAGCCGCTTGGTCACTGCGTCTCTCTGTTCTTGGGTTATGCCGACCGCGCTCTGCAATTCCATCTCTTACCTCATATCTCCACTGTTCGGGTGCCTGTCCATACACGGGCATTCATCCGGTAAGTCGGTATACTATACATCATTGCGCATTCAAGTTGGAAAGGGTACTCGCCGCGCTCCCATCACTCGGATATAGGGGTGTTAACGATACAGTCGTGCTGGGAAGTTCTCCATCCCCTTATGGAAGTCCACGGCTCCCTCGCATTTGCTTGCTCGCGACGGCGACCTGCCGAATAGCAGCTAGGGCTAACCCCTACCCCAGCGTCCCGTAAACGTGCTCCGGCCGAACGATGACGATGACCCGCCGGTCCTCCACCATCACGCGGTCGTACTCGTCCCAGTCCGGGTGCTCCTTGCCGGCGGCCGCGCGGAAGACATCGCGGAAGGCGACGCGCAACGCCTCCGCGTCCGTGTTGTCGCTCGACAGCACCTCGGCGTTGCCCTCCAGCACCAGGAACGGCCGCCACTGGTCGTGCGACACCAGCAGCGTGCAGCGTGGGTCGCGCGTGAGGTTGACGTGCTTGGCGCGGTTGGCCGTCGTCGTGAACGCGGCTGCGCCGTCGTACGGCCCGGCGGTGACGATGCTCAGTTGCGCGGCGCCGTTGCGCCGGAACGTCGATAAGACTGCGTTGTGGTTCGTCGCAAGAAAGTCCGTCTGCTTCGCGGAAAGCTCCATGGTTCTCCCTTCGTTGACACGCCTCCAGCTTGGCGCATAGCATAGCGCAACTCCATGGGGACGCGCCCTCGGCGTGTGCCTGTGACTACGCCGAAAGGGGTGGACCATGGCTGAGGTGTTTGGCGAAAACGGATTCTTCTACGAGTACGTCGACGGCTGGGGGCAGCTGCCGGACGGCATGACCTACCTCGAGTGCCCCGGCGTCGCGGTGAACTCCAAGGACGTGGTGTACGTGCTGACGCGCGGCGAGCACCCCGTCATCGTCTTCGACAAGGACGGGAACTTCCAGTTCACCTTCGGCGAGGGGCTGTTCAGCAAGGACCGCACCCACGGGCTGTACTGCGCCTATGACGACTCGCTGCTCATCGCCGACGACGGCATCCACACCATCCAGAAGTTCTCTGCCGACGGCACCAAGCTGATGGAGATCGGCGAGCGCGACCACCCGGCGCCCAAGTGGAGCGGCCAGCCGTTCAACCGGCCCACGTCCGCCGCCATCCGGCCCAGCAACGGCGACATCTACGTCTCCGACGGCTACGGCAACGCCCGCATCCACGTCTACACGGGCGACGGCCAGTACAAGTTCTCGTGGGGCAGCTCCGGCATCGACGCGGGGCAGTTCATCCGCCCCCACAACATCGCCATCGACGACAACGACCGCGTCTACGTCGTCGACCGCGAGCCGCACCGCGTCCAGATATTCGACGTAGAGGGCAACTTCATCACGATGTGGAACAACATCCACCGCCCTGACTCGATGATGCTGTGGCAGGACCACATCTACATCGGCGAGCTGAACGGCATCGGCGGCGTGGACGACGCGCCGGGCCTCGGCCACCGCGTCGGCATCTACGACCTGGACGGCAAACTGGTGTGCCGCTTCGGCAGCCCGGACGAGGGCTCGGGCCCCGGCGAGTTCATCGCGCCCCACGGCATCAGCGTCGACTCCGAGGGCAGCGTGTACGTCGCGGAGGTCAGCTACACCATCCGCGGCAGCAAGATGGATCCGCCGCAGGAGCTCCGCAGCATCAGCAAGTACCGTCGGCTGTGGGACCGGGCGTAGTGGCACAACAAGACGAAAACGTTGGTCCCTCGCAGGAGGAGAGACAACTTCAAAATCTAATCCTTGACTCCCAACTAGAACTGCTAGAGGACATGCTCGCTGAGTTCAACCTCTTTCGTGTGCTTGACAT
>DAOUJQ010000020.1:0-1504 GCA_034422455.1 Dehalococcoidia bacterium
CAGGCGATCGAGGGTCTGGCCGGCATGTTCGCCCTGCGGCGCAGCCTGAAGCGCAGCGTGCAGACGGGGGAACCGGCGCCGCACGCCGGTCTCGGGCTCGCCGCTTATGCCCGTACCACCAGCCCGCTGCGCCGCTACCTGGATCTGGTGGTGCACCAGCAACTGCGCGCCTATCTGCGCGGCAGCCCTCTACTGGACAGCCAGCAGATTCTCGAACGCGTCGGCGCGGCCGAATCCGTCACCCAAAACCGCGTTCAGGCCGAACGCCTCAGCCGCCGACACTGGACCCTCGTTTACCTGCTGGCCCATACCGATTGGCGCGGCGATGGCGTTGTCGTTGAGAAACGCGGTCCCCGAACGACCATCCTCATCCCCGACCTCGGGCTCGAACCCACCCTGACCCTGCGCGACAATCCGGAGTTGAACACCATCCTCCCCCTCGCCCTTTCCGGCGTCTCGCTGCCGGATTTGGAGGCGCATTTCCAAGTCGCTTAGAGCGTTTTCCATTCAATCTCCCGATTCCCTCCCCCCTTGAGGGGGAGGGTTAGGGTGGGGGGACATGAGCGCTGGCTATCCATACCGTGTCAGCGACTGCAAAGCATCGTTGGCCTGCCGAACCCCCCACCGGCACGCCGGCGGGCTACGCCCTTGTCGCGCCGACTCCCCCTCAAGGGGGGAGTGATAGGCGGGTCCAATAGGACGGAAAATGCTCTAAGCCGATAATGCTCGGGTGTCGGATTCGCGTCGCGTCATCTGACGCCGCACTGGGCAGGCGGGATCAACCACCGGACACGGGCGGGACGGGCCAGACGGAGGGCGGGAAGTCGAGCGGCGCGCTGATGTCGCCGCCCCAGACGATGACGCAGCGCAGCAGGACGCCGCCGAGGAGGACGAGGGCGAATTTCGGGGCGGTAAACAGGACACGATGCCATCCGAGGGGCCGGGCGAGCCAGTCGAGGAGGAATTCGACGAGCGTCAGGAGCAGGGGAACGGTAAGGCCAAGGCCGATGACGCCCCACCAGAACCAGGGCGCCAGGGCGCCGCGGGTGACGTATTGGTAGACGTAGGCACCGCCTCTGGGAGCCACGAATTCGCCGGTGGGGGCATGCTGGCCGGAGCCGGCAAGGTAGGTCATGAAGTTGTAGATCTCGAACAACTCCAGCAGGATGAACAGCGCCACGGCCATGCTGAGCCAGCGCATGACGTTGTGCGGCTGCAGGCCGCGCAGCCACAGCGCGACGAGGCAGATCAGGCCGCTTGCCGCCAGGCCGGTGGTGACGCCGGAGTTGAGGAAGAGGACCGGCAGGTACTTGCTCGACCACAACGGCACGAAGGTGCCGCGGCTGAGCAGCAGCCCGGTGTAAACGGCCAGCATGGCGAGGACCGGCAAACCGACGAGGCCCACGAGGCGGCGCAGCCAGACCGCGCCGCCGCGATACCGCAGGGCGGCGTAGAGCAGCACCAGCAGGGTGCCGATGCCGACGATCCAGCCGCCGCGCGTCAT
>DAOUJQ010000021.1:0-3916 GCA_034422455.1 Dehalococcoidia bacterium
GACCGCACCTATGTGCGCAAGTACCACCTGCGCTGCAACTTCTTCCAGGCGCTGGAGGGCGACTACGACCCGAGCCACGCGGCCTTCCTGCACATGACGCGCGACCTGGCAACGCCGACTGCCATCGCGAACGCGGCGCCGGCGCTGGGCTCGCTGCTGGGCAACAGGAGCTTTCTGCGGATGAAGTACGTGTCGTACGAGGACACGGACTTCGGCATGCTGCAGATCGCGGCGACGCCGGAGGCGGACGGGACGCAGACACTCTCGGCCAGCACGTTCTACTTCCCGTGCTTCAGTTCGGCGGGCATCGCCGGGGCAGGGGTGTACTCGAGCAACATGCGCATTCCGATCGACGACGACAGCTGCTACATGTACCGCTTCCGCTGGAGCTACGAGCCGTTCACGGAGCACCAGCGCAACCAGGACCGGTTTGGCGGCTTCACGTACCCGGAGCAGATCCCCGGGTCGTTCATGGCCGTCGAGAACAAGGACAACGACTACCTGGTGGACCGCATCGCGCAGAAGAACTACTCGTACACGGGCATAAAGTCCTTCCCGATCCAGGACCTGGCGCTGGTGGAGGACCAGTGGGGCAGCCGCGCCGACCGGTCGCTGGAGCACCTGGTGACGAGCGACGAGCCCCTGATGCGCGTCCGGCGCCGGCTGCTGAAGGCGGCGCGGGAGCTGCAGGAGGGACAGGAGCCGGCGGGGCCGCACAACCCGGAGAGCTTCAGCGTCCACACGGCCCGCACGAGCATCCCCGGCGACGTGCCGGCGGATGAGGCCATCGAGCGGATCAAGGAGATGACCCACGGCCCCACGGCGACGGGCCGGATTCACGCGGCGTAGAAAGGCCGTTCGCCCTGAGGGAAATCGAAGGGTGAACAAGGGGGCGGGGCCTGCGGGAACCGCCCCCTTGTTATTGCGCAGGCAGCTTTGCAGGGGTGGAGGGCATCATTGCAGCTGTGACTGGTGGTCTGCCCTCAATTGCTTGCACTTGGTCGCTGCGCTATGCTCTCTGCTTACACTCACGTTCCGCCGAGGCGCTATGGGGCACTTGAGGGCCTTTGTTTCCGCGTTCCTGTTGCAGTTGCGCGTGGTGTTTCATCCTGACGAGATGATCAACACCATCGTCAACAATGTCCCCCTGGCCGCGATGCTGGGCTGGATTGCCACCCGGAGCGGCGACCCGGAGAAATTCACCTACGTGTCCTTTGGCGTGATCCTGCTGGCGCTGTGGAACAGCGGCATCTTTCGAGTGGGAGTGGCCCTGGACGCGGAACGCTGGGAGCAGACCCTGGAGTTTACCATCATCTCCCGCACTCCCCTGGTATTGGTCCTGGCCGGCAAGAGCATTGCCGTGGTCTTCCCCGCCCTTCTGTCGGGGACTATTGCATTCGTTGTGGTCCAACTGGTCGCCGGACGGCTTGTGAGCATCGACAACGGGGCGCTGTTCGCCGTGTCGCTCGGAATTGCCTACGCAGGCGTAATGTTCACCAGCTTCGTGTTCATGCCGGTCCTGGTGCTGGCTGGCGGGCGGGCCGGTTTCTTCGGCACAGTGGCGGCCTTCGGGCTTGTGCTCAACGCCTTCGTGTACCCCGCCGCGGCGTTGCCCCAGGCGCTGGAGGCAATGGCGAGGCTCCTTCCCACGCCCTGGGCGATGGAGGCAGTCGTGGCCGCCGCCACCGGTTCCGAACCCATTGCGTTCATCGCAACGCGGTGGCTGATAGTGATTGGCGTCGGCGTGGTCTACGGGTTCGTTGGCTACTGGCTGTTCAAGGTCATCGAGCGGCGGCTGCGTTTCGCCGGCCAGTGGGGTGCGGCATGATTGCTAACGCAGCGGGGTCTGTGGGCAATCTTTTCATCCAGGCGCTCTTCACCTACAAGGGGCTCTTTGGGTGGTGGACGCCCAGTGCATACCTCCCCCAGGTGCTGATAAGGCCCGCGCTGATGGTCATCCTGTTCGGCCTCATCGGGAGGTACGCGATCAACGAGGAGGCTTCCCGCGAGCTCGTGGTCGGCAGGGTCGCCTACTCCATCGTCTGGATTCACATTGTGAGCATCGTCCAGTGCTTCTACTATGAGCGCGCGGGGCGGACGGCGTCGGTTGTGTACTCGACTCCCTGCAACCGGTTCGTCAACTACATCGCCAGGGGCCTGCTCCATTTTCCCAACGGCCCCGTTGTCACGATCAGCGCCTTCCTGGGGGCCTGGGTCGCGTTTCAGATAGACCTGGAGGCCATCAACTTCGGGGCGGTGGCTGTGGCGGTGTTGGTGCTGTCGCTGTCGTCCATAGGGTTCTCTCTCTTCGCCGGGTCCATCGCCTTTGCGATACGCAACTACCAGACGCTCTATTTCACCATGGCGGGCATCGTACTGGTGCTGACCGGATCGGTGATACCCGTGGATGAGCTTCCGGAAGTGGCCCAGGTCTTCTCCGCGGCGCTCCCGCTGACCCACGGCCTCGAGGCGTTCCGGGCCTACTTCGACGGCGAAGGGCTTGGGGCCTACGCGGACAAGCTTGCGCTGGAGCTCCTGGTGGGGGCGGCGTACCTCCTGGTTGGATACGGACTGTTCAAGGCAGTCGAGCTATCGACTCGACGATCGGGGGGACTCGACCGGGCGCTCGCGTGAGCGAGCGGGGACACCATTGTCGAAAGGCGAGTGACATGACCGGCGAAACTCCGGCAGTTGAATGCATAGGCCTGGGGCGCACGTACACCCACCGCTCCCTCACGGGCGCAAAGCAGGTCACCGTGGCCCTCCAGGACCTGAGTTTGACGATTCCCAAAGGGGTCGTGTTTGGCCTGCTGGGCCCGAACGGCGCCGGCAAGACGACTACCGTCAAGATCCTGTCCACCCTGCTCACCCCAACGTCCGGAACGGCCCTCGTCGAGGGCTATGACGTCGTCAAGGACGATGGCCGGGTCAGGGAGCGGATCGGGCTCGTCCTGGGCGGCGAGCGCGGCCTGTACGGACGCCTTACCGGTTATGAGAACCTCAGGTACTTCGCCGCGCTGAATCACATCAAGCCCGGGCACGCAAAGCAACGGGCGATGGAGATGCTGGACGTCGTCGGCCTCGGAGAGCGCGGAAACACGCTGGTCGAGGAGTACTCCCGGGGAATGCGGCAGCGGCTGCACCTCGCCCGCGGCCTGCTCACGGAACCCAGCGTCGTGTTCATGGACGAGCCCACCATCGGCGTTGACCCGGTTGGAGCGCAGGACCTCCGGGACATGGTCCCCCAGCTGGTGGCGCGGGGAATGACCGTGCTGCTGACGACGCACTACATGTTCGAGGCGGATCAGCTCTGCGACACCATCGCCATCATCGACCAGGGCGCCCTGGTGGCGCTGGGGTCTCCGAGCGAAATCAAGAACCGGTTCTCCAGGACCAGCGTGACGGAGATAACCATAAGTGTGCCGAAGCTGGGATTGGCCGATGAACTGTCCAGGCTGGAGGGCGTGCAAAGGGCCACCTCCGGGACGGAGGGCCTCTTTCAACGCATCACGCTCTACACCCGGATTGGAGTCGACCTCGAAGCCAGTGTCCGCGAGGTTATCGGGACGGAGGGAATCGAGAACGTGGTGACACGTGAACCCACGCTGGAAGAGGCCTACGTCAGCATCCTGCGGTGACGACGCTGTCCCAATCCGTTAGCCCTAGGCCCGTGCACGCCCGTCGTTCCTGCGCAGGCAGAGCCTGCCCCTGCGAAGGCAGGGGAACCCAGACCCCCGCCGCCCCCGTTCCCCCTGGGGCTTGTCGAAGGGTCCCGCAAACGGGTTGGAGCGGCCTTGCGGGAGCGCGGGCGTTCGATATAGCCTAGCTGAGAGGCAACACCACGAGGGGGGATTGGATGCTCAGTCGCGAAGAGAATGACATGCTCACGCAGACCGGCGCGGGGACGCCCATGGGC
>DAOUJQ010000022.1:0-19883 GCA_034422455.1 Dehalococcoidia bacterium
GTGCTCGACCTGGGCAGCGGCGCGGGACTCGACTGCTTCCTGGCCGCGGAGCAGGTGGGCGAGACGGGGGCGGTCATCGGGGTGGACTTCACGCAGGACATGATCGACAAGGCGGAGGAGAACGCCCGCAAGCTGGGGCTCGGCAACGTAACGTTCAGGCACGGGGACATCGAGGCGCTGCCACTGGAGGACGCGACGGTGGACGTCGTGATGTCCAACTGCGTCATCAACCTGGCGCCGGACAAGGACGCCGTCTTCCGCGAGGCCTTCCGCGTGCTGCGGCCGGGCGGCCGGCTGGTGGTGTCGGACATCGTGCTGACGCGGCCGGCGACGGAGGAGGAGATGGAGAACATGGCGCTCCTGAGCGGCTGCATCTCCGGCTCGCTGCCCGACTCGGACTACGCGGACACGGTGCGGCGGGCGGGATTTGCCGAGGTCACGCTGGAGGGCTCGCCGCCCGGCGGCGATGGATGGGACGGGGAGTTCTGGTACAGCGCGACCATCTCGGGCCGCAAGGGGTAGGCGAGACAATGACCACCGTCATCGTCCGCTCACAGGGATCGACCCGCTACGCGGTGGAGACGCCGTACGGCGGGCTGACCGCAAGCGAGGCGCCGCCCGCCGGGGAAGGTGCGGGGCCGGACGCGCACAGCCTGCTGCTGTCGGCGCTGGCAACCTGAACGGCCGCTACCCTTCGGCTGTACGCCGAGCGCAAGGGCTGGGAGCTGGGCGAGGTGACAGTGGAAGCGTCCATGGAGCACGACGCGGCGAAGGGAACGTCGGAGTCCGTGGTGCGCAAGGTCGTCCACGTGACGGGCGACCTGGACGACGAGCAGCGGGAGCGGCTGCACCGCATCGGCGACCGGTGCCCGGTGCAGCGGATGCTGGAGGGCGGGCTGCAGGTGGAGTCGGCGCTGGACGGCGGGTAGGCCGTTCACCCCTTTCGAGGGCCTCAGGGCGAACGGGGTTGGTTGCGTTTGTCGGGGCCCCTGCCTGCGCAGGGGCGACGGGAATGAGAGAGCGGGAGCGGGCGACGACGAGGGTCGCCACCCCACGACCCACCACCCCTCTGGGTTCCCCTGCCTTCGCAGGGGCAGGCTCTGCCTGCGCAGGAACGACGAAACAATAAAGCAGCGGGAACGGCATACGCGCCGTTCCCGCTTTCTATTGCGTTCAGAGGTTAGCGTTAGCTGGTGACGGCGCCCTCTGAGGCGGTGCCGACGAGCTTGGCGTACTTGGCCATAACGCCGGTCTCGTAGGGGATGGAGCGGGGCTGCCAGGCGGCGCGGCGGCGGGCCATCTCCTCGTCGGAGATTTCCACGCTCAGGTCGCGGCTCTCCACGTCGAGGTGGATGATGTCGCCCTCCTGCACCAGCGCGATGGGGCCGCCGACCGCGGCCTCGGGGGCGACGTGGCCGATCATGGGGCCGTGAGTCGCGCCGGAGAAACGGCCGTCGGTGAGCAGCAGGACGTCGTTGCCGAGGCCCGCGCCCATGATGGCGCCGGTGACGGCCAGCATCTCCTGCATGCCGGGCCCGCCCCGGGGACCCTCGTAGCGGATGACGACGACGTCGCCGGGGTTGATCTCGCCGCGGGTGACGGCCTCGAAGGTGGCGCGCTCACCGTCGTAGACGCGGGCGGGGCCGCGGTGCTGCTGGTGCCGGGTGCCGGACACCTTCATCACGGAGCCCTCGGGCGAGAGGTTGCCGCGCAGGATGACCAGCCCGCCGGTCGGCGTGCGCGGGGCGGTGACGGGGTGGACGACGTCGCCGTCGGCGGCGGGGATGTCAAGGTCGTCCAGGTTTTCCGCGATGGTCTTGCCGGTGCAGGTCAGCACGTTTCCGTGGAGGAGGCCGGCGTTCAGGAGCTCGCGCATGATGACGGGCACGCCGCCGACCTTGTCCAGATCCGACATAACGTACTTGCCGGCGGGGCGCAGGTCCGTGAGGTAGGGCGTCGTGCGGCTCAGCCGGTCGAAGTCTTCGATCTTCAGGTCCACCTTGGCCTCGTGGGCGATGGCGAGGAGGTGGAGGACGGCGTTGGTGGAGCCGCCCATGGCGAGGACGACCATGATGGCGTTCTCGAATGCCTCCCTGGTCATGATGTCGCGCGGCTTGATGCCCCGCTCCAGCATGAGATAGACGGCCTCGGCGGCCTGGTGGGCGATGCCGGTGTTCTTGGGGTCGACGGCGGGCACGGAGGCCGCGCCGGGGATGGACATGCCCATGGCCTCGATGGCGGAGGACATGGTGTTGGCGGTGAACATTCCGGCGCAGGCGCCCTCGCCGGGGCAGGCGATGCGCTCCATGGCGAAGAGCTCGTCCTGGGTGAGGTTGCCCTTGGACCACGACCCCACGGCCTCGAACATGTCCTGGATGTTGATGTCCTTGCCGAAATAGTTGCCGGGCAGGATCGCCCCTCCGTAGACGAAGACGGAGGGGATGTTGAGGCGGGCCATCGCCATGAGGGAGCCGGGCATGTTCTTGTCGCAGGCGGCGACGGCGATGAGGCCGTCCATGCTCTCGCCGAAGCAGACCGTCTCGATGGAGTCGGCGATCACCTCGCGGCTGACCAGCGATGCCTTCATGCCCTCGGTGCCCATGGAGATGCCGTCGCTGACGGTGATGGTGCCGAAGAGGAAGGGGAAGCCGTTGGCGCGCTTGACGCCGTCCTTCACGGCGTGGGCCACGCGGTCCAGGTGGACGTTGCAGGGCGTGACGTCACTGGCGAGGTTGGCAACGGCGATGAAGGGGCGGTCCATGTCGTCGTCGTTCAGGCCGACGGCGCGGAGCATCGCCCTGGCCGGCGCCCGGTGAGCGCCGTCGGTCACGATGCGGCTCATGTGCTTCACGTCGTACTTGGTGGTGGTCATTGGAACGCTCCTCCCGGTCAGCGCCGCACGTACAAGGCGACGGCGGCGGATTTCGTTGTGGAAAGTGTGCACCATGCGCGGGCCCTGTGCAAGCGCAAGGCGAGGCCCGGCCCGCCCATGCCGAAGGTGTCGTGGGGTTTGCAGAACGGGCCGGGCCGCAACGTTACTGAAGGACGCCGGTGGTATCGGGGCGGTCCTCGACGTAGAAGACAGTCATGGTCGTATTCTTGAGCAGCGGGCCAATGGTGCCGTCGTTGAAACCGATGAGGTGAATGGTGTGGTCGCCGGGGGGCAGCGAAAAGGCCTTGGCGAAGGAGACCGGGACGTGCCATTGACGCAGGATGCGGCTCAGCTGCACCTGGCGGGAGTCGCCAGGGTCCTGCAGGTCCGTGTTGAGGGCAAGGGTGAAGTCATGGTTGCACTCCTGGCCGACGGGGCAACTGAAGGCGGCGGTGGTGCTCGCCAGGACGAACACCCTCGCGGGGTCCTCCAGTGATACGTCGCTGGAGAGTATGCTGACCCAATTGTTGCGGCTGGTGGTCAGGTCGTGGTCGATGCCGGTGAGGCTGGCGGACGGGGCGATGACCGTGAGGTTGCCGGCCGCGCCGGTCGGGCCCTGGATGCCCTGCGGCCCAATGAGGCCCTGGAGACCCTGGGTCCCGGGGAGGCCGCGCGGCCCCGCGCCGCCCTGAGCGCCCTGGGGTCCCTGCGGCCCGGGAGGGCCGGGGATGCCGTCGTCGCCCTTGGGCCCCTGCGCGCCCGCGGGGCCGGGCGGCCCCTGTACCTCGGACAGACGGTCGGTGAGGGCCTTGTTGACAAGGTTGGTGAGCTCCTCCTGCGTCGGGGTGCGGCCGTCCTCGCCGGCGGGCCCTTCTTCACCCATGGGGCCCTGGCAGGCCAGCGCGAGGCTTGCAGCAAACAGAAGGGCGGAAAGAAGTGCGATCTTTCGCATCTAACTACCTCCCGGGCTGAACGCCCCTCCGGGCGACGCCCCAGCAGTAACCGGCGCTGCGCTGGAGATTGGACCCTGCGCCGCGCGACTTGCCGTAAACGGCTTACCGGTATTCTAACACCTCCGTCCACATGACACGATTGGGACAATCCCCCCAAGCGGTATATTGTTTGAGGCTCCTTTCGTATACTGTGGGGGTTGTCCACCCGGAACCAAAACCGCAATGAAGGTGCGCCATTGACGACCGCCAACCCTGACGGCGCTACAAGACGACCGTGGCAGGCCCGGCTGCCCTTCTTCTTCGGCTGGGTCATTGTGGGCGTGGTGTTCCTGCGGTCGTTCACCACGGCGGGGGCCATCTGGTCGACGTCCGTGATGTCGGTGCCGATGACCGAGGACCTTGGCTGGAGCCATTCCGCCATCTTCCTGGGCATCACGCTGCGCACGCTGGGCGCGGCGGTCGGCGGGTTCTTCCTCGGGCGGTTCCTGGACACGCAGCGGGGAGCGCCGATCCTGGCCGTCAGCAGCGCCTTCGTGTCGGGCTTCGGCCTCATGCTCGTGGCGGCCGTGCAAGAAGTATGGCAGTTCTGGCTCATCTACGGGGTCCTGAGCGGGATGCTTGGCGCGGGCCCCGGCGCGCTGCTGACGGGGGCCATCGTCCCCAAGTGGTTCGTGAAGAAACGCGGCCGGGCGACGGCACTGGCGTCGATGGGGACGGGGTTGGCAGCGTTCCTGCTACCCTTCACCGTGGCCAACGTGGTGGAGGCGGTGGACTGGCGGACGACGTTCCTGCTTCTCGGCGGGATGACGCTGGTGTTCGCGGTGCTGCCGGCGCTGCTCATCAAGACGCGCCCTGAAGACGTCGGGCTGCACACGGACGGGGACTCGGAGAGCACGGCCGCGGCGGCGAGGGCGCGCGGAGCGGACGAGAGCCTGACTGCGCGCGAGGCCTTCCGCACGATCACACTGTGGCTGCTGGTGGCCGCCGCGTTCTTCGCCAGCTTCTCCCCCACTTCCTACCCCGCCAACCTGACGCCGACGTTCAGCGACAAGGGCTTCGACCTGACGACGGCGGGATTCGCGTTCAGCGCCTACGGGTTCACGAGCTTCTTTGGACGGTTCTTCTGGGGCTGGCTCGCGGACCGCATGCACATCCGCAGGACACTCCTTATCATCTGCGTGTGGAACGGCCTGACCGTGCCGCTCCTGTGGCTCATGCCGGGCAACAGCGTGCTGGCGGCGGGCGCGATCGCCGGATTCGGCATCGGCGGCTGGGTAGGGCTCAACCAGGTGGTGTGGGCCACCTACTTCGGGCGGGCCAACCTGGGCGCGATCACTGGCCGCGTGCGGCCGCTCATCACGCTGTCGGGCGGCACCGGGCCGTTCCTCGTGGCGGCGATGGCAGACTTCTTCGGCGGCTTTGGCGTGGGGATCATGGTGATGGCGCTCAGCTGGTGGGCGTCGTCCATGTTCCTCTTCGTCGTGCGGCCCGTGCGGCGCCCAGCGACTGCCGCGGCGGCGGATGCCGCGCAGGCCAGGAATGCGGCGGAGACGAGTTCGAACCAGGGAGGGTAGTGCAATGGCGACAGAACGGCCCAGATTGCGAATCGGATTCATCGGCCTCGGCATGGCGGGGTCCGGCATGGTGCGGAGCATGGTGGAGCACCCGGACGTGAGCATTGCGGCTGCGGCCGACAGGTTCGCGGCGCCCCGGGAGGCGTTCGCGCGGGACTTCGAGGCGGAGGTCTTCGACGACGCGGAGGCGCTGTGCGCGTCGCCGAACGTCGACTTCGTCTACGTCGCGACGCCGCACCAGTTCCACAAGGAGCACGTCATCATGGCGGCGGAGCACGGCAAGCACGTCATCGTGGAGAAGCCGCTCGCGCTGACGCTGGAGGACTGCGACGCAATCATCGAGGCTGTGGACCGGACCGGCGTGAAGATGATCGTCGGCCACACCCACAGCTATGACCCGGCAATCGGCGCCATGCGGCGGATGATCGCGAGTGGTGACTACGGGAAACTCGGCATGATCAACACCTGGAACTACACCAACTTCCTGTACCGGCCCCGCAGGCCGGAGGAGCTGGACACGTCGCTGGGCGGCGGCATCCTGTTCAACCAGGTGCCGCACCAGGTGGACAGCGTGCGGCTGCTGGGCGGCGGGCTGGTGAAGAGCGTGCGGTCGGCGACAGGCATCTGGGACCCGGCGAGGCCCACGGAGGGCAGCCACCTGACGTTCATCCAGTTCGAGGACGGCGCGGCGGCGTCCATGGTGTACAGCGGCTACGACCACTTCAGCACGGACGAGTTCAACGGCTGGATCGGCGAGGGAGGCGGCACGACCGCGACGGACAGCCACGGCCGGGCACGACGCTCGCTGGCGGGCGTGAGCGGCCAGGAGGAGATCGAGCTGCGCACGTCCGTGTACGCGTACACGGACCTCGGCGACCGCGCGCCGGCCGGGCCGCAGAACCAGCCCCGGTTCGGGGTGATGGTGGTGAGCTGCGAACGGGGCGACATGCGGCCGACGGCCAACGGCATTGC
Source organism: Dehalococcoidia bacterium (assembly GCA_034422455.1). Lineage (GTDB taxonomy): Bacteria > Chloroflexota > Dehalococcoidia > Lucifugimonadales > UBA1127 > UBA1127. Next base: position 6,372 of record DAOUJQ010000022.1, read on the forward strand.
GGTGTACACCGAGGACGGAATGAGCGAAACGCCCATCCCACCGGGCCGCGGCGTGCCGGGCCGGGGCGACGTGATGGACGAGCTCTACAACGCCGTCATCAACGACGCGCCGCTTGTGCACGACGCCCGGTGGGGCAAGGCGACGCTCGAGGTGTGCCTCGCCATCCTGGAGTCGTCGCGGACGCGGCGGGAGATCACGCTGAAGCACCAGGCGGGGGTGCCCGCAGGGGTGTAGGGGGCGGCCCTCTTCGGCAAGCAAAGAACTGTGGACTGATTGGAGACGGAGGTCTGAAATGAAGATAGCGGTTATCGGCGCAGGAGCAATCGGCGGGACGCTGGGCGGGCACATGACGCGCGGCGGCGAGGACGTGACACTCTTCGACCCGTGGCGGGAGCACGTCGACAAGATGCGCAACGACGGGCTGTTCCTCGACGGCGTGCAGGGCGAGCACCTTGTGCAGGTAGACGCACGGCACGTGAGCGAGCTGGCCGGGGCCACGGAGAAGTACGACATCATCATCTGCGCCGTAAAGTCGTACGACACCCCTTGGGCCATCGAGCTGATGCTGCCGCACCTGGCGGAAGGCGGGTTCTTCGTCAGCCCGCAGAACAGCATCAACGAGGAGCAGATCGCGCCGCTGGTGGGCGCGGACCGGATGCTGGGGTGCGTGAGCACCATCTCGGCATGGCTGATGGAGGCAGGGCACGTCCGGCAGACGGGCTCCATGAGCCAGGCGCTCAAGGGCAACGTGTCGTTCACCGTCGGCGAGCTGGACGGGCGCGACACGGAGCGGGCGCAGATGGTGCGCGAGATCTGGGACCACGCAGGCCACACGACCGTCACGGACAACCTGTGGGGCGAGCGGTGGTCCAAGCTGGCCATCAACTGCATGGCGAACCCGTCGGCAGGCATGACCGGGCTGACCAGCCACGAGGTGCGCGCCAACCCGCAGTCGCGGGGCATGATGCTGAAGTTCGGCGCGGAGGCGCTTCGCGTCGGGCGCACGCTTGGGCACTCGATACCGTCGCCGATGAAGGGATTCAGCCTGGACGACATCGAGGCGGCGGCATGGGAGGGCAACGCGGAATTGGAGGCGACGTTCTCCGGGCCGCCGCCCGCCGTGGCGGGTTACCCCTCGCTGTACCAGGACGTGATGAAGGGGCGCAAGACGGAGGTCGACTACCTGAACGGGCTCGTGGTGAAGAAGGGGGTGGAGATCGGCGTCGCGGCGCCGTGGAGCGAGGCGGCGGTCACGGTCATCAAGGGCGTCGAGTCGGGCGAGTTTCCCGTCGGCATGGAGAACGTCACGCGGGTGGAGCAGATCGCGCGGGCGGGGTAGGACTAGGGGGCAATCCAACACAGGAGTTGAAGGCATGGACCTGGAACTGGAAGGCAAGCGAGCAATCGTCACCGGCGGGAGCCGGGGCATCGGCAAGCAGATCGCGCGGGCGCTGGGCTTTGAGGGCGTCGACGTCGCCATCGCGGCGCGGGACCCGGAGCGGCTCGCGACCTGCGCGGAGGAGCTGGCGACGGAGACGGGGCGACGCGTGTTGCCCTACACCGTCGACACAGGCGATGACGCGTCCGTGCGCGACATGGTGAGCCGCGCTGTGGCCGAACTCGGCGGCGTGGATATCCTCATCAACGGCGCGGCGATGCCCGGCGGCTACGCGCCGCCGCCCAAGCTGGAGGGCATTACGCTCGACGCCTTCTGGAATGACATGAACGTGAAGGTCATGGGCTACATCCGCTGCGCGCAGGCGGTCGCGCCGCACATGATCGCGCAGGGATGGGGCCGCATCATCAACCTGAGCGGGATGGCTGCCCGATCGAGCGGCACCACCATCGGCAGCATGCGCAACGTGGCCGTGGTGGCGATGACCAAGAACCTGGCCGACGAGCTGGGGGAGCACGGCATCAACGTGACAGTCGTGCACCCGGGCGGCACGCGCACGGAGCGCACGACGCCGGAGGCGGAGGAGCGGCTGGCGGGCAACACGGTCCGGCGCGTCATCGACGCCGAGGACGTGGCGAACGTGGTCGCCTTCCTGTGCTCGCCAAAGGCCGTCGCCATCACGGGCGACGTGATCGCGGCGGGCGGCGGCGTGGGCCGGGCGATCCACTACTAGGCGAAAGCGATCAAATCTGATTGCAGTGATGCTTGTGATTGCATTGCAATCAATGTATGCTTGTTGCAGCACACCGACGGAGGCGCGAATTCGCCAGACTGACCATTCGCTACGTTGACGAGGACCTCAAACACCGACTGCGCGATCGGGCGGCGAGAAACGGACGCTCGATGTCGGCGGAAGCGGCGGAGATCCTTCGGGAGGCGCTGGTGGGAGAGCCGCCACTAGACTTGTATGCCGCGATTCGAGCGAGAGTGGAGCCTCTCGGGGGACTTGAGCTTGAGTTGCCGCCTCGCATGGAAGTCAGGGAACCTCCAAGCTTCGATTGATCTCCGCAGGGCTGTGATTCAAGAGGGTGGGGAGGCAGGTGAGGCAATGGCAAGCATTACAATTCGCAACCTGGACGACGACCTGAAGCGTCGGCTGCGCGTTCGGGCGGCGGAGCATGGCTGTTCGATGGAGCAGGAGGTGCGGGAGATCCTCGGCGAGGCGCTTGGCGGCAAGCCGGAGGCTGTTCCGAAGGGTGAGGAGAAGGGCCTTGGCACCATCCTGTACGAGCTCTTTGCCCCCGTTCGTGGAATGGAACTTCCAATCGAACCCCGGGGGTCAATGCCAAGTCGTGAACCACCGCGATTCGACTGAGGGCAAGCGTGCCAATAATTGACACCAACGTCTTCTCCGAATACTTGAAGGATAGACCAGACGAGTCCGTCATTGCTTGGATGAATAGCATTCCCATTGAGGAACAATTCACCACGGCGGTCTGCGTGGCGGAAGTACGGAAGGGCCTTGTCCGTATGACCTCCGGCCGTCGCCGACGGTCAATGGAAGAAACAGCGAATCGACTGTTCTTTGAAGTGTTCGCAGGGCGAATCCTCCCGTTTGACTTTCAATCGGCTGAACTGTTTGGGGAAATCTTCGAAACAAGGAGACGGTCGGGGGGTTCCCACTCAGTAGAGGATTGCATGATTGCGGCAATCGCGAAGGCTCACGGCATGGCGGTGGCGACGCGGAACGTGCGGGACTTCGAGGGCATCGGCATCGACGTCATCGACCCATGGGCGGGGGACACCGGAGCGACGGCATGAGCACCGTCCGCGAGGGGGACCTGCTGTGGACGCCCTCCGACGAGCGGAAGGCGCGGGCCAACATCACGCGCTACATTGCGTGGCTGCGGGAGTCGCGGGGTCTGAGCTTCAGGTCGTACGAGGAGCTCTGGCGCTGGTCGGTTGAGGATCTGGAGGCGTTCTGGGGCAGCGTTTGGGACTACTTCGGGGTGAAGGCGCACAGTCCCTATGAACGCGTGCTCGCCGACCGAAGCATGCCGGGCGCCAAGTGGTTCCCCGGCGCCGAGCTGAACTATGCCGAGCATGCCTTCGCCCGGCGTGACGGGCACGTCGCGCTGCTGTACCGTGACGAGGACGGCCGCGGCGGCGAGATGACCTACGACGAGCTCTACCGGCAGGTCGCGTCCGTCGCCGCGGGACTGCGGAAGCTGGGCGTGGGGCGCGGCGACCGCGTGGCCGCGTACCTGCCGAACATCCCTGCGGCCGTCGTTGCACTCCTCGCCACCGCCAGCATCGGCGCGGTCTGGTCGTCGTGCTCACCCGATTTCGGTGAGCGCAGTGTGGTGGACCGGTTCCGGCAGATCGAGCCGGTCGTGCTCATCGCCGTCGATGGCTACCGCTACGGAGGGCGCGCGTACGACCGGAGGGAGGTGTCCGAAGAGGTCCGGCGCAGCCTGACCAGCCTGAAGGCCGTCATCGGCGTAACCAACCTCGGCGACGGCGAATGGGGCGACGGGGTCGTGGCGTGGGATGACCTCTTGATGGAAGACGCGCCGCTGGCCTTTGAGCCCGTGCCGTTCGATCATCCGTTGTGGGTGTTGTACTCGTCCGGCACTACAGGCCTGCCGAAGCCCATCGTCCAGAGCCAGGGCGGGATCCTGATCGAGCACCTGAAAGCACTCTCGCTCCACCTCGACCTCACGGAGGACGACCGTTTCTTCTGGTTCTCCACCACGGGCTGGATGATGTGGAACTTCCTTGTCGGCGGGCTGCTCCTTGGCACGACGTGCATTCTCTACGACGGCAGTCCGGGCCACCCGGACATGAACGCGCTCTGGCGGCTGGCGCAGGACACCGGCATGACCTACTTCGGGACGAGCGCGCCGTACATCGCGGCGTGCATGAAGGCGGGCGTCGAACCGGGCCGGGACTTCGACCTGCGGGCTCTTCGGGGCATCGGGTCGACGGCATCGCCGCTGCCGCCGGAGTCGTTTGGCTGGGTGTACGAGCACGTGAAGGGGGACGTGGTGCTCGGCTCGGCGAGCGGCGGCACCGACATCTGCACCGCGCAGGCCGGCCCGTGCCCGCTGCTGCCCGTGCACGCAGGCGAGCTCCAGTGCTCGCTGCTCGGCGTCAACCTGGAGTCGTTCGACGAAGAGGGCCGGCATGCCACCGGACGCGTGGGCGAGCTGGTGGTGACGGAGCCGATGCCGTCCATGCCCATATACCTGTGGGGCGACGCCGACGGCAGCCGCCACCAAGAGAGCTATTTTGCGATGTACCCCGGCACCTGGCGGCACGGGGACTGGGTCAAGGTCACGGAGCGGGGCAGCAGCGTCATCTACGGCAGGTCTGATTCGACGCTGAATCGAGGCGGCGTGCGGATGGGCACCAGCGAGTTCTACAGCGTTATCGAGGAGATGCCGGAGGTTGAGGACAGCCTCGTCGTGGACACGAGTTCCCTGGGCACGGAGGGCCAGCTGCTGCTGTTCCTTGTCCTGCGGGAGGGAGAGCAACTGGACGAGGCCTTGACGGCCAGGGTGAAGGAACGGATCAGGCAGTCGCTTTCCCCCCGGCACGTGCCCAACGCAATCTACTCGGTGCCCGCGGTGCCGAGGACATTGAACGGCAAGAAGGTGGAAGTGCCGGTCAAGCGCGTGTTCCTGGGATTCCGGCTCGAGGACGTAGCGGCGTCCGCGTCAATGTCCAACCCCGAGGTGCTGGCGCACTACGCCAGGCTGGCCGGTGACCTGGGACTGGGGACGGCGGTCCGGGGCAGGAGGGACATCGCGAGTGCATAAGGAGCGGCTGTTTCAGCGCATCAACGCGGCCTGGCAGGAGCTGCAGGACGTGGTGGACGGGCTCCCAGACGAGGCCATGCTGACGCCCGGCGCGGTTGGCGAGTGGTCGGTGCGGGACATCATTGCCCACGTCACAACATGGGAGGAAGAAGCGCTCCACGCCCTGCCCATCATCGTCAACGGGGGCAAGCTGCCGCGCTACGCCAGCCAGGGCGGCATCGATGCCTTCAACGCCCGCCAACAGGCTGCGAGGCGAGACGTGAGCCTGGACCGGCTCCGGGCGGAGATGGCAGCCACGCACCAACGATTCCTGGCGCTCATCGACCGCATCCCCGAATCTGCCTACAAGACCGAGGGCCGCTTCCTGAAACGGCTGCGTTTGGACACCTACGGGCACTGGCGCCTGCACACTGAGGACGTTCGCCGGTGGCGGGAGTCGCGCGGACTCTAAACTGTAGCTCCGTCGGCTATCGGTACGTTGCGCCAGCGTGGTACACTTGGCGCATGCAACAAGAAATGCCTGTCCATAGTGCGCCCCACGACCGATCATTCTTCCAAGTGATCAACTTCTACATCGCCATCGGCGTTGTGATATTTGGACTTTGGACGGGCGAGCTGTTCCTTGCTGCGCTGGGCTTCATTGTCGGCGCGGTCTATTGGTTCACCACCCCCAGGCACTACTACATACTCGACGACCGCTTGGTCGTGCTCTACGGGCAACCACGAACCCTGGTCGTGCCGTTCGAGTCCATCTTTGACGTGAATGTCGTGAGCGTTCCACTCACGTCCGGCATCTTCGTCCGCAGGGTGAACAAGGCCGGCATCATCATTCGCCCACGCGACATGCAGGGCTTCTTCGGGCAGCTTTGGACCGCCCTGAGCGCCGCTGGCGCTCCAGCCGTGGACAACATGCTCGCCCGGCAACCGGAGGACGCGGACGCACCTGATGACGAGGACGTTGGTGATTCCAGCGACGTGGTACCCCCGGAGCAGTACCGCTTCGACCCGGACGAGGACGCCCGCACAAACGACAGCCAATCCCCGCCGGAAGATCCTCCCCAAGCGCGGTAACGTCGAGGACTCCGCCGGACGTACAGGGAGGACCCCGTGGCAGACAAGGTCAACATCGGTCTCCGCATCCCATCGCTTCATCCAGCCAACATTGGCAAGTTACGCACCTTCATCCTGGAAGCGGAGGACATAGGCTTCCACTCGATCTGGGTTGGCGACCACGTCTTCTACCGCGTAGACGTAGTGGACCCGCTGACCATGCTCACCTGGGTGGCCGCGCAGACATCCCGCGTCCGGCTGGGCACGGCGGTCATGCTGACGGCCTACCGCAACCCGGTGCTGCTGGCCAAGGCCGCCTCATCCCTCGACTTCCTTTCGGGCGGACGGCTCACGCTGGGCATTTCCATCGGCGGCACGGAAGCCGAGTACAACAGCCTGGGCGTCGCGATGAACAAGCGTGTGACGCACCTGCGGGAGAACGTGGCCATCATGCGCCGGCTGTGGGCCGAGGAGGACGTCGAGTACGACGGCAACTTCCACCGCGTCGAGGGCGGCACAATGTCGCCGAGGACGGTGCAGAAGCCCGGCGTGCCGCTCTGGTTCGGCGGCAACAGCGAGGCAATGCAGCGCCGGGCCGCCGGCATCGCCGATGGCTGGGTAGGCCCGGGCGGCGCCCCCGCCGACAACTTTGTCGCGGGCGTGCAGCGCGTGCGAGAGGCCGCAGCGGAGCAGGGCCGCGACCCGGACACCCTCGGCTTCGGCAAGCTCATCAACGTCAGCATCAACCCAAGCCGTGAACGCGCGTTTGAGCTTGCGAGGGCCCACTGGAACACCTACTACGGCCCCAACTTCAATGTCGAGCGCTCGGCCATCTGCGGCAAGCCGGACGAGGTGGGCGCGGCGCTCCGGCAGTTCGGCGAGGCCGACACGCCGGAGGTGACCCTGATCCTGGAACAGTCCACCCTGGAGCTGGACCAGCTGCACCTGCTGGCAGAGACGATGGGCGTCAAAAGCGCCTGAGGGAGCGGAGACCATGAGTGACGGATTGGCGGGCATTGTGGAAGCGGGCGAGCCTCAGCAGTTGGCCACGGGATTCGTGTTCACCGAGGGGCCGCTGTGGGTGCACGAGGGCTACTGGCTCTTCGTCGACGTCCGGACGAGCAACGTCTACAAGCTCGTACCCGGCGGCGAGGCAGAGGTGGTGCGGGCGAACAGCGACCAGTCGAACGGGATGACGTACGACATGCGGGGCCGCATCCTCGTTTGCGAGATGGAGAGCCGCCAGGTCCAGCGATGGGAGAGCGACGGCTCGCTTACGCCGATCGCCACGCACTGGGACGGCAAGCGGCTCAACCGCCCCAACGACGTGATATGCGCGTCCGACGGCAGCATCTACTTCACCGACCCCGGCATCCGCATGGAGGAGCACGAGAAGGAGCTGGACTTCTTCGGCGTCTACCGGCTCAGCCCCGACGGCGACCTGCAGCCCATCGTGCGGGACTTCGAGTTCCCGAACGGCCTTGCGCTCTCACCGGATGAGAGGACGCTGTACGTCGCCAACACCCGCCCCGACATGCTCATCCGCGCATTCGACGTGCAGTCCGACGGGTCGGTCGCCAACGGCAGGGTTTTTGCCGAACTGGTGTCGGACGCCCCGGAGGGCGCGCCGGACGGCATGAAGGTGGACACGGAGGGCCGCGTCTTCTGCACAGGGCCCGGCGGATGCTGGGTCTTCAGCCCGGACGGCGAGCACCTAGGCACCATCGTGGCGCCGGAGGTTCCGGCCAACTGCGCCTTTGGCGGGGACGACTACCGCACGCTCTTCTTCACCGCGCGGACGTCCGTGTATTCGGTGCGCGTCACCACGCCCGGCGCGAAGCCGCCCGGAGCGCCGTAGGGACAGCAGACTCCTCCGTTCTGCAACCCTTCGACGAAGCTCAGGGCGAACGGAGGAGGAGGGCCTACGGCTCGTCCGAGCGGTAGCGCCACATGCTTCGCCACGCCAGGCCGACGGTTGCGATGAGGCCCGCGCCCACCACGCCGCCCAGGATGAGCGCGCCGCCGGGGCCGAGCGCCTGAGCTACAAACCCCGCTTCCACGGCGCCTATTGCGTTGCCGCTCTGGGCGAACATCCGCGTGAACGCCGTCGCGCGGCCGCGGAAGTTGTCGGGCGATAGCAGCTGCGTCAGGGTCTGGCGCAACACGAGGCTGATGGAGTCGGTGTAGCCCAGGATGAGACCCGCCGCCATGCCCATCCAGAACCACTGCGAGAGCCCCAGGAAGACCAGCCCCAGGGCGTAGCACATCACGACGATGAGGAAGAGCGCGCCCTTCCGCCGCACCTCGCCGACCAGCAGCATCGTGATGAAGCCGATCACCGCGCCGACGGCCGGGGCCGCGAAGAGCAGCCCCAGGCCGGCGGGGCCGACGTGGAAGACGTCGCTGGCGAGGATGGTCAGCATGGGGCGAAAGTACCCGACCGAGGAGAGGCCGAAGTCGGTGAGGTAGAGGCCGAACAGGACTCTCCTCGAAATGACGAACTGCATGCCCTCGATGACCATGCCGAGGGTGACCCGGGGCCTTGCGCCCTCGGGCTTCCCGGACGTGCGGATGAGCAGGGGTATAACGGCAGCCGGCATGAGCAGGAAGGCGTTGAAGATGTAGGTCGTGCCGGGCCCGAGACGGTCGACCATGATGCCGCCGAGCAGCGGCCCGAAGAAGAACGTCGCCTGCTGGAGGCTCCCGTTCAGCGTGACGGCGTTCATCAGGTGCGTCCTCGGCACCAGCTTCGGCACGAGGGAGTTGCGCGCCGGCCCCTGCGCCACGTTGACGAGCGCCGTCAGCGTGGTGAACCCGAAGATGTGCCAGACCTGCAGGCTGTCGGTGAGGAGGAGGGCGCCGATGGCGAGGGGCGGCGCCATGCTCAACGTGTTCACGGCCATGAGCAGCTTGCGCCGGTCGAAGACGTCGGCGAGCGCGCCGGCGAAGAGGCCCAGGGTGAGGGCGGGCAGCGCCATGAAGATGCCGGTGAAGCCGACTAGGAGCGCGGACTCGGAGATGTCGTAAACCAGGTAGAGGTTGAAGGCCTGCCGCATCTGGTTGGCGGACCCGGAGAAGAGCCCGCCGATGAACAGCATGCGGTAGTCGCGAAACGCCAGGGAGGCCAGGGGGTGGACCCTTGCGCTCAGGGTTGGCGGGGCGTCTTGCGCGCCGGGTTGCTGGGTCATGGTCCCCCGATTGCCAGCGTTGGCCTAAAGTCGTAAGGCTAGAGGTCAAGCCTCTTAAGGAGATCCTCGACGGTCATTTGATGATGCGCTGCGACGCTCTTCAGGATAGCGGACAACAGGCCAGGACGAAGCGCCGAGTGTCTCGGGATGGTCTCGCGGTGCGTACCATTTAGTTGAGTTCTGACCCGCATGTGTGACCCGTGCTGCCTTATCACTTCGTAACCCAATCGGCGCAGGGCATTGACCAGTTCAAGGCCACTGACATCGCGGGGCAGGCTCATACCGCAAGCACTTCATCTCGCACAAAGTGCAGGCGAACCAACTTCGGTTGCTCTTCCACATCGTCAAAATGGCACTCGATGGCTTCCTTTACATTGTGCAGCAGTTCCTCAACCGTATCGCCTTGGGTGTGGATGCTGAAGCCTATGGCGCTGGCTGAGTAGCCACCGTCGAAAATGTCCTCGCAGACCTCAAATACGATTTCGGAGATGGCCTGCGCTTCAAAGCCGTTGTCCATCTTTCCAGACCTCCTCACCGTAAGAGAGATCACGCTTCCGCCGACGGTGTAAACGGTACTACTTCGTCACGTATAAAATGGAGACGGGCGATGCGTGGGCGGTCCGGGTTGTCGCCAAAGTGGCGGTGGATGGCTTCTCTCACGTCCTTACGCAACTGCCATTCATCTGGGCTTTGGACGACGATGTCGTGGCCTACGGCGTGCGCGACAAAGCAGCCGTCGACCTCATCCTCGGTGACCTGAAAGAAGATCTCCAAACTCAGCCGGGTCTCCATGCAACCCTCCTGGAGGCTTAGGGGCATTTCCGATTATACACAACCGCCTCTATCGCCTTGCAGGGTTGCATGTCACCCTGCCGTGCCACTCACTCCGCCAGGAGGCCGTCCTTGGGGAAGAGCAGGCGCACCCGCGCGGGCTGGGCGAGCGAGTCGCCGAAGTGGTCGTCGACGGCGTCCAGGACGTTGGTGCGCAGCTCGTCCATGGTGGCGGCCTTCGCGTGGATGTCGTAGTCGCGGGCGTCTGCGACGTAGCGGCCATCGTCCGGGTCGACGCCGATGTCGAAGACCACCTCGGGGCCCTGTGGGGACGCCATGTGCACCTCTGCTCCCGCTGACTGCGTCGTGTACAGTCGCCTGCGAGTGAAGTATACCGCAACAGGGTCCTTCGACAGACTCAGGACGAACGAGTGTGGCCCTCGTTGACCGGCTTGGGCGGCTTCCATATACTCGGCGCGGCGGCACGGCGTGATTGGGCGCCAGCCTCGCCGCCGAAATCCCACGAGGAATCGAGCATGGATGCAGAGTTGCGCACGCAGGTGGTCGTGGTCGGCGCGGGGAACGCCGGGCTGTCGGCGGCGGTGGCGGCGAGGCAGCGGGGCGCGGAGGTCATCGTGCTGGAGAAGGCCCCGCGCGAGTACCGGGGCGGCAACAGCGCGCTCACGGTGCACATGCTCTTCGCGTACGACAGCGTCGAGGACGTGAAGCCGCTGGTGGGCGACATCCCGCCGGACGACATGCACCGCATGGAGGAGCGGGTCTCGCGGTACAGCAAGGACATGTACTACGACAACATCATGCGCGTGACCGACGGCATGAGCGACCCGGAACTGGCGACGATCCTGGTGGAGCGCTCGACGGACACGGTGCAGTGGATGCGGGGGCTCGGGCACCTGTGGGCGCCGACGTTCGACAACCCGGTGTCGGCGAACGTCGTGTCGTGGGCGGGCGGCGGCCACGGCATGTCGTCGCGGTGGTTCGCGGCGTTCGAGCGGCTGGGCGGCACGGTGCTGTACGACACGCAGGCCGTCGACCTGCTGCAGGACGACCAGGGGCGGGTGACGGGCGTGCGGGCGCTGGGGCTGGACGGCTACCTGAACATCCACGCGGGCGCGGTCATCATGGCGGCGGGCAGCTTCGAGTCCAACGCGGAGATGCGGGCGCGGTACCTGGGGCCGCTGTGGGACACGGTGAAGCTGCGGGGCGTGCCCTTCAACACCGGCGAGGGGCTGCAGATGGCAATGAACATCGGGGCGCTGCCGTACGGGAGCTGGTCCAGCTGCCACGCGTCGCCGCAGGACTTCAACCGGCCGGCCTTCGACTACCCCGGCCCGAACAAGACGGGGGACTTCTGGAGCCGCTACTCGTACCCGTTCTCCGTCATGGTGAACCTGTACGGCAAGCGCTTCGTGGACGAGGGCGAGACGTGGCGCGGGCTGACCTACGCCAAGATGGGCCGGGCGATCCTCGCGCAGCCGCGGGCCGCCGCGTTCCAGGTCTTCGACGCGAAGCACCGGCAGCTCGACGTCATCCGCGGGTACGAGAAGGCGACGGGCACCTCCGCCAACACGCTGGAGGAGCTGGCCGGGCAGCTTGGCATCCTTGACGTCCCAGCCTTCATGCACACCATCCGCGAGTACAACGACGCGGTGCAGCCGGGCGAGTTCGGGGCGTTCCGGCTCGACGGGCTGGGCGCGCCGGGGCTGGAGCCGCCGCGCACCAACTGGGCGCTGCCGCTGGACTCGCCGCCGTACGAGGGCTTCCCGGTGACGTGCGGCATGACGTTCTGCTTCGGCGGGCTGAAGACGTCGGCCAACGCGGAGGTCACCCATACGATGGACCGGCCCATCCCCGGCCTGTACGCCGTCGGCGAGATGCTGGGCGGGCTGTGGCACTGGAACTACCCGTCGGGGGGCGGCATGATGGCCGGCGCGGTCTTCGGGCGGATTGCCGGGACGCACGCGGCGGCGAGCGTGATGGGGTAGGAGACCGCGCCGCAGAAGCGGAGGCGCCCCATTGTTTCGCCGTCTTTCGTAGCTGAGAAGAATTGCCGCCGGGAGCCGTTTCGTAGCTGTTCTGGGCGTCTCCAGCTAGAAGCCGAAAATTTGCGCCCGTGAGAAACAAATCCCCGGATGCAGGAAGTGGACGGCGTGCGGCCATCGCCCCGGTGGCCCAGATGGTGTCCTGCAGTGCGCTTTCCATGGAGGGAGAATAACGGGGGCATCGGCGCCCGCGCGAGGGGTTGGTGGCAGGGGGGTAGGCGGGTCAGGTTGACTTGTGGCAGCAGGGTGCGGAATACTCGGCAGGGAAGGCGTGTGACTATGCGGGTGCGATACAGCGCCCGGCGCAACCGGCGGGAGGCATGACAGCAATGACACAAGAAAAGCGCTACCGGCTGCTCTGCGCCCTGTATGCTCCAGCGGAATCGACCGAGCCGGACAAGTACATGGCGGATACGCCGGCTTTCCCCAACTGCGTCGCGTGGGGAGACACGCCGGAGGAAACCATCGACATACTGGAAAGCGTGGTGGCGGCAACCATTCGGACCTATGAGGAGCGGGGATACGCCCTGCCCCCCGGCGTCGAGCCGTTGGAGACCGCGGGCGCACGCACGTCCGAGCCAAGGGTGTTGGAGATTGCCGTTTGACCCACCGGGAGCTGACGCGCAAGCTGCGGCGGCTGGGTTGCGTGTTTGTCCGGCAGGCGCGGGGAAGCCACGAAATATGGGCCAACGACAGGACCGGCGCCACATCGCCCGTACCGAACCACGGCGGCAAGGACCTGGCAACGGGGACGGTGATGCGGATCATCCGCAACCTGGGCATATCCAGAGATGAACTGGATAATGCGTAGTTCCTCTCCCCTCACATAAGCCGTGCCGTCCGGTCATGAATCCCTTGCGAGAGGGGCGGGCCGGGCGGAATGGGCGCCGTAGGAGACGGAAGCGGGCGACCACAAGGGTCGCCCCTACAGGGTCGGCGCGGAGGACGCCCCACCCGGCCCCGCCCCTCTGGGTTTCCCTGCCCCCGTATCTGGGTACGGTGGGGGCCATGCGCCGGTATGAGGGTGCGGGCGGGCGATGCACCGCACTCAACACGTCCATGAACGTTCTCATGGGCTGCCGCATTTCCAGGAAGGCATTGCCTCCGCCAATGAGGACGGGTAGGATATTCAACTCAAACACAAGACTTGGGTTGGTCCTGTCGAACACCAGGAGAAGGAGCCTGTTTCAGCCATGACCCGTATCACCCCCCCCCCCCCCCC
>DAOUJQ010000023.1:0-276273 GCA_034422455.1 Dehalococcoidia bacterium
TACCCCTGTGCTAGAATACAAATAAGTCGTTAATCAAGGAGTTCTGGCTGGTGCGCACCTTTCGGCTGGCCCTGGCGCAGGTCAACCCAACCGTCGGCGATATCTCCGGCAACACGGAGATCGTCCTGCGCCGCATCGCCGAGGCCCGCGACGTGGGCGCCGACCTCGTCGCCTTCCCTGAGCTCATGCTCACCGGCTACCCGCCGGAGGACCTCCTGCTGAAACCCTCCTTCATCCGCGACAACCTCGCCGCGCTGGAGCAGGTCGCCGCCGCGTCCAGGGACATCGCCGTCGTCGTCGGCTTCGTCGACAGCGTGGACAACCAGGTCTACAACGCCGCGGCCCTTGCCCACAACGGATCGCTCTCCGGCGTCTACCACAAGGTCTACCTCCCCAACTACGGCGTCTTTGACGAGGACCGCTACTTCAAGCCCGGCCGCGTCTGCCCGGTGTTCACGGTCAACGGTGTGGCGGTCGGCGTGAACATCTGCGAGGACATCTGGTACGCCCTGGGCCCCGTGCCCCTGCAGCGTGAGGCCGGCGCGGAGGTCATCGTCAACATCAACGGCTCCCCCTATCACGCCGGCAAGTTCGCCTCGCGTGAGCGGATGCTCGGCACGCGCGCCGCCGACAACGGCCTCTACATCGGCTACGTCAACACCGTCGGCGGCCAGGACGAGCTGGTCTTCGACGGCGCCAGCGTCGTCATGGACGTCGACGGCACTCCCCTGGCCCGCGCCGCCCAGTTCCAGGAGGAGCTGCTCGTCGCAGACCTCGACGTCGAGCGCGTCTTCCGCCGCCGGCTGCGCGCGCCCCTCGACCGCAAGGAGCCGCCCGCCCTGCTCGACGCCATCGGCCGCACCGAGCGCGTCGAGGTCTCCGGGTACCGGCACAGCGACCGCGAGCCGCTCCCGGCCAGCATCGCGGAGCCGCTGGACCCCGTCGGCGAGGTCTATCAGGCCCTCGTCCTGGGCACCCGCGACTACGTCCGCAAGAACGGATTCGGCAAAGTGCTCGTCAGCCTCTCCGGCGGCATCGACTCCAGCCTTACCTGCGTCATCGCCGTGGACGCCCTTGGCGCGGAGAACGTCGAGGGTATCGCCATGCCGTCCCGCTACTCGTCCGACGGCAGCGTGACCGACTCGGAGGCGCTGGCAACCGCCCTCGGCGTGCCCCTGCGCATCGTGCCCATCGAGACCGTCCACGGGGCCATGGAACAGGCCCTTCACCCCATCTTTGACGGCACGGAGCCCAACATCGCCGAGCAGAACGTGCAGGCGCGCATCCGCGGCAACCTGCTCATGGCCGTGTCCAACAAGTTCGGCTGGCTGGTGCTGCCCACCGGCAACAAGAGCGAGCTGGCCATGGGCTACGCCACCCTCTACGGCGACATGGCCGGCGGCTTTGGCGTCATCAAGGACGTGCCCAAGACCCTCGTCTACCAGCTCAGCGAGTGGCGCAACAAGCACGGCAACCCCGCGTCGCCAATCCCCCGGAGCGTCATCGACAAGCCCCCCAGCGCGGAGCTCAAGCCCGACCAGCGCGACGATGACGACCTGCCGCCCTACAGCCTGTTGGACCAGGTGTTGGAGCTGTACGTGGAGCAGGACCGCTCCTACGAGGAGATGGTCGACATGGGGTTCGACTCGGCCGTGGTGCAGCGGGTCATGCGCGCAGTGGACCGCAACGAGTTCAAGCGGCGTCAGGGCGCCGTCGGCATCAAGATCACCCCGCGAGCATTCGGCCGCGACCGCCGCATGCCCATCGTCAACCGGTACCTCGGCAACGGCCGGGGCTAGCCCCCACCCTCGTCGTTCCTGCGCAGGCAGGAACCCCGGCGAACGAGCGGCCCGTTCGCCCTGAGCCTGTCGAAGGGCTCCTCAACGGCCCCGCCTAACGCCTCTCCATCGCCAGCAACAGCCCGTTCACCGTCTCCAGAGACCCCGGATGCACCGGCTCCCCCTTGTTTAGCAGCCGCACGATGTCCCCCCGCAGGAACTCCACGATCGCCCGGTCCATGTCGTCCGCCGCCAGCTCCTTCACCCACCCGATGTGCGGGTACCGCGACGCCTTCGCCAGGTCGAGCTTGTCCGCCAGGAACACCGCCTTCGCGATCGGCCCCATCGTCGCCAAGCCCGTCGTGTGCCAGTACACCGCCTCCACCACCGCCTCGTCCGCGACGGAGAGCTGTGTCCGCAGCCGGTTCGCCCCAACCGGCCCGTGCAGCAGCAGCGGCCTCCACCGGTCGGCGTCCGTGATGCGGACGCCGACCGCCAGCGCCTCGGCCATCAGCACGTCGTCGCTGTCCGCGCGGGCGATGTCGTGCGCCGCCGCCGCCAGGTCCACCCGGTCGCGGTCGAGTTTGTGCCCCTCGGCCAGCTCCCTCGCGATGACGCGCACGCGCTGGATGTGCCCGAAGATGTCTCGGGGCAAGGCGTCCAGCACGGCCTGCAGCTGCGGAGGAAGCGAGGCTACAGTCGCCACAGCGCTACCCCTCGTGCTCCAGCCGCCGGCCGCCGATCACGTGCAGGTGCAGGTGGTCGACCGTCTGTCCGGCGTCCGGCCCCTGGTTCACCGCCATCCGGTAGCCGCTCGCGAACACACCCTCCTGCTCCGCCACCTGTCGCGCGATCACCATCAGGTGTCCCAGCGTTGCTTCCATCTCCGGCGACACGTCCGTCGCGTGGATGTAGTGCCGCACAGGGATGACCAGCAGGTGCACGGGCGCCACCGGCGCGATGTCCCGGATGACGAAGCACTGCTCGTCCTTGTAGAGGAACTCGCCGGGGATCTCCCCGGTGTATATCTTGCAGAAGACACACTCACCGGGCGATTGCGGCATGTGGCCCTCCTGTAGGCGATGCCCTCATTCTAGCAGTCCGGGCATCACCGGCACCCTTAGCGCCCGGCCGACACCCGCGGCAGCGCCAGCATCAGCGCCTCCAGCGCCAGCCGGGGGTTCACGTTCCGGTCGAGCAGGTCCTGCGTTCGCAGCACCTCTCGCGCCGCCGCCAGAAGCTCGCCGGTGTTTGGCCCGTCGCCATCGGAGGCGTCCTCATCTGTTCCGGCCCGCGCCGACAGCCGCTCCAGCCACCACTCCGCCCACAGGTCAAGCGTCTCTCGCACCGCCGTCCGTTGCTGCGGCAGCAGGTTCGCCAGCTCCGCCGCATAGGCGAACCGCTCCTCGATGCCTCCCTCCGCCGCCGCGGTGAGCCGCTCCAGTCGCCGGTCGCGCGTCTCCAGCACTGCCGGGTCCTCCCACGCGCGCACCGCCCATCCCAACCTCCCGTCGCTCAACGCGGCCAGCTCCTGCGCCTGTGGCTCCGGGACTTCCCACCGGCCCACCAGGGCGTCTGCGACCGCATCAACCGACAGGGGCCGCAGGTCGATGCGCTGGCACCGCGACCGGATGGTCGCGAGCACGCCGTCGGGACTCGACGTCAGCAGCACGAGCAGCAGCCGTTCGGGCGGCTCCTCCAGCAGCTTCAGCAGCGCATTGGCGGCCTCGTCCGAAAGGTGCTCTGCCCCGTCTATGACAATGGACCGGTATCGCCCCTCGAACGGGTTCAGGTTGGCTTGGTGCGCCGCGTCCCGCACCGCATCGATGCCAATGGTCTTCCGCCCTTCATCCTCAGCGACGCCCAACAGCAGTATATCGGCGTGGCGGCCGTCCCTCGTGTGCCGGCACTGCGAGCACTCGCCGCACGGGGGCTCCGCGCCTTCACAGTTGACGGCGGCAACGAGGTCCATCGCCAGCGTCGCCTTGCCGACTTGGCCGGGCCCCGTGAAGAGGTAGGCATGGGCCAGCCGCCCCTGGCTCAGCGAGCGGTCCAGCAGGCGGACAGCCCCGGGGTGTCCCGCAACACGCCACATCGCGGCTACCAGATGTCCGTCGTCATGAGGTCTTCCGGCGTCTCCCGGCGGCGGATGAGCCGCGCCGCGCCGTCTTTCACCATCACGATGGGCGGTCGCGGGTTGGAGTTGTAGTTGCTGGCCATCGACGGGCTGTACGCCCCCGCCGCCGGCATCGCGATCAGGTCCCCGGGCGACAGCGCCGGTAGTGCGCACTGCTCCACCAGGATGTCGCCTGACTCGCAGAACTTCCCGGCGATGGTGTAGTCGACGTTGGCGGCGTCGTTCATCCGGGCGGCGGTCACAGCCTCGTAGCGCGCCTCGTACAGCGCGGGCCGGATATTGTCCCCCATGCCGCCGTCCACCGCCGCATAGGTCCGCACGCCGGGGATCTCCTTGATGCTGCCGACGGTGTAGAGCGCGACGCCCGCAGGCCCGACGACGGACCGTCCCGGCTCCACTGTCATCGACGGCAGTGGCAGGTTGTGGCGTTCGCATCCCTCGTGCAACGCCGCTACGATCGCCTCCGCGTAGTCCGACGGCGTCGGCGCGCGCTGGTCCCGCAGGTACGGGATGGCGAACCCGCCTCCCGGGCTCAGCTCCCGCAGCTCCAGCCCCTCCTCGCGGTACCGCGCCGCGAACTCCAGCACCACCCCCATCGCGTCCACGTACGGCTCCACCTCGAAGATGGGCGAGCCCAGGTGGAAGTGCAGCCCCATGAGCTGCAGGTGCTCGCAGTCCAGCGTCCGCCGCAGCGCCTCCGCCGCCTGCCCGTTGCTGATGTTCAGCCCGAACTTGCTGTCGACGATGCCCGTCGTCGTCTTCGCGTGCGTGTGCGGGTCGATGCCCGGCGTGACTCGCAGCAGCACGGGCTGCGTGACGCCGCGCTCCGCCGCCAGCCGCTCCAGCAGGTCGATCTCGTGCAGGTTGTCCACCACGATGCGGCCGACCCCGTAGTCGATCGCGTCCAGCAGCTCCTCCGCGCCCTTGTTGTTGCCGTGCAGGTAGATGCCTTCCGGCGCCACGCCCGCGGCCTTCGCGACGGCCAGCTCGCCGCCGGACACCACGTCCAGCCCCAGCCCCTCCTCCGCCATGAGCCGAGCCAGCGCCGGCCCGATGTATGCCTTCGATGCGTACACCACCCTCGTGTCCCCGTGCAGCGACGTGAACGCCTTGGTGAACGCGCGGCAGCGGTTGCGGAGCGTGTCCTCGCACAGCACGTACAGCGGCGTCCCGTACTCGGCGACCAGGTCCGCAACGTCGCACCCGCCGATGCTCAGCCGTCCGAGCGCGTTGACCGTGGCGGTGTCCGGAAAGACATGGGCAAGCTGGGAAAAGTCCATGACGTGTCCTTTACTCTGGGCGTGGAATGGCTCGCGGTCGCGCCGCCTCTCCATTCTAACGCCCGTCCAACGCAGCGCGAATCTCCGCGCCCCTCGCGTATGCCGGGACTTCGTACGGGTGGTCTCGCGCGCTGCGCAGGTGCCGCAGCCGGTAGGAACACAGGTAACGCAGAAGGAAGTGCCACCACCCCATCGAAGCCTGGTGCTCAACGTGGAACAGCTCGTGGCCTATCAGCGCCGTCCACCCAAGCGAGCCCTCGGGCGGCGCCCGCCGCGTCGTGTGCACCGTCCCGTTGATCGTGACCGCGTGGTTCCCGTTCAGCCCGAACAGCCACCCGAAGAACGATCCGCGCAGCACGCGCACGCCTTCGAGCAGCTCGTCCGGGTACCACGGGCGCAGCGCGGCCTTGTCCTCCGCGGAAATTGCCACTCGGTGCGCCATGTGGCCCTCGCGTTCGTCCTGAGCCTGTCGAAGGACCAGCGCGCCTACAGCATCTCCCGGATCTCGGCCATCTCGTCGGCGCTCAGCTGCCACTCGGCTGCCTTGGCGTTGGCCGTCACCTGCTCCGGCTTCGTCGCCCCCGCGATGACGCTCGGCACCACCGGGCTGCCCAGCAGCCACGCGAAGGCCAGCTCCGCGACGGAGTGCCCGCGCTCGCCCGAAAAGCTCTGCAGCTTGCCCAGCAGGCTCCAGTTGGCCTCCGTCAGGTACCGGTTGCCCATGTTCGGCGTCGTGGCGAACCGGGTGCCCTCCGGGGCTGCCTCGCCCTGCGCGTACTTGCCGGTGAGGAAGCCGCTGGCCAGCGGGAAGAACGGGATGACGCTGACGCCGTACCGTTCGGCCACTGGCGCCACCTCCCGCTCCACGTCGCGGGCCACTAGGCTGTACTCGTTCTGTATGCAGCAGTACTCGTACAGGTTGTGGGCGCGGGCCGCCCAGATGCCCTCGACCAGCTGCCACGCCGTGTAGTTGGAGCAGCCGATGTAGCGCACCTTGCCGCTGTGCACCAGGTCATCCAGCGCCCGCACCGTCTCCTCGATTGGCGTGTCGTTGTCCCACCGGTGCATGTAGTACAGGTCGATGTAGTCCGTGTCCAACCGCTTCAGGCTCAGCTCCACCTGCTCCATGATGTGGTGGCGCGTCGCCCCCCGCTGGTTCGGGCCCGTGATCGGCGTCCCCGGCGGGCCAAGCCCCGCGCCGGCTTTGGTCGCGATGATCATGTCGTGCCGGTGCTCCTTGCCCAGCACTTGGCCGATGAACTCCTCCGACTTGCCGCTGCCGTACGTGTTCGCGCAGTCCAGGAAGTTGATGCCCTCTTCCATGGTCTGGTGCAGCACGGCCTTTGTCGCGTCGAAGTCCATCCTGCCGCCAAAGTTATTGGTGCCTAATCCGATGGTCGAGATCTCAAGGCCGGTCCGGCCCAGCCGACGGTACTCCATGCAGTCCTCCAGAAGATTGAATTCACGCGTACGACAACTCCATCCGTTCGCCCTGAGCCTGTCGAAGGGTTCAATGAACGGATGGAGCCGTCAGTCACGCACGGGACTCTTCCATTCAGCCAGCGTCAGACGGCCGCTACACCCACTCGCCGAAGCCCATGGCGCAGCCGTTGCCCGCCTCCGTCCGGTAGCACGGCACGTAGTCGACCAGGTCCATGGTCGAGCCGGTCACAGACATCACGCCCGCCAGCGCGATCCAGTTCTTGATCTCGGACGTGCCCGCCCGGAAGCGCTCGTCCGGGTAGTCCAGCAGCTTCTCCGTGTCGCCCGTCTTCAGCCCCTCGATGATCCGGTAGTCTATGTCTTCCTCGATCACCGTGTGGCTCAGTCCGCCCGATGCGAAGACCGCCACGCGCTTCGGGGTTTCCCACTCCTGTAACGCCCGGCCGATGGCCTGCCCGAACTTGTAGCACCGCGACGCCGACGGGGCGTTTGGTGGGTAGTAGGTGTTGACCATGATCGGCACGTTGGGGATGGCCTTGTTGTCCATCAGCCGCCGGTAGAAGTAGTAGAAGGCGTGGCCGATGTTACCCTCGCTGCGAGAGACTGGCAGCTTGTTGGAGCGCGCGATGTCGAACTCCGCCGCGACCAGGCTCGTGATCAGGTGCATGCCCAACTCGGCGTCCGTGGGCTGCTCGATGAGCTCCGCCGGATGGTTGCCAACGGCCGGGTCCGTGTACGCCTGCGGGCCCCGCCCGCCGTGCCGCGCCACGTCGGCCACGCTCTCGCCGTGGTAGATGGCGAAGGTGGGCATATGGTCGTCCTGGAACAGCTCGTGCTGGTCGTCGCCGAGGATGACGCACACGTCGGGAGCCACGCGCCGGTACGTCTCCCCCAGGTGGGCGATGGCTTGCTGGCACGCGTCGAACCGGGCCGCGAAGGTCTCCTCGGACAGCTCCTTCTCGAAGTGGTCGCCGGCCCGGAGCTCCGCCAGCTCGCCGTACGTGTAGGTCTTGCCGTTGAACCAGTGCTCGTTCTGGGTACGGGAGCGGTCGCCGTACTCGCGCCACCGGGTCGGCAGCATCTCCAGCTGCGGCGCGTGCGACGACGCCATCCCAAGGACTATCTCTGCCATAGCAAGACTCCTCTCTCCCCCCATTGCTTGCAGGAGATTATAGCCCAACAGAGGCAGGGCGGCGAGACAAAAGAAGTCTACCTAGGCTTGTCGAACGTGTTGGACCACGACATCCAAGCCGGACGCGCGCGATAGTCGTCCGTCGGCCGTAATCAGCGGATAACCATACAACCGAGCGGCTGCAACGTACATGGAGTCATACGCGCTAAGGTTGTGGCGATATTGCCAGGCGATGGCAATCAATGGTCGATGTGAAATGCGTTCGACGGGCATCATAGCCAGATTGGTGATCGCCGCGAGCGCTCGGTTCTCGGAGAGACGCCCCTGCAATACGGCGCGTCGCAGAGCGGACAAGACTTCTGCGTCCATCAACTCAGGAGCAACAAGCTCAGCACCCAAGAGGGTGTCGCCTAAGCCCAGTCCCACCTTTGTGCGAAGCAGATACTCAACTACTGCAGAAGCGTCAACGACATACTGACTCATCCCAGTTCCTGATCGCGAGCTGCACGCTCCTCCGCAATCAACGTGGCGGCGTCAATGCCTAGATCAGTTGTTGGCATTTGCTCCCAACGCCTCCGCCACTCCCAGGCTGCCAGCTCCCGCTCAATGGCCGCGAGCACCGCCGCGCTCAACGTGCAATTGCGCCCACGCGCAAGGGCGCGCAGGCGTTCAAGCGTGTCATTCGGCACATTCCGAACCTGAAGGTTAGCCATGGCATGAGTATAACATGCGCTTTGCATGAAAGCTGCATGCACAAGATTTCCCATTCTCCGCGGCACGCGCCCGCACTCGTGGAGTATCATAATCCCCACACCCCCGCAGGAGGACGCCATGCGAGCCGCCGTCGTCACCGAGCCCGGAGGGCCGGAAGTCTTCAAGGTCATCGAGCGGGACGACCCCGCGTTCGGCCCCGAAGAGGTGCTCGTCGACGTGAAGGCGTCGGCCCTGAACCGCGCCGACCTCTCCCAACGCCGCGGCAATTACCCGGCGCCGTCCGGCATCCCGCAGGACATCCCCGGCCTCGAGATGGCCGGCATCGTCGCCGCCGTCGGCGACCGCGTCATCTCGCTGAAGGAGGGCGACCGCGTTTTCGGCCTCATCGGCGGCGGCGGGTACGCCACCCGCGTCGCCACCCACGAGCGCATGGCGATGCCCATTCCCGACGGCATGTCCTTCACCGACGCCGCCTCCATCCCGGAGGTCTTCTTCACCGCCTACGACGCCCTCTTCACCAGCTGCAACCTGGTCATGGGAGAGAGCGCCCTCATCCACGCCGCCGGCAGCGGCATCGGCATCGCCGCAATCCAGCTCGCCCGCCACGCCGGCGCGATCACCTTCGCGACCGCCAGCTCGCCCGACAAGCTCGCCAAGGCCGCGGAACTGGGCCTCGATGTGGGCATCAACTACCGGAAGGAGGACTTTCTGGAGGTCGTCCGGGAGCGCACCGGCGGCCGCGGCGTCGACGTCGTGCTCGACGTCATCGGCGCGCCTTACTGGGAGCGCAACCTGAACTCGCTGGCGGTGCGCGGCCGGTTGGTGCTGGTGGGGTCCATGGGCGGCACCAAGCTGGAGACGGATCTGAGGCTGCTGGGCCCCAAGCGCCTGCGTGTCTACGGCACCGTCCTCCGCGCGAGGCCCATAGAGGAGAAGATTGCCCTGTCGCAGCAGATCCAGAAGCGCGTCGTCCCGCTATTCGAAACGGGTGAACTGAAGCCGGTCATCGACCGCGTCTTCCCGCTGGAGGAGACCGGCGCGGCACACGCCTACATGGAGACCAACGCCAACTTCGGCAAGATCATCCTGAGCATGGAGTAGGGGCCTACCGCACCATCCCCCGCACCGCGTCCGCCACGCGGTCGACCTCGTCCTCCGTGTTGAAGAAGGCCAGCGACATCCGTACACACGACGGGTCCGACACCGCCCGTATCGAGACGCTGTGCTGCGCCTCCAGCGCATTCACCAGCTCCCGCGGCTCCCACCCCTCGACGCTGAACGTGACGAGGCCGGAGCAGCCCGGCCCCTCCAGCGGTGACGTGATCGACACGCCGGATACCTCCGCCAGCGCCGCCTTCGCGTGCGATGCCAGCGCCAGGCTCCGCTCCTCCGCCTCCGTGCGCCCAAGCGACTCCCGGAACCGGATGGCCTCACGGTAGCCGGCCCACAGGCCGTCGTTCGTCGTCGTCAGTTCCAGCTTCTGGATGTCCGTCGTGTTCGGCTCGAAGTCCTCCCACCCGTGGCCCCCATGGATGGCGTGGCCGGACACCTTCATCGGCGTCACCTGCTCGATGAGCTCCTGCCGGATGTACAGCGCGCCGACGCCGTCGGGCCCCAGCATCCACTTGTGTCCTGGCATCGCGTAGAAGTCGACGCCCAGCGCGTGCAGGTCCAGCGACAGGTGCCCGGAACCCTGCGCCCCATCGAGCAGCATCAGCACGCCATGCTGCCGTGTCACCTCGCGCAGCCGCTCCGCCGGCATCCGAAGCCCGCTCTTGAACTGCACGTGGCTCATGAACAGCAGCTTCGTGCGAGGGTTGATCGCCGCCTCCACCTTGGCGACGATGCTGTCGTGGTCCTCGTCCGGCGCGAGCGGCAGGACGCGCGTCACCGTCCCGTGCCTCCGCTCCAGGTAGTAGCAGGGCGCCAGCACCGAGTTGTGCTCCAAGCTGAAGGTGATAACCTCGTCGCTCGCTTGCCACGCAAGGCCGTTGACCACCATGTTCTGGCCCTCGGTGGTGTTCTGCGTCAGCGCCAGCTCCTCCGGCGTGACGCCGAGGAACGCCGCCAGCGAATCTCGGATCCCCTGCCGGATCTCCCGGCCGCTCGCCAGCACCGTCGGGCTGGCGGGGCCCAGCGCGCTCTCCTCCTCCAGCCGTCGCGCGATGGCCTCGACGACCGGCGTCGGCGAGGGCCCGGACCACCCGGTGTTCATGTACACGACGTTCCGCGTGGCGGGTATCTGGCTTCTCAGCGCCTGGACGTCCATGCTGTCCTCCTGACCGAACCCCGTTCGCCCTGACTCTGTCCTGAGCTTGCCGAGGGAGCCTGTCGAAGGGCGGATGCAAACGGCGCATGCGCGCACCGTACGCTACCGCAGCTTGATGTACCGGAAGGCCTCGGCGCAGTCCATTGCGTGGTCGGCCCCCAGCTTCGCCGACCCTTCCTTGATGCGCTCCCGCATCGTCTCCAGCCGCTCCGGGTCGTCGCCCACCTGCGATTTGTGCTCCATCAGCGCCGCGATTTTCGTGTCGATGGTCTCCGAGATGTCCACCCACACGTTCGCGTTGTCGTTGCCGAAGGCCCCCATGTAGACCTCCAGCGCTTTGTGGGGCATTAGCCCCTCTGCAATCAGGTCCGGGTAGACGTGGTAATCCCGCGCCGAGGGAAACACCGCGTCCAGCGTTGCGTCCCCCGCGGCCCGGTGGTCCGGGTGGTTGATGTAGTTGCCGACGTACCGCATCGTCGGGTCCTGGCACAGCACGATGTCCGGCTGATACGTGCGGATCTGCCGCACGATGTCCTTGCGCAGCTCCAGCGTGTTCTGCAGGAAGCCGTCCTTGTAGCGCAGGAACACCACGTCCTTCGCCCCGACGACGGCCGCGGCGTTGCGCTGCTCCTGCTCACGGATGACCGCCAGCTCTTCCGGGTCGATCTCCGGGTCCGACGTCCCCTTGTCCCCGCTGGTGCAGAGCACGTAGATGACCTCGGATCCCTCCTTGGCCCATTTGGCCAGCGTCCCTGCGGCCATGAACTCGCCGTCGTCCGGGTGCGCGATCACGATCATCGCCCGCTTGGGCGTCCCGTTGGTTGCCTCTGTCATGGATGTCCTCTCTGTCGATGCCCCGGCAGCGCGATGCGCCAAGGCGGTGTTTATGTGGGTTGCTCTAGGATACCAGCCTCCGCCAAGCATGGGGAGTGCGCACCGATTCCGCCGCACGCGCTACAATGAAAGTGTAGGAATTCGCAACAATCGGCCCCCGCAGCCTGTGGGCAGGCATGCGAAGCCGCGGAAAGGGGGAGGCTATGGCCACTTTCGGCGACATTGAGCGAGCCTTTGCGGACCTCTACGAGTACCGGTTTCTCATCGGAGCGGCCTTCATCATCGCTTTTGCGGCGGCGTTGTACGTCGCGTACCGGCTCGGCTGGCACCAGTTCGTGATGCGCCACCGCGTGCCCTTCATCATCGGCGGCACACCTGTGGCCATCGTCGCGCTGTTCCTCGCCTGGTCGCTGGGGTCCCCGCTCTTCACCAACGTCACCGTCGAGGAGGAGTTCCCCTTCGCGCTGAACGCCGCCGTCCCCGAGGGGATGGAGCGCGAGGACGTCGAGATGGTCATGGCCGGCATGGCGATGGTGGATGACCCCGTCATGGAGGAGGCGATGCCCTCAGCCGTCTCCATCACCGCCGGCACGATGCTCGGCTCCGGCATGGACGCGGCCGCGATGGGCGCCGACGGTGGCATGGCCGTCATGGAAGGCATGATGGCGGCCGCCAGCCCGCAAGCCGAGGTACGCCAGATCACATCGGGCAACTTCAAGGACGCCGACGCCTTCCACCGTGGCAGCGGCCAAGCCATCATCTTCTCCGCCCCCGGCGGCGGACACCTGCTGCGATTGGAGAACCTTGACGTCACCAACGGCCCCGCGCTCCACGTCATCCTCTCGCCGCACGAGGACCCGACCCGCGGCAACGAGGTGAAGCTGCCCGGCTACGCCGACCTTGGGCCCCTGAAGGGCAACCGGGGCAACCAGAACTACACCATCCCGGCCGGTGTGGATATCTCCGCCATCAAGAGCGTGGTGATCTACTGCAAGCCCTTCTCCGTCGTCTTCAGCGTCGCCACGCTGGGGGCGTAGGGGCACATGGGGGTCCGGTGATATGCCCGCCAAGTTCGACGCCGTCATCTTCGACCTCTACGGCACCCTGGTCGACGAGACCACCGGGTCGGTGGCGCGCCTGGGTGGCTACAACCGGACGACGCAGGAGGTGGCCGCCCTCGTTGGTGCGCCGCCGGACCCCTTTGTCGATCTCTGGAACTCGACGATCGGCCAACGCATGACCGGCGCCCACGGCTCGTTCGAGGCATACGTGGCGGCGTTGTGCGCCGAGCTCGGCGTCGTGCCCGACGCGGCCGGCGTCGCCGAGGCCCTCCGGCTGCGAATGGACTTCTTCCGCGACCGGCTGCTCCCCCGCCCCGACGCCTTGGAGACCCTCGCCACGGTCAGGGAGACGGGCCACAAGGTCGGCCTCATCAGCGATTGCTCATGGGAGACAGCCATGCTCTGGCCGGACACGCCATTCCCGCCCTGCTTCGACACGGCCGTCTTCTCCTGCGACGCTGGCGTCCGAAAGCCCGACCCGGCCATCTACGCCCTCGCGTGCTCCCGCCTCGGCGTCACGCCCGAGCGATGCCTCTACGTCGGCGACGGCAACAGCAACGAGCTCGCCGGCGCCGAACACGTCGGCATGACCGCTCTTCGCATTCACGTCCCCTATGAGACACCGCCGGACCACCGCAACCCGTGGATCGGCCCGGAGGTCTCGTCACTGTCGCAGGTGCTCGACTGGCTCAGCTAGCAGCGCCCGGCGGCGCGTTCAGCGCCGCCTGCAGGTCGGCTAGGTAGTCCGCGAAGGCTCGCATCCCCGCCTGCGTCACCCGCACCCACGTCCGCGGCTTGGCGTCCACAAACTCCTTCGCCATGGCCACGTACCCTGCCTCCTCCAGCTTGCGCAGGTGGATGGTCAGGTTGCCTCCGGTGAGGCCAAGGGCCTGCTGGATGAAGCCGTAGGCCACCCGGTCCGGCGTCGGCTGGTAGACCAGCAGCGCCATGATCCGCAGCCGCGTCGACTGGTGGATCGTCTCATTCAGGCTGAACGGCTCGCTGGTCATGCGAGCCCGCTCTTCCGGACCCACAGCGCGCTCAACGCGACCACCAGCAGCGTCAGCGCCGCGGCCACCGCCAGCGCACTGTCGCCCAGGGCGAAGCTGGGAACATAGAACGCCGCCACGATGCCCACGCCAATCGCCGCGAGCATCGGCCGCACCATGATGCCGAACAGCACGAACCCCAGCCCCGCAATGCCGATGGTCACCCGCGGCACGTTGACCGCCGCATCCTCCCCGGCCCACACACCCCCGGCGCCCGGTATCACGAACGTCGCGACGACCACCGCGGCCCAGAAGAAGAAAACGCGCAGGCCCGCCTGCCGCGACCCTTCTCCCGGGGCCAGCTTCTGCCCGGCGCGGCTGCCGACGAAACCGCTCGCCGCCATCCCAACCGCGACCAGCCCCAACCAAAGCGGCCCGCTCACCCACGGGTAGCTTTCCCGCAGGTCCTCCCCCCACGTCGCGATACCGAACTCAGCCAGGTACCCCAATGACGCTATGGCTCCCCAAATAAGCAAAATCGTCGCCGTCCCCGCCACATACAGCGAGCTGCGGGCGCTCTCCATCGTCTCCCGGATCGCGTCCCAACTCTCCTGTGGAGTTGGGCTGTGCCCCTCGTTTTCCGCTGCCTGCATGACTGGCCTCCCCTCGCTAAAGCTGCTTTCAGTTTGTATTATAAACTATTTTGTCAACACCACATTTGTATCTGTGTGCGACGGGAATCTGGCGGGAGAGGCTTGGCGTGGACAAGGTTGGACGGGAGGTGCGGGCGGGCGTTACCCCAGGACGTTGAATCCGGCGGGCAGCGCCCGTCGGCCGCTTAGCGCCAGCATGAGCGCGGTGCCGTCACCGTGAATGACGGCTATCTCCGCCAGGAGGGTGACCGTAGCGTTGAGCGCGTTGGGTGATGGCTCGTACGGGACGCCCACCGCCTCTGCAATATCCATCGTGTGGATGACGATCTCGAGGGTCCGCGTCGGCAGGTAGTCATCGAGACGCAGCCCTCCAAAGGGGGTCGCCATGGGTGCATTGCCGTCGCGCTCTGCTATGGCTGTCATCGTGCGTTCTGCGACGGTCTGCAGGGCCTCCAACGGGTCGTCGCCGAGCTCTGCAACGGCCTCCCTGGCGCGCTCCGCGATCTGCTCGTGGATCCTTGGCGACGACATGGCCTGCACGTAGTAGTCGGCGGCGCTCTCCAGTGTTATTGGGCTGCCCGGCGAGGCATAGGTGATGGCGCCCCCGACAACCCGGACGACGTGGGCCGTCAGCTCCCGGACCGACCACTCGCCGAGCGCCGGCTTGCCCCAGGCGTCCGGCGGTATCAGTTTCACAACTTCCGTGAGCTGTGCAACGGACTCGTGGAAGGCGTCTCTTGTGCGCGTGGACCGCTCTGTCATACCCGCATGGTAGCCCAACGATTGCTTTGGAGAAAGGGCACGGGCCGTTCTTGGCCTTGACCGGGCAAACATCAGGGGCGCGGATGCCATGGCGCCCGCGCCCCTGTCGATTCCCTTGGGTTATTGGATGCTAGCCGATTCCCACCGTGCAGTTGGCATCCGTCACCAGCGCCTGCAGGTCGCTGGAAAGCCCGGCGACGGCCGCCTGTTGCGCCACGAACGCCTGCACGAACTGCTGTCCGAAGAACCCCGCCAGGGCCTGCTGCGCGGCCGCGTCGAGCTGTTGGCCTACCGGGACGGAGCCGCCCAACGCAATGCCGATATCCTGGATGATCGAGCCGTCGCTGGGCTCGCCCAGCGCCCTGTCGCGGAGGGCCGTTAGCAGGTTGATCTGCGCAGTGTTGTAGGCCTCGAGGTCGGGCGGCGGGTAGAGGAGGCTGTAGCCGCCGATGTTGGCGTCCGTATGCTCCACCAGTTCGCCCCACGTCAGCAGGTTGTTGGCGAAGTTCTGAAGGGTAAAGCTGAACTTCGCGGTGATGTTGGAACAGGCGGCGGCGTACGCATGTGCCTGTGCTGCATAGTCCGGGGTCGGTACGGGCGTTGGCGGCGGCTTGGGGGTTGCAGTCGGCAGGGGGACGGCCGTCGGCACCACTACCGACGCGGAACTCGGGACGGGAGTCCGCTCCCCTTCACAGGCGGCCATGGCAACAACCGTCAGGAGTACGGCGGGCACGGCCAGCCAGCGTAGGTACCTTCCGTAGGCGTTCATTGTCTCCCTTCCTCACGAGAGATGGTTGGTGGCCTGCCTGCGCGTGAGTTGGCGCCTGCTTCGCCCCGCCACGCTGGAGCTGGTCCTCCAGGCAGTTGTCTGCGGCCACGGCGCGGCTGGCTGCGCTCTCCCTCTCTTGTCAGTTCACAACAACGCCGTAGCTGAACATCGGGAAAATGCTACCCCATTGCGCTGTCGAAGTCAGCATGTTTGCGGCGCAGTCTCGTGCAAACCCGCGCGGCACGCCGGATCTCGCTCCGATTCTTGGGCTCGCCACGCTATTCAAACACATGCCGAAGTCGGCGTCTAGTGTACGCCGCCGCGCGTACAAATGCCAGTCCGGGAGGGGCGCCGTTGCCGGGAATCCTCAGGCAGCGCCCATCCCAACTCGCAGCGGTCGCGTCAGGGCGGGGCTCTATGGCCCCTCTTCGCTCAACCCGGACCGTCGTCGTCGCACCTGCGCCACCAGCACGACGATCGCCACCGCGGCCACTGCCGCGGCCCCTGCCGATATGGTGACAAGCTCGAAGTTATCCTCCAGGAAGCGCCGGATCGACTCGCCGTAAATGAAGATCAGCACGCCCTGCAGGAAGAACCGGGCGCCCCGGCCGGCCAGGCACGCCAGGGTGAACCGCTTCCGGTCCAGCAGCAGCGTTCCCGCCGTCACGGAAAAGACCTTGTACGGCAGCGGCGTAAAGGCCGCCAGGAACACGGTCCACCAGCCGTACTTGTGAAACGTCCGCTCCACGGCGTCGATCTTGTCCCGGCGCACAAAACGTTCCAGCAGCGGCCTTCCGAACCGTACGCCAACCCAGTGGTCCACCACGCCGCCCGCGACCGACGTCACGGTCACCAGCCCCGCCAGCCACAGCGCGTTCTCCGGCTGCAGCAGCGCGATCGCGATGAGCAGCGGGTCCGGCGGCATGGGCAGGATGATGGCCTCGCCAAAGGAGGCCAGCGCCAGGACGACCACGGCCCACTCGCTGTCGGCGAAGCCGAGGAGCCAGTCGCTCATGTCGTGGAGGAGGTCAAGCACGGCGTTTCCCTGTCATAGTCCCATTAGACCGCACCGACTGGCCCATGACCACCCTCGCGAGGCGGCTGACGGAGTCCACCAGAAGGTGCCCTCCCTGTCGGCACCCTGCCCAATCCGTTCGCCCTGAGGGAAATCGAAGGGCCCACGAACGGATTGGGCAGGGTGGAGGTTCCGCGCATGTCAAGCCGCTCCTAGTCCGCCACCAGCCGCTGCAGCAGCGCCCGAAGCTCCGGCGTCTCCTTCAGCGCCTCTCGCATCATCTCGATCTCCTCCGTCCTCATCATCAGCGGCGACCGGCTGAACCCGCCGCGGTGGTTGTACTGGCAGAACCGGACGCTCACGCTCCCGGCCGCATGCCCGTCCGTGTACCGCATCAGCTGGAGCGTCGGCACGTGGTGCTCGCCGTTGACCTGCGCCTCCTCGGCGATGTGCCCGCTGCCCCAGTGGAAGGAGAACGTCTTCACCCTGGCCTTGCGCTCCATGTCGGCCTCCTGACCGCGACGGCGTCGTGTGCTCGATTGTGCGATGCTACTGTGCGTTGGCGTCGAAAGCAGGTCAAGCCCGTCCGGACGTTGGTGAACGCTGTCCGCCCCTGCTAGAATCTGGGTACAGCAGGCCGCGCAGGAGGGACTTCGCATGGGCATTCGCACGGGCCGCCAGTTTCTGGACGGCCTCCGGGACTCACGCGAGATCTGGGTTGAGGGAGAGCTCGTCCGGGACGTCACCACCCACCCCAAGCTCGCACGCATGGCCCGCACCCTGGCCGGCCTGTACGACCTCCAGCACGACCCGGCCTTCCACGACGACATGACCTTCAAGTCCCCGGCCACCGGCGACCCGGTGCCCCTCTCCTTCATCATCCCCCACAGCATCGACGACCTGCTGCGCCGCCGCCGCGCGCTCGAGATAGTCGCCGACGCCCACCACGGCGTCCTCGGCCGCACCCCCGACTACGTCAACATCCAGGTCACGGCGACCCGGCAGATGGCGCAGGAGCATGGGCGCAAGGAGAAGATGTTTGCTCAGAACCTCGTCGACTACCACGCCTACATCCGCGACAACGATCTCTCGCTCACCCACTGCTTTGGCCACCCGCAGGTCAACCGCGGCGTCGCCATCGGGCAGCAGCCGGACCCCTACGTCCCCGTCGGCGTCGTCGACACCACCTCCGAGGGCATCATCCTCCGCGGCGCCAAGCTGCTCGCCACGCTGGCCCCCTTCTCCGACGAGATCTTCGTGCCGCCCTACCGGCCCCTGCGCGGCGAGGAAGAAGAGATGTACGGCCTCGGCTTCGCCATCCCCGTGGCGACGAAGGGCCTCAGCTTCATCTGCCGCGAGAGCTACGACAAGGGCGGCACCCTCTACGACCAGCCCCTCTCCAGCCGCTTCGACGAGATGGACGCCTTAGCCGTCTTCGACGACGTCCTCGTCCCCTGGGAGCGCGTCTTCTGCTACGGCGACTGGGAGCTCCACAACCACCTCGTCGCCCTCGGCATCATGTGGCGGCAGTACATGCAGCACGTCGCGGTCAAGAACATCGCCAAGCTGGAGTTCGGCCTCGGTGTCGTGCACGCGCTGGTCGACGCCATTGGCATCGGCGTCCACAGCCACGTGCAGGAGAAGGTCGCGGAGATTATCGACACCCTGGAGACCGTGCGCGCCTACCTCCGCGCCATGGAGGCCGACGCCGGCCCCTGGCAGGGCGAGGGCGTCTGGCTCTCGCCGGAGCCGTGCCACGCCATGCGCCACTGGGCGCCGGACGCCTTCCAGCGCGTCACGGACATCATGCAGCAGCTCGCCGCCGCCGGCCTCATGCTCACCCCCACCGAGGCCGACATGGAGAGCGCCATGCGCCCCCTCATCGACAAGTACTACCAGGGCGCCCGCTCCAACGCCTACGACCGCGTCCGGCTCTTCCGCCTGCTGTGGGACTTCATCGGCACCCAGTTCGGCTCCCGCCAGATCCTCTACGAGCGCTACTTCAACGGCGACGTCGTCCGCCTGCGCCAGGGCCGCTTCCACTCCTACGACTACACCCGCGCCGACGCCTCCCTCCGGCGCTTCTGGGAGGAGACGGACCGCGCGGCACACGAGTCCACGGCCCAGGAGCCCGCCGGGTAGGGGAGCAAGCGCCGCATACGATCCGTCTCCTGCCAACGCTTCCTCACAATGGCGGAAACGGGCCTGCTGCTAAGCGCTGTTCTCAAGGGCAGGGTTGAAACATCACTCAGGGATCATGCCCCGTGACGTGTGAATGGGAGAGTCATGAGCGAAGCTGACTTCATTGGCCTGCACGATCAATCAAAGGCAGCCTGGAATACCAACGCCGCCTTCTGGGATCAGAGGATGGGCGAGGGAAACGAGTTCCACAGAAAACTGGTGGAGCCGGCTACGTTGGCGTTGCTGGAGCTGAAGCCCGGGCAGCGTGTCCTTGAAGCCGCCTGCGGCAACGGTCAGTTCGCGCGCCGCATAGCCGAGATGGGAGCCGCGGTCACGGCCTTTGACTTCTCGGCCCTCATGATCGATATCGCGAAAGCCCGAACGGGGGCGGCCCTCTCCATCGACTACCGCGTGATTGACGCCACAGACTCCGAAGCCCTGCTTGGATTGGGTGAAAGGCGCTTTGACGCAGCTGTGTGCTCGATGGCCCTCATGGATATGTCGGACATTGCCCCGCTCCTTGGTGCCCTGCCTGTGCTCTTGAAGCCCGGAGGGCGTTTTGTCTTTTCGGTCATGCACCCCTGCTTTAGCTCGCCTGACATGACGATGGTCATGGAAAGGCATGAGCGCGACGGCGATGCCACAGTTGAAAGGTCCATCAAGGTATCTAGGTATTCAACGCCATACGCTGCAAAGGGGCTCGCAATGCTCGGGCAGCCTGAGCCACACTGGTATTTCCACCGGCCCCTGAGCGCCCTGCTCGATGCGTGCTTTCACGTCGGCTTTGTGATGGACGGCATCCTCGAACCAGCCTTCGACAAGATTGACGAGGACTACAAGACGCTCTCTTGGTCGCACCTACCCGAGATCCCGCCCGTCCTCGCAGTGAGAATGCGGTTGCCAGCCTGATCTGGTCACGGCGGGTTGCCCCCGCCTCCGTGCCTGCTGCCCCAACGATGGAAAGCCGGCGCAATGCCCCGTGCTGTACAATACCCGCAATACCGCCGTCCCCCCGCCCACGGAGGCCGCCATGATCGACAAGGACCGCCTCGTCACCACCTTCTGCGACATCGTGCGCATCGACTCTCCCTCCGGCGAGGAAGAGGAGGTGGCCCAGGACCTCACCCGCCGCCTCGCCGCCCTTGGCTTCACCATCGCCCGCGACGCCCACGGCAACCTGCTCGCGTCCGAGGAGGGTTCCGACCCCCTCATGCTCTCGGCCCACATGGACACCGTCGAGCCCGGCCGCGGCATCAAGCCCCGCATCGTCGGCGACGAGGTCCAAACCGACGGCACCACAATCCTCGGCGGCGACTGCAAGGCCGGCATCGCGGCCATCCTGGAGGCGTTGGAGTCCATCAGGGAGGACGGCGCGCCCCGCATCCCTGTGCAGCTCGTCTTCACTCGCGGCGAGGAGATCGGCCTCGTGGGCGCGTGGAACCTCGACTTCGCCATGGTTCAGGCCCGCCAGGCCGTCGTCTTCGACGGCAACGGCCCTGTCAACACCGTCATCACGTCCAGCCCCAGCTACGTCGGCTTCGACGTCCACGTCACCGGCCGCGCCGCCCACGCCGGCGTCGAGCCCGAGAAGGGCCTCTCCGCCATCCGCATCGCCGCCGACATCATCGGCCGCCTGCCCCAGGGCCGCATGGACGACGAGACCACCATCAACGTCGGCCTCATCTCTGGCGGTAGCGTCCGCAACGCCGTGCCGGAGGAGGCCTCCTTCTCCGGCGAGTTCCGCTCCCGCAACACCGAGACGCTGGAGCTCCTGCGCCTGCAGGTGGAGGACGCCCTCTCGTCGGCGCGCGACGACTACAAGGAGGCCAAGATCATCGGCGACCTGAAGGTCCAGTTCCACACCTACCACCTGCCCAGCGACCACGTCATGGTGCAGCGCGCGTCGGGCGTCCTCGGCGACATCGGCCTGCGGGCCAACCTCCAGCCCACCGGCGGCGGCACCGACGCCAACGTCTTCAACCGCCACGGCATCCCGGCCGTCGTTGTCGGCATGTCCACCAACCTCATGCACACCAAGAACGAGTACGTGGACATCCCGGACCTCTTCGACACCGCCAAGTTCTGCCAGGCCCTCCTCCTCAAGCGCTAGCCTGACCGTCGTTCCTGCGAAGGCAGGAACCCAGAGGGGCAGGGAGGTGGGGGCCGCTCGCCCTGAGCTTATCGAAGGGTTTCACGAACGGATTGGCACGCCCAATTCGTCTTTCCTGCGCAGGCAGGAACCCCGCTGGGCGGTGCTGGGCTGGACAAGAGGCCCGTTCGCCCTGAGCCTGTCGAAGGGCCCCCTACCCCCGCGGCAACCGCCCCTGCTGCCGAAGCCATGTCCGGACGATGGTCAGGTCTCCGTAGCTGAACTCATCGCCCAGGTGCTCCTTCACCGGACCCAACTGTGCGTAGCCAAGTCGGCCGAACGCCTCCTCGATTCGCCTTCGCCGCTCCGGCGGCGGCAGCAATGGGGCGATGTCGATCGACTCCCCACGGATTGTCAGCCATTCGATGTGCCTCATGACTGTTGCCGGCGCCAGCCCCCGCTCCTGCGCGATCTCCTCCACCGACAAGCCCCGTGCCAGCAGTTCCTTGGTCTTGTCGTAGGTGGCCCCCCGGCGCCCGTTTGACGTCGCATCCCCGCCCTTCGGTGCACTCTCGGACGACAGGGTTTGCCCGCCGTAGTTGCGAATGGCCTCGGTGAACGTCGCACCATACGCCGCCAGCTTCGCCTGACCCACGCCCGGCACGCGGGCAAACGCCTCCAGCGTCCCCGGTCGCGAAGCCGCCATGTGCCGCAGCGCCATGTCGCCGAAGACGAAGAAGGCCGGCACGTCCTGCGCGTCCGCCAGCCGTCGTCGAAGCGCGCGCAACTCTTGGAAAAGGCCCTCATCGTACTCCACCCTCGTCCGCAGGAATCCCAGTTCCCCCCGTGAGGGGGCTGCCTTCCCCTCCGCCCGCAGCCGCGGCAGCGACAGCCGCGCGCGGGCCTGCAGGAACTCCCGCCCCGTGTCCGACAACCGCAGCGTCGGGTACTCGCCCTCGTTGAGCGTTAGCATCCCCCGCGCCCGCAGCAGCCCCAGCACCTCCCGGAGTTGGTTCCGGTCGAAGTCCTTCACGATGCCATAGACGCTCAGATTGTCGTGCCCCGCCGCGAGGATGCGCTTGTCCCTGCTGCCCAGCAGCACGCGGATGATGTGCGTCTCGCCGTACTTCTCCCCTGTCCGCACCACCGCCGAGAGCGCCTTCTGCGCGATCTCCGTCGCATCGAACTCTCCCCGCTCTGCCGACGCCAGGCAAACATCGCACCCACCGCAGTCCTCCACGTCCCACCGTTCGCCGAAATACTCCAGCAGGTAGCGCCGTCGGCACGAGTGCAGTTGCGCAAGCTGCACCATCTGATCGAGCTTCGTCTGTGCGCTCCAGCGCTCCCCTTCATCCTCCATTCGCTTGATGAAGAACTCCTGCCGCACCTTGTCGCCGTACGAGTACAGCAGCACGCATTCGCTCGGAAGCCCATCGCGGCCCGCTCGCCCCGTCTCCTGGTAGTAGCTCTCCACCGACTTTGGCAGGCTCGTGTGCACCACCAGCCGCACGTCCGGCTTGTCCACCCCCATGCCGAAGGCGATGGTCGCGACAATGACCGGCACGCGGTCCCGGGAAAAGTCCTCCTGCGCACGGCGCCGCTCCTCGGCGCTCAGCCCCGCGTGGTACGCCCGCGCGGTCCAGCCCTGCGCGTTCAGCGCCGCCGCCGTGTCCTCCGTCTCCTGCCGGGAGAAGCAGTAGACGATGGCGGGGCTCCCCTTCCACTTCGCCAGCAACTGCGGCAGTTGACGCTCGACGTTGTCCTTGGGCCGCACGTTGTAGGTCAGGTTCGCGCGGTTGAAGCTGGAGACGAAGACCTCCGCGCCGGTCAGCCCGAGCTGCTCCACGATGTCCCGCCGCACCCGCTCCGTCGCGGTCGCCGTCAGCGCGAGGACCGGTGCGTTCGGGAACAGCTCGCGCAGTGGCCGCAGGTTCCGGTAGTCGGGCCGGAACTCGTGCCCCCACTCCGAGATGCAGTGCGCCTCGTCGATCGCGATCAGGCTGACGGTCAGCCCGTTCAGGAACCGCCGGAACCCCTCGACCGCCAGCCGCTCGGGCGCGATGTACAGGATCTTCACCGAGCCGCGCCGCACCTCCGCCTGCGCCCGTTCGATGTCACGCACCGGCACCGTGCTGTTGATGAACCGCGCCGCGATGCCGTTGGCGTTCAGTCCGTCCACCTGGTCCTTCATCAGGGCGATAAGCGGCGAGATCACCAGCGTCACGCCTTCCATCGCCAGCGCCGGCAGCTGGTAGCACAGCGACTTTCCGCCCCCCGTCGGCATCAACAGCAGCGAGTCCCCGCCCGCCAGCACCCGCCGGACCACCGCCTCCTGCTGCCCGCGGAAGCTGTCAAACCCAAAGTGCGCCTTCAACAGCGCATGGATGTCAGATTGTGGTCTCATGGGCGCACGAGTCTCCTGCAATTGGATTGCCGGTGGGCGAATACCGATATTACGGAATGTTGAATACAGGCAGCAAGGCAAATAAGTGTCAAATGGCGTGCAATTCCGGGGCATCGTTCACGCCAGCATACCCCCCATCCCTTGCCATCCCCGCCCCGTCGCGCTACCGTTCCCCTGCGCCGGAGCCTCGCCCCCCAGCGCACATCCCACACGATCGGAGCACCGCCATGCCAGACCGCAAGCGCGTCCTCATCACCGGCGTCGCCGGCCAGATCGGCGGCGTCGTCCGCGACGCCCTCAAGGACCTCCACGACGTCGCCGGCATCGACATCCGCGCGCCCCAGGACTTCGAGGCCACCGTCGCCGATATGACCGACCTCGAGGCCATCCTCCCCGCCTTCGAGGGCGTCGACACCGTCGTAGACCTCGCCAACAACCCGGCCGGCAACCTCTCCTGGCACCACGCCTACCGCAACAACATCCCCGCCGTCTACAACTGCCTGGAGGCCGCCCGGCGCTGCGGCGTCAAGCGCGTCGTCTTCGCCAGCTCCAACCGCGCGTCCGAGAACTACGAGCTCGACCAGCCCTACGCCAACATCTGCGCTGGCGACTACACCGGCCTCACCCCTGGCGGCTTCCCCCTCGTCACGCCTGACATGCCCGTCCGTCCCAGCGGCCCCTACGGCATCGCCAAGTGCCTCGGCGAGGCCGCCGGCCGCTACTTCTCCGACCGCCACGGCCTCTCCTTCATCGCCCTCCGCTTCGGCACCGTCCGCCGCGACAGCCGTCCCGCCAACGTCCGCCACTTCGCGACGCTCCTCAGCCACCGCGATCTCGGCCACCTCGTCGAGCGCTGCGTCGCCGCCCCCGACTCCCTCCGCGCCGCCATCTTCTTCGGCGTCTCCAACAACGACTGGAAGTTCTGGGACATCGGCAACGCCCGGGAGCTCGTCGGCTTCGACCCCCAGGACAACATGGAAACCTACCGCGAGGCGTAGCTGGGGAAACCCAAGGGCGGGGTAGGGCAGCCCCTTCCCCCGCGAGCGGGGGAAGGTTGGGATGGGGCAATCCACCCCCATACCGGCTTTCGCCGGTATCCAGCGGCGCGGGGTGCCGTGGCGTCCGTAAGGGCGACCTCGAGGTCGCCCGCTCCCCTATCCGTCCGCCCTGAGCTTGTCGAAGGGCATCATCAACTTCGTCGTTCCTGCGGAGGCAGAGCCTGCCCCTGCGAAGGCAGGGGAACCCAGAGGGGCAGCGCTGGGCTGGGGAAAAGGGCCGTTCGCCCTGAGCTTGTCGAAGGGCCCCGCGCCCCTGCCACCAACCCCTTTCGCGCCTGGCGCCTCGCCCGCTACCGTCTCCCCATGACTCGCCGCAACAACGCCCACCTTCCAGGCCAACGACTGTTGGGCATGCGGAAAGGGGGGACTCGTTTCCTCAAAAAAGAAATTGGTTTCGTAGCTGAAATGAGCCAAAGCAGCTACGAAACCAATCCCAAACGAGTCACTGGTCTCCGCTTGGGCCTGCGGCCCCTCCCTAGTGCCGGAAGTGCCGCACGCCCCGATCCGTCGTTCCTGCGCAGGCAGGAACCCCGACGCCCACTATGCTGCTTTGCGCCCAACGC
The DNA here is from genome assembly GCA_034422455.1 of Dehalococcoidia bacterium. Lineage (GTDB taxonomy): Bacteria > Chloroflexota > Dehalococcoidia > Lucifugimonadales > UBA1127 > UBA1127. The sequence continues at coordinate 25,132 of DAOUJQ010000023.1, forward strand.
CTGCCACGGTGGGGAGCCTGCCCCCCGCACCCCTGCCACCAACCCCTTTCGCGCCCGGCGCCCCGTCCGCTACCGTCTTCACATGAATCACCGCAACAACGCCCGCATCCCGGGCCAACGACTGTTGGGCATGCGGGAAGGGGGGACTCGTTTCCTCAAAGAAAAATTGGTTTCGTAGCTGAAATGAGCCAAAGCAGCTACGAAACCAATCCCAAACGAGTCACTGGTCTCCGCTTGGGCCTGCGGCCCCTCCCCTAGTGCCGGAAGTGCCGCACGCCCGTGAACACCATCGCGATGCCCGCCTTGTCCGCCGCCGCGATGACCTCGTCGTCGCGGATGGACCCGCCCGGCTGCACGACGGCCGTCACCCCGGCCCCCGCCGCCAGCTCCAGCCCGTCCGCGAAGGGGAAGAACGCGTCGGAAGCGAGCACCGTGCCCGCCGCCCGCTCGCCCGCTGCCCGCGACGCCAGGTGCACGCTCACCAGCCGGTTCGGCTGCCCCGCCCCCATGCCGATGAGCGCCCGGTCCTTCGCCAGCACGATGGTGTTCGACTTGATGTGCTTGGCCGCCCGCCACGCGAAGTCCAGGTCCGCCAGCTCCGTCTCCGACGGCGCCCGCTGCGTCACCACCCTCCACGACCCGGCGTCCTCCTCCAGCGCGTCCGCCGTCTGCAGCAGCAGCCCGCCCGACACCCTCACGACCTGCAGCGGCGGCGCAAGCGACGAGGCCGCGGGCTCCGGCGCCCGCAGGATGCGCAGGTCGCGCTTCTTCTGCAGGATCTCCAGCGCCCTGTCCTCGTACTCCGGCGCGACGATCACCTCGAAGAACACCCGCCGCAGCGCCTCTGCCGCCTCCGCCGTCACGAGCCGGTTGAAGCCGAGGATGCCGCCATACGCCGACACCGGGTCCCCGCCGAAGGCCCGCCGGTACGCCTCCGCCTGGTCCGAGTGGCAGGCCAGCCCGCACGGGTTGGTGTGCTTGATCACCGACACGGCCTGGTCGGCAAACTCGTTGGCCGCCCGCCACGCGGCGTCCGCGTCCAAAATGTTGTTGTAGGAGAGATCCTTGCCGTGCAGCTGCTCCGCGTTCACCACGCCCCCGCGGCCCGGCGCGTCCGCGTACAGCGCCCCGCGCTGGTGGGGGTTCTCGCCGTACCGCAGTTCGCCCGACACCCGTCGCACGCCGATGGTCAGCTCCTTGGGAAACGGGTCGTCCGGCCCCCGCATCCACGACGCGACCAGGCTGTCGTAGAACGACACGTGGGCGAAGGCCGTCGCCGCCAGCCGCCGCCGCTCCTCCAGGGACGTGCCGCCGCTGCGGACGCGTTCCGCCACCCACCCGTAGTCCGCCGGGTCCACGACGACGGTCACCGCCGGGTGGTTCTTGGCCGCCGCCCGCAGCATCGTCGGCCCGCCGATGTCGATGTTCTCCAGCACGTCCTGGTCGGCGATGCCGTCGCGGCTGACCGTCGCCTCGAAGGGGTACAGGTTGCCCACCACCACGTCGATCGGCTCGATGCCGTGCGCCTCCAGCTCGCCCATGTGCTCCGTAAGGTCCCGGCGTGCCAGCAGCCCCCCGTGCACGACGGGGTGCAGCGTCTTCACGCGGCCGTCCAGCATCTCCGGCGCCCCCGTCACGTCCGAGACCTGCTCGACGGTCAGGCCCGCCTCCGTCAGCGCCCGGTGCGTCCCGCCCGTGCTGACCAGCCCGTAGCCGGCCTCCTGCAGCGCGCGCGCCAGCTCTACGACGCCCGTCTTGTCGTACACGCTGATGAGGGCCTTCATGCTCCCTCTACTCCCGTTCGCCCTGAGAATCTCCCAATCGTCGTTCCTGCGCAGGCAGGAACCCAGAGGGGCGGAGCAGGGATGGGGGTTCCCCCGCCGCCCTTCCCCGTTCGCCCTGAGCTTGTCGAAGGGCACGCCGCCGCGTGTTTGCTATGCGATAGTCACCTGCGGCCCGTCCCCCGCCTCCGCCACCTCGCCGGCGACGAAGGCCTCCGGCACGTCCGCGCACACCCTGTCGGCGTCCTCCGGCGTCACCGCCACGATCATGCCGACGCCCATGTTGAACACCCGGTGCATCTCGCCGTCGGCGATCTCACCCTCGCTCTGGATGAGCCGGAACAGCGGCGGGACCTCCCACGAGCTGCCGTCCAGCTTCGCCGCCAGCCCGTCCGGCAGCATCCGCGGCACGTTCTCCGGGAACCCTCCGCCCGTGATGTGCGCCATGCCCTTGATGCGCCCCAGCGCCGGCGTCAGCGCCCCCACGTACGACCGGTGCGGGACCAGCAGCGCCTCCCCCAGCGTCGCGCCCAGCTCCGTGTGCCGGACGCCCAGCACGGAGGGGTCCTCGTCGACGCCGAACACCCGCCGCACCAGCGAGTACCCGTTCGTGTGCAGCCCGCTCGACGGCAGCCCGAGCAGCACGTCGCCCGCCCGGATGCCGGAGCCGTCGATGACGCCCTCACGCTCCACAGCGCCGACGACAAACCCCACGAGCTCCACGTCCTCGCCCTGGTACATGCCCGGCATCTCCGCCGTCTCGCCGCCGATGAGCGCGCAGTCGAGCGCCTTGCACGCCCGCGCCAGCCCCGCGACGAGCTGCTCCACCTTGTCTTCGGCCAGCGTGCCCATGCCCATGTAGTCCAGGAAGAAGAGGGGTTGCGCGCCGCATGTGAGGATGTCGTTCGTGCAGTGGTGGACGATGTCCTCGCCGACGGTGTCGTAGCGGCCCATCAGGCTCGCCACGCGCAGTTTCGTGCCGACGCCGTCCGTATGCGCAACGAGCACCGGGTCCTTGTACCCCGTCACCTTGTACAACGCCCCGAACGCGCCGATGTCCCCAAGCACGCCGGGGGTAAAGGTCGAGCGGGCAAGGGAAAAAATACGCTCCTTGGCGCTGCCGGCGGCGTCCCGGTCCACGCCCGCCCGGCTGTAGGCGCTATCCACCAACGCAAGAGTCCTCCGCAAGGGGGTAGGGAATGACAGCGTACCGGACGGCGGCGGGGCGGTTCAAGGCGGGGCGGCTACCGCTCCAGCGCCATCTTGTCCATTTGCAGCTGGACCTCCACCGGGTACTCTCCGGTGAAGCAGGCCGCGCAGCTGACGCGGCGCTCCCGGCCGATGGCTTTGAAGAGGCCCGGCACGCTCAGGTACCCAAGCGAATCCGCGCCTATGAACTCCCGGATATCCTCGACTGACTTCTGCGCCGCCAGCAGTTCTCCCTTGGTCGCCATGTCCACGCCAAAGTGGCACGGGGAGATGATGGGCGGCGCGCACACCCGGAGGTGCACCTCCTCCGCCCCGGCGCTCCGCAGCAGGTTGACCACGTGCGGCGTCGTCGTGCCCCGCACGATGCTGTCGTCGACCACCACCACGCGCTTGCCGCGCAGGATCTCCGGAAGCGGGTTGAACTTCAGCCGCACGCCCAGGTCCCGCAGCCGCTGGTCCGGCTGGATGAAGGTGCGGCCCACGTACCGGTTCTTGATGAGCCCCTCCTGGTACGGCAGTCCCGATTCCTCCGCGTATCCCGTGCCCGCGGCAAGGGCCGAGTCCGGGATGCCCATCACCATGTCGGCGTCCACCGGGTGCTCGATGGCGAGCTGCCGCCCCATTTCGCGGCGGGCGGCGTGAACGAGGCGGCCGTCGAGGATGCTGTCGGGCCTCGCGAAGTAGATGTACTCGAAGGAGCACAGCGCATGCCGGCCCTCGTTGCCCAGGTGGATGCTGCGCAACCCCTCGCTGTCGATCTGCACGGCCTCGCCGGGCTCCAGCTCCCGCAGCAGCGTCGCGCCGATGTGGTCCAGCGCGCACGATTCGGAGGCGACAACCCAGCCGCCGCGGAACATGCCCACGCACAGGGGCCGCACGCCAAGGGGGTCTCGGAAAGCCAGCAGCGCCTTGGGCGTCAGGGCAACCACGGAGTAGGCGCCCTGCAGCCGGCGCATGACGTAGGCAAGGCACTCGCCCCAGGTGGCGCCCGGCGCGTTGGCGAGGAGCTGGACGATCACCTCGGAGTCCGTGGCCGTCGTGAACCGGAGGCCCCACTCCTCCTCCAGCTCCTCCCGCATGGCCACGGCGTTGATCACGTTGCCGTTGTGCCCCAGCGCGATGTGCCCGTTGCTGCCGTGCACCTCCAGCGGCTGCGCGTTGTTGTGGTAGGAGGCGCCCGTCGTGGAGTAGCGCGTGTGGCCGACGGCCATGTCGCCGGGCAGCCGGTCGAGGTCGAACTCGTGGAAGGCCTGGCTCACCAGGCCCATTTCGCGGCGGCAGAAGATGGTGCGCCCGTCCGCGGAGGCAATGCCCGCAGACTCCTGCCCTCGGTGTTGCAGGGAAAAGAGGCCGAAGAAGGCGGTCCTCGCCGCTTCTTCGCCCGGGGTATATACGCCGACAACGCCACAAGCTTCCCGGGGTGGATTCGCCACACACCCTCCTGTGAGTCGGGGCCGTCGTCACATAACCGACAGAGCACGGCTAGTATAGAGGCGCAATGCCAACAGGGTCAACGCAGGAAACCAGTCGTCTATTGCCATTATCCCCGAAACCGGACCACAGTTGCATCCCCACGCAAGCAACAACTGTCCGCCTGCTACAATAACAGCATGCCCCTAGCTCTTCTGCCTATATACCAACACAAGCAACAAGGCTACTACCGACGTCACTACTTCTCCCATATAGGAAGAGATCTCAAACACTATGATTGATACAGGCACAATCCATGTTTGGGCGGGCAATGGAGGCCACGGCTTCCTCAGCTTCCGTCGGGAGAAGTATGTGCCTCGTGGTGGCCCGGACGGCGGCGATGGCGGCCGCGGCGGGTCCGTGTATCTGGAGGCGACCCCGTCTGAGAATACGCTTCGGCAGTTCCAGCTGAAACGTCGGTTCAAGGCAGGCCACGGGGTTGCGGGAGCCCGAAGCAACAAGCACGGGCGCAGCGGCGATGACGTTGTGATCCCGGTGCCGGTTGGGACCGTTGCGGTCTGCTCCGGCGGGGTTGCGGCTGGTGCGCCGATAGACCTCACGGAAGCGGGCCAGCGCGCTGTGGTCGCCCAGGGAGGCGCTGGCGGCCGCGGCAACGCCCGCTTCGTGACGGCTGTCAACCAGGAGCCGCTTCTCCGGGAGGCGGGCGCGCCGGGCGACGTCTGCACCGTGCGCCTCGAGGTGAAGCTGATCGCGGACGTGGGCATTGTCGGCGCGCCGAACGCGGGCAAGTCGAGCTTCCTCGGCCGCGTGACTGGCGCGAACCCCCGCGTGGCGCCGTACCCGTTCACGACGCTGGAGCCGCAGCTGGGAGTTGTGGAAACCCGTGGGAAACCTGTTGTGCTGGCGGAGATCCCCGGGCTCCTGGAAGGCGCGCACCGGGGAGTCGGCCTTGGCCACGAGTTCCTGCGCCACGCGGAGCGCACCCGGCTCCTCCTCCACGTCCTTGACGGCAGCGCGATCGACCCCGTCGCCGACTACCGGCAGGTGAACGACGAGCTGGCGCAGTACAACCCCTCCCTCGCTGCCCTGCCCCAGGTCGTGGCCGTCAACAAGGCCGACATGGAGGAAACGCAGGCGCAGCTTCCGGCGCTGACCGGCGAGCTGAAGGCGCTTGGCGTGCAGCCGGCTGTCATCTCCGCCGCCACTGGCGAGGGCGTGCAGCGCGCGCTGGACCTCGTGTTGCAGCGGCTGGAGCAGGCGCCGCAACCGGCTGCCCCCGCGACTGCCCAGCAACCGCCCTCGCGGCGGCGGCCGGACCGGTCCGGCGCGGTGGCCGAGGGCGAAGACGGCGGCTACCGTGTGGAGTGGCCCGCGGCGGAGCGGCTGGTGAAGCTGGCGGACGTGGACGACCACCGCGTCGTCGGCCAGCTGCTGCGCGAGTTCCGCCGCCTCGGGGTCACCGCCGCGCTGGAGGCCGCCGGCGTGCTGCACGGCGACGTCGTCGAGATCGGGGACTGGGCCTTTCCGTGGGGAGAAGCCCTCCAACAGGCCTGATCACCGCCTTGACTGGCCCCGCCCTCGTTCCTACCATGCAGGGGACGCCCCCTGCACTCGCCATCCGGGAGGCCGCGCCATGAAGCTGGGTGTCCTGGGCGGCACCTTCGACCCCGTCCACCTGGGTCACTTGGCCGCCGCCGGCGCGGCACGCGCCGCGCTCTCGTTGGACCGCGTCCTCTTCATCCCCGCTGGCGACCCGTGGCTGAAGGCGGGCACGCCGATCAGCGACGGCGCCCACCGCCTCGCCATGGTGCGGGCGGCGATCGAGGGCGTGGATGAGTACGAGGCCTCCACCATCGAGCTTGACCGGCCCGGCGCGACGTACACAGAGGTGACGCTGGCGCAGCTCCGGGAGGCCTGCGGCCCGGACGCGGAGCTGCACCTCATCTTGGGCGCGGATTCGGTTCGGGAGCTGCCGCGATGGCACGCGCCGGCGGAGGTGCTTGCCCGGTGCCGGCTGGTCGTCATGGGACGGCCCGCGCAGGGAACGCTCGATCTCGCGGCGCTGGACGGGATTCTGCCGGGCGCGGCGGCTCGGGCCGTGAGCGTCGACTTGGATGTGGACGTCAGCGCGACGGAGGTCCGCCGCCGCGCGGTGGCCGGGGAGAGCCTGCACGGGCTTGTCCCCGACGCGGTGGCGCGGTATATCACGGAGCACAACCTGTACAAGGAGCGGCAATGACGACGGAGCGGCGGCGGCACATCCTGGACCTGAGCAAGCAGCTTGGCGCGTTGACCTTCGGCGACTTCGTCCTGACGTCGGGCCAGCGCAGCAGCTACTACTTCGACGGCCGCCTGCTGTCGCTGGACGCCGAGGGCGCCGCCCTGCTCGGCGAGGAGTTCCTGGAGGTGGTGCGGGCCTCCGGCGCGTCGTTCATTGGTGGCCCGACCCTGGGCGCCGACCCCATCGTCGCCAGCGTCGCCCTGACCAGCCACCTGGCGGGCACGCCCGTGCGCGCCTTCATCGTGCGCAAGGAGGCGAAGGAGCACGGGACGGGCCGCCTGATCGAGGGGCCGCTCACCCCCGGCGCCAGCGTGGTCATCGTCGACGACGCCTGCAGCACGGGCGGCTCGCTCTTCCAGGCCATCGCCGTCGCGGAGGCCGAGGGGTGCACGGTGGCCCACGTTGCCGCCATCATCGACCGCCATCAGGGCGGCAGCGACGAGCTTCGCCGCCGCGGGTACGGGTTCACGGCGCTCCTGGAGTCCGGCGACGACGGTAACGTGCGCGTGGTGGAGAGCTAGCCGCCCTCCCCGCCCAGCCGCCGCCGGTACACCCGGATCAGCCCCTGTTGCCGCCGCGCTGAACCGCACAGTTCCTTCGCGTCTGCGCCTTCGACGCCCAGCAGGCGCACCGCCTCCGCCGTCACGGCGTTCTCCTGCAGCGGGGGCCACGCCCGGTAGAGGGCCAGCGCCGCAGCCGGCAACTCCGCGTCGCCCGTGACATTCCCCCAAGCCCGCACGAAGGGCAGCGCGACGTTGACCGCCAGGTCGGAGGCGCGGTCGGCGCCGATGAGCGCCCCGCCGCTCTCTGCCGGGACCGTGAGCGCGTCCCGCAGCGGCTTCACATCCCTCGTCGACGCAAGCGACGCAGCCCATGATGCGAGTCCGATGTCCCATGCGCGGTCGAGCAGCGCCGCCATGCCGAGCAGCCGCCGCGAGGGGTGGTTGGAGGGCCGGATCCGGAAGAGCCTCCATTCTTCACGCTTGACCACCGGTGTGACCGCCGGCGGAGCGTCCTCTGGCATGGCGAGCCCGCTGGCCTGCAGCAGCGCGTCGGCCAACGTCTCGCGGCGCGCTGCGACCGGAACGGCCTGTGCGGCTCGGTCGAGGGCCCGCAGCGGCAGCCCCTCCGCAAGGTGCAGCATCGCCGCGCTGTTGCCGCCGTAGCCGAGTCCTGCCATCAGTCCCTGGTACAGCGCCTCGTCGGCATCGGCTGGCGATGTTCCTGATGGGCTGGCCCGCATGGCTTGCGCGAATCGGCGGGTCTTCTCGAAGAACCTCGCGTCGCCCTCCCTGTCAATCGCGTGGACGAGCCGGTGGCGCCCCCTGGGCATCGTAGCGAGGGGCAGCGGCCGCGTAGCCGGCGCCTCGCGCGTCGGTCGCCTGCCCAGCGTGCGGGGAAAGAGCGCGGCGGTGGGCACCCGCTTCCCGCTGGCCAGCACAACGGGCGCTTCGCCGCCGTGGAGGACGACGTGCAGCACCACGCCGTTGTAGCAGCGATCGAAGTGGTGGCCGTGGGCCTCCCAGCCGCCCCGGCGCAGGTGCAGCTCCACGTCCCCGCGGACCACCTCGCCGCTCTCCCGCTGTAGGACCGCGTCGCGGAAGTCGGGGCCCGCGGCGGCGCTGGCCCGGCCCGGATAGAGCACGCGAAGCCGTGAGCCGTCGTCGCAAACAAGCGGCGGCAGCGACGCGGCATGGTCGCGCCAGTAGCCCGCCAGCGCCCGCTCCAGCACCGGCTGCTGCTGTGGCCTATCCCTAACGAGGAGCATCGCCCTCACCCTCGGGCGACGCCTTTATGGAGGACTCGGCCCTGTAGGTGAACGAGGTCCGCTCGGCCACCATGCTCAGCAGCGTGACCGACGCGCCGCGAGGCCGGTAGACGCCGGTCTCCCACTCGCTGACCGTCTGTTGCCGGACGCCCATCTCCTCCGCCAGCTCGCCCTGCGTCACGCCCAGGTGCGCCCGCAGCGCCCGCACCGCATCGCCGTCCCACTGCCGCGACATCGGCCTGTAGACCGGCGCTTTCCGCCCCGTGCGCATCCGGTTGCGTGGGTGTTGTGACGTCACGCACCCTCCTTGCGACAGGCCATGCCGCAGCCCGTCTCAGGAAGGATGGTACACGGAACCGTGTAACCCGCGCAACCGGGTCACCTCGTGATGGGCCCGGGGCCCCTACGTGGTGCGTGCAGGCTGTTCGCGTCGGAGGGTGCGGAGGTCGCGGTTGTCGAAGTAGGCGCAGTCCGCCAGCAGGTCGCCGTCCGCCGCCCCGGCTTCGGCGATTTCGATGTGTTGGCGCGTTACCGGCTTGTGTGGAAAGAGTCCTTTGCTGTAAAGCTCGACGGGAAGCTCCTGGTACTGTGCCCGCTGCAGATCGTAGTGCGATTCCGCGTCGACGAAGCGCATGACGTAGGCCGCGCGTTTGGGAAGCTCCCCATCCCCCAGCATGATGCTGCGATGCACGACCCACTTGTTGAACACCAGGACGTCACCCGGTTGGAAGTCGTCTTCGACCTGATGCGTCTCAAGGATGGTGTCCAGGGGCGGTAAGTTGTAGAGCCCGTGGCGCATGCTGAAATATTCCTTTTGGCTCGTCCTGATGCCGGCCTGCTCTTTGGCCCGGATCGTCGAGACCACCGCCGGCTCGAACTCTTCATAGGAGAACGCGCCTGAAATGACGTTTTGGGGCACGTACGCCATGCCGCCCCGCTGCCCGTTTGCCTCCACCGGCTGCAGCGGCGCCCACAGCGTCCATGCATTCTCGGCCGCAAACTGATAGCCGAAACTCTGTATCCCAACGTGCCACGGAAACCCCTCGTGGACGTTCTGCTCGATCTCGAAGCACATTTCGAAGGTGAGGAAGAGGTCGCGTTCTACCAGGTCCGTCAACGCCTGCCGGAAATACGGCCGCGTCATCATCTCGTAGACGTCGCTCTTGTCGCCCGTGAAGTCGTACTGTGCGCGGCTGAAGGATGTTGTGGTTACGGAGGTTCTTGCTGCTCGGCCCATCTCGTTCTCGACCCTGTCGAGCAGCGCGGCGACCACTGCCGGATTCAGGAACCCTTCCAACTTGACGAACCCGTCACGCTGGTACTGCTTCTTGTTTTCCGGAGTGATGCGGAATGCATTGTCGAAGGGGTGCGAACTCATGGCGTGCTCCTTTCCGTGCCGTGCAGGGAAGGTGCAGAGGCGGTGGAAGGTGACACCATTGTGTTATCAGGGCATGCCCCTGTCAATCGCTGCCCGGGTTCGGCCCGCCGCCTAGAAAAACAGCCCCGGGGTCGCGTCCACGGCGATGCTCGGCTGCAGCCCGCGCTCGACGCCGTGGCACGCCGCCGCCGCGATCATCGCGCCGTTGTCGGTGCACAGCGCCGGCCGCGGCACGAGCACCGGCACGGGCGACCGCTCGCGGATGGTCTCTCGCAGCGCCGCGTTGGCGGACACGCCCCCGCCCACCAGGATGCCTCGCGCCTCGAACTGCCGCGCGGCGTCAACCGTCTTCTCCACCAGCACGTCCACCGCCGCCTCCTGGAATCCCGCGGCCAGCGCGCGACGGCGCTCGATGCCGTCCTCGTCCAGCTCCGCCGGGCCGTCGGGCAGGCCGGCCGCGACGCCCAGGTCGCGGGCGCGGTGCAGGACGGCTGTCTTGAGGCCGCTGAAGCTGAACTCCAGCGTTCCGCGCATCCACGCCCGCGGCAGCTGCTCCGACCACGTGGCCTGCTGTGCCTCCCGCTGGATCGCGGGCCCGCCGGGAAAGCCGAGGCCCATGACCCGCGCCGCCTTATCGAAGGCTTCGCCCGCCGCGTCGTCGCGCGTCCCGCCCAGGTGGGTGTAGTCCCCGTGGCCGCGCATGAGCACCAGGTCCGTGTGGCCGCCGGATACCAGCAGGCAGACCAGCGGGAAGCCGGGCGACTCCTCCGGCGTGGGGCCGTCTTCCAGCCAGGCGGCGTACATATGCCCTTCGAGGTGGTTCATGCCGTAGAGAGGGAGGCCGAGGCCCATGGCCAGGCCCTTGGCGTAGTTCACGCCCACCAGCAGGGATCCCGCCAGACCCGGGCCCGCCGTGACCGCGACGCCGTCCAGGCCGTCGGGGGTGACGCCCGCCTCGGCCAGCGCGCGGTGGTAGATGGGCGTCATGGCGAGCATATGCTGGCGGGAGGCCACTTCCGGCACGACGCCCCCGTAGCGCGCATGGACCTCGACCTGTGAGCTGATGACGTTGGACAGGATCCGGCGGCCGTCGGCCACCACGGCGGCGGCGGTCTCGTCGCAGGAGGTCTCGATGCCGAGCAGCAGCACCGCTATTCCTCCGGCGATGTCACGATGAGCGCCAGGAAGAGGGGTGTGTTGCCCATGACGGCGGCAAGGCTGTTGGCGGCGGTCTGCGGCCGGGCGGACAGGATGGCGTGCAGCCCCGCGTAGTTGGCTGCCGAGGTTACCGACGAGTTTGCCACGAGGACCGTCTCGCCCGGCTCCAGGTCCAGCCGCTCCATGGCGACGGTCACCTCGGGCGCGACGCCCATGACTGGGGACATCGTTCCCGGTACGGCGATCCGCACGGGCCGGACGCCCGCGCGGTCGAGCTGGAAGAGGGAGATGTCGGCGACGGCCGCCAGAAATGACTCCTCGCCCCGGGAGGCCAGGATGGTCGCCCCTACGCCGCCGCCCGGCGCGCCGGACAGCTCCTGGTGGCAGGCCTGGAACGCGCTGTGCAGCGTCGTCGTCAGCGACGCCGGGCCCAGGTTCGTCAGCCGCCGCCGCAGGGACGCGAGGGCCGCGTTGCAGCGGGCTGCCGGCTCATCGCCGTCGCACTCCAGCAGCACGTGGAACTGCACTGGTGCCGACCCGCCGCGGCCGGTGAACGCCGAATAGAAGGGCGCGGGCTCCGTGAGGTGGACGCCGAACTGGACGGCCACGGGTGTGATGCGAGGGGCGCTGGCCATGCCGAGCCTCCAGGTTTGTCCTGCCCCAATCTTACGGGGCAGATACGGAAGGGGCAAGCCCCGAAACGTCGCCGGAGGTGCGCCCCGGTTACGTCGGAGGTCGTTCGAATGTGCGCCGGAAGCGCTGAAGGTTCTCTTCGATGGACACGTCCGGGCGGTCGGGGAAATCGCTGCCCTCGACGTCCGCGACGATGCACCACGGCCCGTCCTCGCGCATCGCCAGGTCGAAGGCCTCCTCCAGCGCCTCCAGGGTGGAGACGGCGGCCACCTTGGGGATGCCGGCGCCCCGGGCCACGGCAGCCAGGTCCGTGACCTCCGCGGTGTGCGTGGGCTGGCCGCCCGTGCCCGCCCACTGGTGGTTGTCCCACACCAGGTGGACGAGGTTGGCGGGCGACTGCCGCGCGATGGTGCCCAGGGACCCGAGGTTCATCAGCAGCGAGCCGTCCCCGTCCATGACCACGACCTTGCGGTCCGGCGCCGCCAGCGCGATGCCCAGCCCCACGGAAGAGGTCAGGCCCATGGCCCCCCACATGTACAGGTTGGCGTCCCGGTCCTCCAGGTTGTGCAGGTGGAACGTCGTGCCTCCCAGGTTGGAGACGATGGGCGCGCCGCCCGCCCGCTCCAGCACGGCCCGTATGGCGTCAACGCGGAGCATCGCGGCCTCCCGTCAGGATCGTGGAGAGCAGGTTGGCGACCGGCAGTCGCCCGGCGTAGGTGAGTGCAATGACGCCCGGCAGGACCCGGTCGAGTTCGTCTTCCCGTGTGAGGGTGAAGTGCTGCAGCCCCAGCGCGTCCAGGATGCCGGGTATGGCGCGAGCCCCGGGCACCTGGGCCAGGTTGAACTCGCCCGGCCCGCCGCGCATGCCGACGAAGAGCGGGAAGGGGATGCGGTAGGGGATGTTCAGCGTCGCCAGGGCGTTGATGCTGTTGCCGAAGCCGCTGCTCTGCATGAAGACGGCCCCGCGGCGACCAGCGGCATAGGCGCCGGAGATGATGCCGACCGCCTCTTCCTCCCGCGTGGTGGGGACCATGTGGAAGAACGGGTCATCCTCCATGACGCGCAGGACGCGCCACGTCACCCCGTCCGGCACGTAGGCGATCAGCCCTACGTCCGCGTCCTTGAGCGATTGCACGATCGAGTCAACCCAGCCCACTCTGACCTCCAACGCGGCGGAATATAGGGTTGGCATTCTGGGGTGTCAAGCAAGCCCCCATCCGTCGCTCCTGCGCAGGCAGGGCCTGCCCCTACTGCTGCTCCAGCTCGCCGAAGCCGCCCAGGACCTCCTGCCAGATGCCGACGACCTGCCCTCGCCCCACAAGCTCGTCCTCCATGAAGCGGACGGCGCGCTGGACGGCCTCGTGGGCCTGCACGTAGCTGGTGTTGACCGCGCTCAACCCAATCTGTGAGCTGCGAGGCTTGTCCTGGTCAGCAACTTCGGCGACGGAGAGGTTGTAGCGGTCGCGCAGCCGGGTCATGAGCGATTGCAGGATGCCGCGCTTCTCCTTCAGCGAGCTCGCGGACGGCAGGTGCAGGGTGATGACGGCGACGGCGATGTTCATTCGGCCCTCTGTGTGTGGGATTCGTGCGCGGCAGGCCCCATGACATCCGCCCAACCCGTTCGCCCTGAGGCTCTCGAAGGGTCACAAGAACGGGTTGGGCGGGCGCTCTTGCTACTGCACGATCTCGTCGGTGATCTCCTGCAGCTTGTCCTTGGTGATGGCGCCGCCCCAGGTCTGGTGGACGGTCCCGTCGTCGCGGATGAACACCGTCGTGGGCATGCCGATGATGCCGTAGTCCTGGATGATGCCCTTGTCCAGCGCCTCGCCGACGGGGTAGGTGATATCGATGGTCTCCAGGAACGCGAGGGACTCCGGCCGTTCGCCCTGGAGGGTGAAGGTGCCCACGTCCACGCCCAGCATCATGGCGTCGCTGCCGCTCTCCTGCAAATGCTCCCACACCTCCTGGAAGTGCGGCATCTCGGCCCGGCAGGGCGGGCACAGCGGCGCCCAGAAGTTGACGACGACGGGTCGGCCCTCCAGGTCGCTGAGGCTGACCTCCGCGGCGCCGCCCAAGTGCTCGCTGCCGCTGTAGAGGGGCATGAAGAAGTCCGCTGCGCGCTCGGCGTCGGAGCCGCCGTTGCAGGCGGCCAGCGCGAGCGTCAGGAGCGCGAGGAGTCCCAGGGCCGCTGCGTTCCGCATGTGCTGTTCCCCCTGGCGGCGCGGCGGCCTGCCCAATCCGTTCGCCCTGAGCCTGTCGAAGGGTCTCAAGGCCGGACTGGGCTTCCTGCGGCCCTTGCCGGTCGGCCGCCGTTACCAGCCGACGGCGGCGCCCGACTTCCGCGGCTCCGACGCGCCGATGAGCATTCCGGTCTCGGGGTTCCGCTCGATGACCTGGGCGCCGCCGAATCCGATCCGGCGGTAGCCTTCGATCACCTCGATCCGGTGCCCGCGGGACGCGAGTCCGTTGGCGACTTCCGGCGAAATCCCCTCTTCTAAGTCTACCACCCCATCCAGCCCGACGCTGAACCGGAGGGCGTCCAGCGCAGCCTGCGGCCCAAGCTCGTAGTCGACCATGTTGGCGATGACCTGCAGGTGCCCTTGCGCCTGCTGGAAGCCCCCCATGACGCCGTAGGTAAGCCAGAGCTCGTCGCCGCGGGTCGCCATCGCCGGGATGATGGTGTGGAACGGGCGCTTGCCCGGCGCGAGGGCGTTCGCGTGGTCGGGGTCGAGCGAGAACAGGGCCGCGCGGTTCTGCAGCGCGATGCCCGTGCCCGGCACGACGAGGCCCGAGCCGAAGCCCGCGAACAGGCTGTTGATGAAGGAGCAGCCGTTCCCCTCCTCGTCCACGGCGGCGAGGTAGACGGTGTCGTGCACTGCCGGGACCTTGCCGAAGGGGGCTCTCTCCATTGCCAGGGTCGGTGAGATCAGCGCCCGCCGGTCGGCGGCGTACTCCTTGTCGAGGAGCTGGCTCGTCGGCACGAGGGAGGCCCGCGGGTCCGCGATGTACTCGAAGCCGTCGGCAAACGCCAGCCGCGTCGCCTCGATCATGTGGTGGTACGTGTCCAGCGACTGGAACCCCATCTCGCGGATCGGAATGCCCTCGACGATGTTCATCGCCATCAGCGCGATGAGGCCTTGGCCGTTGGGCGGGCACTCCCAGCAGGTCACGCCGTGGTAGTCGGTGCTGATGGGCTCGTCCCACGTGGCGAAGTCCGCCGCCAGGTCCTCCGGCGTCATCCAGCCGCCCCGCTCCTGCACGTAGGCCGCGATCTTGTCGGCGATGGGCCCCCGGTAGAAGGCGTCCGGGCCGCCCTCGGCGATGGCCCGCAGCGTGGCCCCGAGGTTCGGCAGGTGCATGACCTCCCCCTCACGGGGCGCGCGGCCGTTCAGCAGGAACTCGTGGCCGGAGGGGTACCGCTCCAGCTTGCCGACGCCCGTGGCCCACTGGTACGCGATGACGTCGGTGACCGGGTAGCCCTCCTCCGCGTACTGGATCGCGGGCTGCAGCACGTCGGCGAGCGACATGGTGCCGTACTCGCGCAGGATGGTGTCCCAGCCGTTGACCGTGCCCGGCACGGAGACGGACCAGGCGCTGTCGCCCGGGATGTACTCGAGGCCGTGGCGGTCCAGGTCGTCGATGTTGGCCGCCGCCGGCGCGCGCCCGCTGGCGTTCAGCGCGACCACGCGCTTCTCCTTGGCCAGCCAGATGAGCGAGAAGAGGTCGCCGCCCACGCCCGTCGACATGGGTTCGAGGACGTTCAGCGCCGCTGCCGTCGCAACTGCCGCGTCGACGGCGTTCCCCCCGGCCATGAGCATGCGGAGCCCGGCCAGCGCGGCCTGCGGCTGGCTGGTCGCAACCATCCCGTGTTTGGCGTGGATTGCTGATCTGCGTGAGTTGAAGTACATGACGTCCTCCTTGGCCCGTGGGTGGCTTCCGCGTGTGCAGGGTCAGTATACCCCGTTCGGGAAGGGGGCCAATCCTCGCATCTGGCGTGAGGGCCAGTCCGGCATGGATACACTGCCCCGGCCGCGCTCCCTAGGCCGCCCCGTTCTCCACCAGCGCCAGCATGCGGTTTACGAAGCGGTGCACACGGGGCCGGTCCGACGTTATTTCGTAGTCGGGCATCTCATCGTGATAAAAGTTCCTGTGAAACTTTTCCGCTACGCTGAATCCGTCGCCCAACTGTGCGTCTCCCGTCTCTTGCTCCAGTCGCAGCACGGCGTTGCTCAGGGCGCGGTGGCTCCTGCACGGCCAGTCCCGTTGTACGGCGACCGCCATGACCGCGTGCGAAGCCGCCCCCCATAGCTTCTCAGATGCCTGCAGATGCTCGCCCGAGGCAAACTCTTGGTCCGACGCGCCGAGGAAGTCGCGGGCAGTTTGGACGTGGTCGTCATGTTCCATAAGAACAATTTCCTGCGCTGTTGTTGATGATTTGGCTTACGGGATATGCAGATAGTTTAGCAGCGTTCCATCATTTGGGACAGGCGGCGCGTTTGGTTCCCGGCCGAAATTCCGCCAAAGACTACCGCCCCGCCGCCTCCAGCGTCTTCGCGCCCAGCAGCTTTGCGCAGGCGTACACCGCCGACGTGTACGGCATCGGCACGCCCGCCAGGGCGCCCAGCTCCAGCACCACGCCCACCAGCCCGCCGATCTCGATCGGTCGCGCCGTCTCCACGTCCTGCAGCATCGACGTCTTGTGGTCGCCCACGTTTTCCGCCCCCGCCATCCGCTGGTCGATGGTGATCGGCACCTCGATGCCGAACGAGTTTGCGACGGCGTGCGCCTCCCCCATCATCGCACGGGCCAGTGTGCCGGCGTCCCGGTCCCGGGCGATCTCTGCCATTCCCGCCCGTGTCAGCGCGCTGATGGGGTTGAAGGCCAGGTTCCCCATCAGCTTGACCCAGATCTCCTGCCGGATGTTGGCCCGCAGCGGCGCCCGTATCCCCGCGCCTCCCAGCGCCGCCGAGATCGCCTTCGCCCGGTCCGTCGTGCTCCCGTCGAGCTCCCCCAGCGAGAACCGGTTGCCCTCCTCGTGCTCGATGACCCCCGGCTCGACGATGGTGGCTGCGGGGTATACGACGCAGCCGACGATGCTCTCCGCGTCTATGTACTGCTCGATGACGCCCCCCGGGTCGACGCTCTCAAGCCGCGTTCCATCCCACGGCCCGCCGTGCCGCTGGAAGTACCACCACGGGATGCCGTTCTGCGCCGGCAGCACCACCGTGTCCGGCCCGACGATCGGGTGCAGCAGCGGCGCGATGGCCTGCAGCCCGTGCGCCTTGACCGCCAGCACCACCGCGTCGGCCCGGCCAACCTCCCTCGCGTCGTTGGTCGCGTAGACGTTGGCGGTGAAGTCCCCGTCGGGGCTGCGCACCGTGACGCCCCGCTCTTGCATCGCCGCCAGGTGCGGCCCCCGCGCGATGAGCGCGACGTCGTGCCCCGCCACGCTGAGCTTGGCGCCCATCCAGGCGCCGATGGCCCCTGCCCCGTAAATCGCGAACTTCACTGCGTTCCCCCTCGTGTGTACCCCACCGTCGTTCCTGCAAAGCCGGGGGCAGGAACGACGGCGCCTGTGCCGGACTCCTCTTGAGGGCGGCCGCGTTCCCTACTTGGAGAACATCTCCGTCAGGAACCGGCGCTGGATCTTACCCGTCGGGCCCCGCGGGATCTCGTCCATCACGTGGATGACCCGCGGGCACTTGTAGTCCGCCAGCTTCGTCCGGCAGAAGGCGACCAGCTCCTGCGACGTGACCTCGCCGTTCAGCACCACCGCCGCCGATGCCTCCTCGCCGTGCGTCTGGTGCGGCACGCCGAACGCCACCGCCTCGGCCACCGACGGGTGGTCCAGCAGCGCGTTGTCGATCTCCAGCGGCGAGATCTTCTCGCCGCTGCGGTTGATCATCTCCTTCAGCCGGCCCGTCAGCGTCAGGTACCCGTCGGCGTCCAGCATCCCCTCGTCGCCGGTGCGGAACCAGCCGTTGGTGAACGATGTGGCGTTGGCCTCCGGGTTGTTCTCGTAGCCGCCGATGACGTTGTCGCCGCGGATGACCACCTCGCCGCGCTCCCCGCTGAGCAGCAGCGTGCCCTCCTCGTCCATGATGCCGATCTCGACGCCCGTGCCGGGGCCGACGGCGCCCGGCAGCCGGTTCCCCGGCGGCAGCGGGTTCGACGACATCTGGTGCGCCGCCTCCGTCATCCCGTAGGCCTCCAGCACCGGCACGCCGAACTGCTGCTCCAGCTCGTCCATGACCACGGGCGGCAGGGCGGCGCTGCAGCTCCGGATGAAGCGCAGGCTCTCCGGCACCTCTGGCTTCGTGCTGCGGGCGCGGGCCAGCAGCGCCTGGTGCATCGTCGGGACCGCCGAGTACCACGTCACCTTGTGCTCCTTCACCACTGGCCAGAAGTTCATCGGGTTGAAGCGCGGCGGCGCCACCACCGTCCCGCCCGTCTGCAGCGTCGAGAGCGTCGACGCCACCAGGCCGTGGACGTGGAACAGCGGCATGACGCAGAGGGCAACGTCGTCCTCCGTCAGGTCGTAGGTGGCCGCGATGTTGCGCAGCGACGTCGTCAGGTTGCGGTGCTTCAGCGGCACGCGCTTGGGCCGCGACGTCGTCCCGCTCGTGTGCAGCACCAGCGCCACGTCGTCCGTGGTGGGAAGGACCGCCTCCCCGGCGTTGCCCCCGTCCGCTTGTCCTGAGCCTGTCGAAGGACTCGCCGCGGTGAAGCTTAGCTGGCCCGCGTCGTCCATCGCCGCGACGATGTGGACGGCCCCCGGCGGCGCCACCTCCACGATGGCCTCGCCGCCCTCCGGGCCGGTGATCACGGCGGAGGCGTTGGTGTCGTCCAGGTAGAACGCGAACTCGTCGATCTTGTACGCCGCGTTCAGCGGGGCGGCCGTCGCCGTCGCCGTCACGGCCAGGAAGGTGACGATGGACTCCAGGCCGTTGGGCAGCACGATGGCCACCCGGTGCTCCTTGCGAATGCCCAGGGCGTGGAGCTCCCCGCGCAGGCGGTCCACCTGCGCCCGCAGGTCGTCGTAGGTGATGGTGGGGCCGTCCGGAGCAACCAGCGCCGCGTGGTCTCCCGCGCCGTAGTCCAGGACCTCCCGCAGGGTCTGTGCTTGCGTGTCCGTCGCCATGTCTGCTTCCTCCGTTGTGATGCTCCCTGACCTCGAAGATGTTCTCCGTTCGCCCTGAGCCCCGTCGAAGGGGGAAATCGAAGGGCGAGCGCTGCGTATAAGCCTAGAAGGCGTCCGGGGCGGCGGCAATGGCCGCCAGGTCACCTCTGGTATACGAGCCGAGGCTCCGAAAGTCAAACTCCGTGTAGTTCTTGATCCATCGCATGACCACCTTGGTCGCCGCGCGGTAGCGTTCGACCGTGGCCTCACGACTCGCGGCATCCTGCTCGGGGGCGTCCTCGCCCAGCCGCATGACGATGTCCTCCTCCTCTGCCAGCAGGATACGCTTCACCGCATCCAGCGTGTGGACTTCGCCCGTGTCCGCGTCCGGCGCGGCGTGGATGACGCGCTGCCCCGTCTGCGCCGCCGAGATGCGCGCCGTTGCCAGGTCCTCCATGAGGGCCGGGTGCAGGCCGGGCCGCCCTGCCAGGCTGTCGATGCCCTTGGCGCCGCGCCCGTTGAGCCATCCCTCCACGTACTCGATGAGCGTGCGGAGATTGCGGCGGGTCCCCTCCATCGTCACCTTCCCCTCCGGGCGCTTGATCTCGATGGGGAAGTTGTCCGGGTCCATCATCGCCGCCGAGGGCTGCCGGCCGCTGTCCGACAGTGTCTTGAACGGCGCGGCGGCCACGCCCATGTGGAAGATATGGGCCACCCACCCGCGGGAAAACCCCTGCGCGGCCTCCCACTCCTTGTCGGCCCGGATGGCTGCCGCCGCCGCCGCGTTCACCTCCTCGTCGCGGCTTGGGAGCGCCGTCGCCATGCCGCCGATGGCCACGCCGCCGTGCTTCAGGCACACGGCCACGAGCCTGCGGAAGATGTTGGCCATGAAGTCCGTCGTCTTGATGTCCACGCCGAACCGGTCCGGCCACACCATCTCCGGGTCGGCCATCACGTACTCCAGGATGCTCGCCTTCAGGTCCCAGCGGGCGGCGTTCAGCCCGGCGGCGTACGGCCCCAGCTGGTGCAGGATCTCCTCCATCTCGAAGACCGCCGGCAGCGACTCGATCAGCGGGATGGCGCGGATGGTGGCGCGCCGCAGGTGCTGCAGCCGGAACTGGCTCTCGGCGAAGAAGCCGCGCCAGAAGGCCGTTTCCTTCGCCGACTCGATCTTGGGCAGGTAGAAGTAGATCCCCAGCCCCGCCTCCGCCTGCGCCCTCCCGGCGTGGAAGAGCGTGAGGCAGGCGCCGAGGATGGCGGCCGACACCGGCCTCCCTTCGATCGTCACCTCCGGCTCGTCCAGGTGCAGGCCCCGCTCCCGGTGCATGAAGAAGGGCAGCGGGCCCTCCTGCACGCTGTAGTCCCGGCCGCGCGCCTCGTCCCGGTACGTCAGCCCGCCGGTCACGGCCAGCACGCGGTTGTGGGCGGCCCGCACCGTGTCCACGAGCCGGTGCCCCGCCGAGTCCTCGTCGTCGTCCAGGTCGCCCTCCGCGCGGACGCCGTCGGCGCCGGGGTTGAGGGCGTTGATGAACATGGGGGTGATGGACACGGGGCCGGTGATCTCGATGCCGGGCCGGCGCAGCTCCTCCGGGACGGGCGGCACCCGCCACGGCTGGGCGGCGTCGCCTGCGGCGGGGCTGGCCGGGAGCTGGCCATCGTGGATCGCCCGGTGCTGTGCCTGCGACCGCGCCTCGCGGAACGCCGCCACCCGCGGGCCGAATGTCCGGTGCATGTGGGCGAAGTAGGTGCAGAACTCCGGCGTGAAGAGCTCAGCCGCTCCCTCCACGGGCGCGAAGGTCACCCCGCCGACTGTGGGCATCCGTACATGCTCCGTTGGTGGTTGGCGGCGGGCGCACGACGCCTGAGAGCGTACACGCCCGCACAGTGGCACGTAGACGATTCTACCGGCTGGCAGGTATGCGTCAAGGTAAGGGGTATGGATCGCCGCCCTTCCGTTCGCCCTCTCTCTTGCGCCCCTCATACCGGCGCATGCCGGTATCCAGAAAGCCAACGTCCTGCCCGGTCGATACCCCTGACACCAACCCCTCGCGCCCACTCCGTCGGCGCCATTACCTTCCCTGCAGGGAGGACGACATCAAGGATTTCGAACGGGCCATGTACAGCGTTCCAAGCGGCGGCGTAGACGCCGGCCGCACGGTCCGCATCCATGACGGGATGCGGGCTTGGCCTCCTGCGGGCGGGATTCGCTTCCCTGTTGGCAATATTGGCTTTGTATCTGCAATGTGCCACAGCAGCTACAAAGCGAATCCGAAAGCGAATCGCCTCAGCGAGGGCGTTTCTGGGAGCGGCTCCACCCTTTCCTTGCCCACCCCCTCACACCGGCGCATGGTCCCCTCGCACCCTGATACGGGGCCGGTGTCCAGAAACCCCGCGCCCAACGGCATCAACACACCCCGATCCCGTCCTCGTCGTTCCTGCGCAGGCAGGAACCCAGAGGGGCGGGGTATGGGTGGGGCGGCCCCCACCACGCGACAGGCAGAAGAACAAGCCCCCCTGACACCAACCCCTCGCGCTGACGCCGAAGCCCCCGCTACCCTCTCTGTGAAACTACATGAGAAAGGACTCTGCACATGGCGCACCCATTTGATGAACTGGACCGTGACCTCAACCATGCCCTTGACCCCGTCTCAGGCCGTCTGCCGCGCAGGAAGCCCGGCGCCCAGCCCGGCAACCAGAACGCCCGCAAGCGCGGCCTTTATGACAAGGCCCTGACCCGCGAGCAGCGAAACCTCCTCAGGGCTGTCAGGCGGGACGGAAGCCTCACCCGGGAGATTGCCCTCTTGCGGGTCAAGGTCGTCGCCATCCTGACCGATCCCCACGCTGATCCCGATCTGGTGCTGCGCGCCGCGCGGATGCTTGTCAGCATGCTCAACTTGGACCGCCGCCGCCTGGCCCGTGACAGCTAGGAATTGTCTCCGCTGGGCGCAAAAAGTTGTGCGCAAGCTGGAATGCGCCAAAACAGCTACGAAACGACGGCCGGGCCGCGCTCGATGCAGCTACAAATGACGACGAAACAAATTGCCCAACGTGCTGGGTCTCGGGCCCTGCCCCTACTTCCGCAGGAACTTCTGGATGCGCTGGCCCATCAGCACCTCGCACACGTACAGGTCGCCGTGGCTGTCCACCCAGACCCCGTGCGGGCCGATGAAGTGCCCCGGCTCCGGCCGGCGGTACTCCGGGTCTCCCAGCTGCGCCAGCACGTTGCCCTCGAGGTCGAGGATCGTGACCCGCGACTGCAGCTCCGCGACGTACATGATGTTGTTGCTGTCCACGAAGAGCTTGCACGGCTGGATGAAGCCGCCCCACTCGTCCAGGTACTCGCCCTGTGGCGTGAACACCTGGATCCGGTGGTTCTGCCGGTCCGCCACAAAGACCTTGCCCTCGGCCTCCCACACGCTGTGGACCAGGTTGAACTGCCCGGGCCCGTCGCCCGGCTCGCCCCACGAGTGCTCCAGCGTGCCGTCGTCGGCGAACTTGTGCACGCGGCAGTTGCGGTAGCCGTCCGAGACGTAGAAGCCGCCCGACGCCGACAGCGCGATGTCCGTCGGGTGGTGGAAGGGGCCTGCGGGCCGCAGCACCTCGCGGTTCTCGTCCGTGTAGCCCGTGTCGGACGGCTGCCCGCGGTTCCCGATCTCGAAGACCTTCTTGCGGTCCTTGGTGAACTTCATGGCCACCTGCAGGGAGCGGTCCACGAAGTACTGGTCGTCGTTCGCATCTGTGCACAGTCCGTGGGCGTCCTGGAATTCTTCGCTGCCCCATGTGCTGAGGAACTTGCCGTCCCGGTCGAAGACCATGACGGGGTTGGTGGTGCGGGTGAAGACGTGGACGCGGTCCTGGGAGTCCGTGTTGACGGAGCCTATCTGGCCCCACTCCATTCCCTCGGGCAGCTCGCCCCAGCCCTCCGCGACCTCGTAGGTGAAGTCCCCCGATCCTACTGTCGTAGCCATAGCGTCGCCTCCTTCCCTTGGAAACCCCTGCGCTGCCTGCGGCCCTATCCGTTCGTCCTGAGCCCCGTCGAAGGCTGAACGGATGAGGTGCGCACGGGTGTCCCCTTGCCGGTGCCGGTGGGCGACATTATGGCCCTGCGGGCCGCGTCAGTCGAGGGTCTCCTTCAGGAGCTCCAGCGAGTCGCCGAATTGCAGCGGCGCAAGGCCGAAGGAGGCGGCCGGGAGGAGCGTCGCGATAGTGACCAGCGCGCCGGCCACCTCGGAGGTCGAAAGCAGCTCCTGCAGGTCTTCCTGCACCGTCTCCCCGAGCTCGACGCGCGTCTCGACCTGTCCGGGCACGCCGATATCCACCTCGTTCAGGTCGATCTGGTACGTCAGCCGCGCTCCGACGAGGACGAGCGCCCCGGCGAGCATCGCCCCCGCAAGGAGGCCGACGATGAGTCCGCCCACCCGGTCGAAGAGGTTGGATGCGCCCATGGTGGCGGCGGAAAGGAGCGGCCTGAGGGCCCTGACCGTGCGGTGGGCGGCGTAGAGGATCAGGGCCAGGAGGGCGGCATAGATGACGACCTGCACGATGGCCAGGGCGGTCGCGGAGTCCGTGTAGCTCTCCACCAGCAGGCTGGCGGAGCCGCTCATCTGGCCCGCGAACAGCCAGCCGATGTAGATGCTGAAGGCGGCCACGGCTGTCCACAGCAGGCCGATGCGCATGCCTGCAAAGGCGCTGATCGCCAGCACGCCAAGGAGTACCCAGTCCAGCCAAATCACGCGATATTCCCCCTTTGGGACAGCACGTCGTCGCCAAAACCAGTGTAGCACGGCGCGATTTGCGGCTATATGCGGCGGCCGCAGGTGTCCCGCTCGGTGTACGCTATGCTGCGAAAGACCCTTGGGAGAATGGAGCGGCCGTGCAGCAGACCCTGCGGGTAATGGCCTGCAACATCCTCTACGGCGGCGTGACCGGCGGCGTAGACAGGACTCCCCTGCTTGTCGCGCAGGTGAACGCCGTTCGCCCTGACGTGCTGGGGGTGTGCGAGTGCTGGGGCTTCTTGGACGATGGAGGGGCGCGGTGGAGAGCCTTCCGCGAGGCGGTCGAGATGGAGGGATTGCTGTGTGAGGCGCCCACGGGAAACCACGTCGCTCTCCTCTACCGGCAGCCGTGGTCGCCCGCGTCGTCGTCCACGGTGGCAGCCCCGCCGATGCACCACGGGCTCGTGCGGGCGCTGCTGACCAACGGCGAAGCCGTCGTCCACGCTATCGCCACCCACCTGAACCCGTACTCCAGCTTGGCGCGGCTCCAGGAGGCACAGGTCGTCGTGAGCCGGACCCGCCCCGGCGAGCACACCGTGGTCATGGGCGACTTCAACACCCTGCCCCTTGGCCACGACGTTGAGGTGCGGTCGCGCCGGCTGCTCGACGAGCACATGCGCCCCGACACCCACGTCTGCCGCTACTTCGCCGAGGCGGGGTTCGTGGACGTGCTCGCGGCGCGCGGTGTGACGTCACACACGTATCCGACGCCGCTGGAAGCCAAGCGCGACGACTTTCTCGGCGGCGTGCGCCTCGACTACATCATAGCGAGCGGGGAATTGGCGCCCCGGTGCACCGAGGCGTGGGTGGTGGACACGCCGCAGGCACAGCAGGCGTCCGACCATCTGCCGGTTGTGGCGGAGTTCACGCTGGAGGTCTAGTGCTGGGGGCCGTTCACCCTGGCCAATCGAAGGGGCGTCTTTCGCCTACCCAGAGGACAAGGCTAGCTCTCCTTCACCGCCAGCAGCGAAAACATCAGCGGAAGCTGCTCTTGACCCTCGGGGAGGGTCCACCAGCCCGCCGGGTCCTGCGCCATGTGGGGCCACCGCCGGAAGCAGAGCAGCCTGTGCTCGCGGAGGAAGCGGATGCGGAGACCCTGATCGATGAGCGCCGTCACCGTCTCGCCGAGGCCGTGGTTCCACTCGTACGTGCGAGTGTGGGCCAGGCGGGCCGTACCGGTGTAGCTGGTGTCGGCGTCGGACGAGACGGGATGCTGCGTCTCAAAGTACGGGTATTCCAGCCGGGGACCGTCCGGAGCCCAGTCGTCGCCTAGGGACTGCACGATGGGGTGTACCTCGTGGACGTAGAGCAGGCCGCCGGGGCGGACGCAGGCGGCTGCGGCCTCGGCCCAGCGCCGGACGTCCGGTAGCCAGCAGAGCGCCCCGACGCCTGTGTAGACGACGTCGAACTGCTCTCCCAGTAGAGACGGTGCGTCGTGGACCTCGCCGAGCACGAAGCGGGCGTCGACGCCGCAGTCGCGGGCCAGCGCCGTCGCAGCCTCGATGGACTTGGGCGAGAAATCCAGACCCGTGACGGTTGCGCCCAGCCGCGCCAGCGACACCGTGTCCGTGCCGATGTGGCACTGGAGGTGCGCCAGGCTCAGGCCGCTCACACCCCCGATCTCCCCGGCGGCGAAGGACGCTTCCTTGCTCACATACGCCGGGTTGGCAAGCAGTTCAGCGACGCGGTATTCCTCGGAGGCCAGATGGCCCTCCACCCGGTCATCCCAGTTGGTGCGGTTGGCGTCTAGGTGGTCGTTCAGCATTCTGTGTCGGCGCTTCGGGATAGCTGCCGGTGGGTGTCTCCGCCTTCATGAGCCCGACGCCCCCGTCCGTCCTTCGGTCTCCCTGGGACGAACGGGGGCAGTCAGCCAACTCATTTCCGACAGACTAGGCGCGTGCCTTGGCCGCCTCCGCCTGCTCGCGGACGCCCCAGATGTCGCCGGGGAGGGAGACGCCCTTCGCGGACGCCATTTCGGCGGCGTGCTCGCGGGCCTTGGTGGCCATCTCCGCCGTGCGGTCCGAGACCTCGAGGCCGAGGCCGTCGACGACGCGGACGCGGAAGTTGAAGTAGGCGCAGGCCATCACGATGTCGAGGATGTCGCGGTCGTCCCAGCCGACGGCGCGCAGCGAGTTGATGTCGTCCTCGGTCATCATGGCCGGGGTGAGGGTCAGCTTCTCGGCGTACTCCAGCATGGCGCGCTGGGCGTCGTTCAGGTCGGCCTTCCGCCAGTCGTTCTGGATGAACTCCGCCAATAGGTCGTCGCCGCCAACTCTACGCAGGGCCCCTGCGTGAGCGACGGTTCAGTACCGGCAGTTGGAGGCCAGCGAGGTGACCGTGGCGATCATCTCCCGCTCCGCCGGGGTGACACGGGACGGTCCGCGCATGACGTGCATCATGAACAGGCGCCCGTAGAGCATCGATAAGGGATTGAGGCTCGCCAGCTCCGGCGGCGTCACCGGGTGCGGCCCGGAGTTGGGGGCCATGCCGGTGATCATTTCGTCGTTGTAGTCGATGTTGACCTGGCGCATGCGCTCGTAGGCGTCCTTGAGCTCGCCTTCGGCTTCCCATTCCTGAATCACCTTGATCCATGGCATGACGGTGTCCTCCTTTCGCTGCCCGGTCTGGCGATTGGGCGGATTCTACCACCGGCATGCAACGGGGTCACCCTCAGCCGTATGCAAGCCCGGACGAACAGGAGGGCCGCCCGTCCTGATGTTTGGCATGGACGAGCGACCCCCCTCGATTTGCGAGTCTGCCAACCCGCTGCGTGCGCCTAGCCTCCCAGGCTGGTGGCCTCCGCTTGCTCGCGGACTCCCCAGATGTCGCTGGGAAGGGAGACGCCGCGCTCCATGGCGAGCTCCGCGGCATGGTCACGGGCCCGGGCGGCCCACTGCGCCGCCATGTCCGGCAACTCCAGCCCGAGGCCGTCGACGACGCGGACGCGGAAGTTGAAGTAGGCGCAGGCCATGACGATATCGAGCACGTCGCGGTCGGTCCAGCCAGTGGCCCGGAGGGCGTTGATGTCGTCCTCGGTCATCATGGCGGGGGTGAGGGTAAGCTTCTCGGCGTATTCCAGCATGGCGCGCTCGGCGTCAGTCAGGTCCGCCTTGCGCCAGTCGTTCTGGATGAACTCCGCCAGCAGGTCGTCGCCGCCAACACTACGCAGGGCCCCTGCGTGTGCGACGGTTCAGAACCGGCAGTTGGATGCCAGCGACGTGACGGTCGCGATCATCTCCCGCTGGGCCGGGGTGACGCCGGACTCGCCCCGCATGACGTGGAGCATGAACTGCCGCCCGTAGAGCATGGACAGGGGGTTGAGGCTGGCCAACTCCGGCGGCATGACCGGGTGCGGCCCCGGCACGCCGTCCCCCGGCAGGGGCTCACCGTACGCCTCGTTGACCTGGCGCATGCGGATGTAGGCGTCCTTGAGATCGCCCTCGGCCTCGTGCTCCTGGATGACCTTGATCCATGGCATGGCAGTATCCCCCTTTGCTGAATAGTCGGCTCCCGTGGACCTCCGCTAGCCGCCCAAGCTGGCCGCTTCCGCCTGCTCGCGGACGCCCCAGATGTCGGCGGGGAGGGCGACGCCCTTCTCGGCGGCGAGCTCCGCGGCGTGCTCGCGACCGCGGGCGGCCCTGGTCGCGGAGACGTCGGGGACCTCGAGGCCGAGGCCGTCGACGACGCGGACGCGGAAGTTGAAGTAGGCGCAGGCCATGACAATGTCGAGGATGTCGCGGTCGTCCCAGCCGGTGTCGCGGAGGGCGTTGATGTCGTCCTCGGTCATCATGGCGGGGGTGAGGGTCAGCTTCTCGGTGTACTCCAGCATGGCGCGTTGCTTGTCTGAAAGGTCCGCCTTACGCCAGTCGTTCTGGATGAACTCCGCCAGCAGGTCGTCGCCGCCAACTCTACGCAGGGCCCCTGCGTGAGCGACGGTTCAGTAGCGGCAGTTGGAGGCCAGCGAGGTCACCGTCGCGACCATCTCCCGCTCGGCGGGGGTGACGCGGGACGGGCCGCGCATGACGTGCATCATGAACTGGCGGCCGTAGAGCATAGAGAGGGGGTTGAGGCTGGCCAGCTGGGGCGGCCCGACGATGCGCTGTCCCGGCGCCATCGCCGAAGGGGGCACGGCGCCGTCGTCGTACTGCTCGTTGATCTCCCGCATGCGGTTGTAGGCTTCCTTGAGCTCGCCTTCCGCCTCGTCTTCGAGTATCACCTTGATCCATGGCATGGCGATGTCCTCCCTTCGCCGTTCGTTCGGCAGGGCGGCGCCCCGCCGTTCTGTGTGGCAATCCGTTCAGGTGGCCCTTCGACGGGCTCAGGGCGAACGGATTGCCGGTTGCGCTACGTCATGGCCACCCAGGAGACGGGGACGCCGGCGTCGGCGTCGCGGGCCTTCTCCGTCTCGGCCTGCCAGTCGGCGCCCTCCGGCAAGATGGCCGACGCCGGCCGGACTCGGCACAGCCGCGGGTCAGTGATGACGGGCGGCAGGGTGCCGTCCTCCATGAACTCGCGGGCGGACCGCATCAGGCGCTGGCGCACGTGGATAATCATGCGGTCGCTGGTGCCCAGGTGCTCCTTGGTACGGTCGTAGATGGTGCCCATGGTCTCGGTCATGGCGCGGTCCTGCAGGTTGCCGCCGCGCGGGATGCCGGACATGTTGACGGTCTTCTGGATGTCGTAGTTCAGCAGGTAGTCGTTGGTGCGGTTGGCCGTCGTGTGGTAGCGGGTGCGCGGGTCCGGGGTCTCCGGCACGTAGCCGCCGGCGTGGCGGAAGGGGTCGGCGGAGCGGGCCTGCTCCTCCTCCGAGATGGCGCCCTCCAGCCGGCCGTGCATGTTGATGAGCATGTGGTAGTCGTCGTCGAGGGGCACCCAAGCCTTGGCGGTGCAGCCGTTGGGGGCGCCCGCGGCGATCATGGTGTAGTAGGGCATGACGTACTGGGTGATGCGGTGCCAGCGCTCGCCCTGGTCGTTCCACCAGCGCTTGGCGGAGTAGACGGCGCCGTAGGGCTTAGGGACGACGTCGAGGGTCGGGGCGCGGTCGTCCATCCAGGAGCCGCGGCCCCATCCGGGCGCCTCCGGGGCGTCGGGCCTGATGCGGCCGTGGATGAAGGGGACGTGGGAAGAGTCCAGATCGCCCTCCAGCCCCTGCACCCAGTTGCACTCCTCGATCATGATGCTGGGCTCGAAGACCTGGTCGATGGGGAGGGTGTTGACCTCGAACTCCGGAAAGGGCGGGGGCGTCTCGCGCGGGCCCATGTAGGTCCAGACCATCCGGTTGACCTCGCGGCACGGGTAGGCGATGGCGCGGACCTTGTCCTTGAAGTTGCTCTCTGCGGGCTCGTTGGGCATGTCGAGACATGCGCCGGTGACGTCGAACTTCCAGCCGTGGTAGTTGCAGGCGAGGCCGGCGTGCTCGTTGCGGCCGAAGAAGAGGGACGCGCCCCGGTGGGGGCAGTTCTCGGCGACGAGGCCGACATCGCCGTTGGAGTCGCGGAAGGCGACGAGGTCCTCGCCGAGGAGGCGGACGCGCTTCATGGGGCCGTCGCGCTCCGGCAGGTCGCGAGACGGCAGGAAGGGGTGCCAGAACTGACGCAGCAGGGCGCCCATGGGCGTGCCGGGGCCGACTCGCGTAAGGAACTCGTTGTCAGCGGGGGTTAACATCGTGCCCTCCCTTGCTGTTTGGCTCAGCGGGGCATCACCCCCGCGTCAACTCCCCCGGCGGGCAATCCGTCCGTTCGACCCTTCGACAGGCTCAGGGCGAACGGATCGCCCCACTCCCCCCATTCCTCTGGGTTCCTGCCTCCGCAGGAACGACGAGAGGCGCTAGGTGAGCGGGACCCAGGAGACTGGGACGCCGGCGTCGGAGTCGCGGGCCGCCGCCGTCTCGGCCTGCCAGTCGGCGCCCTCCGGCAGGATGGCCGACGCCGACCGGACCCGGTACAGCGACGTGTCGTCGACGTGGGCCGGGGGAGCGCCGTCCTCCATCAGCTCCCGGGCGGCCTTCATCAGCCGCTGGCGGACGGCGATGATCATGCGGTCACTGGTGCCCAGGTGCTCCTTGGTGCGGTCGTAGATGGGGCCCATCGTCTCGGTCATGGCGCGGTCCTGCAGGTTGCCGCCGCGGGGGATGCCGGACATGTTGACCCGACGCTGGATGTCGTAGTTCAGGGCGTAGTCGTTCAGCCTGTTGGCCGCCGTGTGGTAGCGGGTGCGCGGGTCCGGGGTCTCCTCCACGTAGCCGCCGGAGTTGGCGTAGGGGTTGGCCGACCGGTTCTGCTCCTCCTCGGAGATCGTGCCCTCGAGGCGGCCGTGCATGTTGATGAGCATGTGGAACTCGTCGTCGATGGGCACCCAGGCCCTGGCCGAGCAGCTGTTGGGCTGGCCGGCGGCGATCATGGTGAAGTAGGGCATGACGTACTGGGTGATGCGGTGCCACCGCTCGCCCTGGTCGTTCCACACACGCTTGGCGGAGTAGACGGCGCCGTAGGGCTTGGGGATGACGTCGAGGGTCGGCGCGCGGTCATCCACCCAAGAGCCGCGGCCCCAGCCGGGCTCGTCCGGCGTGTCCTTGGCGATGCGGCCGTGGATGAAGGGGACATGGGAGGAGTCCAGGTCGCCCTCGAGCCCCTGGATCCAGTTGCACTCCTCCACCATGATGCCCGGCTCGAAGACTTGGTCTATGGGGAGGGTGTTGACCTCGAACTGGGGGAAGGGGGGCGGGGTCTCCCGCGGGCCCATGTAGGTCCAGACCATCCGGTTGACCTCTCGGCAGGGGTAGGCGATGGCGCGGACCTTGTCCTTGAAGTTGCTCTCGGCGGGCTCGTTGGGCATGTCCAAGCAGGCGCCGGTGACGTCGAACTTCCAGCCGTGGTAGTTGCAGGCGAGGCCGGCGTGCTCGTTGCGGCCGAAGAAGAGGGACGCACCCCGGTGGGGGCAGTTCTCGGCGACGAGGCCGACGTCGCCGTTGGAGTCGCGGAAGGCGACGAGGTCCTCGCCGAGGAGGCGGACGCGCTTCATGGGGCCGTCGCGCTCCGGCAGGTCGCGGGACGGCAGGAAGGGGTGCCAGAACTGGCGGAGCAGGTCGCCCATGGGCGTGCCGGGGCCGACTCGCGTAAGGAATTCGTTGTCAGCGGGGGTAAGCATGGTGATCTCCCTTCACGTATACGGTCTGGGCGGGGTGGGAAAGTACGCCACAGTTTCCGCGCGCGAGGGGCTTCTGTCAACCGTCCGCGCGGGCGGGTGAAGCAGGGGGAGAGGAATGACGGAAACGACTCCGAACCGTTGTAGCTAGAGCCGATTCGATCGTCAAAAACGACTCTATCTGCAGACCAGTCGTTTTCGAAGGACGACTCGTAGCTAAATCGGAACGACTCAGATAGGAAAACGAAAGTTTCCGAGAAAAAAAGCAAACGACACTCCTCTGCTGAGTGTGGCCGAAGACTGTGGTGCAGCATGCCATGGGGCCAGCGTAGGGGCGCCGGGGACGGGGGCGCAAGGAGCGGGTGGCAGGGGAGGGCAACCACGAGGGTTGTCCCTACGGCCCCGCCCCTCTGGGTTCCTGCCTTCGCAGGAACGACGAGATTGGGATTGGACGGCCCTTCGACAAGCTCAGGGCGAACGGGGGCGGGCAACCACGAGGGTTGCCCCTACGGGTGGGAGTGCAAGAGCCGCTCGACCTCGGCGCGGTCCGGCATGGCGTCCCGCGCTCCGCGCCTGGTGACGACGAGCGCGCCGGCAGCGGACGCAAAGCGAAGGGCGCGCTCGACCGGCTGTCCCTCGGCGAGGGCAACGGCGAGGGCTCCGGCGAAACCGTCTCCGGCGGCCACCGTATCGACCGCTTCGACCTGAAAGGCAGCGACGTGTCCGGAGCCCTCTTTAGATGCGTAAACGACGCCACCCTCACCCAATTTGACGAGGGCCGTCCCGGCGCCTCGTGACCGGAGTATTCGCGCCGCCTCATGTGCGGAGTCTATGTCGTCAATCACGACGCCGGTCAGGGCTTTAGCTTCGGACTGGTTGGGGGCAAGGATGTCGAAGAATTCGTAAGACGAGAAGGGAATGGCCGATGGTGGAGCGGGGTCAAAGATGACGCGAACTCCCATTCGTCGAGCGATTTGCGCAGCCGCCAGCGAAACATCAAAGGGGATTTCCATTTGCAGGAGGAGGGCATCCGCTCCGTCGAGGACGCGACCGGCGGCCTCGACCTGGACTGCGTCGCACGCCATATTCGCCCCGTAGATGCCCACAATGCAGTTTTGCCCCTCATCGTCGAGCAGAATGACGGCAATGCCCGACGACGAGCCGGGCGTGGTCACCACGTCCGAGACATCGACCCCGTTGGCTTCCAGGTCTGCAATCAACATGGGGCCGAACACGTCGTCTCCCACCCGGCCGACCATGCGCACATCCGCGCCGAGACGGGCGGCCGCTACGGCCTGATTCGCTCCCTTACCTCCGGGCAGGGCGGCAAAGCCGTCCCCCATCACCGTCTCGCCGGGCTTTGGCAGCGCTGGGGCCACCGCAACCAAGTCCACGTTGATGCTGCCAAGCGCGACGATCCTGGGCCGGAATGCAGTTGCCGGGTTCATCTCAATAGGCCGTCCTTCAAGGGGCAGTCCTTCCCTACGTCTCCCGCGCGTCCAGCTCCCGGACGAGGGTTTCGGGGGCGATGGCGCGGTAGCTCTCCTCGATCCAGTCGAGCAGGAGCTCGACGGGCGGGGCGTCGTCGTCCGTGAAGCGCATCTCGACCCAGCCGCTCTTGCCGAGGTTATAGCCGGCGGGCTTTGCGATGGGCAACGTGAGGGCCGCCTCCGATGAGTGGGGCAGCTTGACCGACATGCCGAAGCCCGTCGACGGGACGCCGAAGAAGGCGAAAACTTTTTTGCCGACCTTCGCGGCGCTCTCGCCCCAAGGGTGGTCCTCCCACGCGCCGGGGAGGCCGAGGGCGTACTCCCTGAGGGTGTCCTTGAGGGGGCTGTCCACGCCGCGCGCCTCCGTCCGTCCTGGTCTCGCGGGAGGGTAGCACTGCGCGGCGGGGCGTGCCAACGGGGGTGTGCGGGGCCGAATTTTTTCCTGCGTCCGGCGCAGCTGCGGGGATTCGTCTTGCTTTTCGTGTTGAAGCTGAGTTGGCACGTTGCAGATACAACACGGATATTACCCGAGGGGAAGCGAATCCCGGCCCTTCGACAGGCTCAGGGGGAACGGGTGGCGGGGCGGTTGTGCTGTTGTGGCGGCGGTGCATGGGGCGAGGGTAGCGGGGAGGACGGCGTTCTCGCGAGGGGGTGGTGGCAGGGGGGTGCCCGTTCATCCTTCGATTTCCCTCAGGACGAACGGGGGAGGTTGGGGCCGCGAGCGTGGTCCGTCGCGGGGTTCCCCCCACCCATACCCCGCCCCTCTGGGTTCCTGCCTGCGCAGGAACGACGGGGAGGGCGATTGACGGCTGTCGACGGCGGGGCTAGGGTACGTGCACCATCGACATCGCATCGACACACGGCGCGCCGCCATCGGGCGGCAAGGAGGGCGCAATGCCAAAGGTGACGTCGCTGGGCCACATCGGCCTGCACTGCTACGACTACCCGACGATGCTCGACTTCTACACCCGCGTGCTGGGGTTCACGGTGACGGACGCGTTCCCGAGCGGCACGGCCTGCTTCCTGTCGGCGCGGCCGGCGGAGGAGCACCACGAGATCCTGCTGACCAGCGGCCGGACGGCGGCGGAGGACGCGAAGCTGGTGCAGCAGATCTCCATGCACGTGGGGAGCCTGGAGGACCTGAAGGCGTTCCACAAGCTCTTCCAGGAGGAGGGGGTCAAGGAGGAGCGGATCATCACCCACGGGAACACGGCGAGCATCTACTTCCGCGACCCGGAGAACAACTACCTGGAGGTCTACTACTCCATTCCCGTCGAGTGGCCGCAGCCCTTCGGCGAGCCCATCGACCTGGACCAGGACGACGACGCCATCCTGGCGCAGATCGCGGAGATACGGGCGGCGAGCGGGAAGGGGTAGGGGCTTTCGGCAGCGCCCTTCGACAGGCTCAGGGCAAGCGGGGGCTAGTTCCTCCGCAGAAACCGCGTGAACTCCTCGTGGTCTACTTTGCGGCCCTCACGGATGCTGAGGATGGCGTACTGGATGAACATGCGGGCCAGGCCGGCGTGCTCCAGGGCGTCGGCGCCCATGACGACGCGGGGGGTGTCGTCGGTGAAGAAGACCTCGACCTCCTGGGGCTGCTCGTGGTCCAACTCCAGCGCCACGGTCACGCCCGTGCTCTCCTCGATGCGCTGCCGCATGCGGTGGATGAAGGTGTCGTCGTCCATGGCGTGGCCGCGCCCTATGCCCGCGCCGCTGCCGCCCTGGCGGAGGTCGGGATGCCGTGGAGGTAGACCTGGCGCATGGCGGCCACGAGGATGCTCACGACGACGATGGCCGCGAACCCGACGCCCAGGAACGTCAGCAGCGTCGATACGCCGATGTAGTCGACCAGAAAGCCGTTCACGAGGTTGAAGACGGCCATGGTGCCGCCAAGGTTGACCTGGTTGAGGCCGCTGATGCGCCCCCGCATCTCGTCGGGCGCCAGGAGCTGCACCTTGGAGGTCAGCAGCGCCATGAAGGCGGCCTGCGACGCGCCCATGAACCCCGCGGAGACGATGGCCATGGTGAGTGAGCCAGCCGCCGCCAGCCCCAGCATGGAGAGCCCGCTGACGACGCCGGTCACCAGCAGCATGCGGCCCCGCCACGCGTCCTGCCGTACCCCGGCGATCATGATCGACGAGACGAGCCCGCCCGCGCCGACGCCCATCATCAGGTAGCTGACGCCCTCGCGGCCCGCGTCGAGCACGTTGAAGGACACGGCCGGGAAGAGGGCCTCGAAGGACATGGTCATGGCGCAGTGGAAGGCGACGACGACAAAGAGGGCCCGGAGATACGGGTGCCTGGCCACAAAGCCAATCGCCGACTTCATGCTGCTCACGACGTTCGAGCCGCGGCCCAGGTTGCCGGTGGCGCGCGTCTGGATGCGGTGCACCATGAGGACGCCGACGGCGTAGAAGACGGCGCAGGCGACGAAGGCCATGCCCGACCCCCAGACGAGGAGCAGTGGCGCGATGACGGCGGGGCCGAAGAGCCGCGATCCCTGCTGCGTGGCGGAGTTCAGGGACACGGCGTTCAGCAGCGTGTCGCGGGGGACGAGGTTGGGCACCAGCGACGCCGTCGCGGTCATCTGGAAGGTGCGGGCGGTGCCGTTCAGCACGGACAGGACCATGAGGTGCCACAGCTCCAGGCTGCCGGTCAGCGCCAGCAGGGCGAGGACGGCGTTGTTGGCGGTGTTGGCCCAATAGGCGGCGGCGAGGACGTCGCGGCGGTTGAAGCGGTCGGCGAGGTAGCCGGCGAGGGGCGGGATGAGGAAGCGGGGGCCCATGGCGGCGAAGGTGACGATGCCGACCGTGCCGGACGAGCCGGTCATCTCATAGACCAGGGTGCCGCGGGCGACGATGAGGGCCCAGTAGGCCGAGGCGCCGCCCATGGCCGCGACCCACAGCCACCGGAAGTCCGAGTACGCCAGCGCGGCGAGGTACCGGGACGCCACGCCGCCGAGGGGGTTCATCATCGAGCGCCGCCTCTGCCGGAGGAGGGAGTTGGGGGCATTATCGCCCACGGTGGCAGGCGCGGCAACGCGGGGGTGTGGGTGCTACAGTGGTGTACGGAGGTTCTTATCGCGCCTGTGGAGCATTCCCGAAGCAACACCGCCGTAGGCATCGTCGGGGCCGTCGCGCTGATGGCGGCGCTGGCCGTGGCGCTGGCCGCGTGCACGGGGGAGGACGCCGACCCCGCCGCCGGCGAGCGGGCGATCGAGGTGGCGGAGGAAGTCCAACCCCGGGAACAGCCCGTCGAGGCCATTGCCGACGAGAACGCCGTGCTGAAGGCCTCACCCCTCCCGGCGAAGGAGGAATTGGCCGAGCAGAAGGAGAAGGCGCCCACGCCGGCGGGGAGCACGGCCGTGGAGAGGACCGCCAGGCTCGTGGAGGAGTCCGGCGGCGAGGTGCACTACATCGACCACGCTGAACGGGGAGACCGCACCGTACTGGCATTGCCGTCGGAGGTCGTCCCCGGCGAGACGCCGCTCATCGTGTCCCTCCACGGCTTCGGCGCGGACTCCGTGTGGCAGTCGGTGTACGTGCCCCTCCACGAGCGCGTGAACATGGACGGGTTCGCGCTGCTGCTGCCCAACGGGATACGCGACGCCGACGGCAACCGCTTCTGGAACCCCACCGACAGGTGCTGCGAGGCCGGCAAAGTCGGCGAGGACGACGTCGCCTACCTGACGGAGCTGGTCGCAGAGGCACGGAAGGTCAGCGACTTCGGGCCGGTGTACTTCTTCGGCTACTCCAACGGCGGGTTCATGGCGCACCAGATGGCGTGCAAGGGCCTGCCCGGCCTCCGCGCGGTCGCCAGCCTGGCGGGCACGAGCTACGTCGAGGACTCGAGCTGCGAGGGCGCGCCTCCCGTGTCCGTGTTGCACGTCCACGGCACCGAGGACCGCGTGATCCGGTTCGACGGCGACGTGAGCGTGCGCGTCGTGAATGACGACGGCGAGGCGGCGTTCTACGCGGGGGCCCACGACATGGCCGCGCGCTGGAGCAGCCTCGCGGGCTGCGAGTGGCCCGCGGAAGCGCAGCCCTACGCTTCGCTGGACTTCGACCGGTTCGTGCCGGGCGCCGAGACCCAGGCGTACCGCGTCGATTCGGGCTGCGCAGGGGATGTCACCATCGAGCTCTGGGCGGGCGAGGGCAGCGGCCATTTCGCCGCCTACGACGAGGCGTTCGTGGACGCGCTGCTGGACTGGCTGCTGGCGCGGGGGTAGGGGTCATCGCACATTTCGACCCCCACACCGCCCCTCTGGGTTCCTGCCTTCGCAGGAACGACGAATGGGATGCAGGTCAACTGAACGAGTCTGCGTTATTCCATATCTGTTGACAAAGATAACAAGTATGTGTATGCTGAGCCTATGGCGCGAGTACAGCAGAGCAGTTACATCTTCCGCAAGGAGAGCTTGATCGAGGTTCGCCAGCGACTCGGTCTGTCTCAGTCCCAGATGGCAAATCGACTTCAAGTACCCAAGAACACCCTTTGGCGCTGGGAGACGGGTGCGACAGCCCCTGATGCTAACAGGCTCGCGACCATCTATTCATTAGCGATGGAGAATGATCATATGCCTACGTTCTTTGCTCCGGCCACACAGAAGGCAAGGGTCCGTGACAGAGTTTTGGTGTTTTGGGACGGACTGAGCGTCGCGCCTATGTTCCACAACGGTGGTGAAGCGTCGCGCTGGGTCGTCGACGTGGCCAGTGGCCTTGTGCGCGAAATAAACCATCTGCGCCTCAAGGCCTACCTCAATCCGTCTCAACATCAGCTCACATTGCAGCTTGAAGCAGAAGGATGGCGTATCTGGGAGGATGAAGGGGATTGGTACGAGTACCTTTTCTCGCAAGCCCTGGCAGACTCTGGGCAGGAACCAGACGCAACGGTTGTACTCTTGATTACTGTCGACCCGGATTATGCGGACTTGGTACGGGAGCTACACAGAAATAGGGTGCAGGTGTACGTCATAGCTCCAATGCAACCCTTTCAAACCGACAGGCGAATCGGCGAGGCTGCGCGCGAAGGGCATGTGATCAACCCGCCGAATCACCTGTTAAGCGAAAACCCTCGGTTGCTTTATGATAGGTCCAAGCCAACGAGGTAGGGTTCACCCACTCCCCTCTTGAAGCTGGGACGACCGATCTAGTAGTTCCCATGACGGAGGCTGAACGCCCTCGCCCATGACGCCGCCATAAGGCCGTGCTATAGTGGTGCCCGGAGGAGGACGCCATGCCTGAGGGGTATGCCCTGAACTACACCGCCGTGGTTATCGTCGCGGCCGTTGGGCTGCTGGCGATGGGCGGCATGCTGGCCGCGAGCTTCCTCCTCGCGCCCAAGCGGAAGTCGGAGGCGAAGGAGCTGCCCTTCGAGTGCGGCATCCCCCCGGCGCCCTTCTCGTGGTCGCAGATCCACGTGCGCTACTACATCTTCGCCATCCTCTTCCTGCTCTTCGACGTTGAGGCGGTCTTCATCTTCCCGTGGATCCTCACCTTCCTGCAGGGCGCGTCCTGGGTCTTCTACGAGATGATCCTGTTCATCGCCGTCCTGCTCTTCGGCGTGCTCTACGGGTGGCGCAAGGGGGTCCTGCAGTGGCGGTAGAGAAGGAGAAGCCCACCTGGGGCATCAGCCCCGTCGTGCCGTCCTGGTACGAGA
Source organism: Dehalococcoidia bacterium (assembly GCA_034422455.1). Lineage (GTDB taxonomy): Bacteria > Chloroflexota > Dehalococcoidia > Lucifugimonadales > UBA1127 > UBA1127. The sequence continues at coordinate 62,957 of DAOUJQ010000023.1, forward strand.
AGTGGGAGCGCAGCAGCAGCCTCGACCTGCCGCCGTCCTCGGCGGCTGAGGGCAACGTCGCGCCGGCGGCGCCGTACCGCAGCGCGACGCCCGGCGTCATCACGGCCCCGCTGGAGGACCTGCTGGCGCTGGCGCGGAAGAACTCGCTGTGGCCGCTCACCTTCGGGCTGGCCTGCTGCGCCATCGAGATGATGTCGACGTACATGGCGAACCACGACCTCGACCGCATGGGCATCGTGACGTGGCCGTCGCCGCGGCAGTCGGACGTGATGATCGTGGCGGGCACCGTCGTGAAGAAGATGGCCGAACCCATCCGGCTGCTGTACGAGCAGATGCCGGAGCCCAAGTGGGTCATCGCGATGGGGAGCTGCGCTACCAACGGCGGCCCCTACTACCGCTCCTACTCGGTGGTCATGGGCGTGGACCACATCGTGCCCGTCGACGTGTACATCCCCGGATGCCCGCCACGGCCGGAGGCGCTGATGGACGGCCTGCTGCGGCTCCAGGACAAGATCCAACACGATGCGAGGACCTATGGAGGAAGCAACCCCCCAGCCCTCCCCGGAGAGCACACCGGCGAGGCCGGCGAGGGCGCCGGCGCCTGAGCCCGTCGGGCTGGACGAGCGCGGCGAGGCGCTGAAGGCCCTGCTCCCCGGTCCGCTGGCATCCTATTCGCCCGAGGTGGACTCCGCGCTGGACGAGGTGATCGTCACGGTGGCGGCCGGCCACCTGCTGGACGCGTGCGCGACGCTCCGCTCCGACCCGGCCCTCTCCTTCGACTACCTGCGGTGCCTGTCGGTTGTCGACTACGAGGACCGGTTCCAGGTGGTGTACCACCTCTGGTCGCGGGAGCACCGGCACAAGCTCGTGCTGAAGGTGGACGCGGACGTGGACGCGCCCTCGGTGCCGTCGGTGACGGGCGTCTGGCGCGGCGCCGACTGGTTCGAGCGGGAGGGCCACGACCTGTTCGGCGTGGAGTTCCCCGGACACCCGGAGATGAAGGTCCTCATCCTGTACGAGGGCTTCGAGGGCTTCCCGGGGCGGAAGTCGTTCCCGTTCCACGACTACCAGGAGTGGTAGGGGCCGCTTCCGGTGCGGCGTGAGTTGACGCCGCTACGGCCTTTCTGTAGGGTGTGGCGCATAGCCCAACAACCACCTATAGATGCTTTCTATAGGCCAATATGCATGACTATTCGTTAACCCTTGGGGAGTTGGACGCGCCAAGGCATTGCCCGTATACTCCCCTAATTGCTCAAGCTATCTGCTTGAACGGCGTACTGAGGAGCAAAGACTATGGCCGGCAATTTCGATTTTGGCTTGGCGATCGGCGGTGAGGCGGGACAGGGAATCGCCACGCCGGGCAACATTCTGACGCGGTTGTTCATCCGCAGGGGTCTCTACTTCAACGCCTACAACGCCTACCAGTCCATCGTCCGCGGCGGCCACATCTTCCTGACCGTGCGCATCAGCGACGAGCCGGTCTACACCCACGGCGACAAGCTGGACCTGCTGCTCTGCCTGAACCAGGACACGATGAACCGGCACCTGGGCCTCATGGGCCCCGGGACGCGCGCGGTCTTCAACAGCGACAGCATCAATCCGGGCAACCCCAGGGAGGGCGTGGAGCTCTGCCCCATCCCCGTGTCGTCGGTGACCGGCAGCCGCAACCGGCTGGTGCAGAACACCGTGGCCGTCGGCGCGACGTGCGCCCTGATGCAGCTCGATTTCGGCATCCTCGAGGACTCCCTGAAGGTGCGGTTCGCGCGGCAGGGGCAATCGGTGGTCGACGAGAACGTCGGTGTGGCCCGCGCCGGCTACGAGTACGCGCAGGAGAACTTCACCCCGTTCCCGATGCCGCTGCCGGAGAAGGACAGGCCGATGGCGCAGTGGGCCGGCAACGAGGCCATCGCCATGGGTGCGGCCTCGGCGGGCGTGAAGTTCTACGCGGCCTACCCCATGAGCCCGTCGACGGGCGTCCTGCACTGGATGGCGCAGAACGCGCGGGACCTGGGCATCATGGTGCGGCAGGTCGAGGACGAGATCGGTGTCGCGAACATGGTGATCGGCGCGGCCCACGCGGGGGCGCGGGCCATGTGCTCGACCTCCGGCGGAGGCTTCGCGCTGATGACCGAGGCCGTCGGCGCCGCGTCCATGATGGAGATTCCCGTCGTCATGGTGAACGTGCAGCGGGCGGGCCCGTCGACCGGCGTGCCGACCAAGACGGAGCAGGGCGACCTGTGGCAGATGCTGGGCGCCAGCCAGGGCGACTTCCCCCGCCTCATCGTGGCCCCGCTGAACGCGCTGGACGCCTTCAACACCATCCCGGAGATCTTCAACCTGGCCGACCACTACCAGTGCCCCGGCCTGGTGCTGTCCGACCTGTTGATCTCGGAGGGCACCTTCAGCGTGGACCCGGACGACATCAACATGAACCCGTCGATAGACCGGGGAGCGATCATCACGGAGGCCGGCCCGAACGGCGGCTACCAGCGCTACAAGGACACCGAGGACGGCATCTCGCCGCGGGCCCTGCCCGGCACCGAGGGCTACGTCCACGTGGTCGCCACCGACGAGCACGACGAGGACGGCGGCCTCATCAGCGACGAGTACACGAACCCGTACAAGCGCCGCGCCATGGTGGAGAAGCGCGCCCGCAAGCTGGACGACGCCCTGCAGCGGGTCCCAGCCCCCGAGGTCGAGGGCCCGGCCGACGCCGACGTGACCCTCATCGGCTGGGGATCGTCCTACGGCGCCATCAAGGAGGCCGCCGAGCAGCTCAACGCGGACGGGATCAGCACGAACCGGCTGCACGTTAAGTGGATCGTTCCCTTCCACGGGGACGCCATCGCCGCCGTGGTGAACGCCGCCAGGAAGCCGGTCATCGTCGAGAACAACCACTCCGGCCAGTTCTACCGCTACCTGCGGAGCGAGACCGGCGTGACCATCGACAGCCACATCCGCAAGTACGACGGCGAACCCTTCATGCCGCACCACATCGCGAATGGCGTGCGGGAGATCCTGGCGGGACAGGCGGACGTCTTTGTTCCCTACCAGGAAGTGAACGTATAGGGAGGAACCGAGATGACCACAGGCACTGAGCAACTAACCGCTGCAAACTTCCGCTCCGGGATCAACCCGGACTGGTGCCCGGGGTGCGGCGACTTCGGCGTGCTCAACTCGCTGCAGCGCGCCTGCGCCGAGCTGGGTCTCCGGCCCCACCAGATCCTGACGGTGAGCGGCATCGGCTGCTCCTCCAACCTGCCGGGCTACATCAACGCCTACGGCGCGCACACGCTGCACGGCCGCTCGCTGGCCGTGGCGACGGGCGCCAAGATGGCGAACCACGACCTGACGGTCATCGCCACCGGCGGCGACGGCGACGGCTACGGCATCGGCGGCAACCACTTCACCCACACGGCCCGCCGCAACGTGGACATCACCTACATCGTCATGAACAACCAGATCTACGGCCTGACCACGGGCCAGATCTCGCCGACGAGCCGCCTGGGCATGCGGACCAAGAGCACGCCCTTCGGCAACGTGGAGACGCCGCTCAACCCCCTGACCTCCGCGATCATGAACGGCGCGACCTACGTGGCCCGCGCCTACAGCAGCGATATCCGGCACACGACGGCGCTGATCAAGGGCGCCATCGAGCACAAGGGCTTTGCGCTGGTGGACGTCTTCAGCCCCTGCGTCACCTTCAACCTCGACAACTCCCACGACTTCTTCAAGGAGCGCGTGGTGAAGCTCGAGGACGAAGGGCACGACCCGCAGGACTGGAAGGCGGCCTGCGAGAAGGCCATGGCGTGGGGCGAGACGATCTACACGGGCCTGTTCTTCCAGGGCAATGACATCGAGACGCTGGGGCAGCGGGAGCCGGTCCTGGACAAGGGCGGACCCCTCGTCCACCGTGAGCTGGCCGTCACGGACGAGCAGCGCAACAAGATCGTCGGCCGCATGATGTAACCGGCGTTGCGGCAGCGGGCCGGGCCGCGGCAGCCGCTGCGTGAACGCATGACAGTCCCGCGGCCGGCCGGGCGTGAAGAGCCTCGGCTGGCCGCAACTCTCGTGGAGAGGGTATGACGGAAGCCCAGCGCCTGGAATCCGTAGATATCCTTGTGAACATGGGGCCGCAGCACCCCTCAACCCATGGCGTCTTCCGCATGGTGCTCTGGGTGGACGGCGAGCGCGTGGTCGACGTCGACCCCCACATCGGCTACCTCCACCGCGGCTCCGAGAAGCTCTCCGAGGGCGAGCTCTATCCCCAGATAATCACGCTCTTCGACCGCATGGACTACATCGCCAACTTCAACACGGAGCTGGCGTTCTGCGGCGCCGTCGAGAAGATGATGGGCGTGGTGGTCCCGGAGCGCGCCGAGTACATCCGCGTCATCCTCTGCGAGCTCAACCGCATCTCCAGCCACATGCTCTTCTACGGCACCATGGGGCTGGACGCCGGCGCCATGACGCCCATCATGTACGGGTTCCGGGAGCGGGAGCGCATCCAGAACCTCTTCGAGGCCGTCACCGGCGCGCGCATGATGCACAACTACTTCCGCATCGGCGGGCTGCGCGAGGAGCCGCCGGACGACTTCGTCGAGCGGGTGAGCGGCGTGCTGCCCGCCATCGAGCAGGGCATCGAGGAGGGGGACCGGCTGCTGACGTACAACGAGGTCTTCCTGGCGCGGTCCAGGGGCGTCGGCGTCATGAGCGGGCAGGACGCGTTGGAGTACGGCCTCACCGGGCCGTCGCTGCGGGCGTCGGGCATCCCGGACGACATCCGGGCCGTCGAGCCGTACTCGGTGTACGACCGTTTCGACTTCGACATCCCCGTCGGCGAGAACGGCGACACGTGGGACCGGTACGCGATGCGGGTGGAGGAGATGCGGCAGTCGGTGAAGATCGTGAAGCAGGCGCTGGAACAGATGCCGGAGGCCGGGCCCATCAAGGCGCCGGGCGTCCGCAGCATCCCCCGGCCGCCCAAGGGCGAGGCCTACTTCCGGGCCGAGAACCCCCGGGGCGAGATCGGCGTGTACCTGGTCAGCGACGGCGGCGACAAGCCGTACCGGCTGAAGATCCGGCCGCCGTCCTTCGCCAACCTGCAGGCGCTGCGGCCCATGATGCGCAACACCTACGTGGCCGACGCCGTCATGATCCTGGGATCGCTGGACATCGTCCTCGGGGAGGTGGACCGGTGATCCTCCGCCTGGCCCTTGCCGTGGGCGTCCTCATCACCGTCGCGCTGGTGGGGCTGGCCGTCCTGCTGGGCGGCGAGGACGCGCTGCTGCTGGTCCTCCGCGCCGGAGGGCTGCTCACCATCCTGAGCGTCGTGGTGCTCTCGCTGACGTGGCTGGAGCGGAAGGCGCTGGGCCGTATCCAGCAGCGCATCGGGCCGATGCGCGTGGGCCCCTTCGGCGTGCTGCAGCCCGTCGCCGACGCGATCAAGCTGGTGGTGAAGGAAGACATCGTGCCGTCGTGGGTGGACAAGCCCATCTACTGGCTGGCGCCGCTGGCGGTCTTCGTGCCGAGCTTCCTCGTCTGGGTGGCCGTGCCCTTCAGCAGCGACCTGGTGCTGCGGGACATGGACCTGGGCGTGCTCTACATCCTCGCCATGTCCGTGCTCTCCATCATCGGGCTGATCATGGCGGGCTGGGGCTCCGCCAACAAGTACGGCATCCTGGGCGGCCTGCGCAGCGCAGCGCAGCTCATCAGCTACGAGATCCCGCTGCTGGTCATCGCGATGACGGTCGCCATGCTGGCGGGGACGCTGAACCTGACGGAGATCGCCGAGGGGCAGGGGTACCAGTGGTACATCCTGCTGCAGCCGCTGGCCTTCGTCGTCTTCCTGCTGGCGGGCCTCGCCGAGGTGGGCCGCAGCCCGTTCGACATCTTCCAGGCCGAGTCGGAGCTGGTGGGCGGGCCGTTCATCGAGTACAGCGGCGCCCACTGGTCCATCTTCTTCCTCGCCGAGTACATGAACACCTTCCTGGTGGCCGCGCTGGTGACCATCTTCTTCCTTGGCGGGTGGTCCGGGCCCTTCCTGCCGGAGGTGCTCTGGTTCCTGATCAAGTGCTACGCCGTCATCCTGGTCATCTTCTGGATGCGGGGGACGCTGCCGCGCCTGCGCATCGACCAGCTCATGGCCTTCGGCTGGCAGGCGCTGGTGCCGCTGTCGTTCCTGAACTTCATCCTGGTGTCCTTCGTCATGTTCCAGGGCTGGCCTGTCTGGGTGCACACGGCGCTGGGCGTGGTGATGCTGGCGGCGACGGCGGTCTTCGTCTACACGCGGCAGGCGTCGGAGAAGGCGCGGCCCAGGGTACAGCTCGTTTCGGCACGGGAGGTGCGACGTGTTTAGCACGCTCAAGGGAATGCTCGTCACGCTGACGACGACGCTCCGCAAGCCGGTGACGGCGCAGTACCCCAAGCAGCACCTGCCCCTGCAGGAGCGGCAGTGGGGCTTCCCCGCGCTGACGTGGGACGGCGAGGTGGGCGAGCCCTACTGCGTGGGCTGCATGGTCTGCGTGCGCATGTGCCCGACGCAGTGCATGTCCGGCACCATGATCGACAACCCCAAGCACGCTGAGGGAACGAGCACGCGCCGCAAGATCATCGGCGACTTCGAGATCAACCTCGGGCGCTGCATCCTGTGCGGCATCTGCGTGGAGGTCTGCAACTTCGACGCCATCGAGATGAGCCACGAGCACGAGATCAGCCACTACGCCCGCAACGGCCGCCGGACGGACCTGCCCGTGCTGCTGGAGATGGGAGTGAAGTACCAGCGGGAGTCCAACTGGATCCCCCCGACGAAGAAGAAGGCCGCTTTGGCGGCCGCAGCCAAGGCGGCTGGGGCCGTCGAGGGCGGCTCGGACGGCGACGCTGAGGCAAAGGAGGACGAGGCCTAGTGGACGCCCAGGCAGTCGCCTTCGGCATCGTGGCCGTGGTGGCGCTCGTCAGCGGCTTTGGCGTGGTGACCAGCCGCAACGTGGCGCACGCGGCCATCTTCCTGCTGGTGAGCCTGGCGTCCGTGGCGGGCGTCTTCATCCTGCTGGTGGCCGAGTTCCTCGCGCTGGTGCAGGTGCTCATCTACGGCGGCGCGGTGACCATCGTGCTGCTGTTCGCGCTGATGCTGACGCGCGCCGAGGAGTTCTCCAACGTCAGGAACAACCCGCAGTGGGCCGTGGCGGCCGTCGCGGCCGTGGGGGTGCTCGGCGTGCTGGGCGCGGTCATCCTCAGCGACCGGCTGCAGACGCAGGACCTGGAGGGCCCGAGCCTGCAGGCGCTGGGCGGCGAACTGTTCACCAACTGGGTCGTACCCTTCGAGATAGCCTCGCTGGTGCTGCTGATCGCCCTCATCGGCGCGATCATTCTCGCCCGCGCCTCCGACAGCGACGGCGGCTCCACGCCAGGGAGCGAGGGCTAGCCATGGAGCTGTACCACGTCGAGCTGCTGAGCGCCGCGCTGTTCGCCATGGGCGTGTACGGCGTGCTGGCGCGCCGCAACGCCGTCATGGTGCTCATGGCGGTGGAGCTGATGCTCAATGCCGTCACGCTGAACGCGGTGGCCTACGCGGCCTTCCTCGACCCGGGACGGCTGGTGGGCCAGGTGATCACGGTCTTCGTCATCACGGTTGCCGCCGCCGAGGTTGGCCTCGCGATGGCCATCATCCTGCGGCTCTACCGGGTGCGGGCGACGGCCAACGTGGACGAGGCGGACTCGATGAAGGGGTAGCGCCCTTCGACAGGCTCAGGGCGAACGGGCAAGTTAAAGATTCCGGGTCAGCGTCGGGGTTTCCCTGCCTTCGCAGGGACAGGCTCTGCCTCCGCAGGAACGACGAGGAGGACTGGGTGACAGGAACGCACGGACATAGGGCGGAGGCCGGCCGATGATGGAATGGGCATGGCTCATCCCGTCGCTGCCGGCGATTGCCTTCGCGTTCATGGTGACGCTGGGGAAGCGCCTGCCGAACTGGTCGGCGATTGCCGCGACGGGGTCCATGGCAGTCAGCTTCGTGCTCTTCTTCTTCGTGTTCGCCGACTGGCTCGGCGCCAAGTCCTTCCCTGATCCTGACAACTACACCTTCATCTACAGCATCGACTGGCTGCGGGCGGGCGACGCGGTCCTCACGTGGGGCATGTGGATCGACCCGATCACGTTGACGATGATCGGCCTCGTGACGGCGGCGGCGCTGGGCATCCAGGTGTACTCGTGGGGCTACATGGCCCACGAGCCGCGCTTCACGTGGTTCTTCGCCGTCCACTCCCTCTTCGCCGCGTCGATGCTCGCGCTGGTGATGGCGGACAACCTGCTGCTGCTCTACATCGCGTGGGAGCTGGTGGGCATCTGCAGCTACCTGCTCATCGGCTTCTTCTACGAGCGCAGGTCCGCGGCGGAGGCGGCGAAAAAGGCTTTCATTACCACGCGCGTCGGCGACGTGGGGCTGCTCATCGGCATCCTGCTGCTCTTCAAGCAGACGGGCACCTTCGAGCTGTCGGCCATCTTCGCGGCGCTGGAGCAGGGCGCGCTGTCCGACGGCGTCGTCACGGGCGCGGCGGTGCTGATGCTGCTGGGCGCCATCGGCAAGTCGGCGCAGTTCCCGTTCCACGTCTGGCTGCCGGATGCGATGGAGGGCCCGACGCCCGTCAGCGCGCTGGTGCACTCCGCCACGATGGTCGTTGCGGGTGTGTACCTGGTCGCGCGGGTGTTCCCCTTCTTCGAGGCGTCGGACACGGCGTCGCTGGTCGTCCTGAGCCTCGGCGCGGTGACGGCGCTGGGCGCGGCGGCGATGGCGCTGGTGATGACCGACATCAAGCGCGTCCTCGCCTACTCGACGCTGACGGACCTGGCCTTCATGATGCTGGCGCTGGGCGCGGGCAGCCTGACGGCGGGCATGTTCCACCTGCTGGTGCACGGCTTCTCCAAGGCGGTGCTCTTCCTTGGCGCGGGCAGCATCTCCCACGGCAGCGAGCAGACGGACATCCGCAACATGGGCGGCCTGCGGCGGGTCATGCCGTGGACGGCGCTCACCTTCGGCATCGGCGCGCTGTCGCTGGGCGGCATCCCGCCCTTCGGCGGCTTCTTCAGCAAGGACGAGGTGACGCTGGCCGTCTTCCACGGGCAGTACGGGTGGCTCTTCCTCTTCGTCGCGCTGGCGGTGGGCTTCATGAAGGCGCTGTACATGGGCCGCGTCTTCTTCTCCGCCTTCCTCGGCAACCTCAGGCCGGAGAACGAGCACTCCCACGAGTCCGGCCTCTCGATGCTGCTGCCGATGGCGGCCTTCGCGGCCTTCGCGCTGGTCGGCGGCCTGCTGGCCCTCGGCTGGACCGACGGCTACAAGGGCTTCGGCTACTTCGTCTTCCCCGGCGACCACCAGGAGGCCTTCCACCTGAACTGGTGGATCGCCGGCGCGTCGACGCTGCTGGCGGTGGCGGGCTTCGGCATCGCGTGGAGCGCCTACGTCACGCGCAAGCTCGACACGGAGAGGGTCATCGCGAGGGTGCGCCCGGCGCACACGCTCGTCGCCAACAAGTTCTACGTGGACGAGGTCTACCAGTGGTCCATCGACCGCGTGGTGCTGACGCTCGGCAACGTGATCGCCTGGATTGACCGCCGCATCGTGAACGACGTCGGCGTGAACGGCCCCGGCATCGTGACGGAGCTGTCCGGCAAGGTCATGCGGAACGTGCAGACGGGCAAGCTCTACAGCTACGCGCTCGGCATGGTGCTCGGCTTCCTGGCCGTCGCGGTGGCGTGGTGGACGGCGGTATGAGCACCTTCGAGGGGTTGCTGCTCTTCCTGACGATCGCGCTGCCGTTCTTTGGCGCGCTCGTGCTCGTCGCTTTCCCCGCCGACCGCCACAGCCTCATCCACTGGTACACGCGGGCCATCGGCGTCGCCGGGCTGGCGCTGGCCGTGTACATCTTCGTGGACATCGCCTTCGACGGCGACCTCAGCAAGTACGCCGTCGACTACGAATGGCTGCCCGCGCTGGGCATCCGCTACACGCTGGGCCTCTCCGGCATCACGGCGCCGCTGGTGCTGCTGAACGCCATCATCTTCATGGCGGGCGTGCTGGTCTCCTGGAACGTGACGCACCGGCCCAAGGACTTCTTCGTGTGGCTGATGCTGCTCGTCGCGGGCGTGTACGGCGTCTTCCTCTCGACCGACCTCTTCTTCCTGTTCTTCTTCTACGAGCTTGCCGTGGTGCCGATGTACCTGCTCATCGGCGTGTGGGGCAGCAGCACCGACTTCCGGGTGCAGGAGGCGTTCCAGGGACGCGGCTTCGGCGGCGGCGGGCGGTACAACCGCCCCAAGGAATACGGCGCCATGAAGCTGATGCTCTATCTGGTCGCCGGCAGCGTGCTGGTGTGGGTCGCCATCCTCGCGGTGTGGGCCGAGGCCCGTTCCGTCACCGGCGAGGCGAGCTTCGCCATCGCGGCCCTCGCCGATGTAGAGTACTCAACAAACTTCCAGCGGCTCTTCTACCCCTTCTTCATGGTCGGCTTCGGCGTGCTGGCGGGCCTGTGGCCCTTCCACACGTGGTCGCCCGATGGCCACGTCGCCGCGCCGACGGCCGTCAGCATGCTCCACGCGGGCGTGCTGATGAAGCTGGGCGCGTTCGGCATCCTGGCCGTCGGCATGGTGGTCCTGCCCGACGGCGCGGAGTGGTGGGCGCCGGTGCTCATCGGCCTCGGCACGGTGAACGTGCTCTACGGCGCGGTCTCCGCGCTGGGCCAGCGGGACCTCAAGTACGTCATCGGCTACTCCAGCGTCAGCCACATGGGCTACGTGCTCATGGGGCTTGGGACGCTGGAGGTCATCGGCCTGAACGGCGCGGTCTTCCAGATGTTCTCGCACGGCATCATGACGGGCCTCTTCTTCGCCATGGTGGGCATCATCTACGAGCGGGCGCACCTGCGCGACATCACCGCGCTGGAGGGCCTCGGCAAGCGCATGGGCATCGTGGGCGCGTTCCTCGCCGCGGCCGGCCTCACGTCGCTGGGACTGCCGGGGTTCAGCAGCTTCGTGGCCGAGCTGCTCGTGTTCATCGGCACCTTCCGCACGTACCCGGTTCTCGGCGTGCTTGCGGTCATCGGCGCGGCCATCACGGCGGTGTACATCCTGCGGCTGATGGCCAAGGTCTTCTTCGGCCCCATCGACCCGCGATGGGAGCACCTGCAGGACGCGACGAAGCTGGAGGCCGCCGTCGGCGGCGCGCTGGTGGGCGTGCTGCTGCTGTGGGGGCTGTACCCCTTCCCCATCGTGGAGATCATTGACAGCGGCGTGCAACCGCTGCTTGAAGGCATGGGCATCTCATGACGCCGGACGTTCGCTTCGATCTGCTTTGGCCGGAGTTCCTGGTGGCGGGGCTGGCCTTCCTGGTGTTTACGCTCGACTTCATCGTGCGTCCCGCCCGGAAGGAGGTCCTGGCCTGGGTGTCCGCCGCCGGCCTCGCCCTCATCACCGCCTTCACCATCCCCTTCCTGCTGGACGAGCACGACACGCTCTTCAACGGCCTCTACCGCGTCGACAACTACGCCCTCTTCTTCAAGGTCGTCTCCATGGGCATCGGCATCGCGGTCATCCTCGGCTCCGTCCACTACGTGAATAAGCATTTGACGCACCCGGGCGAGTACTACGCCATCATCATCGTCTCCGTGCTGGCGATGATGATGATGGCCGCGTCCGGCGAGCTGCTGACCGCCTACCTCTCGCTGGAACTGCTGAGCTTCTGCCTGTACGTCCTCAGCGGCTTCGCCGTCAGCGACCTGCGCTCCAACGAGGCGTCGGTCAAATACGTGCTGCTGGGCGCCTTCTCCTCCGGCCTGCTCCTCTACGGCATCGTGCTCATGTACGGCGCCCTCGGCACGACGAGCTTCGCGGAGATGGCGGTCGCGATAGAGGCCGGCGGCGCCGTCGAGGGCCGGCTGCTGCTGGGGCTGGCGCTGCTGGTTGCGGGGCTCGGCTTCAAGCTGGCGGCGGTGCCCTTCCACATGTGGGCGCCGGACGTCTACCAGGGCGCGCCCATGCCCATCACGGCCTACATCGCCGTCGGGTCCAAGGCCGCGGCCTTCGCCCTCGTGCTGCGCCTCTTCTACGAGGGGCTGCTGCCCGCCTACGGCGAGTGGCAGATGCTCATCGCGGGCATGGCGGCGCTGACGATGCTCTTCGGCAACGTCGTGGCCATCGTGCAGACCAACGTGAAGCGCATGCTGGCCTACTCCAGCGTAGGGCAGGTCGGGTTCCTGCTCATGGGAATCGCCGCGCTGTCGCCCATCGCGTCCAACGCGCTCATGGTGCACCTGGTGGGCTACTCGGTCACCAACTTCGCCGTCTTCTTCGCCATCACCGCCTTCTACAACGCGACCGGCAAGGACGACATCCCGGACTTCGCGGGCCTTGCGGGCCGGGCGCCCTTCCTGGCGGCGGCGATCACCGTCGGCCTCTTCTCGCTGGCGGGGCTGCCCTTCCTCGCGGGCTTCCTGACCAAGTTCTACCTCTTCTCCGCGGCGGCGGCCGAGGGGCTGCTGTGGCTGGCCGGGGTCGCGATGCTGGCGAGCCTCATCTCCCTCTACTACTACCTGCAGCTCATCCGGCAGATGTACATCGAGAAGGCGCCGGAGGACGAGGCGGGCGCGGTGGCCGTCCGCACGCCGTCGCTGCTCTTCGCCCTCATCGGCGCGATGGTGCTCGGCGTCGTCCTGCTCGGCGTCTACCCGGACCCGCTCATGTCGGCCATCGAGGGGGCCACGGCGGCGCTGCAGACGGGCGACTACTACTGGCTGCCGGTGGGCATCGCCGCGCAGTGACACCTGCCGCCGCCTGTTGTACCATTCCCGGCAGACCAATCACTCACCTGACTCTCCGTGTGTCGAGGAGGGGCTGTGAATATGCCGATCAACGTGCCGATCGTCTACACGCTGCGCACCTGACCGACGTGCGAGGCGCTGCGCGTCGCGTGGAAGGAGCAGGGGATCGAGTTCGACGAGCGGATCGTGGACGATAGCCAGAAGTACATGGACGAGGCCCGCGAGTTCGGCAGCGTCGTGCCCGTCATCGTCTACCCGGACGGGCGCGTTGAGGAGGGCTTCAACGGGGAGACGGGCTGAGAGATCTTTTAGCATGGGGCCCGCGTGACCGGGCCCGCACCAAAACCAGTTTGAGGTCAGGGGGACAAACCAAAGGAGGACAGCATGGCAGAGCAGACGAGCGTCGTGACCCCGGAGCGCTACGGGCAGGGCTTCACCTACCCGGACTACATCGCGCAGATCAACGTCAACAAGGACATGTTCGAGAAGTACACCGAGACCGCCGCTGCCGCCGTCACGGCGGACGACGACGCCTTCTTCAGCAAGGCCGCCAGCGCCGACGGCGGCGCCGCCAGGATGCTGGTGCTGGGCGAGGACTGGTGCCCGGACGTGTACCGCGGCCTGCCCGTCTTCACGCGCATCGCCGAGGGTGCGGGCATGGAGCTGCGCGTCTTCCCGCGCGACGAGAACTTGGACATCATGGACGAGTTCCTGAACCGCGGCGAGTTCCGCTCCATCCCCACCGTCGTCTTCTACACCAGGGGCGGCGACTACCTGTGCCACTGGATCGAGCGGCCGGCCATCGGCTACGCCGAGGGTGCGCAGTTCGTGGAGGAGGCCCGCAAGGAGCTGCCGGAGGGCACCGAGGAGGCGCAGGTCCGGCAGGCGGCGCGGCCTCGCACGCTGGAGCGATACCCCGCCTGGCAGCGCGCGACCGTCGAGGAGATGCGCGCGATGCTGGCGGAGAAGCTGGGCATCTAGGGCAACGCGCTACACGAGACATGGAGGGGCCGCTCCGGTTGGGGCGGCCCCTCCTTTTGCAATTAGCACGCGCCCACTCCGCTCGCCCTGAGCCTGTCGAAGGGTCTCACGAACGGATTGGGCGGACAGCGTTTCAGCTGAGCGCATTCACCACTAGTGCCCTGTAGGCATCCAGAGCCTTTGACTCCGGTAGCTCGTTCACGCCGAACCAGCGCAGATCAGTGTGCTCTTGAGGGGCTGCGTTGACCGGCTCACCGTTCCAAGCGAACACGGCATACACGTGTACGATCGCGGGCTCAGCCGGGTCATAAGCTTGGTCGAGCCATTCCCACGCTAGCAACTCTATACCCAGTTCCTCGCATGCTTCACGGCGAAGTGCCTCTTCCTCTGACTCGCCTTCTTCTACGTGTCCCCCGAACAAGTCCCAGACATTAGGGTATGCACGCTCCATTGGAGACCGGTGCACCAGCAATACCGTGCCGTCTCTGATCAATATTCCTGCAACGCAAATGGCAGGGGTATTGGCGTGTGCCAAACGATGCTCCTATAAAGGAGGTTGGCGTATTTGCTCAGCTTGAAAACCAGTATGCAGCCGTGAAGCCAGATGCATCAACCTTGAGACAGTGGGGCACACGTGACGGGACTTGAGGTTCTCAGGGAGCTGTTTGGGTTGCCGCGGGCGCATCGTCGTTCCTGCGAAGACAGGAACCCAGAGGGGTGGGCGTGGGACAGCCGTCTGCTATGTTGCTAACCCCCATGCTCCCCCCTGACACCGCCCCCTTGCCCCTTAGCCGCGCCTTCCTCTACCGTCATTCCATGGAAAGCGAAGCCTTCTGCCCCCGCCAAGCCGGCTGCCTCGGTGCGTCCAACGGGGAGGAATTGTTTCTCACCAGCGGACTTTTTGGTCTCGTAGCTGAAATGTGCCACCGCAGCTACGAAAACGAAACGCCAATCAATTTGGCGCAGCTACGACGGGGCGGGAAACAATTCCGGCTCTCAGCTACGGGCGCCCCGCCCTACTCCAGCTTGGGAACCCCGCCGAAGCGCAGGCGCAGCAGGCCGCGCAGGTCCTCCAGCGCGGTGTTGACGACGCGCACCGTCGTGCCGGGATCGTCGGTCCAGGTGACGGGCACCTCGAAGATGCGCAGGCCGCGTTTCTCGGCGATGAGCAGCAGCTCCGTGTCGAAGAAGAAGGCGTTGTCCCGCACCGCCGGGAGCAACCGCTGTGCGGCGGCGCGGCTCAGAGCCTTGAAGCCGCACTGCGCGTCCGTGAAGCGCGTCCAGAACATCGCCTTGATGAGCAGGTTGTAGCAGCGCGAGATCACCTCGCGCTTGAGCGTCCGCTTGTACACCCGGGCGCCCCGGCCCAGCCGCGTGCCGATGGCGACGTCGTAGCCGCCGTCCAGCACGGCGTCGACGAGGGGCGGCAGGGCGTCGAGGTCGGTCGAGAGGTCGACGTCCATGTAGCAGACGGCGTCGGCGTCGCTGCGGAGCCAGGCGGTGCGGAGGGCGCGGCCGCGGCCCTTCTGCGGCAGGTGGAAGGCCTCCACCTCAGGGTGGGCTGCTGCGAGGGCCTCGGCGGCCGCGAGGGTGCCGTCGGTGGAGGCGTTGTCGGCGACGAGCACCCGCCACGCGTACTGCGGCTGCCCGCGGAGGAATGCGGCCAGGGTCTCGACGCTGCCGGGGAGGTCCTGCTCCTCGTTGTAGGCGGGCAGCACCACCTCGACGAGGGGCTTCGCCGGGGGCGTTCCTTCGACGCTGCTCATTGCGACTAGGGAAGCACATCGGAGGTGCCGTGTCCAGACAGCCTTGATGCAAGACTCCAGTTGAGACTGGGCCGTCTGCGGCTGGATGTTCGCTCAAACGCAAAACATAGTCAAAAATGCCTTGACAAGGGAGCGTCGTTAGCGATACTCCGTAGGCGTCAACACGCCGGGGGGAATGTGGTGCGCGATATTGAGGAGATCCTGCGGGAGTGCAAGACGGTTGCCGTGGTGGGCCTGTCGCCCAGGCCCAACCGGCCCAGCCACAGCGTCTCTGCGTACCTGCAGGATAACGGCTACCGCATCGTTCCCGTGAACCCAATGGTGGACGAGGTCCTGGGCGAGCAAAGCTACCCGGACTTGGAGTCGATTCCCTTTCACGTGGAACTTGTGGACGTATTTCGTCGTTCTGAGGAAGTGCCCACTGTGGTGGAGCAGGCCATCAGGGCGGGCGCGGAGGCGGTCTGGCTGCAGCTGGGCGTCATCCATCACGAGGCGGCGGCCCGGGCCGCAGAGCACGGGCTGGACGTGGTGATGGACAAGTGCACCGCCATCGAGCACCGGGCGCTTGTCCGGCAGGGGAAGCTCTAGACAGCGACAGCGCCCCCTGGCGGCCGCTGCAGGCCCGCCTAGGAATGCCCCTCCAGCGTGAGGAATGGAGCGCGTTTTGGTGAATCTGGAGCCAAAGGTAAAGAGGATAAAGGCGAACGAGGCCATAGCCCTTGCGACGCAGGGGAAGTGGCAGGACGCCGTTGTGCTCAACCGGGAGATCCTGGAGCTCTTCCCAGACGACGTGGAGGCCCTGAACCGGCTGGGCAAAGCGCTGGCCGAGACGGGCCGCTACTCCGAGGCGCGGAAGTCGCTGGAGCGCAGCCTGCAGATCTCGCCCACCAACAGCATCGCGCGGAAGAACCTGGAGCGCATGGCGGGCATGGAGGACGCGCCCGTGCTGCCCTCCGTCCGGCGTGTGGCCCCGCAGGTCTTCCTGGAGGAGTCCGGCAAGAGCATCACCACGGCGCTGGTGGGCACGCCGCCGTCGGCCGCCCTTGGCCACATCTACAACGGCGACGTCGTGCAGCTGGAGGTCAGCGGCGCCACGGTTGCCGTGGTCAACTGCACCGGGCAGCCCCTGGGCCGCCTGGACCCCAAGCTGGCCGCGCGGCTGATCAAGCTGCAGAACGGCGGCAACAAGTACGTCGCAGCCGTGGCCTCCGTGAACCCCGACAGCATTTCCGTAGTCGTCCGCGAGACGTACCAGTCGGCCAAGATGAACGGCATCGTCTCGTTCCCGCCCTCCGGCGCCGCCGTGCCCGCGTACATGACGGACATGGACATGGGCCTGGACGACGACATGGACCTGGAAGTGACGGCAAGCTGGGTCCCGCTGACCGACGACGGCCTGGGCGCCGATGACGCCGGAGACGACCCGCCGGCGTCCGTGAAGCCGCAGCGTTCCACGCGCGCCCTCCACGATGAGGAGGTCGAGGACGAGGAAGACGAGGAGATCAGGGTCTAGGCACAGGCGAGGAAGGGGAAACCCGAAAGAGAGAGGCCCCGGTCCGACCGGGGCCTCTCCTCTTGTCCTTGGGAAATGCGGGAGCTAGTGGCCGCTGCACCCACAGCCGCCCGCGCCGCACCCACATCCGCCGCTTCCGCAGCCGCAACCGGTTGCGGCGACGTTCGGGTTGTCGATGGTGAAGCCGCTGCGCATCAGGTCCTCGACGTAGTCGATGCGTGCGCCCTGCATCAGCGGGGCGCTGTCGGGGTCGATGAGCACGCGCACTCCCTCGACGACGGTCAGGACGTCGTCCTCGTTCTGGTCGGACTCTAGGGTGAGCATGTACTGGACGCCGTGGCCGGACGGGACCACGACCACGCGCAGGGCGGAGTCTTCGGCTTCCTCGTCCTCCATGATGGACTTCAGCTTCTCAACGGCCTCAGTGGTAACCTCAATCATCAGGGTCCTCCTTGGGGACTTACGCCGACACGCATAGAACGGCAATAGGCCACTACCGTACCATTGCGGACGTAGGGTGTCAATGACAATCACGCGGTGACGGTAGTAGCGGCCTCTGGCATAATGAGGATTGCCGGAGGTGTGAGACGGCAGCCTCCGGAGGGGGTGCAATTTCATGGCGACTACGGAGACGAAGGGTATACAACAGGAGCCATGGTACGGGAGGCTGTTCCTGCCTGCGTACGGAATAGGCCAAGCCGCCCGCTACGCCGGAGCACATCCGAATACCGTTGCCGCGTGGCACCGCGGCGCCAATCCGCTTCTCTCGTCGCTGGAGCGCCGTGAAGGCCTGTCCTACCTTCAGCTTGTGGAAGTTGCTTTTGTGTCGTTCTTTCGCCAACAGGGCATTTCCATGGCAAAGATCAGGGAGGCTAGACGGTACCTTGGAGAGGACCTCCAATGCGACTTTCCCTTCACTCGCTACCAATTCAAGACAGAGGGCATGAACATCTTGATGGAGCACCACAAGGCGCTCGGGCTCACCAGTGTTGAGCAACTCATCGTGGCGAATCGGCGGGGGCAGCTCGCGTGGACAGACTTTCTGGGCGACAAGTTCATGGAATTTGAGTACGACTACGAAATGGCCCTTCGTTGGCACCCGGCCGGACTCGGCTCTCAAGTGATTATCGACCCCCGTTTTCGCTGGGGCCGCCCCATGGTCCAAGGGCTGGAAACTTGGGCCATTGTGGGCCGGTTCGAAGCTGGAGAGAGCATTGCCGAGATTTCGGAGGATTTTGACGTCACTCCCGACGGAGTAATGGATGCTCTTAGATTTGAGGGTGTTGCCGAGGCCTCCCTCGCATGACCTTCTTCTGGGATAGGAACCTGGGGGTAGCAATTGCGCGGGCTATGCAGATACTCCATTCGCCGTTTACCAACGAGGTCTACCAAGATCACTTCCCGCACGTTGCCAGAAACCCTGAGCGTGGCGATGAGTCCTGGCTACCCCTGCTGGGCGCAAGGGAGTGGTTTCTACTAACCCAAGACTATCGGATTCACCATCGAAAGGGTGAAGCCGACGCTCTCCGATTGCAGAGAATTGGTTGCTTTTATCTGTGGGGGGCCAATGCCAACCGGTGGGACATTGCACGATGCTTTATGAATGCGGTGCCCGACATCATGAAGGCCGCTGAAATCACGGTGCGGCCCTTCATCTACCGGGTCGATCGATTCAGTAAGCTCAACCCTGTCGCCCTCCCCTAACCCCCAGCCAGCTCCAGCACGCGCTCCCGGAAGGCGGCGAGCCGCTCCAGCGTCCACGCCAGCGTCTCCGTCCATCCCTCCTTGACCTGCACGCGCACGAGGGCGTCGCCGACGCGGGCGTTTGCGCCGAGCTCCCGCTGCAGCAGCGGCCCCGCGCCGCCGACGCCGTTGCGCAAACGCAGCGCGATGGATGCGCCCTCCTTGGCCACGGACTCGACGCCGGCCGCGCGGGCCAGCGCCTTGATGCGCACGGCGTAGACGAGGTTCTGCACCGGCTCCGGCGTCGGCCCGAAGCGGTCGCGCAGCTCCTCGCCGATGACCACGGCCTCCTCCGTGTCCATCGCTCGGGCGAGCCGCCCGTACGCGCCGAGCCGCAGCGGCAGGTCCGCGATGTAGTCTTCCGGGATGTAGGCCTCCAGCGGCAGGTCAACCGACACCTGCGACTGGTCCATCCTCGGCGGCAGCGGCCCGCCCTCCTGCTCAGCTTTGAGCTGTGCCACCGACTCCTCCAGCAGGCGGGTGTACAGGTCGAAGCCGACGGCGTGGACGTGGCCGCTCTGCTCCGGCCCCAGGATGTTGCCCGCGCCGCGGATCTCCAGGTCCTTCATGGCGATGCGGAACCCCGCGCCCAGCTCCTGGTAGGCGAGCATGGCCTTGAGCCGCTTCTGCGCCGCCTGTGTCATGGGTATGCCGGGCGTGACGAGGAAGTAGGCGTAGGCGTGGCGCGTGCCCCGGCCGACGCGGCCCCGGAGCTGGTACATCTGCGCGAGCCCCAGCATCTCCGGACGGTGGACGAGGATGGTGTTGGCGTTCGGCATGTCGAGGCCGGCCTCGATGATGGTGGTCGAGACCAGGACGTCGGTCTCGCCGCGCATGAAGTCGTTCATCACGGCGGCGAGCTCCTCCTCATCCATGCGCCCGTGCCCGACGGCCACCCTGGCCTGCGGGGCCAGCCGCTGGATACGGTCAGCCCACTCGTGGATGGTGCGGATGCGGTTGTGGAGGAAGAAGACCTGCCCGCCCCGGTCGAGCTCCCGCAGCAGCGCCTCCTGCACCACGCTGTCGTTGTAGTCGCAGACGAAGGTGCGGACGGGCTGCCGCTCCTCCGGCGGCGTGTGCACCGTCGTCATGTCGCGGACGCCGGCCAGCGCCATCGACAGCGTGCGCGGGATGGGCGTGGCTGTCAGCGTCAGCACGTCGACCTCCCGCCGCATCTTCTTGAACCATTCCTTGTGCACGACGCCGAACCGCTGCTCGTCGTCGACGACCACGAGGCCCAGGTTGGCGAACTCCACGTCCTTCTGCAACACCCGGTGCGTGCCGATGACGATGTCGACGGCGCCCTGCCTGAGCGCCTGCAGGGTGGCGGCCTGCTCCTGCGCCGTGCGGAAGCGGCTGAGCACCTCGATGCGCACGGGGTACGGGCTGAGGCGGTCGGCGAAGGTGGCGTAGTGCTGCTGTGCGAGAACGGTGGTCGGGCACAGCACCGCCACCTGCATGCCGTCCTGCACGGCCTTGAACGCGGCCCGCACGGCGATTTCCGTCTTCCCATAGCCGACGTCGCCACAGACGAGGTGGTCCATGGGGTGCGGTTCCTCCATGGCGGCCTTGACCGCGTCAATGGCTTCCATCTGGTCGCGGGTCTCCGTGTAGGGGAAGGCGTCCTCCATCTCGTGCTGCCACAGGGTGTCCGGCGCGAATGGGTGGCCGGGCAGCACCTGCCGGGCGGCGTAGAGCGCCACCAGCTCCTCCGCCATCTCCCAGGCGGCCCGCTGGGCCCGCTCCTTGGCCCGCGCCCACTCGCGTCCGCCAAGCCGCGTCAGCGTGGGGGCGTCGTCCCCCGGCGCGACGTAGGGCGAGACCCGGTCCAGGTGCTCGGACGGGACGTAGAGCCTGTCGCCCTCCGCGTACTCCAGCGTCAGGTACTCACGCTCGCCGTTCTCCCCCGCCACACGCCGCACCCCGGCGAATCTCGCGATGCCGTGGTCGACGTGCACGACGTAGGAGCCCGGTACGAGCTCCGTCAAGAAGGCCTCGCGACGCACCGCGTGCTTGCGAAGGACGCGGCGGCGCTTGGCGTGGCCGAAGACCTCCGTGTCGGTGAAGACGGTGAGCGGGCCGGACTCGAGCTCCAGGCGCATGCCCTCCGTCACGGGCGTCGCGACCAGGGTGACGGAGCCGGGCGGCGGCGCATGCAGCACGTCGGTGAGCAGCGACGCGCCGACGTCGTAGCCGCGAAGCACCTCCTGCAGCCGCTCGGCGTGGTGCGAAAGCACGAGGACGCGCTCGCGGGCGGAGGCCCGCTCCCCGGCGTCCTTCGCGAAGGCTTCCAGCCGGCCCCAGAAGCTCGGCGCGGGGACGGCCTGCAGCCCGCCAGGGCCCTCGGCCGCCGACGGCGTCAGCCAGTCGAGGTGCAGGCGGCTGGCGTGCCCCTCGATGCGCCCCCAGACGTGCTCCCACGCCCACCACGGCGATGCCCATTCCCTTGGCAGCTCGCGTCGCTCCACCTTGGCGGCCAGCAGCGCGGCGGCCTGCTCCTCCAGCGTCGCGGCCTCCTGGGCCACACGATCCGGCTCAACGACGGCGACGGCGGCATCGGCGGGCAGGTAGTCGAGGGGGCTGCCGTCGCAGAGGAAACCCGCGTACAGGCCCGCCTCGCCGATGTTCTCCCCTGCCTCCATGCGCTCCACGTCCTCCCGCAGGCGTTCAAGCGGGTCGGGCGCCAACGCGTCCGGGTCGAGCACCGCCACTATCGCGTCCAGCGCGGCCGCGTCGACGGGGTGGTCCCACGCGGGGGTGACGGTGACGCTCTGGACCGGCTGCAGCGACCGCTGCGTCAGCGGGTCGAAGGGCCGGATGTCCTCTATGACGTCGCCAAACAGCTCGATGCGGACCGGCGCGTCGGCGCTGGGCGGGTACACGTCCAGGATGCCGCCGCGGCGGCTGGCGGAGCCGGGGGCCTCCACGGTGGGCTCCATGACGTAGCCCATCGCCGCCCACCGGGCCAGCAGCGGCCCCGTCTGGACGCTTTGCCCCACGGTCAGCGTGTGGGTGGTGTCCTCGAACTGGTCCGGCCGGAGCGTGCGCTGGCAGAGGGCCGCAACGGATGCCACGAGCAGCAGCCCCGTCGGGCCATCGGCGCGCTGGTATTCGAGCAGGGCCGACAGGACGCCGAGCCGGCCGTGCGCGACGCCCTCGTCCTCGGCCAGGCGCTCGTAGGGGAGCGACTCGCTCTCCGGCAGGCGGAGGACCGTGGCGGCGTCGCCGTCCTCGCCGAGCACAGTCGTCAGCTCGTCGGTGAGACGGTCGGCGTCCTCCGGCTTGGCGGTGACCACGAGCATCACGCGTCGCAGGTCGCGGCAGAGCCCGGCGAGCAGGTAGGCGCGGGCTGCGTCCGGGGCTGTGAGGTGCACAGGCGCAGGGCCACCGCTGTCGCCGCCGAGCGCCCTCTGGAACGCCGCCGATTCGCCGAGAAGGTCCAGTATGCCGGTGAGCGCCATGGCCCGCTCCAAACGCTGCTTCTTGCTGGCTAAAGACACGCCAATAGGGCCAGCGCGGGCGGGGAACGCCGTTCGCGCTGACCTCCGTCGCATTGTAGCACGGGGCCTCTCCGTTGCGAAAACCGTCGCCGCAGCTAAGGCTGATGTATAATGGCAGGGCAAACCCGCCACGAGGACTCTCCATGGCATCGACAAACGGCGCCGCCTCACAGCGGCCGCTGGCAGAGGCGCGACGCGTGGTCGTGAAGCTGGGGACCGCGCTCCTCACCGGGGCCGTCGACCAGCTTGACCTGCCGACGCTCGAGGACCTGGTCGCGCAGGTCGTCGCACTGCGGGCGCGCGGCGTCGACGTGGTGGTTGTCACCTCCGGCGCCGTGGCCGCTGGCCGCCAGGCCCTGGAGGAGCGGGACAGCGCGCCCGACGCCCTGCCGGAGCCCCGGGAGCGGACGCCCCTGCTGCGCCAGGTGCTGGCAGCGATAGGCCAGAGCCGGTTGATGCACGAATACGAGCGGCTCTTCGGCGCCCGCGGCGTCATTGTCGCCCAGGCCCTCCTGACACGCGGCGACGTCGACGACGAGGTGCGGCGGCTGAACACCCAGAACACCCTGGAAGAGCTGCTCAAGCTGGGCGTTTTGCCCATCATCAACGAAAACGACGTCGTCGCCAACGACGAGCTCGAGGGCGTTATCATCGGCGACAACGACACGCTTTCCGCCGTTGTGGCCCGGCTCCTTGGCGCGGACCTGCTCATCATCCTGGGCGAGGTGGCGGGCCTCTACTCAGCGGACCCCAACGTCCACCCGGACGTGGAGTTCATCTCCGAGGTGCCCGACTTGGAGGCCCTCTCGGCGGACGTGAGCACGCCGCCGAACGCGCGGGCCCGCGGCGGCATGGCCACCAAGATCAGCGCGGCCCGTGAGGCTACGGCGGCGGGCACGAGCGTGATCATCGCCGACGGCCACCTGCCCGACGTCCTCGCGCGGCTGCTGGCCGGCGAGCCTCTGGGCACCTGGTTCGCGGCGGCGGAGAAGTCGAAGGAAGCCACGGGCTAGAGGAGCACGCCATGGCGACTGCAATTGCTCCTGAACTGGAAACCAAGGGACGCGCTGCGAGGGCGGCCGCCCCCGGCCTGGCGCGCACGCCGTCGGCCGTGAAGGACCGGGCGCTGCTCAACGTCGCGGAGGCGCTGGAGGCCCAGGCGGGCCGCATCGTCGAGGCCAACCAGCTTGACCTGCAGGCCGGGCGTGACAGCGGCCTTTCGGCGGCGCTGATGGACCGCCTCATGCTGGACGCCGGGCGCATCGCCGGCATGGCCGCGGGCGTCCGCGAGATCGCCGCGTTGCCCGACCCGGTGGGCCAGGAGATCGAGCGCTACACCCGCCCCGACGGGCTCATCGTGACGCGTCGCAGGACGCCCCTGGGCGTCGTCGGCGTCATCTACGAGAGCCGTCCCAACGTCACCGTCGACATCGCCGCCCTGTGCTTCAAGGCGGGCGACCCCTGCATCCTGCGCGGCGGCAAGGAGGCGGTGCACACCAACACCGCGCTCGCCGCCATCATCCGAGACGCCATCGAGGCGGCGGGCGGTCTCGGCGACGCGGTCCAGTTCGTGGAGGACACGGACCGGGCGCTGGTGCTGCAGATGCTCGGCATGACGGAGTACATCGACCTGATCGTGCCGCGCGGCAGCTCCTCGCTGGTGAACTTCGTGGCGGAGAACGCCGCGATGCCCGCCATCACGGGCGGCATCGGCGTCTGCCACACCTACGTGGACGCCGCCGCCGCGTTGGAGACGGCCGTCGATGTGACGACGAACGCCAAGGTGCGCAGGCCCTCGGTGTGCAACGCGCTCGACACCGTGCTCGTGCACGCGCAGATCGCCCCGAAGGCGCTGCCCCTGATGGCGTCGCGCATGGGCGAGGCCGGCGTCGAGCTGCGCTGCGACCGCCGCTCCGCCACGCTGCTGGCGGCGCAGCACGGCGCGTCCGTCGTGCCCGCCACCGAGGAAGACTTTGGGCAGGAGTTCCTCGACCTCATCTGCTCCGTCAAGGTCGTGGACTCCATGGACGAGGCGCTGGAGCACATCGCGCACTACGGCTCCGGCCACTCGGAGGCCATCATCACGGAGGACGGCGAGGCGGCGGAGCGGTTCCTCGACGAGGTGGACGCGGCGGCGGTCTTCGTGAACGCGAGCACCGGCTTCAACGACGGCTTCGAGTTCGGCCTCGGCGCCGAGCTCGCCATCAGCACCAACAAGTTCCACGCCCGGGGCCCCATGGGCCTGCGGGAGCTGACCAGCTACAAGTGGGTGGTGCTCGGCGAGGGCCACACCCGCCCGTAGGCTGTCTTCGTCATTCCCGCGCAGGCGGGAATCCAGTGGGGCGGTGTGTGCGAGGCCACACTCGCGGCTGTCCTGCAGCCGGACCGGAAGGAGGCGGACGTGCCAGGCTTCTACTTCGAGCGGGAGGTCCGCACCGAGCGCTCCGAGTGCTACACCATCCTCGAGGACGACCAGCCCATCGGCCGCGTCGACCTGCACTTCACCCCCGCCGTCGTGCACGCCAGCCTGTTCGTGGCCGAGAGCCTGACGCAGGAGCACATCCAGGAGCTGGTGGAGACGGTGGACGAGGAGCTCGTCGACGTGCTGGGCGTGACCCGCGACGACTACATCGTCCACGTGCACCAGGGCGTCGACCTCGGCGTCTTCACCGTCCCGGAGTTCGATGAGGAAGAGCAGGGCGCGTAACGCCGCACCCCGCAACCACCGCAAAACCACGTTAGGGGAGACCTATGAGCATTCCCGAGTTCAGCCTGGAGGGCAAGAAGGCCATCGTCATCGCGGGCAGCCGCGGCATCGGCAAGGGCATCGCGCTGGCGCTGGCGGAGGCCGGCGCGGACGTCGCCGTGACGGGTCTCACGGACACCTACGCCGGTGAGACGGCGCAGCGCATCCGCGACATGGGCCGCCACTCCGTCGCGCTCAGCGTCGACGCCACCCACGCCGAGGACATGGACTTCCTCGCCGGCCAGGCCATCCACGACATGGGCCACCTGGACATCGTGGTGAACGCCGCGGGCGACTCCATCCGCAAGCCCGTCACCGCCCTGCCCGGGGTGGAGGGCGACGGCATGACGTCCCAGGAGTGGCACGACATCGTCAACATCAACCTCACGGAGGCCTTCGAGGGCTGCCGCGTCTTCGGCCCGCACCTGCTGCAGCGCGGCGAGGGCGTCGTGCTCAACGTGTCGTCCTTCGCGGCGCTGCGGCCCGCAGCCAACATGTCGGCCTACGCGGCGGGCAAGGCGGCGCTCACGCGATTCACGGAGAGCGTCGCGCTGGAGTGGGCGCCCTACGGCGTGCGTGTCAACGCCATCGCGCCCGGACAGTTCCCGGACATCGACTACATGACGGCGGAGGAGCTGGCCGAGCGGGACCAGCGGTCCGCCGCGCGCATCCCGTTGGGCCGTGTCGGCCGCCTGCGCGAGGTCGGTCTCATGGCCGTTTACCTGGCGTCGCCCGCCGCGGCCTACGTCACGGGCCAGACCTTCTACATCGACGGCGGCATGGTGCTGCGGTAGTCGACTGCAAGGGTTGTCGCGCCGGGGCCGTGGATGGTATAAGGTGCGGCGGACAGTCAACCGGCGAGTGAGGTGAGCATGCAGTACGTCAGATACTTGGCGGCCTTTGTGGTGTACGCGGTGGTGGACGTGGTGTGGAACATCTCGCCCATTGCGCGGAGCATGTACGAGAACCTGCACGAGGCGAGCGGCAGCGACAAGATCCTCGACACCTTCGGCAAGCAGATGGACACGTGGGGCGGCGGCGAGATGCTGGCGCTGCTCGCCTTTTTCGCGCTGATTGCCCTTGCGAACAGCTATCTGGCGATTGAGCCGGCGGTGAAGGAAGGCAACCTGCGCAAGGCGATGCAGAACAGCTTTGTGCTGGGCTGCGCGGCGTACGCCACCTACATCGCGCCGATCTTTGTGACGTTTTCCGGCTGGCCGGGGGCGCTGGTGCCCATCGACATCCTCATTGGCGGGCTGCTGAGCCTGATAACCTCGACGACTGTGACGTACGTGACGCTTCGCCGGAGCAGGGCCTAGCGTCTCGCGCGACCGCGCACGGAAAGGGTGTGTGCCATGGCGGACGTGGTCCTGGCCATCGCGACGAGCCGGAGTCCGATGACGTCGTTGCCGCCGGAGATGTGGCCGGCGCTCGGCGAGCGCGACAAGCGCAGCACCCGCATCAAGGACCGCTACGGGAACCCCACCAACTACGAGGAGTTGCTGCCCAAGGCTCCGGCCAACGTCGCGGAGCACCTGACGCCCGAGGAGATGGCCCGCAAGCACGCCCTCGTGCAGCAGCACATCCAGACCCTCGTGGACAGCATGGCCGAGGCGCGTCCCGACGTCGTCGTCATGATGGGCGACGACGAGGACGAGAACATCTTCGGCGACAACCGTCCGGCCATCATGATCTACTGGGCCGACTCCTACCACCTCATCCCCCGCAAGGTGCCGGAGGGCGCCGACGAGATGACGCGGACGATGGCCGAGGCGTGGGGCAAAGAGGAGGGCGACCACGCCACGGCGGGCGCGCTCGGCCTGCACCTCGTCGAGCGGCTCATCGAGATGGAGTTCGACGTGGCGTCGGCGGAGGTGCAGCCGGAGGGCCAGGGGATGGCCCACGGATTCGGCTACCTCATCGACCGTTTGACCCCGCCGGGCCAGTCCGTCCCCTTCGTGCCCGTCATCCTGAACGTGCACACGCCGCCCAACCAGCCGACGCCCAAGCGGTTGTACGACTTCGGGAAGGCTGTGCGGAATGCGCTGCTTTCGTGGCCCGGCAACGAGCGCGTTGCCGTCGTCGCGACGGGCGGGCTGAGCGTCGGCATCGTCGACGAGGAGCTGGACCGGCTGGCGCTCGCGGGCATGGCGGAGCGGGATATGGACAAGCTGGCCGCGCTGCCGCGCACGTGGATGCAGGGCTCGCAGGGCGAGGTGCTCTGCTGGATCGCCGCCGCAGGCGCCGCCGACCACCTGGAGATGGAGTTGCTGGACTACTTGCCGGGCTACCGCTCGCCGGCGGGGACCGGCTGCGGCCTCGCCTTCGCGCGCTGGCGGTAAACACGCCCGGGCGCATGCCCTGAGAATATGAGGAAGCGCCCGCTCTGGACCGGGCAGCAGGGGGAAAAGAAATGCTGAACGCGCAGGACAACGAGCTGCTCTGCCGGGTAGGCCCCGGCACGCCGATGGGCGAGTTGCTGCGGCGATTCTGGGTGCCCGTCCTGCAGTCCGAGGACCTGCCGGGGCCGGACTCCGACCCGCGCGAGGTACGGGTCTTCGGTGAGGACTACGTCGCCTTCCGCGACACCGACGGGGTAATCGGCATCCTGGAGGCGCTCTGTCCCCACCGCCGCGCACCGCTCTTCTACGGCCGCAACGAGGAGTGCGGCCTGCGGTGCATCTACCACGGCTGGAAGTTCGACGCAGCGGGCAACTGCGTTGACATGCCCTCCGAGCCGGCCCAGTACGAGTTCGCGAAGAAGGTGAGGCCCATCGGCGTCGCGACGGAGGAGTGGGGAGGCGTCATCTGGGGCTACTTCGGCCCGGCAGACAAGAAACCGGAGCTGCCGCAGGTCGAGTGGTTCCGCGTGCCGCCCTCGCACCGCTACATCGTGCGGTACAACCAGGAGTGCAACTTCGTGCAGGCCACGGAGGGCGACATCGACTCCAGCCACATCGGCTTCCTGCACCGGGACCTCGGCTGGGGGATGCAGCAGGTGAGCGGCGAGTACAAGTACTGGCTGTCGGACAAGTCGCCGCGGTGGATCATCCGCCCCACGGAGTACGGCATCATGCTGGCCACCCAGCGCAACGCCGAGGAGGACACGCACTACTGGCGCATCAACCAGTGGCTCATGCCCTTCTACACGATGATCGCCATGCAGGTGGACCAGCGGCGGGGCCACGGCCACATGTGGGTGCCCGTCGACGACGAGCACACCGACGTCTGGTGCGTGACGTGGTCGCCGGTGGAGCCGCTAACGGAGGAGGAGAACTACGGCATCCTCTCCGGCCCGAGCCCGCACATCTCCAGCCTCGACCCGGTGACGGGCAAGCTGAAGGCGACGAGGGCCAACCACTTCCTGCAGGACCGGACGCTGCAGCGCACGAGCTCGTTCACGGGCATCGTCGGCACGCGGGAGCAGGACACGGCGGTCGTCGAGGGCATGGGCGCCATCGCGGACCGCACCAGGGAGCACCTCGGCACCAGCGACAGCGCCATCATCGCCATGCGCCGCTATCTGCTCAACTCCGCCAAGGCCTTCATGGGGGGTAAGGAGCCGGAGCAACCCTACAACGGCGACATGTACCAGGTGCGGGCATGGTCGTACATCCTGCCCCGCGACGCGGACTTCCTCGAGGACGAGAAGGTCAAGGAGCTCATGACCGCGATGGCCTAGCGAGCGTCATCGCACGGGCAGCACGGCGGGCCGCGCGCCCCCTACCCCGTCCGGACCGCGCCTTCCACCTCCGGCTGCCACTCCATGTAGTGGGGGCCGTCGGGGCCGCGCCACTCGCGCAGCTCGATGGCCAGCCCGCTGGGGTCCGTGACGACGGCGGTGACGCCGTAGAAGGAGAAGCCCGGCCGCGGCTGCGTCGTGACCTCGACGCCCTTCGCCTCCAGGTCGGCGATGACGGCGTCGACGTCCGTCACGGTGAGGGCCAGCGGCCGCTGCGCCGTGCCGACGACCTTGTCGACGCCCGGCGGCGGGGGCAGCAGCTCCAGCAGGATGTCGCCCAGGCCGACGTAGGCCAGCTCGCGGCGGTTGTCCTCGGGGCCGAACTCCACCCGGCGCAGGAAGTGGAAGCCCAGCACGTTGGTGTAGAAGTCGATGCTCTTGTCCATGTCGAACGTCGTGACGTGGACGTGGTCGATGCCCGTGATCATGGAGACCTCCTCAGTGCGGCGATGGCGTGATCATACACGAACCGCGGGTGAAAGTGATTGATCACGGGCTATCTCCGATCGCTGTCACAAAGCGGATGTCCGGCGGTGAGGATTGCCCGTGCTCGTCCGATCCCCAGCAAACCGGCGTGCCGTCCACCCGGAGGGCACATGTATGATTCATGCCGCTGCTGATAGCCACGAACCGCTCATCCTTGGGCGGAGAGGCTTGGCCAAAATTATTCCAGCCCCAATGCCAACCCCAGCATACGGGAGAACCATCAAAGTGAAGGGCGCAGGAGTGCCTTGCACCACTGCTGATCGCCGCAAATCGCTCACCTGCAAACGTTGAGGGTTGCCATGAGAAACCGCTTCCCCAACAAATTGGAGAGCCATCCCGTTTGAGGCCGCACGTATGCCCTCCACCGCTGCTGATGACCCTCAAATTCAACCCTGCAGGCGGCAGGTCCGGGCTCTTTCCACCAGGTGCCCGCGCTCGGCGGTCCGGGCATAGGGGGTTATCTGCATCCCATTCGGATGGGCCACACTGGACCAGCCTTTCGGAATCCCGACAGTTGAGGAAATTTTCCATTTCTTTCCATGTGGACTGGTCCTGAATAGGAAAGAGATCCCTGCACTCAGCCATCAAGTCGGCCTCGTCACGATAGTACCAATCACTTGCGCTCCAGCAGATGGGCGAGCCATTGGGTCGAAGCGCACAGGTGTGGTTCGAGCCGCTGCTCACGGCCATGTATCGCACTCCCTCGAATGGAGAAGCCTGACCGGAAAAGTTGCTTCCCCAGCACACGGCCTCACCACCACGGCGAAGCGCGCACGTGTGGTCTGAACCGCTCCCGCTGCTTATGGTCACGAACCTCTCATCCCCGTCCGGTATGTCGCGCTCCACCGGCTTGGCACGCGGCAACGGTGGAGTCGATGTCAACGTAACCTCATAGGGACGGGGCAGGTCATTGCGGCGAAAATACGAACCCCAACACTGCCATGAATCGTTCTCAAATAGTCCGCAAGCATGCGTAAGGCCGCTGGTGATTGCCTTGAGACGAAGGCCGTCAGTCATTGCTCCCGATGATTGTCCGAAGTTGTCTCGACCCCAGCACACGGGTGTACCGTCGAGGGCAATCGCGCAGGTGTGTTGCCCGCCGGCGCTGATGGTAATAGCGATAGGCTGGATTAGCTCAGGCGCAACGTCGGGCGGCTCTTCTCCGCACGCCACGAGCACTACTACGCCAAGGAGCACAGCTAGACCAACCAATGGCCTGTGGCCACGCGACTCACGTTTCACCATCGCTTTCATCTGCGTTTGTATGATGGGGAAGTCCGGACGCCCGTTCGCCCTGAGCCCGTCGAAGGGGCCCCAGAAACGGCCTCGCCGCCCTACATCGGCCGCGACAGTAGCTCGTTGATGCGGTCGACGACCTGGCCGCGCTGGTAGCGCAGGTAGAGGTTGGAGCGGTTGCGCGTCACGTCGCCGCGGTGCCAGTACTCGTAGATCTCCTGCCGGGTGGCGAAGGACGTCATGCACAGGTCGTAGGCCAGCCGGAAGAGCCGGACGCGCTCGGGCGTCTCCAGGCCGTTGCCGGGGAGCAGCTTGTCCAGGTACGGGCGGATCTCCTCGTTGGCCAGGTCGCGCTCGCTGGGCTGCGAGACCAGCTCCATGCCGCCGATGATCTGCAGCACGTCCAGCACGCGCTTGGAGATGTGGGCGGCGAAGATGCCCAGGGAGAAGCCGTCGCCGGGCACCATAACGTCGCCGTCGCTCAGGCGGGCGTCGGCGTCCATCCCGCGGATGGCCAGCCGCACCATCTCCGCGTAGGAGATGATCTCGCCCATCAGGTCCCGGACGCCGCGGATCTCGTCGATCTCGTTGACCTTGGCCAGCATGGTGATCGTGGCGATGAACGTCCGCAGGCGCTCGTAGAACCGGATGTTGCTGCTGTAGCCGCCGAAGGTATTGATGCGGCCCAGCAGCCGGACGGCGGCCTCGCTGCTGTAGAGCATGACCACGTGGTCCCACGGCACCAGGACGTCGTTGAAGAACATCATGGCGTCCTGCTCGTCGAAGCGGACGCCGAAGGGGTGCCCGTAGCTGCCGGGGAAGACCGACATCGGTTCCCGGCACACCGTGACGAGTCCCGGCGTGTTCATGGGGATGGAGAACCACTGGGCAAACCGGGCGTCGGCGCGGTTGGAGAAGGTGGCGGAAAGGTAGACGAGGCACTCGTTGGCGAGCGGCGCCAGCGTGGCGAGCTGCTTTGCGCCCCGCAGCACGATGCCGTCCCGCGTCTCCTTGACGACGTGGAGCGCCGTGGCCTCGTCGTCGTCCGGGTTCTCCATGACGTAGCCGCCCACGCCGGTCCACGGGTTGTTGGGCGAAATGTTCTCGCCCATGGTCGGGCTGCGGCGGTCCACCTGCGGGTCGCCGATGGCGTGGGTCATCGCGATGTCGTTCTCCGCCGCCCAGCGGTGGAAGCGCTCGGCGTTGCCGGCCAGCTTCGGCGTGTACTTGTCGAGCTCGTGGCGGGCGTCGTACCAGCCGCAGACGATGGAGGAGCAGAAGTCCGGCGTGCGGCCCAGTTGCCCGAAGCTCTCCTGCATCCATATCTCGGAGTTGCGCTTGCGGGCCATCAGCTCCTCGTAGGTGCGCGGCAGGCTGTAGGAGTAGCTGATGCGGTTGCCCGTCTCGGGCGACTCGAAGGTCATCAGGTCGCGGTACTCGTCCGTGTACTGCAGGTCGTAGATGCGGGCCATCTCACGGACCATGCCGGAGAAGGCCGGGTGTGTCGTGACGTCGTCGACGCGCACCCCGTCCAGCCACACCTCGCGGCCGTCGCGCAGGCTCTGGATGTAGCGTTCTCCGGTCAGCGCGCCCTTGGCGCCGGTGATGTCAATGGACAATGTTCCATTACTCCTTTGGGTGCGCGTGCCGGTGGGGGCTCTCGCCAGCCTAGCCGCCGTTCCAGTCCCGGATGCCGCGGAAGGCGCCCTTGTAGTACATCAGCGGCTCGCCCTCGTCCGACTCGGCGGCCACGACGTCGCCCACGAAGATGACGTGGTCGCCGCACTCGAAGGCGTGGGCGACGGTGCAGTCGAAGTGGGCCAGCGAGCCCGCGAAGATGGGGGCGCCGGTGACGCTGGTCATGCACTCGAACTGCGGGAACGTGCCCTCCTGAATCTCGAGGCCGCGCGTCGCGAAGTGGGAGGCCACTTCCTTCTGTGTCTCCCGCAGGATGCTGACGGCAAAGACGTTCGACTGCTCGATCATCGCCTGCACGCGGCTGCCCGTGCGCAGCGACACCATGATCTGCCGGGGGTCCAGGGACACCGACGCGAAGGCGGAGACGGTCATGCCATGCACCCTGCCGTCCTGGTTGGTGGTCACGACGGTCACGCCGGAACCGAAGCTGCCCGCGGCGCCCTTGAAGGCATTTTCGTCGACGATAGGCATACGGCATCTCCGAGCGGAATCTCATGTATTGCCGGGGCCATAGGATACAAAAGGAGGACGATGTCGGCAAGGCGATGGGGGCGAGGGGAGTTCCCGTGGGTTGTCCTGTTTATCGTCGACGAGGCCCAGCGCGGACACCGCGCCCAGGCGAACCGCTTCCCGGCCCTTCAACGCTGCGACGCGTATTCGATTTTTATTCGCTTTGTACGGGCCGTGGCACGTTGCAGCTACAAAGCCAATATTGCCCCGGGGGAAACGAATCCCTGCCGTGGCGCGTCGAAGCGCAGGCGGACGCGTCCGCAAGCGATAACGCCACGATGGGATCATGGCCGCAGTGATCCCGCTCATGCGATTGGAGTCCATGGCAGCGTCTTCCATGACGCCAAGGTAGCGGAGGACGCCGCGCGCGGGCAACGGGGCGGTGTCAGGGGGTGAGGAAGACGGAGCGGAGAGGCTGAGAACGACGCCGGAGGCGCGGGGCGGCCCAGCGGCCCCGGCCTACCACCAGATCTTGCCCTTGACCCGGCTCTCCAGGTCGCCGTAGTCGGTCGTCCAGAGGTTGGTGCTCAGGTACTTCCAGCCGCCGTCGGCCAGCAGGCAGACGATGTTGCCGCGCTCCATCCGGTCGGCGACGCGCAGCGCCCCCGCGATGACCGAGCCGGAGGAGACGCCCGCGAAGATGCCCTCCTGCTCCATGAGGTAGCGCGTGCTGGCGAATGCCTCCTGCCCCTCGATCATGATGCGGGCGTCCAGCAGCGACGTGTCCAGGATGGGCGGGATGAAACCCTCCTCCAGGCTGCGGAGCCCCTGGATGGCGTCCTCCGGCGAGGGGACGATGGCGACGACCTGCACGTCCGGGTTGTGGTCCTTGAGGCGGCGGCCCACGCCCATGAGGGTGCCGCCGGTGCCCAGCCCGGCCACGAAGGTGTCGACCTCCGGCAGCGCCTCGAGGATCTCGGCGCCGGTGGTCTCGTAGTGGGCCAGCGGGTTGTGCTCGTTGCCGTACTGGTAGGGCATGAAGTAGGTGCCGGGGTCGTCCTCCAGGATCTGCTTGGCGACGACGATGGCGTAGTTGCTGCCGCCCGCGCCGTCGCTGTAGGTCACCTCCGCGCCGAAGGCCTCCAGGAGCTGCGCCCGCTCCGGGCTGACGTTCTCCGGCATGACCACCTTGAGCCGGTAGCCCTTCACCTTGCACACCATGGCGAGGGAGATCCCGGTGTTGCCGCTGGTGGGCTCCAGGACTACCTTGTCGCGCGTGAGAAGGCCGTCCGCCTCCGCCCTGGCGATCATGTACTTGGCGATGCGGTCCTTCACGCTGCCGGTCGGGTTGTGGCCCTCCAGCTTGGCGTAGATGTTGACGCCCGGCTTGCTCAGGTTCGGCAGGTGCACCAGGGGCGTATCGCCGATGGCGTCGAGGATGCCGTCCTTCGCCGACGCTGGGCGCGGCTGTGTACTGGGCGGGGGGATCTCCTGTCGTTCCATGGGGCGGCCGGGCCTAGTTGGCGGACGCCGAGGGGAGGCCGCAGAAGACCTCGTAGTCGATGAGCTCGGTGACGGTGGGTTCCGCGCCGCAGAGGGGGCAGTTGGGGTTCGGGCGGATCTTCACCGTGCGGAAGTCCATCGTCAGCGCGTCGATGAGCAGCAGGCGTCCGGACAGCGTGTCGCCGATGCCTAGGATGAGCTTCAGCGCCTCCGTGGCCTGAATGCTGCCGACGAGTCCCGTGATGGCGCCCAGCACGCCGGCCTCGGCGCAGTTGGGGACGGCCCCGGGCGGCGGCGGCGCGGGGAAGAGACAGCGGTAGCAGCCGCGGCCCGGCAGGTACACCGTGGCTTGGCCGTCGAACATGAGGATGCTGCCGTCCACCAGCGGCTTGTTCAGCAGGTAGCAGGCGTCGTTGACCAGGTAGCGCGTGGCGAAGTTGTCCGCGCCGTTCACGACGATGTCGTAGTCCGCGATGATCTCGAAGGCATTCTCGGAGTTGATGGGGGTCTCGTGGATCTGCACGTTCACGTCGGGGTTGTAGGCGTTGATGGTCTCCTGCGCCGAGACGACCTTGGGGCGGCCGACGTCCGCGTTCTGGTGCAGGACCTGCCGCTGCAGGTTGGAGATGTCCACCACGTCGAAGTCGACCAGGCCGACCGTGCCCACGCCGGCCAGCGACAGGTAGAGGGCCGTGGGGGAGCCGAGGCCGCCCGCGCCGACGATGAGCACCTTCGACTGCATCAGCTTGCGCTGGCCGTGGCTGCCCACCTGGGGCATGATGATGTGCCGGCTGTACCGCTGCACCTGCTCCGGCGTCAGCGCGAACGACGTTGTCATGGTTGGCCCTCCTGAAGCGCCGCCGTCCCGGTGTCGCAAAGGCGCACGCCATAGCCCGTCAACGGCGGATTCCTAATTCGCAAGTATAGCATGGGGCCCTAACCCCCACAAGGCGAGCGGCTACCGTCGCGGGGAGTGGGGCTTGTGCCTCCTCGCTATCGTGTGTTAATGTAATTGCACCCATAATTGGAGGGTCATCCTTGGCTGGTCAGCCCAATTCACCGGCGACTTTCGATCAGTTCCTCATCTGGTTTTCTGAGTTCGTGGAGCGCAATGAGCGAGCCCATGGTGACCTCAGGGCCGAGATTCATGCGGCGGAAAACCGGCTGATCAGGTGGGTTATTGGCACCGGCATTGCAGTTGTCGTTGCCCTTGGCGCGCTCAACCTGCTCGGCTAGCTGCTTGCCTGCCCGTTCAAATACGCCACGCTTCCCTGTCCCGCCAACTTCCACTACAATAGATCTTTGTACTTTGCATGCAAGAGGAGTAGCCCCATGTCCACACAGGTCGCCACGCTGTCCGTCCAGCCGAGGACGGTGCTGGGCAAGAAGGTCAGCAACCTCCGACGCCAGGGGATTACTCCCATCCACATCTACGGCGCGGGCCAGGAGCCGCGGGCGCTGCAGGTCGACTCCCTGGTGCTCCGCCGCGTCCTCACCCACATCGGCCGCAACCGGCCCGTCGAGGTCATGACGGAGGGCACCAGCGACCGCAGCCTCGCCTTCGTGCGGGAGATCCAGTTCCACCCCCTGACGCTTGACGTGCTCCACGTCGACTTCTTCCGCGTCGACGTCGCCGCCACGACCACCATCGACGTCCCGCTGGAGCTGACCGGCGACTCGCCCGCCACGCACCTCGGCGGCAGCCTCATCCAGAACCTCCACGCCGTGACCGTCGAGGCGCGGCCGCTGGATGTTCCCGGCTCCATCCTGGTGGACGTCTCCGTGCTGGACGACTTCGAGAAGGTCGTCCGCGTCTCAGACCTCACGGCGCCGGACGGCGTCACCATCCTGACGGACGGCGAGCAGATGATCGCCCACGTCACCGCCCCGGTCGGCGAGGCCGTCGAGGAAGCGGAGCCCGGTGCGCCCGAGGCCCCGCCGGAGCCGGAGCTGGTGGTCGAGGAGGGCGAAGAGGACGCCTCCGAAGACGAGGAGTCCTAGCCGCCGCCGCACCGGCGGTCCACAGCGGGAGGCGCCCGGTGATGCGATCAGCACGTCCACGGTTGTCGGCCCTGTTCATTGGCCTCACCATGCTTGCGCTCGTCGCCGGCTGCGGCGGCAACCCGACGGACCTTCCCCCGTCGTCCGCCGAGCCGGCCGCCGCGCAGGAGACGGCCGTCGTCGCCGAACCGGCCTCGCAGGTCTCCCGGCCTGCGCCCTCCTCCCTGCCCTCCATCGCCGAGGTCGTTGAGGCTGTTCGGCCCGCAGTGGTCAACATAACCACCCGCGTCGAGACCGGCACCTTCCTCTTCCGCAGCTTTGGCGCCACCGCCAATGGCACCGGCGTCATCATCCACAGCGACGGCTACCTCGTCACGAACTTCCACGTCGTGCACGCCGCGACGCGCATCCTGATCACGACAGACGACGGGCAGCACTACGACGGCACGGTCGTGGGCGTGGACCCCGCAACCGACCTGGCCGTGGTGAAGATCGAGGGGGACGGGCCGTTCCCCGCGCTGCCGTTCGCCCCGCCTGACTCGGTGCGCGTCGGCGACTGGGCGATCGCCATCGGCAACGCGCTCGGGTTGCCCGGCGGGCCCTCGGTGACGCTCGGCGTCGTGGGCGGCCTCAACCGCTCGCTGACGACGCAGCAGCAGTCGTTGACGGACCTCATCCAGACGGACGCCGCCATCAACGAGGGCAACAGCGGCGGCCCGCTGGTGGACATGAACGGCGAGGTCATCGGCATCAACACCGCCGTCGTGCGCGGCGCCCAGGGCATGGGCTTCTCCGTCAGCAGCTTCACCGTCGTGCCCGTCGTGCAGTCCATCCTCCAGCACGGGCGCGTCCGGTGGCCGTGGATGGGCGTCGGCATCTCCGACATCACCGCGCCCATCGCGCTCCAGATGGACCTCGACGACCGCCGGGGGGTCATCATCGGCCGCGTCTGGCCGGACAGCCCGGCGGAGGAAGCGGGCATCCAGGAGAACGACATCCTCATCAACATCGGCGGCCACGACATCGACTCGCTTCGGACGCTGCAGCGGGTCATGCGGGAGGAGCTGGAGGTCGGCGAGGAGGCGCTTGCCGTCTTCCTCCGTGAAGGCCAGCCGATAGAGCTCCTCGTCACCCTGGACGAGATGCCGAGATAGCGCCCATCCCCACCGTCATTCCCGCGCAGGCGGGAATCCAGAGGGGCGAGGCTGGGCGGGGCGTCACCCTCGTTTGACACCCTTTCTGGGCGAGGTCTACCATCGGGTTAGGGCGTCCCGCGTCCCGGTAGCTCAGCGGATAGAGCGGCTGCCTTCTAAGCAGATGGTCGTGGGTTCGACTCCCACCCGGGACGCCACTCAGCCTTTGCCTCGTTCGGGGCTGCAAGCCTTCGCAGAAGTCCCCTGTTGCATGGACCGGGACCGTCGGCTCCGCGCGGACGGCATCGGCCACGCCGGGACGCGATTGCAGTGACTCTGTGCGTCTGCTTATCGACAGCGGCATTTCCCTGGCCGGGTAACGTGAATTGCTGTGCAGCGTGGGAAGGACGCTCATGGTGGACTGTCTCCGATATTTTCTGGTGATGGCGGTCCTTTCGGGAACCCTGTTGGCTACCTTGGCCGCCTGTGGCCCCGTGGCGATGACTGAAAGTGATTTGGTCGAAGGGAGCGAGACCCCTGTCGCTGGCCCCTCTGCAACTCCACCTCCTGCCAGCACGCCCCCGCCAACACGTGTGCCGTCCTTTGCCACCCTCCTGACGCCAACGCCTGTGCCGTCCTTTGCCACCCTCCTGACGCCAACGCCTGTGCTCACGGCCACAGCTGCTCCCACGCCGCTTCCCGAAGCGCAATTGTCATTGGCGTTTGACGACGAAAGCGCCGGGGCCGGTGTGTCGGAACTGGTCAGGATCGGCTTCATGGTCACGAACGTGTCGCCTGAACGGGCCAGCAATATAACCCTGGCGTTTGAGGTCGGTGGACCCGCAACGCTGGCGCTTGCCCACCTGGATGAGGGGTCTTGTGCGGAAGCAACGTGCGAACTGGATGCACTGGAAGGCCATTCGTCGGTGACCGGATTCGTCGTGATGCGCACCCAGCTGGGGTCCAGGGATGAGGTGATTGTAGACGGTGACCTCTCGTGGCATTTCGGCGACCAGGCCGCGGGACTCGTGCATGCCCGAGTAATCATAGCGTTAGTGGAAGAGGGTTACTTGGGAGACCTGATCTGGGCCACGGGGGTAGATGCGACAGCAGGGAGTTGCGCTGAATTCATTCAAGTGGGCCCCAAGAGGGTGTATCTGGCCTATGGCACAACCCTCTATTCGTATGCCAAATCCAACGGAGAGGAGATGTGGCAGGCCTTCGGCGGTGGCTGGCATTTTCTGCCGGAACTGGCGGAAGGGAGCATCTACGTTGGCGTTTCGGTTCACAGTCCCGTGGCCGAGTATATCCGCTCCCTTGACGCCCTGGATGGGACGCTTAATTGGGAGCACCTGGTGGACGGGAACCCAAGAGGCTCCGCCGCCGTATACGACGGAAACGTCTTCTACACAGTGAACACTCACGACGGTGATGGCCCTGCGCGCCGGGACTACCTCATGTCGCTGGGCGCGTCCAACGGCTCACTGGCCTGGCGGTTCCCGGTGGACGAGTGGATCAGCACCTCGGCAGTAGAGCATGGCGGCACAATTTACTTTGGTGCATATGGAGCAGGCCAATACCTGTACGCAGTCGATCCGAAATCCGGAGAGCTGAGCCGAAGATACGCGACACATGGCAGTCTATACCATGCGCCGGACTTCGCCGGCGATAGTGCCTACATCGTCACAGCAAGCAGTCTGCTCTATTCCATGGACCTGTCGACCGGAGAGGTGGGCTGGAAACACCGGCCGGAGGGTAGGGTGACCGGGACGCCGCTGGTGTCCGGGGGCAATGTCTACGTCCGCGTTCTGGTCGATGAAGACAAGGAGCACCACGCCATTCACGCCCTGGACGCCGCTACGGGCAGCCTTCAATGGGAATACGCGCCGGGGCAAGCACTGATTCAGCCTTCGGCGTCCGGTGGGCGCGTCTATGTCCCGTCCTATGGCGCTGTGGTGGCGCTTGACGCCTTGACCGGAATGCCGGAGGGGCATTTTCTCTTCGATTCCAATT
Organism: Dehalococcoidia bacterium; assembly: GCA_034422455.1. Lineage (GTDB taxonomy): Bacteria > Chloroflexota > Dehalococcoidia > Lucifugimonadales > UBA1127 > UBA1127. The sequence goes on from DAOUJQ010000023.1 coordinate 102,277, forward strand.
GCAGGCCGGTGACCGTCGTCGATGGAGTCCTGTACGGTAACGCCGGGTTTTGGGGCAGGCGAAACGTATTCGCCATCCAGGTCGAGTAGGCGCAACCGCGCCGAGGCTGGAACTTCACTCGACTGAGGCCGCGTAACCCCGTGGCCTTCTGCCGTCCGCCGCCGCTTCCCCCACCCTGCCACCGCCCCGTTGCCCCTGTGCGGCGCTCAACACTACCCTTCCCGCATGACGGGTGATTTGCAGGATCTCAGTTGCCCAATCAGTCCCATCGCGTGCGCTGGCTCTTTCGTCGCCGACGTGGTCTACGACCCTGGTCAAGCGCTGCGCATCATGGGAGAAACGGGAATTGTTTCCGCTGGGCGCACATTTTCGGCTTGTAGCTGCGATGTGCCAATTTCCCTACAAAACGACTCCCCGCCGGCGCACCCCGCAGCTACGGATGATGACGAAACAATTTGGCGCCCGGGACGCCACCGTTCCCCCACCTCACGTCATTCAGCCGGCGCTCCCTGTGCTACACTCTCCCGCGTGGATGTGGAGGGGTTCCTCGCCAAAGTGCGGGATCAGGAGTGGTATAAGGACCAGGTGGTGGACGACCGCGTCGTGCCCGCCCGCGAGGCGGTCGTGCGGGAGCCTGAGGCTGTGCTGCACCCGTCCCTCGTCGCGAGACTCACAGAACTGGGCCGCTGGCCCCTCTACTCCCACCAGGCGGAGGCCATCGATACGGCGCTGGCCGGCCAGAACGTCGTCGTCGCCACGCCGACCGCCAGCGGCAAGAGTCTCTGCTTCCAAGTCCCCGTCCTGCATGACTGGCTGGAGGACCGATCTTCGCGGGCGCTATTCCTGTACCCCACCAAAGCGCTGGCCCAGGACCAGATCAAGGCGCTGCGGGAGCTGGCTGGCGACCGGTGCCCGGAACTCGCCACTTACGACGGAGACACAAGCACCCAAGAGCGCCGTGCGGTCCGCCAAACTGTGAGAGTTCTTATCACCAATCCAGATATGCTTCACTTTGGGATTCTGCCCAACCACAAGCTTTGGGAGTCGTTGTTCGCGAGGTTGCGGACGGTGGTTGTTGACGAGGCGCATTACTATCGGGGCGTGTTTGGTTCACATGTGGCCATGGTACTGCGCCGACTGCGACGAATGTGTGCCCGCTATGGCTCCGAGCCGCGTTTCGTCCTTTGCTCGGCGACCATCGGCAACCCGGCGGAGTTGGCGGAGAACCTTACCGGCGAGTCATTCACAGCGGTGACGGAGAGCGGAGCGCCAACGGGCGAGAAGCGGTTTATCTTCTGGAACCCGCCGCTGCTGCAAGGGGACAAGGCCGTTCCCCAAAACCAGGGCAACCCAGGGGATGTAGGTCGAGTAACCGCACAGAGCGAGTCGGCGAGGCTGCTCGCGGAGGCTGTCCAGGAAGACGTGCAGACCGTGGCCTTCGTGCGCACTCGCAGGCTGGCGGAAATGGTATTCAGTGCGGCTCGTGAACAGGTGGGAAGGAAGGACGCCAGGCTTGCACAGCGGCTTGCGCCATACAGGGGCACTTACCTCCCGGAGCAACGGCGGCAGACGGAGAAGGGATTGAAAGACAGATTGCTCTTGGGAGTGGCCGCCACCAACGCGCTGGAGCTTGGCATGGACATCGGCGGGCTGGATGCGACCGTCCTCACGGGCTATCCGGGCAGCGTAGCCAGCGCGTGGCAACAGGCAGGCCGTGGAGGCCGTCGCCGTGAGGCATCGTTGGCAGTATTGGTGGCTCGTGACGATCCACTTGACCAATATTTGATGCATTACCCGGAGTTCTTCTATGGACGACCCGTGGAGCACGCGCTGGTCGCTCCGGAAAACCCCAACATCCTGTTGGCCCACCTGCTGTGTGCGGCCCACGAAGCGCCGTTGACGATGGGCGACGCAGCCTATTTCGGCACGACTCTGCGAGAGCGTATGGATGAATTGGCGGCCTCTGACCAACTGCATGAGCGCCTGGGGCGATGGCACCTGCACCCGTCAGTCGACCAACCAGCGCAACGCGTTCAACTGCGCTCGGCCTCGGAGAGTATGTACACGGTGGTGGACCGCGACAGCGGTGCGCTCTTGGAGCAGGGGATCGATGAATCGTCCGCTTTTTCGCAGTTGCATAGGGGCGCAATCTATCTGCACCAGGGCGTGGGCTATATGGTGGATGAGTTGGACTTGAAGGCTGAGACTGCCGTAGTGCGGCGGACCCGTACAAACTACTATACGGAAGCGCGTCACACGACCGACATTCACCTGCTGAAGGACTTGGCTTCCCGATATGTCTCAGCCGGCGTTCACGTTGCGTTGAGCCTTGTGGACGTGACGAGGCAGGTGGTCGGCTATCAGAAGATTGCCTACCGCAACGAGCAGAGCGTGGGCACGGTGAACTTGGAACTGCCCGCGCAACGGTTCCGCACAATTGCGCTGCGATTTGAGGCGCCGCCGGTGACGGTAGAGGACATCCTCAACCGCAAGGGCGACTTGGCGGGCGGGCTCCACGCCGCCGAGCACGCGGCCATCGGCGTCCTGCCGCTTTTCGCCCTGTGCGACCGCGCCGACATCGGCGGGGTGTCGACGCCGATGCACCCGGACACCGGCGTGCCCACGGTCTTCATCTACGACGGCTACCCTGGCGGCATCGGCATCGCGGAGCGCGGCTTCGAGGCCGTCGAGGCGCTGTGGCGCACGACGCTGCAGGCGGTGGAGGAGTGCCCGTGCCAGGAGGGGTGCCCCGGCTGCATCCAGTCTCCCAAGTGCGGCAACAACAATTTCCCCCTGGACAAGGCCGTGGCCGCCGAGCTGCTGCGGGGCCTGCTGAACCTGCGCCGGTGAGTTAGCTGTGGCCGCAGACATCCGCCGCCCCGTTCGCCCTGAGGGAAATCGAAGGGTGAAACCAGAGGTGCGCCGCCTCCTCGCGGGCGCTGGGCTGGCCCTCGTCGTCCTGCTCGTACTAGCTTATTGGTCGGGAGCGTCCGGCATGTTGGACCAACACTTTGTGTACTTCCCCACGCAGGAGGTCGTCGGCACGCCTGCCGACTACGGCATGGCGTACGAGGACGTCTTCTTCGAGGCGTCCGACAACCGGCGGCTGCACGGGTGGTTCGTGCCGGGCGAAAGCGGCGTGACGCTGCAGTGGCACCACGGCAACGGCGGGAACATCGGCCACCGGCTGCCGGACGTGCGCACGCTGCACGAAGGCCTGGGCGTCAACATCTTCATCTTCGACTACCGCGGCTACGGCAAGAGCCCCGGCACGCCCTCCGAGGACGGCCTGTACCGCGACGCCGAGGCCGCGCTGCGCTACCTGCAGTCGCGGGACGACGTGGACGCAGGGCGCATCGTCTACTTCGGCCGCTCCCTTGGCGTGGCCGTCGCGGTGGAGCTGGCGACGCGTCACCGGCCCCATGGCCTCATCCTGGAGTCGGGCTTCCCCTCCATCGCGTATATGGGGGAGATCGTCCGCCCGTGGCTGCCGGTGTGGGTCACGCAGCGGATCATTGCGGCCCGCTACGACAGCATCGCCAAGATCGGCCGCCTGGACGTGCCCGTCCTCTTCGTGCACGGCGACGCCGACGACACGGTGCCCCTCAGCGCGGGCCAGGCCCTCTACGAGGCCGCGAACGAGCCGAAGTCCCTCTACGTAGTCGAGGGCGCAAACCACGACGGCCTCCCGGACGTGGGCGGTCGGGCATACGTCGACCGTCTGCGGGAGTACCTGGAGGGGTTGCAGTAACCTCATCGTCATACCGGCAAATGCCGGTATCCAGGGGCATCACCCGGCCAGCGCGGCCCGCACAGCATCCACCCGGCCCGGCGCGCCGCCCCGCTCGCACATGGCGATGAAGTTGGCCGTCGTCACCCGCTCGACCTCCTCCACCGGAACGCCCTTGAGCTCGGCCAGCTTCTCGGCAACCAGCGGCACGTCCCTGGGCTCCGTCCACTTGTCGCGGCTGCCCTTGAAGGGCTGCGGGTAGGTGTCCGTCTCCAACACGACGTGCTCCAGCGGGAGCTCCGCGGCGATGGCCTGGAGGTCCGGGCGGCGCAGCAGCGGCTTGGCCCAGGACACGTAGATGCCAAGGTCGACGCACTCGCGGGCGGTGCGGTCGTCCCCCTGGAAGTAGTGCATGGCCCCGCCGACGCGCCAGCCCTGCTCCTGCCGCAGCACCTTCAGCACTTCCTGGTGCAGGTCCGGCTGGCCGGGGATCTCCCGCGAGTGAAAGATGACCGGCAGCCCAAGCTCCAGGGCAATGCGTATCTGGGCGCGAAAGGCCTGGTACTGCAACGCCAGGTCCGGTGCCCCTTTGTCGAAGTCCAGGCCGGTCTCGCTGACGGCCACGACCTTGGGCGTCGACCGGGCCACGCTCACAAGTTGCTCCACGATGCCGCCCTCGACGGGCTCGATCACGTCCATGGGGTGGATGCCGGCGCCGGCCAGGAGCATCGGCGTCTGCCGTGCCAGCGACACACACACCGCGGTCGACTCCAGCGTCGTGCCCGCGAGCACGATGGCGCCGACGCCGGCGGCGCGGGCGCGCGCCAGCACCCCGGCCAGCTCCTCCGGCGGGAAGTCGTCCAGGTGGGTGTGGGAGTCAACAAACACGTCGCTGTCACGCCATCCTTGGTGTCCGTATCCCGGCTAGTATATTCTATACCCGCAGCGGCGCCTCGGCCCGCAAGGTCGCTGCGTTACCACCAGGGAACGCCTCTTTCCCCATTCACGCAAGGAGCGATAACGAGATGCCCGGTTCTCCGTCTCAGCCTCTCAGGGTTGGCCGCGCATGACGCGGCTGGTCCTGCTCCTGGCGCTGGCAGTGCTGGCGTTCGTGGCTTGCCGTGAAACGGAGTCCCCGTCGGCGGGCACACCCATCATGCCTTCCACACCCCTCCCGCTGGCGACGCCGTCCGACCCATCGACGCCGGAGCCCGCCACGCACCCGACTACGACGCCCGTCCCGCCGATCGAGCCGGATCCGACGGCCGTGGTGACGCGCGGCGGCAGGCTGACCATCTCCTCGAGGACGGTGCTCGATGACCTGGACGTCCATCGGTCGTCGGCGCCGGCGCTGGCTGCGTTTGGCCCGGGCATCGTGTACAGCCGGCTGCTGCGCTTCGCCTCGGGCCCTGAGGTGCGGACGCCGAGTCTGGCCATCGAATGCGATCTCTGCGAGTCCTGGGCGTGGGAAGACTCCACCACACTGCGGGTGTCGCTGCGGGACGGGGTGCGCTGGCACGACGCGGCGCCCGTGAACGGCCGGGGCCTGACGCCGCAGGACGTGATGGCCAGCCTGGCGCGCCAGCGGACGGCCGGATGGCCCAACGCCGGACTGCTTGCCAACCTTGAGACCGTGCATGCGGAGGGGTCCGACCTGGTGTTTGCGCTGAGGGCCCCGGACGCGGACTTCCCGCTCGCACTGGCCGACGGCATGACGAAGGTGCTCCCGCGAGAGCTGCTGAACATGGACGACCTGAGCGACGGCCCGTTCATCGGCACCGGCCCCTGGTTGACCCGGGAGGTGTCTCCGGACCTGCGCTACGTGTTCCTGGCCAACCCCGCCTACTTTGAGCAGGGCCTGCCCTACCTCGACACCCTCGTCATTCGCGTCATGCCGGACGATGCCCTCCGGCGGGCCGCCTTCCTCACGCGGTCTCTGGACGCGGACGAGGTGGACCACAGGGACTGGGCCATGCTCCAGGAGCGGCAGCCGGGAATCGGCTTCGCGCGCTACGCGCCGCCCGGCGGCGGGGTGGAACTGGCCCTGAACGTGGAGGACCCCGGCCTGGAAGACGATGACGTCCGGCGCGCCCTCTTCTACGCCCTGGACCCGTGGGCCCTGAACGGCCAGGTGTGGAACGGGTTCGCGGATGTCACCGGCGGGATGCCCTCGCCTTCGCCGGAGTGGCGGCTCTCAGAGGCCGAGCTGCGCCAACACCTTGCGGACCCGGCGGAGGCAAGGGAGCTGCTTCAGGGGTCCGGCAACCCGGCTCCGGCCCTCGAACTCCTTGTCGCTGACTTTGGCGACACCCACCTTGTCTACAGCCAGGGGATCCAGGAACAGCTCAGGTCCGTGGGCGTCCAGGCGACGGTCACGCAGCTGAACCCCACGGAGTACGCCGATCGGGTCTGGCGCCGGGGCGACTTCCAAGCCTACCTCGGCCCGCTTCCTCCGCTGAACGCGCCGAACACCTACTTGGTCGGCCTCATCCGCGGCGACTCGCCCGGCAACAAGACCGGATACGCATCCTCCGCGCTGGACGACCTCGTGGAGGAGCAGGCCGTGCAACTGGACGCGGCCATGCGGCGCGACCTTGCGCGCAAGGCTGCGTTGATGCTCCTGGAGCAGGGGGTGCGGTTCACGCCCGCCGCCCCGGCACAGGTGTGGAGCTGGTGGCCGCAGGTGAAGGGGCTGCATGTGAACTTCGCCAACCGGGAGTACCATTTCTGGTCCCGCGTCCGGGTTGAGTAGGCTAGTCCGGCTAAGCGTACGCGCTGAGGCTCTGGTCGAGCGCCCACCAGGCCAGCAGGGCGCACTTCACGCGCACGGGGTAGTGGCGCACGGCCACCAGTCCCGTCAGCTCGCCAAGGAGTTCATTCTCTTCATCGCTCATGGTCTCGCCGCGCATCATGCGGATGAAGAGCGCCGAGAGGTGGAGCGCTTGCGCCGGTGTCATCCCCTCCACGGCCTCCGACATGAGCGAGAGCGACGCCTGGCAGATGGAGCACCCGGCGCCGTCCGTCGACACGGGGGTGAGCACGCCGTCCGAGAGCCTGGCGCGGAAGGTGCACTCGTCGCCGCAGAAGGGGTTGATCTCGGTGGCTTCCACGTCGGCCGCGCCGATGTCCGCCCGGTTCCGCGGGTTGCGGAAGTGGTCCATGATGAGGGCCTGGTTGGCCGCGCCGATGGCGCCCCATCCCACGGCTGTGGGGACCTCCGGCGTACCGTCCTGCTCAGCGTAGTCCATGGCGCCGCCTGCTACAGCTCGACTTCCACGTCGCCGTCCTGCACGCGCACGGCGAAGCACTCAACGGGCATGATGGCGGGCAGGGTGAGGGCCTTGCCGTTGCGGACGTCAAAGTAGGCGAGATGCCTGGGGCACTGGATGCGGAAGCCGTCGAGCGCGCCCGCCCCCAGCGGCCCGTCGTCGTGGGTGCACAGGTTCTCGATGGCGAAGAACTGGCCGTCGACGTTGCAGACGGCCAGCGACGCCTCCGGCAGCTCGACCTCGATCGACGTGCCGGGAGGAATGTCCTGCTCCCTCGCAACCTTCACGAACTTGCCAGGCATAAGGCTCCTTGTTGCGTTGGCATTCTAGTTCGCCTGGACAGCCGCTTCCTCCGGCCAGTCCAGCATCTGCACGTCAACCTCCGAGCCCGCGGGCATCTCCTCGATGTCCTCCGGGCAGATGGCGAGGCCGTTGGCGCGCGCCATGGAGGTGAGGAGGTTGCTGCCCTGCGGGCCCGTCAGCGACGCCCGGTAGCGGCCGTCCTGCCACGTGACGATGGCGCGGGCGTACACGCGCCGCCCATCAAAGTTGGTGATGGGGTCGTCGAGAGTGGCGCGCACCGTTGGCTTGGCGTAGCTGGTGCGGCCCAGCATCTTCAGGATGGCGGGGCGGCAAAACTGCTCGAACGCCACCAGCGCGCTCACCGGGTTCCCGGGCAGGCCGACATGGGGCACTCGCCGCCCACCCGGCGCGTGCAGCACACCGAAGGCCAGGGGCCGCGCTGGGCGCATCCGCACGGACCAGAAGGCGATCTCCCCGTTGGCCGTCAGCACGTCCTTGATGAAGTCATAGTCGCCCTTGGACACGCCCGCGGTGGTGATGAGTAGGTCGGCGGCGGTGCCCTCGCCGAGTTTCCGTGCAGTGTCCTCCAGCGTGTCCCTGGCGATGCCCAGCATCCACGGCTCGCCGCCGTAGCGCCGCACGGCCGATGCGATGCTGAAGCTGTTGGAGTCGTAGATCTTGCCGCCGCCGGGGCTCTCGCCCGGCGCGAGGAGCTCGTCGCCGGTGGAGAGGATGGCGACGATGGGCCGCCGGAGGGCGGTGACGGTCTGCCGGCCCACGGACGCCAGCACGCCGATCTCGCCGGGTCGCAGGACGTCGCCGGGGACCATGACGCGCTCTCCGGTGCGGAGGTCCTCGCCCGCAGGGCGGACGTTGGCGCCCGACGCGGGCTTCTGCAGGATGCGGATGCGGTCGAGGGCTTGCCCGGCCTCCTTTCGCTCGACCTCGTCCGTGTCCTCGAAGGGCACGACGGTGTCGGCGCCGGGCGGGACGGGCGCGCCGGTCATGATGCGGATGGCCGTGCCGGGCTGCAGGTCGCGGTCCGGCAGCGCGCCCGCCTGCACGTAGCCGATGACCGGCAGGTCGCTCGGGTTGTGGGGCCCCGCGCCCGACACGTCCTCGTAGCGCACCGCGAAGCCGTCCATCGCCGAGTTGTCCATGGGCGGCAGGTCCAGCGGGGAGAAGACCTCCTCGGCCAGCGTCAGGCCGAGGGCGTCCGAAAGCGGCACGTCCACCGGCTCCATCGGCGAGACGTAGGAGAGGATCTTCTCCAACGCCTCCTCCACGCTCAGCATGTCCTCCTGGTGACCGGCGTGGTGGTGATGGTGGTGCGCGTGGTGATGATGTTCGTGATGACGGTGGTGATGCTCCGTCATGGCTTTCCCCTGCCTGCCCTCTCTTTTGCTGTGGAGCGCTACGTTCCCTGCCTCTGCACGGCCCCCAGCTCCCGTTCCAGCCGGGACAGGAGGCGGCCCATGGCCCGCTGCACCTCTTCCGCCGTCAGCGTGCGGTCCTGCGCCTGGAAGGATACGCGGTACGCCAACGACCGTACCCCTGCGCCAAGCTGCTCGCCCGCGTAGACGTCGAAGAGGGTGGCGTGTGCCACGAGCGGGTTCTGCTCGATGATCTCCTGCACCCTGGCCGCGGGCACGTCCATGCCCACCACCAGCGCGAGGTCGCGCAGCGCGTCGGGGTAGACCGAGAGGCTGCTGAACCGGCGCTCCGCCTCCGGCACCGCGGCCGTCAACGCCGCAAGGTCGACCTCGAAGTAGACGGCGCCCTCGTCGCGCACGTCGAATGCGTCCAGCACCTCTGGGTGCACCTCGCCCAGCTCGCCGATACGGCTCCCGTCGATGCTCACCGACGCCGCGCGGCCGGGGTAGTAGAAGGGGTCGTCCACCGGCTCGAAGCTGGCCGAGACGCCCAGCCGGTCACAGATGGCTTCCACCACGCCCTTGGCGTCGTAGAAGCCCGCCGACGCCTCGGCCACGGCCCACGACGACTGCGCGCCGGGGCCGGACAGGACGCCCGCCGCCTTCTCCCGTTCCTCCGGCAGCCCCTCGCCGTGGAAGAGGAACTCCTTGCCAACCTCGAAGTACCACTGGGGCAGGCCCTCGTGCCGCTGGTTCAGCGCCAGCGTGCGCAGCAGGCCCGGCCGCAGCGAGGTCCGCAGGTACTCGTGCTCGGCGCTGATCGGGTTGAAGGCACGCATGGGCGGCGTCCCGCCCTGGGCGCCCCGCGTCGCAAGCTCCAACGCCTGAGCGCTGACCATTGAGTAGGTGATGACCTCCTGCATGCCTATGGACGCCAAAAGGTCTCGCACCTCTTCCTTGACCGCCTGTGCGGCGTTGGGCTCGCTCAGAGGAATGGGCGTTGCCAGCGGGGCCGTGGGCACGTCGTCATAGCCGATGATGCGGACCACCTCCTCGACGAGGTCGTCCTCGATGGCGATGTCCGCGCGCCACGGTGGGGCCTCGGCTTCAATCGTGTCGTTGCCGGTCTGCGTGCTGGGGATGCCGAGCGCGTTCAGCGTCCGCGCGGCCTCCGGCATCGGGATGGACACGCCGAGCACCTGCTCCATGCGCGCCCGCGTCAGGGTCAGGCGAGCCGCCTCCTGCCGCTGCGGGTAGACGTCGATGATGCCCTGCGCCGCCTCGCCGCCCGCGACTTCCAGCATCAGCTTGACCGCGCGCCGCAGTCCGACGGACGGGAGGCCCTGCCGCCAGCCCTTCTCGAAGCGCAGCGACGCCTCCGTGCGCAACTTCAGCTCGTCCGCCGTGCGGCGCGTGTTGAAGGGGTGGAAGCTGGCCGACTCCAGCAGGATGGTGCTCGTCTCCGGCGTGACCTCCGTGTTGGCGCCGCCCATGACGCCGCCAAGGCCGACGGCCTTCTCCGGATCTGCGATGACCACCATCGGCGGGGCAAGCTCGCGCTCCACGCCGTCCAGCGTGACATGCTTCTCGCCTGCCGTCGCCTGCCGCACGATGATGCGCCCATCCGCAACCTTGTCGAAGTCGAAGGCGTGCAGCGGCTGTCCGGTCTCCAGCATGACGTAGTTGGTGACGTCCACGATGTTGTTGATGGGACGCTGCCCTGCGCGCATGAGCCGCTCCTGCAGCCACTCCGGCGACGGTCCGACAGAAATGCCGGTTAGCAGCGCCGCAGTGTACCGGGCGCACAGATCCGGGTCGGCGATCTCCACGGAGGCCTGCGCCTCGATGGGCCCGCCTGCCTCCGGGTAGCTCTCGTCCGGCTCGGTGACGGTCGTGCCGGTGATGGCGGCGACCTCGCGGGCGACGCCGACGACGGAGAAGCAGTCGGGCCGGTTGGCGGTGACCTCCAGCTCCAGCACAGCGTCGCCCAGGTAGTCGGCCAGCGGCGTGCCGATGGGTGCGTCGTCCGGCAACACCAGGATGCCGTCGTGCTCCTCGCCGATGCCGAGCTCCAGCACGGAGCAGATCATGCCCTCCGACGTGACGCCCCGGATCTTCGCCGCCTTCAGGGGCTCGACCTTGCCGGAGTGGGTGTTGAAGAGGGTGGCGCCCACCTTGGCGAAGGCGATCTTCTGCCGCTCGGCGACGTTGGGCGCGCCGCAGACCACCTGCAGCTCCTCTCCGCCGATGTCCACGGTGCAGAGGCGCAGCCGTTCCGCGTTGGGGTGCGGCTCGATGGTCAGCACGTGGCCGACGTAGCAGTCGGTCCAGCCGCCGACCTGCTCGACGCCGCCCACCTCGATGCCGGCCATGGTCAGGCGGTGGGCAAGCTGGTCCACGGGCATGTCCACGTCGACGTAGGCCCGCAGCCAGGACAGCGGGACGTTCATCGCCATGTGCGGACTCCGGTCATGGTCTCTCCCTAGAACTGCCGCAGAAAGCGGGCGTCGTTGCTGTAGAAGTAGCGGATGTCGTCGATGCCGTGCTTGAGCATGGCGATGCGCTCCACGCCCATGCCGAAAGCGAAGCCGGTGTACTCCGTGTGGTCGATGCCGGACATCTCCAGCACGCGCGGGTGCACCATGCCCGCGCCCATGATCTCGATCCAGCCGCTGCCCCGGCAGATGCGGCAGTCGGGCGCGCCCGCGCCGTCGCAGCTGAAGCAATCGATGGCCACGTCCACGCCCGGCTCGACGAAGGGGAAGAAGTCGCAGCGGAAGCGCACGCGACGCTGCGTACCGAACAGCAGCCGCGCGAACTCGTACAGCGTGCCCTTCAGGTTGGCAAAGGTGATTCCCCGGTCGACGGCCAGCCCCTCCACCTGCGTGAAGTGCCACTCGTGCGTGGCGTCCGTCGCCTCGAAGCGGTAGACGCGGCCCGGAACGATGACGCGCACAGGGGGGCTTGTCGCCTCCATGATGCGGGCCTGCATCGGCGAGGTGTGGGTGCGCATCAGCATCTCGCGCTCGCCGTCGGCGTTGGTGTGGTCGAGCCAGAGCGTGTCGAACATATCGCGCGCCGGGTGGCCCTTGGGGATGTTCAGCATGCCGAAGTTGTAGTGGTCCAGCTCCACCTCCGGGCCCTCGACGACCTGGAAGCCCATGGAGATGAAGGCGCGGGTGATCTCCCGCATGGTCTGCGTGATGGGGTGCAGCCGTCCTAGGGCGGGGCGCCGTCCGGGCAGCGTCACGTCCAGACGGCCCTCTTCCGCGCCCTGCGCCAGCCGGGCCGACCTGAGCTCCTCCTCCTTGGCGGCGAACTGCGACTCCAGCAGCGACTTGACGTCGTTGGCCTGCACGCCGACGGTGCGCCGCTCGTCCGGCTCCAGCGACGCCATGCGGCGCATGATGAGGGTGAGGCGACCCTCGCGGCGGCCCAGGTAGGCGATGCGCCACGATTCGAGCGCGTCGGCGTCCTCCACGGCGTCAAGCTCGGCGACGGCGACGGTGCGGATGTTATGCAACGTACCGAGAATCTCGGGTGCGGTGGTCATGCGGTCCTTCACGGGCGCGGCCTGAAAGCGCGGCGAGATATCGTAGCTGCCATTATATGGGACGCGCGGAAGGGCGGGCAAACGAGGGGAGAGGGGAGGGGTGATTGAGTGAGGGGTAGTAGTCGGCTACGATGGAAGGCTTGATACAAACGGAGCGCAAAGATGACCATCGAACCCATCCACCCCGGAGAGCACCTGGCGGAGATCCTGGAAGACCTCGGCATCTCTCAATACCGGCTGGCCAAGGCCATTGGCGTGCCGCCCATCCGCGTCCACGACATCGTCCACTGCCGCCGGTCCATCACCGCGGACACGGCGCTGCGCATCGGACGAGCCTTTGGCACCACGCCCGAGTTCTGGCTCAACTTGCAGCGCATGTATGAGGCGGATCTAGAGGAGGTGGGTTGAAGGAGCAACACTGCTAAAGGGGTCGTCGACATTACTACTTCTTCAGCAGACTAGGCAGATGCTGCTGGACTAACTCGGCGGATATGGCAAAACCGACTGCATCTATCCGCTGTTCAACCATCTTGAATGTGTTGATGCCCAAAATCTCACCCGACATGGAAAACATGGGGCCGCCACTGTTGCCAGGGTTAATGGCAGCATCAGTCTGGAATATCTTGCCGCCATAGCGTGAGTCTTGACGGACTGCGGATATGATGCCTCTTGTGACTGTTGCCTCACCTTCGAGGCCGAGCGCGTACCCGATATTCAAGACCTCTGCGCCGGACTTAAGTTTGGTGGTGTCGCCGAAGGGAACTGCTCTGAACTTTGAGCCGAAAAGAGTCAAGACTGCAAGATCATGCTCTGGATCCATCCCCAACACAGTTGGCGCAAACTTAGGTAAGTCGCGAACGGTTACCCTAATCTTGGTGGCGTTTTCAAGTACGTGGTAGTTCGTGACGACATAGCCGAGAGTTTTGCTGGTGTCAAAGATGACACCAGAACCGCTCCCAGATTCTGTTTCTATTCTTACAACCGACTGCTTGAGTCGCTGAATTAGATCCGCTAGTGAAGGCATGATTCACTTATACCAAGCGCGACAATTTCCAATGGTGTGAGATTCCTGCAATGCATCTTGATTGAAGCACTCGATGAACATTTGAAACTAAACAATATCCACTCAGTTAGTTTTTCCGCAACCCTATGCCGTTTGTGATCTACACGGCAGCGTCACTATAGCCCCCGCTCCTATCGCCGTCCCAGCAGGCTCCCCGGCTGGCAGGCGCGGCAGTAGTCCGTGCGGTAGCCGTTGCTGGTGATGTGGGTGAGCTTGGAGCCGCAGGAGGGGCACGCCTCGTTGCCCCTCCCGTGCACCTTGAGGTGGTCGCGGACCTTGCGATGAACGTCGGCGCCCATGCGCTCGCGGAGGACGGGGACGGCGTCGGCGGGCACGCGGTAGACGGCGTCGTGGAGGGCGGCCAGCTCGGCCGGCGAGAGCGACGTGCGCTTCTTGAACGGGTAGATGCCCGCCGCGAAGAGCACCTCGTCGGCGTAGGCGTTGCCGATGCCGGACACCGCGCCGCCGCGCGTCAGCACGCCCTTGATCTCGCCGCGGTACGGCTTCAGGCGAGCGGTGAAGTCCGCCAGAGAGAGCGGCTCGTCCAGCACGTCTGGCCCCTGCTCCAGTAGCCGCGCGGCCTGCGAGAGCTGCTCCGGGTGCAGGTAGTACACCATCCCCATCTGGTCGTCGTCGAGGTAGCGGAGCTGCGTGCCGTCCGACAGGGTCAGCACGAGGTACGTCCGCGCCGAGACCCGCTCCGATGGGGCGCAGTGCTGCAGCGCGCCGCTGAGCATCGGGTTGACGACGAGGGTGCGGCGCCCGCCGTCATGTCCGCCGGACAGCTCGATGCCGAGGAACTTGCCTCGCCGCCAGAAGGCGTCGAACGTGCGGCCCGCGATGTCGTCGCCGAACCGCTCCAGCGGCGCCGCGAGCGAGCGCAGGACGATCGGGCGCAACGCCTCCGCCTTCGTCACCGATTGGCCGGTAAGGTTGCGCTCCAGGTACTCCCTTATGACGAAGAGGTCCGGCGCTTCCGGCATGTCTTTTCCCTCGTGGCTTGCCTTGCCCGTTCATCCTTCGATTTCCCTCAGGACGAGCGGGCAAGGGCGCCGCCCCTTGACGGCCCTTCGAGAGGCTCAGGGTGAACGGAGTGGGCGGCCACAAGGGCCGCCCCTACGTACCGCTGTTGGGGCGGCTCGCTCTTTGCGAGGCGTTGGTAGTGTACTATTATGCCTACTTACTCGGAAATCGACGGAGGTATGGCGAGCCGTGACGACGTTGATGCCTGAAACCCCGCCGCAGGCCGTGCGGGAGCGCATACGCTCCGGCGAGTGGACGCGCCCGACGGCGGGGCTCGCGCCCGGTCACGTGCAGGCCAACCTCGTGTCGCTGCCGCGCGAGCAGGCCTTCGACTTCCTGCTCTTCTGCCAGCGCAACCCGCGGCCCTGCCCGCTCATCGAGGTGATGGAGGCCGGCTGCCCCGAGCCCGCCTTGACCGCGCCGGGGGCCGACATCCGCACGGACCTGCCTGCCTACAACGTCTACCGCGAGGGCGTCCTCAAGGCCACCGTGCCCGACGTCCTCGACTACTGGCGCGACGACCTCGTCACCTTCCTGCTCGGCTGCAGCTTCACCTTCGAGGCCGCGCTGGCCGCCTCCGGCATCCCGCTGCACCACGTCGAGGCGGAGCGCAACGTCGCCATGTACAAGACCAACGTCGCGACCACCCCTGCCGGGGTGTTCGCCGGCCCGCTGGTTGTCTCAATGCGCCCCGTTCCGCGCGAGCAGGTGGTGAAGGCCGTGCAGGTGACCAGTCGCTTCCCCAACGCCCACGGCGCGCCGGTGCACGTCGGCGAGCCCGAGGCGCTGGGCATCCGCGACCTTGCGTCGCCGGACTACGGCGACCCGCCCGTCATCAACGACGGCGAAACGCCCCTCTTCTGGGCGTGCGGCGTCACGCCGCAGGCGGTGGCTGTCGCGTCCAAGCCGCCGTTCATGATCACCCACGCGCCGGGGCACATGTTCGTCACCGACCTGCGCGACGAGGACATCGCCGCGCTATGACGACGACCATCGAGGACATCATCCTGCGGTACGACAAGCGGGGCATGACGCCCCTGCGGCCGCACCTGCCCGCCGACTACTGCACCCGCGCCGCCCGGCGCCTCCTGGACGCCCCGGCCGGCCCCGCGCTCATCGCCACGGGCTTCTACATCACCCGCATGGGCGCGACGGAGACCGACGGCCCGCCGGGCGCCTACTTCATCGGCAAGGCGCTTGAGGCCCTCGGCCGCCCTGTCACCTACGTGACCGACAGCCTCACCGCGCCCGTCTTCGACGGTCTCGTTGCGCCTGACGCCGTGGTCGACTTTCCCTTTGCGGACGCCGAGACGAGCGAGGCGTTCGCCGTGGAGCTGCTGGCGCGGCTGCAGCCGTCGGTGGCCATCGCCATCGAGCGGTGCGGGTTCACGGGGCCCGGCCGGTACCTGAACATGCGCGGGCAGGACACGTCCGACGTTCACGCCAAGCTGGACTACATCTTCCTGCACCACGGCACGACGGTGGGCATCGGCGACGGCGGCAACGAGATCGGCATGGGGAACCTGCAGGAACACATCCCGTCCGTGGAGCAGCTGCCCAACGAGCCGTGCGTCACGACGGTGTCCGAGCTGATCATCGCGAGTGTGTCCAACTGGGGCGGCTCAGGCTTGATTGCCGCGCTGTCGCTGTTGACCGGGCGGGTCCTGCTCCCGTCGCCGGACGAGGAGGAGGGGATCATCCGCGCGATGGTGGACAACGGCGCCGTCGACAGCGGCGGAGCGCACACGTACGGCGTCGACGGCTTCACTCCGCAGGAGAACCGCCGGACGCTTGAGGCGCTCCACCGCCTGCTGGCGGAGCACGGCGTGGGGGAGTAGCTACCCGACAGCCTGCAGGCTGAAGCGCAACCGCAGGGAGCGTTCCATGGACATCGGAGAGACGCTCTACGTCTCCGACAGGAAGCCCTGGCGTGAGTGGTTGGAGGCCAACTTCGACACCGCCGAGGAGATCTGGCTGGTCTATCCCAACAAGGCGTCCGGGGAGCCGCGCATCCTCTACAACGACGCCGTGGAGGAAGCCCTGTGCTTCGGCTGGATAGACAGCATCATCAAGAAGCTCGATGGACTGCGCGCCGTCCAGCGCTTCACCCCAAGAAACCCCAGGAGCGGCTACTCCCAGCAGAACAAGGAGAGGCTTCGCTGGCTGGCCGGCGAGGGCCTGCTGCATCCGTCGGTGCGAGAGTCGGTCGGGGACGTGCTGAATGAAGTGTTCGTGTTCCCCGGCGACATTCTCCAGGCGATCCAGAGAGACGAACAGGTGTGGGAGCGCTTCCAGGGCTTCTCCCCTGCGTACCAGCGGATTCGTGTTGCATATATCGACATTGCCCGGGCGCTCCCGGAGGTGTACGAAAGTCGCTTGAGCAGCTTTCTGAAGGCTACCGCACAGGGCAAGCAGATAGGCTACGGCGGCATAGAGAAGTATTTTTAGGAGGAGAAGAGTACGAATTGAATCGCAATTGGTATAGCTGGCGATGGCACTATTTTGTTGTTCGCACGCCGGTGCCTCGGAGTCATCGTGGTCGTGCCGTGATGAGAACAAGCGTGGCAGCCGGCATCCTCGTGTTAGCCGCCTTGCTTGCCGGCTGTAGCGCTGTCGAGCAGGTATCAGTCGATACACCAGCGCTGGCGCCCTTGTCGATCCCTCCGCTGCTCGGGCCAACGACTGAGAATGGCGTCTCACACTACGAGCTTACGATCGGTACGTCTCAACACGATTACAAACAAGCAAGGATGACTGACACCTACTCCTACAACGACACGTCTGTGCTTGGCCCCACACTACGTCTCCGAACCGGAGACTCGGTGGTCATCAGCGTCACGAACGAGTTGAACGAGCCCACGACGACGCACTGGCACGGAGCCGACGTCCCGGCCGAGGATGACGGCGGGCCCCACAGCATCATCGAACCCGGGAAAACCTGGGTTGCTGACTTCGACGTGATCCAGCCGGCAGCCACTCTCTGGTATCACCCCCACGCCCATGGGTCCACAGCCGAGCATGTCTATCGCGGCGCCGCAGGTCTGCTAATCATTGAAGACGACAACCCTGCAGCCGCAACGCTACCAGCGACCTACGGGGTAGACGACATTCCGGTCATCATCCAGGACAGGGACTTCACCGACGAAGGCCAACTCGACTTCGCCATTGACGGCGACGACGAGGGCAACCTTGATGGCGTTCTGACGGTAAACGGTACGCTCAACCCGTACGTCGAGACACCCACGGGGCTGGTCCGTCTCCGGTTGCTGAACGGCAGCCAGGCCCGGATATATGAACTGAGTGTCGAGGGGGCCAATATGACCAAGATCGCCTCCGACGGCGGCTATCTGACCAGTCCCGTCGTACTCAATCAGCTTGTGCTCGCACCCGGAGACCGCGCAGAGATCATCGTCAATGTCGGGGAGGAATCCGCCGCTTTGGTCGACAGTGCGTTTGGCCGGGTGCTGGAGCTCCGCCCGAACGGGTCAGCTTCAGGGACGGATATGCTTCCGGACGAGCTCGCCACCATAGAGCGCATATCCGAGTCGGAGATCACGGTGGACCGGAGCTTCCACATGGGGGATGTGCGCAACTTCTGGGAGTTCGACCCAAGCTGGGCAATCAACGGAGTCCAGTTCGACATGAACAGGATCGACGTGACGGTGCAACTCGGCGACACCGAGCGCTGGACTCTCTCCAGTGATGACGGCGAGCACGTGTTTCACCCGCACCAGATTCAGTTTCAGATACTGGCCATCAATGGCGAACCTCCACCACCAGAGGAATCAGGATGGGAGGACTCCGTGCTGGTGAACGCCGACCGTGAAGTCGTCATCGCCGCGCGGTTCCATACGTATGCCGCTGAAGACATTCCGTACATGTTCCACTGCCACATTCTCGATCACGAGGACCTGGGTATGATGGGGCAGTTCCTGATCGTTGAGTAGCTCACGGGCGCTGCCTGCAACCAAATGGGGAGTGCTTCACTGGGGTACTCACGGTATTGTGTAGTAGCTTGGCTGCCTCGCGGCCGCGGCAGCAGAGAGCGGAAGTAGCCGGGATTATTCCCCGGCGTTCGGGTCGAAGGGCTCGCCGTCCACCAGCACGTCCTTGATGACGGCGTTGCCGTCGCTGTCGAGGTTGACCACCACCTTCACGTCACCGGCGGTCTCAATGATGCGGCCGGTCCCCTCCGGCACAAAATACGTCCCGATGCCAAAGTCGAGATGCCCCCTGCGGTCGACGCGGCCCTTTATGAAGGTTTCTCCGGCGACTTGGCTGTGTTTCGTGGTGTAGTCCCATGCACTCCAAACGTCCGGATGCCGTTGCAGCTCGACGTAGACCGTGCTGCCTGTCGATAAGTCGCGCATCCAGTCCGGCGTGCGCGCAATCTCGTAGTCCAGGATGGCGTAGTCGCCCTGGAGGAGGGAGCGGGGGTCGACGGGGACGGTCTGCAGCACCACCTCCGTGCCGGTGCGCAGCGCAACCTCACGCACGGTGATGAAGCCGATCAGGAAGACGATCTGCGCGGCGACGATGGCCCAGAAGGCGATGCGGACCCACGGCTTCATGCCTCGCCCTCCCGCTCGCGCATGGCGGCGAGCATCCGGCGGCGGCCCCGGTCGAGCAGGTAGCCGCCGGCCAGAAGCACCACGCCCGCGCCGAAGAACACCAGCGAGCTGTCCAGCAGATCGATCGAGAACTCGAAGTAGCGGGTGATGACGTAGAGGGCGATGAGGGCGAGGGAGAGGTTGACGCGGCCCTCGTGGTCGCGCAGGTAGCCGGAGGCCATCAGCCCCAGCGCCGACAGGGCGAACAGGGGGTTGAACACGATGGGGTAGAGCGGCTCCCAGTCGACGGCCACCAGCGGCGGGAGGTGGACGGTGGCCAGCAGGACGGCGATGATGCCCGCCTCGGCGAGGTCCACGGGGGAGCGGTCGCCGCGGCGTTCCCGCTGCCACGCCAGCCCGGCGGTCAGTGCGACGGCGGCGACCGACGCGCCGGCGGTGAGCGCCCAGAAGGCCCAATGCGCGCCGCTGAAGTCTTCGACCGCGTCGAAGAGATCGTGGAAGGTGAGCATGTAGAGGGCAAGGAAGGCCGTGACCAGGCCGATCGCCTGGAAGAGGCCGCCGGTGACCTCCCACCCGTCCATCTGTCTCTTGACCTTGCCCACCGCGAAGAGGAACGCGCCCAGGGCGATGTAGAGGGCAACCCCTGCAATGAAGGACTCGTTCTCGCCCATGCCCTGCAGCCAGTCCTGCAGCCGGAAGGCCACGGCGGCCAGGAAGAGCACGACGGCGAGGAACATGACCGGCCGGGACCGGGTGACGTAGGCGAGGGGCGCGACGCCCAGGAACCAGAACATCGAGAGGTTGGGATGGTCCACGGAGACGTGGTAGATCTGACCGATGAGGTGGACCCCGGCCCCGTAGACGATGCAGCCCAGCAGCACGAAGGCGGCGGCATAGGCCGTGGGGCCGGACCGCTGCCAGATGGCGTACCCCGCGCCGTAGGACAGGGCCATGGCGGCGATCAGCGACGCCAGCTTGACGGTCTTCGGGATCTCGTCCCAGTTGGCGGCGAAGAAGGTGATGACGCCGAGGCCGATGAGGACCCCGCCTAGGATGGACAGCCCGGTGACGAGGCCCTGCCGCCTGCGGGAGGCCTCGTGGCCGGGGGGATAGTCCGGGTAGCGGGCGAGGATGGCCTGCGCCTGCTCGTCGGTGACGGTGCCGTCCTCCAGCCACGCCTCTACTTCCTCCCGCAGGCGGGAGACGAAGCGGGGGGTGTTGGCGTCGAGGGGATTCATCACCGTTTACGATAACGCATTACGGTGGCGGGGGTCGATAGGAGCGGGGGCGCAAAGGGCGACCACAAGGGTCGCCCCTACGGGATGATGCAACGCCCTACTCCAAAAAGTCGCGGAGCTTGCGGGAGCGGGAGGGGTGGCGCAGCTTGCGGAGGGCCTTCGCCTCTATCTGGCGGATGCGCTCGCGCGTGACGCCGAAGTCGCGGCCGACCTCCTCCAGCGTGCGGCTGCGGCCGTCGATGAGGCCGAAGCGCAGCTCCAGCACCCGCCGCTCGCGCTCGCTGAGGGTGTTCAGCACGTCCTCCACCTGCTCGCGCAGGAGCTGGTAGGCGGCGGCCTCGATGGGGGCCAGCGCGGCGCGGTCCTCGATGAAGTCGCCCAGGTGGGAGTCCTCCTCCTCGCCGATGGGCGTCTCCAGCGACACGGGGTCTTGGGAGATGCGCAGGATCTCCCGGACGCGCTCCGGGCTCTGCTCCAGCGACTCGGCCAGCTCCTCGTTGCTGGGCTCCCGGCCGAATTCCTGGATGAGGCGGCGCTGCTGCCGGAGGAGCTTGTTGATGGTCTCCACCATGTGCACGGGGATGCGGATCGTCCGGGCCTGGTCGGCGATGGCGCGGGTGATGGCCTGCCGGATCCACCACGTGGCGTAGGTGCTGAACTTGTAGCCCTTGCGGTAGTCGAACTTCTCGACGGCGCGGATGAGGCCGATGTTGCCCTCCTGGATCAGGTCCAGCAGGGACATGCCGCGGCCGATGTACTTCTTGGCGACGCTGACCACCAGCCGGAGGTTTGCCTCCGCGAGGTGCCGCTGCGCCCGGTTGCCGTCGTGGACGGCCTTGTCGAGGTGGCGGCCCAGCAGCATCTCGAAGGGGAGCAGGTCCTCCAGCATCCCGCCGATGTCCTCGCCGATCCGGTCCAGCGGGGTCTCGGCCTCGATGACCTCGAGGACCTGCGGCGCAAGCAGCCGGCTGTTCAGGGAGAGGCTGATGATCTCCTGGGCGATGTCCGTCTCCTCGATCCCGAGCGACTCGCTCAACTCCGCGACGATGTCCATCTTCATCTCGTTGTCGATGGCGGCGCGGAGCTTGGGGTCCTCAATGATGTGCCGGAGGGTGATGGGGGGTTCCATGTCCATGCGCTCGGCCAGCTCGAAGGTGACCGGGTAGGTGGCGGCAAGCCGCCGCAGGAGCTCTATGGTCACCCGGCACGCGGAGGACGGCCTGCCCGTGTCCTCGCTGAGGAACTGGCGCAGGGCGGTGATGTGCTTGCCGGCCTCCATGCGCCGCGCGAGGCTGCGCTCGTCCTGGGCCGTGAGCAGGCTGACGCGGCCGATCTCCCGGAGGTACATGCGCACCGGGTCGTCGATCATCTCCGTGGACTCGATCTCCAGGTCGTCTTCGACCTCGTCCTCCGGCCGGGTGTCCTGCAGGTCCTTGGGCTGAGGCTCCTCGACGGTCCACGTCATGGCGGACGCCCGGGCGGAAGCCTCGTCGAAGGCGGCCTTGGCCTCGCCGCTGATGCCCGACCAGACCTCCGTGGCCTTCTGCGCGGGCTGCTCGGCTGCCGGCTGCGCCGTGGAAGAGGTCGTGACTTCGCCGGTGTCGCCGACGGTCTGCTCGTTCTCCATGCTCTTCTCCTGGCGAGTTCGCCTAGATGTCTCTTCGCGGTCTGGCGGCGTCCAACTCCCGCCGCCGGGTATTGTGCTCGTGCAGCTGCTCTTCCTCGTCCGCGGTGTCCCGACCCTCTTCCATCGCTTTAGCTAAAGACGCGCCCAACAGGATGTTCTGTTCCCGGAGAAAACGCTTTTCCAACTCGCGAATGCTCTGGGAAAGGGAATCGGAGCGTTGCTTGTGGTCAAGGAAGTCTATGTCGGGGCGTTCGAGGGTGAGGAGGCCGTCCACGTGCTCCTGCAACAGGACGTCCAAGTCTACTTTCATCTCTTCTATTGTAGAACATTCGGCCCACTTCTGGAAGACCTCGCGGTTCTCGCTCCTGTGGAAGAACTCGGGCCGCAGCGGGCCGGCCGAGCCGCGCAGGTCCGGGTGCCGCATGAGCAGCGTCAGCGGGAACGTCTCGACGGGGTCACCCTTCGCGAAGGCGGCCACCGGCGCCTCGACGTCCGGCTGCCGCGCCGGCGTGTCCGCGCGGCGTCCGGGCGACTGCGGCGGCCCGTCGAGCAGCGCGCGCCGTTGACGCTGCAGCACCTGCTCCAGTGTCTGACGAGAGACGCCCACCAGACCTTCCAGCTTCTCCAGGTAGCGGTCCTGCTCCGTCTCGTCCTGCACGGAGAGGATCCAGCCGCCCAGCTCCTCGGTGAGCGCGCGCCTGCCGTCGTTCGTTTCCAGGTCGAACTTGGACGCCAGCACCCGGAAGCCGAAGTCGACGCGCGGCTCGGCGGCCTCCAGCGCCTCCGGCCACCGGTCAGGGGCCTCGCGGATGAGCTCGTCTGGGTCCTTGCCCTCCGGCAGCAGCGCGATGCGGACGCCGGGTACCTTGTCCCAGGAGGTCTTGAGGCTCCGCATCGTCGCGTCCTGCCCCGCAGCGTCGGGGTCGAGGGCGAGGGTGAAGCGCAGGGGCTGTGCGCGCCGGTCGCGCTCGGGGCGCCCGTCGAGGCCCGTCAGTGCCGCCACCTGCCGCGCCGTGAGCGCCGTGCCCATGGAGGCTACGACGTTGTCGTAGCCGTGCTGGTGCGCCATCAGCGCGTCCATGTAGCCCTCGACGATGACCCCCTCGCCGCGCAGCTGGATGCTCTCCTTCGCGGCGTCGAGGCCCCAGAGGAGGTCCGACTTGTTGAAGACGGGCGTCTGCGGTGTGTTCAGGTACTTGGGCACGCTGCCGTCCAGCTCCCGCCCGCCGAACCCTACGACCTTCCCCTCGCTGTTCTTGATGGGGAACATGAGCCGGCCCTGGAAGAGGTCGCGGGAGCCGCCCTGCTGCGGCCGGGTGACGAGGCCTGCCCGCTGGAGTTGCTCCTCGGTGAACCCCTGCCCCATGAGGTGGGTCTTGAGCTCCTCACGGCCGTCGGGAGCGAGGCCCAGCCCGAAGGCCGCCGCCGTCTCCGGCGTGACGCCCCGCTCCTGCAGGTACCCCAGCGCGTCCTCACCCTCCGGCGACTGCAGCCGGCGCTGGAAGAAGCGCATCGCCTCCTCGTTGGCGCGGAGGAGCGGGTCCATCTGCGCCTGCTGCCTCGGCGTCGGCAACGGCACGCCGACGCGGGCCGCCAGGGTGCGCAGCGCCTCGCTGAAGGGCTGGTTCTCCATCTTCATCACGAAGCGGATGGCGTCGCCGCCCTCGGAGCACGCGCCGAAGCAGTGCCACGAGCCGCGCTCCGGGTCGACGACGAAGGACGGCGTCCGCTCCGTGTGGAACGGGCACCGCGCCTTGAAAACGCGGCCGGCCTGCTGCAGCGCGACGTAGCCCGACACCACGTCCACGATGTTCAGGCGGGCCTTGACGTCGTCCAGAAAGCTCATAGGCGCCTCAACCGGAGGTGGGGTGTGGAAATCAGAGCACCATTCTACGCTTCTGCGTGGGGGATTCCAGCGGTTTTCGCGCCGTCTCGCAGCGCTTCCAGCGCGGCCCGCAGGTCCGGCGGCAGCGGCGCGGTCACCGTCACCGTCTCGCCCAACGCAGGCAGCCGGAACGTCAGCGACGCCGCATGCAGGAAATGCCGCGTCAGGGTCGACGGTCTGCGCGGGCCGTAGAGGGCGTCGCCGACAAGCGGGCAGCCGATGTGCGCCATGTGGACGCGGATCTGGTGCGTGCGCCCGGTCACCGGCCTCGTCTCCACCAGCGCGGTGTCCGGCAGCCGCTCCAGCACGTCGTAGTGCGTCACGGCGTCGCGCCCGCCGGTGACGACGGCCATGCGCTTTCGGTCCGCCGGGTGCCGCGCGATGGGCGCGTCGACCGTGCCCGTCACGGGTCGAGGGCAGTCCCACACCATCGCGAGGTAGCGCTTCTGGACGCGCCGTTGCTGGAGCTGTCCCGCCAGCGAGTGGTGGGCGGCGTCGTGCTTCGCCACCAGCATGAGGCCGGAGGTGTCCTTGTCCAGCCGGTGCACGATGCCGGGCCGCTGCGCCCCGCCGATGCCGGACAGGTTGGGCCGGAGCGCCAGCAGCGCGTTCACCAGCGTGTGCGAGGGATGCCCCGGCGCGGGGTGCACCGTCAGGCCCGGCGGCTTGTCTACCACGAGCAGGTCGTCGTCCTCGTAGACGATGGGGACGGGTATGTCCTCCGGCGCCAGGTCCAGCGGCGCGGGCGGCGGGATGGTCAGCTCGATGCGGTCGCCCTGCCGCACGGGCTGCGACGGCCTGCTCGCCTCGCCGTTCACGGCGACCATGCCCTGCTGGACGAGACGTGCCAGCCGGGAGCGCGTCAGGTCGGGGCAGCGCTCGGCCAGGTACCGGTCCAGTCGAGCGCCGGACTCGTCGGCGATGAAGCTGCGCGACTCAGGGCTGGCCATCGGGAGTCCCCTCGCGAGGGGAGAGCGGCGCGGGATCGGCATCGCCAGCGTCCCCCGCCGGCACCTCCGGTGCGGGCGCGGCCGCCGCGGCCTCCCGTCTCTTCACCAGGAACTGGGGGAAGAGGTAGACGACGCCCAGAATGACCACGCCGGTCACGATGGAGGAGTCCGCCAGGTTGAAGACCGGCCATGCGCCAACGTCGAGGAAATCGGTCACCTTGCCCAGCGCAACCCGGTCGATGAGGTTGCCGACGGCCCCGCCCAGGAGTAGGCCGAGCGCCAGCCGCACGCGCCAGTCGCCGCCCGCGTTCGCGTGGTAGAAGTAGAGGAGCACGGCGATGCCCACGAGCGACGCGCCCGTCATCACGATGACCTGGTTGGGGAAGAGGCCGAAGATGGCCCCGCTGTTGGTGACGTGGGTCAGGCGGAGGAACCCCTCCTCCGGGATGGACTCGCCGACGCGCAGCCCGCCGCGGACGAGCGCCTTGGTGAGCTGGTCGACGGCCAGGGTCAGCGCAAACACCGCCAGCACCAGGAGGTCCTGGTAGATGCGGGGCCGTTGCGCCTGGGGCGGGTTCTGCGACACGGAGCTTCCTATGACCTGGTTGCATTCAGGATAGCATAGGGCAGTGGCGACGGGCGTGGGGCGCGCAGGCGCCTACGCCACCAGCGGGTCCGGGTGCTTGATGAGGACCTTGGCGACCTCCGGCCGGATGAGCCCGCCCTCGGGGACCGTGCCGCTGGTCATCAGGTTCCGCAGCAGCGTGCCGCTGAACTGCTCCTGGTGCTCCGGCCCGTGAGGGCAGGTCTTCTCGTTCACAACGCTGCCGCACTTGTGGCACATGAAGAAGGACGTGAAGAACATCGGCGTGATGCCCAGGCCGGGGAAGTCGTCGAAGATCTCCTGCGCCGCGTAGGGCGTGTAGTAGCTGCCGACGCCCGCGTGGTCGCGCCCGACGATGAAGTGGGTGCAGCCGAAGTTCTTGCGGACGATGGCGTGGAAGATGGCCTCCTTGGGTCCCGCGTAGCGCATCTCCGTCCGCAGCACGGCCATGACCGCCCGTTCCGGCCGGTAGTAGTGCTCCATCAGCGCCTCGTACGTGGCGAGAATGGCGTCGTCCGTGAAGTCGCCCGACTTCTTGCGGCCGATGACCGGGTTGATGAAGAGCCCGTCCACAAAGCTGAGCGCCGACTTCTGTACGTACTCGTGGCCCAGGTGCGGCACGTTGCGCGTCTGGAAGCCGACCACCGTGCGCCACCCCTTGGCCTCGAACAGCACCCGCGTCTCGATGGGGTCGAGCGTGTACGCCGGGAACGCCGCCTCCGGCTCCGCGACGAGGTCGATGGCGCCGCCCAGCAGCGTGTCGTGGCGCTCCAGCAGGCCCGCGACGCCGGGGTGCTCCGTGTCCGTCGTGCCGAAGACGTGCTGCGCATAGCGCTCCTTGTCGTAGCCGTAGCGGTCCGTGACCTGCATGACGGCCACCGTCCGGCCGTTGGGCGCGGCGAGGGCCGCACGGTCTCCGAGGCCCTTGGCCTCCTCCGGGTCGACGTCCAGCACGATGGGAATGGTCCACGGCGTGCCGTCCGCAAGGCGGTCCGAGGAGAGGACGCTGTCCAGGTCGTGCCGGCCAAGGAAGCCTTCCAGCGGGCTGTAGGCGCCCGTTGCGATGTTGACGATGTCCGAAACCACGTCCGCCGACACAGTGAGGGTGGGCAGGCTTGCGGCCTCTTCCACCGCTTTCTGCTGCGCGTCGCCGGTGAGGACCCGGCGGACGAGGCGGCCTCCGTGTGGTGCAGGCAACATGGCTTACTCCAGGTAGCCCAGACCCTGCAGCTTGGCCAGCGCCTGCTCGCGGTCGCCCTCTGTGTAGGGCGGAGCAGCGTCGGCGGGCAGCAGGCCCATGTCCTGCAGGGTGTTCAGGATGTTGGCGATGCTCTCGCCCTCGGTCTCCAGGTCGGTGTGCACGACCAGTTCCGGGGTGAGCGGCTCCTCGTACGGGTCGTCGATGCCGGTGAAGCCCTTGATCTCGCCGGCCAAGGCCTTCTTGTACAGCCCCTTGACGTCGCGCTGGATGCAGACCTCGACGGGACAGGAAACGAAGACCTCGACGAAGTTGGCGATCTCCGCCCGGGCCTCGTCCCGGATCTCGCGATAGGGGGAGATGGCGCTGGTGATGGCGACGCCGCCCATGTCCGACGCCACGCGGGCGACGTAGGAGATGCGGCGGATGTTCTCGTCGCGGTCCTCCTTGGAGAACCCCAGGCCCTTGGAGAGGCGCAACCGCACCTCGTCGCCGTCCAGGTTGACGACGGGGAGGCCGTAGCCCTCCAGCTCTTTGGCAAGCAGGCCCGCCAGGGTGCTCTTGCCGGAGCTGGGCAGCCCCGTCATCCAGACGGTGAAACCTTGCTTGGACACAGGCACACTCCTTCTGCAATTGGGGCGCATCATGGGCTGGTGGAATGCCGCGAGGGAACCGTGGGCCTGCGGTGCGCATGAATGCTTAGCGGGTACACATGGCGCCCCCATTATGGGACACATTCCCGGCTTACGCAAACCCGTGTACCGAGACCTTTGCGCAAGTGCATATCCTCCCTTTGGGAGGGATGTTGGGCGTGTTGGAGGCCCGGGGTCTCCGGGCCTCCGCCGGATTGAGGACTGTCGGCGCCTGCCGTATGCTGAAGGAGGAACGGACCGGGCGCGGTCTGCCCGGAGGTCCTCGCCCGGTGGAAGGTGAGCAAGCCTCATGCTCCTGGATACGGTTCGCGTCGGACTGGCGTCGGTCGCGGCCGCGACGCTCTTGGCGGCGGGCTGCGTCGCCCCGCCGACGCCGACGCCCGTTCCCGTCCCCTCGCCGGACCCCACGGCGACTGCAAGACCCGCCCCAACTCCGGCGGCAACCCTTCCCGCATCGCCAACGCCGCCGTCCTCGCCGGCTCCTGACCCAACGGCCGCGTCGACGCCCACGCCAACAGCTATGCCGATACCAAAACCCACGGCCACGCCAACAGCTACGGCCACGCCGACGCCCATGCCAAAACCAACCGCCACGCCAACGCCAACCCTCACTCCTGAGCAAGCCGCCCATGCCGCGCTGTCCCAGTTGCTCCCGTGGTACAGCGATCCGCCTTACCCGGGCGCCGTGATACCGATCCTCGAAGTTTGGCTCAGAGACCCTGATCTGGGACGTGATCTGGCGCAGGCCCTTTGGGTCACCGACGGCATCAATCGACTGGAGGATGATGCGATCTATGGGCTGGGCCTCGTTTACGACCATGATCCTGCCCTGGCGCGCCGGTTGCTTGCGTACGCGTCTGAGGAACCGGTGCAGTCCAGAAACACCATGTTCCTGGGCAGTCTGAACGGAATGATCAGGGGCGACAGGGATAAGTTTGAGCAACTCATCGCCCGGCCCTGGTTTGCGGACGGACTCGACGCGGAGGAGCGCGCCTTCATCACGGCCGTCAGCAAGGTCACGGGTTTAGACGCGCTGTACGAGGGCCTGCTCACCTCGCCGCGCATCACGCGGTCTGAGACCATTTCGCTGCCCCTGGCCGGCGAGGTCAATCTCTGGGTGTTTTACACCGATTCGCCACCGCCGAATGAGAACATTCTGGCGACGATAGAGAGGGGCGTACGGGGCGCCGAGGGGATCATAGGAGCGCCGTTCCCACTGACGGACCTCATTGTCCTGTCAGCCAATGTCGAGGAGTACGACATCGGGTACGGTGGTGTGAATTGGGTTGATTCCCTGGTCCTGCTTAGAGAAAAGGGTCTGTCTCTAGGTGAGAGCATCCTCTACCATGAGATCGCTCACTTCTATCTGACCGCCGAAATCGGGCCCTTCTGGCTTTATGAGGGCGGGGCCAATTTCGTCGCCGAGTACATCAAAGCGCAGCATGAACGAAATGGTGAGCTACGGTTGAACGAGCACGCTCTGCAATACTGCCGGGATCAGGAAGTGCCCAATCTCCACGCGCTGAACGACCCCAACCACCCGCATCCCGTGGGCCAACAAACTTGCGGCTATTCGCTCGGCCTGTACTTCCTGACCAGTCTGTTCAACACCATCGGGGAAGCTGCCTTCTCATCGGCAATCCGGGAACTGTATGAGTTGTACCTGGACTATGAGTACTACGCAACTGATGAACAGGTCTACCGCATATTCCTGAAGCACACTCCGGCGGATCGGGAAGAGGCGTTCCTGAACGTGTACCGGCGGCTCCACGGCGGGCCTTTCCTCGACGAGAGTTGAGGGCCGGGGGAGAGACCGCCGGTCCGCGCCGGGGCCCTCAGCGATTCCAGCAGCCGCATACAGGCCGCACCCTGCCACGACCGCCTTGCGCGGGCCGTCGCGCGGAAATCACACTTGCCGTCACACCCATTGGGAATTCTGTGATGGAGGTCGACTGCCGTGACACCTACTCTTCCCCAACAGTTGGAGCAACGAGACGCAGCCCGCATGCGGGCGTACCAGGAGAACCTCGCCTTCTACTCGGGCGCGCACTGGCCCGGGTCGCCCCGGCGCCGGGAGCGGCGGCTCACGTTCAACTACGTGCGCACGTTCGTGCACAAGCTCACCGCCGCGCTCATGGCCGGGCTGCACGTGGCCGTCGAGCCGGCGGACGACTCGGCCGAGGCCGAGGCACGCGCGGCAGTGGCCCGCCGGGTCCTGCTGACCGCGTCCGAGGCCAATGACCTCGAGGAACTGGACTTTGAGACGGAGCTGGACGCCGCCATCCTCGGCGACGGCTGCTACAAGGTCACTTGGGAATCGGACGGAGTCGCCGCCGCGCCCTGCGTCCGCGTGTCGGCGCCGGACGTGCAGGGCCTCCATGCCTGGTGGGTCGGCGATGACGTCACGCAGGTGTGGCGCGTCGCTAGCCGCTACAGGCTGACGGCCGAGGAGGCAGATCTGCTGTACGGGTTTACCCCCTCCGGAAGCGAGGCCGTGGTTGTCGAGGCATGGACGCGGGAGACGTTCAGCCTCTGGGCGGACAACGGCCTGCTTGACGAGCGGCCCAACCCCTACGGCTTCATCCCCTTCGTCGTGTTTCCCAACCTGCGGGAGCCCAAGCAGTTCTGGGGGTCGGCCGACGTGCCTGTCCTGATGGAGCCGCAACGGGAGATCAACCGGGCGTTTTCCCAGCTCTCCACCATCCTGGAGCTCTCCGGCAACCCCATCGCCGTGCTGGAGGGCGTCGAGGAGGCGCAGGACATCGCCGTGCAGCCGGGGGCCGTGTGGGAGGTCCCGGAGCGCGCCCGCGCCTACCTGCTTGACCTGCTGCAGGGCGGCGGCGTCCGCCTGCACACGGAGTACATCGAGCTGCTCTACCGCGTGCTGCACGACCTCTCCGAGACCCCGCGGACTGCCTTTGGCGACAGCGGCCGGGACCTGTCCGGCGTTGCACTCGAGATGGAGCTCTATCCGATGGTGCAACGCGTGGCGCGCAAGCGCCTGCTCCGCAACTCCGTCTACCGGCAGCGTGCCGAGATGATGCTGCGAGTCCATCAACAGCGCACGGGGGAGACCTGCATGCCGGTGCGCCTGCGCACCACGTGGGGCACGGCGCTCCCGCAGGACAGGGACCGGCTGGTGCAGCAGGAAGAGCGCCTGGTCAACGCGGGACTGCAGAGCAGGCAGCGGGCGATGGCCAACCTGGGCGTTGCAGACCCCGAGGGCGAACTGACGCGCATTGGGGAGGAAGAGCGTTCACCGACGGGAACGAAGGAGTGACGCCCGTGCCCTGGGTACAGGGCACAGTCCCATCCGGCAAGAGCCCAAAGCCCGGAAGCAAAGGCGGCGGCGCCCGGTGCTCCTAGGTGGCGGCCGCTGCCCGCATGGCCTCGATCAGCGCCTTGGGACGCCGGCCCCTGCGCTTGATGATGCCCGCAACCTGGAGCGCCCGCAGCCCGTCCTCGACGGACATCGCGGGGTGGGTCTCAATGTCGAAAACGTCCGTCCAGGGGTAGTTCGCCGCCAGCACGGGGCCGACGCTTTCGGCCTCGACAATGCTGATGACCTGGGGTGACCCTTGTATCCAGTACTCGGCCACCAGCTCCAGCCCGTTGGGCACACGCCACCGGGCCCTGCGCTGAGAGGCCTGGTCAATCTGTTGACGGGTCAAGTGCGGCTTGAGTGTCATTAGATTGACAAATAACATGCGTCCTCCTCCTGCTCCCCACTCATCTATCCGCAATCAATTGAGAGATTTGATTGTGTGTCACGCCCACATACCCCATATTGAGAAGGTAACAATACACCATTTTTGGCATAGAGTCGATACGTCGAATACGCCCCTCCGCGTAAGTGTCACTCCTATTTGCTGGATTGCATGGTGGGTAGGAGAGCGTGTAGGGCGCAGAACAAAGGAACTCCGGCAAGAGCCGCCGGAGTTCCTTTGTTCGAGTTGCGCAATTGAGACTCGCCTGTAGTTGAAAACCGCGAATTCTGGCAACTTATTGAGACTGTTGCAGTCCCAGCATGATCTTCTGCTGAGGCGTCAGGCCCGCCGGGTCCATGGCGCGGCGGGCGGGCGCCCCTGCGGGAACACGCTGCTGCGCGGCCTGCTCCGCGGCCCTGAGGCGCAGCGTTTCCACCAGCCCGGACGCCCGGGTGTAGGACGCCTCGATCTCTGCGATGGTGTTCCCCTCCACCATGTCCGGCGGCACGTCCGGGTCCTTCGACAACAGAAGTTCCCGGTAGCGCTGCAGCGCTTCCGCGAGCTGCGTCCGCAGGGCGTCCGCGGCGGCGCCGTTCGCTGCCGCCTCGGCTCTCGCATCGTCCGCCTGCCGCTGCAGGTCCTCCATGCGCTCATCCGGCGCGGGGTCATCGATGGCCTCACCCTCATCCACCGCCATGGTCTCCTCAGTCTGCAGGGTCTCCTCTTCCGCGTTGACGTCTTCCGGGTCCATGTTTCCTCCTTGCCGTGTGTTGTGAGGCAGCGTACCGCCTGGGGGACCCTCACGCGCAAGGCGCACGTGTCAGGGTGTTGCGCCCCCTACGCGCGCTCAGATAGAATCAACCAATTCCCCGGTCAGGAGGTATGTCCCTATGGGTCCCTTTACCACGGAACAGCTGCGCAACGTGGTCCTGCTCTCCCATAGCGGAGCCGGCAAGACCTCTTTGGCAGAGGCGATGCTGCTGACGTCCGGCTCCATCACCCGGCTGGGCAAGACGGAGGACGGCACCACCACCGGCGACTACGAGCCCGAGGCCATCAAGCGGACCAGCAGCACGCAACTCTCCGTCCTTCCCTGCGCGTGGAAGGGCCAAAAGGTCACGTTGCTCGACAGCCCCGGATATTTCGACTTCATCGGTGATGCACTGTCGTCCCTGCGGGTGGCCGACGCCGCGGTGCTCGTCGTCGCGGCGGGCGCCGGCGTCGAGGTCGGCACCGAGCAGATGTGGCGCGCGCTGCGCCGGCACGGCCTCCCGTGCGTCATCGTGGTCAACAAGCTGGACCGCGACAACACGGACTTCATGGCGACGGTTGAGGACCTCCGCAACAACTTGGGCCGCGAGTGCTTCGCGCTGCAGGTGCCCGTGGGCGAGGCGGCCGGCTTCAAGGGCGTCGTCCCCATCCTCCCGGCCCCCTCGGAAGTGCCTGCCGAGGCGCAGGACGCCTACGAGCTGGCCCGCGAGTCCCTCGTGGAGTCCGTCGCGGAGACCGACGACGACCTGGCCACCAAGTGGCTGGAAGAGGGGACGCTGACCGACGAGGAGATGCTGGAGCCGCTGCGGCGCGCGGTCATCGAGGGCACCGCCGTGCCGGTCCTGGCCGCCTCCGCGACCCACAACGTGGGCGCGGCGGAGGTGCTGGACGCGCTGCTCGCCCTGGCCCCGTCGCCGTTGGAGGGCGAGAACCCCGTCGACCCGAGCGGCCCGCTGGCGGCGCTGGCCTTCAAGACCTCCGCCGACCCCTACGTCGGCAAGCTGACATTCCTGAAGGTCTACAGCGGCACGTTGAACAGCAACACGGAGGTCTACAACTCCCTGAAGGAGCGCTCGGAGCGGCTGGGGCAGCTCTTCGTGCCCATGGGCAAGAGCCAGGAGCAGGTGGCAACGCTGGTGGCCGGCGAGATCGGGGCCGTTGGCCGGTTGGTCGAGACCACCACGGGCGACACCCTCTCCACCAAGGACTCAGGCGCCAGGATGGTGGGCATCGACTTCCCCGCCCCCATCTACACCATGGCCGTCTACCCGGCGACCAAGGGCGACACCGACAAGATGGGTTCCGCCCTCAGCCGGTTGTCGGAGGAGGACCCCAGCCTGCACTTTGTCCGCGACCAGAGCACCAGCGAGTCCCTGCTGTCCGGCATGGGCGACGCGCACCTGGACGTGATGGTGCAGCGCGCGCAGCGGAAGTTCGGCGTCAACCTGCTGCTTCAGACCCCCAAGGTCCCCTACCGCGAGACCATCGGCGGCACCACCAGGGTGGAGCACCGGCACAAGCAGCAGTCCGGCGGCCACGGCCACTTCGCCCACATCCTGCTGCGCGTGGAGCCCACCGGAGGCGCGTCCGAGGGCGAGTTCGCCACGGAGGTCGTCGGTGGCGCCGTGCCCAAGGAGTTCATCCCCGCGGTCGAGAAGGGTGTCCGCAGGGCGTGGGCCGAGGGCATCGTCGCGGGCTTCCCCGTCGTCGACACCAAGGCAGTCCTCTACGACGGCAGCTACCACCCCGTCGACTCGGCCAGCATGGACTTCGAGACCTGCGGCTACTTCGCGATGAAGAAGGCCTTCGCCGAGGGCTCGCCGCAGCTCCTGGAGCCCATCATGCTCCTGCGCGTCAATACGCCGGACTCCTACACGGGCGAGATCATCGGCGACCTGAACAGCAAGCGGGGGCGCATCCTCGGCATGATCCCGCAGGAAGACGGCGCCACGGTGGTCGAGGCCAACGTGCCCCTGCCGGAGGTGCAGCGGTACGCCCTGGACCTGCGCTCCCTGACGCAGGGCCGTGCCACCTTCACCATGGAGGTGGACCACTACGAGCCCCTGCCCTCGAACCTGGCGCAAAAGGTCGTGGAGCAGTACAAGGCAGGCGCCGGCGCGTAGGGAGAGTCTCGCGCAGTCCGCGGCCGCAAACGCGTGGGCAAGGAACCAGTCTGTGCCGTGTAACGTTCTGGATTTGGGAGGTGGAGATATGCTTCGCGAGAGCTTTGCCATGCTCCATTATTCAGAGAGGGTCGTGACAGAGGTGCTGATCCTCACCGCTGAGTTCGATCAAGAGGGGGATCAGTGGACTGGTGAGTGTCTTGAATTGGGCACAGCCACGTGTGCGGATACCCTTGAGGATGTCCGCAAGGAGCTCTACGAACTTGTCGACATGCACGTCAATGGCGTCGACAAGATGGGCTTCATTGAAGAGTTCTTGAGCGAACGCGGCGTCAAACCCCTGCCTGTCGCAGATGTCGGCCAGGAATATGCCGCAAACACCTACGTGACGGTAGGAGCCCCTCTCTAGCCCATGCCGATCGCAATTTCCGGCAAGGCCTTGGTAGAGCTATTGCTCAAGGATGGCTGGCAAATAGAGCGACGGACCAACCATGGACTCCTCATGTGGAAGATGTTTCCCGGAGAATCCACTCGCCGAACCACCATCGTCCCGGACAAGTCAAAAGATCTTGCCGACAAGATTCTGGGTGTGATTCTCGGCGTCAAGCAGACGCGAATCGGACGCCAGGGCCTGCAGGAACTCATCGACCGCTATGGCAAATAGCCCCTCTACACCCGCGACCACACGGTGTAGTAATTCTCGCCGCGAATGACCGCGACCATCTCCTGGCGCTCCAGCCTGTAGAGCTCCTCGAGGGCCTGGGCGCACTCCTCCGGCAGTGGCGGGTGGCCGGAGTCCTCGGCGCGGCGGAGCAGCGCCCCGTAGATGCCGAGGCTCTCAAAGGTGCCGACGCTCTTGCTCCACGGAAACATGGTCACGTTGGTGGGGCGGGGCAGGCTCGGCCGCTGCCTGCGGATGTACCGCAGCCGGTCTTCCGGCCCGCGCGACTGGGGCGCGATGCGGATGATGGGCGGCTCCTCGTGGTGCGGGCGCAGGTCGACCACGAGGCTTTTGCGAAACATCGTGAACAGGATGGAGATGACGTCCGCTTCCCTGATGCTCTCGAGGACGCGGTCCAACTCTCCCTGCAGGTCATCTTCCAAGGCCGCGCTCCTTCGTGACGCTTCCGGGCGGCGGGGGCTCGCGGTGAGGTGAACGACGGAAACCCGATCGGGCGTGCCCGCCACCGTCCATGGCGGGCGCAATGCGCTCAAAGACGGTATAGCGGGCAAGGCCAATCTAGCACGGGCCTATGGGGGTGTCAAACTGCTGCAGACGGGGTTCCGTGCTTTCCACCGCGCCCGACACGATAATGGAAACATGAGAGACCTGGGCATCCACAGGCGGCTTCATGCGCTATCGACAACCCTGCACGTTCCCGCGCTACGACGGGCGGCCGGGGTTGCGCTGCTCCTTCTGCTGCTGGTTGCCGCGCTGAACGCGGACACCGTCCGGTGGACGCCAACGGAAGAGGCCATCGCCCGCGACCGGTTCGGCCTGGTGGAGTGGATGGGCCTGAACCTCCTCGAGGGCGGCCTGGACTCCGTCGTGGGACTCTTTCCCGGCGGCGTCCCGTTCGAAAGCGAGCGCCGGGCCGCGGTCGAGCGGTACTTCGAGCTCGGCGGCAGGGTGCGGCAGATCGAGGGGTTCCTCGCGTTGGCCGTGGCCCGCGACGGGGCCGGTGCCAACCCGGAGGCCGACGCGATCCAGCAGGAGCTCACAGCCCTGCGCCGGGAACGGGACTCGTTGAGCGACATCGTTGAGTGGACCATAGGGAGGGCGGTGTCGGACGTCCTGCGGGAAGAGGGCCTCGAACGCGACTGGGGCCCCGTTGATCCCCTCTTTCCGCCGGTGTCCTTCAAGATCACCCGCGTGCCCAAGCTCATCGTCGTGTCGCCGCGCGACCGCATCCGCAATGAGGAGTCCCGGCTGCTGGAGCCGGACATCACCGTGGCGCGCATGGAGGAGCTGGAGGAGCTGGTTGGCCCGGACCAGGGCAAGTCGGCCATCGTGACGCGCATCGGTGGTGTGGCCACCTTCCCGGCGTTGGTGTCGGACTCGCAGTCTTTCCGGTCGGCGGTGCAGACCATCGCCCACGAGTGGCTGCACCACTACTGGTTCTTCCACCCGCTCGGCCAGGGCTACTACGACTCGCCGGAGATGGCGTCGCTGAACGAGACGGCCGCGGACCTTGCGGGCGACGAGATCGGCGACCTGGCGCTCGTGGCCCTGGGCGAGCAGCCTCCGCCGCCCAGGACGGCTCCCCCGCCGTCGTCGGGAGCCGCGCCGGAGCCGCCCCGCTTCGAGTTCGCGAAGGAGATGCGCGAGACCCGCCTCCGCACCGACGAGCTTCTGGCAGAGGGCAAGGTGGACGAAGCCGAGGCCTACATGGAGGAGCGCCGCCTGCTCTTCGTCGAAAACGGCTATCCCATTCGCGCGATCAACCAGGCCTACTTCGCCTTTCACGGCACCTACGCCGAGAGCCCGGCGTCGTCGAGTCCCATCGGCGGGCAGGTACGCCGCTTCCGCGAGCACGTTGACAGCGTCGGCGACTTTGTCCGCCGAATCCGGGAGTTCGCGACCTACCGGGAGTTCGTGGACTACCTGGACGCGCTGCCGGAGGCCGAGAGCGCGCCGTAGCTTGCCCGCAACCCTGGTGTCGGATACCCTCAGGGGCGCCAATCCGCCCCAAGGACACGCCCGTGCAGCACCGACGCGAGGCCCTTCAGGCAGCAGCCGTTCGCTGTTGGCGGCCCGTGTCCCTCGCCGTGCTGGCGGCCGCGCTGGCCGTCATGGCCGTGATGGCGCACGATGAGCCATCCTTCGGCTGGGACCGAGCCCTTGCTGACTGGCTCCTCGGCCTCTCCACCCCCGCCTACGACGCCTTCATGGAGGTCGTCTCGGTGCCGGGCAACTACTGGAACATCGTCATCATGATGCTGGCTGGCGCCGTGCTGGCCACGTGGTGGCTCGGATGGCGCGCCGGGCTGCTGGTGTTCGCCGGACTGGGGCTGATGGGCGTCAACGAGGTCTTCAAGGACATCGTCGACCGTCCGAGGCCGCTGGACCCGGTAACGGGCGGCGGCGAGAGCTTTCCCAGCGGCCACACCCTCCACGCCGTGTTGATGTCCGGGCTGGCGTGGCTGCTGGTGGCGCCGCGGCTGCTCCGCCCGGCGCACCGCTGCGCGCTGCTGGCCCTGGCGGTCCTCTGGCCGGCCCTCGTCGGCATATCGCGCGTCCACCTGGAAGTGCACTGGCCCAGCGACGTGCTCGGCGCGTACGTCTTCGGAGCGATGCTGCTCATCGTGCTGTCATGGGTCTGGCCAAGGGTGCAGCCCGCTGCCTCCGCTCGCCCTGACGCCGTCCTGCGCTCGACGAAGGGGCCTGTCGAAGGGCCGTCTTCGCCCCTTTCCGATGCCACGCATGAGGGCGCGCCATGAGCAAGCCGCTGCCGCAACGCCTGCCCTTCTTCTACGGCTGGGTCATCGTGGCCTTTGGCTTCGTGTTTGGCGCGTTCAACGTCGGCATGACGTCCTGGGGCCTTGGTGTTTTCGTGACCCCAATGCAGGAGGACCTGGGCTGGGACCGCGGCCTCGTCTTCCTGCCGCTGCTCATCGGCGCCATCGTGACCACGCCCCTCGGCATCATCGTGGGCCCCTGGGCCGATTCCCGGCACGGCGGCCGCCTCCTGGCGCTGGTCGGGATCCTGCTCTTTGGGGCGTCGCTCATGTACATGCGGTTCTCCGACAACCCCCTGGGCTACATTCTCATCTTCGGCGTCGTCGGGGGACTGGGACGGTTCTCGGTCGCGATGGCCCTCGTGGTTGTGCCCAAGTGGTTCGTGCGCCGGCGGGGGCTTGCCCAGGCTACCGTCTCGGCGGGCTTCTCCATGGGCCCGCTGCTTTTCCCGCTGGTGCTCCAGACGCTGGTGGATACCGTCGGTTGGCGCGACGCGTGGTTCATCATGGGTGTCGCGCTCATCGTGCTGGCCGGCCCGGGCTGCTTCTTCATCGTCCGGTCGCCGGAGGACGTGGGGCTGCGGCCCGATGGCGACACGGAGGACGAGCCCCCTACAGCGCCGGGCGCGCAGCGGCCGGGGCCCGGCCCCGGCGGCCGCATCACCGCCGCGACGGAGGTGAGCCTGACGCGCCGCGAGGCCCTGCGCACCACCCAGTTCTGGATGCTCATCGTGGCCATCGGCATGGCGACGCTGGCCATTCGCGGCATGATCCCCAACTTCCAGCCCTTCTTCGTCTCGCTGGGATTCAACGCCACCGTCGTGGCGACCTCTATCAGCGCATACGCGGTGCCGGCCATCGTCATGGGTTTCGTCTTCGGCTCCCTTGCCGACAGGCATGGCCCGCAGAGGCCGTTCCTCGCCGTCTGCAGCATCGTTGCCAGCGGTCTCTTCCTTGTCTCGCTGGTGTCGCAGTTCCAGAACGTCGGCATGATGTTCGCGACGATGCTCTACCTGGGCTTTGGCCTGAACGCCTTCTTCATCGTGGGCCAGGTCTTCGTCTCCAACACCTTTGGGCGGCAGCACCTGGGGGCCATCCGGGGCGTCATGGCGACGGTCAACAACCTTGCGACCTTCGGCGGCCCGTGGCTCTTCGGTGTCCTGTTCGATGTCTACGCGGAGTACTCGCTGCTGTTCACCGTGGCGGTCGCCATCTGGATCGGCACCATCGTGCTGGGGGCGCTCGTGCGGCCGCTGCGGCCCCGGCAGCCCGTGGAGACGCCGGCAAACGTGTAGCCCCGCCGCCTTGACCCCGTGCCGGGGCGTGGGTCTAATGGGGCCTGCGGCCTGCCGAGGCGTCTGAGAAAGGAAGCGATGCCCGTGCCCGGTTGGAGGGAACCCGCGACATGGCCCGACGCTGAGGCCTTCGAGCAGGGCGAGGCCGTCTCCTGCGACCTCGTGCCCCTCGGCTCCAACTACACCTTTCTCGTCTGTCTGCAGGGCGCTGACGGCGACACCGTCAAGGCGATCTACAAGCCGCGCAAGGGCGAGGTGCCCCTGTGGGACTTTCCCAGCGGCACGCTCTACCTCCGCGAGTACGGTTCCTACCTGCTGGCCGAGGTCCTGGGCTGGCACTTCATCCCCGAGACCATCCTGCGCGACGGCCCCTACGGAGAGGGCTCCATGCAGCGCTACGTGGAGCACAACCCCCGCGACCACTACTTCACCCTGAGAGAGCAGTACGAGGAGCAGTTTCACCGCATCTGCCTGTTCGACCTGCTCACCAACAACGCCGACCGGAAGGCGGGGCACACGCTGCTGGGCGAGGACGAGCGCATCTGGGGCATCGACCAGGGCCTGACCTTCAACGCCTACCCCAAGCTGCGGACCGTGATCTGGGACTTCGCCGGTGACCCGGTCCCTAAGGAGCTCCTGGACGACCTGTGCCGGCTGCAGGGATATCTCGACGGCGCCGAGGATGTGGTCCTGCCCATCGTGGACCTGCTGCACCCGAAGGAGGTGGAGGCGCTGCAACGGCGGCTGTCGCTCATCCTGGAGCACGCCGTCTATCCGGACCCGTCCAACGCGCGCCACTTCTTTCCGTGGCTCTAGCGTTCCGTGCGAAACATCGCTCTAGAGGGTCAAGTGTGAGAAGACCGATAGGGCCGCTCCTGACGATACTGGCCTGCACTTGCCTGATCGCCTCAGCGGGGTGCTCGAGCCAGGCGGGCGTCGCCACCCGCATCGCGACGGACTGGGTCACCGACAGCACATCGATCGTCACCGGGGAATTCGTCGAACTGGTCGTCGGCGACATCCCCTTCGTCAGCCAGCTGGCACGGAGCGTGTTGGAAGACCAGATACGCGACAGCGTCACGTGGGAGTTTTCGACGCCCGAATGCGGGTCAAACAACCGGTGCGAAGTCGTCGCGACGGCGTCGGTGGAGATCGTGGTTGACCTGCCCCTCGCGGAGCCGAGGAGGTTCACCGCGTCGCTGCCCTTCAACCTGCTGGTCGACACCGAGCGGCGCGAGGTGGTCCGCTGGGTCCCCGACGTGCCTGCTGCGTCCGTCTGGGAGCGGCCGGGGTAGGCCACGGCCGGGTCCCGGAGGTGCGCAGGCCCACCCTGCCACCAACCCCTCGCGCGAATGCTGTGTCGCTCCCTATCCTCCTCCCATGAGCGGCCAAATGAAGGACCCCAACGTCCACATGGACCTTCTCCTGTGGGCCACCCAGTTCTTGCCCGCATGGCTCGGGTTGAAGATCGTATGCGCCTCGGCCTGTGACCCTCAGGAATTGTTTCTCACGGGCGGCAATTTTTTTGCCGTAGCTGGGAGGCCCCAAAACAGCTACGGCGCGACAAATGAAGTCAATTTCCCGCAGCTACGAGGTCTGGCGAAACAATTCGGCAAAGTCTGTAGGGGCGACGGAGCCTTGAGGCCTGTCCTGAGCCCAGACAAAGGGCTCGCCCTCTACCGCCGTCCCCGGCCGCGCCGCCGACGGCGCGGCGAGGGTGAGGTCGTGGGCTCGCTCGCCGCCGCGGTCGCGATGGCCCGGCCGCTGATCCGCCGCGCGATCATGTGCAGCGGCATGCCCAGCACCACCATGAGCCCCAGCATCATCGCCGCCTCCAGCGCCCCCTTCACGCCGAAGCCGTCCCTGATGAGCACGAAGACCGCCGCCATCAGGAAGAAGAAGACGACCAGCCAGAAGAGCGTGCCGGTGATGAGCGCCAGGGCGGCCATGGGTCCTCCATCGGCTCTAGGGGTTGGCGCCCGCGGGCTTGCGGCGCTTGAGCGCCTGCCTGGCGCCTCGGACGACGCGCGTGCTCAGCGGCAACGGCAGCAGGCCCTCCTGCACAAATCGCACCATCTCCGCGTTGCCGCACAGCACGGGCTGCCGCCAGTCGCGGAGCTGCTTGGTCGCGTCGCCATCAGCCGGGTCGTTGAGGAAGCTGGTCAGCGGACGCCATCCCTGCCGGTCGCGGCTGACGGCGACGCCGCCGGCCTCCTGCACCAGCACGACGCCCGCGGCCACGTCCCAAGTGTGCGGGTTCCCGTGCAGCGTGAACTGGTACGTGCCGTCGGCGGTGAGGGCGAGCTCGTACGCCGTGCTGCCCACGGAGCGCTGCTGCCCGCCGTTCTTCAGCAGCTCCTTGCTGGGGCGGAACCGGCCCGGCAGGAAACCGCCCCGCACCGTCACGCGCCCCGCCACGGGCTTGTCGCCGGGCGCGACGTGGAGGGGCTCCTCGCCCTCCCACGCGCCGCCGCCGCGCCGGGCGTGGAAGACCCGGCCGCCGGGCGTGTCCGGCCAGGGCAGGAAGATGGCTCCCACCACCGGCGTGCCGCGCTCCAGCAACGCGACGGAGCAGCAGAAGGACGGCAGCCCGTTGGCGAAGTTGGTGGTGCCGTCCAGCGGGTCGACGACCCACGTCAGACCGCCCTCGCCTGCCTCGCGGCCCTCGCCCTCCTCGCCGACGAAACCGTGGTCAGGAAAGCGGGACGCCAGCTCGGCGGAGAGGAAGGACTCGGCGGCGCGGTCGGCCTCCGTCACGGGGTCGCGCCAGCCCTCCTTGTCCTTGTACTCGATGGACATGGGGCGCTGGAACCGCTCCATGAGGATGCGGCCGGCGTCGCGCACCAGCTTGACGGCGTACTCCTCCGCTTCCTGAAGCCATGGGGCTGTATCGGGCATCCGCCACCTTCTCGGGCCGCGCTCGGTCGATGGGCGGCCACTGCGCTCATGGTACACAGATGCAATTCAGGCTGCCAGCGAGGGGTGCCGCCGCCCCTACGGCAGGCTGACGCGTGTGGCGCCGCCGTTATCCTGCAGCGCGACGAGGCCGTCCCGTGCGAGGCCCTCCAGCAGCCCGTGCAGCCATTGCGCGTCGCCGGCCGAGTAGTCCGGCTTGATGGCGCGGCCAAGGTCGCTAGTGTCGCACGACTCCCCTGCGGCGAGGCCGCGCAGGTGCGCCACGATGCGCCCGCGGTAGAACCGGCTGGACCCCTTGAACCGCTCCGCTTTGGGCCGGTAGAGCGCACGGCCCTCGGCCACCGCTGCCGCTGGCTCAGCCTCGAACGCCCCCGCGGCCCGGCAGTCGGCGCGCACAGGGCAGAGAAGGCACGTCGGCCGCCGCGACGTACACACCGTCGCGCCAAGGTCCATCAACGCCTGGTTCCACGCCCACGCCTGGCCGCCGGGCAGGACGTCGTGGGCGGTCGCGGCCACCTGCCCGTCCGACGGCGTCTCCGGCCAGTGGAAGATGCGCCCAAGGACGCGCCGCACGTTGGTGTCGACCACCGCCGTCTGCTGCCCCAGCGCGAAGCACGCCAGCGCGTCCGCCGTGTACTCGCCGACGCCTGGGAGGGCACGCAGCCCCTTTCGGTCCGCCGGCAGCTGGCCGCCGTGCCGCTCGACCACAGCCTGCGCCGCCCGCTGCAGGTTCAGCGCACGCCGGTTGTAGCCCATGCCCGCCCACTCGCGTATGACGTCGGCGGTGGGCGCCTCGGCAAGGGCGCGGAAGGTGGGGAACCGCCGCAGGAATGCGTGGTAGACGGGGATGACGCGCTCCACCTGCGTCTGCTGCAGCATGACCTCGGAGACGAGGATGGCGTAGGGGTCGCGGGTCTCGCGCCAGGGCAGTCGGCGGCCCGCCGCGTCGAACCACGACAGCAGCGCGCGCTGAACGCGCTCGACGGTGCCTCCGGCGGCGTACACGACCGTCTTCCCTCCGCCTAGCGTGGCTGCGTCCGAGTGTAGGGTCGCGCCGGGCGGGGCACAACGGGTCAGACGCCGCATCCGCGTCCGTTCTGGGCCTGTCGGAGGACGTGCCGTCGAGGCCCCTCTCAACTTGACACTCGTATTGGGGCGATGCTACATTCAGCTATGGAATTCCTACCTCTGAGCGTTGGCCCGCTAGCTCAATTTGGCAGAGCAACTGACTCTTAATCAGTGGGTTCTCGGTTCGAGTCCGAGGCGGGTCACTTCTCCCACCACGCAGCCTGCGGGCCCAACGATGCGCCGGGGATGTGTCGGAACTGGCAGACGAGCATGACTTAGGATCATGTGCCTATGGCGTCCGGGTTCGAATCCCGGCATCCCCACCAAACGCTCGCGGTCATGCGCAGGACGCCTGCGCAATGGATGGAGGGCGGAGAGAAGGGAGCCGCGCGCATGAGCGCCAAGCGGGTCGTCATAGTTGGTGGGGGCTTCGCCGGCCTCAGCGCTGCCTACACGCTGATGAAGCGGGGCATCACGCCCCTCCTGCTCGAGGCCA
This sequence comes from Dehalococcoidia bacterium, assembly GCA_034422455.1. Classification (GTDB taxonomy): domain Bacteria; phylum Chloroflexota; class Dehalococcoidia; order Lucifugimonadales; family UBA1127; genus UBA1127. Next base: position 145,152 of record DAOUJQ010000023.1, read on the forward strand.
ACGATCGTGCAGGCGGACGCGGCATGGGCGAGAAGGTCGACGGGTTCTCCCTGGACATGGGCGCGTTCGTCTTCACCTCCACCTACGACACCGCATTCCGCCTGTGCGAGGAGTTGGGGCTGCCGCTGGTGCCTTCGATGATGAAGTTTGGCCACTACCGCGGTGGGCGGTGGGTTACCACGACGCCGGACCAATCGCTCTGGAACTTCATACGCCACTTTCGCACGGCCGTCACCATGGGCTTCCTCTCACCCTCAGGCATGCGGGCCGGTTTCAAGGTGATGCGGGAGATCCATCGCCAGTCGTCATACATGAGTTTCGCCGGCGACAGCCCCCTCGCTGAGATAGACGACGAGGAGTCCTTCGGCGATTACCTGGAGCGGTTCGGCGTGCCCGAGAAACTGCAGATGACGCTCAGAGGGCCCCTCGACATGATATTGGGCGATCCCATGCCCGCGGGCCAGGCGCTGATGCGGGCCTACATCGGAGAAACGATGCTGCACTCCGGCAGGGTCTACATGCCCGAGCGGGGCATCGGCTCCCTGAGCGAAGCGCTCGCCAATGCCTGCTCCCATGCGATTCGCGTGTCGACCCCCGTCAGGAGGATCGTCGTCGCAGACGGGAAGGCGACCGGCGTCGTCGTGGACGGCGAGATCATCGAGGCGGACGCGGTCATCTGCGCCGTCCCCGGCACGAAGGTCATCGACCTCGTCCCCGAACTGCCAGAAGAGACGCGCCGCGCGCTCAACGCCGTCAGCTACTCGACCGGTTGTCGTGTGGTGATCGGCCTCGACCACCCCCCGCTCCCTCCCGGCTGGCATGGCGCGCTCTACCCGGAGGACGACGACACGCCGCTCCTGCTGAACCGGACCGCCTTTCTGCCTGCCTGTGCGCCTCCGGGCAAGAGCATCCTCGACTTGCTCATCGGACGTGACCGCGCCAAGGAGCTCATCCCGCTCGACGATGAAGAGATAAAGCGTGAACTGCTGGGCGCCGCTCGCCGGAAGGCGCCTCCAGGATCCGCCCTACCCGGCGACGATGAGGGTCTGTTCTACCGCGTGTACCGCTGGGAAGAGGCGCTGTGCATGGGAACGCCCGGCATGCTCGCCGCGATGGCGAGCGTCCCGGAGCAGATCGCGGGGCGCATCGACAACCTGTTTTTGGCGGGCGATTACATGCGCGTTCCGGCGGTCAACGGCGCCCTTTCCAGTGGCGAGAGCGTTGCAGTCGAGGTCGCGGACTTGCTGGCGTCTCGCAGCAGTTAGGCAGGGAATCACTTTGGCCCTATCCTATTCAAGGGCGGGTCGATGGCGTCGGGATGGAACGGCAAGACCGGAATTCATCAGGAGAGGAACGTGAGCAATTTTGAGACAATGCAGGGTCGCCTGGCAGCTGGGGAGACGATCTTGATGGACGGGGGCATGGGCTCGGAGCTGGAAAAGCGTGCCCTGACAAGCCCCGCCACGTGGTCGGGCGATCCGATGCTCACCCATCCTGAGACGGTGAGGGACATTCATCAGGAATTCATAGAAACGGGCGCCGAGATCATCATCACCAACACCTTTGCCACGGGTCGTGACGTGCTGGAATACGGCGGCCTCGAGCATAGGGTAGCCGAGGCCAACAGGCTGGGCATCGAAGCGGCGGTGCAGGCAAGAAAAAATGCTGGGGCGGAGGACTCGGTGGTCATTGCGGCCTCAGTCTCCACGATGGCTCCCAAGTCATACGCGGAAGTCCCGGTGCCTTATGAGAAGGCTTTGGAGACCTACCGGGAGCAGCTGGCAGAGATGGCCAAGGGGGGCACGGACGTGGCGGTGGGCGAGATGCTGGTCCGGATATCGGACACGCTGGCGGTGATTGAAGCGGCAGCGGAGGCGGGTCTCCCGGTGTGGGTCGGGCTCTCCCTGGTCCGGGACGGAGACGAGCTTTACCTGGGCGTCAACGGCAGGCATGGAGGCGAGACCCTTCAAGCGACCATGGACGCCATCAAGGAAAGGGAAATCGCATCGGTGTTCATAATGCACACGCCGGTGGACGACACGGGGCCGGGACTGGAGATAGTCAAGAGGAATTGGTCGGGGACCTTCGGCGCCTACGCCCACTTCCCCGGCCATGGCGGCCCTAACGCCGAGGCGACCTTCCTGAACCCACAACAGTACTTGGAATACGCCAAGGGGTGGCATGAGCAAGGGGCGCGGATTATCGGAGGGTGCTGCGGCACAGGCCCCGACCATATCCGAGCGCTCAGGGAGTGGCTGTCCCGTTCCTGACCCTCCAGTGAGGCATCAACCAGGCAGGAGACATCCGTGGACTTGAGTGTTGAGACCCACATGGGAGCAGTGGAACGGACCGTGGCGTTTCTGGAACGCGATGGAAAACCGGCCAGCGCGGTCACCCTCGCGCGAACCTTCGACGCGCCGGTCGAGGACGTGTGGAATGCCGTGACGGACGCCGAGCGCATACCTCGCTGGTTCTCGCCCATCACCGGCGAGCTCCAGCTGGGCGGCCGCTACCAGTTGGAGGGCAATGCGGGCGGCGAGATCACGTCGTGCGAGCGGCTGTCCGGCTTCGCGGCCACATGGGAGTTCATGGGCGACGTCAGCTGGGTCGAGGTCCACCTCGCTGATGGCGGCGGCGGGGGCGTCCGTGTCGCTCTCACCCACACTGCGCTCCTCTCGCCGCATTGGGACATGTTCGGGCCGGGAGCCGTCGGCGTCGGCTGGGAGATGGGTTTCCTGGGGCTGGCGCTCTACCTTGCTGCGCCGGACGAGCCCAAGATCGACGAGGAGGCTTTCGTCGCGTCGCTCGAGGGCCGGGCGCTCCTCACCGCCAGCAGCGAAGCCTGGGGACAGGCAGCCATCGCGTCCGGCACGGACCCGGACATCGCGGCCTCGTCGGCAAGGCGCACGACTGCGTTCTACACGGGCGATGAGGTCGAACCTGCGTAAAGCGGGCGCGCGGCCCCAAAGCGTTGTCCGCCGTCTTTGGCTGTGCTAGTGTCCCGCCATGCAGACCAATGCCGTCGTCGAGGCGATCGACCTCACCTTCAGCTACGGCGCCCTGCAGGTGTTGAACGGGCTTTCACTGACCGTGCGGGGTGGGGAAATCTTCGGCGTGCTGGGCGCCAACGGCTCCGGCAAGACTACGCTCATGCGCATGATGGTGGGGCTGCTCAGCGCCAACGGCGGATCACTGACCGTCCACGGAAATGCCCCCTCTGCCCGCCAGGCCTCGGACGTTGGCTACATGCCCCAGCTCAACGCCCTGTACCAGGAACTCTCCGTCAGGGAGAACGTCGACTTCTTCGCGCGGATGTACGGGATGTCCGACCGTCGGGTGCGCGGCCAGCAGGTGGAGGAAGCGATCGACCTGGTAGGGCTTTCCCCGCGAATCGCCGACACCATCCTCAGCCTGAGCGGCGGCATGCGGCAGCGCGTCAGCCTCGCCATTGCGCTGGTCCACCGCCCGGCGCTTCTGCTGCTCGACGAGCCGACCGTCGGTCTGGATCCCGACCTGCGAGCGGCGTTCTGGGAGCGGTTCAGGCAGATGGCCGAATCGGGAACGACCATCGTGGTCACCAGCCACACGATGGACGACGCCGCCCACTGCGACCGGCTGGCCTTTCTCAGGGACGGCAGAGTAATCGCCCTTGACACCCCTTCCGGGCTCCGCGCGGCAACCGGGCGCCCGGACGCGTCCCTAGAAGACGCATTCATGCACTTCCTGCGGGCCTCGGACGAGTGATGTCTACCGACCGCGTTCTGGCCATCACTGAGCGGATCATCCGTCAGATCTTGCGCGACCGGCGGTCCATCGGACTGCTCATCGTGGGCCCACTCATCGTCATGACCCTGGTCGGGTTCAGCCTCTACGAGCAGCGGGCCGTGCTTGACCGGGTGGCGCCCGGACTCCTCGCCGTGTTCGTGCTGTTCTTCACCTTCATCCTGACCGGCGTCGGCTTCCTCAGGGAGCGTGCGCAAGGGACCCTTGAGCGCCTCCAGACGACGCTGGTGGGGAGCTTCGACATCATGCTCGGCTACATGCTGGGCTTCCTCATCTTCGCCATCGTCCAGACCGTCGTCATCTTCTCGTTCACGATCTTTGCCCTGGACATCGACTACCAGGGCAGCCTCTGGGAAATTGGCGTGGTGCTCTTCCTCGTGGTCGTTGTCGCCGTCAGCCTGGGCATCTTCATCTCCAGCTTTGCCAACAACGAGTTCCAGGTCGTCCAGTTCATCCCGGTTGTCCTGGCGCCGCAGATATTCTTGTCGGGCGTGATCATCCCCGTCGAGCAGATGCCCGAGGTCTTCGAGTGGCTTTCCGTCGTGCTGCCCCTGACGTACGCCGTGGACGCCTTGCGGGAGATCATGTTGCGCGGCACGGACCTGTCTTCCTTGTGGCTGAACCTGGCTGTCCTGGCCGCCTTCTCCGGAGCGCTCCTGGCGGCGGCTGTCGCCTCTCTGCGGCGGTAGCCGTTTGCACCCTGTTGTGTCGCAGTGTAAGCTCCCCGCGATGTTGCGCCCGATTGGCGGGGCGCCCGTCGAATCCTCTCGGTAAAGGTGACCCCACATGAAATTCGGGCTGTTTCTTGGCGCGGAGTTCCCCGCCCGCCGGTCGATGGAGGCGCGTATACATGCACTCGTCGAGCAGGTTCGGCTGGCAAACTCGATGGGCTTCGACTGCGCACTGGCGGGCCAGCACTACCTGAGCTACCCCGTGCAGATCCTCCAGCCCACGCCACTGCTGGGCCGGCTGGCGGCCGAGGCCGGCGACATGCGCCTGGGGACGGGCATCGTCCTGCTCCCCCTTCAGCACCCCGTGGACATGGCGGAGCAGGTCGCCACGCTGGACCAGATCACGGGCGGCAAGTTCATCTTTGGCGCCGGCCTGGGGTACGAGCAGGAGGAATTCGAGGCTTTTGGCCTGCAGGTGTCGGACCGCGCCGGGAGGTTCGAGGAATCGCTCGCAATCATGAAGGGCCTCTGGACGGAGGACGAGGTCCACTTTGAGGGGAAGCACTTCACGTTGCACGCCCGGCCATCAGCCTGGCCGGTCCAGAAACCCTACCCGCCGGTCTGGATCGCTGCCAACGGCCACGCCCCGGTCCGCCGCGCCGCACGGCTGGGCGACGTCTGGTTCGCCAACCCGCACGCCAAGTTTGAGACCCTGGCCGGGCAGATGGACATCTACGAGGCCGCCCTGTCCGAGTACGCCACACCGCGTCCCGACGAAGTGGTGGTCAGCCGCGAAGTGTTCGTAGCCAAAACGCACGACGAGGCCGTGCGCATCGCAAGGCCCGCGCTGCACGAGCGGTACCGGGTCTACGCACAACAGGGACAGGACCTGCAGCTGCCGCCGGGAGACCGGTTTGAAAGCGGGTTCGATGACCTTGCGGCGGACCGCTTCGTGCTGGGCGATCCGGACGAGTGCATCGCGGAGATCAAGCGTTACGAGGCCCTCGGCTTCAACCGATTCATCCTCGACTACCACTGGCTCGACCTTGACGATGCCGAGGCGCTCGCCATGCTGAAGCTCTTCGGCGAGCAGGTGCTCCCGGCCTTCCGCTAGCCTCGCAAGCGCTGCCCGGCCCTCACCCGGCGTCGGTGAATCGCGGCATAACCTTCGTGGCAAACCTCTCTAGGTTCGCCAGGGTCTTCTTCAACGGAATCCCCATGTGCGTGAACTCGACAAGCAGGTATTCCAGGTTGCATACCTCTTGGAGTTCATGGATCTTCTCCACCACGTTCTCGGGAGAGCCGACCAGCAGCGTGCGTGGCTCCAGGAAGTCCCAGTCCAGCTTGACATCAGGGTCGAGGACCTCGTCCGGGTTGGTGAAGACCTGCCGCCCGCGAAAGGGGTCGTTGAAGATGAAGGCGGACATGATGCCCGCTTCCGCATCCCTGCGGGCCTCCTCCATTGAGGAGGCGACATAGGTGGAGCGCATGACCGCCTGGTCCTCCCCAATTCTGAAGGGTCTCCCCTCCAGCTCGGTCCTTACCTGCGCGTAGAGCTCCATGCGCTGCCTGATCCTGAGTGGCGGAGGCTGCCAATAGCAAGCCTTCAGCCCCATCTCCGCAGCGGTGGACACGGAACGGTCCGTAGAGACGGTCATCCACAGCGGCGGGTGCGGCTTCTGGTAGGGCTTCGGCGTCACTCGCAGCTTCGTCACCCGGTCCCCTTCCTGCCAAGTTGGGTCCGATGGATACAGCGGATGAGAGAAGACGGTGTCATCTGCGGGGAAGGTGTAGTTGTTCCCCTGGTGCGAAAAATACTCGTCGGTCCATATCTTCCGCACGATCTCCACAGTTTCTCGGAACAGCTCCCTGTTCTCGCTGTCCTTGCGAGGGTCTGCATTGGTGTGAAACTGTGGGCCCTCATACGGCCAGATTCCCCTGCCGAAGCCGACCTCCACGCGGCCGCGGGTCATGTTGTCCAGGATGGCGATGTCTTCAGCGAGCCGTATCGGATGCCAGTGCGGTGCGATGTTCGCCATCTGTCCGATGCGAATCGTCGACGTCCGCGCTGCAAGGTCAGCGCCGAGGAGGATAGGGTTGGGCAAGTCGCCCGCCCTGTACGGACCAAAGTGGTGCTCCCCGAGCCACATGGCCTCGAAGCCGAGCTCCTCTGCCAGCACGGTCTGCTGCCTGAGGTTGTCGATGAACTGCTCCGGGCTGATTGCCTCACCCGCGGAAGCCGCCACGGTCGTGAACGCCCCAAATCTCATGGCTGGAGTCTCCCTCCGACCAGCCCCCGGTCCGGTGGGCACAGCTTTGCGCCCCGTATGGGGTGGTGGTACACTTGCGGGCCAGCTTACAGCAAGGAGTGGGGCCATGCCATCGGGCCGGAACAGGGGTCTCGTCCAGACCGTGCTGGGAACGGTGCCTCCGTCCGAACTGGGGCCTACGATGACCCATGAACACCTCTACATAGACTTCAGGTTCATGTACCGCCCCGCGCAGGACACACCGCGCGATGACATGGCGGACGCGCCCATTGCCCTGGAGAACCTGGGGTGGATCCGGCGCAACTATTACAGCAACCGCATCAACCTCGACCTGCTGGACCTGGACACCACCATCAGCGAAGTCAAGAAGTTCGGCGACGTGGGCGGCGGCACGATGGTGGACGCGACCTCCATCGGCATCGGCCGCAACCCCGAGGCGCTGGCCCACATTTCCCGGGAGTCTGGCGTCCACGTCATCATGGGCGCCGGCCACTACGTCGCCGCCGTCCACCCGGACGACATGGATGACCGGACGGAGGAGGACATAGCGCTGGAGATCGTCGGCGACATTGTCGACGGTGTTGGAGACAGCGGCGTCAAGGCGGGCATCATCGGGGAGATTGGGTGCACCTGGCCGCTGGCCCCGAACGAGCGCAAGTCGCTGACAGGGGCGGCCATCGCGCAGCAGGAAACGGGCTCGGCGCTGTTGATACACCCCGGCAGGAACCCGGACGCGCCCCTGGAGATCCTGGACGTGCTTGCGAAGGGAGCAGCCGACCTGTCCCGCGTGATCATGAGCCACTTGGACCGGACGGTGTTTGATGTCGACGAGCTCTTGGGCATCGCCGCCTCCGGCTGTTACCTGGAGTGGGACCTATTCGGTAATGAGGGGTCGTACTACCCCCTCGCCGAGATCGACATGCCCAGCGACGCCCAGCGGATCGGCTTCCTCAGCCGAATGGCAGACGCGGGCTACGCCGACAAGATCGTCATCGCCCAGGACATCTGCACCAAGCACAGGCTCACCAAATATGGCGGGCACGGTTACGGCCATATCTTGGAGAACATCGTGCCCAGGATGCGGCGCAAGGGGTTTTCGGAAGAGTTGATTCACGCCATTACGGTGGACAACCCGGCCCGGATTCTCGCGTTCGTGTAGGGCTGGCCCCGCCGTTCTGCGGTAGAATGCGCCGTGTCGCGGCCGAACGCCCGGGTTGAGGCGCCTGCGACCCTGAGGGAAAAGAATGCCGGACTCCCTGCCGACAAGCGTCCAGACTAACGCTCCACGTGTGGGCGACCCCGTGTTCGAGCGCATCGTCGCGCGCATCTCCGGCGCCGCGGACGAGATCGAACGGCAGCGCCGGATCCCGGCGGACATCTCGGACGAGATGATCGACGAGGGGCTGTACCGGCTGCTGGTGCCCCGCTCCCTTGGTGGCGGGGAGGTGGACTATCTCGACTACTTGGCGATGGTGCGGGCCATCGCGGCTGCGGACGGCAGCACAGCGTGGTGTTTCAACCAGAACAACATCCTGGGGACCATGGCCTCCCTCATGCCAAGGCATCTGGCGGAGGAGATCTGGAGCGACCCGCGCTCGGTGCTCTGCAACGGCCCGCCCGAGTTCGCGGACGTTACGCCCGTCGATGGCGGCTACAGGCTCAGCGGCCGGTGGCGATTCAGCAGCGGGTCGCCTCAGGGGTCGTGGGCGGTCGCGATCAGCCGTGTGGCCGATGCCAACACCATGACGTTCATCATCCCAAAGGACCAGGTGACCTTCGTCGACACGTGGCAGGTGAAAGGCCTTCAGGGAACAGGCAGCTTCAGCTTTGAGGCGAAGGACCTCTTCGTGCCGGAGAGCCGGAGCTACGTGGAGTCCCGCACGCCCAATGAGCGTGGTCCCCTGTATCTCATCCCCCGCGGCCTGTTCTTCGGGTCCGGCTTCGGCTCCGTCGCGCTGGGCGTTGCCCGTGCGAGCCTCGACGCGGCGAAGGAGGTCGCCCAGCGAAAGACTCCGCAGGAGCAGGCGCTGCTCCGCGACCAGCCCGCCGTGCAGGGCGACATCGGCCGCGCCGAGGCCCTGTGGGGGGCGGCGTCCGCCTTTCTGTGGGAGAAGGCCGCGCAGCTCTGGCGCAGCGCGGTCGATAGCGGCGCCGTTTCCATGGACGAGCGCGTGGAACTGCGGCTGGCCAGCACCCACGCCATCCGGCAGGCGGCCGAGGTCGTGGACATCGCCTACGGTGTTTTCGGCGCAACCGCAATCTTCGAGTCGAGTCCGGTGCAACGTCGATTCCAGGACGCCCACGCCATCACCCAGCAGATCCAGGGCCGCATGGAGCACTATCAGACTGTGGGACAGCACTTCCTCGGCATGGAGCCCCAGGCACGTCTGATTTGACCGCTTCCCGCGACTGTCCGTCTCCAATTGTCGTGCGCTTCACTGGACCTGGCGGATACCCGCGTAGCTGATGCTAAACGCGCGCTTCCGGAGGCTGCCCGCGTCCCGCAAGTCGGGTCAGGATGAAGAGGGCATCTTTTGCATTGGGCAATGAACATGACGTGGACACGACCGCACACGTGCCGGCGCGAGCTTCGGGGCTAGGACGATGATCGTTGGCCTCCGGATCCGCAACATCATTGACATAGTATTCGTGGCCCTCGCCTTTGCCGTCGGGCTGCAACTGCTCCGTGTGTTTGTCACAGGGCTGGTCTTCTACCTCAGAGAGGTCCGCGAGTTCGACAGCATGGCAGTGGGCGGCGTCGCATTTGGGGTGTTCGGCACCGCGTTCCTTGCTCCCCTGGCGCTGCGGACGCTGGGGCCGCGCAGTTTCCTGTTGGCGGCGCTGGCCGTCATGGGCGTCGCGCGACTGGCCGAGCAGAGCGTGACCGTCCCGTCCATCGACCTCATCATTTCCGGCGTGGGTGTCGCCGCCTTCCTGCCCGTGGTCCCTCTGGCGATGGCGATGCTCGATACCAACTCCACGACCGGCCGGTCGCTGTGGCGGATCGGGCTGCTGTTCGGCTTGGCGCTCGATACGGCCATCAAGGGCGGGCTCGGCACCGTGGACGCCTCCTGGCAGGCCGGCGCGTGGGTAGGCCTCATCGGCGTTGGCGTGGCCCTCGCCCTACTGGCGCTGACCCACCGCGAGATCCTCCGGCACTCGGCGGAAGTCCACGTTCTCCCAACGGCCCGGTCGGCCCTGCCGCTTCTCGCCGTCGGTCCCTTCCTGTTCCTGGAGTTGCTGCTCTTTCAGAACGTGGCCCAGCAGACGGCGCTCATCGAGTGGAGCCAACCCGCAGTCCTCGCATGGATTCTCCTGGCCAACGTCATCGGCATTGCAGTGGCAGTCCTCGTGACGGGACGCCACATCCCGTGGCCTGTCATCGTCGCGGCGGGGTTGTTGCTCGCGGCGGCCGTGGGTGCCGAGCGCGGCGGGTGGCAGGCTGCCGGGAGTCTGCTGGCGGGGCATCTCCTCGCGGTGACGCTGCTGTCCAGGGCCATCGACGGCAGGCCGATGCCGGCCGATGCGTGGGGCCTGAGCGCCCTCTGGACCGGGGCGGTTGGACTGTTGCTCTTTCTTGGCCTTTCCTTCCTCTACTATTCCGGTTATGACCTCGACCTGGGCATAGAGCGGTCGTATCTCCCGCTCGCTGCTGTCGCGCTGATTGGCGTGCCGGTGTTGGCGGCATGGCGCACACAGGCGCCGGCCTTGGAGTGGAATCCCCTGGCCATAGCCTTGCCGCTTATCCTGTTCGTCTCCCCGCTTGCCCTGCTTATAGCCTGGTCGCCACAGCATTCGGGAGGCCTGGAGGGGCATCCGCTCCGCGTCATGAGCTACAACATCCACCAGGGCTTTGGCACGGACGGGAGCCTGAGCATGGAGGCGTTGGCGCTGGCCATAGAGGCGGAATCCCCGGACATCATCGCGCTGCAGGAGGTCTCGCGGGGCTGGATGATCAACGGGTCAGTCGACACGCTGGAGTGGCTCTCCCAGCGACTCGACATGCCCTACGTCTGGGGTCCCGCCGCCGATTCCACCTGGGGCAATGCGGTACTCACCCGCCTGCCGGTTACGGGCGTGGAGCACCACCAGATGCCCAATAACGATGAGCTTCTCATGGACCGGGGTTTCCTTTGGATGGAATTGGACACCGGGCAGGGCACCCGGCTGCGAGTAATCGCGACCCACTTCCACCACCCCACGAACGAGGGGCATCTTCGCCTGCCCCAGTCCTTTGCTGTGTTGAAACGGTGGAACGGTGAGCCACGGACGGTCCTCATCGGTGACTTCAACGGTCTGCCGGGTTCGCCGGAAATAGAGGCCTTGACCCAGGCGGGGTTCAAGGACGCCTTTGTGGAAGCCGGGGTGCCTGGCCCCGGGTTCACCTTTGCGTCCGACGACCTGTATGAGCGAATCGACTACGTCTTTGTGACCCCGGACCTGACCGCGCGAGACTACTCGGCGCGGGTCACCCAGGCGTCCGACCACCTACCCGTCGCCGTGACCGTGGACGTCGCGCCGTAGCTCCGGGACCGCATCACCAGAATGAGGCGCACGTCCATTCGCTCGTCACCAGCACCGCGTACTGGTCGAAGAGGCCTTTGTACGCCTGCGCGACCTCCGCGACCTTCCCCGGCGTCTCCCCATCGTCCTGCGCCAGGATGACGAGCACCTTGGAACGCTCCCGTTCGACCACCCCCGACGCGTCCTGCCATTGACCGTGCCCGTCGAGCACCGTGAGGCCCGCCGGGAACTTCGGCGTCACGATGTCCCGGACAAACACGTCCCAGGTCTGGTCATCGACCACCTCCTCGCCGCCGCTGTTGCGGCCCATGAAGAGGCGGTACTCCACGACCCGCTGCGTACCCTCCGGGCACGTGGTCGCATCGATGGCCTCCTCCGCCCCGGAACCCGAACAAGCCGCCCCGACGAGGGAGACGGCAATGGCGGCGAAGAGTATCGCGAGGCGGGGCACGGCTGGCCTCCGTCAGGGCGCTGGATGGCGCGACGGGAAGTTGTCGCACCTTGGGTCAGCGCCATTGTACGCACGGGATGCCCCCAAGCGCCACGCTCCTCGTCCTTCCCCGCGCCCGTGCTCCCCTGCTATCCTGTGTCCATTCTTGCCCGCGGGTCTTTCGCCGGCTTGGAGGCCCCTTGTCCATCGGCACGCTGGTCCGTGAACTGCAGCAGGCCGTCGGCAGCCGCTATGTGCTGTCGCGACCGGAGGAGCTGCTGGTCTACGAGTACGACGGCGCAGTGGAGCGCGCGCTGCCGAACGTCGTGGCCGTGCCCGGTACTGCGGAACAGGCCGCGAGGGTGGTGTCGATTGCGCGGCGGCACGGCGTGCCGGTGGTGCCGCGGGGCGCGGGCACGGGCCTCAGCGGCGGGGCGATTGCCATTCGCGGCGGGGTTCTCATGCCGATGACCCGCCTCAACCGCGTGCTGGAGATCAACCCCGAGGAGCGCATGGCCGTCGTGGAGCCGGGCGTCGTGAACATCGACATCTCCAAGGCGGCCGCACCCTACGGGCTGCGCTACGCGCCGGACCCGTCCAGCCAGAAGGCGTGCACCATCGGCGGCAACGTCGCGGAGAACGCCGGCGGGCCCCACTGCCTCGCCTACGGCGTCACCACCAACCACGTCATGGGCATGGAGGTGGCGCTCGCGGACGGCGCCCTCGTCTGGGTGGGCGGCCGTCAGCACGAGCTGCCCGGCTACGACCTGCGCGGCGTGCTCATCGGCTCGGAGGGCACCCTCGCCGTGACGACGAAGGTGGCCGTCCGCCTGCAGCCCGTGCCGGAGGCGGTCACCACCATGCTGGCGATCTTCCAGGACGAGGACAACGCCAGCGCCGCCGTGTCGGCCATCGTCGCCGCCGGCATCGTGCCCGCCGCCATCGAGATGATGGACCGGCTCACCATCCAGGCTGTGGAGCCCGCCATTCACGCCGGCTACCCCCCGGACGCCGCCGCGGTGCTGTTGGTCGAGGTGGAGGGCCTCCGGGAGCCCGTCGAGGAGGAGGCCCTCGAGGTGCAGGAGGTCTGCTACCGCCATCACGCCACGGAGGTGCGCGTCGCGGAGGACCCCACGCTGCGCGAGCGGCTGTGGGCCGGGCGCAAGACCGCGCTGGGCGCCCTTGGGCGGCTGGCCCCCAACTACTACCTGCTGGACGGCGTCGTCCCGCGGACCAGGATCATGGAGGCCCTGCGGCGCATCCGGGAGATCTCCGGCGAGTACAGCCTCCCCATCGCCAACGTGTTTCACGCGGGCGATGGCAACCTTCACCCCTGCATCCTCTTCGACGAGCGGGTGGGCGACCAGCTGCGCCGCTCCAAGGAGGCCGGCGCCGCCGTCCTGCGCACCTGCATCGACCTGGGCGGAGCCCTCTCCGGCGAGCACGGCGTCGGTCTTGAGAAGCAGGAGTACATGGACCTCAGCTTCACCGAGGCCGATATGGACGCCATGGCACGCCTGAACCCGGCATTCGGCGCGGGCGACACCTTCAACCCCGGCAAGATCTTCCCCACGGGCGCTTCCTGCGTGGAGCTCCTGCAACACCCGGCCATCGCCCGGCTTGGAGTCGACGCCTTTGTCTAGCAACGTCTCAACAGCCGATCTGCGCCAGCAGTTGGAGAACGCGGGCGTCGTCGTGGGCGCCGACCCCTCCTCGTACGCTATCGCGAACGCCGTACCCCTGGCGGTGGCGCTGCCGCGGACGGAGGAGGAGGTGTCGGCGGTTCTCGCTGTGGCTTCGCGGCTCGGCGCCGCTGTTGCGCCGTGGGGCGGCGGCACGCGATTGGGGTTGGGCAACCCGCCCGCCCGATACGACCTTGCCCTGGACATGCGGGGCCTCGGGCGCGTCGTGGTTCACGAGCCCTCCGATCTGACCGTCACCGTACAGGGCGGCTGCACGCTGGCCGCGCTGCAAGAGACGCTGGCACAGGCCCGGCAATGGCTGCCGCTGGACCCGCCGCTGCCCGACCGGGCCACCGTCGGCGGCGTGCTGGCAACAGGCGTCGGCGGCCCGCTTGGCGCCGCTTTCGGCCTCCCGCGGGAGATGGTCATCGGCATGCGCGCCGCATTGGCCGACGGGACGATTGTGAAGAGCGGCGGCAACGTGGTGAAGAACGTCACCGGGTTTGCCCTCGACCGGCTGCACGTGGGCGGCCTCGGGACGCTTGGGGTCATCGTGGAGGCAACGTTCAAGGTCCTCCCCCTTCCCCGGACCGAGGCCACCGTCGCGGCGCGGTTCACCGACGCAGCTGCGGCAGTCGCTGCCACGACCGCTGTAGAGGCCATCGGATTTCCGACGCTGGCCGTCGAGTTGGTGAGCGACGCCGCGTGGACGGTGATGCACCCGGGCTGGACGCCGCCGCCTCCGCCGGATGCCGAAGAGGGCGCCGAGGCCGTTCCGGGGCACTGGCTGATTTCGCGGTCCGCCGGGCGGCCATCGGGCGTTGCCCGCGCCCGGGACGCCTGGGCGGCCGCATGCGAGAGCAACGATGCAACCGAGGTGGAGTGGTTGGAAGACGCTGAGAGCTCCGCGCTCTGGGGCCGGATCACGGACCTGGGATGGGGGGACGGGACGCCCCTCTTGGCCGTCCGAACGGCGGCCCCGCCGTCGAAAGGGGCGGAACTGCTGGCCGCGCTGGGTGATTCGCCGTCCGTCGTCGCCCTCAGCGTCACCCGCGGGGTTGCGCGGGCCGCATGGGGGGCTTCGGAACTGCCGGACGATCCCGCGGCATATCTTGGGGAGCTGCGCGATGCCGTCACGGCCCTCGGCGGGTCTCTCGTCGTGGAGTCGGTGGCGCCTATCGAGGGCGTGGACCCGTGGGGCCCGCCCGGCGAGGCGTACGAGGTCATGCGCGGGCTCAAGGACCAGTACGACCCCAAGGGCATCCTGAACCCCGGCCGGTTCATCGGAGGGATATAGTGGCCGCCGGAACGCGGGGCAGGGTTGTGGCATCCGGTTTCATCGGGCCGGACGCCCCGAAGGCCGAGGACCTCTACCGCTGCGTCCACTGCGGGCTGTGCCTGAACGCATGCCCCACCTACGTAGAGACGGGCCTGGAGACCGAGTCGCCCCGAGGCCGCATCGCGCTGATGAAGGCCGTGTTCGAGGGGCGGGCGGGCATTGGCCCCGGCGTGGTGGAACACTGGGACCTGTGCATCCAGTGCCGTGCATGCGAGGCGGCCTGCCCGTCGGGCGTTCCCTACGGCCGTCTTATCGAGCAGGCCCAGGCGCAGGCCAGACCCCGGAACCGGGGAGTCCTCGGCCGCTTTCTCGCATGGCTTGCCTACGGCCTGCTGCTGCCCAACCCCGGCAAGCTCTACTTCGTCGGCGGGCTGCTGCGGCTCTACCAGCGCACCGGCCTGCGCCGGCTGGTGGGGGCAAGCCGCATCCTCCGGCTGGTCAGGCCCCTCGCCGAGGCCGAAGCGTCGTTGCCCGATCTCTCCCACCCGGCCTTTCGCGCCTGGGGGCAGGTCTACCCGGCCCAGGGCGCCGTGCAATACCGGGCCGCGCTGCTCTCCGGCTGCGTCATGCCCCTCTTCCAGGGGCCGACGATGGAGGCCACCGTCCGCGTGCTGACCCGCAACGGCTGCGAGGTGCACGTGCCGGCCGCCCAGACGTGCTGCGGTTCGCTGAACCTGCACGGCGGCGACCTGGACGGTGGGCGCGCCATGGCACGCCGCAACATCGACGCCTTCCTGGCCGCGGGAGTGGACGTCGTGCTGTCGGCGTCCGCCGGGTGCGGCGTGTCCATGAAGGAGTACGCAGACCTGTTCCGCGATGACCCGGTGTACCTGCCAAGGGCCGAGCGGCTGGCGGCAATGACGCAGGACATCACGGAGTTCCTCGCCGCGCTGCCCGTCGACCCGCCGCGCGCCGCCGTCCCCATGCGCGTCACGTACCAGGACTCGTGCCACCTGGTGCACGCGCAGCGCATGTCCGCGCAGCCGCGGGCTTTGCTGGCGTCGGTCCCCGGACTGGAGCTGGTCGAGATGGAGCACCCGGACCGGTGCTGCGGCGCGGGCGGCAGCTACCAGCTGACCCAGCGGGAGATGTCCGGCCAGCTCCGCGCGCACAAGCTGGAGGACGCCGCGGCCACCGGCGCGGAGACCATCGCGACCGCCAACCCCGGCTGCATGGTGCAGCTTGCCCTCGGCGCCAGCGAGGCCGGACTGCCGGTGCGCGTCTGCCACGTCGTCGACCTGCTGGACGAGGCCTACCAACGGGAGGCCGCCGCCGCGGGACCGAAGTAGCTGCGGCGCTGCGGGCCCAGCGGCGCTGTTCGCATGCCCCGGTACCCGGATTCCACACCTGAAACGTTATTCCATCTATAATGGAATTGAACGAAAGGGGAGGGTGAAGGAATGTTGCGTGCGTGGGGGCCTGCCGCGAAAGTCCGTCGTTGCATCCTGGGCCCAGCCGCCCTTCTGGCCATCGCCGCGCTGCTGACGGCCGCCTGCGGGGGGGACTCGGACGCGATGAGCCTGCGGGCGACGCCGACCCCGCTGCCGGACGCCGTTCCCCTCGATCTGCCGACGCTGGATGACGCTGCGCCGTCGACGGCCGTGCAGGAGTTCGGCCCTTATCCCGGCGAGGTTGGTTCTCCCGCCGAAGAGTTTCACGAGCAGGACCCCTCCGCTTGGATAAACTCCGGGCCGCTCACCATCGACGACCTGAAGGGCCGGGTGGTCCTCGTCGACTTCTGGACATACACCTGCGTTAACTGCATCCGCACGCTGCCGTACCTCCGGGAGTGGCACGAGAAGTACGGTGACCTGGGCCTCACCATCGTGGGCGTCCACGCGCCGGAGTTCGAGTTCGAGCACCTCCGGGAGAACGTGGAGGAGGCGGTCGAGGAGTTCGACATAGGCTGGCCGGTGGTCCAGGACAACGAGTTCCGGACGTGGCAGGCCTACTTCAACCAGTTCTGGCCGGCCAAGTACCTCATCGACCAGCACGGGATCATCCGCTTCACCCACTTCGGCGAAGGCGCATACCTGGAGACGGAAGAGCAGATACGCAACCTGCTGCTGGACGCGGGCGTGACGCTGGCGGGCGTCCCCGCCGGCACGGACGCGGGCCCGGAGTTCGACCCGCGCGCCCTGGTCAACGATTACGACACGGGACAGACCCGCGAGCTCTACGCCGGCCTCCGTCCGCAGTTCCTGGCGCGGATCCCCTACCTCCTGCAGCCGGAGATATACAGCGCCACCCCCGGCGACCCCGTGACCTTCGAGGACCCGGGCGAGCACCAGAACCACTACCTCTATTTCCACGGGCAGTGGATACCCGATCAGGAAAACGCCAGGCACGCACGGGAGACCGAGAACCTGGAGGACTACGTGGCGCTGCGCTTCAACGCGAAGAGTGTCAACGTGGTGATGGAGATCGACGAGGATCCCTACCGCGTCTACGTCACGCTGGACGACCAGCCCGTGCCCGAGGCCGACTGGGGCCTGGACATCCAGCAGGACGAGGAGGGAGGCACGTACATCCTCGTCGACAAGGACCGCATGTACCGGGTGATCGAGTCGCCGGAGTACGCCACTCACGAGTTGAAGCTCAGTTCCAACTCGGCGGACTTCACCATCTTTGCGTTCACCTTTGGGTCCTACCCCTCCGGGCCGTAGCCCGTGGGGCACATTCTGAGGAGGAAGCATATGCTCAAGGGCCTGCGGGTCCTGCTCATCGGCGCAGCCCTCGCCGCACTGCTCGCGGCGGGGTGCAACGGCGACAGCGGCGCGACAACGCCCGTTGAGCCGGCGCCCGCCGAACCCGTGCAGGCGGCGGATTCGGAGACCGCGACGGGGCTCAACGGCATCCTCGCCACCAAAGACCTTGGCGTCGGCGCCAACCGCGTTTCCTTCCTGCTGACCAGCCCCAAGGCGCTGGTGAAGGTGCCGACGGCGACGGTCAAGTCGGTGAACCTGAGCGCCCCGGACTCCGTCGTGGAGACATCGACGGCCGAGTTCTTCCTCTGGCCCTTCGGGTCCCGCGGCAACTACGTCACGGAGATGACCTTCGACCAGCCGGGCGATTGGCGCCTTGACGTCGAAGTCACGGAGGAGGACGGCACCGTCAGCATGGCGCAGATCCCGCTCTCGATTGCGGAGCGCAGCAACACGCCCTCCCTCGGCGACGTCCCGCCCTCGACCGGCAACAAGACCGCCCGCGACGTGGGCACGCTGGCGGAGCTGACGACGCGCTCCACCCCGGACCCGGACCTCTACCGGCAGACGGTGGAGGAGGCGCTTGCCGAGGAGCAGCCCGTGCTGGTGGTCTTTGCCAGCCCCGCCCTGTGCACCAGCCCGACGTGCGGACCGCAGGTTGAGACGGTGGAGGAGCTGAAGGAGCAGTACAAGGGGCAGGCCGGCTTCATCCACGTCGAGATCTACGACAACCCCGCGGAAATCCAGGGAGACCTGGACCGCGCCCGCTACGCGCCCATGGTGGACGAGTGGGGCCTGACGGCCGAGACCGGCTACCTGAACGAGTCTTGGGTCTTCATCTTCGACGACGACGGCGCGCTGTCGTCCAAGTACCAGGGCTACGCCAGCATCGACGAGCTCACCAGGGGCCTCGACGCGGCGCTGATGACGAGCATCGCCGCGATGATGGACTCGCCGGACTTCTGACCCATCTAGCGCTATCGGGCATAGCGAGGACGTGGACGCCGAGGCCGTCAACGTTCTCCATCCTTTCTCGCTTCCCCCAAGCATCGACGCTGTTTCCTCGGCCTGCCGCCCGCGGCGCCGGGGGAATTGTTTTTCCATTTGTTTTGTAGCGGCCGTGGCACGTCCCAGATACA
Organism: Dehalococcoidia bacterium; assembly: GCA_034422455.1. Taxonomy (GTDB): domain Bacteria; phylum Chloroflexota; class Dehalococcoidia; order Lucifugimonadales; family UBA1127; genus UBA1127. The sequence continues at coordinate 163,695 of DAOUJQ010000023.1, forward strand.
AAACAGAAAATTTTCATCAGGACAAATCAAACCCAGATCTGCCGGGCCGAGCGCAACCGGTCCTCCCTCCTGAGCAGGCGCGCAAGCAGCCGGGCGGCGTCGTGCTGCCGGGGGTCCTTGATTTCCTTCTCCATGCGTGGAGGGTAGAGGAGTCGTCCGTGTTCGCGCGAGGGATTGGTGGCAGGGGGCGGGGACAAGTCCTGTACAATTCCGAGTATGCAGCTTCCACCCAGTTCCGCCCATTCGAGGTTGTAATGGACGTTCCTGACGGTTACAGTGACATTCCCAGCGGCAAGACCGTGTCGGTCGTGACGCATCTTCAGATGTTCCAGCGGCCGCCAATGCGGCCGGAACATCCCGAGGCTTCATGGGCGCTCCGCAGGGTCGATGACGTTGACCCGGATTGGTACCGTTCCCTGTTCCGTCGGATAGGGGAGGACTGGCTGTGGTTCTCGCGCCTGCAGTTGAGCGACGAGGAGATTTGCGCAGTCCTTGGGAACGCCCTGCATAAGACGTACGTGTTCGAGGCGCAGGGGCGCGAGGAGGGGCTGGTGGAGCTCGACTTCGGCACTGAAGGCGAGTGCGAGATCAGCTTCTTCGGGTTGACGCCGCCGATGCTCGGCAAGGGCGCGGGCCGGTGGATGATGAACCGGGTGCTTGAGATGGCATGGTCCCGACCAATCCGCAGGCTGTGGGTGCACACCTGCTCCCTCGACCACCCTGCCGCGCTGGCCTTCTACATCAGGTCCGGCTTCACGCCGTACCGCAGGCAAGTCGAGGTTGCCGACGATCCGCGGGTGACGGGGTTGCTGCCGAGAACCGCCGCGCCGCACATGCCGATAATTTGAGCGTGGGCCTCGACGCGGCGCTGATGACAGGCGTCGCCGCGATGATGGACTCGCCGGACTACTGACCCATCTAGCGCTATCAGGCATAGCGAGGCAACAGGTGGAGATGCGATGGACCAGTCCTCCGCCCGGCCTCGCTACATGCCCTCGCCGGGCAGCTCCGACGCCTGCCGCAGCCAGCTCGCCAGTTGCTCCTCGTCGACCTGCTCGTCCTCGTGGATGTGGAAGTAGCGCACGTCCGGGTGCTTCGACTCGACGGGAGGCAAGGGCTGCAGCGACGCGCCGTTCAGGAACGTCACCTTGATGTACTTGTTGAAGCAGTGGTAGGCCACGAACCAGCTCCGGCCGTCCATCCCGTAGAAGGGCGTGTTCCACTTCACGGCCTTCTGCACGCCGGGCACGGTGCGGTCGATGAGATCGTCCAGGTACCGACCGACGCCCTGCTTCCAGCCCGGCATGGCGGCGATGTACGCCTGCACGGGCGCGTCGCCGAACCCCTTGGCGATCTGCGGGTTGCCGCCGGACAGCAGCACGGGCTGCCCGCCGGCCTGATTTGCCCCGCTATCCTTCGCTTGCTTCCCGGACCTCTGACTCGTCATTCAGCGCGCTCCTGAACTGCGACGACTTTGTGCGTGAACCCCGCCCCTACCCCCACAGCAGCTCCCGCAGCCCGTTCCGCCACGCGTCCGCCGCGTCGGCGAGCGGCACGTTCAGCAGCCGTCCGGCGTGCAGGCGGTCACCACCGACGCGGCCAAGCCGGAGCGCCGGCACGTCGTGGCGCGCCGCCAGCCGGCGCAGCGACGGCAGCCGGCCCGGGTCCACGGAGACAACGATGCGGGAAGGCCCCTCGCCGAACAGCGCAGCATCCCACCGGCCCACCGGCCTTGCCGTCAGCGTCGCCCCGATGCCGCCGAGGATGCACGACTCCGCCAACGCAACGGCCAACCCGCCGTCACTGCAGTCGTGCGCGGACGCCAGCAGTCCCGCGCCGATAGCCTCGCGGCATACTTGCTGCACCCGCGTTTCCAGGTCCATGTCCAGCGCTGGCTGCCCCGCCACCATGCCGTGCAGCGCCTCCAGCGCCTCGCTGCCGGCCAGCGACGCGGCGTCGCCGTCCCACGCGCCCACTCCCAGCAGCACGATGACGTCGCCCTCGTTACGGAAGCCCGCGCCGCAGCGCTTCGTCACGTCCTCCAGCAGCCCCAGCGCGCCCACGACGGGTGTGGGGCGGATGGCTTGGTTCCCGCCCTCGTTGTAGAGGCTGACGTTGCCGCTGACCACCGGCACGCCAAGCGCGCGGCAGGCGTCCGCCATGCCCTTGATGCACTCCTCCAGCTGGTAGTACACCTCCGGCCGCTCCGGGTTGCCGAAGTTCAGGCAGTCGGTCAGCGCGATGGGCTCCGCGCCGACGCAGGAAACGTTGCGGCATGCCTCTGCGACTGCCATCTGCCCGCCCACGTAGGGGTCCAGCCAGACCATGCGGCTGTTGCCGTCGGTGCAGGCCGCGATGCCGCGCCCCGTGTGAGGCCCGCCGTGACCCTCCCGCAGCAGCAGCACGGCGGCATCGGCGCCGCCCGGCGACTGCACCGTATTGGCTTGGACCTGCTGGTCGTACTGGCGGTACACGCCCGCGCGGCTCGCGATGTTTGCCGAAGCCAGCAGCCGCAGCAACGCCTCGCCGGGCTTCATGCCGGGGAGCGGCAGCGCGGAGAGTTCGACGCGCTGCGCCGCCTCCGTCTCGGCCGACTTCACGCCGTTCAGCCGGTAGCGCGGCGCATCGACGAAGTGCTCCACGGGCACGTCGGCCGCCGGCGCTCCCGCGTCGTGGATGCGCACGGTGGCGTCGTCCGTCACGGTGCCGATGACGCTGGAGGTGAGGTCCCACTTGTCGAAGATCGGCCGCACCGCCTCCTCGTATCCCGGGCGCACCAGCAGCAGCATCCGCTCCTGCGACTCGGAGAGCATGATCTCGTACGGGTCCATGCCGGACTCGCGCCGGGGCACGCGGGAAACGTCCAGCGACAGCCCGCGGCCGCCCTTGCCCACGCACTCGACGGAGGCGCTCGTCAGGCCCGCCGCGCCCAGGTCCTGCATGCCGGCGATGCCCTCCGGGCAGGTCTGCAGCGCCTCAAGGCACGCCTCGATCAGCACCTTCTCCAGGAAGGGGTTGCCCACCTGCACCGTCGTGCGCAGCTCCTGCGTGTCCTCCAGGGTCTGCGACGCGAGGCCGGACGCGCCGTGAATGCCGTCGCGGCCCGTGTCCGCGCCGACGAGCAACAGCAGGTCGCCGGGGCCGGAGGGGATCGCCCGCACCAGGTCCTCCGTCCGCACCAGCCCAATGCACATCGCGTTGACCAGGGGGTTGTCGTCGTAGCACGCCGCGAAGGTGATCTCGCCGCCGACGTCGGGCACGCCAATACAGTTGCCGTACCAGGAGATGCCCTCCACGACGCCGTGGAACAGCCGCCGGGTCCGCGCCGAGCCGGCCGGGCCGAAGCGCAGGGAGTTCAGCAGCGCGATGGGGCGCGCACCCATCGCCAGGATGTCGCGGACGATACCGCCGACGCCCGTCGCGGCGCCCTGGAACGGCTCCACGGCTGACGGGTGGTTGTGGGACTCGATCTTGAAGACGACGGAGAGGCCCCCGCCCACGTCGACGACACCCGCGTTCTCGGCGCCGGGCGATACGAGCACGCGGGGGGAGTCACCCGGGAACAGGGACAGCAGCGGGCGGGAGTGCTTGTACGCGCAGTGCTCGCTCCAGAGCGCGCCGAAGAGGCCAAGCTCCAGGGGGTTGGGCTCCCGGTCAAGCCGGTCTACGATGCCCTCGTATTCCTGCTGGCTGAGGGCGATCTCCTTGAGGACCTCTGGGCTGACCGGCACGGAACGGCCTCCATGGGGAACGAATGAAGGGACACATGGTCATGCGGGTACGCTGAAAACGGTATCAACCCGCCAAATTGCAGTCAAGCCAAATTGCGGCTTGCCCTCGCGCGGCTGTTGGCGTATGCTTGCAAAACCCGATATTGGCCGTCGCCGCTAGGGTTGACGCTTGCATTGTTATGCGATATGCTCCCCTACGGTATTCTGGTGGCAGTGCCACTATGGGAAACTTGAGACTCATTAAGAAGGCTCCGGTTCTTGACCCCGGAAAATCGGCAAGGAGGCTTGCGGTGCGCACACCTAGGTTGTCTCGGCAGAGTATATCCCCTCGGCTGATCCTGAGTTTGACTCTGGCGTTGTCCCTTCTGTTCGCCACCGCGAGCAGTGTTTTGGCCGACGGGCACGAGGGCACGTTGCCGGCCTCGGGCGGCACGATCGAGTTCGCCAGCGGCGTCTCCATCAAGACGCCCGACGGCGCCAGCAAGACCGACGTGACGGTCACCTACACGGCCCTCGAGGGCGACGACATCCCCGGCATGGCCCCTGAGGGCACGGCGATCGGTTCCTCCGTCTTCACCCTTGACGCCGGCGGCGCGAAATTCACGCAGCTTGCACAGGTCACAATCCCCTACACTGCGGACGACGTTGCCGCAGCCAAGGACGGCAGGAACGACAACATTGACGTGGGACTCTGGGACGACGTCAGCGGTTCTTGGATTGTGCAGCCCTCCATTCCGGACGTCTTGAACGATACGTTGACCGTCTCGCAGAATGAATTGGGCACGTACGCCATTCTCATCACGCTGCCCGACGTATTGCCGCCAACGCCGACCCCGACGCCGCCACCGCCGACGGCAACGCCGGACGTGGAAGACCCCGACACCGGTGACATCGGAGTCAGCAACGGCATGATGATGGCGCTTGCCCTTCTGGGCGTGCTCTTCCTCATGGGCGGCGGCTACGTCCTGGCCCGCAGCCGCAACCGCTAGCCTGTAGCACAGGAACATCGAGAGCCCCGCCGATCGATTGATCGGCGGGGCTCTTCTTTTGCCTGGTTCCATTGCCCCCATCCGTTCGCCCTGAGCTTGCCGAAGGGTCTCACGAACGGATGGGGCCGCCGCCATTTCCCTCAACCCCGACCTCGTCATTCCCGCGAAAGCGGGAATGACGAGGGGCTGGGAGGAGGGCGGCGCCCCCTGCAGGAGCGCGTTCAACCGCAATACGCGGCTAGGTGCGGTAGCGGAACTTGCCCTCGACGCGGTCGCGATTGAGCTTCCGGTTCAGGTGCAGGCCGTCCAGCACGAACTCCGCGCCGGACGCAAAGAGCGCCTCCTGCTTCCGGGGGTCTACGCCCAAGCGCTCCGCCATGGGCGCCAGCCCGGCCTCGCCGCCCAGCCGTTCGGCATAGGCGAAGGAGGGCACGTCGCTGCCGGCCTCGACCTCCAGCCCCTCGTCGAACCGCAGCACCAGGTCGGTGAAGTCGACGGGGTCGAAGTGGCGGTTGAAGACGTTGAGCACGGCCTTCTTGGTCAGCTCGTCCACCACGCGGTTCTCGCGGCCGTCCTCCACCGTCTCCAGCTCCACCTTGCCCAGCGTGGATGCGACGATGTACGGCAGGTCCGACACCCGAGGCACGGCCTGCGTCTCCTTGTACCGGATCGCCCGGCGCAGGGCGCAGGCCGCCAGCGTCTCGTAGTTGGCGATGGACACGCGGACGGAGACGCCGGAGCGCTGGTTGATGTCCGGGCTGCGGCGGGCCAGCGCCGTGAACTCCGCGATGATCTCCGACATGAAACCGGGCACCACCACGGCCTCCTCCGTGTCGGCGAAGCGGGAGCGCTCCTGCTCCACGATGGCCGCCTCTTCCTCCACCGTCCTGGGGTAGTGGGTGCGGATCAGGGCGCCGTAGCGGTCTTTCAGCGGCGTGATGATGCGGCCGCGGTTGGTGTAGTCCTCCGGGTTGGCGCTGGCCACCACGAAGACGTCCAGCGGCAGCCGCACCCGGTGGCCGCGGATCTGGATGTCCCGCTCCTCCATCAGGTTGAAGAGGCCCACCTGGATGCGCTCGGCCAGGTCCGGCAGCTCGTTGATGCAGAAGATGCCCCGGTTGGCGCGCGGGATGAGGCCGAAGTGGATGGTGAGCTCGTCCGAGAGGTAGCGGCCCTCGGCCACCTTGATGGGGTCGATCTCGCCGATGAGGTCCGCCACGGAGATGTCCGGGGTGGCCAGCTTCTCCGCGTACCGCTGGTCGCGGGGCAGCCAGTCGATCTCCAGGTCGTTCCCCTCCTCGGCGGCCCGGGTGCGGCACGCGAGGCAGATGGGTGCGAAGGGGTTGTCGTTGATCTCGCACCCCCGGATCACCGGCGTCTCCTCGTCCAGGAACTCCACCAGGTTGCGGATGATGCGCGACTTGGCCTGGCCGCGCTCTCCCAGGAAGATGATGTCCTGCCCGGCCAGGATGGCGTTCTCCACCTGCGGGATGACGGTGTCCTCGTAGCCCATGACGCCGGGGAAGAGATCGCTGCCGTCCCGCATGCGCGCCATCAGGTTGCGGCGGATCTCCTCGCGCACGGGCAACACGCGGTGGCCGGACTTTCGAAGCTCGCCGAGCGTGGCCGCCCTCTGCGGTTCAGCCATGGGGCCCTCCTGGAATGGAAAGTTGGCCGGAACGCCTGTGAAGGGTTTTCAGTCTTGCACCGGTACGAAATCATGTCAACCGAGGGCCGCAACTCCTGCCGTGCCGCCTTTTATGTGGTGGGGGCCTATGCTACCATTCCGGTAAGCCTCCGCCCCGCTGTCCGGGGCCTGGAACGGAGCATAACAGTGCCGCCTGTCCAACCCCTCGTCAACGTGTTGGTGTTCCCGTCTTTCCGGCGCTGCGTCACGCAGAAGCGCCTGCGCAGCGTCGCGTTGGCGGCCATCGACGTCGGCGTCTCGGGCGGCACGGCGGGAGACCCCGCGCGATGCGAGGTCAGCGTCGTCATCGCCGACGACGAGGCGATGCTGGAGCTGAACGAACGGCACCGCGGCGAGGCTGAGGTGACGGACGTCCTCTCGTTCTCGCCCCACCACGCGGGGGAGTATGAGGGTGACGACCCGCCGCCCGTTGCGGACGACTTCCCAGACTTCCCCACGCCCGACGGCGAGACGGACGAGCTCGGCGACGTGGTCATCTCCTACCCGCAGGCCAAGCGGCAGGCGCGGCAGGCCCGTCGCCCCGTCGCCCTGGAGGTCGAGACCCTCGTCGCGCACGGCGTCCTGCACCTGCTCGGCTACGACCACGCCGAGCCGGACGAAGAGCGGGCGATGTTCGCGCTGCAGGACGCCGCCCTGGCCCGCGCCGGCGGCGATACGGCAAGGTAGGCGCACCGTGGCGGAGCAGGTCCTCTACAGGAAGTGGCGTCCGCAGCGCTTTGCGGACGTTTCCGGCCAGGACGCCGTGGTGCAGACGCTGCGCCAGGCCGTCAAGCAGGGCCGCGTCGCCCACGCCTACCTCTTCTGCGGGCCGCGCGGCACCGGCAAGACGACGGCCGCCCGCATCCTCGCCAAGGCGCTCAACTGCCGGAGCCTCGACCCCGCCCTCGGCGAGCCCCATGACGGCGACCCCGACAACACCTGCCCCTTCTGCCTCGACGTGAACGAGGGCCGCGCCCTCGACCTCGTCGAGATGGACGCCGCCAGCCACCGGGGCATTGACGACGTCCGCAACCTGCAGGAGCGTGTCTTCGGCGCCGGTCCCGCGCAGGGCCGCGCCAAGGTGTACATCATCGACGAGGTCCACATGCTCACGGACTTCGCCTTCAACGCGCTCCTCAAGACGCTGGAGGAGCCCGCGCCGTGGGTCTACTTCATCCTCTGCACCACGGAGCCGCACCGGGTCCTGGCCACCATCGTCTCCCGCTGCCAGCGATTCGACTTCCGCCGCCTCGCGCCGCGCGACGTGCAGGCACGATTGCAGACCGTCTGCGAGGGCGAGGGCTTCGAATGCGAGCCCGACGCCCTCGCCGCCATCGCCCGCGCCACCGGCGGCAGCGTCCGTGACGCCCTCAACATCCTGGAGCAGACGGCCCTCTCCTACGGCAACTCCGTAAGCATGCCCGGCGTGGAGGAGCTGCTCGGCCTCAGCCGCGACCCGCGCGCGCTGGAGCTGGTGCGCAACGTCCTCGCGGGCAATCTGAAGGACGCCCTCCGCGTCACCGCGGACGCCTCCTCCGGCGGCCTGGAGCCCGGCCCCTTCCACCGCGAGGTCGTCGACCGGCTCCGCGCCGTGCTGCTGCACAAGTCCGGCGTCGGTGGCGACGAGTCCGCGGACGCGCAGGACTCGGTGAAGGAGATCGCCGACGCAACGGAGTGGCCCGCGCTGCTCCGGGCCCTCCGCATCGTGGGACGGGCCAACCTCCGCACCGGCGAGGGCGCGGCGTGGCTCCCCTTCGAGCTCGCCGTCATCGAGGCGGCGTCGCCGGCCGAGGAACCCGTCGTTGCAGCGCCCGCAGCCGCGGCGCCCGCAGCCGCGGCCCCACAGCCGCCGAGCGCCGAAAGAGGCCCACGCCCGCCCACGCCCCCTCGCGCCGGCCCGTCACCGTGGGACCAACCGCCTCCCGCCAGCCCACCGGTGCGCGACGCCGGCGTCCGTGCGCCGGAGCCCGCTATCCCCATCCCGGAGGGCGCCCGGGCCGTGCAGGACGAAGAGTGGTCCGCGCTGGTAAACCCCCTGCGGCGCCACAAGGGCAAGAAGTTCGTGCTGGGCTCCCTGTTGCTGGACTGCCGGCAGCGCTACGTCGAGGATGCCACGCTGGTGCTCGTCTTCAAGAACGCCGCCAACCGTGACCGGCTGCAGGAGGAGATGGAGCACGCGCCCAGCAAGCAGGCGTTCACCGCCGCTGTGTCCGGCGCGCTGGGCGGCGACTTCCAGCTTCGCCTGGAGGCGGGCGAGGCGGCTGAACAGCCCAACAACGCCCACGGGCACCTCGTCCGGACGGCCATGTCCCTGGGCGCGAAGGTCATCCCAGAATGGGAGGAAACGGAATGAACCGGAACATGATGCGGCAGGTCCAGCAGCTCCAACAGCGCATGGCCAAGCTGCAGGAGGAGCTGGAACAGGCCACCGTGGAGGCAACGGCAGGCGGCGGCATGGTCAAGGCCGTCGTGACGGGCAAGCAGACCGTCGCCTCGATCACCATCGACCCGGAGGCCGTCGACCCCGATGACCTCGAGGTGCTGGAGGAGATGGTCATGGCGGCGATCAACGAGGCCCTTCAGAAATCGCAGGAGCTGGCGCAGCAGAAGATGGGCGCCATCACCGGCGGCCTCAACATCCCGGGGCTTGGGTAACAGCGCGTCTGGGTGTGCGGCCCTTGGTGACAAGGGGTCGTAGACTACCGGCCGTGGGTGTATCCTGATTGAATGCAGGTATAGCTTCGGCCATTGAGGTTGGAAGACGATGGAAGAACACAAGGAACGGCTCACGTTGGGCGTGGACGCTGAAACGAAGCGTCGCTTGAAGGCTGCCGCCGCTGCGAAGGGCGTCAGCGTCAGCGTGTACTGCCGCGCCGCCATCGACAGGGAGCTTGCGGCGGAAGGGACCGAGACGGATTCCCTGCACAGTCAGAAGAAACTCGATGCCATCGTGACCAATATGGAGCGACTTCTTGAGGAGAGCCGCGGCACTCCCGCCGAGCCCGCCCTTGAAATGTTGATGGAGTTGCACCGGAAGTACCCGCCCCGCGCCGTGACTACCAAGACCGCGGTTGACTACATACGCGAGGGCCGTGAAATTCGAGACAGGCAGATGGATGAATGGCTGAAGCCACGCAAGACCTCATCGTCGTAGATGCGAGCATTGTGTTCAAGTGGTTTGTGGTGGAGGAGGATTCAGACAAAGCGACGGCAATGCTCGGGGTTTGGGAAACAAACAGGTCGCATCTGGCGGCCCCACATTTCATGGTGGCGGAGGTGGCGAACGCATTTCACCAGCGCGTGCGGCAGGGCCATATGACCGTTCGAGAAGCGGAGGCCCGAGTGGAGAGCGTACTGTCGCCCAGCTTGGCTATCGAACTTTACGACTCCTCCAGCCTCCACCGGAGAGCCGTTGAGCTTGCCAGCCGTCTGCACCAGCCAGCCGTGTACGATTGCATCTACCTGGCCTTGGCGGAAACCCTGAACGGTGAGCTGTGGACGGCAGACCGTACGTTCTTCCGGGCGGCGAGCTCCGAGTTCAGCAATGTCCGATGGCTCAGCGAAGCCAACGCACCCAGCTAAACTGACGATTCACCAAGAACGGACGCAGGACACCCAATGACCTCCAGCGAAAACAGAGACGGCCTGCCGGCGGCGCCCCCCGTCGTCCGACTCGTGGATGAGTTGCACAAGCTGCCGGGCATCGGCCTCAAGAACGCGCAGCGGCTCACGTACCACCTCGTGCGCATGCCGGCGCGCGAGGCGAAGTCCCTCGCCGAGGCGATCCTCGCGGTCAAGGACCTCGTCAGCCTCTGCGTCCACTGCCAGAACATCACGGACCAGAACCCCTGCCCGCTCTGCTCCAACGTGAACCGCGACCACGGCACCATCTGCGTGGTGGAGGAGCCGCTGGACGTCCTCGCGGTCGAGCGCTCCAATGCGTATCGCGGCCTCTACCACGTCCTGCACGGCGCCATCTCCCCCATGAACGGCATCGGCCCGGACGAGCTAAAGATGGCGGAGCTCATCGACCGGCTCAAGGCCAGCGTCAACGGCGACACCCCAGTCCGGGAGGTCATCCTGGCCACCAACTCCAACATGGCGGGCGAGGCCACGTCCATGTACCTCTACCGCCTGCTGGAGCCCCTCGGCGTCCGCATCACCCGGCTGGCGCGGGGACTGCCCACCGGCGCCGAGCTGGAGTATGCTGACGAGACCACCATCAGCCGCGCCTTCGAGGGCCGTCAGGACTTCTTCTAGTGGCGATCGGAGCGGGGGAGCACATGCGGTTTGACGACAAGGTAGCCATCATCACCGGCGCGGGCGGCGGCATCGGCGCCGCGACCGCGAAGGTCATGGTCGGCGAAGGCGCGAAGCTCGCCGCCGTCGACATCGACGGCGCCCTCCTCGAGCGGCTCATCGGCGACCTCTCCGGCCTGCCCGGTGAGGTCGTGCCATACGTCGGCGACGCCATGGACCCCGACCAGGTCGCCGCGACGGTCGAGGACGTTGTCAGCCGGTGGGGCCGCGTCGACATCCTCGTGAACTGCCTGGGCGGCACCGCCGGCGCGCCCAACTCCCGCGCCCGCATCGAGGACGTGAAGGTTGAAGAGTGGCAGAGGGTGTTGGACTTCAATCTGCGCGGCGTCTTCCTCTACTGCCAGGCCGTACTGCCGCACATGAAACGGCAGCAGTCGGGCAAGATCGTCAACATCTCCTCCCAGGTGAGGTACGGCAAGTCGGAGATCGTGGCGTCCTACGTCGCGTCCAAGGCCGGCATCGTGGGCCTCACCAACCGCATCGCCCACGAGACGGGCTTCTACGGCGTCAACGCCAACACCGTCGCGCCGGGGCTGACGCTCACGCCGCGCGTGGCCGCCGTCCGCTGGGACACGCTCACGCAGGAGGAGCGCGCCGCGTACTCGGAGCGCATCCCGCTGCGCCGCGTCGCTACGCCGGAGGACCAGGCCAAGGCCATCGCCTTCCTGGCGTCCAGCGACGCCGACTACATCACGGCGCAGGTGCTGGAGGTCGGCGGCGGCGAGTTCTCCACCCTCTAGCGCTCCGATGCCGCCGTGACCTCCGTATACGACAAGCCCCGCAACTTCAAGACCGAGGGCGTCGTCCTGCGGCAGTCGTCCTCCGGCGAGGCCGACCGGCTCCTCACCGTCTACACGCGCGACTTCGGGACGCTGCGCGTGGTGGGCAGGGGCTTGCGCCGCCCGACGAGCCGCCTTGCGGGACATCTCGAGCCGCTGGTGCATGTCGCGCTGCAGCTCGCGCGCGGCCGCGGCCTCGATGTCGTGACCGGCGCCGACACGGTGCACGGCCACGCCGCCTTGCGCGGCTCCTTGGAGGGCATCGCCCGCGGCCTCGTCTGCGCCGAGCTCGTGGAGGCGTTCGCGCCGGAGGAGCAGGCCAACCCGGAGCTCTTCCAGGCGCTCGCCGAGGCCCTCGCCATGCTCGATGCGGGTGAGGGCGACCGGCTCCTCTGGCACTTCGCCTTCCAGGTTCTGCGGCTCACGGGCTACATGCCGGAGCTGCAGCAGTGCGTCATGTGCGGGGTGGAAGTGGAACCGGACCGGCACCTCTTCACCCCCGGCCTGGGCGGCGTGGTCTGCCTTGCCTGCGCCCGCGGCGGCGAGCCGGGCGGCCCCCACGAGCGCGCGGGCGCGCCCCTGCTGCCTCTCTCGGTGAACACGCTGAAGGTGCTGCGCTACTTCCGCGACCACCCCTACCGCGACGTCCTTGGCCTGCGCCTCGACGCCGACCTCACACTGGAGTTGCAGCGCGTCGAGGGCGGCTACATCCGCTACCTGCTGGAGCGCGAGGTCCGCAGCGCGGAGTTCCTCGAACGACTTGGCCGCCTGCTGCCGGCCCGCCGCTAGCTCCCGTCCCGTTGTACAATACCCCGCGCCAACCCCATCGGAGGCGGCCCATGGACTTCCACGCTCCGGAGCACTGGGAATCGCTGCGCGCCGGCGTCCGCGCCCTGTGCGACCGCTACGGCGACGAGTACTGGCGCCGGCTCGACCGTGAGCGCGCCTTCCCCGAGGAGCTCGTGCGCGACCTGAGCCGCGAGGGCTGGCTCTCCACCATGATCCCCGCGGAGTACGGCGGCGGGGGCATGGGCCTAGCTGAGGCCGGCATCGTCCTGGAGGAGGTGAACCGCAGCGGGGGCAATGCCGGGACGGCCCACGCGCAGGTGTACATGATGGGCGTCCTGCTGCGACACGCGGGCGAGCACCTCAAGTGCGCCTACCTCCCGCGGGTTGCGTCCGGCGACCTCCGCCTGCAGGCCTTCGCGATCACGGAGCCGGAGGCGGGCTCGGAGACGACGCGCATCAGTACGACCGCCGTCCGCCACGGCGACACCTACGTCATCAACGGCGAAAAGACCTTCATCTCCCGTGTCCTGCAGTCGGACCTCATGCTGGTCCTCGCCCGCACGACGCCCTACGAGGAGTTGCAGGACCGCACCCGCGGCCTCTCGCTCTTCCTCGTGGACCTGCGCGAGGCGGGCGACGCCGTCGACGTGCGGCCGCTGCGGGTGATGATGAACAACCACACCAACGCCGTCACCTTTCACGGCCTGGAGGTGCCCGCCGACCACATGGTCGGCGACGAGGGCAACGGCTTCCGTTGCGTTATCGACTCCTGGAACGCCGAGCGTATCCTCATCGCCGCCGAGTGCATCGGCGACGGCCGCTGGTTCATCGACCGGGCGGCGGCCCGCGCGAAGGACCGCGTGGTGTTCGACCGGCCCATCGGCGCGAACCAGGGTGTGCAACTCCCCATCGCGCAGGCCTACGCGCACGTCGAGGCCGCCGACCTCGTGCGGCACAAGGCCGCCGCCAGGTTCGACGCCGGCGAGCCCTGCGGCCCGGAGGCCAACATGGCCAAGCTGCTGGCGTCCCAGGCGTCGTGGGAGGCGGCCAACGTCTGCCTCGACACCCACGGCGGCTACGGCTTCCTGGACGAGTACGACGTGGAGCGCAAGTTCCGGGAGACGCGGCTGTACACCGTCGCGCCCGTCAACAACAACCTGGTGCTGGCGTACTTGGGCCAGCGAGTGCTGGGGCTGCCGCGGTCGTACTAGGGGAGGCGCCCCCGGCATCGCGAAAGCGTGTAGAATAGCGCGGCAGGTGGGCAGGTGACTGCGCCCACAAGTTGCTTCGGAAGGAGAAACGGCCTTGGAAGCGAACGCTCAGTCCCCATTCGAGTACAAGGGCCCCCCGGTCCTGCGCGTGTCCGTCCGGCGAAAGGACGGCCTGGTGTTCGAGGCCGTCAATGAGGGTGGGACCGGCGAGTCACTGATGAACCTGTATCCATGGGAAGCCTTCGAGTCCGGGCTGGTGTCGTCGGAGTATGGCGACTACTGGCTCGTGCTGGAGCGGTAAGCCCCCGTCTCGCTCCGTCCTCCCCTTGTCGCCCCTGCGCAGGCAGGGGCCCCGACAAACGTGACCCCGCCCGTTCACCCTGAGCCCGTCGAAGGGTCGCCGAACGGACGAGGGAGCGTGTCATCGCACCCTGCCACGCCCCCCTTTCGTCGGACCCTTCCCTCTGCCTACGCTATCCCCATGATGAGCGCTGCACCTGGGATCACCCGCCACGTATGGATCGGCGTCTGGCGGCCCGGAATTGTTTCCTCCATGTGCATTTTTTGGTTTCGGAGATGAAATGGCACGTTTCAGCTACGAAACGATAAAGCACGTCAATTCAGCCCAGCTACGGCATCCCACGAAACAATTCACGCGTTGCGCCCCCTACCGCTCCAGCGCCGTCAGGAACTGCACGATGACGAAGGCCTCCACGCCCGCCAGCAGCACCAGCGCGAGCACGTACGGAATGACGATACGGAAGATGGCGCGGACCTCGTCACCGAGGCCGGCGACCGTCGCGCCCACGACGACCTTGGCGGGGGCCATGGAGCTGCCCACGGACCCGCCGATCGACTGGATGCTCGCGATGGTCACGGGGCCGATGCCCAGCGCCCTCGCCGTCTCCACCTGCAGCAGCCCGAACATGACGTTCGAGTTGGTGTTGCTGCCGCTCATGAAGGAGCCCAGCAGGCCGATGAAGGGCGAGGCCAGCGGGAAGAACGGCCCGGACACCTTCGCTATCCCCTGCGCCAGCAGCACCGTCATCCCCGTGTCCGCCATGACCACGGCCATCGCCACCATGGCGAGCACGGCCAGCGTGGTGCCGGAGCACTGGTCGTAGGTGAACCGCAGCGCGCCGGGGACCAGGTCGCGCCGCCACCGCCGCGTCGCGGCGTAGACGGCCGCGCTCAGCGCCGTCGCGATGAGGATGAGGGGCGCGGGGTGCGCCAGCAGCCCGATGGAGGCGTAGTCGGCGGCGCGCGCGACCACAAAGCCCTCGCCCGTCGTGAAGCCGGGGTAGTCAAAGGCCAGCCGCAGGCCGCTGACGGCCTCCTTCACCGGCCCCACCTGCGCGATGAAGCTCAGGGCGATCAGCAGGAAGTAGGGCATGAAGGCGAGCATGGGCGGCATGCCCCCGCCGTTTGGCTCGGCAACCGTCGCCGCGCCGCTCCCCGTCGACCGCGCGCCCACGAGCAGCGGCGTGCGGCACAGCACGACGAGCGCCGCCGTGCCCAGCATGCCCGCGCCCAGCGACGCTACCGACGGCGCGCCCGCCAGCGCGAGCCCGTACATCGCGCCGGACATGACCCCGCCGGCGACGAGCACGACGGGCAGGCTCCGCCACACCGCCCGCGTGCCGCCCTGGATGTGCGCGACGAGCATCCCGCTGGCGACGGTGACCGGCAGAAAGAGCAGCGCCATGTGCGGGGCGATGACTGTCTCCTCGATGCCGGTGACGAGCTGGATGGTGTAGTAGGAGGAGCCGAGGGAACCGAAGGTGACGGCCCACCCGTGCCCGACGAGGGTCATCGCGGCGGCGCGGACCGGCGGGACGCCCAGCATGATCAGCAGCGGCGCGGCGACGGCCACCGGCACGCCGAACCCGGACACGCCCTGCACTGTGCTGGAGAACCCCCACGCGATGATGAGCGACTGGGCGAGCTGGTCGCCGGACAGCGCCGCCATGTGTCGCCCAACGGCGTCGACGGCGCCGAGCCGGTCGAGGATGTTGTAGAGGAAGACGGCGGCCCAGACGATGGTGAAGACGAAGGCGGCGAGGTTGACGCCCTTGGCCGCCGCGATGCCCACGTGACCCCACTCGGCGCCGAAGGCCAGCGACGCGAGCGCGGCGGCCAGCGCGAAGGCGGCGCCCCCCGCCTGCTCGGCGGGCCGGTTCAGCCAGAGCATCGCCCCCGCAAGCACCACAAGCGGCGACGCGGCCAGCAGCCAGTTGAGGACCGTGAGTTCAGGGCCGGTCATGGGGTGTTAATGAAGTCCGCCAGAATGGACGATGTACTCCGTGGCCGGGGGAATCGCCCTGACACGCTGCCTCAGGAACACGGGTACGAGCTTGGCTTGTTCCACCCCTTCCATCGGTACCCACTCAAAGACCGTACCCGGCTCGGTCCCTTCAAAGGGACCGTCCCAGTCAAGGACTGTCGAGCCTGGGGCGAACTTGATCAGGAAGTAGAGGGCAGCCTCCTGGTAGCGCATGCCGTCGAGCTCGAACAGGTTGTCGGTGACGAGAACGAGGCGTCCGATGGTGGCCTCCTCGCCAAACTCCTCGCGGACCTCCCTCGCCAGCGCCTCGGCGGCGTTCTCGCCATAGTTGATGCGGCCACCGGGCACGAAGCAGAAGCCGCGCTTGACGTCGTGCTCGACCAGCAGGCGCTCGCGGTGCACGGCGATGCCGCCGGCGCGGTACATGAACGTGAGGCCGTCGTGTGAGGACATAATCATGTCGGAAGGTGTCATTGTTATACGCCTGCGTTCCATTGGCAAAAGACGTTCCCGCTTGCCTGCGCGACAGTATCCGGGCTTCGGCGTCGCGGCGCTTGACCAACCGTTCGTCCTGAGGGAAATCGAAAGGCGAACGGCCGCCTTACATCGCCAGCTCCACGCCGCGCCCCTGCTCAATCGCCTTGCGGTAGACGACGGACGCCGCGGCCAGGTCCTCGGTGCCGACGCCGAGGGCGTTGAACTGCGTGATGGCCTCCGCCGACGTCCGTCCGGATGCCTTGCCCACCACGATGTCCGCCAGCTCGGTGACGTTGGACCAGTCGAACGCGCCCTCGGCCTCCGCGTAGAGGAGCTCGCCGCTGTCGTTCTTCGACTGCTCCAGGAGTTCGACGACGATGAGGTCGGAGCGGCGGACTGCCTCGACATCGAGCTCGCGGCGGTTCGTGCCCGTCGCGCCGATGGCGTTGACGTGCATGCCCGGGACCAGCCACTCGCCGGACATGACGGGCTCGTTGGCGCCGGTGATGGTGACGAGGATGTCCACGTCCCGGGCGGCCTCCTCGGCCGAGTCGACGGGGTCCACGTCCAACCCGTGCTTCTCGCGCATCTCGGCGCTGAACGCCTCCCGGTTCTCCGCCGAGCGGCTGAACGCCTTCACGTGGCTGATGTTGCGGACGACGTTCATGGCGGCGATCTGCGCGCGGGCCTCCCAGCCCGTGCCGATGATGCCGAGGGTGGCGGCGTCCTCCCGCGCCATGTACCGCGTCGCGAGACCGCTCACGGCACCGGTGCGTATCTGGCCCAGGTCCCGCGCGTCCACGATGGCGTCGAGCCCGCCGGTCTCGAGGCTGTAGAGGAGCACGAGGTAGCACGTCCGGTTCGGGGCGTTGGGCCGCCGGTCGCTGCCGTAGGTCTTCATGCCGTAGACGCCGAATCCCTCCGCGATGCCCTGCACGGTCCTGTGAAACCCCTTGGGCAGCGGCAGGTGCTGCCGGGGCAGGTTGACGGCCTTCCCGTCGGCCTCGTCCCGGAAGACCTGCTCCATCAGGTCGACGCACTCATCCATGGGCAGCAGGGTGCGGACGTCCTCGTTGCTCAGATAGATGGTCACGGCGCGCTCCTTGGCTGCGTTGGTTGGCTGTTGGGCTGTGCCAGTATATGGCGCGGCGCAGGTGCCCGCAAATGAAAACGGCGAGGTTTTGCCATGCTGGGTTGCCCCTTCTTCCTGGACGTGCCGCTAGTAGAGAAGCGGGAGTCCCCAAGCCGAGTCACGGGGTTAGGAGTCGATCAGCCCCACCTGTGGCTGGGTCCAGGGGAGGTTGTAGACTGGTGCGAATTGCGGCGCTCTTGGGATGGGCATGTCCCCAAAGGGCACGTCAATCACAACGGGCGCTTGCCGCGCCAGAGCCTGCGGGATGAGCGTCTCCAGCTCCATCGGACCCTCCGCCCGCATGCCGACAGCGCCGAAGGAATCGGCGAACTTGACGAAGTCCGGGTTGTGCAGGTCCGTCTCGTACGTCCCGTTGAACGCCGTCTCCAGGTCCCGCGCAACGTTGCCGTAGGAGTCGTTTCTGAACACCACGGTTACCACGTTGATCCCGTACTTGACCGCCGTCGCGAGCTCGGACGCGTTGAACATGAACCCGCCGTCGCCGGCCATGCACACCACCGGGCGGTCGGGCCGGGCCACCTTCACGCCCAGCGCCGTGGGAAAAGCGTAGCCGACGTTGAAGGAGTAGCCGGAGTCGATGTAGGTCTTGGGATGGGTCACTTGATAGTGGGTGCGGGCATAGTAGCCGAACTGGGTGACGTCCCAGACGATGAAGGTGTCCTCCGGGATGCCCCGCTGCAGGGCCTCCATGACGGGGTACTGCGGCTCGTGGAGCTGGATGTCGTAGTAGGCGATCAGCTTGCGGGCGGCGGCGACGGCCTCCACGGGCGAGGGTCGGTCGGCCGCGCCGGCTTCGAGAAGGACGGGGAGCAGCGCCTCAATGGTTGCACGGGCGTCGCCGTGCAGCGGAATGGTGTTGGCCTGGACCCTGGTGAGCTCCGTGTCGTCGATGTTGATGTTCACCAGGGTGGACCGCTCCCCAGCCGGGTTGCCCAGCGAGAAGCGTGCGCCGATGCCGATCACCACGTCCGCGGACTGCATCACCTCGTAGAGCTGGTTCATTTCCTGCCGCTCCGCTCTGGGGCTGAAGCAGGAACCGTAGGACAGGGGATGGTTGTCCGGAATCGTCCCCTTGCCGCCACTGGAGGTGATGACGGGGATGTTGGTTGCCTCGGCCAGCTTGACCAGGGCCTGCTCAGCGTCGGAGCGCGCCACGCCGCCGCCGGCGTATATCAGGGGAAGCCGGGACCCGGCGATGACCTGGGCGGCCGACTCCAGGTCCTCGCGGGTGGGCACGATGCGCGAGACACGGGCCGGGTCCCGGAGCACGACTTCCTCCCGCTCCACACCGGCGTCGGGCGGAATCTCGATCAACACGGGGCGTGGACGGCCCGTCCGCATCTGCCGGAACGCCTCGAACACCGCGTCCGGGACCGCGCGAGGCCGGAGCGCCAGACGCTGCCACTTGGTCACGGACCGAACGGCGCCGGCCTGGTCCGCTATCTCATGGACCGCCCCCAGGTTCCTGCCCATGGCGGCGCGCGGCACCTGCCCGGCGATGAGAAGCACCGGCGTCGAGCGGGAGTAGGCGTTGGTCAGCCCGGACGCCGCGTTGTACACGCCCGCTCCCGGAACCACGAGGGCGACCCCCGGCTTTCTGGATGCTCGAGCGTAGCCGTCGGCCATGTAGGTCGTCGCCTGCTCGTGACGCGTGGTGATCATGCGAATGGACGGCTCGTCCCGCAGCGCAGCAACGATGCCGTAGATCTGAATGCCAGGGATCCCGAAGACAACTTCGACGCCTTCACGCACCAGCGACTTGACCAGGGCCTCGCCGCCGCTCATCACGGCCATAGTTCGACTGCTCCTAGGGTTGGCAGATTCTTTAGAGGGCCATAGGCATGGGACTGCCCCGCATTGTATGCGAATCCGGGGCGCTTCGCCCGTCACGACGCGCCGGGAGGGTCTGGAACCTCAACTGCCCTGGGCTAAACGCCCTCGACGATTACCATATTGATATTGGAAGACCGGTCGCGGATGTCGGTAAGGGCATTGTACTCAGCGGAGTCCAGCCAGGTGTGGACCTCATCTAGGCTGCCGAACTCCAGTATTGCGAGGCGTTTGGGCGTCCAGTCGCCCAGGATGGTCTCGAGTGCGCCGCCCCGCGCGACAAACTTACCGCCGTGACTCTCTACCGTGGGAGTCACCTGTTGAATGAACTGCCTGTAGAGGTCCGGGTCTGTAATCTCGACGTCCGTGATGACAAATGCCGCCATCGTTCAGCCATCCTTTCTGTATGAACACCCTCTAGAATAGCGGAATCACTCGCGGCGCCCCCGTTCGTGAACAGCTAGGCAAACAGCAAAGCCGCAGGAGACACAATACCACCTCAACAGCATCCCTGTGGCGTCTCACACCGTCTCTACAAGCAGAACCCAGACCTTCCTGCTCTCGTGGCTGTATCAACCTCACCCTTCCTTCAGCGACTCCGGAAACCCCTGCGGAGCAGGTGTGCTATAGTAGGGTGTCCGTTTTTCTTGCGTTCTGTTTGGAGGTTTCACCGTGCTGACGCCGGAAGAAAACAAACTCGTCACGGAGATCGGGCCGGAGACCGCCATGGGCGACCTCTTCCGCCGTTTCTGGATCCCGGCCTTCCTCGCCCGGGAGTTGCGTGAGCCCGACGGCACGCCCGCGCGGACGCGACTGCTCGGCGAGCACATCGTCGGCTTCCGCGACACCGGCGGCCGTCTCGGCATCCTGGAGGCGGCCTGCCCGCACCGCGGCGTCGACCTCTCCTATGGCATCAACGAGGAGAACGGCCTCCGCTGCGCCCGATGCGGCTGGAAGTTCGACGTTGACGGCAACATCGTGGACATGCCCTTCGAGCCTGAAGAGGAAGCCCGGCAGATGATGAAGGAGGTCAAGGCCGTCGCCTACAGCGCCCACGAGTGGGGCGGCGTCGTCTGGGCGTACATGGGCCCCAAGGACGAGTCGGCGGAGATGCCCCAGTTCGAGTGGGGTGACCTGCCCGACGGCCACCGGTTCATCACCAAGTACGTGCAGGAGTGCAACTACCTGCAGGGCCTGGAGGGGGGTATCGACAGCTCCCGCATCAACTTCCTCTTTGACATGCTCTTCGGGGACCCGCCGTCGGTGGAGTCGACCGCGGACCGCCTCGTGCAGGGGCTGCAGGGTGAGCCGGCGCCCCAGGAGCAGGCCATACAGTCTGTCGCCATCAAGACGACGGAGTACGGCCTGTTGGTGGGCGCGTCGACGGAACAAGGCAAGGACGAGAGCACCTGGAACCTCAACCAGTGGCTCATGCCCTTCTACACCACGCCCAAGCCGGAGGGCGACGGCCTGCTGGGCTGCCTTGCCTGGGTGCCCGTCGACGACCGCAACACGATGGTCTACGCCATCACCTACCACCCGGACCGCCCGCTGACGGAGGACGAGATCTCCCTGCGGCGGGCCGGCCACGGCTTCCACCCGACGCTGGAGGAGGGCACCTACAAGCGCGCCCGCAACAAGGAGAACGACTACCTGATCGAGCGGAAGACGTCCGGGGCCAACCCGCTCGCCTCCATCTCCAACGTGTTCGAGCTGGCGCTGGTGCTGGAGGAGAGCATGGGCGCCATCGTCGACCGCTCCAGGGAGCAGCTCGACGAGAACGACATCGCCGTCATCGCGGCCCGCAAGATGCTCATGAAGGCGGCCATCGACCTGCGCGAGGGCACCGAGCCTGCGGCGGCACACATGGGCGCCATCTACAACGTCCGGGCAGCCTCCACCACCCTCGGCAAGGGCGAGACCCTGGAGGACGTGGAGTAGCTCCTACCCCTCGCGCCGCAGCGTGCCCGCCTCCACCACGTACGTCGCGACGGCCTCGTGCAGGCCGTGCGGCTCCTCGCCCTCGACGATCGTGACCAGCGCCTGCTCCGCGCGGCATGCGGCCTCCAGCACGTGGCGGCGACGCTCCCCGTCCAATTCCGAGAGGACGTCATCCAGCAGCAGCACGGGCTCCTCGCCCAGCAGCGTCCGCAGATGCCCGGCCTCCGCCAGCCGCAGCGACAGCGCCGCCGTCCTGACCTGTCCCCGCGAGCCGAACTGCCCGACGTCCAGCCCGCCGACAGTGAGGGTCACGTCGTCGCGGTGCGGGCCGACGAGCGACTGTGCCATTTGCACCTCGCGCCGGCGGCGCTCCGCCAGCATGCCGGCAGCGTGGGCGGCGATCTCTTCCGGCTCGCCATCACGGTCGATCGAGGGTGTGTACGTCACAGCCAGCGCGCCGTCGTGCGGGGCCATTGCGGCGTAGGCGGCTGCGGCCAGAGGCGCGAGCGCGTCGGCGGCATCCCGCCGCCACGCCGTCAGCTGCGCGCCCATTCGGCACAGCTCGCCGTCCCAGTAGTCGAGCTCCGGGGGATGGGCCAGCCCCTCGCGGATGCGGCGCAACAGCTGGTTGCGCTGCGTAATGACGCGCTGGTACCGCTGCAGCGTCCGCAGATAGTCGCGGTTGGCCTGCGACAGGAGCACGTCCAGGAACCGGCGCCGGTTGGCCGGCGAGCCCGTGACGATACCGAGGTCCTCCGCGGAAAAGGGCACGGCGGCGATGGCCCCCACCGCATGCCCCGCGGCGCGGGGCACCCCGTCCACGCGAATGCGCTTCTGGAAGACGGTGGCGTCCCGCTCCCCCGGCGCCAACGCCATGTCCACTTGCACCTCGATCTGATCGCCGCCGTGGCGCTGCGCTGTGCCGCTCACGCGGGTGTATGGCACCTCCGCCAGCGACGCAAGACGGATGACGTCGCGCTCGTGCTCGGCGCGGGTGGACTTGGTCAACGACAGCAGGATTACGGCTTCCAGCAGGTTGCTCTTGCCCTGCGCATTCGCGCCGCGAAACACCGTCAGCCCGGGGCCGAGGGTCAGCTCCGTGTCGGCGTAGTTGCGGAAGTTCTTGAGCGACAGGTGCGTCAGGTGCATGGCGGCATGGCCTGCCTTCGTACGCGTTTTACTGCGCAACGGGTGTTTGCCGGTATTCTAGCAGGCGCCCCGTCCCACAGGACGCCGCCTCCGCCCCCGTTTCCGTCGAAATTCGTCGTTTTCCAGCTGGACAGGGGCATGGAAGACCGTGATATACTGCATCGTCCAGCCTTGTCAGCGGGAAAATCTTGTCCCGTTTGCGGGTTTTCGCCCGCACGAAATGCTCCAGATGTAACCTTTTCGTAACACGCATACGCGTTTCGGGTGGACAATGGAGAAAACCGGGAAAGGGCGGCGATGACCCTTCGTGAAACGGTGAAGCAGACCCAGTGGGTGTACGCGTTCGAGGAGGCGGACGGGAGCCGCCGTGACCTGCTGGGCGGCAAGGGCGCCGGCCTCGCTGACATGACCGCCGCGTCGCTTCCGGTCCCTCCTGGCTTCATCATCACGACCGAGGCCTGCCGCTCCTACTACGATTCCGGCAAGGTCATGCCCGCCGAGATGTGGGCCCAGGCCCTGGAGTCCCTCGTTGCGCTGGAACGGTCGACGGGCCGTTACTTCGGCGCTCCCGCCGACCCCCTGCTCGTCTCCGTGCGTTCCGGCGCGCCCGTCTCCATGCCCGGCATGATGGACACCGTCCTCAACCTCGGCCTGAACCAGGCCGTCGCTGACGGCATCGCGCGCCGTACCGGTAACCGCCGCTTCGCCCTGGACCTCTATCGCCGCTTCATCCAGATGTACGGCAACGTCGTCCTCGGCATCGACGGCCACCATTTCGACGCCGTGCTCGACGTGCACCAGGGGGCTGCCGGCGTGAGTCTGGCCTCCGAGCTTGGGCCCGACGCACTGCAGCAGGTCATCGACGAGTTCAGGCAGGTCGTGCTGCGGCTCACGGGCGAGCCCTTCCCGGACACGCCCAAGTACCAGCTGGAGCGCGCCATTCTCGCCGTCTTCGACAGCTGGGAGACGCGCCGGGCCATCGACTACCGCAACTACAACAGGATCCCCCATGACCTCTACACGGCCGTATGCGTCGTCGCAATGGTCTTCGGCAACATGGACGAGACCAGCGGCACGGGCGTGCTCTTCACCCGCGATCCCTCCACCGGCGAGCGCACCCTGTACGGCGAGTACCTGGTGAACGCGCAGGGCGAGGACGTTGTGGCCGGCATTGCGACGCCCCAGAAGATCGCCCAACTCCAGCACCAGATGCCGGATGTCTACCGCCAGCTGGATACCATGGCCCACCAGCTGGAGCAGCACTACAGTGACGCCCAGGACGTGGAGTTCACGGTGGAGCAGGGCAAGCTCTACCTCCTGCAGACACGTTCGGCCAAGCGCAGCGCAAAGGCCGCCGTCAAGATGGCCGTCGACATGTTCGACGAGGGCCTTATCAGTAAGGACGAGGCCCTCCTCCGCGTGGAGCCCGACCAGATCTACCAGCTCCTGCTGCCCCGGCTGGACCCGGAGGCCAAGGAGACGGCGTCGGAGGCCGGTCAGCTCGTTACCGTCGGCATCGGCGCGTCGCCGGGCGGCGCCACGGGCCGTGTCGTGTTCACCGCCGACGAGGCCTCCGAGCAGGGCAAGCGCGGCCTCAGCGTTGTCCTCGTCCGCCCTGAGACCAGCCCTGATGACGTCCACGGCCTCATCGCGGCCAAGGGCGTGCTCACCTCCCGCGGCGGCGCGACGAGCCACGCCGCCGTAGTCGCCCGCGGGCTCGGCAAGCCCTGTGTCGCCGGCGCCGAGCAGCTGGAGGTCCACCCCGAAGAGGGCTTCCTCGTGTGCGGCGACCTGACCATCCGCGAGGGTGACGAGATCAGCATCGACGGCGCCACCGGAGAGGTCTTCTCCGGCCGCATCTCGACGCTCAACCCGTCCGTGAACGACGACGAGGATCTCGTCACGCTGCTGGAGTGGGCCGACCAGACCAAGCGCCTGGGCGTCTGGGCCAACGCGGACTACCCCCGCGACGCCGAGGTCGCCATGGCCTTCGGCGCGGAGGGCATCGGCCTCTGCCGCACGGAGCACATGTTCTTCGAGACGGAGCGGCTGGCGCTGGTGCGCGAGTGCATGCTCGCCGCCCACGCCGCCATCATCATCCAGGAGGGCGAGGTCGCCTGGGAGCGCTACACGAAGGCGCTGACCGAGCTGGAGGCGCTCCAGACCGCGGACTTCGAGGGCATCCTCCGCGCGATGAACGGGAAGCCGGTGGTGATCCGCCTGCTGGACCCGCCCATGCACGAGTTCCTGCCGCCCCGCGACGAGCTCCTGGCCGAGGTGATAGAGCTCCGCGTCTCCGGTACGGACCCGGAGGAGCTGCAGGAGAAGCAGAACCTGCTCTTCGCGGTCGACGAGATGCGGGAGTCCAACCCCATGATCGGCATGCGCGGCTGCCGCCTCGGACTCATCTTCCCGGAGATCTACACCATGCAGGTGCGCGCCCTCATGAAGGCCGCCGCACAGGTGTCCGCCGAGGGCACTCCCGTCGCGCCGGAGATCATGATCCCGCTCGTGTCCCACACCAACGAGTTCGAGCGGCTGCGCGACACCCTGGAAGCCGACATCCGCGGCTTCAGGGAGTCTACGGGAAGCGACATTTACTATGGGATCGGCACGATGATCGAGATCCCGCGCGCCGCGCTGACCGCCGGCCAGATCGCCGAGTCCGCCGACTTCTTCAGCTTTGGCACCAACGACCTGACGCAGAACACCTTCGGCTTCAGCCGCGACGACGTTGAGGTGAAGTTCCTCAACCGCTACAAGGAGTCCGGGATCCTGGAGGAGAACCCCTTCCAGGTCGTCGACAGAGACGGCGTCGGCCAGCTCATCAGCCTCGCATGCAACTTGGGCCGGCAGGCGCGGCCCGGCATCTCCCTGGGCATCTGCGGCGAGCACGGCGGCGACCCACAGAGCATCGAGTTTTTCCACACGCTGCCGCTCGACTACGTGAGCTGCTCGCCCTACCGGGTTCCTGTCGCGCGGCTGGCGGCGGCGCGGGCCGCCCTCATCGCCAACGGCCACGGCGACGAAGAGGAGTAGGGGGGCAGGCGCACGGTTCCCCTTGGGAGGCCCACATGCCGGACCGGCCAAACCTCGTCTTCATCTTCAGCGACCAGCAGCGCTACGACACCCTCGCCTGCAACGGCAACGACTGGATCAACTCGCCAAACCTGAACGCCCTGGCGGCGCGCAGCTTCGTCTTCCGCAACCCCTACGTCACGCAGACCGTCTGCACGCCGTCTCGCGCCTCCATCATGACCGGCCTCTACCCACACACCGCGGGGCCGGTGATCAACGGTATACCGCTGCCGGCTGACGTCCCCGCCATCGCCGAGATGGTCTCCTCCGACTACCTCTGCGCCTACTTCGGCAAGTGGCACCTCGGCCGGGGTTCGGAGGCGCAGCACGGTTTCACCCACTGGGTCAGCACCGAGGACTCCGGGGGCGTGTGGAGCCCCGACACTCCGCCGCGCCTCAGCGACTACCACCAGCACCTCGTCGACAACGGCTTCGAGCCCGATGTGCAGGTCGGCGATCTGCGCACCTTCGGCCTCAACAGCCACATCGACCACCCGGCCGAGCACCACATTGCCCCCTGGCTCGGGGACCGTGCAGCCGAGTTCATTGAGCGGAACGGGGACCGCCCCTTCATCGCGTACGTGAGTTGCCCCGAGCCGCACTCGCCCTACATCGGGCCCTTCAAGGACCTGTACGACCCTGCCAGCCTGCCCGTGGGGCCCGCCTTCCTGAAGCGACCCGACGGGGTCTCGCTGCTCAGCCGCGCCAAGGCCGACTACTTCCTGCAATACCTCGACGGCGGCGACCCCGGCAAGGACCGCTACATGACCACGTGGGCCGCCGTCCGTGAGGACGTGACCACTGAGGCGGGCTGGAGGGCCTTGCGCGCCCACTACTTCGGCAGTGTGATGCTGGTGGACATGATGGTCGGCAAGGTCCTCGATGCCGTCGAACGGGCTGGCCTCGCGGACAACACCATCGTCGTCTTCACCAGCGACCATGGCGACCAGCTCGGCGACCACGGCATGCTGGAGAAGCGCTCCTTCTACGAGGAGTCGTCCAAGGTGCCGCTGCTGATGCACGTCCCCGGCCTCTCGAACGGGCAGAAGTACGTCGAGGGCAATTGGTCCCACATTGATCACGTTCCCACCATGCTGGACCTGCTCGGCGAGGCCATACCGGATCATCTGCACGGCCGCAGCCGCAAGGGCGTTCTGGAAGGCACGGCAGCGCTTGACGAGGACGTCTTCATGGAGTGGAACGGCATCCATCCGGGCAGGCTCGACCGGGCGTTGGGTACCGAAGAGGTCGACCGGATGAATCGATCGCTGTGGCGCTCCGTCGTCTCCGGCCGCTGGAAGCTCAACCTCTGCGCCAGCGACCAGTGCGAGCTCTTCGACCTCGCCAACGACCCGCACGAGATGGTCAACCTGTACGACGACCTGGGCCAGCGCGATCGCATCCGCGACCTTGCCGCGCGCATCCGCCTCTGGCAGCGCCGCACGGCTGACACAGCCCTCCTGCCGGACGTGTAGGGCTACACCCCGAGCACAGCGCGCAGCTCCGTCACCCGCTCGATGGTGTGGTTCGGCCCGCGCAGCTCTGCAGGAAACTCCCGCCCCCGGCTGACCCACGCGGTCCGCATGCCGAACGCGCTCGCGCCGTCGATGTCCGTCACGGGGTTGTCCCCCACGAACATCACCTCGTCCGGCGACGTCAGCCCAAGGGCGTTCAGTGCGTCCCGGTAGATGCGCGGGTCCGGCTTGGCGTAGCCCTGCTCCTCCGAGACGATGACGAAGCGCGCTAGCTCCGCCAGCCCCGTCAACCTGCACTTAGTGCGCTGGTTGGGCCCGTTCCCGTTGGTGACGATGCCCCACGACAGGCCGGCGCGGTTCAGCTCCGCGAGGAAATCGTTGACCGTGGCGTCCGGCAGGGAGCGCCGTTCCATCGCCTGCCGGTACCAAGCGTTCAGCGCATCGAAGTCAAGGCCGGTCTCGGGCCACTGCGCCAGACACGCTTCACGAAACTCCCGGCGGTTGGAGTACCCGTCCTCGTCCCACCCGACCATAAGCGAGACGGCCTCCTCGCGGCTCTCCAATGCCCGCGACGCCAGAAACTCCGCGTGGAAGTCCTCCGCGACGCGCCGGAAGGCGGCCTCCCGGTCGAACAGGGTGTTGTCCAGGTCAAAGAGGAGAGCGGTGAGGGATGTGGTCATGTGTTTCCGACTTACTTGAACTGTGTTATCTGTGGTAGACGGTTCAATGGTGAGTGAATCTTGTCATTGGATGCTCTTGTTGCGTTTCAAGGGAGTACTTGAGGAGTTAAGTCGACAATTTCTTTTTCGATGCCTCTGCAAGCGTCGGTTAGACTCATAACGGTATCCGCGTCAATTGCAGGATGAAACTCCGCAGCTGCGATTGCTGCTACGAGCAAGTAGCACCTAACGGCTCCTACGAGAATTTGAGCCTTGGATTCGTTTGTCCTGGGTTGTCCGAGAAGCTCGAAGTACTCGGCCAAGATTGTGTTGGATCCACCGTGTGAAGCTTCAGAAGTGACGCGGTATAGGGTGTCGTACATACCTCTCCAGCCAATTTCCTCGCATTGCTCAGCAAGGTGTCTCCATGCTCCCTTAGGGAAGTTTGATTGTGGACCTTGCGGTTCAGCTTTAGTCTTCTCCACTTCCTCAGAACTTGATGAGCCAGCCCCATGCCGAATGAACTCCGGGAGTCTAGTTGACTTGTCCCGTCGGATGTATGCGAGATTCACCGTGCATTCGAAGAGGTTCCGCAGAAGAATTACAGCGCTGGCAGTATCATCAACCTGTGCCTTCAAGAGGAGTTGGATGGATCCCAATAGCTTGTTCGCTCTGTGCAGAGTTCCAGCTACCACCACTGGCCACTGCTCATCAATATTCGTCATGTCCGGGTGTTCCGGCCACTCCGGGGCCTCAAGGGCAGAGGTTGCGATGACTGCTTCAGCAGCCAAGAGTCTGGATTTCTGGAATAAATCCACTACACATCCCTTCCCTACTTCTTCCGCTTTGTCCCCCCTACGGCACGTCCATCGTGCTCAGCCGCCGCACGGAGAGCAGGAAGAAGAGCGCCGTGACCACGCCCGACGCAACCAACGCCGTCGTCATACCGATGGCCAGGTTCTCGCTGAAGGGGCTCCCCTCCATCCCATGCATCACACCGATCATGTAGCTGCGCACGCTCAGGTAGCGGGTGCCGCTCAGGAAGCTGGTGATGAGCGCCTCCCACAGCAGCACGTACACCAGCCCAAAGGCCAGCGCCCGCGTGGTCACCAGCCCCGCCCACGTGAAGACAGCGGCGTAGACCACCACGCCGATGGCGGACCCGGCCGCCGCCGCGGCGATGACCCCGCTCTCCCTGTCCGGCGCCAGCGAGATGAGGACGACGGAAACGCCCACCATGATCGGTCCCGCAACGGCTATGGTGCCGATGAACTTGGCCAGCACCAGCGACCACCGGGGCACCGGCTTCGTCGTCAGCAGCGAGAGCGTGCGGTCCTCCACCTCGTTGCCGAAGGCGCTCGAGGCCAGGACCATCACCACCAGCGGCAGGATCAGTGAGACCAGCAGGGGTTCGAAGCCGCCGGTGACGATGCCGGACTGGTCTGCTTCGTCCAGTGATACAAGCAACGCGGCCAGCCCAACCGGCAGCAGCGCGACGATGCTCAGCAACAGCAGGCGCTTGGGCGAAGCCGCCTGTCGCAGGGAGAGCCAGAAGAGCGCGGCGATCATCGCTGCACCACGTAGGAGAAGACGCTCTCCAGCGAGTCATCCAGGGGTTCAAGGCGGTAGAGTCTGCTGCCGATGTCCTGCGCCAGCCTGGGCGTGGAACGCTGCAGGTCGGCCAGGTTCCGCGTGGTCACGTCGATGCCGTCGTGCTCCAGGCGAATGGACTCCACTTCCGGCAGGCCCAGCAGCGCCGCCGCCATCTCCCTCTGCTTGGCCGCCACGATACGCACCTGGAACGGCCGCTCGTTCAGCTTCTCGCGGATGGCGTGGTGGTTGCCCGCTGCCGCCAGCTTGCCGCTGACCACCAGCAGGATCCGGTCCGCCAGCGTCTCCACCTCCTCCAGGATGTGCGAGGAGATGAGCACCGTCTTACCCGCCGACGACATCCGTCCGACGAAGTCCGCGAACTCGACGCGCTGCCGCGGGTCCGTGCCGTTCAGCGGTTCGTCGAGCACCAGCACCTCCGGGTCGTGCACGATGGTCGCCGCCAGCCGGATGCGCTGCCGCATCCCGCGCGAGTACGTGCCCGTCGGCCGGTCCTGCGCGTCCTGCAGGTTCACCGTCTGGATCGCCCAGTCGACGGCGTCCGGGTCGTCCACCCCCTGTAGCTTGGCGGCAAGCTGCACGAAGCTGCGGCCCGTCATGAACGAGTACAGCGCGTCGTGCTCCAGCATGATGCCGACGCGGCTGTAGAGGCAGACGTTGCCTACGACCTCTTCACCCAGTACGCGCACATGTCCCTGTGACGGCCGCAGCAGGCCGCACATCATGCTCAGCAGCGTCGTCTTGCCCGCCCCGTTGGGCCCAAGGATCCCGGTCACTCCTGGGTAGACCTCGAAGGAGACGTCGTTGACGGCCACCACGTTGCCGTACCAACGGGAGACCGCCTGGACCTCGATGGTTGCGCCGGTTGTTGTCATAGGCGAATCCTCCGGTAGCGGTGCCAGAGCAGCGCGGCAGGCCCCAGGACCCACGCCAGGTACGCGGCGAACGGCGCGGCATCCGGCAGCTCCGTGACGGCGAGGAGTGAAGGCGACTGCGGCGGCAGGTCGAACACCAACGCGTTGATGTTGTCCGTGACGCCGCTGGGACTCAGCAGCGCAATGAAGGGCGCGAAGTCGCCGGTGATGTAGTCGCATTCCACGTCCTCATGGAAGGCCTGCTCACCGAAACCCGCCTGCTCGTCAATGCAGTTCTCGGCGAAGGTGAGGCCGTCCACCACGCCGGCGATCAGGAGATATGCGCCGATGATCACGGCCGCTGCAACAGCCCGCCGGACGACGTACGCGGAGACGGCCAGCGTCACCATGGAGATGAAGAGAGAGATGAGCCCGCCCATCAGCAGGATCTTGGGGATGTCCGTCCAGTTCTCGCGCAGGTATTCGAGAGGCTCCGACGCCGTGAGGGCCAGCCCCGCCATCAGCACCGCCTGCCCTGAGTAGACAAGCACCAGCGCAATCACGGCGAAGGCCAGCAGCCGTATGGCCAGGTAGTCGAGGGTGGTCATGGGCCGCACAAGGTACAGGGGCAGCACGTTGTCGCGGCGGTCCGGCCCCAGCAGCTCCGGCGCCATGATGGCCCCGAAGAGCACCAGCACCACGCTGACGATGCCGTAGTAGTCGGCCGGGCCGGGGATGAAATCGCCCTCATCTGCGGCCGCCGCCAGGTCGCCAATGAAGGCGAGGATGACCACGAACACCACCGCCGGGGTCATGGCCGCGACGAAGAGCAGGACGGGCAGGATCTTCGCCTTGCCCCCGCGCCCGATGCCCAGCAATGTCCGCAATCCGTTTACGAACAGCGACCACCGCGCGCGGTTGCGCCCTTCCCTGGGGCCCGTGTACCGCTGATAGCCAAGGTCGAAGACCTCAGCTTCCCGTGCCGTCATGGACGCTCGCCCCGGAAGATGTCGGTCAGCGTTCGGCGCGCCGGGGCCAGCCTGCGCAAGCGCGCGCCGGACGCTACGGCGGCGTCGCGAATGACGTCGTAGTCGTCGTCCTTCGCGTTCTCGACGACCACCAGCGCGCCGTTGACCTTCGCCTCGATACCTCGCTCGGCCAGGATAGCGGTGAAGCCCTCTATCTCCTCCTCCACCTCGATGAGCAGCGTCTGCGTCTCCTCGGTGAGGTGGGCGACAGCCCCCACCTGGGACAGCACGCCCGACTCTAGCACCAGGACCGAGTCTGCAATGCGCTCCACGTCGCCCATCAGGTGCGTGGACAGCATGACGCTGATGCCGAAGCTGCGGGCCGTCCGGTCGATGAGGCGCAGCATCTCCTGCCGCCCGTCCGGGTCGAGGCCCGCCGTGGGCTCGTCCAACAGCACGAGCACCGGGTCGTGCACGATGGCTTGGGCCAGCTTCACCCGCTGCTTCATGCCCGTGGAGTACTCGTGCATGGAACGGTACCGCTCCTCGTCGAGACCCACGTGCCGCAGCACGTCGGCGGTGCGCGTGCGCGCCTGCGAGGGCGGCAGGCCGCTGACCTGCGCCATCAGCATCAGGAACTCCGTCGCGGTCATGTCGCGCGGCAGGCACTCGTTCTCCGGCATGTAGCCGATGCGCGAGCGTCCGTCCGGCGAACGGTACGGCTCCTGCCCAAGGATGAGCGCCGAGCCTGCCGTCGGCTGAATGAGGCCCAAAAAGAGCTTCATTGCGGTGCTTTTTCCGGCGCCGTTGGGGCCGAGCAGGCCGGTGACGCCCTCGTTCACCTCAAAGCTGACGCCGTCGAGCGCAACGGTACTGCCGTAGTGCTTGGTGAGGGAATGGGCTTCCAATAGAGGCGGCATGCAACCAGATTAACCCGGATGACCTTGCGTGTATAGGGGTGAGGGCGACCTTGCAGGCTGGCGGCTTGACTGACCAGCAACACAATGATATTGTTGTGTAATGCTACCACCCTTCAATTCTGAAGGGCTGCTGCCTCCGGGAGTCCATTGGGCCGGTTGGGATGAGGTGGCGAGCAGATATGGCAACAATGCTTGGAGGCAACGGCTGCTGTCCGGACTAAGGTCTGCCTTGGCGAACCTAAAGGAGGCAGGGTGCCAGACCGTCTACGTGGACGGCAGTTTCGTGACGAATAAAGATATGCCAAATGACTACGATGCCTGTTGGGTGGAGGACGGCGTGGACCCTGAAGCGTTGGACGCGGTCCTTCTGACGTTTGACCCGGGAAGGGCTACACAGAAAGCCAAGTATTTTGGCGAACTCTTCCCGGCCTCCATCTCTACCAGTCTTGAGGGACTGTCCTTCTACCAGTTTTTTCAGGTCGACAAGGAGTCCGGCCGGCCCAAGGGGATCGTAGCCATCGACTTGAGAGGCCTCCCATGATAAAGAACGAGCGGCAATACCGGATTACAAAGGCGCTGGCGAGACGGTTTTCCAAGGCGCTTCAAACCGCAAGGGACCGGAATACGGTCCTCTCCGACATTCACCCGCTCATCGCGAAGGCGCAGACGGACGCCTTGGCGAGCCAGCTTCAGGATCTGGAGGGTGAGCTGAGGGAGTACGAGACCCTGAAGGCGGGTTCCTTCTCCTGGCACGAGTTATCGATGGTGTCTGAAGTCCCTACGCTCCTCATCAAGGCACGCATTGCGAGGGGAATGAGCCAAAAGGAATTGGCTGAACGCGTCGGACTGAAGCAACAGCAGATTCAACGTTACGAGGCCACTGACTACTCGTCCGCTAATCTTGCTCGGATACGGGAGGTCGCCAGAGCATTGTATTCCTCCTCTATGGAACAACCCGTGCTAGAGACTATACGGCCTTAACCCCCATGCGCGCTGCCAAAATCGTCGCCACCATTGGCCCGGCCACGTCGTCGCCCGAGCGCGTCGAGGCGCTCCTCCGCGCCGGTGTCGACACCGTGCGCCTCAACTTCTCCCACGCCTCGCATGACGACCACGCGCGCCTGGTCCACCTCGTGCGGCAGACCGCCGGCCGGCTGGGTAAGCACGTCGCGGTGCTGCAGGACCTGCAGGGGCCGCGAATCCGCACGGGCCCGCTCAAGGGTGGCGGCCCGCTGGAGCTGCCACCGGGATCCGACCTCAGTATCGTCGCCGATCTCGTGGAGGGCACACCGGGCCGCATCAGCAGCACCTACCCGGACATCCATCGCTTCCTCGCCCCCGGCGACCGCGTGCTGCTGGACGACGGCCGCCTGGAAGCGCAGGTGCTGGCCGTCGATGACGCCGACATCCGGTGCCGCGTGGTCAAGGGAGGCCTGCTGGGCGAGTACCAGGGCATCAACTTGCCCGGCGTTCGCCTGGACATCCCAACCTTCACGGAGAAGGACAGGCAGGACCTGGAGTTCGGCCTCGACATGGGCGTCGACTGGGTGGCAATGAGCTTTGTGAACAGCGGACAGGACGCCAGGCTTGTCCGGGAGATGATCAAGCGGCACAGGCAGATGACGCCCCTCATCGCCAAGGTCGAGCGCGCCACCGCCCTTGCCAACCTCGACGGCATCCTCCGCGCCTTCGACGGCGTCATGGTCGCCCGCGGCGACATGGGCGTCGAGCTGTCGGCGGAGGACGTGCCCGTCTGGCAGCGGACCATCATCCGGCGGGCCCGGGTGCAGGGCAAGGTGGCCATCGTCGCCACCCAGATGCTCGAGTCCATGATCAACGAGCCGCAGCCCACCCGCGCCGAGGCCTCAGACGTCGCCAACGCCGTGTGGGAGGGGGCCGACGCCGTCATGCTCAGCGGCGAGACGGCCATTGGCGCGCACCCCATCGAGGCCGTGTCTGTCATGGGGCGCATCATCGAGAGGACGCAGGGCACGGCGTCGCTGGACGACCCCGGCGACTTCCGCGAGCGCCGCCCTGAAGCGCAGGCCGTGGCGCGCGCGGCGTGCCGCATGGCCGGCGACCTGAACGCGAGGGCCATTGTGGTGCTCACCAACACCGGCGTCACCGCCTACCGCGTCAGTCGGCACCGGCCAGCCGCCCCCATCATCGCGCTGACGTCGTCGGCGGAGGTGGCGCGCCAGATGAACCTCTGGTGGGGCGTGCACCCGGTGGTGACGGGCCTGCCGCAGATCACCGTCGATAACGCCGACATCGTCGATACCGCACTGTTGGCGCACGGGTTGGTGGAGTCCGGAGACCAGATTGTGCTGGTGGGGTCCGCCCCCTTCGCAGCGCGTACGCCCACCAACTACCTCTGGGTGCGCCGGGTGATGGAGATGTAGCCCCCTACTCCCCCCGTCCCCGCTGCGGGTGCCGGAACGTCGGGTTGACGTCCTTGTGCAATGAGCGCGGCGCCGCGCTCATTGCCGGGCGAGCAGATCGGGAAAGTAGGTGCCGTAGAATCCCCGGTCCCGCGTCAGCAAGGTGTCCGCCTTGGCGGCGGCGTGGGCGCCGATCAGAAAGTCCGCAAGGATGCGCTCCCTCGGCCCGCCCGACTGCCGGTATCGTGCCCAACGCATTCCCGCCTCATACGCAACGGCCGTGTCAATCGGAGAAATCGTTGCGTTGATCACCCGCAGCGCTTCATCTAATGAGGACCGGTTGCCAAACGTCGGAACAAGCTCCGCGTAGACCACGTCGCAGACCAGAATGGCCCCGCTGTCGTAGGCCGCGGTGAGCCACTCTTTTGATCGAGCATGGTGCGGTGCGCCGGACACAAAGACATCCAGCAGGACGTTGGTATCGACCGCCGTGATCATCTTCCCCGAATCTCTTCGATGTACTGGTCGACGTCACTAACCCCGCTCACGATTCCGCTGACCCGCTCGACCGGATGCGTTGCCACCGTCCGCTTCTGGATGAGCAGGCCGTGCTCGGTCGGCGTAATCTCGACTTCGACGTCCTTGTTCATGCCGAAGCGGTCCCTGAACCGCTTCGGAATCGTGATTTGTCCGCGTTCAGATATTCGCATAGCCGACCTCGTATGATTTTCATGCTTAATTTATCATACCACGGTGCGTATGTACCGTCATCGAAGTTGCCGGCGCTGGGGTGTTGCCGCGTTGGACGGGCAGCAAGGGAGCGATACGCTGGCGCTGTGAACAGCCCCTTAGCAGCCCCCTACTCCCCCCGCCCCCACAGCGGGTGCCGGAACGTTGGGTTGGCGTCCTTGTGCCACGAGCGCTGTGGCGTCGGAGCCGCTTCCGGCTCCGGCGGCTCCACCTCGACGAACGCTGGCTGCTGCCGCCGCGACGGCGTGCCGCCGGCCAGCTCGTTCAGGCGCCGCGCGAGGTCGATCAGCGACGCCATGTTGTGCACCGGCAGCAGGTCGTCGATGTAGGGCGAGGCGGCCCGAAGTCCCACAGTTAGCGGCTCGTAGTTCTCGGCCCCAGCCAGCGGGCTCAGCCAGAGGAGGCGGCGGCAGCTCCGTTGCAGCCGCGCCATCTCGTGCGCCAGCAGCTCCGGCTCGCCCCGGTCCCAGCCGTCGGATACGATGAGCACGATGGAGCCCCAGCCGAGCGTCCTCCGGGCCCACGTGAAGTTGAACTCTTTCAGCGCCCCGCCGATGCGCGTGCCGCCCGACCAGTCGGGCACCGCCTTCGAGACGTCACCCACCGCGCGGTCGATGTCCCGGTGTTGGAGCTGCCTGGTGATGCGCGTGAGCCGTGTGGCGAACAGGAACGCCTCCACGCGGCCGTCCAGCCCGCCGTAGAGGCTGTGGATGAAGTGCAGCAGCATGCGAGTGTACCGCTCCATGGACCCGCTGACGTCGCAGATTACCACCAGCTTGCGCGGTTTCTCCTTCCGCCGCCGATGCCTCAACCGCAGCAGTTCGCCGCCGTACTGCGCGTTGTCCCGCAGCGTCCGCCGCAGGTCCAGCATGTGGCCGTCGCCCCGCTCGGGCCGCCGCGAGCGCCGCATGCCCGGGCTCCACTCCAGCGACGCCATCAGCAGTCGCGCCTGTGCTATCTCCGACGGCGTGAATTCTGAAAAATCCTTGGTCTGCAGCACCTCGCGGGCGCTGAACGTCCGCGTGATGTCGATGCGGTCGCCGCCCTCGGCCGAGTCCTCGTCCTCCTCGCCCGCTGCGTCCGCGGGCTGGCCCAGCGGCGGGGGAGCCGCCTCCACGTAGCGGTAGCGTCGCTGCTCGCCCATGGATCGCAGGTCCATGGTGAAGGTCTGGTCCTTGCGCTGCCGCCAGAAGACGGAGAAGGCCTCGTCGAAGACCGGCAGGTCCTCCCGCCGGTGCACCAGCAGCGTCCGCAGCGCGGCGTGGACGTCGCCGCGACGCCGCAGGCCGATGTCCTCGAGCACGTTGACGGCGTCCAGCATCCGCCCGGCGTGGACGTCCAGGCCCACGCGCCGCAGCAGCCTGCCGAAGAGCAGCAGGTTCGGGAGGATCTGGCCCTCGGCCTCGCTAGCCACGCCTGCCGCCACGGCCGGCGCCGCGGTTCATTGCACGCGACAGAATCGCCCGGGTCTGCTCGCCGCGCACGTTCTGCACGTCCTCCCTGTACTTCAGCATGACCCCCAGCGTCTCGTCGATGACCTCCGGCGTCAACTCCTCGGTGTTCAGGCTGACCAGCGCGGCCGTCCAGTCCAGCGTCTCGGCCACGCCCGGCACCTTGTACAGCTCCGCGCCCCGCAGCTCCTGCACAAAGGCCGTCACCTGGTTCGCCAGCCGCTGCGACGCGCCGGGCGCCTTGCTGCGGATGATCTGCGTCTCCTTGTCCAAGTCCGGGTAGTCGATCCAGTAGTACAGGCACCGGCGCTTCAGCGCGTCGTGCACCTCGCGCGTCCTGTTTGACGTGATGACGACGACCGGACGCGACTCAGTCGTATACGTCCCGATCTCCGGCACCGTGATCTGGAAATCGGAGAGCATCTCCAGCAGGTACCCCTCGAACTCCTCGTCAGCCCGGTCCAGCTCGTCGATGAGCAGCACCTTGGTGTCGTCGCCCTCCAGCGCCTGGAGCAGGGGCCGCTTGATCAGGAACTCCTGGCTGAACAGCTCCCGCTCCGCCTCCTGCCGGTCGACGCCGCCCGTGGCCTCTAGCAGCCGCAGGTGGAGGAGCTGTCGCGAGTAGTTCCACTCGTACACCGCCTGGCTGATGTCCAGTCCCTCGTAGCACTGCAGCCGGATGAGCCGCGCGTCCAGCGCCAACGCCAGCGCCCGCGCGACCTCCGTTTTGCCGACACCCGCCTCGCCCTCCAGGAACAGCGGACGTCCAAGCTGCAGCGCGAGGTACACGGACATGGCGAGGCTGCGGTCGGCGACGTACATCTCGCCCCGCAGCGCTTCCTGCAGCGCGTCAACGGACGCGGGTATGGTGGCGGACGATTGCTCCACGGTGGGATTCCTCCAGGTGGGCAGAATGCCATTTGGCGGCAAGGGGGCGGCACGCTGGCCGCCCCCTCACGCTTGCCGATGTGAAATGCAGCGGGCTAGCCCGCGCGTGACACCGCGGCCTCCAGCGCGCGGCGTACGTACACCGCCGCCATGGCCTGCCGGTACTCGCTGGATGCGTAGACGTCGCCCATGGCGTCGCCCTGGAAGTCGCCGGAGACGGCCCCGGCTGCTGCCGCGAGCGCGTCGCCGTCCACGCCCGACCCGGCCAGCGCCGCCTCGACGGACGACGCGCGGGTCGGCGTCGACTCCACGCCCCCCACGACCACGCTGGCCGAGGAGCACGTTCCGCCGGACACACTGACGATGGCCGCTGCGCCCACGACCGAGTACCGCGATGCCGGGTGCGAGAACTTGACGTACGCCGTCCCCGCGCCGGCCGCCACGCCGGGCACAGACACGCTGGTCAGGATTTCATTGTCCTCCAGCGCGTTCTCCAGCAGGCCGGTGAAGAAATCCGCGGCCGCGATGCTGCGGCTGCCGCCCGGGCCCGTGGCGTTGATCGTCGCGCCCAGGGCCGTCAGCACCGTCGGCAGGTCCGACTGTGGGTCGCCGTGGGAGACGTTGCCGCCGATGGTGCCCCGGTTGCGGACGGCCGGGTCGCCGACCCTGCTCGCCGCCTCCGCCAGCACGGGCGCGCGCTGCTGCACCAGCTCCGACCCCGCGATCTCCGCGTGCGTCGTCAGCGCGCCGATGGACACGCCGTCACCGTCTGCGGAGACGCCCTTCAGCTCCGCGATGTGGCCGATGTCCACCAGCGCCGGCGGCGATGCCAACCGCAGCTTCATCACCGGCAGCAGGCTGTGCCCGCCGGCCAGCACCTTGGCGCCGTCGTTGTTGGACAGCAGTTCCACCGCCTCGGCCACGGAGGCGGCGCGGTGGTATGTGAATTCGGATGGAAACATGCTTAGCCTCCGTTCCGCGCGTCGTTCATTGCGCGCCACACCTTTTCGGGCGTCAGCGGCATGTCGACCCGGTTGACGCCGAGCGGCCGCAGCGCGTCCATGACGGCGTTGTACACCGTGGGGGTGGCTGCGATGGTCCCCGCCTCGCCGACGCCCTTCAACCCCAGCGGGTGGTGCGGCGACGGCGTCGTCGTGGATGAGACGTTGATGTCCGGCAGCAGGTCCGCCCTCGGCAGGGCGTAGTCCTGCATGGTGCCGGTGAGCGGCTGGCCGTTGTCGTCGTAGACGACGCCCTCCCAGAGGGCCGGGCCCACGCCCTGCACCACGCCTCCGTGCACTTGCCCTTCGACGATCATCGGGTTGATCTGCACGCCGCAGTCGTCCACGGCGTAGTACTGTTGAAGGTCGATGTGGCCTGTGTCCGGGTCTACCTCGACGACCGCCAGGTGTGTGCCGAAGGGGTAGGTGAAGTTCGGCGGGTCGTAGAAGGCGCTCGCCTCCAGGCCCGGTTCCATTCCCTCCGGCATGCTCCACGCGACGTTGGCCATGAGCGCGATGTCTTGGATCGTCTTCGCCTGGTCGGGCGACCCGCGGACGAAGAACCGCCCGTCCTCGTACTCGATGTCCTCAGGCGCGGCCTCCAGCAGGTGAGCCGCCAGCTCCTTGGACTTGTCCTTGATCTTCCGTGACGCCAGCGCAATCGCGGCGCCGGACACCACCGTCGTGCGGCTGCCGTACGTGCCCCAGCCCATGGGCGTGTTGTCCGTGTCGCCGTGGATGACCTCCACGTCTTCCACGGGAACGCCCAGTTCCTCCGAGATAATCTGGGCGAAGGTGGTTTCCTCCCCCTGCCCGTGGGGCGAGGAGCCGACCATGACGTTGACCTTGCCCGTGGGGTGGAAGCGCACGATGGCGCTCTCCCACAGGCCGCCCTGGAAGCCGACCGCGCCGGCAACCTGGGACGGGCCGAGGCCGCAGATTTCCACCCACGTCGCCATGCCGATGCCGACCAGCCGCCCCTCAGCGCGGGCCGCCGCTTGCGCTGCCCGCAGGCCGGCGTAGTCCGCGTTCTCGAGGCAGGCGTTCAACGTCAGCTCGTAGTCGCCGCTGTCGTAGATGATCCCGGTCGCGACGTCGTGGCCGTTCTCGAACTTGGGGATCAGGTTCTTGCGGCGGAATTCCGCCGGGTCCATGCCCAGCGCGGCCGCCGTCAGATCCACCAACCGCTCGATGAGCGTCGTGGCCTCCGGGCGTCCCGCGCCCCGGTAGGCGTCCACGGGCGTGCCGTTGTTGAACACGCCGTAGATGGTTCCGGAGATGTTGGCGATGTCATACGCGCCCGAGTACATCAGGCCGTGCAGGATGGTCGGGACGCCGGGGGCCGCTGTGGACAGGTAGCCGCCCATTCCGGCGTAGACCGTGGTGCGGAGGCCGGTGATTTTGCCGTCGGAAGTGGCGGCCATCTCCACCTCTTCCACGTGGTCGCGGCCCTGCGTCGTCGCCAGGTAGTTCTCGCTGCGCGTCTCCGTCCACTTGACGGGAACGCCAAGCTTCATTGCGCAGAAGACCGTGATGGCCTCGTCCGGGTAGTAGGGGATCTTGCTGCCGAAGCCGCCGCCGACCTCAGGTGCGATGACCCGGATCTTGTGCTCCGGCACGCCCGTCACCACCGACGAGAGGAACCGCGCGATGTGCGGGTTCTGCGTCGTGCTCCACAGCGTCAGCTCGTTCATCGCCGACAGGTACGACGCGACGGCTGAGCGCGGCTCCATCGGGTTTGCGATGAGCCTGGGCAGCGTGATGGTGTCGCTCACCGTCACGTCCGCCGCCGCGAAGGCCGCGTCCGTGTCGCCGCCCGCCACCGCCCACGTGAAGGCGATGTTGTTGGGCACGTCGTCGTGCAGCTGCGGCGCGCCGTCCTGGGTCGCATCCTTCGGGTTGATGACGACCCCCAGCGGCTCGTAGTCCACCGCGATGTGCTCCAGCGCGTCCTCCGCCTGGTAGCGCGTCTCCGCCACCACCACGGCTACCGCGTCGCCGACGTACCGGACCCGGTCCTTGGCAATGGCCGGGTGGTCCGGAGTTTTGAGGTCTGACCCGGGGATCAGCCACGCGCACGGCATGCCGGCCAGCACGCCGTCCGTGTCCGCGCCGGTGTAGACCGCCACCACGCCCGGCTGCGCTGCCGCTGCGCTGGTGTCGACCGATGTGATGTTGGCGTGCGCGTGCGGGCTGCGCAGGATGGCCGCGTGGACCATGCCTGGCAGCTTGATGTCGTCCGTGTATGCCGCCCGCCCCGTGATCAGGCGCGGGT
Organism: Dehalococcoidia bacterium; assembly: GCA_034422455.1. Taxonomy (GTDB): domain Bacteria; phylum Chloroflexota; class Dehalococcoidia; order Lucifugimonadales; family UBA1127; genus UBA1127. The sequence goes on from DAOUJQ010000023.1 coordinate 204,346, forward strand.
CCTCACGGCGCCGAATGCCTGAGCTGAATACGCGAGTAGTCATGGCTTAGCTCCCTCCCATGGCGCCGGCAGCCTCTTCCACCGCACTGACGATGTTCTGGTAGCCCGTGCAGCGGCAGATGTTGCCCTCCAACCCGTGGCGGATCTCCTCGCGGGTGGGCGATGGGTTCTTCCGAAGCAGCTCCTCGGAGGCCATGATCATGCCCGGCGTGCAGAATCCGCACTGCAGGCCGTGCTTGTTCCAGAAGGCCTCCTGCAGCGGGTGCAGGTCCACCCCGTTCGACAGCCCCTCGATGGTGGTCACCGAGGACCCGGACGCCTGCACGGCGAGCACCGTGCACGACTTGGCGATGGAGCCGTCGAGCTGCACCGTGCACGTCCCGCACTGGCTCGTGTCGCACCCCACCTTCGTCCCCGTCAGCCCCGCGTTCTCCCGAATGAAGTGGACCAGCAGCTGACGGGGCTCGACCTCCCCGCTATAGGACCGTCCGTTGATCGTGATTTCCACAGGGACACCCACGATACACCTCCTCTCGAGACACCTCGGGTGTATTGCGCACAAAACTCGGCGCGGCAAGGGTATCAGACCATGCGGGAAAGTCAATGGCAGATATGCACCGCGCGCATATGCTGAAATGCAGCGGCGCCCCTGCTATAGTCGGAGCATGAAACTCAGCGGCAGCTACCAGTTCCCCGTCGAGCGCGACCGCCTGTGGGCCGCCCTCATGGACCCGGACGTCGTCGGCGCCTGCATCCCCGGCGTCCAGAGCTTCTCCGCCACCGGGCCCGACGCCTACGCCTTCGAGGTCGGCTTCCGCGTCGGCATCGTCAGCGGCGCCTACAAGGGCACCCTGGAGCTGCGCGACATCGACGCCCCCAACGCTTACCGCATGGTGGTTCAGGGCTCAGGCGCCCGCACCGACATGAAGGGCGAGGGCACGGTCGCCCTGGCCGAGTCCGACGGCGGCGCCACGACCCTTACCTTCGACGGCGACGTCGCCGTCACCGGCATCCTCGCCCGCGTCGGCCAGCGCATGATGGGCACCGTCGCCAAGCAGCAGATAGACCGCCTCTTCCAGTGCCTCAGCGCCAAGGCGGGGTAGGGCGCTGTCCCTCACCACAAGCGTTGCACGCCGTACCTGTCGAAGACCTCCTCGTTCGACACAAGCACCAATCCCCCTGCCAGCGCCTGCGCGACGAGCATCCGATCAAATGGGTCTCTGTTTGGTCCCGGCAATTCACCCGCCTGAGCCGCTTGCGCGACAGTGAGGGGCAATTCTCGAAAGCCTTCCAGGGCAATGGCAAGTACCAAGTCTCCAACAAACGTCGCTGCCATTGGTAGCTTGCCCAAGCGGAACTTGGTCGTAATCTCCCAGGCCGTAACCGCGCTCACAAAGACTTCGTTGGTTTCGTCCACAAGGGTATCCAACACCCCTGTTGAAAGTCTGTCGGGTTCGGCCACCCACCAGAGGAAGGCGTGGGTATCCAGGAGCAGCCTCACAGGTCACTTTCCCATCGCGCAAGCTCTTCTTCCGGAAGCGGATCAAAGAAGCTCTCGGGAACTGTGAAGACGCCTTTCCATCGGCCAGGCTGGCGCTTCCCCGCTTGGCGCGAAGTCGGCACTAGCCGCGCAACGGGCACGCCGTTGCGCGCAATCACGACTTCCTCGCCCGCCTCCACTTGCGCCAATAGCCGCGATAGCTGCGACTTGGCCTCATGCACGTTCACCTGCACCATAGGAGACTCCTGAATTAGTTTAGCTAAACTAAGCCAATTCTAACACTAGGGTCCTCCCGCGACAACCCTGCCACCACCCCCTTGCGCTTTCAGAACGCACGTTCTTATCCTTCCCCCATCACACACAGCCGGGCTGCATCGATCGGCCCGCAAGGAGGAAGTGCCATGGCGTTGACCCTTACCGAGGCGGCAAAGCTCTCCAACGACATGCTCTTGACCGGCGTCATCGAGACCATCGTCAAGGAGAGCCCGGTGCTGCAGTCCCTGCCCTTCATAGAGGTCGTCGGCAACGGCCTCACGTACAACCAGGAGAACACCGCCCCCACGGCAGCCTTTTACAACGTCGGCGACGAGTGGGCCGAGTCCACCCCCACCTTCACCCAGCTCACCGCGTCCCTCAAGATCCTCGGCGGCGACGCCGACGTGGACAACTACCTCAAGGCCACCCGCTCCAACCTGCAGGACCTGGAGGCCGCCGTCGTCCAGCTCAAGGCCAAGGCCGTCCGCGCCAAGTTCGAGGACACCTTCGTCAACGGCGACACCACCTCTGACGCCAAGTCCTTCGACGGCCTGGACAAGCTGTCGACCGCCGCCCAGACCGTCGCCATGGGCGACAACGGCGGCACGCTCACCCTGGACAAGGTGGACGAGCTCATCGACAAGGTGATTGAGGGCAAGCCCCACATGCTGCTCATGTCCCGCCGCTCCCGCCGCAAGCTCACCGCCCTCTCCCGCGCGGCCGGCAGCGGCCTCCTGGTCTCCGACCGCAACGAGTTCGGCATGATGCTCGACTACTACGACGGCGTGCCCATCGGCGTGTGCGACCACATCGCCGACGACCAGCGTGTCGGCGCCTCCACGGACGCCTCCACCATCTACGCCCTGCAGTACGGCGAGGGCGCCGTCGCCGGCCTCACGTCCCCCGGCGGCCTCGTCGCCGAGCGCGTCGGCAGCCTGGAGTCCAAAGACGCCACGCGCGTCCGGGTGAAGTGGTACGTCGCCGTCGCCAACTTCAACAGCCTCAAGCTGGCGCGCCTGACGGGCGTCCGTGACTAGCACCCACTCGTCGTTCCTGCGTAGGCAGGAACCCAGAGGGGAGGGGGAAGCGTCCGTTCGCCCTGAGCCTGTCGAAGGGTTCACCGAACGGATGCTACTGGGGCGGGGTGGCGCTACTGCAGCGTCACCCCGCCCGAAAGGACCCGGGCCATGGTCACCATCGCCAGCACGAACCCGCCTGTGGCGGTCAGGACAACGGAGACGTAGACCCACTTCTCGGAGGTCACCAGGGTGACGCCGTTGCTTTTCACCGGCGGCACGAACAGCGGCGCCGCCGCCGCCAGCCACAGGTACGGCACGATGTGCGATGCGTCGGGCACCGCCTGCACCCGCCCGGCGATCGACGCCAGCGACCACATGGCGATGGTGACGGACAGCAGGGCAACGCCGCGCACGGTGAGTTGGTCCGCCAGCGTGGCGTCGCCGGACGTGAGGCGGAACCGGGTCAGCAGCAGCGTGGCCCCCATGGTCCCGCCCCACAGCACGATGAGAAAGACAACAAATGCGGCCAAAGCGTCACCCCCGCCGTCCATGATACGGCAGACGGGCGATGCGATGAATCCGGCCGCCGGAAGGAACGCGACATGAACATCGCCGAATTGCGCACGATGGTGCGCCGGGACCTGCGCGACGACGTGCCCGCCGAGCAACGCTGGTCCGACGACGAGCTTGACCGCCACATCCAGCACGCCGTCCGCGATCTGAGCAGGGCCGCACCCCTGGAGGCCGTCGCCACAACGGCCCTCGTGGCCGGCAGCCGCGAGGTGTCGCTGGGCGCGTTACGCGACCTCCTTGACGTCGAGGGCGTCGAGTATCCCATGGGCCGCCATCTTGCGGTCTTTGTCCCCTTCAGCCGCTGGGCAAACTCGCTGGTGCTGCAGGTGGACGAGGCTCCCTCGCGCGGCGAGCAGGCGCGGGTCTTCTACACCAGGCTCCACACCGTGGACGCCACGTCGTCCACGCTCCCGGCCGGCATGGAGGACACCGTGGCGCTGGGTGCCGCCGCCTACGCGGCCCTCGCTTGGGCCAGCTACGCAGTCAACCGGGTCAACCTCGGCGGTGAGGACACGGCCCGCCACTACCGCGCCTGGGGCGCCGGGCGGATGGAGGCCTTCCAGTTGGCCTTGCGCAGCTTGGCGGCCCGAAAGGGCGTCCGCACCCGCCGCATGTACGCCGCCGGAGGGTCGTTGTCGTCGGACCTGCCGGTTCGCGGCGCCTAGCCGGGAGTCGTCATGCGCAGCATCACCAACGCCCTCCTGACCGCCCAGACCGAGCCCTCCGGCCGCCCGTACGTCCGTGTCGAAGCCCTCGACATGCTGGCCGGCGTCGCCCGGCCCCACTTCACGCGCCTCTACACTGGCACTGAAGCGTCCGCTCACCACGCTGCGGCCATGCCCGCCGATGGCTCCCTCGTGCGCGCTCGTGTCGCCTCCAGCGCCCTCTGGGTGCAGCGCGTCGCCAACCCCGGCCCGACGAGCGACTTTTCCGCGTGGACGCGCCTCGACACGACATCGACTCTGTGCAACGTCGCCGCCTGCAGCCACCGCGCCACCGTCCTCGTCTTCTTCCGCGACGCCTCGAATCCCCGCGCCGTCAACGTCCGCGAGAGCCGTGATTCCGGCCTCACCTGGCGGGCGGCGTACACGGTGGTGACCCTCTCATCCGGCTCAGTCGACGCCATCGCCGCCGCCTTCGACGACGCCGGCACGCCCGCCCTCTTCCTCGCCGACAGCGACGGCAGCTTGTACGTCTCCCAGCGCCCCGGCGACTTCTGGAGCACGCCCGCCGCCCGCGACTACGGCCTGTCGTCGGTCTCCGGCCTCGCCTGCGCCTACGACGGCGCGTGGCGCCTTGCCGTCACCGGCGAGAACGCGAGTGGTGGCCACCGCGTCTGGAGCGCCTCATACGATGGCGCGTGGTCGACACTGCTGGAAATCACCCGCGCCGACGCCGGATCGGGCGTGAGCTTCGGCGCGCCCTTCCTGCTGCCCACGGACGTCATGCGCCTCTCCGTGGTCGAGCGCTACACCGGCGCGGGCGCCTACCATCGGCCCCTCATGTTCAACACCCTGGCCGGGACTGCGTTCACACAAAACTCCTGGCGCGATCCCGTCCCCTTCGCGGAAGAGGCGCAGCACGGTGTGGCGATGGCAGGGTCCGGGAGCGCCCTCTGGCTCACCACGCCCAGCGGCGTCTGGCGCGGCGACCTCGACGCGTCTGCCCGTGATCTCACCACCGACGTTCTCTCGCTCACCATGCATGAAACCCCGGACGGCAGCGCCGTTACCATCGCCCTCCGAAACGACGACGGCCGCAACTCCGGCGTGGGCAATGCGGGCTCCGCCATCCGGGAGGGCACGGAGGTCCGCGTCAGCCCCGGCTACGCCACGCCCACCGGCGACGAGGTCTCGGCTGGCCCTGTCTTCTGGGTCACCGGCTGGGAGCGGCGCTCCGGCGGCGGCGAGTCCATCCTCCTCGTCCATGCCGGCGACGGCTGGGCGCTCCTGTCCGCGTGGCGGGCGCGGCGGCAGTTCTCGTGGGCCCGCGGCGAGGCCCCTATGGCCTCCATCCTCGGCTACATCCTCCAGCGCGTCGGGCTCGGCCTTGAATCGGCCAACCCCAGCCCGGCCATGCTCGCGCACCGGCCCGCTTTCACCGTCCACCCCGGCGAGACCGGCGCGACGGCCGTCCGCCGACTCCTTGGCATGGCGCCCGACCTGCTCCTCTTCCGAGGCCGCACGGCCTTCCTGCGCCTGCCCCAACCCACAGACGCTGCCGACTACACCTTCGGCACCTACCACCCTGTCCATCAGGTGCGCATCGCCCGCGACGTCCAGTCCGCCACGCGCGTGCAGGTCTTCGGCGCGGCCGGCGTCGGCGAGGCCTTCGCGTGGGACGCAATGCCCCTCGTAGGCGAGCGCCTGCGCCAGGTCCACGACCTCAACCAGCGCACCCTCGCCGGGGCGCAGTCCCACGCCGCCGCCCTGTTAGACCGACTACAGCGCGACGCCGTCTCCGGCGAGCTCGTCGCCCCGCCCAACTGCGGCCTTGAGCTGCATGACGTCGTCGACGTCCACGCGCCCAGCGATGCTGCCCCCACCCGCCTCCGCGTCGCCGCCATAGAGCTCGACTACCGCCGCATCGGCAAGGCCAAGTACGAGCAGAAGATCACCCTGACTGGCCTATGACTCCCTTCCCCCCTTGTGGGGAAGGCTGGGATGGGGGCCGCCCGCCGACGAACAGAAGGGAGCAGCACACATGGAAATACTGAAAGCCACTATCCGCGCCTTCGACGCCGACGCCCACCGCGCCACCGTGCAGGTTTCCGGCAGCCTCGCGACGTGGCTCGACGGCGTCCCCGTCGCCCGCAACATCGCCCCTGCCGAGGTCACCGCGGGCCGCGCCTGCGCCGTCCTCTTCTTCGACCCCGCCAACCCGTCCGACGCGGTGGTGTTGGCGGTGTACGGGTAGCCTCCGCCTTGCCCCCGCCCGCCGTCGCCCACCACAATGGTCGTATGCGACTGATTGCCGCCATCCTCCTCGCCGTGTGCCTCGCCGCCGCGATGCTCGCCTGCACCGCCGCCGATGACCCTGCGCAGGCGCCGTCCTCCGCTCCGTCGACGCCCTCAGCAGTCGCCCCCCACGCCACTCCCGTCGCGACCGGTTCCCCTGCGGCGGACGCCGTCCCCACCCCCGTTCCACCACCCCCGTCCGACGCGCCCGCCGGCGATGTCCTCGTCCTCGCCAACCGCGGCGACCCGCCCTCCGCCTTCGACACCATGCGCACCAGCAGCATCGCCCTCCACCACGTCGGCGGCGCCCTCTTCGGCCCCGGCAACCTCGTCATGCGCTGCCGGGAGAACCTCTACCTCGCCTGCCCCTACCTGGCTACCACGTGGACCGTCGACCCCAGCCACACCGAGTGGACCTTCACCCTCCGCGACGACGTCTTCTGGCACGACGGTACGCCCTTCACCGCCGCCGATGTCGAGTTCTGGTTCGACCTCGCCCTGAACGGCTACGAGCGCAACGGCGAGGTCCGCGCCCCCGCCTACTTCAAGGGCGACCTCGGTGAGATCGAGAGCGTGGAGGCCCTGCCCGACAACCGCGTCCGCATCGTCCTCGGCGAGCGCAACCGCTTCTTCCTCGATGTGCTCGCCAACCCACGCCTCAAGTTCGCCCACCCTAGGCACCTGATGGAGCCGCGCCTCCATGCCGGCGACCTCAGCGTCAGCCCCCTCGACGTCGGCCTTGTCGGCCTCGGCCCCTTCGCCTTCGAGGACTACGACCGCGGCACCCGCGTCCGCGTCCGACGCAACGATGTCTACTTCGAGACCGACAACGCCGGCCGCTCGCTCCCCTACCTGGACGGCATCGACTACGTCATCATCCGCGAGCCCGCCGCCATGGACGCCGCCTTCCGCTCCGGCCGCCTCGACGGCGGCGCCCGCGGCTTCGGCCACTACCTCACCGTCGAGCGGCGCCAGGGCTACGACGCGGACCTCGGCGACTCCGTCTTCTACGCGGAGATGGAGGGCGGCATGTTCCGCCTCGCCTTCAACGTCCTCAAGGAGGGCCCCTGGCAGGACCCCCGCGTGCGCCGCGCCGTCTCCCTCTGGGTCGACCGCGACGCCGCCATCCCCGTCGCCCTCGGCGGCTTCGGCTGGACCACGCCGAGCCTCGGCCCGCCCAACCGCTTCAAGGACAAGGCCTACGTCGTCTGGCCCACCTTCGACCGCGAGCCCCTCGCCGAGCGCCGCGCCGAGGCCCGCCGCCTCATGGCCGAGGCCGGCTACGCGGGCGGCTTCGCCATGGGCCACCTCTGCCGCGCCCGCCAGGCCACCGGCTGCCAGCTCCTGCAGGCCCAGCTCCGCGAGCTCGGTGTCGACCTCCGCATCGATCTCGTCGACGAGGGCGAGTGGAACCGCGCCCGCACCAGCCTCGACTTCGACAGCCAGCAGGGCCGCCTCTCCGTGCTGCCCATCCCGGAGGGCACCGAGGGCGTCTACGGCACGTACAGCCGCAGCCCCGACTCCTACGCCAAGCACCAGGACCCCAAGGTCACCGAGCTCTACCGCCTCCTCCGCGAGGCCACCCTCCCCGAGCGCCGTCTGGAGGTCTGGCGACAGCTCCAGCGCTACATCTTCGTCGAGCAGACCTACATCGTCGCCATCGCCGAGGCCATCTACGTCGCCCCCTACCGCACCTACGTCAACGGCCTCGTCGTCCCCCCGGAGGACGGCCACACCCACACGGACTTCGCCACCGTCTGGCTCGCCCCCCGCCCCTAACCCTCCACACCCTCATACCCGCGAATGCCGGTATCCAGAGGCGCAGCGCGGAAGGGGCCGATTGCCCTGAGCCTGTCGAAGGGTCCCGCGCAGGCGGGAACCCAGAGGGGCGGTGGGGCGCGGGGCATCCCCATCGCACACAAGAGTGCGCAGACACATGGCAGGCGCTTTCCGGAAGCACATCCTCCTGGCTGCACCCTTTCGATGCCCTATGCGATGGGCTGCGGTTGGTATCGCTTGACGTGTATCCTGTCTTCTCTCTTGCGCGCTTGCGCCAAGTCATAGGAGGTCTGCCGGCGCAGCCAAAAATCCGCGCTGGACCATCCAGCCTTCTCAAGGCGAATGGCCATATCGGGCGAGATCGCAGCGTGGCCGTTCAAGACCCGTGAAAGCGTGTGTCGGGCAACACCCAAAACCTCCGCCGCCTCGGTGACGTTCAGGCCAAGAGGTTCCAGGCAGTTTTCCCTGATGCTGCGGCCGGGGTGAGGTGGATTCTTCATGGTCATGGTCTCTTCCCTCTTGCTAGTGATAGTCAACCAGGTCGACATCGTGTGCGTCGCCATCCTCGAATCGGAAGGTGATCCTCCAGTTGCCCGAAACCGAAATGCTCCACATCCCTCTCAGGTCACCCCCCAGGGGATGGAGTCTGTACCCTGGCAAATCAACATCGCTCGGCTTGCTGGCAGCATCGAGGTCCGCCAGGGCGAGAGTGATCCGGTCCAATAGCTCTGCGCCCGCTCTGCTGGAGTCGTCTCGCTCATAGAGCCTCCTGAGTCCTCGATGGCGAAACGACCGTATCATAGGAGAAGTATACCGTGTACCGGTACAGCTCACAATCCGTAACCGCGCAGCCCCGTTCGCCCTGAGCCCCACTCTCGTCGCTCCCGCGGAGGCGGGAACCCAGGGGCGGTGTGGCGCGGGGCCGTTCGCCCTGAGCCTGTCGAAGGGTCCTGCGCAGGCAGGAACCCAGAGGGGCAGGGCTGGCGGGGCGTACCCCTCCCCTCCCCCCATGCCGTATCCTGTCCCCAACACTCGCCCTGACGGAGCGCCCGCCGCCATGAGCTACGCCTACCTCGCCCGACGCCTCGCCCTCGTCCTCCCCACGGCGCTCCTCGCGTCCATGATCGTCTTCGCCGTCATGCGCCTCCTCCCCGGCGACGTCGCCGCCACCATCCTCTCCGGCGGCGGTGAGACCACCCACTCCCCCGAGGTCCGCGAGGCCCTCCGCGCCGAGCTCGGCCTCGACGACCCCTGGCCCGTCCAGTACGGTCGATGGCTCTGGTCCATGCTCGACGGCTCCTTCGGTGGCGACGCCCTCGTCGACGGCCAGTCCATCCGAGGGCAGCTCGCTCGCCAGCTCCCCGTCACCGGCCTCCTCGCGACGTACGCCCTCGCCCTCACCCTCCTCGTCTGGCTCCCCCTTGGCGTCGTCGCCGGCTGGCGCCGCGGCCGCTGGCCCGACCACCTCGCCCGGCTCGCCATGCTGCCCGGCATCGCCGCGCCCAGCTTCCTGCTCGCCCTCCTGGCCCTCCTCGGCCTGCTGCTCCTGCTCGGCTGGTCGCCGCCCATCGTCTACGCCGGTCCGTTCGAGGACCCGTGGGAGCACGCCCTCATGGTCGCCATCCCCGCGCTGCTGCTGAGCTGGGAGTACGGCGCCCACGTCCTCCGCGTCACCCGCGCCAGCGTCGCCGAGACCCTGGAGCAGCCCTACGTCCGCACCGCCGTCGCCAAGGGCCTGCCCGAGCGGCACGTCGTCCTCGGCCACGCCCTGCCCAACGCCGTGCTCCCCGTGCTCACCACCCTCGGCGTCCAGTTCAGCGTCCTCCTCGGCGGCGCCCTCATCCTGGAGTCCATCTTCGGCCTGCCCGGCGTCGGCCGCGGCCTCGTCGACGCCGCCCTCGTGCGCGACTTCCCCGTCGTGCAGAGCATCGCGACGCTCCTCGTCGTCGCCGTCCTCCTCGTCAACCTCGCCATCGATGTCGCCTACGCCTGGCTCGACCCCCGCGTCTCCTTCGCCGAGCGATCGGCGGTGGCCGCATGAACCCTCACTCGTCTTACGGGCGAAAGCCAGTGTCCAGGGCCGGGGCCGATCGCCCTGAGCCTGTCGAAGGGTCCCGCGAAGGTGGGAATCCAGAGGGGTGGCGCGCTGGGGTCCCTTCCCCCACGCGTGGGGGAAGGTTAGGATGGGGGTTCCCCCTCCCGTTCGCTCTGAGCTTGTCGAAGAGCGCCCCCGCCGCCGTCATCGCCCTCGCCCTAGCCGCCGCCCTCCTCGCCGGCGTCCTCGCGCCCGCCGACCCCCTCGCGCAGGACACCGCCCGCCGCCTCGAGGCCCCGTCCGCCGACTACCTCCTCGGCTCCGACAACTTCGGTCGCGATGTCCTTTCCCGCGTGCTCCACGGCACCCGCACGGCCCTCGCCGTCGCCGTCGGCGGCGTCGCGACGGGCGCCGTCGTGGGCGCCGCCGTCGGCCTCGCGACCGCCTACCGCGGCGGCTGGCTCGACCTCACCGTCCAGCGCGTCGTCGACGCCCTTCTCGGCTTCCCCCTGCTCGCCCTCGCCGTCGTGGTCGTCGCGTCCCTTGGCGTCTCGACGCTATCGGTCGCCGCCGCCATCGCCCTTGCCCTCGCGCCCCAGGCCGCCCGGCTCGCCCGCTCCTCCGCCCTCAGCGTCCGCGCCTCCGGCCACGTCGCCGCCGCCGTCACCATCGGCGCCGGCCCCCTCCGAGTGCTCCTCCGCCATGTCCTGCCCCACAGCCTCACGCCGGTCCTCGTCTACGCCACCGGCTTCGTCGCGACGGCCCTCGCCGCCGAGGCCGCCCTCAGCTACCTCGGCCTCGGCGCACCCCCGCCGACGCCCTCCTGGGGCGGCATGCTCAACGAGGGCAGAGAGTTCCTCGAAACCGCCCCCTGGCTCACCCTCGCCCCCGCCGCCGCCCTAGCCGCCACCGCCGCCGCCTTCGCCCTCCTCGGCGACGCGCTGGGCGCCGACCGTTCGCCCTGACTCCGTCCTAAGCCTGTCGAAGGGCCATGCCTGCATCCGTCGTTCCTGCGGAGGCAGGAACCCAGAGGGGAGGGGCCGGGTGGGGGAAGCCCTCATCGGAACAGCTAGAGAACCAGACCCCAACACCCCCATACCGGCGAATGCCGGTATCCAGAGGCGGGGAAAGGCTGTACTAGCGATTCGCGTTAGGCGTTGGAACAAATCTTAGGGGAGTTCCTTTATGGGAAATGTGAGCAATTGCATACGCATGGGCATCCCCTGAGATGGTGGAGTCGCTGCTCGGTGTCTTGACAATTGCCCGCCATTGATAAGAATATATGTTCTGTTACTGGAAATGGAGTGTGCCTAGATGCCGTCGAACATCGAATGGACAGACGAGACGTGGAATCCCGTGACAGGGTGCACGCGGGTGTCTCCGGGCTGTGACCACTGCTACATGTATGCGCTTTACCCCCGGCTCACCGCAATGGGTGTGCCCGGCTATGAGGGCGAACCCAGCGTCGTACGGTTGCTTCCCGACCGCTTGGATGCGCCGCTGCACTGGGGTCAGCCGCGCCATGTCTTTGTGAACAGCATGTCGGACCTCTTTCATCATCAGGTGCCCTTTGAGTTCGTGACCAGTGTCTTTGAGGTCATGCAGGAAGCAGCCGAGCGCCGAGGACACATTTTCCAAGTGCTGACTAAGCGGCCTGGCCGCGCAGTTGCATGGTGGGAGAGCAACAAAGAGGCTTTCGACGAGGTCTGGCCCTCAAACGTTTGGATGGGCACCTCTGTCGAGAACCAAAAGTACGCCCCGCGCATCACCGTCTTGTCTAGACTCCCCGCCCCCATCAAGTTTGTCTCCGCAGAGCCTCTACTGGGTCACGTGGACCTGAGTTCGTGGCTGACGCGAGGTGATGTGCAATGGCTGATCGTCGGCGGCGAGAGCGGTCACGCCGCACGGCCGATGGATATTGAGTGGGTCCGCTCCCTGCGTGATCAATCCCTACAGGCAGGCGTCGCGTTCTTCCTTAAGCAGCTGGGTGGTTTTAGGAATAAGCGGGGCGGAGCTGCGGCGGTCGTCGACGGCGAAACGTGGCGCGAGATGCCGGATAGAGTTGCCGTCCATGACTAACGTGCCGTCGTTTGGTGGAATTTGGACCCAAGAGAAGCTTGAGATCCTTAGGCGCTATTTGGATGCATATACCACAGCACTGAAGAACCAACGATTCCACCTGACCTATGTCGACGGGTTTGCTGGTGCCGGTGCATACGTGGAGGCGTCGCAAGAATACGAGGAGTTTCAAGAACTGCATGCGGGCTCCGCTCGGATAGCGCTCGGCGTAGAGGATCGTCAATTCGACCGCCTGCTCTTCATTGAGAAGGATAAGAAACGCGTTGAGGACCTACGCCTGTTGGCGGGAGAGCACCCAGCGCGGCTAGTTGACGTTGTCCAAGGTGACGCCAATGAGGAGGTTCAGAGGTTCTGTCGAGATATAGGTGAATTCGACCGAGCTGTCGTCTTTCTGGACCCCTTTGCCACGGAGGTTTCTTGGTCCACGGTCGAGGCCATTGCTAATACGGGGAAAATAGACTGCTGGATATTGTTCCCACTCATGGCCGTAACCCGAATGATGCGCAGAAATGAGGAACCTACGGAAGAGTTGGCGAGCCAACTGGATCGCATTTTTGGAGGTCGTGAATTCTGGCAGAGGAACTATCAAGACTCGCCACAGCTCTCTCTATTGGGTGATGAGCCAAGGCGTAGCCGCCCATCCGGGTCAAAGCAGATTGCTGAAGCCTATCGGCAGCGGCTGGAGTCCGCGTTTCACGCGGTAGCACCGACACGCCGTGCATTCACGAACTCTCGTAACGTGGAAATATTTGAACTGTTCTTTGCGGTGGGAAACCCCAGAGGAGCTAGAATAGCGATTGATATCGCAGACCACATTCTCAAAAACTGGTAACCCCCTGCCACCCGCCCCTAGCCCTCGCGCCCCCACCCCCGCTACCCTCCCCCCATGCAAGCCGCACTCGCATCGCGCATCGACTGTCGCCGAGCCTCGGCCCGTGATTGGAGGGGATTGTTTACAGAAAATCTTCGCTTTGTAGCTGGAATGTGCCACAACAGCTACAAAGCGAATACCAAAACAATTCCACCCAGCTACGGATCGCGGGAATTGTCATGGGGATGCAATGAAGGAAGGGCCCGGTGTCTTCCGTAGGGACGGCCCTTGTGGTCGCCCCTGCCCTCGGCGTTTGACCCCCCGCGTCCGGCGGGCGTACACTGCCACAAAGGCATCGCCCCGCCGTGCCCTCCCTGCGGGGGCGCTCATCCTGCACACCCGGAAGGCTGCATGTACCAGCAATCGACCCTTGGCAACGGCCTGCGCATCATCACCAGCGCCATGCCCCACACCCGCTCCGTCACCCTCGGCTTCCTCGTCGGCGGCGGCTCCCGCTACGAGTCCGACGCTGAGGCCGGCGCTTTCCACTTCGTCGAGCACCTCTGCTTCAAGGGCACCCCCTCCCGCCCCACGCCCCGCATGGTCAGTGAGACCATTGACGGCGTCGGCGGGATCATGAACGCCACCACCGCCCGGGAGGTCACCACCTACTGGTGCAAGGTCGCCCGCCCCCACTTCGCCATCGCCGCCGACCTCCTCGTCGACATGGTCCGCAACCCCCTCTTCGACCCCGTCGAGCTCGAGAAGGAGCGCGGCGTCATCCTCGAGGAGCTCGCCATGTCCCGCGACCATCCCGACTCCCGCGCCGGCCTCCTCATCGACTCCACCATGTGGCCCGACCAGCCCCTCGGCCGCGACGTCGGCGGCACCGAGGAGTCCGTCTCCGCCCTCTCCCGCGACGCCATGCTCCGCCTCGTCAACCACCAGTACGTCCCCTCCAACGCCGTCATCACCGTCGCCGGCAACGTCGAGCACGACCAGGTCGTCGACTTCTTCGACCGCGCCATGGGCGACTGGCCCGTCGGCGACCCCCTCGACTGGTACCCCGCCGTCATCGAGCAGTCCGAGCCCCGCGTCCGCATCGAGCAGCGCAGGTCCGAGCAGGCCCACATCTGCTTCGGCTTCCACGGCCTGCCCGCCGAGCACCCCCAGCGCTACGCCTCCGACATGCTCAGCGCCGTCCTCGGCGAGGGCATGAGCAGCCGCCTCTTCCTGGAGCTCCGAGAGGAGCGCGGCCTCGTCTACGAGGCCCACAGCGGCAAGTCCCACTACCGCGACGCCGGCGCCCTGGAGGTCTACGCCGCCACCGACCCCAGGAACGCCGACGTGGCCGTGCAGACCATCCTGGAGGAGCTGCAGAAGATGAAGGACGGCGTGCCGGAGGCGGAGCTCCGCAAGACCAAGGAGTACGCCAAGGGCCGCCTCCTCATGCGCATGGAGGACACCCGCGCCGTCGCCCTCTGGCTCGGCAACCAGCGCCTCATGCGCGAGCGCGTCCTCACCCCCGACGACGTCGTGGAGCGCATCGACGCCATCACCTCCGACGACATCAGCCAGGTCGCCCGCGATCTCATCGTCCCGGAGCAGCTCAACCTCGCCGTCGTCGGCCCCTTCCGCAGCCCCGCCCGCTTCGAGCGCCTCCTCGCCTCCTCCCCCCTCAACTAACCCCCCACCCTGCCACCACCCCCTCGCGCGGACGCCGTCCCCCCCGCTACCCTCGACCCATGCACCGTCACCACAACACCCCAACCCCGACACATACGGCCCCTGGATCTGTCCTGAGCCTGTCGAAGGACGGGATTCGCTTCCCCTCGGGTAATATCCGTGTTGTATCTGCAACGTGCCAACTCAGCTTCAACACGAAAAGCAAGACGAATCCTCGCTACCCTCGCTCCATGCACCGCCGCCACAACAGCACAACCGCGCCGCGACCCGTTCCCCCTCCCCCCTCGTGGGGGAGGGCTGGGGTGGGGGAAGCGGACGCCGGCCGGGATTCGTTTCCCCCTCGGGTAATATCCGTGTTGTATCTGCAACGTGCCAACTCAGCTTCAACACGAAAAGCAAGACGAATCCCCGCTACCCTCGCCCCATGCACCGCCGCGACAACACCACAACCCCGCCGTGCATGGCCCCTGAGCCTATCGAAGGGCGAGATTCGTTTCCCCCCGGGTGAAAATTTGTTTCGTAGCTGCAACGTGCCAACTCAGCTACAAAACAAAAAGCAAGACGAATCCCAGAGCCTGTCGAAGGGTCCTGCGCATGCCGGTATCCGGAGGGGCGGTGCGGACTTGGTGGTCCCTTCCCCCCTTATGGGGGAAGAGCCTGCCCCGTACTTGATACGGGGTTGGGATGGGGGCTTACGGGAACGGGTCCCCCTGGCTCGCCGTCGCCTGGAACTCCCGCTCCCCCTCGCCCCAGAAGCCCTTGATGTACTCGATCACGTCGATGATCTCCTGGTCCGACAACTCCACGTCGAAGCCCGGCATCGCGCTCACCTGGCCCGGCAGCATGAAGGCCTGCCCGCCGCTCTTGGTCACTCGGAACAGGTAGCCGTCGCCGTGGTGCCACGTGTGCCCCGTGTTGTCGTGTGGCGGCGCCGGCAGCAGCCCGTCCGGCCCGGGGATGATCCAGTTCGGCTGCCCCTCGCCGTTCACGCCGTGGCACGCCGCGCAGTGCGTGACGTAGTTCTGCTTGCCCGGGTGGGCCGGCGTCGCCGGCGCCGCGGTGGCCGAGGGCCGTTGCGTCGTCGATGCCGTCCAGCCGCCCGCCGCCGCGCCGCTATCGTCACTGCCGCCGCACCCTGGCGCGGCAATCGCCGTGAGTGCCACCATGGCGGCGACGGCGAGCAACGCCCGCATCACCGCAACCACAGAGCTTGGTGAAGTCTTCAACGGATGTCTCCGCCGTTCAGAGTCCCTTAACTCAATGATACTTGCAGAAATGGAAAACCACACAACTCCGGGTTGTGATTGAGACTGAAAGCGTGTTGACAACCACAATATCTTGTGCCAAACTTTCGACTCTCTACTACAAACGGTAGAAAACTAACCGAGCAGGAAACAAGGATGCACACGCCGCGAGCGTGTGCAGAATCCGGAGACAGCGGAAGATGCGGTGCCCCTACTGCGACCATGACGTGTCCCGCGTGACCGACTCCCGTGAGGCCAGCGACGGCATCAAGCGACGTCGGGAGTGCGCCCGGTGCGGCCTCCGCTTCACCACGCTGGAGCGTCCCTTTACCGCCGCCCAGCTCGTCGTGAAGCGCGACGGCCGCCGCGAGGAGTTCGACCGGGAGAAGGTCCGCAGCGGCATCCTCATCTCCTGCGCCAAGCTGCCCGTCTCGTCCCAGGCCATCGACCGCCTCGTGGACGACGTCGAGCGGCAGATCAGTGCGCTGGGCAGGGCTGAGGTCCCCGGCGCGATGATTGGCCGGATGGTCATGGAGGGCCTCAAGGCGCTGGACCACGTGGCCTACGTGCGCTTCGCCAGCGTCTACCGCAACTTCACCGACTTGGAGAGCTTCGCGCAGGAGGTCGAGGCGCTGCAGCGGGATCCGGACCCCAACCGGGCGGCGGCCCTTGAGGCGCAGCTCTCCCTGCCCATGGCCGGGGGAGAATCTCGCGAAAAGCCCCCTAAACGAGCCAAGAAAACAGGCCCGGGAGGTTAGTAGAATTCAGGCCTCCGGCGGGTCATTGGGGCTTGCCAAAGCCCCACGCAGAACCCAGTAGATACATCAGGGAAGGAGCGCGCTCGTGGTAGACATCCATTCACGAACAGACATCGAGCGAGATTCAGCGTTGGCGGAGCTGCGCCAGAAGCTCGCCGAGGCGGCGGAGCCCTCCGTCCGCGAAGCCCTGCAGATCGCGATTGCCCAGCTGGAGGCGCCAACGCCGGCCATCCCGCAGGGCGGGCCCTCCAGGGCCCGCGTGCTGCAGGCCCTGGAGTCGCAGGGGATGACCGTGCCGGAGGCGGGCGAGGGGCCCCACCTGACGGAGAACGCCCTCCGCGTCCTGGCCCACCGCTACTTCCTCAAGAACGACCGGTTTGAGCCCGTGGAGGACGCCCGCGGCATGTTCCGCCGCGTCGCCCGTTCCATCGCCGCCGCCGACCGCAGGTACGGCGCAACCGACTTGGAGGTCGCCGAGGCCGAGTCCGCCTTCTACGGCATGATGACCCGGCTGGAGTTTCTGCCCAACTCACCCACGCTGATGAACGCCGGCACGGACGCCGGCACGCTCTCCGCCTGCTTTGTGCTGCCCCTTGAGGACAGCATGTCGGACATCATGAAGACCGCGTCGGACATTGCCATGGTGCAGAAGTTCGGTGGCGGCACCGGTGTGCCCCTGTCCAACCTGCGGCAGAAGGGCGCCCACATCTCCAGCACCCACGGCAAGGCCTGTGGGCCCATCGCCGTGCTGCGCCACCTCTCCAGCGTGTCTACCATGATCACCCAGGGCGGCAAGCGCGACGGCGCCAACATGGCCGTCATGAGCGTCCACCACCCGGACATTGAGGAGTTCATCGAGTGCAAGCGCCAGGAGGGCGAGATCGCCAACTTCAACATCTCCGTCGGCGCGACGGACGCCTTCATGCAGGCGGTGATGCACGGCGGCACGATCGACGAGATCGACCCCGTGACCCAGGAGCCCACCGGCGTCGAGCGGGACGCCCGCGAGCTCTTTACCAGGATCGTGCAGGGCGCGTGGCGCAACGGCGAGCCCGGCATGATCTTCCTCGACGAGGTGAACCGCCGGCAGCCCACCCCGCACCTTGGCAGCATGGAGGCCACCAACCCCTGCGGCGAGCAGCCCCTGCTCCCCTACGAGTCCTGCAACCTGGGCTCTATCAACCTGACCAGGATGCTCTCCTACGGCCCCGACGGCGCCGTCATCGACTGGGACCTGCTGCGCTCCACCGTGCGGCTGGCCGCCCACTTCCTCGACAACACCATCGACGCCAACAACTACTCGGTCCCCGAGATCGAGAAGATGAACCTCCTCACCCGCAAGACCGGCCTGGGGGTGATGGGCTTCGCCGACATGCTCGTCCGCCTCGGTGTGCCATACGACTCCGAGGAAGGCGTCGAGATAGGCCGCCAGGTCATGCGCTTCATCGCTGACGAGGCCCGCGAGGAGTCCGAGCGGATGGCCATCTCGCGCGGGCCGTTCCTTGCGTGGCCCGGCAGCAGGCAGCAGATCGCGGGGATGAAGCCCCAGCGCAACGCCTGCCAGCTCACCGTCGCCCCCACGGGCACCATCTCCATGATCGCCGGTTGCTCCAGCGGCATCGAGCCGATCTTCGCCCTGGCTTTCCGCAAGCACAACATCCTGGAGGGCCAGACGCTCTACTACGTCGACAGCGCCTTTGAGGCCGTCGCTACGCACGAGGGCTTCTACAGCGACGACCTCGCCGAGTACCTCTCCGCCGGCAACTCCCTGCAGGACAATGACGGCGTTCCCGAGTGGGCGAAGGAGGTCTTTGCCACCGCGCCGGACATCGACCCCAAGTGGCACGTCCGCATGCAGGCGGCCTTCCAGGAGTCGACGGACGCCGCCATCTCCAAGACCATCAACTTCCCCAACTCAGCCACCGTCGACGACGTCGAGCGCACGTACGTGCAGGCGTGGGAGACCGGCTGCAAGGGCATCACCGTCTACCGGGCCGGCAGCCGCGAGAAGGAGGTCCTGACGGCAGGCACGAGCGAGTCTTCCTCCACGGAACTCGTGCCTGAAATGCCTGCCGGTGAGCAACGCCTGGTCCCCCGCCGGCGGCCGCCCCAGGTGCGTGGCGTGACCGAGCGGGTGCGCACCAGCCACGGCAACATGTACATCACCATCAACTTTGATGAGGAAGGCCGTCCCTTTGAGGTCTTCACCGCCTTGGGGAAGGCTGGAAGTTCCGACTCGGCGCAGTTGGAGGGCATATCGAGGCTGGTGTCCATGTCCCTCCGCGCCGGGGTGGACCCGGAGGCAATCGTCCAGCAGTTGCGGGGCATCACGGACGAGCCCGTGTGGAGCGAGGGGACGCTGGTCCGCTCCGCCCCCGACGCGCTGGCCCTCGCGCTGGCGCGGGTGTGCGGTCTGGAGCCCGGCAGCCCCTATGGCGGGCAGTACGCCCTCTTCTCCAAGGAGTCCACGCCCGCGGGCGTGGCGCTCCCCCTCGCGCCTGCGGCCCCGGAGGCCACCGCCGTCCTGAGCAGTTGGGGCCGTTGCCCCGAGTGCTCCGGCCCGGTCGTCTACCAGGAGGGCTGCCTCATGTGCCGCGAGTGCGGTTACAACAAGTGCGGATAGCGCCCCACCGCCGTATCCGCGAAGGCGGGGACCCGGAGGTGAGGAAGTCGCGCAGGGTTGCGCGGTGGGGTCACGAGTTCAGGTGCCCGTTGGGGCGCTGATAGATGGCCGAAAACGGGGCCGGGCACCGGCTCGGCTTCGCGTAGGTGCGGGGGCTGACACGTTGCGGCGACGGAGTCAGCCCCCGCTCGATTTCTTGGTGAAAACCAAACGATAACACTGCCTAAACTTTGGGAGTCGTATACCTGTGAACTATCACAAACAAACCAAGAACCCGGCACCAGCAATAATTCATATGCGGAGTCGGTATCAAGGGGTTGCAGTGCGGCTGTGCCGCCGCCTAACGTCCATGCCGATCAAAGGCCCGCCTGCGCAGGGTGACGACCATCTGACCACCAACAAGTCAGAGGTAACCTGTTGGAACTGTGTTAGGCGCCTACGAGGCGGGCAAGCAGAATCTAAAGGTGAGAAAGAGTTGGCGCAGTGCATAGACACTGTGGGCGGTGATGGTGGGCGCAGGTGTACAGCACCAGCCACGATAGGAGCGTACTGTAAGTGGCACGGACGGGGTGGGCACACACGTATATGAGTCGCTCGATTCTGCCCGTTGACAGCCCGAACTGCCCATACTACCCTGTCCACAACCTTACCAAGGAGCGTGTCATGGAAGGCAAACCGATTGTGGAGATCACCTACTGCGTGCCTTGAGGCTACCTCCCGCAGGCGGCTTGGATAGCCACCGAGATCTTCGCGGACCTGGGCAACAAGGTAGCAATCACCATCACCCCCGGCGATGCCGGCATCCTCAAGGTCACCTGTGACGGCGAGACCGTCTTTGACCGGCACAGTGAGGACGGCAAGTATCCGGAGTTCACCCGGATGAGGGGCATCAAGGGCGCCATCGCAGACTACGTGAAGGCCGCGGCCGTCTAGCCGGCGCCTTCCATCGCAAGGACAACGGACTCGCCTCTGGCAGCACGCCGGGGGCGAGTTGCTTTTCGGCCCCCGGCCGTCGGGCAGTAGCCGCCCGCTTGCCGGTTCTGGCATAATGGGTCGCAACCAGCCAAGAAGACCTGAGGCAGTTGGCGCATGCGCTGCCGGGGACGAAGGAGGACGCCATGGTGGTTGAGGCGACGTTTGACCGCAAGCTGCAGGACGTCGGCAACATCCTGATGATGGAGCACGTCAACGTGCTGGTGCCTGACCAGCGGCTCGCCCAGATCTTCTACATCTCCGGCCTTGGCCTCACCCGGGACCCCTACATGATGGTGGGACAGGACAACATGTGGGCCAACGCGGGCAAGCAGCAGTTCCACCTGCCCACTAGGGGGCAGCAGGTCCTCCGGGGCGTCATCGGCATCGAGGTGCCGGACATAGAGGCGCTCAAGGCCCGCTTGGAGGCCGTCAAGCCGCTCCTCGCGGACACCCACTTCGACTGCGTTGTCGAAGGCGATGCAGTCCTCGCCACTTGCCCTTGGGGCAACCGGTTCCGCTGCACCCAGGGCGAGGCCTACGCCAACGAGTGGCCCGTGGGCATTCCGTACGTGGAGTTTCACGTCCCCGCCGGCGCGGCCGAGGGCATCGCTCGCTTCTACCGGGAGGTCATCGACGCTCCCGCCTCCGTTGACGGCGAGAGCGTCGCCCACGTGCGCATTGGCCTCAAGCAGGAGCTCCGCTTCCGCGAGACCGAGGGCGAAACGCCTCCCTACGACGGCCACCACATCGCCGTCTATATCTCCAACTTCTCCGCCCCCCATGCCTTCTTGAACGAGCGCGGCCTCATCACGGAGGAGACCAACGACTACCAGTACCGTTTCGAGGACATCGTGGACCTGGACACGGGCGATGTGCTGTTCAAGATCGAGCATGAAGTCCGCAGTGCCACCCACCCCATGTTCCAGCGGTCGCTGGTGAATCGAAACGCGTCCCAGAACCTCCAGCAGTACGTCCACGGCCGGGACGCGCTGGTCCCCTAACGACTTCGGAGGCACAGGATGAACGAGTCCGGCGTCAAGATAAGCCTGGGTTCCGGCGGCACCCGCATCGAGTTGGAATGCGAGCACCAGAGCGGCGTCCTGTACACCGTCCCGGGCGAGATGTCCTGGGTGTGCACGCCGGAGATGCTGCACGCCCACGCCCTCGCCGGTTTCCTGCGAGAGCTCGTGAAGCTGGAGTCGCCGCAGGTTGAAGCCCTGATGCAGCGCTGGGGCGTGTATTACCGGGAACGGCCGGTGGTCGCCTCCACGCCGGATGGATCAGGGGAGCCGGTGCCGGCTTCGTGACCTGGCATCGCCACCGAGACACAAGAAAGAGGAGCGCCCAATTGGACGCTCCCCCACACTTCCGGGTTCTTGTGAGCCGACCGATGACTACTCGTCCAGCGAGTTGGACCCCAGGCTCGCAGGGACGGCGAGCGGAATGTCGCTGGCCGACTTGCGAGAGGCGTCGTCCTCCCAGTAGAACGAGCTGTCCGGCGAGTTGCGGAACTCCCGCTCTTCACCGCATCGCTTGCACTGACCGCGGCTGATCGGCCCTGCCGGCGTCTCGATGACCCAGTGGTGGGCGCAGCGCGGCGCGGACAGGACTTCGGCGTTTGCTTCCAGCAGGGCTTCCTTCTCCAGGCTCATCGTATCTATTCTCCACCGCTAGTTTGTTTCTATGTCGTGAGGGTAGCACACGATTTCGTCTTTGTCAAGCATTTTGTTGAAAAAACATATTTTACGACGAAATCCTCAATAACCCCTTTGACACTCCGGAAACGTGCGGGCTACAATGGCTGCGTCTGGATAGCGCCCCCTTTGCATGCTATGGACGGCACACGACTTAGCATCCTCAACCGATTACAGAGACGCCCCGCCACCGTTGACCAGTTGAGCACGGAACTGGGACTGGCGGCGGCGGCGGTTCGTCGTCACCTTGAGATCCTGCAGCGGGACCGGCTGGTGACCTATGAGCCGGTGCGACGCAAGCCCGGACGCCCGGAGCACCTCTTCGCCCTTACGGAAGAGGGGCAGGAAATGATGCCGAAGCGCTACCACCTCCTGCTGCAGCGCCTTCTCCAGAACCTCGCCCTCTCCGCCAACGGAAACGGCAGCGCGGCGGTGAAGGACCTCCTCCTGCAGGTTGCACGCGCCATGGTTGAGGAATACCGCTCCCACTCGCCTGACGGTGAGGCCGGCGATCGGATTGCGCTGCTCCATCGCATCCTGGAGGAAGAGCAGTTCGCGCCCGCCGTTGTGACCTCCCCTGACGGCGTGCAGGTCACGCTGCACAACTGCCCGTACCGGGGAGTCGCCAACATCAGCACGTTGGTCTGCGATCTGGACCACCAGCTCATCGCAGAGGTATTGGACGCCCCGGTGAACAGCACCGCCCGCATCAACCTGGGTCATGCCCTCTGCACCTACGACACCGCACCCCGGCAGGCGTAGCCCGTTTCGCCCCTGATCACCCCGGGTAGAGCCCTCTCTACGCCGTGTTGTCGGCCCTCCGTCCCCTAGCGCAATCGCCTTTGCGTTTCTCCCCTCCGTAGAGTAAGATGTAGATAGGGAAGCGGCTGCTCTCCCGTGTGGAGGACCCATGAGCCCGAAACTCCTTCGGAATAGCGTCATCTACGTCATTATCACCATTGCGGTGATTGCGATGTTCATGGCGGTCTTCACGCCCAATGCGCGCTCCGAGGAGCTGCCCATCAGCCAGGTCGTGCAGATGGCCAAAGATGGTGACATCAGCAGCATTGAGATCAGCGGTGACGACCTGTTCGTCACCGGCATAGGCGGACGGACGTACACCTCCCGCAAGGAAGCCGACTCCAGCCTCGTCGAGACCCTGGAGGCGGCCGGCGTCAACATCGCCGAGACGGGGCTCGAGATCAACATCAAGGGCAGAAGCGGGCTTGGAAGCTTCTTCGGCGTCCTGCTCAACTTCCTGCCGCTCATTTTCTTCGGCGGACTGCTGCTCTTCATGATGCGGCAGGCGCAGGGTTCCGGCTCCCAGACCATGAACTTTGGTCGCAGCCGTGCCCGGGTGGTCATGGCCAACCGTCCCACCGTCTCCTTCTCCGACGTGGCGGGCGAGGAAGAGGCCAAGGAGGAGCTCGCGGAAGTTGTGCAGTTCCTCAAGTTCCCGGAGCGGTTCACGTCGCTGGGCGCGCACGTGCCCCGGGGCGTACTGCTGGCAGGCCCGCCCGGCACCGGCAAGACGCTCCTGGCCCGCGCCGTCGCCGGCGAGGCTGAGGTGCCCTTTTTCTCCATTAGCGGTTCCGAGTTCGTGGAGATGTTTGTCGGCGTGGGCGCGTCCCGCGTGCGCGACCTCTTCGACCAGGCCAAGCGCAACGCACCGTGCATCATCTTCGTCGACGAGATCGACGCCGTCGGACGGCACCGTGGCGCGGGCCTGGGCGGCGGCCACGATGAGCGCGAGCAGACCCTCAACCAGATACTTGTCGAGATGGACGGCTTTGACACCGGCACCAACGTCATCGTCATCGCCGCCACCAACCGCCCGGACATCCTGGACCCGGCGCTGCTCCGGCCGGGTCGGTTCGACCGCCGCGTGGTGCTGGACCTCCCCGATGTCGTGGGCCGTGAGGCAATCCTGAACGTCCACTCCAAGGGCAAGCCGTTGGAGCAGGACGCCAACCTTGGTGTGATTGCGCGTCAGACCCCGGGATTCAGCGGCGCCGACCTGGCCAACCTGGTGAACGAGGCAGCCATCCTTGCGGCTCGCATCGGCAAGAAGTCCATCGGCACCCACGAGTTCGCTGAGTCCATCGACCGCCTCGTCGCCGGTCCTGAGCGAAAGAGCCGTGTCTTCTCCAACCACGAGAAGGAGGTCACCGCCTACCACGAGGCTGGTCACGCGCTCGTCGCCAAAATGCTCGCCAACGCGGACCCGGTGCAGAAGATATCCATCGTCGCCCGCGGCGGCATGGGCGGCTACACCCGGCTGCTGCCTGAGGAGGACCGCCACCTGTGGAGCAAGGCGCAGTTCAAGGACATGCTGGCCGTCTCCATGGGTGGCCGCGTGGCCGAGGAGATCATCTTCGTCGACGTCACCACCGGCGCCAGCAATGACCTGGCGACCGCCACCAACATCGCCCGCCAGATGGTCACCCGGTACGGCATGAGTGAGAAGCTGGGGCCGCGCACCTTCGGCAAGCGCGAGGAGTTGATCTTCCTTGGCCGCGAGATATCTGAGCAGCGCGACTACAGTGACCGCATCGCCGAGGATATCGACACCGAGGTGCATCAGCTGGTGGACGAGGCGTACACGCTGGCCCGGAACACCTTGATCGGGAACAGCGACAAGCTCCACCAGATTGCCCAGTACCTCATCGAGCACGAGACCGTGGAGGGCGAGGAACTGGAGGAGCTGTTCAGTTCCACGGCGCCCAAGGCCGACAGGCAGATCCCGGCCGTCGCCCCCGGCGCGACCGCTGTGGCAGACCCCGTGGAGGAGAAGCCCGTCGCCAAGTCCAAGCAGCGCACGCCACGGGGCCGTTCCTCCGGGCCGAACACCGCACCTGCTCCGGCGTCTTAGCGGACTTTAGTGAAGGAGGGCGTGTCGAGCGCCCTCCTTCCATGTGACCAGAAGCATAGCTCGTTACCTTGGGGGTCAGATGCCCGCACAGCCCACCGTCCACACCTTCGCGTCCTTGGAACAGTCCTGGGACCCCCTCGTGCCCGATTGCGACGTCAAGGCATTTTTCCTTTCGCACCGCTGGCAGCGCATCTGGTGGGAGAGCTTTGGTGAGGGCCGGGAGCTGCTCCTTTTGGCATTCGAGCAGGACGGCGAGACCATCGGCATTGCGCCCCTCCAGCGGCAGGGCGACACTATCGCCTTCCTAGGCGATACGGACCTCTTCGACTTCCACGACTTCATCATCCCCCAAGGCTACGAGCCGGACTTCTACCGCCACCTGCGCGACTACCTGCTCTCCCTCGATTGGCGGCGGCTCTACTTCCCCTCGCTTTCCCAGTCCTCGCCCACCCTGCGCCACCTGCCGCGCTTTGCCGAGCAGCAGGGCTGGTCGTGTACGGTCGAGCAGGAGGATGTCTCCCCAACCCTGGAGCTCCCGGAGGACTGGGAAGGATACCTGTCCGGCCTGCGCAAGAAGGACCGGCATGAGCTCCGCCGCAAGTTCCGCCGGCTCGAGGCCGCCGACGGCATCACGTACCAGTGCTACACGGCGGCCGCTGACGTCGAGGCGCGTCTAGACGACCTGTTCGCGCTCATGCGAATGGGACGCGAGGAAAAGCACCGCTTCCTGACGCCCGAGCGTGAGACCTTCTTCCGGGAGATGGCGGTCGCGCTGGCGGGTGTGAACGTCGCGAGGCTCTGGTTCATGGAGAAGGACGGCGCACCCATCTCGTCTGCTCTCTGCTTCGACTACTGCGGCCGGCGGCTGCTGTACAACAGCGGGTTCAACCCCGCGTTCGCCGACTTGAGCGTCGGCCTGCTGCTCAAGGCAATGTGCATTCGAGACGCCATCGAGCGTGGCCTGGACTCCTTTGAGTTCCTCCGCGGTGACGAGCACTACAAGTACCACCTGGGCGGTGTGGACCAGGCGGTGTACCGGATGACCGTCGAGAGGGACGGCGGACCCGGGTAATCGGACTGGGGGCAATCTGCCCATGCGCATCGCCATGCTCTGTTACCACTCGTGCCCGTTAGCCCGGTTGGGCGGGCCCCAGGCCGGCGGGATGAGCGTGTACGTGCGCAACCTCTCACTGGCGCTGGCCCGAAACGGCGTACAGGTTGACATCTTCACCCGCGCTCACGACCCGGACGACCATCCGGTCAGTCGCCTGAGCGAGGACGTAAGGCTCGTGCACGTAGAGGCGGGGCCTGTGGATGTCGGCGGCGGCAGTCTGGCCCTGTTTTTACAGGAGTTTGTGGAGGGCGTTGGCTCCTTCGTGGAGGCGGAGGGCATCGCCTACGACGTAGTGCACAGTCACTACTGGCTCTCCGGGCTCACGGGCTTGGATCTGGCCCGGCGTTGGGACGCGCGGCATGCGGTTACGTTCCACACCCTGGCGGAGGTCAAGCGGATGGCCCTCGCCGACGCGGAGGAGCCGGAAGAGCGCGCAGCGGCCGAGCGGTGCATCGTGGCGGAGACCAACGCCATCGTCGTGTCCGACGCCCATGAGCGCGAGCTCTTGGCGCAACACTACGGTGCGGCGCGGAGCTCGGTCACGGTGCTGCCCATTGGCGTGGACGTCGAGACGTTCCGGCCGCGGGATAAGGCGGAGGCACGGCGCAGGCTGGGCCTGCACGGGCGGCACGTCCTCCTGTGCGTGGGCCGGTTCGACCCGCTGAAGCGGTACGACCTCGCGCTGTCCGCGGCGGCGCTCCTGCGGGAGCGGGAGCGAGTGGAGGTGGTGCTGGTGGGCGGCGACTTGGAGAGGGACCCGGAAGCGATGAGGCTCATGGCTTTGGCGGAGTCTCTGGGCCTGGAGGCCAACGTCCGCTTCGCCGGGACCGTGCCGCACGACGAGCTGTCCTGGCACTACAGTGCGGCGGACGTGCTGGTTGCGCCCTCACACTACGAGAGCTACGGACTGGTAGCCCTGGAAGCGATGGCGTGCGGCACGCCCGTCGTGGCTGCCCGGGTGGGCGGACTGGCGTCGCTGGTGCAGGACGGTGAAACGGGCTATCTTGTGCCGCAGCACGCCCCCGAAAGCTACGCCGACCGGATAGATGTCTTGCTGGAGAATGATAGCCTGCGTGAAGCCATGGGCCGCGCGGGCCGCCGAAAGGCTGAGTCGCTTGCTTGGGACGTCGTGGGGCAGCGCTTCGCGGACTTCTACACGAGCTTGACGGCGATGGAGACCACGCCATGACGACGGACGACATGAAGGCGCGGCTGTCCAACGCCTTGGCCAGGATGACCTTGCTGCGTGGGCACGTGAGGGGTCACCTGGTGACGGGCCTCGTGCTGGTCATCCCGCTTGTAGTCACCATCCTCATCCTGCGCTTCATGTGGGAGTTTCTGTACACCTTCCTGCTCCCGCTGTTTGAATTCATCGAGGGACAGTTTCCGTCATTCCCCGGAATCTACGTCCAGATCATCATCATCAGCATCATCCTCGGCTTCCTCTATGGGCTGGGGTGGGGGGCAAGGACCGTCGTCGGTGCGCAGGTCGTCCGCTTCTGGCACGCCGCAATCGAGAGCATCCCCTTCGTCCGGGGCTTCTACCGGGTGGCGCGGCAGCTCGTGGACATGTTCTCCTCGGACAACCCCCTTGCCGGCAAGCCCGTCGTCGTGTTGGAGTACCCTCGCCTCGGCACCCTGGCCCTCGGCATGATCACGAGCCGCTTCTTCCTGGATGACGGCGAAGAGTATCTGACCGTTTACGTCCCCACCATCCCGATCCCCACGTCCGGTTACATGGCCATCGTGAAGGAAGACCAAGTTACGCAGACCGACATCTCCTTCGACGAAGCAATGCGCATCATCCTCTCTGGAGGCGCGCTGTCCGAGGAGATTACCCTGCGCCACTTCAGGCGCAGGCAGCGCCGCGAGCGTGCTCGCCGGCAGCGCGAGGAGCGGTCAATCGACCGTGATGGGCATGCTGCGCATGTCCCCGAGCCGGAGGAGGCCGCTGCCGACTAGCCCGCAGTCAGGCCGGCCTCGAACCACAGCCTGCCGTTGACCCGCTGGTACCCCACTGACTCGTAGAGTTGCTTGGCTGCGTCGTTCCCGGCGTCCACCGTGAGCTCGATGGTCCAAGCGCCGCGGTCCAGCAGCAGCCTCATGCCCGCCAACAGCGCAGCACGCCCCAGGCCGAGGCCCTGGTAGCGAGGGTGCGCGCCCAGCATGAAGACGCTCCCCGCGGATTCCGGCGGGTTGCCTACGATCTGTGTAATGCAGTACGCGGCCACGGTCTCGCCGTCCATGAGGAGTGCGACTCCCTCTGGGGTCGTGCGGCTCATCTGCACGGCGTAGGCGATCTGCTCCACGGAGTTGGGCGAAAACCCCCACTGCCCGCCAAACGCCGCGTTCTGCGCCTCGGTCAGCGAGACCTCGTCACCCGCGATGAAGCGCCGCTCGACGATGCCCGCCGGCAGGTCGAGCTCAGGCAGGGACTCGCCGGACCAACGCAGGATGTCGTGACGCCGGACGACGTGGAAGCCGAGTCTCTCCAGCGCCGCTGACTGCCCGGCATCGCTTTCTTGCGCAGGCGCGCGGGCCATCAGGGCCCCCTTCAAGCGTCCCTGCTCCTTCGCCCAGCCGATCAACCGCTCGCCAATGCCCATGTTCTGGTGCGACCGCAGAACGCCGCCCTCCAGCACGACGTTGTCGATGGGAAGCTCCCAGTTGAGGAGCGTGTAGCCGACCATTGCCCCGTCCAGTGAGGCCACGAGACAGTCGTCTTCGGCGTTCATCCCGGGCACCCGGAGCCGCTCTGCCATATAGGATGCGTCGACTTCTCCGGGTGTGCCCGCCAGCCCCATCACGCCGTTGACCAGGGTCACGAAATCGGCCAGTTGGTCCCAGGAAAAGGAGTGAAAGAACGGGGGCTGCGCATTTGTCATAAAGTGGGGCCGCGCCTTGACAAGGATAGCTCATTGTAGCAGAGTGACAGATACGCTGCCGTTGCCTTGGCCAGGAACTCGGCAACATCGGACTCCCTCCGGAGAGCCGCGCCACAGCGCCAACCATGAACCACCGCTGGGCATCGTGCGCCCAGGCAAACGAGGAGGAACGCATCAATGGAGCCATTGGAGACTCCGGAACGCGCCCTGGTCTTCACACCCCACCCCGACGACGCCGAGGGCGGTTGCGGCGGCACCGTGGTCAAGTGGGTCAATGAGGGCGCCGAGGTGTTCCTGGTCCTGGCGACCGACGGGCGCGCCGGCACCAGCGACCCGAACGTCACCATGGAAGACCTGGTCGTCACCCGCGAGCGCGAGCAGGCGGAAGCGGCGGCGGTCATGGGCATCAAGGAGGTCGTCAACCTGCGCAACCCGGACGGCGGGCTCGAGGACACCCGCGAGTTTCGCGGCCAGCTGGTGGAGGCCATCCGCCGCTTCAAGCCCGACGTGGTGCTCACCACGGAGCCGTACCACCGGCTGCAGCACGCCCACCGGGACCACCGCATGATCGGCGTCGTGGCGCAGGACGCCTGCTTCCCCTACGCCCGGGACATCCACCACTTCCCGGAGCACCGCGCCGCCGGCCTGGAACCGCACAAGGTGGGCGCCATCCTCTTCTGGGGCTCCGAGGACCCGGACGTCTTCTGCGATGTCACGGACACCGTGGACAAGAAGATCGAGGCGCTGGCAAAGCACGCCAGCCAGTTTGCCGGCCGCAACCCCGGCGACTTCTCCCGCGCCCGCGTCCGCGCGAACGGCGAGCGCGTCGGCGTCGAGTACGCCGAGATCTTCCGCCGCGTCACTTTCCGCCGCTAACTCACCCACCTGTTGCCCTTCGGCAAGCTCCTTCGTGAGGCCCAGGCCGGGGTCAAGGCGATGCAACAAACCGATTGTTAGCAATTGTTTCGTCGTCCTCGTATCTGGCGAAGAATTGATTATTTTTTCGTTTTGTAGCTAATTTGGCACATTTCAGCTACAGAACGAATTTTTCACCCGTGAGGAACAATTCCCGCTCTCCTGTGCGCCGAAACGCCTCCGTCCCTCCACTCGGGCTATGCCGTCAACGAAAATGTTGGTCCGGCTGACGGGATGGAGACCATCGAGGTTCCGGTTGTGGCGCAGGACTGCGACTCCCATGAGGGGACGGTAGCGGAGGTCTCAACGTGGGGGCAACGGGGCGGTGTCAGGGTGGTGGCGGGCAGACTACGCAACCGGCGGAGGGCGCCTACAGGGACAGGATGACCCGCTCCACCTCATCGGACTCCGCCGAGAGCTCCCGCAGCGGGATGTCCGCAATCTGATTGGCCAGGTCCGGGTCCTTCAGGCCTGTCCCCGTCAGGATGCAGACCACCACCTTGTCCCTGGGAATGAGACCGTTGTTGACGCTCTTGATTAATCCGGCCACGGAGGCGGCCGACGCCGGCTCGCAGAAGATGCCCTCCAGCCGCGCCAGCAGCTTGTAGGCTGCCAGGATCTCCTCGTCCGTCACCGCGTCGATGAGCCCGCCGGACTCGTCGCGGGCCTCCAGCGCCGTCTGCCAGCTCGCGGGGTTGCCGATGCGGATGGCGCTCGCGATCGTCTCGGGGTCCTCGACGATGGCCCCCCGGACGATGGGCGCCGCCCCCTCCGCCTGGAAGCCGAACATCTGCGGCGTGTGCGTGGTGCACTCCATCTGGTGGTACTCTTTGAAGCCCTTCCAGTAGGCAGAGATGTTCCCGGCGTTGCCGACGGGGATGCACAGGTAGTCCGGCGCGTCGCCCAGGGCGTCGGAGATTTCGAACGCCGCGGTCTTCTGCCCCTCGATCCGGTAGGGGTTGACAGAGTTGACCAGCGCGATGGGGTGCCGCTCGGACAGCTCGCGCACGATCGCCAGCGCCCGGTCGAAGCTGCCGTTTATGAGCAGGATGTGCGCCCCGTACGCGATGGCCTGCGCGATCTTGCCCCGCGCGACGTTGCCCTTCGGCACGAGCACCACCGTCGAAAGGTTGCAGTGGGCGCCGTAGGCGGCCGCGGAGGCGCTGGTGTTGCCGGTGGAGGCGCAGATGATGGTCTGGCTCTGGCGTTCCAGGGCGTTTGCCACGGCCATCACCATGCCGCGGTCCTTGAAGGAGCCCGTGGGGTTGCAGCCCTCCAGCTTGAAGTAGAGGTTCTCCAGCCCAAGCTCTGCCGCCATCCGGTGCGAGCGCACCAATGGGGTACTCCCCTCGCCCAGCGAAATCATCGGCGTGGCGGCTGTTACGGGAAGGTAGTCGCGGTACGTCTGGAGGACGCCCTGATTCATCGAATACTCCGTATCTCGGTAGTGACAGGATAACCGCTGGGCGGCCAACTTGGTAGTGCCTAGCCGGCCTCCACGCGCAGCAGGTTGTGCACGGCGGTGAGCACGTTGAGCTGCCTGATGTCCGACAGGGCCGCCTGCATGGCCGCTTCCCTGGCCGGATGCGTGGTGATGACCAGTTCCGCCGTCCCCGCCTGGTCGTCGGCGTCCTTCTGGATCACGGAGGCCAGGCTGATGGTGTGGTCGCCAAAAACGCGGGCGATCTGCGCCAGCACGCCCGGCTGGTCCGCCGCGGTGACCCGCAGGTAGTACTGCGTCTCCAGGTCGTGCATCGTGCGAACCGGCAAAGGCTCCGCGGCCGGTTGCGCCTCCGCTTCGGCCTCCGCCCCCCGGCCGCGCGCGCACGCCAGCAGGTCGCCGATGATGGCGCTGGCCGTGGGCGCCGGCCCCGCGCCCCTGCCGTGAAAGACCACCGGCCCCACCAGGTCGCCGTGGACTTCCACCGCGTTGAACGGCCCCTCAACCTTGGCCAACATCGTCTCCCGGTGCAGCAGCGCCGGATGCACCCGGGCCTGCACGGCCCCCTCGATGCGCTGCGCAATGGCAAGGAGCTTGATCTCGTAGCCAAGCTCGTGGGCGTACTGGAAGTCCTCGGCCTCCAGGGTCGTGATGCCCTCACAGTACACCTGCTCCGGCGAGACAGCCGTGTGGAACGCGAGCGACGCCAGGATGGCGATCTTGTAGACGGCGTCCCGTCCCTCGATGTCGTTGGCCGGGTCGGGCTCCGCGTATCCCAGCTCCTGGGCCTGCTTGAGCGCCGTGCCGAAGTCGATGCCCTCCTGCGACATCTTGGTCAGGATGTAGTTGGTGGTGCCGTTGATGATGGCCCGCACGCTACTGATGTCGTTCGCCAGCAGGTCGTCCCGCAGCGGGCCGATGATGGGGATGCCGCCGCCCACGCTGGCTTCATAGCGCAGCCGTGCGCCGGAGGAGCGCGCCGCCGCCATGAGCGCGGGCCCGTGTTTTGCGATGACTTCCTTGTTGGCCGTCACCACGCTCACCCCGCGCGAGAGCAGCCGGGTGAGGTAATCGCGCGCGGGCTCCTCGCCGCCCATCGCCTCGATGACGACGTCGATGCCGTCGTCGTTCTCGATGGAGGAGAAGTCGCCGGTGAGCACGCCGTCCGGCAGCGCGACGCTGCGGGGCTGGTCCACACTCCGCACCAGCGCCTTGCGGAGTTCGACCGGCCGTCCGAGCGCCAGCGCAAGCGATGGCTCAAGGAGCCAGGAGGCTACGTGA
Organism: Dehalococcoidia bacterium; assembly: GCA_034422455.1. Lineage (GTDB taxonomy): Bacteria > Chloroflexota > Dehalococcoidia > Lucifugimonadales > UBA1127 > UBA1127. Next base: position 236,843 of record DAOUJQ010000023.1, read on the forward strand.
CTGCCGATGACCCCAAGGCCAAGCAGGCCAACGCCAAGGGCGCTCTTCTCGGCCATGCGCACGGCTCCCGCTACTGTCCGAGGGGCACGGACGTGGTGAGCCGCAGTTGCTTGGCAAGCCACGCGTATTGGTTGGAGTCGAAGTCCGTCGTGACGTCCTGGATCTTGCGCTGTTCCGTCACCCATTCCGCCACGGCTTGCGACCGCAGGATTTCGAAGTTCTCGTCCGAGACCGTGCGTGCCTCTTCGCGTTCCCGCACGTAGTAGAGGATGAAGAAGTCTGCGCCGGTCTGCAGGTCGAAGTCGGGTATGCCCTCCGAGATCTCCCCCACTTCCAGCTCGTCGAAGATGTAGCCTCCCACGCCCTCTTCCAGCACGCCGCGCGGCGTCCAGCCGATCTCGCCTTCACGCCGCACCGTCTCCGGGTCGAGGCCGTACTCCGCCACCAGCTCCGAGAAGGTCGAGCCGCGCTCGAACTTGGTGCGGGCCTCCTCAACGTCCTCCGACGTCTGCACGGCCAGGGCGTACAGGTGGACCTGCGGCTGCTCCCTTGGGACCGTGTTGCCGAGGTACTCTTCGAGCCTGGTACGGTATAGGTCCCGTTCAACGATGTCCGCGTACTCGTCCGCCGAGAGCTGGACCTGGTTCAGGAACTGGCGATAGCTCTCCTGGAACTCGGTCTCCAGCTCCGCCGGCGTTGACGTGGATTCCGGGTCCACCGGCCCGAGAATCCGTAAGCGGACCTCCTGGTCCAGCTCCGCCTCCGTCACCTGGATGCCCAGGCCCTGCGCGCCCTGCACGACGAGCTCGTTGGTGGCTAGGTCCTGCACCATCTGGAAGGGCACCGTGCCCAGGTTCACGGTCTGCCCGCCGGCTTCCGTTTGCCGCTGCACCATGCGCATGAGCTTCACCAGGTACCCCATGTCGTATTCCACGTCGTTGACACGGACGATGACCTCCCTGGGAGGCAGCACGAAGGTGGTTATCCAGCCGTAGATGGGGATCGTGATGACCAGCAGCACGACGACCACCGCGATGCCGATGGCAACGCGCTGCCGGCGCTTGTCCCGCTCCAGGTTGGAGCCCCTGTTCCGGCGGCTCAGGTTCGCCGCCACTATGCGTTCTCTGTCCACCATCAGGCGTCTTCCACTGAGTGGGCTGTGTCTCTAGCAGCCTGCCGCCACGCGAAAATCGCGGCGGGTGATGTACTGGAAACGTAACTGAGAGCCCTGGGGACAGCAGTCCAACGGGGCCCTGCAGCTAATGGTGCGTTGGTGTCCAATGCGGGGAGCGCCTAGCCGTGCCAGCCCGTGACCCGGATGTGGTCCGGGGTGAAGGGCAGCAGGGCGATCTGCCGCGCCCGCTTGATCGCGTCCGACAGGATGCGCTGGTGCCGGGCGCAGGTGCCCGTGCGGCGCCGCGGGCTGATGCGGGCCCGCTCAGAGATGTACCGCCGCAGCATGCCAACGTTCTTGTAGTCTATGACGATCTTCTTCTCCACGCAGAAGGCGCACACGCGCCGGCGCGGCGGATAGAATCGCCGGCCTCTGCCGCCGGACCTGCCTCGCGGCCCGCCGCCGGGTCGCGGTCCTCCGCTCGGCGCCGAGGGCGCCGGCGCGCCGGCGTTGGCCGGCGGCCGGGTCTGTTCTTCTGCCGTTGTCATCTTCCTGGTGGCCCTCCGATGCTGTCTGTATTGCCGTCGTTAGAAGGGAAGGTCGTCCGGCTCAGTCACGCCTCCGCCTCCGGAGCCGTAGTCCCCGCCGGAAAAGCCTTCGCCCGTGCGGTCTGGACGATCAAGGAATCTCACGTCGTTGGCGGTCACATCAACGGAATAGCGTTGGGTACCGTCACTTGCCTCGTAGGGACGGATGTGCAATCGTCCGTCAACGTAGACCAGCTTCCCTTTTGCTAGATACTGGTTGCAGGTTTCGGCGAGACGGTTCCAAGCGCTTACTCGGAACCAATCGGTCTCTTCTCGCCGCTCGCCAGTATTGTCGGTGAAGGTACGGGTGGTGGCGACGGAGAAGTCTGTGACCGGCGTCCCTGACGCCGTGTAGCGCATCTCAGGATCACGACCCAGATAACCCACTATTGTGATTCTGTTGAAGCTGACCATAGTTGCCCGCTCCCGATCCGGCGGCTGCCGCCTGATTAGCTTTCCAGCCGCACCAGCAGGTGCCGGAGGATGTCTTCAGACAGGCCAAGGGCGTTTTCCAATGGCCGCGTCCGGTCCGGCTCCGTGGTGAACTGGGTGAGGAAGTAGTTGCCCTCCGTGTAGTCCTGAATAGGGTAGGCAAGGCGCCTCATGCCCCAGTTCTCCTCCTTGGTCAGCTCTCCTCCCGATCCCGTAATGATCCCATGGATGCGCTCCATGGTCCCGTCCACCTCCTCCTGGTCCAAGGCAGGACTCAACACCACAACCAACTCGTATGATCGCGCGTTCGCCAATCCTCTATCCCGCCGCCCAACAAACCAGGGCGGACTTTGAAGTTGCAACGGACAGTATAGCATGACGAGGAGCGCCCTTCCAAATGGGCGCTCCTGTCTGTCGTGCCGATGTCCCGGCCGAGGGGCGTCGTCCCTGCCCCGGCGGCGATTACTCGATGGTCTGCTCGACTGGCTTGTAGTCGGTCACGCCCTCAAGGCGCTCCTGCCAGATGCTGTCCATCTCGTCCAGGATCCACTGCGGCTGGCGGGCGAGGTGGACGTTGCGCGGGGCCTTTGTGGGGTCGGCGTTGCGGAACTGGGGCGGCAGGCCCTGGTCCTCGCGACTCCGGCCCTGGCGGGGCAGGTAGAGGTTCTGGTTGGTCTCCGGGTCGCGGTAGACGCACTTGGGCTCGCCGCCGTCAGCGACCACGCGGGCCTCCTCCAGCATGCGCCGCCGCATCAGGATGATGCCCTGGTCGCTGCCGCCCAGGTGCTCCTGCGTCCGGTCGGCGAGAGCCCCCTGGCCCACCCATGCGATGAAGTCCTGGTTCATGATGTGGGTGTCGATCCACCGGCCTGTTGTTTCGTCGGTCAGCGGCGAGGTCCAGTAGTGGATGCGCTCCTGCTCGAAGGGCGCCTCACCCGGGACGGGGACGTTGAACCACGCCACGCTCAGCGTGTTCTCGTCGTCGATGGGCACCCGCCACTCGAAGTGGCCGACGTAGAGGGCGTTGGGCCACAGGCAGACCCGGCCCACCGTCCACATCTCGTGGTCTTCCGTCGTGTCCTCGGAAACGCGGCGGTAGATGATGCCGTGGTCAAACTCGTCGAAGCCGACCTTGATATGCGCTTTCGGCTCCGGCCCCCGTCCGAGGCCCAGGACCTTCGACCACCGGCCGTGCAGCCACTCGACGTGGACGGGGTCGATGCTGTTCTCCTGGCACTGGAACCAGTTGCAGGGGATCTCCGTGTAGACGACCTGCTTGTAGCCCTTGTCGTGGAACCGGTCGTAGTCTGGCACCAGCGGCGCCGGCCCGGGCCCCATGTAGACCCAGAGCATGCCGGCCTTCTCCACCACCGGGTAGGCCTTGATCTTGATCCGGTCCTTGAATCGGGCGTCCGGGTACGCGACCTCTTCGAAGGGCTGCTCCAGGCATGCCCCGGTGTGGTCGTAGAGCCAGCCGTGGTAGTTGCAGCGAAGGCCGTGCTGGTCCTGGATGCCGTAGGACAGGTCGGCGCGGCGGTGCGGACAGTGCAGGTCCACCAGGCCGTGGTTGCCGTCCTTGTCCTTGTACAGCACTAGGTCCTCACCCATCAGCCGCATCTGCTTGATGGGGTTGTCGTCCATCTCTGCGGCGGCGGCAACCGGCATCCAGTAGCGGCGCATGAACTCGCCCATCAGGGTGCCGGGGCCAACGCGCATCAGTTCCTGGTTTTCCTCGTACGAAATCATGCTGTACCTTTCTCCCCCCGAGAGATTTACGTAACGCGATTTTGGGCACCAAGAGTGTACACGTTCCCCGCGAGGAATGACAACCATTCTTGAATGTGCGGGGAAAGGGGTGTAAGGCCAATTCCACCTTCGCCCCGTTGGGTCTTTCCAATCCTCGAGAAATAGACACCCTTAGGTAGTTGGAAGGATGACTGCAATCGCCTACAGTTGTGAGTCCGAAATACGAGGATAGAGGTGTTCCTTGATGAGCACTCATGATTCCATTGCAGAGCAGATTGCTGTTGAGTATCCGCCCGATCCTAAGGCGTGCATCTATTGTGGGGAGCTTACGCCGTTTGCCAATGGAAGGGTCGTTAGAGAGTCGTCTTGTGTGAGTCCTAGAGGCATTCGATTCCGTCCAGATGTGTCTGTATGGGATTCTCACGGCAAACTCATTGCCACACTAGAAGTAATTGATTCGCATGGGCCCGAAGATGCAGTGCTGGAGGCGGAATCAATTCTACCCAATGCATATTTTCTGCATGTGGACGGTAGGTTCTGGTGCAGTCCAGAGTGCTGGAACTGGTCGCATGGGAAATCCTATCAGTGGGAGGGCCTTAGGGGGCGGTACACTGAAGTAGGTGGCGGCCCCTTAGACCGCTATTGCCCACTTCCCCGCTGTGAGTATTGTGATCGATTGTTCGGTGTTACTGCATATCCTGAAGTCTCCCTTTTCGACTGGGAGAACCCCAGTGGTGAAATCTGCCTTGAGTGCGCCGCGCAAAACCTTGATGGCAGTCAATACAAGGGCCCCGGAGAGTGTATGGATGGAGCAACCATCCCGGATGGACAGGACGATGTCCTTGGCTCGTTCTTTGCGTTGTGTGATGCAGTTTTCTGGGCAATGGTCTGGACCAACAGATGGGTGGATGCACAATCTAAGCTAGAAAAACTACATAGGATTGAGAGTGCAGAGATTCTTACTCACTTGGGCTTCCCAGATGGGCTATTCACTGTTTGTGGCATCGACAGGCGCGGATTGTCGAGAGAGCTGACCGTTACCCAAGACCGTATGGAGGTCACTTGTCACAAGTGTTCTCCGGGCATCACGGAGTGGTTAGAGGCCCAAAGACCTCAGGCACGTTCAGATGAATCTGCGACTACACGGCAGCTTGATCTCATCGAACAGGCTTTCAGTGCCGGTGATTGGGAATATGGAGCAAGGCTCCTTGCGCCAATTGGCGCGCCAGGCTGGAGTGCCGATAGGGATGATGCCAATCCTCTCTACGCTTGGGATTCAGATAACTGCCGCAGGACTTCAGAGGCTTGGGTAAGGCTGCGAGAGTGGCGCGTAACCCAGCTTCCCTCTGACTTGGCGGAGTTGGTTGTATTGCCGCCACTCAACAGTTATAGGTAGGGCTCTACGCCGCCCAGAAACAGCAGTCCCCCGGGACGGTCGCCCAGGGGACTGCGCGTTTCGCTCTTGTTCCGGCGGCTACACGCCCGGCATCTTGTCCATGGGCTCCGTGCCGTCCAGCGCCAGCAGGCGATTCATCGCGTTGGTGTACGCCTTGGCGCTGGCGACCAGGATGTCCGTGTCGGCGGCGCGGCCGCTGTAGATGCGGTTCTCATGCCGCAGCCGCACCGTCACGTCGCCGACGGCATCCAGCCCGCCGGTGATGGCGCGTACCGTGTAATCTTCCAGTCTCGGCCGAACGCCAATGACCGCCACGACGGCCTTGCAGACGGCGTCCACCGGTCCGTTGCCCTCCGTCCGCTCCGTCTTGCGCTCGCCTCCGGGAGCCGTCATGGTGATGGTGGCGGTGGGAACGCGGCCCATGCCCGTCTCGATGGAGACCTCCTCGACCCGGTAGCCCGTGGTGTCCTCGACCCGCCGGTCCTCCGCCATGAGGGCCTCCAGGTCGCGGTCGGTGACCTCGCGCTTCTTGTCCGCCAGCTCCTTGAATGCGGTGAAGACCCTGTCCAGTTCCTCCCGGTCCAGGTCGTAGCCAAGCTCCTCCAGCCGGGCCCGCAGCCCCGCTCGGCCGCTCAGCTTGGCCAGCACCAGCGTTTCCCCCGTCCAGCCGACGCTCTTCGGGTCCATGATCTCGTAGGTCATCTTGTTCTTGATGACCCCGTCCTGGTGGATGCCGGAAGCGTGACGGAAGGAGTTGAGGCCCACGATGGCCTTGTTGGGCTGCACCGGGAAGTTGGTCACCTCGCTCACCATGCGGCTCGTGGGGTAGATCTGCGTCGTGTCCACGCCCACGGTGGTCTCGAAGTACTGCTGGCGCGTGCGGATGCTCATGATGACCTCTTCGAGCGCCGTGTTTCCCGCCCGCTCGCCGATGCCGTTGATGCAGCCCTCCACCTGCCGTGCGCCGGCCTTCACCGCCGCCAGGCTGTTGGCCACCGCCTGCCCCAGGTCGTTGTGGCAGTGCACGCTGATGATGGCCTTGTCGATGTTTTCCACGTTCTCCCGGATGCTCCGGATCAACTCGCCGAACTCCTCCGGGATGGCATAGCCGACCGTGTCCGGGATGTTGATGGTCGTCGCACCCGCGTCGATGGCCGCGCCGATGATCGCGTACAGGAACTCCGGGTCGGAGCGGGTGGCGTCCATGGGCGAGAACTCCACGTCCTCGCAGTAGCCCTTGGCGCGAGTGACCGCGGCCACAGCCATCTCCAGGACCTCTTCCCGGTCCTTGTGGAGCTGGTGTTGCATGTGGACGTCCGAGGCGGAGATGAAGGTGTGGATGCGAGGGTGCGCCGCCTCCTTGATCGCCTCCCACGCCGCGTCGATGTCGTCCGGGTTGGCCCGGGCCAGCGAGCACACGGTTGAGTCCCTGACCTCCCGCGCGATGGCTTTGATGGCCTCCATGTCCCCGGGCGACGAGGCTGCAAAGCCCGCCTCGATGATGTCGACGCCCAGCCGCTCGAGCTGCTTGGCGATCTCCAGCTTCTCCTCGGGCGTCATCGCCGCGCCCGCCGCCTGCTCTCCGTCCCGGAGAGTCGTGTCGAATATGCGGACTCGGTCCTGGTCTTTGGCGATCTTCTGCGTAGTCATGGCTGCGTCCTTCTTCCTCTCATGCGAATCATGTATCGATTGGGCCACTGTCACAGAGGCCGAAGGAATGCGCAGGCCCGTCCCGACGCCGTCGGGACGGGAACTACGCTTGTACCCTCCTGGCTGCTCACCACATGCTCCTGTAGCTCTTGGCTAGATCGTCTGCTGCAGCCACGGCATCATGTCGCGGAGCTCCTTGCCCACCTTCTCGATGGGGTGCTCCGCCGCATCCTCCCGCGCCTGCCGGAACCGCTTGAGACCCTCGTCGTTCTCCGCGATCCACTCGCGGGCGAACTCCCCGCTCTGGATCTCCTTGAGCACGTTCTGCATCGTCTCCCGCACGTGCTCGTCCACAACCCTCGAGCCCCGGCTGTAGTCGCCGTACTCTGCCGTGTCGCTGACGGAGTAGCGCATGTACGCCATCCCGCCCTGGTAGAGCAGGTCAACGATGAGCTTCACCTCGTGCATGCACTCGAAGTAGGCCACCTCCGGCTGGTAGCCGGCCTCAACCAGCGTCTCGAACGCGTTCCGGATGAGCGACGTGATGCCGCCGCAGAGCACGGACTGCTCGCCGAAGAGGTCCGTCTCCGTCTCCTCCTTGAACGTGGTCTCCAGGATACCCGCCCGGCCCGATCCGACCCCCGCGCCGTAGGCCAGCGCGATGTCCTTCGCCTTGCCGGTCGCGTCCTGGTAGACCGCCAGCAGCGACGGCACGCCCATGCCGCGGGTGAAGATCTCCCGCATCCGGTGTCCCGGCGCCTTGGGGGCGATCATCATCACGTTCACCGTTGGCGGAGGAACGATCATCTGGAAGTGGATGCTGAACCCGTGGGCGAACATCAAGGACTTGGTCTCGTCCAGGTACGGCTCGATGGACTCCCTGTAGACGTCCCGCTGCCGCATGTCTGGCACCAGCACCATCATCACGTCCGACTTCTGCGCGACCTCCGCCACCTCGCCGACCTCAAGTCCGGCCTCCTCCGCCTTGCTCCAGGAGTTGCTGCCCTTGTACAGCCCCACCATCACGTTGTGGCCGTTGTCCTTCAGGTTCAGCGCGTGGGCGTGTCCCTGGCTGCCGTAGCCGATGATCCCGATGGTCTTGCCCTCCAGCAGGGAGAGGTCCGCGTCCTTGTCGTAGTACATCTGGGCCATGCCGTTTCCCCTTCCGTTGTGCAGTGTGCGCCGCCGGGCCTTACCCCGGCGGCAGGACCGCCGATGTCTGTTGCTCTGCCACCTTCGTGTGCGCCCCGGCCCCGGTGTTGCTGACCCAAGACGGGGCCGTTCCGTTCGTGGACGTGACGGGCTGCCAGCTGCTGCCGCGCACCATCGCCAGCCGGCCGCTGCGCATGATCTCCAGCACGCCGAACTTCTGCATCAGCAGCTCCAGCGAGTCCACCTTGTCCTCGTCGCCGGTGATCTCCACCACCAGCGCGTCGTGGGACACGTCCACGATGTTTGCCCGGAAGATGTTCGCGATCTGCATGATCTCGCTGCGGGTCTCCGCCGTGGCCTGCACGCGCAGCAGGCACAGCTCACGGAAGACCGTGTTCTCCTTGTGCAGGTCGGACACGTGGACCACGTCGATCAGCTTTCGGAGCTGGCCGGTCACCTGCGCCAGCATCGTGTCGTCGCCCTCGACGACGAACGTCATGCGCGACAGCCCCGGCGTCTCCGAGTGCCCGACGGCCAGGCTGCTGATGTTGAAGGCGCGCCGCCGCACCATGCTGACAACCCGGTTCAGGACACCGGGCCTGTCGTACACCAGCGCCACCACCGTATGCTGCTTGATGGGTTCGTTCATGGCCATCACGCGCGCCTCTCCACCAGCCGGGGGTCCTCGACCATCGCCGCCACGCCGGTTCCGGGCGGGATAAACGGGTACACGTTCTCCGACATCTCCACCTGGAAGTCCACCAGAACGGGGCCGGCCGTCTCCATGGCCTCGGCGACGGCCGGGCCGACCTCACCCTTCGTGGTCGCGCGGATCCCCTTCATCCCGAAGGCCTCCGCCAGCTTCACGAAGTCCGGGTTGCCCGTGTACAGCGTCGCCACGTAGTCATGGTTGTAGAAGATGTCCTGCCACTGCCGCACCATGCCCAACGAGAAGTTGTTGATCAGCGCGATCTTCACCGGGATGTGGTTCTCCACCATGGTGGCCAGCTCCATCATGGTCATCTGGAAGCCGCCGTCGCCGGCGATGGTCCACACGGTCCGGTCCGGGCAGGCCACCTGCGCGCCCATGGCCGAGGGCACCTCGTACCCCATGGAGCCAAGGCCGCCGGATGTTATGAAGCTGTTGTACTCCGCGAAATTGTAGAGCTGCGCCGCCCACATCTGGTGCTGGCCCACGCCCGTCGCGATGATGGCCTTGCCGTCCGTCAGGTCGGAGATCTGCTGGATCACGTCCTGCGGACGGATCTCGTCGTCACTGTCCTCGCGCCACAGCGGGTGGCGGATGCGCAGCTCGTCGATGAACGCCAGCCACTCGCGGCGGTCGGCCCGCTCCACCAGCGGCGTCAGCTGCTCCAGCACGTGCTTCACGTTGCCCACGATGCCCACCGTGGGCCGGACGTTCTTGCCCAGCTCCGCCGGGTCGATGTCAATATGGATGACCTTCGCCTTTGGCGCGAACAGGCTCACCTTGCTGGTCACCCGGTCGTCGAACCGCATGCCCAGGCCGATGAGCAGGTCGGACTCGTTGATGGCATGGCTCGCGAAGGCGGAGCCGTGCATCCCGGGCAGGCCGATGTTCAGCACGTGGTCCGCCTTGAAACTGCTGATGCCCAGCAGCGTCGTCGACACCGGAAACTGCCCCTTCTCCGCGAAGTCCTGCAGCTCCTTGTACGCCTCCGACAGGATGATGCCGTGGCCGGCCATGATGATGGGCCGCTTGGCCTCTGCGATCAGCTCCGCCGCGCGCTGCACCGCCTCCACGTCGCCATAGGTCGGCGGCGGGTAGCCCGGCAGCTCGACGGTCTCCGGGTAGTCAAACTCGGCCTCCTCCACAAACACGTCCTTGGGGACGTCCACCAGCACCGGGCCGGGACGGCCGCTGCGGGCCAGGTAGAAGGCCTCCTTCAGGACGCGCGGAAGCTCGGCCGCGGTCATCACCAGGTAGTTGTGCTTCAGCACCGGCAGCGTGACGCCCGTCACGTCCGTCTCTTGGAAGGCGTCCTTGCCGATGGCCTCGCGGGTGACCTGCCCGGTGATGGCGACCACGGGCACCGAATCCATCATCGCGCCCGCCAGCCCCGTCACCATGTTCGTGGCGCCGGGCCCCGACGTCGCGAAGCAGACGCCCACCCTGCCGGTGACCCGGCCGTAGCCGTCGGCCGCCATCGCGGCGCCCTGCTCGTGCCGCACCAGGATGTGGCGCAGCCCCGGGTACTGGGGCAGCGTCTGGTACAACGGCATGATCGCCCCGCCGGGGATGCCGAATACCGTGTCCACGCCCTCGTTCAGGAGGGCTTGGCAAATCATCTGTCCACCGTTGAGCTTCATCGTTCCTCTCCGGATTCCGCCGCCGAGGCGGCGGCGCCCCGGCAACAAAAATACCCGTCCCCAAAGGGACGGGCTCATCGCTACCCGCGGTACCACCCTCTGTTGTCCCAAGGTGACATGCGGCGTTGCGCAGCCTCTCGGGACCACCTCAGGATGCTGTAACGGTGCAACCGTAGGGACCTACCGGCGGACGCACGCTGCGTTGCCTCGGCCCCTCCGCTCAAGGGCGAGTTCGCGACCCAACCGCTATCGGCTTTCCACCAACCGCCGACTCTCTGAAGCGTGAACTATCGCTACTACTCCCTGTCACAGCGTTTAGGATTTAAGACAATAGACCTAGGCAGGCTATCATGCTGTAGCCGATGTGTCAAACTATCAGGGGCCAAGCGCCCCTTGGTTGCCGACCATTTCATCAGCCGATGGGCTCGTTCATCAAAGCCAACCCGCCTCTGTGGTGCGGGGTCTGCTAGAATGCGGGCTCGGCGAAACGAGGAGGCGTAGCATGGAAAGCGTCCAGGGATTCGGCGGGTTCTTCTTTCGGGCAAAGGACCCGGACGGACTTGCGAAATGGTATCAGGCCCATCTTGGCATCAACCCTGCTCCGACGGACATGGGGATGGCGCCCTGGGTGACTGAGGCCGGGGTCACGGTCTTCTCCCCCTTCGATGCTGACACGGACTATTTCGCCGCGGACAAGTCGTTCATGCTGAATTTCCGCGTGGCTGATTTGGACGCGATGATTGCACAGCTGAAGTCTGCGGACATCGAGGTCAGCCACGAAAGCGAGATGGATGGCATCGGTCGCTTCGCTCGCATCCACGACCCTGAAGGGAACGCGATTGAGCTTTGGGAACCTGCGTCGTGAATCTTGCTAGTCTGACGATGCGCCACGAAACCTGTCGGACGGACAACAACTTCGCGCTAAGGTCTGCTGTAGTGACTTCCGCCTTGCGCGCCCCCTCCCCCCTTGCTATCCTCCCCCCGCTATGGCCGACAACGGTATGCCTGCGGGACCCCTCATGGACGAGGTGCTCTACGAGCGCGTGATCCACGACAAGCCGTGGATGTGGGCGCTGGTCAACACCGAGTTCCAGCCGACGCCCCCGCCCAAGTTCAGCTCGGACCCGTGGGCGTGGTGGCTCCTGGTGCACCGCATGATGGTGGACGACTGGGCCTTCGAGTTCCACACCCCCGGCGCCCTGCTCCCCGGCGAGGAGGAGCCGCTTCCGTCGTTCTTTGTGCGCGTCAGCAAGCAGGCAAACGACGCGCGGGAAGAGGGACGGGGCTTCGGCGAGACCCTGTGGGAGGCCACGGGCCGCGCAGTCCTCGACGCCGTCAAGTCGACGTAGCTCTCACCCGTTCGCCCTGAGCCTGTCGAAGGGCCTGCGACGAGGCTAGCTTGCCATCCTACCCCGCCACCGCGCGCTTCAGCCCATCCGCGAACGCCTGCACCATGTCGTCGGCCTTCTTCTTGATGAGCGGCTGACCAAGCTGCCCCAGCCGTCCCGAGAACTGCACGTCCGCGCCGACGCGCATCTGCGTCTGCCCCGGCGTCGGCTCCGAAATCACCGTCTCCACCGAGGATGACACCCCCGCGCCGACGCGCCGGTCGTCCGCCCGCGCCCGCAGCCGCCACGTGCCCGCCTCGCGGTCCTGGTCGACTTCCACGCGGCCCGTCAGGTTGAAGCCGATGGGGCCGACGCGCACTCGCACCGCGCCCGTGTACGTGCCGTCCGGCTGCTCCGTCACCGACTCGACGCCGGGCATGAGGGAAGCGGCTTGGGGAACGTCTGAGAGGATGGCCCACACGCGCTCTTGCGGCGCGTCCAGGGTCACGTCGTAGGAGAACTTCACTCGGCGAGCCCCAGGACCTGCTCCAGCGCCCGCCGCGTGAACACCACGGCCATGTCGCGCTTGTACTCCGCCGAGCCGCGGAAGTCGGGGAGCGGGTCCACCTGGTCGGCGACGGCCTCCGCCGCCGAGCGGATCGCGTCGGCGGTCACTGGCTGCCCCTCAAGCGCCGCCTCGACGGCTGTGGCCCGCACCGGCGTCGGCGCGACGGCCCCCAGCGCGACGCGCACGCCGGCGCACGCGCCGTTCTCGACGCGGGCCAGCGCGGCGACGGCTACCGTCGCGTAGTCGTCCTCCGTGCGCGGCAGGAACTTGAGGTACACGCCCTTGGCGTCCGGCGACTGCGCCGGCACGATGACCTCCGTCAGCAGCTCGCCCGGCTCCAGCGCCGTCTCGTAGTAGTCGACGAACAGGTCCTCGACCGGCAGCTCCCGCGTGCCTGTCAACGACGCCAGCACGACGCGCGCGCCGAGCGCCATCAGCGCGGGCGGCGGGTCCTGCGCCGGGTCGGCGTGCGTCAGCCCGCCCCCGACGGTCGCCATGTTGCGGATGCGTACCGTCGCCACGCGGCTGTACGCCTCTTGCAGAAGCGGCGCGGCATCTGCCACGTCGGCGCTGCGCTCCACCTCGCGGTGCCGCGTCAGCGCGCCGATGCGCAGGTCACCGTTGCTGCGCGTGATGCCTCGCAGGCCCGGTACCTTGCCCAGCCCGACCAGGTGGTCGGCGTACACGAGGTTCTGCTTCAGCAGGTTCACCATCGCCGTGCCGCCGGCGATGGGCCTGGCGTCCTCTCCGTGCTCGTCGAGCAGCGAGAGCGCCTCGTCCAGCGACGTTGGAGCGTGGAAGATGAAGTCGCGCATGCTACCGCGCCGCCTTCATGATGGACTCCAGGATCTGGTAGTAGCCGGTGCAGCGGCACAGGTTCCCCATCATCCACGCCTTGACCTGCTCCTCCGTCGGCGATGGGTTGTCGTCCAGCAGCGATTTCGCCGCCACGATCTGCCCCGACGTGCAGATGCCGCACTGGAAGCCGCCGTGGTCGATGAAGCTCTGCTGCACCGGGTTGAGCTCGCCGTCCTGCGCGACGCCCTCGATCGTCGTGACCTCGGCGCCGTCCGCCTGCACGGCGAGCGTGATGCACGACGCGGTGATCTCGCCGTCGAGCAGCACGGTGCACGCCCCGCACACGCCGACGCTGCACGCCTCTTTCGTCCCCGTCAGGTCCAGGTCGTAGCGCAGCATGTCGACGAGCGTCCGTCGCGCGGGCACGCTCACCTCGCGCGGCTCGCCGTTCACGGTCAGCCGGACCGTGTAGGATGCGTCAAGCGTAGTCATTTGGTATCCTTGCGGCTGATTCCGAGGCATCGTAGCCTAGCCCGCTATCACTGGCAAGGGGAGCCAACCGTTCGCCCTGAGCCTGTCGAAGGGCCATTTGCTGGCAAGGGGAGCACGCATGACCACGCTGAAGGTGTTTGGACAGCCTTTGGGCCGCGTCGACGGTCCGGAGAAGGTGACGGGACAGGCCAGGTACTCGGCCGACGTCAACCTGCCGGGCACGTTGTGGGGCAAGTCCCTCCGCAGCCCGTATCCCCACGCCCGGATCGTGCGCATCGACACCACGGCCGCCAAGGCGCTGCCCGGCGTCCACGCCGTTCTGACCGGCGACGACGTCCGCGGCATCCTCTACGGCCGCCGCCTCCGCGACGTGCCCGTGCTCGCGTGGGACCACGCCCGCTTCGCCGGCGAGCGCGTCGCCGCCGTCGCCGCCGAGGACGAGGACATCGCCCAGGCCGCCCTCGACCTCATCGAGATTGAATACGAGGAGCTGCCGCCGCTTCTGGACCCGCTGGAGGCCATGCAGGACGGCGCGCCGCTCATCCACCCGGACATGGTGAGCTACGTCGGCTACCCTCAGCCGCCGGAGAAGCCCTCCAACGTCTTCATACACAGCGTCTGGGGTAAGGGCGACCTCGACGCGGGCTTCGCCGAGGCCGATGTCATCGTGGAGAATACCTTTCGCGTGCCGCGCCAGCACCAGGCCTACCTCGAGTCCCACTCCTGCGTGGTCTGGATAGACGGCGACGGCGTCGCGCAGGTCTGGGCTTCCAACAAGACCCCGTACAACCTGCGGCAGCAGCTCGCCGACGCCACCGGCGTCCCGGTGGACGAGATCCAGGTCAACTTTGCGGCCATCGGCGGCGACTTCGGCGGCAAGGGCTCCCCCATGGAGATCCCCCTCTGCTACTACCTCGCCCGCGCCAGCGGTCGCCCGGTCAAGATGGTCATGGACTACCTCGACGAGTTCATGGCGGCCAACCCGCGCCACGCCGCCGTCATGCAGGTCAAGACCGGCGTCAAGCGCGACGGCACGATGGTCGCCCACCACGTGCGCGGCGTCTTCGACAGCGGGGCATACGGCGCGTACAAGCCCGGCGTCAACCTCATGGGTTTCTCCCACGCCGGCGGCCCGTACCGCACGCCCAACGTCAAGATCGAGGGTATCCAGGTCTACACCAACAACGTCCCCTGCGGCCACATGCGCGGCCCCGGCGAGCCCCAGGCCGCCTTCGCCATGGAGTCGCAGCTCGACCTCGTGGCCCGCGAGCTGGGCATGGACCCGCTGGACGTGCGCCGTATGAACGTCGTGAATTCCGGCGAGTCCGACCCACTCAACCACACCTTCCAGGGCGTCAATATCCGCGAAACCCTGGAGGCCGCGGTTGAGGCCGCCGAGTACACCTCCGCCAGGGCGCCCAACGTCGGCCGCGGCATCGCCATCGGCGACCGGCCCCCCGGCGGCGGTCACTCGCACCTGACCGTCACCCTGAACCCCGATGGCGGCGCCGAGCTGACGACGCCCATATTCGAGCAGGGCACCGGCAGCTACACGCTGGAGATGCAGGTCATCGGCGAGGAACTCGGCCTCACGCCGGACCGCATGCACATCGGTGTCTACAACACCGGCACTGTCGAGTTCGACTCGGGCGTCGGCGGCAGCCGCGTGACGCGCATCGGCACCCAGGTGGCCTACGCCGCCGCGCAGGAGGTCAAGAGCGAGCTGCTGCAGGCCGCCGCCGAGGTCCTCGGCGTTCCCGCCGACCGCCTAGCCTTTGCCGACGGCGCCGTGCGGGTCCGCTCCACGGGCGAGAGCCACGCGTGGCCGGAGCTGCTGCAGCGCGCGGGCCGTTCCGTCACCGGCTACGCCGAGTTCCAGGACACCGCGCTGCCGCCGGTCACCGCCTACGTCGCCCAGGTCGCCGAGGTCTCCGTTGACCCCGAGACGGGGCAGGTGAAGCTGCTCCGCCTCTCCTCCGCCCACGATGTCGGCAAGATCGTCAACCCCATCGGCCACCAGGGGCAGGTGAACGGCGGCGCCATGCAGGGCATCGGCTACGCGCTGATGGAGGAGCTGCAGGTCGAGGACGGCCGTGTGACCACCCTCTCCTTCGGCGACTACAAGATCCCCACCATCAACGACCTGCCGGAGATGCGCACGGTGCTGGTGGAGTCCGAGAGCGGCGTCGGCCCCTACAACGTCAAGAGCATCGGCGAGAACTCCGTCATCCCCGTCGCCGCGGCCATCGCCAACGCCGTGGAGGACGCCGTGGGCGTGCGCATCAAGGAGCTGCCCATCACCGCCGAAAAGGTCTACCGCGCCCTGAAAGAGAAGCGGCAGGGGTAGGGGCGGTTCGACAACCGACCCACGTCCGTTCGTCCTGAGGGAAATCGAAGGACGAACGGTAAACGCCAAACACAACCGGAGGAAACACCATGGGCACCTACCGCATGTACACCGGCGCCGACGGGGTAGCCGCCTGGGAGGAGATCGACCTCGACGCCACGCCCGACTGGCTGGAGGGCATAGACGTCACCAGGATCCGCTTCGGCTCCCGTGCGCCGGGCGTCCTGCAGGACTGGCACCCGGCCCCGCAGCGGCAGTTCGTCATCATCCTCTCGGGGCAGCTGCAGATCGGTTTCGAGGACGGCTCCACCAAGGTCTTCGGCCCCGGCGACGCCCGCTTGGTGGAGGACACCACGGGAAAGGGCCACACCACCATCGCCCTCGGCGATGAGCCCTGCATCACCGCGACCGTTGGCCTGGTCGACCAGGGCTAACCACTGTCCAGCCGACAACCCATTGAAATTATCAATCCCCCGGTGTTCGCCGGGGGATTGATACCAGGGGGGCTTTGGGGTCCTCCGCCGGCATTCCAGCGGAAGAGTTGCCTCAGTTTGGCCCCTTGTTAATGTCTTGTCAAGGATACTGTTTCATGGAATAATATCCACTATCGTTATAATCGCTTGCGAGAGAATACTGGAAATGGAGGCCCCGGCGTCCGGCTGGGCGCAATGAAGCTCAGAGCCGTGCGCGTGTGGGGCCTCCGGAGAGCGTGAACCATGGACCTCAAATCACTCCAGGTTTTGTGTGCCATCGCCGAGTTGGGTAGCGTGTCCAAGGCAGCCGAGCATGTCGGCATCAGCCAGCCAGCCGCCAGCCGTCACCTCGCGTCCCTCGAGGCGGAGATGGGCGAGCCCCTCGTCTACCGCGGCAAGCGGCCCATCCAGCTCACCCAGTTCGGCAACGCCGTTGCCAGGCGGGCGGCGCCGCTCGTCCGGGACCTCATGGACCTCTCGCCCAACGACCCGGGCTTGGTGGAGGAGAGCACCGTTTCCCTCGCCGCCACCCACGACATCACCGCGCACGTGCTCCCGTACTTGGTGAAGGCCGCTGGTGAGCATTTCCCCAGCGTCCGCCTTGACCTTCACGCGGGCACCAAGCAGCAGGTCCTGACGATGGTGGAGCAGGGTGAGGCCGACTTCGCCATTGCAGGTCGCGGCAATATTCCGCGCGCCTTCGTCTTTGACCCGCTCTTCACGTCGCATCCCGCGTTGGTGACCCCCCTCGGTCACCCGCTGTCGGAGGAACCCGACCTCACATTCGAGAAAATCGCCGAGTGGCCGTTCATCAGCTGGCGCAGGGGGTTTCAGGCGAACCGCGAACCCGTGGACCGCTACCGCCGGGAGCGTGTCCGCTTCAAGTCGGTCGTCATGCTGGACAGCCTCACCAGCGTCAAGACCTACGTCGCCCTGGGCCTGGGCATCTCCATCGGACCGCTCTTTGCCATTGACCCCTGGGACGAGACAAGAATGAACGTCGTGTCCCTTGAGGAGAAAGTTCCGGGCAGGGAATTCGGCATCATCACGCTGCGGGGCAAGCCGCTGTGGAAGAGCGGGAAGATGCTGACCAGCATGCTCCATGACGAGGTCCGGTCGCCGGAGTTCCTGGCCTGTTTCCCCTTGGGACTGTAGTCCGGTTACCCCTTCCCAGCGCCCGCGCTGCGTGGGTGCTGGACATCCTCGCGCGCGAGGCGTATGCTCCCCGCACAATCGCCGCACGGAGTGTAGGAGGGAGCTATGGCAAAGATTGTTGGAGGGTTCGCCTCATCCCACAGCCCGCTGATGAGCCTCACCGGCGAGCTTTGGGCCGTCCACGCGCAGAACGACCATCGCAACCGCGAGCTCGTTCAGCCGCCCAACGGCAGGCGCGTCACCTACGAGGAGCTGCTGGCCGACGCCGATCCCGGCATCGCCGAAGTGGCCAACGTCGAGACCTTCGTCGGCAGGGTCGCGAACATCCAGAAGGGCCTGGACGACCTGCAGGAGCGGTTCTCCCAGATCAACCCGGACATTGTCGTCATGTTCGGCGACGACCAGAGCGAGTTCTTCTTCGACGACAACATGCCGTCCATCAACGTCTACTGGGGCGACACCATCAAGGTCCTCCCCCGGACCATCACGCCCGACATGAGTGAGGCCCGCAGGATGTCGTCCCTCGCTTACGGCACCAGGGAGTACGACCACCCCGTGCCGTCCGGCCTGGGCCTCCATGTCATCGAGTCCCTGATGGACCAGGACTTTGACGTATCCCACTCGCGCTATCTCAAGGAGTCCTACGGCGGCACCATCGGCCCGGCCACCTGGTACCTCGACCACTCCCGCACCACGCAGCCGAGGCCCTTCGGCCTACCGCACGCCTACGGCTTCGCGGTCGCGCGATGGTTCGACGGCAAGACGCCCCCCATCCTTCCCATCTCCATCAACACCTGCTACCCGCCCAACTGGATCAGCCCGCGGCGCGCCTACGCCCTCGGCAAGGCCGTCCGCAAGGCGGTGGAGGAGTGGGACACGGACAAGACCGTCGCCTTCGCCTGCACGGGCGGCCTCAGCCACTTCGTCGTCGACGAGGAGCTCGACCGCCTCGCCATCAAGGGCTTGGAGGAGGCCGACGGCGAGATCCTCACCTCCCTCCCTCGCGTCCGGCTGCAGTCCGCCACCACGGAAACCCTCAACTGGGTGGCCGTTGGCGGAGCCATGGGCGACTCCAGGATGGAGACCCTTTGCTACGAGCCCGGCTACCGCACGCCCGCCGGGACCGGCTGCGGCTGCGCCGTCGGCGTCTGGGAGTAGCCCCGGCCGGCCTCTGAGTCAGTCCACAAAGGAGGGGCGGCGCACCTGCGCCGCCCCTCCTGCATTCCCCCGTTCGCCCTGAGGCTCTCAAAGGGCGCCTCCCGAACGGGTCAAGCAGTCGCGCCTACCGCCACTCGTCGTCCGGCGGATAGACGTTGGTGCAGACAGCCCGGATCGGTTCGCCCTCGCGCCAGTCCGCCACGGCGTCGCGCCACTTCAGGAAGTGGGGCGCCTGCCGGTGTGCGTCCAGCGCCGCCTGGTCCGTGTAGACCTCGTACAGGTGGATCCGGTTCGGGTTGTCGTTGTCTTGCAGCACGTCGAAGCGCAGGCAGCCCGGCTCGTCGCGGTTGGAGCCGATGGCGTCGCCCATCATCTCCTCCATGAAGGCATCCTTGTGCTCCGGCTTGATGTTGATGGTCACCATCAGGACTAGCATGTCCGCTCCTTTCTTCTCGACGGAGGCGCAGCATGAGGCGCCGCCGCAATGGGTGTGCCGCCCATCATACTACGGCTCGATGGCGCGCACCCGCCCCGCGTATTCCTCGCTGACGTAGACCAGCCCATCGAGCACGGTGACCGACGTCGGCGCCACCAGCCCGTCCATCACGATCGACCGCCTGCCGCGCTCCCAGCGCACCAGCCTTCCCGGGTGCTCCGCCGAGCGTGAATAACCCTTCGATGCCAGCGCCGCCATTTCTGTGGTGTACTCGGTCACCAGCAGGGAGCCGTCCGGCAGAAAAGCCAGGTCGGTCGCCGTGGTGAATCCGACCGCGTAAACCTTCGTCTCGTCGAGGTCCAGCGCATCGCCGTCACCGTTGCGGTCGAGAATGCGGTACACCTTGGCGCCTCCCGCAGGAAAGGGGGCGCCGGTCAGCGTAGCAAGGTAGACCGCGCCGTCGGGGCCGATCGTTATGCCGGTGGGCACTGGCTCTACCTGTCCTCTGCCGTTGGACGTCACGTACGGGATGAGACCCGTGTCCGCGTAAAGCGAGATTTCCCCGTCCAACGTCACGCGCCACAGCACATTCGCGCCCGCGTCGCTGATGATGAGGTCGCCGGATGCCAGCTGCACCAGGTCGTAGGGGTTCAGCAGGGGCTGCGGGGGCGTGGTGGCCATCACGTCCTGCCCGGTGAGACCCCTTGGGCCGCCGCCGGGCTCCAGCGCGTACACCTCCCGGAACCCCTTCGCCCGCGCCTCGCCGACGATAAAGTAGGTGACATCCCCGTCCATCAGCGCCGCCGACACCCCTGCCGGCGCGCCCTCGGGCCCGTCCGCCAGCCGCGGCAGCAGGTCGGCGTGCACCGTCACCTCTCCGTCGGGCCCCACCAGCAGCAGCCGCCCCGCGTCCATCTCCGCGACGAGCAGCCGGCCGTCGTCGAGGGCGGTCAGCCCCCGCGGCGAGGCCAGCCCGTCGACCAGGACGCCGGTCTTGCTCCCGTCACCGCACCCGCCTGCGAGCGCCGCGAGCAGGAGCAGCCCGGACAGGACGATGGCGGTCCGCCCCAGCGTGTTCCTTGGTGTCATTTCTCCCACAATAGAGGAGGCCCGGCCCTCCCGCAGGAAGGCCGGGCCTCTGTGCGCTAATCAGTGTCGCTGCTTACCCTTCCAGGGAAGCCTCAACCTTCTCCAACGCGTCCGCGGATACCCAGGACTTCCACTCCGTCGTGTTCTGGAGGAACCACGTTGCAACATCGGCAAATTCCGCGCCGGACTCGTTCATGTAGCCCTCGGCGGCCAGCTGGTTGCCCGCGTTGAAGTCCCACTTCTCAAAGAACTCCACCAATTCGGGAGCCCTGTCGGCCAGGTCGGTCCGCATCACGATGAGGACCTCTGCCGTCGGGTAGGCGCATCCGCTGTCGCCGTCCCAGCACTCCTCGGTGTACGGGGGCTCTTCCAGGAGCGTGTACCCACCGTGCTTCGTGTCCAGGTCGTAGGACAGGACCGTGGGGCCCCAGTAGTAGAAGAGCACCGGCTCCTGCTGCTCGAAGGCCGAGCGAATCTCGGCGGCCAGCGCCGCGTCGGAACCGGGGTTCACCAGCTCAACGCTGTCTCCCAGCCCGTAGGCCGCGATCTTCTTCTCGTTCACCTTTTCGCACTCCCAGCCGGGGATGCAGTTGAGCAACCGGGCCTTACCCTTGGAGTCAGGCGTCACAAAGAGCTCCATGTACTCCGGGTTCGCCAGGTCCGTAGGCGACTTCAGTCCGGGGTGGGCTTCCGCCACGTAGTTGGGAATGATGAATGCGGACTGCCAGTTGTCCTCAAGACTGTTGCCGATAACCTGAATCGTGCCCTCAGCTATGGCGGAGTCGTAAGCCTCCTGCTGGTTGGGCAGCCAGATCTCCATGCTGATGTGCGTGTCGCCGCGCACCAGGGCCTCGAATCCCGGGATCGTGTCCAGGCGGACGCCGTCCGTCGGGTACCCGTAGCCGTCCTCGATGATTCGCTTGGCGATGGCGCCCTGTAGGTGGGCGCTTGGCCAGTCAAGGTCCGTAAAGACGACTACGTCCTTCTCCTCCTCACCGCAAGCGCTGACGGTGAACAACAGCGCCGCGAGCATGCCCAGCAGCAATAGCGCTGCACCTGTGCCTTTGGTCTTCATACTGCCTTCTCCCCTTTCTTTCTAGGGCCGGCGGGCCCTTTTCTCTCTACTTTGCCTCCGTGCTGAGAGCCGCCTGCCGCTCCCGTGCCCATGCCTGGGTGATGCGGTCAACGATGATGGCCAGCGCAACGATTGCGAGGCCGGGCATCAGCGCCTCACCCGGCTTGAAGCGGTTCAGCGCACGCAGCACGTCTTCACCAAGTCCTCCAGCGCCCACCAATGATGCCACAACCACCATGGCCAATGCCATCATGATGGTCTGGTTCACGCCCGCCATGATGGTCGGTATGGCCATGGGCAACTGCACCTTGAGCAGGAGCTGCCGGCGCGTCGTTCCAAATGACTGCGCCGCTTCCACCACCTGCGGCGTCACCTGCCGGATGCCAAGGTTGGTCAACCGGATGGCCGGCGGCACGGCATAGATGATCGTCGCGAAAATAGCCGGCACGTTGCCGATGCCGAAGAGCATGACGGCCGGCACCAGGTACACGTAGATGGGCATCGTCTGCATCATGTCCAGGACCGGCCGGATCGCTCCGTCCACCAGGTTGCTGCGGGCCGCCACGATGCCGATGGGGATCGCGATGGCCACGGAGAGAATCACCGCGACCGTGATGAGGGCCACGGTCTCCATGGTGCTTTCCCAGTACCCCACCAACCCGACGCCGATCAGCGTAGCGAATGTGAACAGGCCGATCTTGGCGTTGACCGCCTTCCAGGCCAGCAGAACAATCGCCACGATGACCGTTGGCCAGGGGAGCCATAGCAGCAGGTTCTCCAGCACCAGCAGGGACCGGAGCACTGCGTCTGATATGGCGTCCAGGAGCGGTGCAAACTCCCGGGTGAACGACCTGATGGAGGTGTCGACCGCTACGGAGATGGTGTTGCGCCAGTTCACGGGAAAGTCCACTCCCGTTCCCCACAGGACTGCAACCAGGGCTGTGAGAATCCCGAGCCCCGCCAGGACCAGGAGCATGATGGTTGGGGTGCCAAGCTGGGCCAGTGCGCCCATGATCCCCTTGGGTGCGGGCTTCTCCAGCGGTATTTCGTCAGGACCGGCGGGCGATGCCATGGTGGCATGGCCGTTGGTT
This sequence comes from Dehalococcoidia bacterium, assembly GCA_034422455.1. Taxonomy (GTDB): domain Bacteria; phylum Chloroflexota; class Dehalococcoidia; order Lucifugimonadales; family UBA1127; genus UBA1127. Next base: position 259,279 of record DAOUJQ010000023.1, read on the forward strand.
CCGGCTCCGACACCGGCGTCGCCGTTGCGTTCCGCCGTCGCCTGTTCGAACGCGGCTTTGAGCAGGGTCTCCCGGTCGATCATTCCCAGGAGCGTGCCGGACTCGTCCCGCACCGACAGCTTCCCTGGAGTCGCCCACTTTTCCGAGAGGACCTCGTCTACGGTCTGCCCGGAAATCACTTCGGCCCCGGCGGCTGAGGCAGTCGCGGTTGCGGTGCCTGCGTCAGCCTCTTCGCTGCCCTCCCGCTCCATCAGGTAGCCGACTGTCAGCACGGTCGACGGGCGCACGTCGCGGGTGAACTCCGCCACGTAGTCGTCGACGGGGTCGGCAACGATTTCCTCCGGTGTGCCGAGCTGGATGATCGCCCCGTCCCGCATGATCGCGATGCGCGTCCCAAGCTTCACCGCCTCCGTCAGGTCGTGGGTGATGAAGATGGTGGTCTTGTGCATCGCCTCCTGCAGCCGGATGAGCTCGTTCTGCATGTCCCGGCGGATCAGCGGGTCCAGGGCGCTGAACGGTTCGTCCATCAGCAGGATTTCCGGGTCCGACGTCAGCGCCCGGGCCAGCCCGACGCGCTGTTGCATGCCGCCGGAGAGGGCGGAGGGCCGGTAGTACTCCCACCCCTTCAGGCCCACCATCTCCAGCGTTTCCAGCGCCTTGGCTTCCCGCTCTTCCTGCGGGATGTCCTGGATCTCCAGCCCGAATGCGGCGTTCTCCAGAACGGTGCGGTGGGGCAGCAGGCCGAATTGCTGGAAGACCATGGAGGTCTTCGTGCGTCGGAAATCGGTCAGCTCCTGCTCCGAGTACGCGAGCACGTCTTCACCGTCGATGGAGACGGAGCCGGTTGTGGGTTCGATGAGGCGGTTGATGCACCGGACGAGGGTGGACTTGCCGCTGCCCGAGAGTCCCATGACGACGAAGGTCTCGCCGTCCGCTACGTCAAAGTCGACCTTCTGCAGAGCTACGACGCTGTCGTAATTGGCTTGGGCCTCTGCCTTGGACAGGCCCTCCAGCTTTTCGACGGAGTCTGGTCCAGTGTTGTCCCCAAATATCTTCCACAGGTTCCTGACGCTGACCCGGACGTTTGTATCTATGCTCCGGTCCACAGGAGACCTCCTCTTCTGCTTTGGGTGCAGCTGTTAAGGGCATTATTCGGCCAACAAAGTACAGCCACATTTAGGCTTGGGAGTTTGGCAAGTGTAGAGGGGTGATTTGGGGCTGTCAACCACCCCCTTGACCCTTTTCTGCCGGAGACCGTAGCCCCGTGACGATGTTCTGAAATTGGCCTGCTAGAGGGTGTGGCGAATCTGGACTATGGAGTGAGCAATTTCGGCGGATTGTGGTCAGATTGTGCAGTTCTGGCAACTCATGGTAGGCTTCATAAGCCTTGCTGATTCCGCAGAAAGAGCCCTCTATGGACAGCGCCAAACGCTCCGGCATCTTCTACGGCTGGTTCATCGTCGCGGCTTCCTTCTTCGTCATCATGATGACGATGGGCGCGAGAAACGGCGTCGGCGTCTTCGTCCTCCCCATGAGCGATGAGTTCTCCTGGAACCGCAGCATCATCTCCTTCGCCGCCGCCCTCGGCATCCTGCTGAACGGCGTCAGCCAGCCCTTCCTCGGAGGACTGTACGACAAGGTGGGCGGACGCAAGCTGATCCTGTACGGCGTCACCGTCATCGGCATCACCGTGCTGCTTTTGGCCTTCACCTTCCACATCGCCTACTTCATCCTTGTCTTCGGCGTGATCATGGCGGTCGCCATGAGCGCCGGCTCCATCACCACCGGCGCCGTCATCGTCTCAAAGTGGTTCCAGCGCAAGCGCGCGACGGCCATCGGCATTACCGCCGCGGGCGCCTCCGTCGGAGGTCTCGTCCTGGTCCCCTTCACCACCTACCTCATCGAGCTGCTTGACTGGCGGTGGAGCTGGGTCATCCTGGGTTCGCTGATCCTTGTCCTCGTCCTGCCCGTCTCGTACATCATCCTGCGCAACAGTCCGGCGGAGATGGGCCTACAGCCCGACGGCGACGACGCGCCCGCTCCGGGCGCCAATGTCCCGGTGCGCGGCACCGCTCCCCTCGAGGTCGACCAGTGGCGGGACGCCTTCCGCTCCTGGCCCATGTGGCAGCTCTGCGCCACCTACTTCGTCTGCGGCTTCACCACCCTCATCATGGGCTTCCACTTTGTGCCCAACGCCGTGGAGAGCGGCTTCTCCCCGGCCACCGCCGCCACCGCCTTCGGCGTCCTGAGCGCCATGAACACCATCGGCGTCATCGCCGTCGGCCCCATCGCCGACAAGCTCGGCAACAAGACGCTGCTGGGGACGGTCTACTTCTTCCGGGGCATCGGCTACGTGCTGCTGCTCACGCTGCCCGGCCAGTGGGGCCTGTGGGTCTTCGCCATCGTGGGCGGCATGTCCTGGATCGCCACCGTCCCCCTGACGACGGCCCTGACCGCCGACATCTACGGCCTCAAGAAGGTGGGCACCCTCAGTGGCATGATCTTCCTCTCGCACCAGGTCGGTGGCTCCATCGGCATCCAGTTCGGCGGCATCATGCGCGACATCACCGGGTCGTACACCGTGCCCTTTGCCGCCGCGGCCGGTCTTCTCTTCTTCGCCGCAGTCATGGCGATGCTCATCCAGGAACGCCGCTACTCGGTCAGGTACCAGCAGGCCAGCCCGGCCCCCGCCGGCGGCTAGGGCCCGCTGCACATGGTCCCGCTGCACCACGAGGCCCCCGGCGACCCTACCCTGCTGCGCTGGGTCCAGGACCGCATCGACCACCTCATCGGTCTGGAAGCCGAAGGGGTCGTCATCGCGATTGGGCTCGTGCTGCTGGCCCTCCCCGTCGGCATCCTTGCCGCGTACTTCTGGCAGCGCCGCAGCGCGGGCTGATGCCCTCCTCCCTCATACCGGCATCCGCCGGTATGAGGGAGCTTGACGGTGCCAAGTACCCACAGGGACGATCGCGTATCTCTTGCCGCGGGCTCTTGATTTCGTCGTTCCTGCGCAGGCAGAGCTGCCCCTGCGAAGGCAGGGGAACCCAGAGGGGCGGGGTGGGGTGACCGTTCCCCCTGAGCTTGTCGAAGGGCCGCGGGCGCCCTACTCCCCCCGCAGCGTGCACACCCACAGGTACATCCCCTTGCCGTCCTCGTCGACGGGGTAGTCCGTCCGCTCCACGTCGAACCCCGACGCTGCCAGCGCTCGCTCCCACGTCGCGATGGGAAACAGCCCCGTCGTGTGCCGGTCCATCTCCACCCGCAGCTCGCCGTCCCTGGCGATGAAGTACACGTACACCGTCTCCACCCTCGTGTCGCTTGGGTCGAGGACGACCGAGTACTCCACGTACGTCAGCGTCGTCTCCCCGTCCGACTTGGTGTCATCGTCGACGTAGGGCGACGTGAACGTGTCGGCGTAGTGGTCCGGCGCGACCAGCAGCAGGCCGCCGGGGTTCAGGTGCGCCCGCGCCGTCGCGAACGCTGCCCGCAGGTCGTCCTCTGTCAGCATGTAGTCGATGGCGTCGTGGATCAGCACCGCGTCGAACGTCTCGCCCAGCCGCACGGTGCGCATGTCTCCGACGTGGTGCGTCACGCCCGGGTTCAGCCGCCGCGAGTGCGCCAGCATCTCCTCCGACAGGTCAACGGCGGCCGCGTCGTACTCAGGGACGAGCTGGTGCAGGAAGTGCCCACCGCCGCAGCCCAGCTCCAGCACGCGCCGCCGGCCCGCGGGCAACCGCGAGCGCAGCTGCCGAAGCCAATACTGCGCCTCGTCGGCGTACTCCTCCGGCGGGCTCATGACCGGCCACAGCCACGCCAGGTCGCCGTAGAGCCGGTCGCGCCCCTCCGTCACGCCTGTCCCGCCAGCGCCGGCGCCCGTTCCGCCGCCGTCTGCCGCCGAGCGCCCAGTGCGCGGTACACCTCGTCCCGGTCCTCGTCCGCCAGTGGGGCGTGCAGCACCACGTCCCCGCCCTGCAAGGATGCCACCGGCACGCCGTCCCGGAACGCCACCTTGTTGCCGGACACGGCAGGCACTCGCTGCCCCGGCGTGATCACCCCGGCCAGGTTCAGCGGGTCGCACGCCGACACCGCCAGCGCCTCGCCCGTCGGCTCCGTCCGGCGCACCGAGCGCATCGCCTCGACCGCCTCCGGCAGCGCGAACTGCTCGCCGACCAGCCCCGCCACGAACCGCCCGCCCCGGATCTCGCCCCGTGCCTCCGCGCGCCGGTAGACGTGCAACAGCGACCGCCACGGCGGCGCCATCGGCTCGCGTCCCAGGATCTCCGGGATGACGATGCCGTACCGCCGTAGCAGCTGGAACGCCCGCTCCTCGACCACGTCCTCCGACGGGTCGATCGCCTGCAGCAGCGACCACCGGCTCCCGCCCGTCCGCCGCCGCGCGGGCCGCCGCCCCCGCCGCGATGCGCTCACCCGCTTGGCCGCGCCCGTCACGAGCCCCCGCAGCGCGCCGAACCCGTCCGCGGTGACCAGTCCCGTCGCGGCAAGCTGCCACAGCGCCTCCTCCACCTCCGACGGCAGCCGCCGCGTCCCCGCGATGATGTCGCCGATGAAGGACGCGCCGTGCGCGCGCAGGAAGGCGAGCGCCTCGCCCGCCGCGCCGCTCGGCTCCGCGTCGTCGTCCGGCGCCGGGTCCAGCAGCCACGGCAGGTCGTCCCGCAGCCCCAGCGACACCGGCCCCGTGCGCACCAGCGCCGCGCGGCCCCCCGGCAGGTCGGCATCGACCGGCCGCCGCGCGAAGCGCCCCCAGACCGCTTCGCCGCCCAGGCACAGCCGGTCCAGCGCCGGCGCGTCGTACGGCGAGGTGCGCAGCGGCAGCAGCTCCGTCTCCCAGACCTGCGCCGCCGCCTCGAATCCCTGCAGCTGCTCCAGCACCTGCAGCAGCCCGCCGTCGCCCGACACCCGCGTGCCCGGCGTGGCGTGCTGCCACCGGAAGAGGAATTGGATGAACGTCGACACCGGCACGGGCTCGATATCCTGCCGCAGCCCCGCGACCGTATCGCGGTTGATGCGCGCCAGGATGCGCCGGTTGCAGAACTCCTCCTCGGCGGCGCCCGGCGTGAACCGCCCCCGCAGCACGACGCCCTCCGCCTCGAGCCGCGCCAGCCCCCGTCGCGCCAGCGTCGGCCGCAGCCCCAGCGTCTCAGCCAGCCACGCCTCCGTGAACGGCCCCAACGACTCCGTCCACCCGCGCAGCAGCGTCGCCAGCGCCTCGTCCTCATCTACGGCATCGTCATTCCCGCGGAAGCGGGAATCCAGAAATGCCCGCGTCCCACCATCTCCATCCACCCCACCGTTCGCCCTGAGCCTGTCGAAGGGCGCCAGGACAGGCGAAAATTCTGCCCCCGCGTACAGCGCCCGCACGAGGTGCAACCGCTCCGCGCATGTCCACGCCGCCCCGCCGTCGCCGAGCGAAAACTCCGCCGCGCGACGGTCCGTCGCCAGCGTCTCGAACCACTCTCGCAACTGCTCAGGTGAAGCTACGTCCCCAAAGCGGGAAAACTCGCTCAGCGGTAGCACGGTCAACGACAGCAGCGCGTCATGCAGCTCCTCTGCGTCCCGCACCACCGGCCACGCCGACTGCTCGGCCCGCGCGATGGCCTGCGGACTCAGTGCCCCCAGGTCCCGCGCGTCGTCCGGCAGCGCCCGCCGCAGCGTCACCGCCCGCGCCCGGCGCTCCTCCAGCGGCGCGTCGTCCAGGAAGGCGTACGGCATCGCGTTCAGCACCTGGTGCGAGAACGCCGACGGCTGCGGCGTGTCCTTCGCGTACGTCTCGATGGCGCCCGATTCGATGTCTGCCAGCACGGCCTCCAGCCCCTCGACGTCCATCGCTTCCGTCAGGCAGTCCCGCACCGTCTCGAACACCAGCGGGTGGTCCGGCACCTCGATGTCACCCGGCGCTGCGTTGTCCTGGCATGCCACCTGCGCCGGAAACACCGCCGCCCGCAGGTCGTCCGACCGCATCCGCTGGATCGGCGCCGGAACCTTCCGGCCCCCCGTGTGTCGCAGCAGCGCCAGCGCCCGCGACGCGTCCCACCGCCAGCGAGTGCCGAAGAGCGGCGCCTGCAGCACCGCCTGCGTCACCACCTCGCGTGCGCGCTGCGCGGACACGTACTGGAACACGTCCTGCAGCGGGAACGACGTCGACGGCCCCAGCGCCAGGCTGATCCCGTCGTCCGTGGCCGCCGCCTGCAGCTCGAAGTCGAAGGCGCGGCAGATCTGCTTGCGCAGCGCCATCCCCCACGCGCGGTTGATCCCCGCGCCGAAGGGTGCGTGCACCACCATCTGCATCCCGCCCGATTCGTCGAAGAACCGCTCGACCACTACCCGCCGCTTGGTCGGCACCGTCCCCAGCACCCGCATGCCCTCGGCGATGTACTCCACCGCCTGCTCCGCCGCGCTCTCCGGCACCCCGCTCTCCACGAGCCACGCGACGCCGTCGCCCGTCTCCTGCCGCGCCTCCAGCTCCGCCCGCAGCGCCGACACCTCGTCCGAGAGCTCGCCCGTGCGCCCCGGCGCCTCGCCCAGCCAGAACGGCAGCGTCGGGCTGCTGCCGTGCGCGTCCTCCACCCGCACCCGCCCGCTCTCGACCCGCCGGATCTTCCACGGCGTGTTCCCCAGCAGGAAGACGTCCCCCGCCACGCTCTCGACGGCGAAGTCCTCGTGTACCGTCCCCACGAACGTCCCCTCCGGCTCCGTGATGACGTCGTAGTCGGCGTTGTCGGGGATCGCCCCGCCGCTCGTGACCGCTGCCAGCCGCGCGTTCCGCCGCGCCCGCAGCACGCCGTTGACGCCGTCCCGGTGCAGGTACGCCGTCGACCGCCCCTCCCGCGGCGCGACGCCCTCGCTCAGCATCGTCACCACCTGGTCGAACTTCTCCCGCGGCAGGTCCCGGTACGGGTACGCCGTGCGGCAGAAGTCGTACAGCGCGTCGATCTCCCAGTCCTCGCCTGCGCACGCGGCCACGATCTGCTGCGCCAGCACGTCCAGCGGCCACGGCGGGATCGACAGCGTGTCCAGGTTGCCGCCGCGCACGCCCCGCAGCAGCGCGATGCACTCCAGCAGCTCGTCCCGCGTCAGCGGGAACAGCCGCCCCTTCGGCATTGCGCCCACCGAGTGGCCCGACCGGCCCACCCGCTGCAGCAGCAGCCCGATCGACCGCGGCGACCCCACCTGGCACACCAGGTCCACCGCCCCCACGTCGATGCCCAGCTCCAGCGACGCCGTCGCGACGCACACCTTCGCCTCGCCGCTCTTCAGCCGCTCCTCCGCCGCGTGCCGCGTCTCCCGCGACATGCTGCCGTGGTGCGCGACCACCGCCTCCTCGCCCAGCCGAAGTTCGAGTTGGTGCGCCACCCGCTCCACCAGCCGCCGCGTGTTCATGAACACCAGCGTCGTCGTGTGCTCCCCCACCAGTTCTGCCACCCGGTCCAGCGTGCTCGCCCACTGCTCGTGCGTCGCGATGGGCCCCAGCTCCTCCGGCGGCATCTCCAGCCCGATGTCCATCGCCCGCCTGTGGCCCGTGTCGATGATCAGGCAGTCCGGCCCCTCATCCTCATACCGGCGCATGCCGGTATCCAGGGGTTGGGCCGATTGCCCTGAGCTTGTCGAAGGGTCCTGCGCAGGCAGGAACCCAGAGGTGCGGGGTGGGGCGGCGTCCCCCGTAGGGGCGACCCTTGTGGTCGCCCGCCCCGTTCGCCCTGAGCCTGTCGAAGGGCGGTCTTGCCCCTTCCCCCCTTGTGGGGGAAGGCTGGGATGGGGGGTATCCCCCGTCCCCACCAGCAGCCGCGCCACCTCCTCGATCGGCCGCTGCGTCGCCGACAGCCCGATGCGCGTCACCGGCCCGTCCGCCAGCCGGCACAGCCGCTCCACCGACAGGCTCAGGTGCGAGCCCCGCTTGTCGTCCGCGACGGCGTGGATCTCGTCGAGAATGAGCGTCCGCACGCCCCGCAGCGCCCGGCGGCCGCTCTCCGACGTCAGCAGGATGAATAGCGACTCCGGCGTCGTGATGAGAATCTGCGGCGGGTTCTTGGCCATCAGCGTGCGCTCCCGCTGCGGCGTGTCGCCCGTGCGCACGGACACCTTGATCTCCGGCAGCGGCGTCCCCTGCGCCTCCGCCAGCGCCGCGATGCCCTCGAGCGGCACCGCGAGGTTGCGCTGCACGTCGTTCGACAGCGCCTTCAGCGGCGAGACGTACACCACCTCCGTCCGCTCCGGCAGCCCGCCGTCCAGCCCCGCGCGCACCAGCCGGTCGATGCACGTCAGGAACGCCGCCAGCGTCTTCCCCGACCCCGTCGGCGCCGCGATCAGCGTGTGCCGCCCCTCCGCGATGGCGCCCCACCCCTCGGCCTGCGCGTCCGTCGGCCCCGCAAACTGCGACGCAAACCACTCCCGCACCAGCGGGTGAAACGCGTCGAGCGCGGCATTGTTGTCGTGAACGTCAGTCATGGGTGAATCTCGGGTTCCTTTACGACGTCAGTGTCATTCAGTCCTGCGAGTGCAGGATTGGCAGTATAGCACAAATGTTTGTGTCTGCAAGGAGATTCGAAACCGGCAGTCGATGTCTCCATGATAGGGCTGCCACCACCCCCAAGAAAGGGGCAAAATACCCCCGTCGTTCCCGCGCCCCCTAACACGTCGTTCCTGCGCAGGCAGGAACCCAGAGGGGCGGGGCCGGGCGGGGGGTGTCCGTTCGTGCTGAGCTCCGTCGAAGCACATCGGCGGTCAATCCGTTCGCCCTGAATCTCGTCGAAGGGCCGCCCCCCATACCGTACCCCACACCCCTCCGCTATACTGTCCCCGCACCCATCGCCCCTGAAAGGAGCCGCCATGTACGCCACCGGACTCGCCGCGCCGCAGATCCTCGTCGACCGCGATCCCGAGGCCGCCGAAGCCGTCCGGCTCGAGCTCGCCCGTCAGCAGAACTCCCTCGTCCTCATCGCCTCGGAGAACCACGCCTCCCAGGCCGTCCTCGAGGCCTCCGCCTCCGTCATGACCAACAAGTACGCCGAGGGCTACCCCGGCCGCCGCTACTACGGCGGCTGCGAGTTCGTCGACATGGCCGAGACCCTCGCTATCGACCGCGTCAACCGCCTCTTTGGCTCCGAGCACGCCAACGTCCAGCCCCACTCCGGCACCCAGGCCAACCTCGCCGTCTACACCGCCCTCATGCAGCCCGGCGAGACCCTCATGGGCATGCGCCTCGACCACGGCGGCCACCTCTCCCACGGCAGCCCCGTCAACTTCACCGGCAAGTACTACAACATCGTCTCCTACGGCGTCGACCCGGACACCGAGCTCATCGACTACGCCCAGGTCGAGGCCCTCGCCAAGGAGCACCGCCCCAAGTTCATCGTCGCCGGCTACAGCGCCTACGCCCGCACCGTCGACTGGGCCCGCTTCCGCGCCATCGCCGACGAGGTCGGCGCCATCCTCCTCGTCGACATGGCCCACATCGCTGGCCTCGTCGCCGGCGGTGTCCACCCCAACCCCGTGCCCCACGCCCAGATCGTCACATCCACCACGCACAAGTCCCTGCGCGGCCCCCGCGGCGCCTTCATCCTCTCCACCCAGGAGCACGCCCGCGCCCTGGACCGCTCCGTCTTCCCCGTCAACCAGGGCGGGCCCTTCATGGCCGCCATCCTCGCCAAGGCCGTCTGCTTCGGCGAGGCCCTCCAGCCCGGCTTCGCCGTCTACGCCCAGCGCATCGTCGACAACGCCCAGGCCCTCGCCGCCGCGCTGACCGACGCCGGCTTCCGCATCGTCACCGGCGGCACCGACAACCACCTCTTCCTCGTCGACCTCCGCGCCGCCGGTCTCACCGGCCGCGAGGCCGAGCAGGCCCTCAACGCCGTCGGCGTCATCGTCAACCGCAACACCATCCCCAACGACCCCCAGCCCGCGACGGTCGCCAGCGGCCTCCGCATCGGCACGCCCGCCCTCAGCACCCGCGGCATGGGCCCCGACGAGATGGCCGTCATCGGCAAGCTCATCGGCGACGTCCTCGCCCACCCCGGCGACGAGGGTGTCCAGCAGCGCGCCCGTGACCAGGTCGCCGACCTCACCGGCCGCTTCCCCGTCCCCGGCATCACCACCGACGCCGCCTGGCCCCTGGACTAGCCTCCGCCCTTTCGTCGTTCCTGCGGAGGCAGGAACCCAGAGGGGCGGTGCGAGGAGGGGTCCCCGTTCGCCCTGAGCCCGTCGTAGGGTCCCCGCCCCCTTTCCCCTCATACCGGCGCATGCCGGTATCCAGAAACTTCGCGCCCAACGGCGGCCGCCAAGGGCGAAGCGGTACCCCTTCCCCCTTCATGGGGGAAGGTTGGGATGGGGGTGCCCCCCTGCCACCGCCCCATTGCCCCGCCCACCAGCATCCCCTAACCTCACGCCATGGATACGCAATCAACCCGTACACCCTGTCCTGTATCCCGTTCGCCTTGCAATCCCGGGATTCGTCTCCCCGGTGGAAAAAATGGCTTTGTAGCTGCAATGTGCCAAACCAGCTACAAGACGAATAAAGAAGCGAATCCGCGCCGCCCAATCTGACCACCGCGAATTGTGGAGCGTAATCAATTGAGACACTGTGGCCCCAAACCGTTGACTCCCCCAACCCGCAGCCGTAGACTCCCCCTGTCATAACTGAGACCCCCACGGAGGACGAACATGCTCTCTCAGCAGGACAACGAGACCCTCTGCAGGGTTGGCCCCGGCACCACCATGGGCGAGTTCATGCGCGAGTACTGGGTCCCCGCCCTCCAGTCCAGCGAGCTCCCCGGCCCCGACTCGGACCCCGTCCGCATCCGCCTCCTTGGCGAGAACCTGGTCGCCTTCCGCGACTCCACCGGCACCGTCGGTCTCGTCGACAACTACTGCCCCCACCGCCGCGCGAGCCTCTTCTTTGGCCGCAACGAGGAGGCCGGCCTCCGCTGCGTCTACCACGGCTGGAAGTTCGACGTCGGCGGCAACTGCGTCGACATGCCCTCGGAGCCCGCCGAGTCCAACTTCAAGGACAAGGTCAAGCTCAAGGCCTACCCCTGCGCCGAGCGCAACGGCGTCGTCTGGACCTATATGGGCCCCCGCGCCGATCTCCCGCCCCTGCCGGACCTCGAGCCCAACATGCGCCCGGACCGCGAGTACACCGTCACCACCGTCCTCCGCGAGTGCAACTGGATGCAGGCCCTTGAGGGCGACATCGATACCTCGCACCTCGGCTTCCTGCACCTTGGCAGCGCCGACCCCAAGGCCCTCGTCCCCGGCACCGTCGACTACTACACCGTCAACGTCCGCCACCCGCGCTACAACGTGCTGCCGACGGACTACGGCGTCATGTACGCCGCCTACCGCCCGGCGGAGGAGGACTCCTACTACTGGCGTTTCGCCCAGTTCCTGCTCCCCTTCTACACGATGATCCCCACCGGCCGCCTCGGCCTGCAGGTGCGCGTCCGCGCCTGGGTGCCCGTCGACGACGAGCACACGATGTTCTGGGCCCTCGCGGCGCCCACGCCCGGCGCCCCGGCCGTCCGCCGCACCGACCGCAACGGCCGCGTCCTCGGCGGCAGCGCCGGCCAGATGGAGTACCAGCCCAACACCTCCGGCTGGCACGGCCGCTGGCGCCTCGCCGCCAACGCCCGCAACGACTACAGGATCGACCGTGTGGCCCAGCGCAACAACGAGATCTACACCGGCATCACCGGCATCCACCTGCAGGACCAGGCCGTCACCGAGAGCATGGGCGCCATCTCCGACCGCACCCGCGAGCGCCTCGGCACCAGCGACACCATGGTCATCAAGTCGCGCCGCCGCGCCATCGACGCCGCCCGCTCCCTGCAGGAGGGCGTCCCCGCCCCCGGCGTCGATAACCCCGAGGTCTACCGCGTCCGCTCCGGCGACATCGTCATGAAGCGCAACATCGACTGGCTGGAGGGCACCAAGGAGCTCCGCAGAGCCTTCGTAGACCACCCGGAGCTCCTGGAACCCGCGCCCGCGTCCTAGCAGTCGCCTGTAGGGGCGACCTCCCGTCGTTCCTGCGCAGGCAGGAACCCAGAGGGGCTGGGAAGGGTGGGGTACCCGTGGCTACAGCCAACGTGACTGCCCGCGCTTCGCTAACCGTCGTACCGGCGAAAGCAGGCCCCGTACCCCGATACGGGGCCGGGCGGGGCGACCCGCATAGTCGCTCACCCCCGTTCGCCCTGAGCCTGTCGAAGGGTGAACGGGCCACACCAAACGAAGGAGGCCAACCATGCCAGACATAGACGACGTCAAGCGCGACGTAGCCATCGCCAACCGCATCCTGTCCCACGTCGGCCTCGCGACCGGCGTCCTCGTGTCGCTGGGCCACGCCAGCCTGCGCGTCCCCGGCGAGCCCGACAAGTTCATCGTCAAGGGCCGCGGCTACGCCATCGACGCCCTTCCCCTCATGCAGCCCGAGGACATGATCGTCTGCGACCTCGAGGGCCGGAAGGTGGGTGGCCCGCCCAACGCCACCCAGTGCTTTGAGGTCAAGATGCACTCCGCCGTCTACAAGTCGCACCCGGAGGTGCAGTCCGTCGTCCACTGCCACCCCCGCTACGCCACGATGATGAGCGTCCTGCAGGCCCGCCTCGTGCCCATGTGCAACGAGGGCTCGCAGCTCGTGCGCAACCCCCTCCCCGTCTACCCCCACAACAAGCTCATCCTGACCGAGAAGGATGGCCAGGGCGTCGCTGCGGCACTCGGCGACTCCCAGGCCGCCCTGCTGCGAGGCCACGGCGCCGTGACGACCGGCAACAACCTGGAGCAGTCCGTCATGAACATGCTCCACCTTGAGGAGCAGGCGCGCATGAACTGGTACGCCTACTGCGCCATGGGCCCGGACCACCCCGGCATCCCGGAGGCCGACATGGTCGAGGCCCGCAACCAGCCCACCATCGCCGAGCTCGACCACTTCGTCGGTGGGCCCGCCATCCGGGGCGGCGCGGGCGGCGGCGGGGCATGGCGCTACTTCACCTACCTCATCACCCAGGACCTCGACGCCGGCCGCTAGTCCTCCGTTCGCCCTGAGCCTGTCGAAGGGTGAACGGCGCCTTGGGAGCGGCCCTGTAGTCCCTTCCCCCTTCGAGAGGGAAGGTTAGGATGGGGGTGTCGCCTGAGCCGGACGAACGCCATCGAAGGGCAACCACGAGGGTTGCCCCACCCTGACCCGCGCGGTGACACCCGCCGCGCATTCAGGAACTTGATTGGCTATACTTGCGTTGCTATCTTGGACAGGAGGGGAACGGACAGTTCGCTCGCGAGCGGAGGTGAATTTGCACACAAGGCAGTGGCAGGCAGCATCTGTGTTGGCCCTGGCTGCCGTGATGCTGTTCGGCGCTTCCTGCGGCTGGTTTGGAGAGTCGCCACCGGATGCCCCACCCGAAAGCCCCGCGTCCACTTCCTCGGCTCGCCCGTCACCAACTGCCGCCGTAGTTGAATCTGCCTCACCCACGCCTTTCCCGTCACCAACCGCCGCTGTAGGCGCACCCGCCTCACCCACTCCCTTCCCGTCACCAACCGCCGCCATAGCCGAATCCGCCTCACCTACTCCCCTGCCGTCACCAACTGCAACCGTTGCCGTATCCGTCTCCCCCACCCCTGCCTTGATCCCTTCGCCCACTGCGACGCCGGACGCTACGCCCCCGCCTCTTGCTCACCCTTGGCTGTTTACTGCAATCAGCTCCGGGGATTCCCACGGCTGCGCATTGCGGATGGACGGCAGGGCGGTCTGCTGGGGGGATAATCGCTATGGTTACCCACCGGAGGAGGAGACATTCACTGCCATTAGTGCGGGAGATGCCCATACTTGTGGGCTGCGCCCCGACGGCACAGCGCTTTGTTGGGGCTTGAATGGGTATGGCAGGGCAACACCGCCGGATGGGACCTTCACCGCCATCAGTAGCGGCTGGCTCCATACCTGCGGTCTGCGCCCGGACGCCTCCGCGGTTTGCTGGGGATTTGACGAGGACGGCAGGGCATCCCCGCCGGAGGGCGAGGCGTTCCAGGCGATCAGCAGCGGCAGGCTGCACACGTGCGGCGTTCGCCTCGACGGCTCAGCCGTCTGCTGGGGGCTGGACCGCGATGGCATGGCATCGCCCCCTCCGGGCGAAACCTTCACGGACATCACCAGCGGCCATGTCCGCACCTGCGGCCTGCGCCCCGACGGCTCAGCCGTCTGCTGGGGCTTGGATCGCAATGGTAGGGCCACGCCGCCAACGGGTGAAACGTTCACTTCGCTGACGAGCGGCCGAGGCTTGATCTGCGGGCTGCGGCCCGACGGCGCTGCCGTATGTTGGGGAGATGATGAGAACGGCTCCCTGCAGCCTCCGGCGGGTGAGACCTTCACGTCAATCGAAGCCGGACATCTGGGCGCCTGCGGCTTGCGTTCCAACGGGACCGTGGTCTGCTCACAGAGGGACCGGAATTACCAACCTGGGCCTCGAGAATCGGTAACCTTCACCGCCATTAGCGTTGGCGTCTTTGACGTATGCGGTTTGCGAGACGACAGTTCCGTCCAGTGTTGGAGTGGAGATGACCCGCAAAGTACGGCCACACCTCCTTATGGCCGCACGTACCAGGCCATCAGCACTGGCGGAGCTGCGCTGTGTGGCTTGGACCAGGACCAATTGGTCACTTGCTGGGAGTCTACGTACCGCACGTATGAAGAAGACCGGCAATCTTTTGGCCCTGAAGCAGAGAAGTTTTCAGTAGTCAACGCCGGCTACTACAGTGCCTGTGGGTTGCGCAGCGACGGATCAGCCCAATGCTGGCTGATAGTTGAGCCTCAGGGAGGATTCGCGTCTCTGTTCGACGGAATCGAGGCTGGTCAGCCGCCGGAGGGAGAGACGTTCTCCTCGGTTAGCATAGGGCACTTCCTCGCCTGCGGGATTCGTACCGATGGGTCAGCACTGTGTTGGAGCGCAGTGAACTTTGGTGAGGAGTCGGTGCGAACAGCGCCGCAACCACCTTCAGAGGAGACCTTCAAGTCTATCAGCGTGAGCATTACCCATGCCTGTGGACTCACCGATGACCACGCCGCTGTGTGCTGGGCTATGCAGGAATCCACGGGAATCACTGGACTGGACGTCGGCTCGTTGACTTCGCCCGAAGGCGAGCGATTCGTCTCTGTTGGTGCTGGGGCTGGTTTTGCTTGCGGATTACGCTCGAACGGGTCACACCTTTGTTGGGTCGCTGATGACCAGGAATTGACGGATGAAGGGTTGTTAGAAAGAGTTTCCCTGCCTGAATACGAACGCTTCTCTTCTTTGAGCATTGGCGATGCACTTATGTGTGGCCTCCGGGTGGATGGCACTGTGGTTTGCAGGGGTGCGATTCGGGTAGGGTAGCACCCGCCCTCCCCGCCCTCCGCCGCGCCCAAACGATCCCGTCATCCCCGCAAAAGCGGGAATCCAGGGCATCCGCCGAGGGTAGCACCCGCCCTCCCCGCCCGTCCGCCGCGCCTGACGCCGCTTCCGTGACGCCCCGCCGACTGCTGGTGTACACTGCCCGTGCCCAATTTCGGCATACCATCGTCGTGCGCAACGTGCGCGGCGTACACACCACAAGGAGGACCACCATGAAGGGCGGCGCAGCCATCGCCAACATCCTGAAGCAGGAGGGCGTCGAGTACATCTTCTGCTTCCCCAACAACCCCCTCATCGACGCTGCCGCTTCCGTCGGCATCCGCCCCATCATCACCCGCATCGAGCGCACCGCCGTCAACATGGCGATGGGCTACGCCCGCACCAACGGCGGCAGCCCCCTCGCCGTTTGCGTCTTCCAGGGCGGCCCCGGCATTGAGAACGCCTACGGCGGCGTCGCGCAGGCCTTCGCCGACTCCTCCCCCATCCTCATCCTGCCCGGCCAGGCGGGCGCCGCGCGCCAGAACCAGCCCAGCGTCTACGACTCCGTCCGCCACTATGAGGGCGTCACCAAGTGGACCGGCATCGTCAACAGCGCTGACCGCGTGCCGGAGATGATGCGCCGCAGCCTGTCGGCCCTCCGGACCGGCAGCCCGAAGCCCGTCCTCATGGAAATCCCCGGCGACGTCGTCAACGCCGAGATGGCCGACGAGGAGTTCGCCTACCAGCCCGTCCAGCGCCGCCGCTCCGCCGGTGACCCCGACGACATCCGCGAGGTCGCCTCTGTGCTGCTCGCCTCCGAGCTTCCCGTCATCTACGCCGGCCAGGGCATCTTCCACGCCGACGCCAGCGACGAGCTGCAGGAGCTCGCTGAGCTTATCAACGCCCCCGTCCTGACCACCACCCTTGGCAAGAGTTGCTTCCCGGAGGACCACCCCCTCGCCCTCGGCGCGGGCGGCACCTCTGCCACGAAGATGGTCGGCCACTTCCTCGGCCGCTGCGACACCGTCTTCGGCATCGGCACCAGCTTCCAGAAGACCCTCGCCAGCTACACCGTCCCCCGGGGCAAGGTCGTCATCCAGTCGACCTCCGACGCCGCTGACCTCGACAACGAGTACGCCATCAACCACGCCGTCGTCGGCGACGCCAAGCTGGTGCTCCGCGCCCTCATCGACGAGGTCCGCAGCCGCGGCGCCGGCCGCGCCGGTAACGGCATCGCCGACGAGGTGCAGGCCGTCAAGTCCGCCTGGCTCGACGAGTGGATGCCCCACCTGACCTCGGAGGAGACGCCCATCAACCCCTACCGCGTCGTCTACGAGCTTCAGAACACCATCGACCGCGCCAACGCCATCGTCACCCACGACTCCGGCAACCCCCGCGACCAGATGGTGCCCTTCTTCGAGACTATCGCCCGCAAGAGCTACATGGGCTGGGGCAACTCCACCCAGCTCGGCACCGGCCTCGGCCTGGCCCTCGGCGCCAAGTGCGCCGCGCCGGAGAAGCTGGTGGTCAACGTCATGGGCGACACCGCCGCCGGCACCGTCCTCCTCGACGTCGAGACCGCCGTCCGCGAGCGCCTGCCCATCCTGACGGTCATCCTCAACAACGGCGC